>NZ_QWFX01000014.1:0-214971 GCF_003576285.1 Henriciella mobilis | reverse complement strand
ACGCCTGAGGACCTCGCCAAGGAAATCGCGCGCACGAAGGAAATGACCGACAAGCCCTTCGGCGTGAACCTGACCATCCTGCCGGCCATCAAGCCGCCGCCCTATGCCGAATACCGCCAGGCCATCATCGAGGGCGGGATCAAGATCGTCGAGACGGCTGGCTACAAGCCGCAGGAGCATATCGACCATTTCAAGGAACATGGCATCAAGGTGATCCATAAATGCACCGCGGTTCGCCACGCGCTGTCGGCCGAACGCATGGGCGCCGATGCGATCTCCATCGATGGGTTCGAGTGCGCCGGCCACCCTGGCGAGGACGATATTCCCGGCCTGATCCTCATCCCGGCGGCTGCCGACAAGGTGAAAGTACCGATGCTGGCCTCCGGTGGCTTTGGCGATGGGCGCGGCCTCGTCGCGGCGCTCGCGCTCGGCGCGGACGGCATCAATATGGGCACCCGTTTCTGCGTCACGAAAGAGGCGCCGATTCATGAGAACTTCAAGAAGCAGATGGTCGAGAATGACGAGCGCGACACCAAGCTCATCTTCCGGACGCTCCACAACACAGCGCGTGTGATGAAGAATGCCGTGAGTGAGGAAGTCGTTGCCATCGAGGCCAAGGGCGGGGCGAAGTTCGAGGATATCCAGCACCTCGTTGCCGGTGTGCGCGGGCGTGCGGCGATGGAGAAGGGCGATGCCGACGACGGCATCTGGTCCGCCGGCATGATCCAGGGCCTCATCCACGATATTCCGACCGTCAAGGAGCTGATCGACCGGATTATCGCGGATGCCGAAAAGATCATGGATGAGCGGCTGGCGAAGATGCGCGTTGGTATTGTCAACGGAACCGGCCGATTGAGCGGGTAGGGCGGTGCGACTAATGTCGTCCAATGCCAAGAAATCCGTTCCGCTATTTCAAGACATCGCCCGAGATCATCCAATTGGCGGTCATGATGTACGTCCGCTTCCCGCTCTCATTGCGGAATGTCGAAGATCTTCTCCACGAGCGCGGCGTCGACGTTTGCCACGAAAGCATCCGGCTGTGGGTCGATCGGTTCGGTCCGATGTTCGCGGGTAAAATTCGCGTTCGCCGAGCTAGCTACATGCGCCAGGTCACCCAATGGCAGTGGCACCTCGACGAGGTGTTCGTGAAGATCAACGGCGAGACCCATTACCTCTGGCGTGCCGTCGATCACGAGGGCGAAGTCCTTGAGAGCTATGTCACGAAAACCCAAGATAAATCAGCGGCTTTGAGGTTTCTCAAGAAAGCGATGAAGCGTTATGGGTCACCAAAGACTGTGGTGACTGACCGGCTTCGATCCTACGGCGCAGCCATGAAAATGATCGGAAATCACGACCGCCAGGAGGTCGGTCGTCACCTGAACAATCGGGCGGAGAATAGTCATCTGCCGTTCCGGCGAAGAGAGCGGGCGATGCTGAGGTTCAGGCGGATGTCGAACCTACAGAAATTCGCCTCGACCCACGCCTCGTTTCACAATCACTTCAATCTCGACCGGCACATCAACCATAGACAGACCTTCAAAGCGAAACGCGACGCCGCGATGTTCGAATGGCGCCAACTTCTGGCCGCCTAGAGAGTCTCAAAATCGCGATGCTGGAGACGGGTTCGCATTAGACTGACAGCACCCCTGCTGGTCTACTGAAAATCCTGTCAGGACGCCTGGCTGGTTCACCGGCTGGGCGATCGCAATGGAGACCGTCCCGCCGCTGGCCGATGCGATATCGGCTTTCCCGTCCCTGTTGAAATCGGCTGCCCAGGTATAGCCCCCGCTGCCCCAAGGCATCGGCACCGAGAAGTCCTTGCTGTTGAAGCCGCCCGTGCGTCCGCCCTTCGGGCTGTGCACCTTGATATTGCTGCCATTCGCGGTCGCGATGTCAGTCTTGCCATCGCCGTCGAAGTCGGCTGCCCAGGTATAGTCCGAAGCGCCCCAGCCGCCCGATACCGTCCATGTCTGGCTTACGAACTTTCCGTAATCGTTAGCGAACGTCGTACACCGGGAATTGCTGGGCTCGCGCCTGAAGACAATCGGGTCCTGGTCGCGGTCATACAGCCACTGGGTCCGGGGCTCGGTGTAACCGGTGAAGTCGTAAAAGTGAATTCGGACCTGGTTGCCGGAGGCCGTCGCAATGTCGGCCCGCCCATCACCGTCAAAGTCGCCTGTCCACGAATAGCCGGCCGCCCCCCAAAATCCGGAGACCGGGACGGAATCGCGCTGGAAGCCGGCCAGCCTGTAGATTTCGGCCTTGTAGGTCGACTGGCCGTTGTAGACCTCGTGCCGGCATTCATACATCTCCTCGCTTTTCGCCTGAAACCGCATATGGATCGTGGTCCCGTTGGCCGATGCGATGTCGTCGAAGCCGTCGCCATTGAAGTCGTCCACCCAGTTGTAACCTGAGCTGCTCCAGAAGTTTCCGACCGGCTCCACCTTGCCGGGAACCAGGTTGGCGAGCGGATAAAGGATTACATTGCCGGAAATTGCGGTGGCGACCCTGGTCCCGTTGGTCGTTTTCATGGGCCAGGAATATCCAGCGCTTCCCCATTGGCAGGCCTTCAAGTTCTGCGCATCGGCCGACGGTGTAGCGATTGCTGCGATGGGCAGGAGCACAAGCGAGCTCATGATGGATTGCAGGCGCATGGCGGTGGTCTCCGGTGTGCTGGAACTCAGGACTTGCTGGTGATGTCGTAGAGATCGAAGGGCTCTTCATCGACGCTGGCCGCATACTCGACCTTGTCCCTCGCCAGGTTCAGCACGATCAGGATCCCGCGTGCCACGTCGAGCAGGTAGATGCAGTCTTCGTTGCGGTCGATGACTTCAAAGGTGAACCGTACGTCCCCCATTTCCGACAGTTCGTGCCAGTATCCCTCATCGCCTTTTTCAAAGATGCCCCCGCTCGACGTGACGACCTGGCTGACGGTGAAGGGCGTCACCGCGGCAGGTGTTTCTGTAGACGCTGTGGAGACCGCAGCCGTGGCTGCGCCGCCTGTCTGAACGCTCGGGGCAGGGGCGGTCTGCTCTGCCACGGAAATCAGAGGCTTGCCGGTGGCGCAATCGATGGCGATCTGGTCGGTCGTGACCGAGGCGACGCGCACACCGCTGTAAACACCGCTATAGGGTTGTCTGGAGACGATACGGGACTTGTTGCCCTGCTTGTAGTGGACGAGGTCGTAGGTGAACGGCATGGACACGTCCGCCTTTTTCATCGTCGTGATAACGGCCTTCTTCTGTCCGCCAGGGGCGCGGACCGGCCGCTCGACGCTGTAGCCATAGTCCTTTTCGATCGAATTCGTCTCTTCGAAGGACACCGAGAATTCGGCCTTCGAGCGAACCGTCGCTGAGGCGACGTCAGGAACGCCGACCATCACTTCGGTCTCCAGGCCGATCGTGGCCGAGCCACCGAACGAAAAACTGTGGCTCTCCTTCTCATTGACCGTCACGGTAACCTTTTGCTCTGCATAGCCGTCCGCGGTGTCGCGGCAGGCCGAAACTTCCTGATAATCCACCCGTTCTGGCGGGCGCGGATGCAGGAACTCCTTCAGCTTGTCGGGCTCGGTCAGCATCGGATACTGGAAGTTCTCGATATAGTAGGGATAGGTGAAGCCCAGCCGCAGGCCGTTGACATAGTCGCCAAACTTGCCGTCGATCTTTCGAAGCGAGCCGCCTTCGGGATCTTCCCAGACCTTTCGATTGCCGCCATCGCCGCCATAGACCGGCGACTTTTCGAGCTTGTTGGTCGTGAAGACAATCTTGTTCATCCAGGCGCCCGACCAGACTTCGACAGACTGGACGAACTGTCCCGTCGGGACTGTCCATGTGTCGCAGTTCCCGCCGGGACCGCCGAAGGTCGTGCCGCGCAGGCCGTTATAGTAGGGGGTGATGCTGTTCACGTAAGCGCCCGCGCAGACCTCGATGGCGGTGATGATGCCGCGCTTCCAGTTTGCGTCGGTTTCATTGACCCATGCGCCGCCACCGACCGTGTCGCCCACGGTCATGGTGTTGCTGAAGGAAATTTCGTCGCCGGCGGAGATTTTTTGCGGAAGGTTTTGAGCGGCTGCTGGAGCAGCCATCAGTGCGATCACCGAAACCGTAATTGCGCTTGATAGAAAGCTGCCATTGCAAGACTGACGAGACATGGTTGTCGTTCCCTCTGTTCTAGGTCGCCCGGTACCCCTGGCGATAATGATGGCCAGCCGACGGGAGGCGCAGACGAAGCGCAGGACCTGGAAAATCAGGCGCTGCTGGAACCGCCGCCTATGGCTGGAATTGCTGGAGAGGTTCGCGCGGCTAAACCCAGAAATCCTGATGGAAATATGATGGGGTGAGAAAAAAATTGAGAAACTTCCGGTGACCGACTAACCTTCAAGGCCGCTCCCGCGGTGGAGAAGGTTTTGACAATAAACGAGAACTTCGATCGCTCGCTTTCATTCGACCGGCTGATGATCAAATCGTGCCTGGTCGAGCCGGCAGCGCTGAAAATTCAAAGTCAGTACGGCGTTTGCACGGTCGAACCGAAAGTCATGGCAATGCTGCAAGTGCTTGCCGAACGCCCGCAGGAAACCTGGACAAGGGCCGAACTGATCGAACGCATCTGGCCGCAGTCTGATGGCGGCGATGAAAGCCTGACGCGGCTGGCCTACCTTCTGCGCAAGGCTTTCGCTGATACCCACCAGGTTCACGACCTGGTCAAGACTGTGCCCAAGCAGGGCTACTATCTTTCTGCCACAGTCGACCGCGAGGCCGTCAGTCAGGCAGGGGAGATCCCCGGGGCGGCGCGCCCGGCGGTCATGCCGTCGCGGGCGCAGGACCTTTCACCTTTTTCCTTATGCGTTCTGCCGGTAACGGAAATCGGCGACACAAAGGCTTACACGCTGCTGTGCGATGGCATCACGCGCGACCTGTCAGCGCTCCTGTCGCGATCTTCTGCACTAGAGGTCGCCGCACCGAGCTCGACCGCGTATCTTGCGGCGAACAGGGTCGCTTTTAGTAAAATCGCGCAGGCGCTAAACGTGCGATACTTGGTGAATAGCACCTTCTCCGTGTTCGAAGATGAAATCACCATTCGCGTCGAACTCGTCGATTCAGTGTCCGAGCGACTTGTCTGGTCCAAGAAGTACACGGCCGGCATGAAGCGGTTTTACGCGCTTCAGGACGAGATCGTTCTCGATATATCGACGGCTGTGGCCTCCAAGGTGAAGGCCTCCCACCGAACCGACGAGTTTTCTTTCAGGGAGTTCTCGCTGGGCGCCTATGAACGCGTCCAGCAGGCAAAAAACCTGCGAGCGAATTACGGCCCCGCCACAGCAAGACAGATCGAGGCACTGCTTGTCGATGCCCTGGCGATTGAGCCGGACAATCCCCTTATCAAGGCTGAGCTGGCGGTTCAGCTCAGCCAGAACGTCGTCAGCAAATGGACCGATGACGAAGACGCGACAAGAGCGCTGGCCAACAGGCTCGTTGCCGAGGCCCTCGCAGCTCAGCCCAACGATCCTGACGTCCTCGCCGCCGCGGGCATTGTCAGCACCATGTTCCATGATCCCGACACGGCCATCGGATACCTGGATCGCGTCATCAGGCTTGACCCCATCAGCGCGCACGCCGCCGCTGTTCTCGGGTGGCAGCAATGCCTGAGGCATGCCGATCCCACCGGCCTGGAAAAGATCAGGACATCGGAGATGCGTGCGCCGCACCATCCCAGGTTTGGCCTGTGGGCGACCTATCGGTGCACGGCGCATCTTTTCATGCTGGACTACGAGGCGGCCGAGCCGGCATGCCGTGATGCCATCATCCGGACCCCGAATTACTACCAGCCACGCTGTTCGCTGGCCTGGGCACTGTGTGGGCTGGGGCAGTATGTAGACGCCAAAGCCGCGATCGATGAGGCGAAGTCCTTTGGCGATGAGGATATTGCGATCCGGTTCGTCGATGAGATGCGCAAATGGTCATCGAACTCCCCCCACGCGGAGGAAATTTCCCGCGTTTTGGACAAGTTGCTTGATCTCAGCGCGTCCGAGCCGGGTGTAACACTGCTTCGGGCCTAGGAAATGACCGTGTTCAGGCCGGAGCATATCAAGTCGGTCGCCGGGGCAATCCTGTGTCTTTCAGCCTATCCATCAATGGCCAGCGCACAGACCGAGAGCGTTCCCGAAGACCGTGCCCGCGCACTGGAAACCGTGATCGTCAATGTTCAGAGAAAGCCGGAGGACCAGCAAAGCGTTCCAGCGTCCATCACGACCGCTGACCGGAAATTCCTGGACGAAAACGATATTCGAACGCTGCAGGACCTGACAGCCGCCGTCCCCGGCTTGGTTGCAACCGACTCGGTCAGTTACGGGGCCGCGCCGCTCAGTATTCGAGGGGTGGGCGGCGTCAATGGCGGTGCCAACCTGTTCGCCGACGAGCCCGTCAGCGTTTATCTCGACGACGTCTACCTGGCGCGATTGAGCTTTTCCACCGCCGACCTTGTCGACGTGGAAAGCATTCAGATTGTGCGGGGCCCGCAAGGCACCCTGTTTGGGAGGAACGCGACGGCCGGCGCGCTCCTCGTCGCAACGGCTGATCCAACGCAAACCCCGTCGGGCTATGCCGAAGCGGCCTACACCGATCTTGGCGAGTATCGTCTTGCCGGCGCCCTTTCGGGGCCGGTTGCGGGCGAAGACATGCTTGGCCGGCTGGCTATTGGATACTCGGACCGCTCCGGTTTCGGGACCAATACGATCAATGGCGAGCGCGTCGGAAGCTCACAGGACCTGACGGCGCGCGGCAAGCTGCTGATGCAGGCAAACAGCAGGCTGAAACTGCTCGGTAGCATCGAATACCAGAAGCGTGACGCCGTGCCTGCGACGCTTCAGCTGTCCGACCTGTTCAGCGGTCCCGGCAATCCGCTTCGGCTGCGCCCGGGACTTCAGTCGATCATCGAAGCCAACGCATTCAGCTATGATGCTGAGAATTTCTTCCGGTCTGATGCCGTCACGGCGAGCCTGACAGGAGAATATGATCTCGGCTGGGGAGAGCTGACATCAGTCACGGCTTACCGCGCCTACGAGTTCCACGGCGCGCAGGACTCCGATGGCACCGGGGCTAGCTTTTTTCGAAACACCGGACGTTCGGACAATGATCAGTACACTCAGGAAATACGCCTGTCGGCAGCTGGTTCAGGGCCATTGTCGTGGATCGGCGGTGTTTTCTACATCCATGAGGACAATGCCCTCAGCCCGTTCATTGTCGACAATGTATCCGGCCTGTTCGGCCTTGGTACGCGTGCCGAATTCAATGCATTCAATGAGTTGGATTCCTGGTCCGCCTTCCTCGATGCGACGTATCAGCTGAATGATCGCTGGGCGCTCACCGGCGGGCTGCGCTACACCCGGGAGATGAAGTCGTTCAACACCGGATTTGCCCTGTCCGTCCTCAATGGTGGCACAATCCCGAATATCCCGGCTGCGGGCCCGTTTGCTGGTTTGACACTGACGGCGGGCACGCCCTTTCCGGTCGGGGCGCCGCGGGAAGTACGGTTCCAGGATGAGGCTTCATTCGATGACCTGTCTCCGCGTGCCGTTCTCGAATATCAGGCAAGCGACAACGTTCTGCTCTATGGAAGCTTTGCGCAGGGGTTCAAATCCGGCGGCTTCAATTCCTTCGGACTGACGCCAGCCTTTCAGCCCGAAACGATTGATGCCTATGAGATCGGCGCGAAGACCGAATGGCTGCAGGGGCAGGTACGGATCAATGCGTCAGTCTTCCAGTACGATTATTCGAACCTGCAGGTGCGTATTGGTATCCCGACGGGCGGTGTCGATATCCAGAATGCGGCGGCAGCAGATGTGCGCGGCGGTGAACTGGAGTTTGCGGTGCGGCCCTTCGAGAGCCTGACATTGAATGGCAGCGTCGCGGTCCTTGATGCCGAGTTCACCGAAGGCTTCCTGCCCGCTGTGCCGGCAGACCAGCTTTTCCTGATCGGCGCGCCCGTCGCGCTGGAGTCCCAGGCGATCACCGGCAACCGGCTGAGCCGCGCTCCGGAGTGGCAGGGCTATCTGGCAGCCGAGTATTCGATCCTTCTGCCCCAATGGGGGACGCTTTCGATCCGCGGCGATGTGAAGACGCAATCGGAAACCTATTTTCTCGAGGTCAACCAGGGAGACAATGCCTTTCGCGGCGACGGCTTTGCAGAATTCGGCGTTCGCGTGAGCCTGGTATCGCCTGATGAGCGCATCGAACTTTCGGTGTTTGGCCGGAATGTATCGAATGCGCGCTATGTCACCCAGGTCACCCAGTTGGGGTCTTTCCCGAACGGCGCCGTGAACGAGCCCCGCAAGTGGGGCGTCGGTATCAAGGCGCGATTTTAGGCTTTCAGAGCATTGTCAGCGGAACAGGTGGATAAAGCTGATGGGGCGCCCCTCTCAGCTTGGTCTCATGCCTCAACATCCATTTCGCTGTTACAGGACGACGCCCGATATCATCCGGCTCGCGGTCGTGATGTGCGTTTAATCGTCATGGATCAATGTTCGCCGGCAAGAATCCGCGCCTGCCGAACGGGTTACATGAAACAGATCACCCAATTGCGCTGACGCCAGGCCGAGGTCTTCGCGAAGATCAAAGGAGAAACACGTATTCACTGGTGAGCCGCCGATCACGAAGATGAAGCCCTGGAGAGTTTTGCCACGAAAACGCAGGATGAATCAGCCGCTCTGAGGTTTCTTGCGCAAGGCGATCAAGCGTTACGGGGCACCGAAGCGATCATCGCGGCCCGGCTTGGATCCTGTGGCGCTGAAATGCAAGAGATCGGGAGTGTTGGCCGCCACATGAATGGTCGCGCGGTACCGGGAAGTGATGGGTGGTCAGGTCGTCCTCCTGACAAGCTTCCTCCTGCAAGGCTGCTTGAGATTCGCCCTCAGCCCCCTCGATTTATCTTGTAATCCGATAAATCGATCCGATTTTTGAATTTTTTTGAATAATAAAACTCCTATAGCGTCCGTTCCACGGCGAGCAGAGAAACGCCGGTAAAAGGTATGACTAGGGAGGAATTCATGAGCGTTTCAGAACGTCAGAAGAGTCATTTGTTGAAAACAGTTTCCATTGTGTCCCTCGCCATGATTGGCGGGTCGATGCTGGTTGGCCAGGCCGCGCATGCCCAGGACCAGGATGAGGAAGAAGAAACGCGGCGTGAACAGACGATCGTCGTTACCGGCAGTTATCTGGGGCGCCAGTCCCAGGACCAGATGGCTTCGCCCACGCTGACGGTTGGCGAACAGACGCTCCAAGCCTCGGGCATGACGAACCTTGAAGAAGTCCTGAATCTCAACACGGCCAATATCGGCTCGGTCGGCGGGGCCCAGGACCTTGCGGGTGGCGGCGCGGATGACCGTGCGACGCGCTCGGCAAACCTTCGCGGCCTTGGCGTCCAGTCGACGCTGGTCCTGCTGAATGGGCGCCGGGTCGCCAATACCGACGGCTATACCAACCTTGTCGGCCTGACACCGACGATCGCAGTCGACCGGGTTGAGACGGTTCTTGATGGCGCGTCAGCGCTCTACGGCTCGGACGCAATTGCCGGTGTCATGAACGTCATCACCAAAAAGGATTTCGAGGGCATTGCGCTCAGTGGTCAGTACACGCACATTGCCGATGCGCCGGGCTACACCGTGCAGGGCATGATTGGCGGGTCGGGTGAAAAGCTCGATGCCGTCCTGTCCTTCAGCCATGAATACCAGGACAAGCTGCAGGGCTTCGAGCGCGACGTCACGAATTTCGACAATACGTCCGGCCTGGCCCAGCCCGGCAATTACATTCTCAGCAGCCGCCCGGTCGGGCCTAACGGTGGTGATGTCATCATCGACAACGGCGTCAACGGGCCGATCAACTACTCCCAGCTATACGACCAGATTTCCGCGCAGACCGGATCAAACGTCGTCCAGTTTGCCGACCCGCATTGTACGGTTGAAGGAACGGGCGGCATCTATGCCGGGCCAGGCGAGTTCCCGAACGGATCCTGCCGCTTCAGCTACCAGCAGCGCAATCCGGTCAAGCCGAAGGCGCGCATCACGCTGGTCCATGCCGATGCCAGCTACGACCTGACCCCCGAGCATGAGCTGTACTTCGAAGGCCGCTATCACCAGCAGGGCACCGAGCGGTATGGCATCGCCAGCTTCCCGATCACGACCGGCACGCTCACCGTGCCCGCCGAAAACCCCTATAACCCATTCGGCGTGGATACGCAGTTTGCCGGCCGCCTTCTGGGCAACCAGTCTCCCGACCGGGTCGAGCGTGTCGAGCTGGATTCCATCCATCTCGTCGGGGGGGCTCGCGGGCCACTCTTCGGGCTGGACAACTGGAATTACGATGTGTTCGGTGCGTATTCGCGCGAAGACTTCGTGCTCAAAACGAGCGATACCGACCTTATTGCGGCGCAAAACGCCCTGAACGGATTTGGTGGTCCGGACTGCCAGATCAGCCCGTTCGGCGAGCCTGCCGGCAGCGAAGTGCCGGGCGAAGGCAACTGCGTCTTCTTTAGCCCGTTCGGTGCCGATCAGAACCAGAGCGATCCGCGTGCATCCTACAATGTGCTGACGCCTTATCAGCGCGGCGAGATCGGCGAGCTTCGCTACCTGGAAGGTGTCATTACCGGCGATCTCTTCGAGCTTCCGGGGGGCACGGCCGGCGTTGCTTTCGGGGCCCAGATTCGCGAAGAAAAGCAGGAAACGTTCGTCGATTCCGGGATCGTCAACGCGCGGTTCGGCTTTGTCGGCCAATCCTCGCCAGGCCAGGGTGAACGTCAGATCGAGTCCCTGTTCTCCGAAATGTACCTGCCGGTGCTGCCCACCCTCGATGTCCAGCTGGCTGTGCGTCATGAGGACTATGGAAGCTTCACGACGACCGACCCGAAGATCGCCG
Source organism: Henriciella mobilis (assembly GCF_003576285.1). NCBI lineage: Bacteria > Pseudomonadati > Pseudomonadota > Alphaproteobacteria > Hyphomonadales > Hyphomonadaceae > Henriciella > Henriciella mobilis. The sequence goes on along the minus strand of NZ_QWFX01000014.1, from coordinate 204,067 downwards.
CAAACTGGCGTCCCGTGGACTGGCTGGCGCTGCGGGGCTCTTACAGTACAGCCTTCAGAGCGCCCGATATCGAGGAAACCGTTTCCGACCAGGTCGTCTCGGGTGTTGGCCAGACGGTCGACCCGCTCGACCCCACGGATACCGGCACGTTCCGCACGATCCGCACCGTCTCGAACCCGGATCTGAAGCCCGAGCAGTCGGAAAACTTCAATCTCGGCGTGACGCTGAATCCGATAGACGACCTGATCTTCTCGGTGGATTACTTCAATTTCGATTTCACCGACCGGATTGCGCTCGAAGCGGCCCAGCAGGTCATCAATGCCGACCCGAACGGCCCGCGTGTCCAGCGTGACGAGTTCGGGCGTCTGCTGGCAGTTGATATCGGCTATTTCAATGCCGGTTCAAACAAGACGGACGGGTTCGATGTGCGCCTCAACTACTCCAAGGATGTCGGGGCAAACACGTTCACCATCGACAATATGGCGACATTTATCACGACCTATGATGTCCAGCTCGGGCCGAACCAGCCCGTGATCGATGCCCTGGGCGGGCGTAACGCGACCAATCCAGGGGCTCCGGCACCGGAGTTCCGCAACAATCTGCGCCTCAGCTGGGAGCGCGACAGGCATGCAGCCAATGTCCTGATGCGTCACACAAGCTCTGTCGATGACGACATCGGCGGCGGCGAGGTCGATAGCTGGACGGTTTATGATGTCCAGTACTCCTACACCTTCGGTGAAGCGGACAATTACCGGCTGGCGGTCGGCGCGATTAACGTGCTCGATGAAGAGCCGCCTGCTGCCGCCTTCACCGGATACCTGCCATCCCTGGCCGATGCGCTTGGCCGGCAGGCCTACGTCTCCTTGTCGTTGCGCATGTGATCAAGGAGGTGGTGCACGGCGCTCTCCCGCGGTGCGATCCTCGGCTATCCCTGCTTCCTCCCGGCCGAGGCCCGCGACACGGAGAGCGCCCCATCTCACTGGACGGAAGGCGGAAGAACTTCGCTGGACGCCCAGTCAACTGAAACTCTTGGAATACTCGGGGAACAAGCGTGATCGAACTACTGCGCGGCGTCAGAATCCTTGACTTCACCTCGGTTGTCCTGGGGCCCTATGCGACCCAGCTGCTCGGCGACATGGGGGCAGATGTCATCAAGGTCGAGCCTCTCGGAGGCGACGTCTTCCGATATGTCCGGCCCGGACGAAGTGAATCCATGGGTGCGGGGTTCATGAACTGTAACCGCAACAAGCGCTCCCTCGCGATCGACCTTTCGACAAAACGAGGACAGGAAGTCGTGCTGTCGCTGGTAAAAAACTGCGACATCGTCATACACAATATGCGGCCGAAATCGGCGAAGAAGCTTGGTATCGACTATGAGCGGCTCAAGGCGGTCAAGCCTGACCTCGTCTACTGCTATGCCTGCGGGTTCGGTCAGAACGGCTCAAGCGCCGATGAGCCTGCCTATGATGACACTATCCAGGCCTTGTCGGGGCTGGCCTATCTCAATGCGAACGCCAATGGTGAACCGCGTTTCCTGCCCACGATCATTGCCGACAAAGTTGGTGGGCTGCATCTCGCCCTCAGTGCTCTGGCCGGTTATGCAAGCCGACAGCGCACGGGCGAGTCGGTCTGTATCGAGGCGCCGATGTTCGAGAGCATGGTGTCCTTCCTTCTGGTGGAACAACTGGGCGGGCGCAGCTTCGAGCCGCCCATGGGAGGCACCGGCTACGACCGGTTGCAGTCGCCATACAGGAAACCTTTCAGGACGGCGGACGGCTTCATCAGCGTCATTCCCTACACTTCGGCGCACTGGGTGAAGTTCTTCGAACTGGTCGGGCGCGAGGACATGTGCAGTGATGACCGAGTCCTCAATCCGTCGAAACGAAGCCAGCATATCGATTATCTGTACTCCATCATCGACGAGCTGACTCCAACCAAGACAACCGAAGAGTGGATGACGCTTCTGAAGGCGCGGGATGTGCCGTGCGCCTATGTGAACAAGCTGGAAGACCTTTTCGACAACCAGCATCTCACCGAAGCGGGCCTGTTTGAACACCTCGAACACCCCACGGAAGGCCGGATGGTTTCTGTTCGCTCGCCCTTCCGTGTCCTGACGAAAGAGGCCGGCCCTGACGAGGGGGCCCCCGGTCTTGGCGCAGATGCCAGCAGGGTGCTAGCGGAAGCCGGATATACGTCGGACGACATCCGCGCTCTGATCGATGACAATATTGTGGGTGACGACGCCAGCGCAAGAAAGGCAGGCTAGATCATGAAACGCATTGCTTTGACGACGCTTCTGGCGGGCATCCTGATCGGCAGCGCAGCCTGCCAGAAGACAGATAGTCAACAGGTAGCCGGTGAAGACCCCGCTTCCGGGACGCAAGCACCTGCGCCCGCAGCTGCCGAGTTGGAAAATGCGCTCTCGGCCTTGGTTGAGGAGGAGAAGATCCCGGGTGCGATCGCCATTATCGAGCAGGGCGGAAAGCGGCTTGCCCATGTACGCACCGGCTATCTCGATGTCGAATCCGGCACAGAGCTTCCCGAAGATGCGATCTTCCGTCTCTATTCCATGTCGAAGCCGATCACGAGTGTCGCGATCATGATCCTGCGCGATGAGGGCAAGCTGAACCTTGATGACCCGGTCGAGAAATACCTGCCGGCGCTTGGCGATATGCAGGTCTATGTCAGCGGGCCGCTGGAGGACATGCAGACTGAGCCGGCCGAGCGGTCCATTACGATAGCCGATCTTCTCAGCCACATCTCAGGCATCGCCTATCACTTCACCGGCGATACGCCCGTACACCAGTATTACCGCAAGCATGGCGTCATGCGTGACACACCGGTCGGCCGAACGCCGGAGGATGGCCCGCCGGCGAAAGACCTCGGCCAGCTCGTCGAGCGGATCGGGGATGCCCCGCTGCTCTACCAGCCCGGCACGAAATTCGAGTACAGCTACTCCACAACGGTGCTGGGTGCGGTCATAGAGGCGTCTTCGGGCCAGCCGCTCGACGTGTTTCTCGAGGAGAAGGTTTTCGAGCCGCTCGACATGACCGATACCGGCTTCTTCATCACTGACGAGACGCTTGATCGCTTTGTGACCGGCTATGTCGCCAGCGAGGACGGTCTCGACGTGATCGAGCCCGTCGAAACTTCCGACTACCGGGATACCGGGCGCCTGCTCGACGGCGGCGGGGCGATCGCAGGCACCGCTCATGACTATTTGAACTTCGCGACCATGCTGGCCCAGGAAGGCAAATTTCAGGACCGGCAGATCGTGTCGGAAGAGAGCATCCAGGAAATGTTCGCGCCGCATGCTGAAATTTCAGGCTGGTCCGACACACCGATTTCATTTGGCTATGGCTTTTCGCTCGGCACACCAGAGAGTGAGGCCGCCGACATGCAGCCGGCCGGTACAGTGAGCTGGTCGGGCTCTGGCAATACCTACTTCTTCGTTGATCCCGACCGCGACCTGGTCGCTCTGCTGATGACGCATGTCATCGTCCCGCCCCCCTTCAGCGAACGCACGCAGGCACTGCGCCAGACTCTCAATGAGGCGGCATACGCGCTTGCGGGAGACGATGGCTGATGCTTGCCGCGCTCGGCCTTCTGACCATTCTTGCCGTTCTCGCCGGCATCCTCTCCAAGAGGGTATCGCCGATGATCGCCCTGATCGCCTTTCCGGTGGTCGGTGGGCTGCTGGCGGGCGAAGCAGGGGCGCTGGGCGGCTACATAGCCGAAGGGATCGTCACTGTGGCGCCGATGGCGGCGATGTTCCTGTTCGCTATCCTCTTCTTCGGCCTCATGGCAGACGTCGGGCTGTTCAAGCCGGCGGTCAGCCTGATTGTTAAGACGACCAAGGGCAATCCGGCCAGCATTGCCGTGGGTACCGTGCTGCTGGCGAGCATCGTCCACCTCGATGGCTCCGGCGCATCGACCTTCATGATTGCTGTGCCCGCACTGTTGCCGCTCTATGATAGCCTTGGCATGGATCGCCGCCTCCTGGCAGCCTCAGTGGCAATGGCGGCGGGCGTGGGCAACATGCTGCCCTGGGGTGGGCCGACCATCCGCGCGGCGACCGCGCTGGACCTCTCTGTCATCGATCTCTTCATGCCGCTTCTGCCCGTATATGCGACCGGACTTGCAAGCGCGCTGGTCATCGCCTGGCTGCTTGGCCAGCGTGAGAAACGCCGCCTTGCGGCGATTGGCACGCCTGCATCGCATGAAGGTGCGGTCCAGTCCGAAGCGCAGGGAGCAGAACGGCTGACGGTCCGCTTCTTCATCAATGTCCTGATCGTACTTCTTGTGGTTGCAGCCCTGTTCAGCGGCGTGCTGCCGCCAGCCGGTGCCTTCATGATCGGGCTTGTGATTGCTGCCCTGGTCAATGTGCCCGGCCTGAAGAAGCAGGATGAGGTTTTGAAGCGCCACGCGCCGGCCGCCGTGTCGATGGTTGCGATCCTTTTTGCCGCTGGTGTGTTCACGGGGATCATGCGCGGCTCGGGCATGCTTGAAGCCGTGAGCACCGCCGGGGCTGGCATTCTGCCGGACGGGGCAGCCTCGACCATACCGGTCTGGCTCGCCGTCCTGTCTGTGCCGCTGAGCCTGCTCTTCGACCCAGACTCCTTCTATTTCGGCATCCTGCCGGTCCTCGCGGACATCGCCTCGCAGGGCGGCGTCCCTGTCGAGAATGTGGCGCACGCCGCCCTGATGGGGCAGATGACAGCGGGTTTTCCGGTCAGCCCGATGACCCCGGCGACGTTTCTGCTGGTCGGCCTGGCCCGCATTGAGCTCGCCGATCACCAGCGCTACTCGATCCCCCTCCTGTTCGCCATCAGTCTGATCATGACTGTGATGGGCCTCATGCTGGGGGTGATATGAGACGGGCGCGCCGATCGATTGCCGGCCCAATGAGTGGCGGCATGATCGCAGCCTTCGCCGCGCTTTGCGGTATGCCGGCCTGTGCGGCACCCGACAGGACGCAGGCCGACCCGGCCCGCCCGCTTGCGACGGATAGCAGCTGCGAATCCCTTCGTCGCTATCAGGACAAGGACGTTACCGTTCTGGAGGTTGGCACCGCAGATCCGGAGACCGGGCTCTGCCGCGTTGAAGGCGTCGTCACGCCCGTGCCGGGGTCGCGTATCGGTTTCTTGCTGTTTCTGCCGTCCAGTGAAAACTGGAACGGCCGCCTGAAGATGTTTGGCAATGGCGGCTACTCGTCCGACATGCCCCTTGAGGCGTTGGAGACCGTGGCCGGGCAGGGCTACGTCACCGTCGCAACGGACACCGGCCACAAGGGTGACGATCCCGCCTTCGCTGTGGGTTATCCTGAAGCGCTGACCGACTGGGCCCACCGGGCCGTCCATGTCACGCTCCAGGCGGCGAGCGGCATGGCTGAAGCCTACTATGCCGAGGCACCTCGGTACCGGTATTTCGAGGGCTGTTCGACCGGGGGGCATCAGGCCCTGTCGGAAGTCCAGCGCTACCCCGATGACTTCGACGGAGTGATTGCCGGCGCGCCCGGGCACAATCGAATCCGGCTGAACACAGCCTTTCTGAGCCAGTTTCTCGTCAATCGGGATCCGGGCGCGCCAGCAACGCCCATCCTTCCGAAGGAAGCCCTGCCGCTCTTGGCCAGCGCCTCGCAGAAGGCCTGCGACAGCGATCCTTCGACGCCCTATATCGATGACCCGCTATCGTGCGATTTCGATCCAGGTGTCCTGCTTTGCGAAGCCGGGAGCGAGGCTGATCAGTGCCTGACGGCCCGGCAGGTCGAGGTGGCACGGAAGATGTATGCCGGGACCCGTGATCCGGAGACGGGCGATCTCATCTATCCTCCATGGCTGCCAGGCAGTGAAGCGGGCGGACCTGTGCCGGAGCATTTTCCCGGCTGGAGCCTCTACTGGGCCGATCCCCGCCGCGGCGATGTACCTGCGCGCCAAAGCTTCTGGCGGTTCTGGGTTTTCGACGATCCAAGCTGGACCTGGCGCGACGCCGACCTCGGGCGGGACGTAGCTTTGGCACTCGAGAAGCTCGGCGACACGGTCGATGCGACAGATCCCGATCTCTCGGCCTTTGCGGCACGCGGCGGCAAGCTTCTGCATTATCACGGCCTGGCCGATCCTGTGGTCAGTCCGCTCGACAGCATCAATTATCACGCGTCGGTCACGGCCCGCCTCGGAGAGATGACGAGCGATTTCTACCGCCTTTTCCTGCTTCCCGGTGTCGAGCATTGCGGCGGCGGGACGGGACCCTTCCACTTCGACAGGCAAGCCCTCATCGAAGCCTGGGTGGAGCGGGGCGAAAGCCCCGACACACTGAACCTGACATATGAGGAGACCGGCACGGGCGGGCCTTTCTCCATACGCTCGCACAGCACAGAAAACGGAGATTGATCCATGGGACGGACACGCACAGCAATTACATCCATACTCTTCGCAGCCGCATCGGTTTCGGCATTGGCTGACGCCCAGGTGCAGGAAGACGCGGCGGCTGAGCGCGCGGCCGAAACCGAGAGCAGGATGACCAATGAGGAGCGTACGAACCTGACGCTTGGTCTCATGGCCATGGAGTTCGCAGGCGTCAAATCTCCTGAGGGATCCATTCCGGGGGCCGGTTACGTTCCCGGTGTGCCGCGTCTCGGCGTTCCAGCCCTGCGCGAGACGGATGCAAGCCTTGGCGTGACCTGGATTGGCGGCGCCCGCGGCGATGGTGCCACGGCGTTGCCGTCAGGTACGGCCCAGGGATCGACCTGGAACCCGGAACTGATTGAACTTGGCGGTCAGACGATTGGTGCGGAAGCGCGCCTCAAGGGGTTCAATGTCCTGTTGGCAGGCGGCATCAACCTTATGCGTGAACCACGTAACGGGCGAACGTTTGAATATCTGGGCGAGGATCCCTGGCACTCGGCTATCCTCGGCGCCGCCGCCGTCAAGGGCATCCAGTCGCAGAACGTCATCTCCACGATGAAGCATTTCGCGATCAATCCGCAGGAAACCGGACGGCACTTCATGAATGTGAAGATCGACGGGGCTTCGCTGCGCGAGAGCGACCTGCTTGCCTTCGAGATTGCCATCGAGCGGGCCGAACCGGGCGCCCTGATGTGCGCCTATAATCGCACGAACGGTCCGCTCAGCTGCGGCAGCAAGTTTCTCCTGACAGACGTTTTGCGCGACGATTGGGGCTATAAGGGGTTTGTCATGTCGGACTGGGGCGCGGTGGAAGCGCTCGATTTCGCCCTGGCGGGGCTCGACCAGCAGTCCGGTGCGCAGCTCGACGAAGACCTGTTCTTCGGCGAGCCGCTGCTTGAAGCGGCCAGCAGCGACCCGCGCTATCGGGAACGCCTCGGCGAGATGGTTCGCAACATCCTGCATGCCATCTACGCCGTTGGTATTGGCGACGCTGTACCGGAGAAAACCGATGAGGAAGCCCCGAATGGGGGAGAGGTTGCGCTCAAGGTGGCGCAGGAAGGCATTGTCCTCCTCAGGAATGAGGGCGGCGCCCTGCCTCTGTCCCCGGACATCGGCAGCATTGCCGTCATTGGCGGGCATGCCGATGCCGGCACGCCTTCCGGGGGAGGCTCGTCACGTGTGATGGGCGATGATGGCCCGTCGATCGCCATTCCCTTCCTGCGTGATGGCGGATCGGGATTTGCCGCCCTGTTCGACCGCATGTATCACGGCTCCGCGCCGCTCGACGCCATTCGCGAAATGGCGAAGGATGCGCGAGTCACTTTCCGCGATGGCCGCTATCCCTCCGAAGCGGCTCTCGCAGCGGCGCAGGCCGATGTCGCCATTGTTTTCGCAACGCAGTACCAGACCGAAGGCTTCGACGTTCCGGACCTTTCGCTGCCGGGTGGCCAGGACGCCCTGATCGCGGCGGTCGCAGCCGCCAATCCAAACACGATCGTGGTGCTTGAGACCGGCGGACCGGTGGTCATGCCTTGGCTCGACGACGTCGCGGGCGTGGTGGAAGCCTGGTATGCCGGGGCGCGTGGTGGTGAGGCCATCGCCGATATCCTGTTTGGCAAGGTCAATCCCTCGGGGCACCTGCCGATCACTTTCCCTGCGTCGCTGGACCAGCTTCCACGGCCGCAGCTCGATGGCGCGGAGACGGTTGAGCCTGGCTTCCTCGGGCGTGGGGAGCCTGGCCAGACGCTTGAGGCCGACTATACGATCGAGGGCTCCGACATCGGTTATCGCTGGTTTGCCCGAAAGGGAGAAGCGGCGCTCTTCCCGTTCGGTCACGGCCTCAGCTATACGAGTTTCGAGCATGGCAAGCTGGCCCTCGCCCACGGCGATGATGGTATCACTGCCCGGTTTGAGATGCGCAATACGGGCGAGCGCACGGGCGCCGACGTCGCGCAGCTCTACCTGATCTCCGGTCCTGAAGGTCCAAAGCAGCGTCTCGTAGGCTTCGCCAAGCAAGCCCTCGAACCGGGTGAAACCGCAGCGGTGGACCTGACGCTCGATCCCCGCCTGCTCGGCGAGTGGGAGGAGGGCGGCTGGCATGTCGCGTCCGGCGAGTACCGCTTCGCTCTCGGTCACAGCGCCGAAGCGCTTGGCGCGGTGCAATCGCTTGGTCTGCCGGAAATCCGTCTCGATGCCTCTGGACATCCCGTCGTCAAAAACTGAGTCTCGGAACCGCAAGAGACGTCGAAAGGACTCCGCATGAGTGTTCGCGTTCTGGCTTTCGCGCTGGCAACGAGCTGCCTTATCTCCTGTGTAGGCCCAGCAGCTGAAGTCAGGACCTCCGATCCAGCGCTTGTTGAGACACAGTCGGGCATGGTCTCCGGGGTGGTGGAGGGCGAAGTGGTCGCCTTCAAGGGCATCCCGTTCGCCAAGCCGCCTGTTGGCGACCTTCGCTGGCGGGCGCCGCAGCCCGCTGAAGGCTGGGAAGGCGTGCGCGCGGCCGAAAGCTATGGCAGCGATTGCATGCAGGTGCCCTTTGCCGCCGATGCGGCCCCGCTTCGCACCGAGCCGTCAGAAGACTGCCTTTACCTCAATGTCTGGAAGCCGGCAGCCGCGCGGCCGGGCGACGACCTGCCGGTCATTGTCTGGATCTATGGTGGAGGCTGGGTGAATGGCGGCTCCTCACCCGCAGTCTATGACGGCGGGCCCACGGCGCGCGAAGGGATTGTCTTTCTCAGCTTCAACTATCGCCTCGGCCGGTTCGGTTTCTTTGCCCATCCCGCGCTCACCGCAGCCGATGAAGATGACGGCTGGCTCGGCAATTACGGCTATATGGACCAGCTCGCCGCGCTGGAATGGGTGCAGAAAAACATCGAGGCCTTCGGCGGCGACCCTGGCAACGTCACCATCATGGGCGAGTCGGCGGGCGGCGGATCGGTTGTGAATCTTCTGACCAGCAGCCAGGCCTACGGCCTGTTCCATCGCGCGCTCGCCATGTCGGCCCCCGCGAGAATGGATTCCATGCTGAAGCCGCTTCAGGCAGACAGCGTTCCGGATGCTGAAGCTGATGGAGCGGGCTTTGCGCAATGGGCAGGGGTCACCAGCCACGGCGCCGATGCCCTGGCTGGCCTGCGCGCCCTTCCGGCTGAAACCGTTGTGGCGGGCACAGGCATGTTCAACACGCCGGTGGCGCCAGCTAGCGGCCCAATGATCGACGGCACGATCCTGCAGGGCGCCGATCGCGTTCTGGCGCAAGGCGGGCAAATCAAGGTGCCAACCATGGCTGGTGCGGTCAGCGAGGATATTGGCTTCGGGCCGGAGCTTTCGCCGGAAGAGTTGTTTGCGCAATATCCCGATCCGGACGCGGCCCGTGCGGCTTACGCAGACCTTGCCAGTAAGCCCGGCCAGTTGCGCCGCTTCATGTATGCCGACCGCTTCATGCAGGAGCCGGCCCGGTTCATCGTCAAGGCACAGGCCAAGGCGGGTTTCCCGGCCTATCATTACCGCTACGGCTATGTCGCCGAGTCGATGCGTGACGAGTGGTCAGGCATGCCGCATGCCAACGAAATCCCGTTCTTTCTCAACACGGTTGAAGCGCGTTATGGAGAGGCGCTGACGCAGGCCGATAGGGACGCAGCCGCTCTGATCAATTCATATCTGGTGAATTTTGCGCGCACAGGCGATCCCAACGGACCCGGCCTGCCGGACTGGCCGGCCTTTGAAAGCGATGATCCGAATGTGATGAACATTACATTCGAGAACGCCGAGGCGGGCGAAGATCCATGGCAGGCACGGCTCGATGTGAACGAGGCTTTGGCTGAACAGGGCGGGGCATCGGGGAACTGACCGGCCCGGAAAGCGGACATCTTGCCCTCAGGCGCTTCAGGTGCGCTATGATTGCGTCACCCGCGAATGAGTCCGAGGATCTGACATGATCAATGTGCGCCACCTGCGAGCTTTTCTTGCCCTGGTCGAGCACAAGCATTTCACGAAAGCTGCTGAAGCGGTGCTTATCTCGCAGTCTGCGCTCAGCGCATTGATCCAGCAGATGGAGTCGGATTTCTCCGTCAAACTCTTTGACCGGAGTACGCGCTCGGTCGAGCCGACATCAATCGGGCTCGAATTCTACGATATCGTCAAGAAGTTTCTCGGTGAATTTGACGAAGCGCTTCTGACCCTATCCGAGTACGGACGGCTGAAACGCGGGCGTGTAACCATCGGGGCGCTGCCGTCCCTGGCCGCCACCATATTGCCGGACATCGTAGCCAGGTTTCAGGAGGAATATCCCGATATCCTCGTTAGCATCATCGATGCACCGGGGGAGGAACTGGCTGACCTGCTGCGGGCCAGGCGTATCGACCTCGCTCTGAGCCGGACGACATCAAGCAAGGATATCCATTCCATACCGCTTTTCCATGACCGGCTGGTTCTCGTTGGCCGGCTCAAGCATGCAAAGCCGATCGATCTGAGCATACCCTGGGATCAGCTCGCCGACGAACCCATCATTGCCATGACCAGCGGGACGACAATCCGATCACTGATCGATGCGGCATCCGCGCAGGCGGGCATCCACCTCAATATTGTCCTCACGCCCCGCCTCATCCCCACCGCGCTGGCTTTCGCACGCAGCGGCTTAGGTTGCGCAATCCTGCCAAGTTCCGAGCAGTTCGGCAGTTCCTTTGCGGACCTTCCCCAGTATGAGCTGGTGAACCCCAATATGCGCCGCGAAATATCCCTGATGCGGCTGCGGTCTTCCGAACTGGCCCCCGCAGCTCGGGCATTGGCCACTCATATGGCAGATGGTCATATCTGAGGCGATGCTTTCTGGCTGGATAGGGTAGGGCACCTCCAGCGCTGATGGAGACGGGTTCGCATCAGATTGACACCGGCGCCAGCCAGGATCCCGAAAGCGTTCATCAGGTTACTATCAGGTTCAGACTGCTTTCGCTCTGGGTAAAGCGACGTTCCACATCGGCTGCCAATCTGTTCGCAAGAAGAATGCGACCTGGAGGATGGGGTGGAACCGACACGCGAACAGACGCTCTGGATGTATGAGACGATGGTGGCCAGCCGCCACTTCGAGGACCTCATCAAGCCAGCCTATTTCGAAGGCAAGCAGCCCGTCTTCAACATGGCCAAAGGGCCACTGCCGGGCGAGATGCACCTGTCGGACGGACAGGAGCCCTGTGCTGTCGGCGTGTGCGCGCATCTGCGGCCCGCCGACGCCGTCACGGCAACGCACCGGCCGCACCATATCGCCATCGCAAAGGGCGTGAACCTCAAGGACATGGCATCGGAAATCTTCGGGCGGGCCAACGGGCTGTCCGGCGGGCGCGGGGGGCATATGCACCTGTTCGATCCGCGCGTGAACTTCTGCTGCTCGGGTATCATCGCGCAGGGCATGGGCCCGGCCGTCGGGGCCGCAATGGCGGCCAAGCTGCGCGGGACCGATGATGTCGCCGTCGCCTTTATCGGCGAGGGCGCGGCCAATCAGGGCGCCTTTCATGAGACGCTGAACCTGGCGGCGGTCTGGAAGGCGCCGGTCATCTTCGTCATCGAGGACAATGCCTATGGCATCTCGGTGTCCAAGCGCCAGGCGACGGCCGTTGAGGGAAATGCCGAGCGTGCCGCCGCATACGGCATGCCGGGACATTTTGTGCCGGACAATGATCCCGATGAAGTCTTCAAGGTCGCGGGGCAGGCCATCGAGCGCGCGCGCGGCGGCGGCGGGCCGAGCCTGATCGAGATCGAGACGATCCGGCTTGAAGGCCACTTCATGGGCGACGCTGAAGGCTATCGCCCCGAAGGCGAGAAGACCTCGCTGCAGGAGAAGGATCCGATCACCCGGTATCGCGCGCGGCTGGAAAGTGCGGGCGCGGCCGCCGGCGATCTCGACGCGCTTGAAGAGGGTGCCCGAAGCCGGGTCGCAGCCGCTTTTGAGCATGCGCGCCAGTCCGCGCCACCCAAGCCGGAAGACGCATTCACAACAGTTTTTGCCTGAGGACCGACATGCAGGAAAAGAAACGCAAACTGACGATCGCGAAGGCCATGGCCGAAGCCATCTCGCTGGATATGCGCGCGAGCGATGATGTGCTCGTCATGGGCGAGGATATCGGCAAGCTCGGCGGTGTGTTCGGCAATACGCTGGGGCTTCTGGACGAGTTCGGGCCGGAGCGGGTCCGCGACACGCCGATTTCCGAAACCGGCTTCATCGGCACAGCCGTCGGCATGGCCGCGGCGGGCATGCGTCCGGTCGTCGAGCTGATGTTCGTCGACTTCTTCGGTGTCTGCATGGACGCGATCTACAGCCTCGCCGCCAAGCAGAGCTATTTTTCCGGTGGCAATGTGACCTGCCCGATGGTGCTGATGACGTCCGTTGGCGGCGGTTATGGCGATGCCGGACAGCACTCCCAGACGCTCTATGCCACCTTTGGGCACCTGCCTGGGATGAAGGTTGTCATCCCGTCGAATGCCTATGACGCCAAGGGGATGATGGCCGCGGCGATCGCCGATCCGAACCCCGTCATCTTCATGTACCACAAGGCGCTGCAGGGCATGGGCTGGCTCGGCACCGTCCAGCGGTCGATCACGCACGTCCCGGAGGGACACTACACCGTGCCGCTCGACAAGGCGGAGGTGGTCCGGGCCGGGGGCGATATCACCCTTGTCGGCCTTGGCCATACGGTTCACGTGGCCCTTGATGCCGCCGCTGCCCTGGAGGCGAAAGGCATAGATGCGGAGGTGATCGACCTGCGCTCCATCGCACCGCTGGACCGGGAGACCCTCCTGGCGTCGGTCGCAAAAACGGGTGCCGTGCTGAGTGTCGATGACGATTATCATTCCTACGGCGTGGGTGCGGAAATCATCGCCACGGTCGCGGAGAGCGACAAGGTCCGCCTCAAGGCGCCGCCGAAGCGGATTTCCTATCCGGATATTCCGGTGCCCTTCGCGCCGGAAATGGAACATGCCGTCCTGCCCAATAGCGACAAGGTCGTCAGCGCCGTATGGGCCATGCTGGAGGCGCGCGCTCATGTCTGATGTCCGTATCCCCCAGGACTGCTGGGATGACGATAGCGAAGGGGCGATCTCGACCTGGTTCTTCGACAGTGGCGACACTGTCGAGAAAGGCGACGTGATCAGCGAGGTCATGAATGAGAAGGTCGCGACCGAGATCGAAGCCCCCGATAGCGGAACGCTGACCATCAAGGTTGTCGCCGAGGCGGCCGTGCGGAAAGGCGACACCATCGCGACGATCGAGAGCGCGTAATGGCCGAGGCCCAACCGTTTCGCGGTGTCCGCAAGGTGATTGCCGATCGCATGATGGCGTCCCTGCAGGGCAGCGCGCAGCTGACCTATCACGGAGATGCCGACATCACCGCGCTGATGCAGATGCGGCGAGGCTGGAAAGAGCAGGGTGAGCCGGTCAGCCTGGAAGCCTGTGTGATCTTTGCGCTCGCGCAGACCCTTCGCGCATTTCCGGCCTTCAATGCAACCGCCGATGATCGGTCGATTACCATCAGTGAGCCCATCGACCTTTCGATTGCGATCTCGACGCCTGCCGGCCTGATGACCCCGGTCGTCAAGGGTATCGGCCATGACAGCCTCAAGGCCCTCGCCGACAAGCGCCGGGACCTTATCGGGCGCGCCATGTCCGGAAAGCTCAGCGTGTCGGAGATGAAGGGCGGCAGTTTTACCCTGTCCAATCTCGGCCATACGCGGGTGCGCTATTTCACGCCGATCCTGAATGCAGGTCAGGTGGCCCTGCTCGGCGTCGGGCGGCTTGAAGACCAGGTCTCGCTTGATGCTGAAGGCGCTGTGACCGTCAGGCAGCTTTTGCCGCTGTCGCTGACCGCCGATCACCGCATCATCGACGGAGAGCCGGCCGGCCTGTTTCTGGACAGCCTCTGCAAGGCGCTCGAGGCGTTCGATGCTGCGCCCTGACGCGCCGGACATTGTCCGGTTTGAGGCGCCGGGCGGCCTCGCCCATGAAGAACGGCTTTTCCAGCAAGCCTTTGATGAGGGCGCCGCGCGCTTTAGCCTGGCCTTCTGGCAGCAATCGCGATGCCTGGTCGTCCCGCACCGCTGGCAGTCAGTGCCCGGCATCGAGGCCGCGCAAGCCCACGCTGCTGCGGAGGGCTGGCCCGTCACCTTCCGTCGCTCAGGCGGGGCCTGCGTCTTTCACGGGCCGGGTGTCCTGTGCGTGTCCGGCATACTGGCGAGCCAGCACGACGCCGCGCCGGTCGACCGGGTGTATGAGGATTTTGCGAACGGGCTCGGCGCGGCGGTCGCGTCCATGGGGGCAAGCGGTGTGTCGGTCGGCCCGGCACCTGACGCGCCCTGCGATGGCCGGTTCAACCTGCTTGTGGGCGGCCGCAAACTGGCCGGACTGGCGATGCGCCGACGCATGCGGGAGGGCAGGACAGTGTCCCTGGTGCATGCCTGCCTGTGGATGGACGGTCGTCTGGACGCGCCCATCGAGGCGATCAACGAGTTCGAAAGCCGGCTTGGCTTGCCCGGTAGCTACCGGGCCGATGCCTGCATGACGCTGGCCGAAGCGACGGCATGGACGGGCAGCCTAAACCATCTGAGCCGGGCGTTTGCTGAGGCGGCGCACCGGGCCGCACTCATGCCTACATGCTGAGAAGGCGGGTGAAGCCGCCATCGACGACAATGGATTCGCCGGTGACATAGCTCGATGCGTCACTGGCCAGGAACAGCATCGTGTTTGCGATCTCCGATGGCGATCCGACGCGCTTCAGGGCCACGGTCTGTGACAGCGCCTCTCGCAGGGCCGCTTGCCCGCCTGGGGCCAGGCCTTCTTCGGCGCGCTTGAGCATCGGCGTATCGATCAATCCCGGATGAACTGTGTTCACACGGATGCCGTACTGGGCGAGATCGTTGGCCGCAGCTCGGGCCAGGCCGAGCACGGCCATCTTGCTGGTGGTGTACGGGCTCGTATTGCCGAAGGCGCGCAGGCCGTTCACCGATGAGGTGATCACGATACTGCCGCCGCTTTCCTGCATGGCGCGGCCGAACACCTGAAGGCCTTCAAAGGCCGCTCTGACATTAACCTTGAAAACCTGGTCGAAGTCTTGCGGGTCGATGTCCAGCAGAGGCGCCATGGGCCCGTCCATGCCGGCGTTCAGAATGGCGATATTGGGCGCGCCGAAGCGGTCTACGGCTTTGGCCACGGCATCATCCAGCGTCGTGCGCCGGGTGATGTCGCCAGCGACAAAGGCGAAAGAGGCACCAAGCTCGGCCCCCAGGGCCTCCAGGCCAGCAGTGTTGCGGTCTATACCGACGACGGATGCGCCTTCAGCGATGAAGAGGCGCGCTGTCGCCGCCCCGATCCCGCTGGCGGCGCCGGTAATGATGGCAATCTTTGCGTCGAGTGCTGGCATGTTTCGCCTCATGGTCAAAAAAGGGTCCGGGATGCCGTGATGCCTTGCGGCGCGGCATCCCGGTTCAGTTTCCGGGAGGAAATCGATTGTCAGGCGTCGACCGTGAAGGAGACCGGTTCGATCTTGCCTTCTGCGACGTCGCTGAGAAGCCTGGCGTCGAGGATCTGGGCGATGCTGCCATCCTCGCCGGTAAAGGCGATGGGGCCGTAGCCGATGAACAGCAGCTCGGTTTCCATGTCGACATTGGTGTCGGCATGCACCGCGCCAAGCGGTTCATATCCCCAGTCGCCGGCCTTGGCGGTGCTGTCCTTGTATTTCAGCTCGCCTTTCAGCATCAGGAACTCGCCCGCGCCGAGGTGGTAGTGGCCGGCAAACATGCCGCCGGCATCAAGCTTGAGGATGATGGAAAACTGTCCGGTTTCCGGGCTCACCCGCAGCAGGCGGTAATGAGCACCATTGCCGAGGCTGTGCCATTTCAGATCCTTCGGGCTGTAGAGCAGTTCTTCTTCTTCGCGCATGTCAGTCTCCTGTTTGTCTAGAATTCGATCCGGGCTTCCAGGCCCCAGCTTTCACGGGGTCCGTAATAGGTCGGGATGAAGCCAATCGTTGCTGTGAGGTCGGCGGCATCGACGATGTATTGCTCGTCGCCGATATTCTTGGCCCAAAGGGCAATCTCCCAGTCGGAGGTCTCCGGTGAGAGGGAAAGCCGCGCATTGACGAGCTCATGCGATCCGCGTGAGCTGATGGCCTCGAGCTGGTTGGAGTCGAAGTAGCGCTGGTCGACGAAGACGTATTCGACACGCGGTGTCAGGACCCATCCATTCGGCAGCGCGAACTCCTGCTGCGCGGACGCATTGATGTTCCACTCCGGCGCGCCGGGAAGCCTGTTCCCGCTGAGGTCGCCGGCGATGGGCGAGATGTAGTTCTCATAGGACGCGTCGAGATAACCGATGCCGAGCGACAGGTGCATCCCGTCGACCGGAATGGCGGTAAACTCGCCCTCGAAGCCCGAGACTTCGGCGTCAGCAGCGTTCTCCAGCGCGATCACGATCGGGTTGGCGGTGCTTGAGCCTTGCGTGAAGGTGAAGACCTGCAGGTCGGTATAGTCGTACATGAAGACGGCCATGTTCGCGCGGAACCGGTCATCCAGCAGGGTGGTCTTCAGGCCGATCTCGTAGGAGGTCAGGAATTCCGGGTCGACGGTGGTGAACTCGTTCGGGTCGAAGAACGCGCCGAGATTGTATCCGCCCGACCGGAAGCCGCGCGACACGCTGCCATAGACCATGCTGTCGGCGCCGAACTCATACTTCGCAAGGATGCGCCCGGACCAGGCGTCCCAGCTTTCAGAGCGGCTGGTCTCTGGAATGATCGGAATGGTCAGACCGGCCGGCTGGGTGCCGAAGGCGCCATAGGTCAGCAGGCTGTCGAGCGTCGCATCCTTTTCTTCGTAGGTGTAGCGCAGTCCGCCCGTGAGGCTGAACGCGTCGGTCAGCTGATAGGTCGCCTCGCCGAACACCGCATAGGTCTTGGTATCGCGCTGCGAGTGCGCATCGAGTGGCAGCGCGGCCCCAGGCACGTCACCGAAAAGCGGCCCGGACGTGCGGTAGCCAAAATCCTCCTTGAGGGCGAACAGGCCGGAGATCCAGGTCAGGTCGCCGCCGCCATCATAGGAGAGGTTGAACTCCTGGCTGATCTGCTCGCCATCCTGCTGGAAGCGCAGCTCATCGAGGCTCTGCGGGCTCTGGTCGATATCGCCGAGATAATCGGTTTCGACATCCTCATAGGCGGTGACCGATTTCAGGGTGTAGTCGCCAATGTCCCAGGTGACGGCAACATTGGTGCCCCATGTGTCGGCGTGGTGGCGATTGTCCGTGCGGTTGACGTTGATGTACTTGGCGTCGCCCGGCACCGGGTCGACATAGCCGAGCACATTGCCGCCATTGATCACGCCGACCGACTTGCCCTGATGGTAGTCGGACCGGTCGCGGCCGAAGTGGAGGTTCCACAGCACTTCGACATCGTCATTGGGCGTGTACCGCGTAATGGCGCGCACCGCGGCGAGGTCGGCGGCGTTCGCGCGCGAGCCGTCAAACAGGTTCCGGCGGTCACCGTCATTGGCCTGCATCTTGCCGGCAATGCGGGTGGCGAGCTTGTCCTCGATCGCGACGATCGTGCCTGCCGCTTCAACCTCTCGGGCATTGTAGCTGCCGATGCCGACGCGGAGATAACCTTCCTGCGTATTGCCGGGCTTTCGGGAGTAAAAGTTTATTGCGCCGCCGGTCGTATTGCGGCCGAACAAGGTCCCCTGCGGGCCGCGCAGAACCTCGACCCGCTCAAGATCGAACATCTGCATGAGCTGGCCGCCGGTCATGCCCTGCAGGACGTCGTCGCTGTAGATACTGACGGGCGACACGGTCGTGCCGTTGAAGTCATTGTTGCCGACGCCCCGGATGAAGAGGTTCGGGTTGCCGCCAAATGTCTTGATTTCGAGGTTCGGAACCTGGTCATCGAGCGCAAGTGAATCGGTGAACCCGTAATCGGCCAGGGCCTGGGCGTCGAAAGCCGAAACCGACAGCGGAACGTCCTGGATGTCCTCGGACGTCTTGCGCGCGGTGACCGTGACGGACTGCAGCCTTTTCGGGCCTGCGTTTTCGTCCGTCTGGGCTGATTGCGCGGCCGACGGCAGTGTCAGGGCGCTGGCCATCGCGAGCGCCGCTACTGATGAGTAAAGATGTTTGTGCACTGAATTCCTCCCCAGAATCCTAGTCTTGTTTCTCGTGTGCTTGGTAGTGTCCGGCATGGATCTGCCGCAGTTGCTTCTTGTCGACTTTTCCTGTTGCTGTGAGTGGCAGTTCGTCCGCGATGACCGCATCCTCCGGCACCCACCATTTCGGCAGGTGTGATGCCAGAAAGGCGAGGGCGTCAGCTGAAGACACGCTGCTTCCGGCTCGCTTCGAGAAGACGAGCAGCGGACGTTCGTCCCATTTGGGATGCGGCAGGCCGATCGCGGCAGCCGACGTGATGTCGGGGTGCTCGACGGCGGTGTTCTCAAGCTCGATCGAGCTGATCCATTCGCCGCCGGACTTGATGATGTCCTTTGTCCGGTCAGTGATCTGCATGTAGCCGAGCGGATCGAGCGTTGCGACATCGCCTGTGTCGAACCAGCCGTGCGCATCGGTAACCGGGGCCTCGTGTCCGAAGTACTGGTTGACGACCCAAGGGCCGCGCACCATCAGCCGTCCGCTGGTGGCGCCGTCATGCGGCAATGCCTTGCCGGCCTCGTCTACGATGTCGAGCTCTATGCCGAAGGGCACGCGGCCCTGCTTGGCGTGAAGGATCTCATCCTGCTTTTGCTGGGGTTGGCGCTTGAGGGCTGCGCTGGGCGTACCGATCACGCCGAGCGGGCTGGTCTCCGTCATGCCCCATATCTGCACGATCTCCACGTCGAGATGGTCGGCGAAGTCGCGCTTGAGCTGTGGTGGCACAGCGGAACCGCCGATATAGATGCGGCGCAGCGCAGGCAGCTTGCGATTGTCTTGCAGCGCTGCGTCGAGGACCGCCTTCCAGATGGTCGGCACGCCCCAGGCATGGGTGACGCCTTCGCGGGCGCAAAGGTCCAGAAGCGTTTCGCCATCCAGCTTGCTGCCGGGCAGGACGAGCCGGGCACCGTTCATCGGGGCGACCATCGGTAGTGCCCAGGCGGTCGCGTGGTACATGGATGCACATGGCAGGACGACGTCGCCCGGACCAATGTTGAAATTGCCAGGCGCGCTGGCGGCCAGGGCGTGGATCATGCACGAGCGATGCGAGTAGAGAACGCCCTTGGGGTTTCCAGTCGTCCCAGACGTGTAGCAAAGAAAGGCGCCGTCGCGCTCAGACAGGCCGGAGGGGCCATCGCCGGGGGATGCCGCGGCAATGAAGCTCTCATAGTCGGTGAGGCCCGGCAGGGACAGATCGGGCAGATGGTCTGCTGAACAGAGCGCCACGAATTTTCCGACCGACGGGCAGGCTTTCGCAATCGCCTCGGCCTGTTTGGAAAAGGCCGGATCGAAGAAGATGACCGCGTCATCGGCCTGCTCGACGGTGAAGCGGATCTGTTCCTCGCTGAAGCGCGGATTGATCGTATGGAGGATGTGCCCGGCGCCCGTCACGCCATAATAGAGTTCCATGTGGCGGCGCGTATTGAGCGCGAGCGAGGCGATCCGGCTCTGATGGGCGAGGCCGAGCGATGCGATGGCGCCGGTCAGCCGTCTGGCTCTCTGCCAGGCAGCGCTATACGTGTCCCGGTTCCAGCTTCCCTCCTCGTCGAGTGAAGGCATTGTGAGATCGCCATGTTGCTCGGCGGCGTACCGGAGAATGTCCGGAATGCGCAGCTGAACGTCCTGCATCAGGTAATCAGACAAAACGGGTTTCCTCCTCCCCATGTTCTTATGATGCCGATTACGCGCAGATTTCCGGACGGGCGCTTACCCTGGAGGGACAGGTGTCTTTTCCCTCAGTGCACAAAGTTCCTGGAGCGTTTTGAAAGGCGGTGGATTGCAGGTAAGGTGACCGGAATAACAAGACGAAAATGTAAAAGGGAGGCGGTAACAGACATGCAGGAGAGCAATCGTTCCATCGACAATCGCGAAGTGCGCCTCGAAAAGGCCAGCTTCTCGGACTTCTGCGAGCGGCTGTGCGCCGTTCATTCCAACTGGGCGCTGGACCGTCCGGAGGGACAGGCGTTTGACGCCCGGTTCCGGCAGGAACGTATCGGCGATGTCGGCTTCACGGACGTCAAGGTCGGATTCGGACTGTCCGGCCACAGGACAAGCACGCACATCCGCCATCTCAGCGACACGTTTTACGGTGTCATCCTGATGCTAGCGGGCGGACAGCGCCTGGTTCAGGATGGGCAGGAAGTGCTGCTCGAGCCAGGCGACCTTTCGGTCTGGGATGCGAGCCGGCCCTGCGAATTCAGTTCGAACGGACCCGTGCGCCAGATTTCCCTTCTCATTCCGCACAACAAGCTTAGGCTCTATTCGTCCAGTATCGAAGACGTCTGTGCCCAAAGGATCAGCGGGCGGTCCGGACTCGGCTTGTTGCTCGCCTCCCACCTGCAAGCATTGAGCGAGGTCCTGCCCTGGTCGGACGAGGCCGAGAAGCTGAGCACTGAGGCGGCGACGCTTGACCTCATCAGCGCCGCCATCCGGCCCGACAAGGCAGGCGACTTCAAGTCATCCATTCACAAGACGATGCATCGGCGCATCCAGGACTTCATCGTCAACAATCTGCGCGATCCGGAGCTCTCGCCCGGCAAGATTGCTGACGCGTTCGGGATTAGCCCACGCTATCTGCACAAGCTCTTCGAGGCGACGGAGTATACTGTTTCCGAATGGATCCTGCGGCGCAGGCTGATGGCCTGTTATTCCTCACTGAAGGACCCTGCGCTCAACCACATGACGATCACAGAAATCGCCTTCAATTGGGGCTTTAACAGCGCGCCTTACTTCTCGCGTGTCTATCGCCAGCAATATGATCATACACCGAGTGATACGAGACGTCTTCAGGTGCGCGAAGCCGGCAAATGAGAAACGCCTGATCCTGCGTCTGGTCCGGTCAAGGTAGCTGAGGACATTGTCTGCGGAGTTCGTCGACTGGGCTGATGGGGACGTCCAGCGAAGCTGGTGATGTGTTCGCCGGCCGGCTCAAAGGCGATAACTGATCATTTCAATTGAACGGCAGAAGTTGTCGAGTTCGTCGAGACAGATGATTTCAATATCCTCAATCAGCGAAACGAACGGCACGTCGCCGGCCTTCGCCGAGCCATCCTCCAAGTCGCGGACATAGACATCGAAGCGGACCTCCGACGGGTCATCGAGCGTGGCATTGTTGATGATGGCCACGGATGCGCCGAGGATGAACAGGGCGATCGGGACAAAGTCGATGATCGCGAGAGGCTGGGCCAGCCCTGCAATGACCAGGGACTTTGTGCCCAGCGCGATCACAGCTGCAATGGCTGCAGCAATATAGAGGAAATCCTCAACGCCCGAGAACAGGCGCTGTGCACGCTTGATGCGCTCCAGCTCCGACTGCGCAAATCGGAGCTGGTAATTGATGCGCAGACGCTGAAACGCCTGTCTCGCGAGGGCGAGGAGCTCGTCCGATGTACCGGACCCATCTTTCGTCCACCGGCAAATTCCTTTTCGGGGCGTGAACGTGAAGGCTGCCGAGGCGCCGGCATTCAGTTCTTCCTTGAGCTCGCTGAGGCTCGATTTCGTGAAGGATTCGACCGCTTGCTCCAGTTCTTCCGGGTCCCGCGCATGGGCCGCACACTGATAGGCCTGGAATTTCAGGCTTCGCACGCGCTCGGCTGCGAACCGGTTGAGCAGCCACTTCTCCTTCTGCTTCGATATGAAGATCCAGAGCTGGATCACGATGCCAAGGCTTGCGCCCAAGGCAGCAGCGAGGCTGAGCCAGAACCCGCCAGCGAACTCGAGAATGAAAATCGTTTCGACGACCGAGTAGATCGCCGCCAGCGTGATCAGTGCGATGGCCCAGCGTCCATAGGTATGGAACCGTCTCTTTGCTGTCTTCGCCCGCTCTTCGTATTCTAGGAACGCTGCGTCGAGGGCCGGATTCGTTAGCAGGCACGCAATGCTCGAAAAGGCCGGATCATTCACAAGGTCCGGGAACACGTCCCTGTTCGCAGCGATCATCATGCCTCTTCCGGACCCAAACAATGCGGAGTGTGAGTCCGTCTTCTAGCTACAATCAACTCATCCGCCAGCCTGCTCGCACATCCTAATTGGCTGTGGTTGCCGAACTGGCTACACGAAAACTGTAGGTGCCGTCTCTGGTGTCTTGCCTCGAGCGCGCGCGGTTGGCCGCGCGGTGCGTGCCTGCGTCTTCCTCCCAGGAACCACCGCGCAGCAGCCGCCTGGAGCAGTCGCCATTCGTCTGTGGGCGCCCGTCCTGCGGGATATTCGCGTAGGTGTTGATATAGCAGTCCTCGACCCATTCGCGCGCATTCCCCAGCATGCCTTTGAGCCCGAACGGGTTGGGTGCGAGAGCGCTTGCGGGCTTCGGCGCGCCGGTCGGTGCGATCGAGCGATCGAAGGACGAGCCCCACCAATAAGGCGTTGTGGTGCCGCCGCGGGCAGCATACTCCCATTCGGATTCGCTTGGCAGCCGGTAAACGCGCCCGGTTTCCTCCGACAGCCAGCGGACATAGGTTTGCGCATCGGCCCAGGAGATGCCGAGGACTGGCATGTCTTCGCCGCCATATCCGCGCTGAGATGGTGTATGCGAGCAGCCACCCGCGTCCACGCAGGCATACCACTGTGCGTGCGTGACTTCGCTTTCCCCGATCGCAAACTCGCTGAACGTGATCTCTGTCTGCGGGCCCTCATTGCCGACCCGGGCGGCTTCGTCGGGCGGGGAGCCGATTTCGAAGGCGCCGGCCGGAACGACCACCATTGTCGGGCAGGTCTCGCAATCGGCAAAGCGCGACGGGCCGGCGGCTTGGGGTTCTGCTTCAGCAGCGGGCACGTCGGTGGATGTCCCGAACAGGTTCGCATAGGCGAAATAGCCGCCGACGATCACTGCAGCGAGGCCGGCAACAGAGCCGATCAGCAAGCCTGGACTGCCGCTCTTCTTCATCTCGCTAACAGACGCCGCTGGCGATGCGGTGACCTGTTCGGCGGCAGGCGGCTCACCTGGTGGTGACGTATCCGCGTCCCCGGCTGTCGAGGCAGTTGCCGCGGCAGCGGGCGCCGAAAGGGCCTTCAGACGGTTGCGGGCCAGGTCGGAGAAATGGCCGTCCGGATAGCGCTTCAGATAGGCCTCGAAATCGGCTGCGTCGTCGCCTCCCTGGATCGAGTTCCAGAAT
Organism: Henriciella mobilis; assembly: GCF_003576285.1. NCBI lineage: Bacteria > Pseudomonadati > Pseudomonadota > Alphaproteobacteria > Hyphomonadales > Hyphomonadaceae > Henriciella > Henriciella mobilis. The sequence continues at coordinate 180,392 of NZ_QWFX01000014.1, read as the reverse complement.
GTCGTCTCCATCGTCGCATCGGTGTCCGGCGTCGCCGTGGGGCTTGGCGCGGGCGCAGTGGCTGTCTTGCTCGCACCACTGTCCACCGCGCTTCGTATGTCGGCGACGAACGTCTTCCATCGGGGATCCTCGCGGTCGCCGGACCAGTTGATCAGGTCCGCTGACTGAGTCAGCTCGAACATGATCGGACGGTCGGCATCATCAATCATCGCCGGTACCAGGACGGAGCTTCTCTGGCCCAGCGTCGCTTCGGCGCGCACCCATTTCGACTGCACGGACACGTTTGACCACAACACAACGACGACGGATGAATCGCGCAACATGCTCTCGGTGACCTCGTCATAGGTCTGCCCGGCCTTGAGCACCTTGTCCCACCAGACGGAAAAGCCCTCCGCTTCGAGCGCCTTTGCGATCACCTCAGCCCGGTCGCGATCGGCCCGGCTGTAGGACAAGAAAAGATCCGCCATGTTCTCCTCCCCCTTGGGGGTGCACAAGGATGTTCGCGCTTCCCCGGCGTTCATCTTACACAGTGTTAAGTTTTGGCAAACTTATATCGGGCGGAGGTGGCGTCGAGTGCGACCGGCCAATTGTGTTGGCCAGAGCGAATATGTTGCGAAGGTGTGGTCAAAAACCCGAACGACCAAGCGGTTAGGGCCGGCGCGGCCGGAGCTGCTGGAAGACGGATCCGCATTATACGGCCAACACCCTCGCAACTGTTCTACTGACGGGTTGCGCTCAAACACGGCAATCGGCCCCTGACCGTCACATTTCGCCTGAAATCGAAATGGCCGGGTGCCGGAAGCTGGGGGATGCTTCAGACAGCATCTCACCCGGCTGACCGCACCGCACAGGACCACCCGGTTTGCTCTGGCGGGTGAAAGTCGCAGTTGACGCGTGTCGCCCGCTCAGCGTGTATCCCGGGATCATGTCACGCCAACCTGCTCCTGCAACCATGGACGCTGAAGCGCTTGCGCCGCTGTGCAAGCTGGACAGGCACGATGATCTCTCCCTTCAGGACCAGATACGGCGCGCGGTCGTTGGCGCGATCAATTCGGGCATATTGCCGGCCGGTACCCGTCTGCCGTCCTCCAGAAAGCTTGCGGACAGTCTCGGCGTTTCCCGGAACACGACCCTGATTGCCTATCAGAAACTCATTGCCGATGGGCACCTGGAGTCGCGCCAGCGCAGCGGCGTGTTTGTCGCCTCGGCGGGCCATCCAGTGAGCGATCTTGGCATGCAGGTGATTTCACCCCGGCGCAGCACGACCGCTGCCGCAGCCATTCGGCAGATAGACCTGGCCGGCCAGAGGGGCAGGGAGTTCAGTTTTCCGCCCGACTGGCAGTCGTTTCGATACCCGTTCCTGGAAGGCTGCTACGACCGGTCGCTTTTTCCCATCGTGGAGTGGCGCGAAGCCAGCCGGCTGGCGCTCGCGGCCCAGGAAGTCGCGACCTGGTCGATCGGGTCGGGTGAGGCCGATGACCCCTACCTAGTGGACGAGATCCGCAGCAAACTGCTGCCCAGGCGCGGCATCGCCGCGAGGCCCGATGAGATCCTCATCACGGCTGGCGAGCAGCAGGCGCTCCACCTGGCCATGTCCGTCCTGGCGTCGTCGGGAACCGTGGTTGGTATGGAAGAGCCCGGCCTTCCCGAGATGCGCACGCTGATCGAGCAGCGCGGCAGCCGGCGGGTCAGCCTGCCGGTGGATGATGATGGCCTCATTGTCGATGAAAGCCTGTCGGAATGCGATGTTGTGCATGTAACGCCAAGCCGGCAGCGACCCACGGCGGTCACCCTCTCGCGCGCTCGTCGTGAGGCCTTGCTGGCGCAGGCATCAAGAGACGATTTCGTCATCATCGAGGACGATTTCGAGTGTGAGCTCAACTATCTCGTCGACCCGCTTCCTGCGCTGAAGGGCATGGATGAGACCAACCGGGTCGTCTACGTGGCAAGCCTTTCGAAAGTGCTCGAACCCGGCGTGGGGCTCGGCTTCATGGTGGCGCCGCCAGAATTCATCGCCGCTGCCCGGCACCTTCGCAGTATAGCCTCGGGCCGTCCGTCCCCGAACAATCAGCGTGCGGCGGCATTCTTCTTGTCGCTTGGGCACTATGACGCCATGCTTCGGCGTCTGAGCGCCGTTTTCGAAGAGCGGCTGATTGCGCTGCGGGATGCGCTCAATCATTACCGGCCGCTATCCATCGCGGTCGCCCCGGTGCGGGGCGGCACGACGCTGTGGATCCGGGCGGACTCGGAATTGTCGACACGCCAGCTGATCCGGCAGGCGCAGTCGCGCGGCGTGCTGATTGAGCCTGTGGAGGACTACTACACCTCAGGTGCGGCGCCGACCAACGTCTTCCGCCTGGGCGTCACCAGCTTGCCGGCCAAGCGTATTCGCGACGGCATCGCCGCACTGTCCGACGCAATGCTGGCGACAACAGGTCCTGAGGGCGAGCAGGAGCGGCACCTCCAGGTTCTCGCGGACGAAGACATGCAGGCCCGTCTCAGCGGGCTCACGCTGCACTATCGCACGGTTTATGGCGAGCCGTGCACCATCCGCCTCAACCCCGATGGCACCATGCAGGGGCGGGCCGGCTCAGCCGGTGAAGACTTCGATCAAGGCCGGTGGTGGACGGAAGACGGAAAATGGTTTCGGCAGTGGGAACGATGGGCCTTTGGCGAAACGCTAAGCTTCTACGTCGCGATCGATGACCACCAGATTTTCTGGCTCGATAGCGACCGCATCGTGCGCGATACTGCGGTCATCATTGAGCCGTCCGACGAATAGGCCGGTCTCGGCGCGGGCGGAGACCAGACCCGATCTGGCCGCAAGGATTGGCCGCATCTGGCTCTAAATCATCTGTCATCGTGCCGTCATGCTTGAATCTGAGCCGGGTGAGTGTCCCGGCAGAAGATGAGGCGAGGCGACACGGGATATGGGACGACTAGGACTGGCAGCCCTGCAGATCGACGCTGATGCGAGCGATAATTTCGATCTCGTCGAAAAAGAAATCCGTGCCGTGATCAAACGCTTCCCATGGGTCCAGCTCGTCACTTTCGGCGAGTTGATCGTGCATGGTCCTTCAGTCAAGAAAGCCGAACCGGCGGGCGGGCCGGCCGAACTGCGTTTCCAGTCCCTCGCAAGGGAGCTCGATATCTGGCTCGTGCCAGGATCGATCTACGAGGCGCGCGACGGGAAGGTCTTCAATATGACGCCTGTCATCGCGCCGGATGGGGCGATTGTCAGCCGGTACGACAAGATGTTCCCGTTCCGCCCTTACGAAGCATCTGTTGCATGCGGATCCGCCTATCGAGTGGTGGACATTCCAGGTGTTGGACGGATCGGGATTGTCATCTGTTACGACATCTGGTTCCCGGAGGTCATCCGGACACTGAGCGCCATGGGGGCAGAGGTGATCCTGGCGCCGACGCTGACCAATACGATCGACCGCGACGTGGAGATATCCATTGCCCGCGCCAATGCAGCGATCTCGCAAAGCTACATCGTGGCTGTGAACGGGGCCGGAAAGCTAGGCAACGGCCGCTCCGTCGTGTTCGGCCCTGGCGGCGAACTGATCTACGAAGCCGGCACAGGGCGCGATGTCATCGCCCTCGAGCTGGATCTCGGGCAGGTCCGGCAGGTTCGAGAGCGTGGCTGGCACGGTCTTGGCCAGGTCATGAAGAGTTTCCGCGACAGCACCGTCGCGTTTCCATTTCACGCCTCCGTTGCAGAGCGCCAGGACGCGCTCTCAAGCCTCGGCCCGCTTGCCGTTCCGGGTCGAGCGTCATCAGCGGCGCAAGGCGCGCCGTCTCCATCCAGGACCAATGACATTCGCCCGCAGGCAAATCGCCGCGGCGGGCAGGACTAACCAGACGATCATCATCAGTATACGAAAGAGGGGATTTAGACATGAGCAGAGTTTCAAGACATTCCGGCAGGATTCAGATCTTCTCGGCCTTGCTGGCAGGGACCGCACTGGCGACACCGGCCTTTTTCGCTGCTGCCGCGCAGGATGCCGACGATGGTACCGCCGTGGAAACGGTCAGCCGGCAGAAGACGGTCACCGTGACGGCCACCCGGCGCAGTGAGTCCCTGACTGACGTTCCATACAACATCTCGGCGGTATCGGGCGACGAACTCGAGGCGTCCAATATCCTGGACGAAGCTGAGCTTCTGCGGTCCGTTCCAGGTGTCGCCGTGGTCGACCGCGGCGCGCGCAATGCCGGTACGCTCAACGCGGCCCGGATTCGTGGCCTGGCTGTCGATGGCAACGCCCTCGGCGATTATGCGGTCTCGTCCGTCGCGTCGGTGTCCACTTATGTCAACGACACGCCGATTTTCGCCGGCTTCATGCTCAAGGACATTGAGCGCGTTGAAGTCCTGCGTGGCCCTCAAGGCACGCTCTATGGATCGGGCTCACTTGGTGGCACGGTCAAGTACATCACCCGCGACCCCGTGCTCGGTGAGTTTGGCGGCAATGTCAGCGCGTCGCTCTCCTCCGTCGAAGGCAGCGAGGATATCGGATTCGCCTATGACGGCGTCCTCAACGTCCCGCTCGGCGACACGATGGCGGTTCGCCTCGTGGGCAGCGTGACCGACTATCCGGGCCTTGTCGATTATGTGAACGTCTATGAACTCGACGCGAACGGCATTCCTGTCGCGCCGAACGGTGTGCTTGATCCGGCGGCATCCTACCGCTCGGTAGAGGATGCGGACACGGTCGAGCAGTGGATGGGCCGTGCCACTTTGCTCTGGGAGCCGTCCTCTGCGGCCCGGGTCAAACTGGTGCACACACGCCAGTCGGATGATATCGGTGGGCGCCGTCAGGTCACCGTCGGCGAGGATGGCTTTGGTGACACCTATGGCGATTATGAGAACGGCTCGATCCAGCTCGAACCGTCGTCCCGGGATGTCAATTCAACCTCGCTCGAAGCTGAATTCGATGTCGGGTTCGCGACGCTAACCTCGTCGACATCGCACTACGACCACAGCGGCGACAGCGTGTCGGAGAATACCGGCTTCTATGCACAAGCCGGCTTCCTGGGTTTCTACTACAACTATCCGCGCCCAATGGCGTCGGCCGTGCGCACCTATGCCGATGAAGCCTTCGTCCAGGAAGTGCGCCTCGTCACAGATGGCAATGATACGTTCGACTATGTGGTCGGCGGTTTCTATCGCAAGCAGCAGCTTCAATCGACGCAGGAAAGCTATCTTCGCGGCTTCAAGAACTGGTGGGATGCCTTCCTGCCGGGAGCGGCCGCTGCGGTAACCGGTGACCAGGATTTCGCCTATCGCCGGACGGAGAACTTCGAAGAACTGGCCGCCTTCGGCGAGCTGACCTGGCACGCAACGCCTGACTTCGACCTCACGGTTGGTGCACGCTACTTCGATAACGAGTCCGAGAACGACACCTTCATCGACCTGCCGCTATACGCCTCGTTTTCCGAGCCAACCGAAGCCTTCTTCGAATCCTCCGAGGACGACATCCTGTTCAAGGTAAATGCCTCCTGGGACTTCAACGATTATGACATGCTCTATGCGACCATTTCCGAGGGGTACCGGCGGGGTGGCTCCAATGCTGTACCGTTGACGGGCACATTCGCGGAAGATCCGCGCTGGCAGATATACACCGCGGATTCCGTGACCAATTACGAGCTCGGGATCAAAGGCCAGCGGGGCGATATCCGCTATGATGTCAGCGCCTTCCTGGTCGACTGGCAGGACCCGCAGCTGAACACCTCCACGACCAACTGGGGCTTCTTCGTGGTCCAGAACGGCGAGGAGGCCCAGACCTATGGCCTTGAAGCCTCCCTCGACGGCTATCTCAGCGACAATTGGCACTATTCGCTCGGCTATGCCTATGTGAATGCCGAGCTGACCAGCGACTTCTATGCGCCGGACCGTCCAGCACCAGCCGCGCCCATCGCGCTCGACGGGGCCATGCTTCCGGGCACGCCGGAGCACGCTCTCAACTGGGCGCTCGACTACACCACAACGGTCGGGTCGGACTGGACCTGGTTCTCGCGTGTCGATGGCTACTACCAGTCCGAAACGCGCAATGCCGTAACGACATCGCCGAGATTCAATGTTCCGCTTGATGGCTTTGCGATCTGGAACGCCACGACGACACTGTCGAATGATGCCTTCGACCTCTCGCTCTGGATCAAGAACATTGCGAACGAAGACGGTGTGACCGGCGTGTTCACAGAAGCCTATATGGGCACGGCGCCAAGCCTCGGTTACTTCGGGAACGCGAACAAGCAACTGATCGCGCTCCCGAGGACGATTGGTGCTACGGTGCGCTACAAATTCTAGCCAGGGCCGGCGTAGCGGACTTGCTCCGCTACGCCGGAAACCTTCATGCCTTCAGCCATGCTCACGGAACCAGACAAGCGCGCACTTGCCGCCATAGACAGGGCCCTCAAGCAGCGGCAGCTGGGCCAGGCCAATGAGCTGATCAAAGCAATGCTGGCATCGTCGCCGGACCAGGTGGACGGCTGGATTGCAAGGGCGCGTCTCGCGCAGATGCTGGCTGATTTCGAGGCGATGCACGCAAGCCTGGAGAAGGCGGACGAGCTGGCACCGGGCTCTCCACTCGTTGGCCTGATGAAGGCCGAAGCACTCATCCATCTTGGGCGTATCCTGGAGGCGCAAGACGCCTTGAAGAAGATGGAATTGGCTGCGTCTGACGATGCCGCATGGCTGAGCCGGCTGAGCGAGGCGTGGTCTCAATGCGGTGATTTTGCCGCCGCCGAGCGATGCGCGCGGCGGGCTGTGGCGCTCCGGCCGAACGAAACCGCCTTCCGCTTCGCCTTGTCGTCAGCCCTCGTAGCCCTCGGAAGGCTCGAAGACGCCGCCTGCGAACTCGACGCCATCATCGAACGCGACCCGGATGACTTTGATGCCTGGTACAACCGGGCGACGCTGCGCAAGCCAACCGAAGAGGACAATCACGTCGACGCCATGCGCGCGGCACTTGGATCCGGCCGCGCCAAGGGCCTGGGCCGTGTGCAGCTCAACTATGCGCTTGCCCACGAGCTGGAGGCGCTCGGCCGGTATGCCGAAAGTTTCGCGGCCCTTCAGTCCGGGGCGGCCGCGCGCCGTGCCGGAATGGCCTACAAGGTTGAGCGTGACGTTCAGCGCATGCAGCAGATTGAAACCGTCTTCGACGCGGACTTTCTGCAGGAAGGTCCACAAGGGGACACTTCGGAAGGGCCGGTCTTCATTCTCGGCCTGCCGCGCAGTGGCTCCACGCTTGTCGATCGTATTCTGAGCGCCCATGCAGAGGTCGAGAGCCTCGGTGAGCTGACCGATTTTCCCATGGCGCTGACAGCGCTTTGCCGGCAGGGCTTTCCAGGAGAAGACCTTGTGCCAGCCGCTGCAAAGCTCGACCCTGAACGGCTCGGGCAGGCCTATCTGAAGCGGATCGGAGAGCGGGCCTCGGGAAAGTGCCGGTACATGATCGACAAGGCCCCGCTCAATTACCTCTATATCGGCCTGATCGCGAAGGCCCTGCCCAATGCCCGGATCATCCATATGCGGCGTGATCCGATGGATAATGCCTTCGCGATGTACAAGACGCTGTTCCGGATGGGGTATCCATTCTCCTACGATTTCAATGATCTTGCCGCCTACATGAATGCGAAGGACCGGCTGATGCGCCATTGGAGGGCGCTGCTGCCGGGCCGCATCCTTGATATCGACTATGAGGCGGTGGTTTCAGACCTGCGGTCTGAGACCGAACGCATGCTGGACTTCCTTGGCCTGGCTTGGGACCCGGCGTGCCTGGCATTCCACGAAAACACATCACCCTCGGCAACGGCGAGCGCAGCGCAGGTCCGCCAGCCGCTTTACGCCTCGTCGGTTGGCAAGTGGCGGCGCTACGAAGAAGGGCTCAAACCCTTGAGGACGCTGCTCGGAGAGCAGACCTGATGCGGCGTGTCCTCTCCTGTCTCGTGCTTGTGATTGCCGTGATCGCCTGCGTGCAGGCGGCCGGTGCGCAGACCCTGCTGGACGAAACCTTCCAGTCCGGTGAGCTCGGAGCCTGGCGCGGAGACCCGGGGCGGGGCGATATCCAGCTGACGGAGTATGCAGGCAACTACTCGATCCGCCTTCGCCGCGACGCTTGGGCGGGCCGAACAATACAAGGCAGTATCGAAGCTGGAGAGACACTGGTCGTCTCGGCAGACTTTGCAGCCAATGGACTCGAGAAATCGGACGCCTGCCTGCTCGAATTCTCCGCAGGCGGACAGCCTTGGGTGACGATTGGCAGCGTTGGCGACGGTCAGGATGACGGCGTCACGCTGACGGGTGTGTCGGGAGACATCGCCGGGCCGCTGAGCCAGATGGCGGTCAGGGTGCGAAGCGGTGGGAATGCCATCAACGACACCTGCTGGGCCGACAATATCCGGGCGGTCAGGCAGGTGCCCTTACCCTCCGACGCTGATGCGCGCGCCGCCCTCGATCAAATTCTGGATGGAGAAGGGACGCCGTCCAGTCTTCTTCCGATGAGCGTATTTGAGCCAGTTGCGGAAGCGGGCGAGCCCGCAGAATCCATGCAGGGCAGGCTGACGCTCAGCCCGGACGCGCAATCGGTGCAGGCAAACGTCCTGGCTGACCGCTTCGGCTATGCAGATGAATTGGCACCGCAGCGTGAGCTGCCCGAGATAAGCATCGATTTCGTCACGTCTCGAGGCCACCTCATTCCGGCAAAACGTCATCTGGTCCTTACCGGCAATCCTCACTGGGACCTGATTATGACCACCGGCCGTGTCTGGAGCTTGCCTGGCCAGCAGGGCGACCTGCGCGCGGTGCTGCCGTTTGCGCTTGTCGAAAAGAATGCAAATTGCGTCCATAATGGTCTGATTGTTCTCGATATTCTGGGTGATGGCTCCACCTCGCCGGCCTTTTGGCAGGTCGCGTCCGAGACCTGCGCCTATTTTCAGTTCGACGCATGGGGGCTCATGGAGGCTGGGTTTGAAGCAGCTGACGTCGAAAACGCCGCCACCATCGTCGAACGCCATGAGCGGGAGCTGGCCAGCCGGCTTCCTATTCGCGCTATACAAGACCTGGCGCGGGACTTTCCCGGAATAGACGCGAGCGCATTCGGCGCTGCAGGCGACGTCGATCCCGAAGACATGACGCTCTTCGGGCTGACGGTCGAAGGCCATCACTATGCGAGCGAGTGCGGCACGCGGGCGGGGCCGATGCCGCTTTGTGATGAGCTGGTCATTCCGTCCTATTCCTTCGCGAAATCGATGTTTGCCGGCCTCGGCATGATGCGGCTGGAGCAACTCCATCCGGGTGCCATGGACGCGCTGGTTGTCGACTATGTGCCCGCTTGTGCGGAGCAAGGTTCCTGGAACGATGTCACCTTTGCCGATGCGCTCAACATGGCGACGGGGCATTACGGGTCGGCCGCTCCTGACGCTGATGAAGATGCGTCGGTCGACCAGGAATTCTTTGTGACGACCTCTCACGCGCGCAAGCTTGCGCTCGCCTGCGGGCAGTTCCCGCGCCGGACAGCGCCGGGCAAGACATTCGTCTATCACACCTCCGACACCTATCTGCTCGGCACGGCCATGCAGGCCTTCCTTCGCGCGAAAAAGGGGGCGGAGGCGGATATCTACAGGGACCTGCTCGTCGAGCCGCTCTGGCGCCGGCTCGGTCTCTCGCAAGTGCTCGATGAGACGCGGCGTTCCGGGCCGTCCGCCGATTCTCAACCGTTCACCGGCTGGGGCCTGTTCATGCAGCGCGGCGACCTGGCGAAGCTTCTCGTATTTCTCGGCGGCGCCGATGGGGAGATCGACGGTGAGCAGGTCGTCGCGAAAAGGCCGCTCAGACAGGCCCTTCAGAAGGAGGGAGAGGGTGACGGTCTGCCCGCTGCAGAGGCGCCACTCTTCTACAGGAACGGCTTCTGGGCGTTCGATATTCAGGCCTATGGGAGCTGCGATTCTCCAACGCGCATTCCATTCATGTCTGGCTTCGGCGGGCTCGTCGCCGCGATCATTCCGAACGGTGTGACCTACTACTATGTCAGCGATGGCGGCGCGTATCGCTGGGCGGGTGCCGCGCTTGAAACCGGCAAGATTTCAAACTTCTGCAAGGGAGGGCGCCCATGAGCGACACCTCGATACCGCATGCACGTGCCTCGCTTCGCGTTGACCCGGATGGCTGGACGGCGGCCATTATCCTGGCCTTTCTCGCAACGGCTGGCCTCTTTTACGTCAACATCATGGCGGCCATTGTCGACGGCCTGGTGGCTGGCCTCGGCCTGTCCGAAGGCCAAGCTGGTCAGATCGGTTCTATCAACATCTATGGCGCAGCGGCCGGCGCGCTTTTGGCAACAGCAACTGTGCGCAGGATGCCTTGGAGAGTGACCTGCATCAGTTGCCTGGTCGCCCTGATTGCCATCGACCTCGGTTCGATCGCCATCGACAGTTTTTCGGCGCTGTTTGCCGCAAGAGCCGTTCATGGCTTCATCGGGGGGCTTCTGACCGGAACCGCGTTTGCCCTCATCGCGCGCACGGCCAAGTCTGACCGGACATTCGGTATGCTGCTCTTCGTTCAATTCGGACTTGGAGGGCTTGGTGTCATGTTGCTGCCCCCGCTTGCACCGCTCTACGGGACCAGCGCGCTCTTTCTCTCGCTCGCCGCCTTCAGCCTTGCGACGCTGCTGATGCTGCCGTTTCTGTCGGCGCATCCGGCGACGGCAAGAGACCCTGAAAGCGCTGAGGAGGCGCCGCCGATGCAGTGGCGCCCGCTGATAATGACATTGCTTGCGATCTTCGTCTTCCAGGCCGCGAACATGGGATTGCTGGCCTATATCATCCGTCTTGGAATTGGGTACGGTCTTGAGCGCGAATATGTCTCAATGGCGCTCGGCCTGGCGACATGGGTCGCCCTGCTGGGGCCGGCACTCGTTATGATCTGCGGCCTGAAATTCGGGCGGTTCTGGCTGCTCTTTGCCTCCATGATCCTCACGCTTTTCGGCACGGCGGTTTTTCACTGGAGCGCCAGCCCAGCCGCCTACATGATCGCCAATTGCGGGACAGGGATCACCTGGGGCTTCGTTGTCGCCTATCTTCTCGGCATGACCGCGGAGTTCGACAAGGCCGGCCGGGCGTCGGCTTTTGGCGGGTTCATATCGAAGATGGGGCTGGCCTCAGGTCCTCTCATCGCGGGTTGGATTCTCGGCGCTGGTCTGGGCCTGTCGACGCTGATCAATACAGCGCTCGCCGGCCTGGCGCTAAGCATGGTCATCATGCTCTTTCCGGCCCGGCATCTGGACAGCCATCGCGATCGCGTTCTGGCGCAATAAACACCGCCCAACTGGTACTATTGCCCATAAAGCCAGCGGCTAGTCTGGCCTCATCGATAGTTGAGGGGTTCAGAAATGCCAGGCATCGGTTTCGACTGCCCGACAAAGGCTTTCATCGCGGGCGAATGGCGCCCGGCTGAGACCGGACAGGTCTTTGATGTGAGAGATCCGGCCACTGGAGATGTGATTGCACGGGTTGCCGATTGCAGCGCAGCGGATGCGCAAGCCGCTGTCGACGCAGCGCATGAAGCACAGTCACAGTGGGCTTCAAAACCGGCAGGCGAGCGCTCGGTCATCCTGCGCAAGTGGCGCGACCTCATGGTCGAGGAGGCTGACCGGCTAGCCCGCATCCTGACGCTAGAAAACGGCAAACCCCTGACCGAAGCGCGCGGTGAGATCCTCTACGGTGCGTCCTATTTTGAATGGTTCGCTGAAGAGGCCAAGCGGATTTATGGAGAGACAATCCCGTCTCCGGCGGCGGACAAGCGTATCCTCGTGATCCGTCAGCCCGTCGGCGTCTGCGCCGCGATCACGCCCTGGAACTTCCCGAATGCCATGCTGGCGAGAAAGGTTGCTGCGGCTCTGGCGGCTGGCTGCACAATGGTTGCCAAGCCCGCAGAGGATACGCCGCTTTCTGCGCTCGCCATGGCGGCGCTTGGCGAACGGGCCGGATTGCCGGCTGGCGTGTTCAACGTTGTTCCGACCACCGCGCCCGCCGACATCGGTGAAGTGCTCACAACAAGTGACAGGGTCAGGAAAGTGACCTTCACGGGGTCCACGAATACCGGCCGCACTCTGATGCGCCAGTCGACCGGCACGATCAAAAAGGTCTCCATGGAGCTTGGCGGGAACGCGCCGTTCATCGTGTTCGAAGATGCTGACCTGGAGAAGGCGGCAGACGGGCTGATGGCCTCGAAGTTTCGCAATGCCGGTCAGACCTGTGTCTGCGCCAATCGTGTCTTCGTGCACGCCTCTGTCATGGACCGGTTCGCCGGGATTGTCCGCAGCAAGGTGGCCGCGCTCAAGATCGCGCCCGGCCTGGAAGAGGGCGCGCAGATCGGGCCGCTGATCAACAGCCAGGCGGTGAGAAAGGTTGAGGCGCTCGTCAATTCCGCGGCTGAAGCCGGGGCCAGCATTGTGCAAGGCGGAACGCGCCACGAGGCCGGCGAGCTGTTCTACGCGCCGACAGTCCTCTCCAACGTAAGTCATGACATGGAGATCGCCCGCGAAGAAATCTTCGGGCCGGTTGTGCCGCTGATTTCTTTCGAGACGGAAAGCGACGTCATCGCAGCGGCGAACGACACCGTTTACGGGCTTGCAGCCTACGCCTTCACGAATGACCTCGGCCGGGCCTTCCGCGTTTCGGAAGGGCTCGAATACGGCATGGTCGCCATCAATGACGGCGCGCTGTCGAATGCGGCGGCGCCCTTTGGCGGCGTGAAGCAATCCGGCCTCGGCCGTGAGGGCTCGAGCCACGGCCTCGATGACTATCTTGAACTCAAATACATCCTGCTAGGAGGGCTGGGCGGCTGAGCCCGGCGATACGCCATGAAAAACGAAACGCTCCTGAAATCACGTGAAGCCGCCGTCCCTCGCGGCATTGGCAGCATGCATCCGGTCTTTGCGAAGAGAGCCCTGAACTCCGAAATCTGGGATGAAGAAGACCGGCGCTACATCGATTTTGCGTCCGGTATCGCCGTGAACAATACGGGCCACAACCATCCCAGGGTGCAAGCGGCAGCGGCTGAACAGCTCGGCAACTTCTCCCATGTCTGCTTCCAGGTGACGCCTTACGCGCCCTACATCGAGCTGGCTGAGAAGCTATCGGCACTGGCACCCGGCCCCACACCGAAGAAGACCATCTTCCTGACGACAGGCGCTGAAGCCGTCGAGAACGCCGTGAAGATCGCGCGGGCCGCAACGGGCCGGCCGGGCGTCATCGCGTTCGGTGGCGGGTTTCATGGCCGCACGATGATGACGATGGCCCTTACGGGGAAGGTCGCGCCATACAAGATTGGCTTTGGCCCGTTCCCGGCCGATGTCTGGCATGTGCCGTTTCCAGTGCCGTATCATGGCGTCACCGAGGCGGACTCGCTGAAGGCGCTCGAAAACCTGTTCAAGGCCGATGTCGAGCCCGGCCGGATCGCGGCGATCATCATCGAGCGGGTGCAGGGCGAGGGTGGCTTTTACGCGGCAAGCCCCGCTTTCATGCAGACGCTACGCGCGATTTGCGACGAGCATGGCATCTTGCTTATCTGCGACGAAATCCAGACCGGTTTCGCCCGCACGGGCCGCGTCTTCGCGACCGAGTATGCCGACATCGAACCCGACCTGATGACGATCGCGAAAGCCATGGCCGGCGGTTTCCCGATCTCTGGCGTCATCGGCAAGAAAGATATCATGGACGCCCCCGCGCCCGGCGGTCTCGGCGGCACTTATGGCGGCTCACCGCTCGGCTGTGCGGCAGGCCTCGCTGTGCTCGATGTCATTCGGGAAGAGGGGCTTTGCGAGCGGGCCGTCGAAATCGGAGACCGGGTGATCCGTCACTGTAATGCGCTTCGCCAGTCGGACAGGGGGATCGGTGACATCCGTTCGCTCGGCGCGATGGCAGCGATGGAAATGATCCATAACGGCGATGCCTCGCAGCCTGATCCTGACCGGACAAAACGGATCGTTCACGAAGCGCGCGAGCGCGGACTTCTGCTCCTGTCCTGCGGTGTGCGGGCGAATGTCATCCGCTTCCTCATGCCTCTGACGATTCCGTTCGAGGTGCTGGATGAGGGCCTGGCGATTCTGGCCGAAGCGGTGAAGGCATCCCGGTAAGCTGGCGCGCTGACGCTGTCCCCAACGCCTCCCGCCCACACGCTAGACGGCCGCCATTGCCCGGCGATTGGCGTACAGGTCGCGGATGAAGGTCCGGCCCGCCGCGAGGAAGAAAAGGCCAGCGAAGGCAAACAGGCCGGTGGCAACCACGCAGGCCCACTTCACGCCATAGGCGCGCGCGTCGCGGCAGGCTGCGACGAGTTCTTCGGAGAGGCTTGCATCGGTCAGGCTGCAGGAGGCCGTGATCTGGCCGGCCAGGTCATTGGCGCCGATCCAGCTCGCGGACATCAGGTCGGCCACGATACCAAGGGCCGGCGGGCCGGCGCCATAGCCGATCAGATTGACGATGAAGAGCAATATGGCGACCGACGTCGCCCGTACGCGCAGGCTGACCACAGCCTGCGCAATGTTGTACTGCGCGCCGAGATAGAAATATTGCAGCACGCTGGCGACCATCAGCAAGACCAGCATCAGCGTGCTGCCGCCGACCAGGAAAGCGGAGGCATAAAGCGGGGCGCAGACCAGGAAGGCGATCCCCGGCACCCAGGTGGCTGCTGTCTCTGAACGTCTTGAGGCTTTCTCGGTCAGGAAGCCGCCGAGAAAGGCGCCAAGCGTGCCGGCGAGTCCGACAGGGGCCATGAACATGAGCGCCGTCTGCGCTGGTGTGTAGCCGTGCGTGAAGACGACATGCTGCGGTTGAAGGCCGACCAGGGCGTAGCCTGCAAAGGCGGCCAGGGTGGCGCCCGCGGTCATGACCCAGAAGGTGCGCTTCGAGACGATCTCCTTGATGGCGTCGCGAAAACTTGCGCGCTCGACTTTTTCGGTTCCCGGCGGATCGGAGTAGCCGCGGGGCGGCTCTTTCACGGTGAGCAGGAAGATGAGCCCGAGAAGGACCCCCGGCGCGCCGACAAAGATGAACGCTTCGCGCCAGGTGAATATATCGAGGATGACGCCGCCGAAGACCTGGGCAAGGACGCCGCCGGCCGTGACGCCCATGGCGTAAATGCCAAGCGCCGTCGGACGGGCAGCCGGCGCGTAATAATCGCTGATCATGGAGTTGGCTGGAGGCGTGCAGCCCGCTTCGCCGACGCCGACAAGCATTCGGGCAAGCAGCAGCGTGACGAAGCCTGTCGTGAAACCGCAGAGGACGGTGGCCAGCGACCAGAGGATGACGCAGATGCCGATGATCAGCTTGCGGCTCATTCGCTCGGAGAGGTTCGCGATCGGGATGCCGAGCAGTGTGTAGAAGAGGGCGAAACCGATGCCCGACAGCAGGCCGAACTGGAATTGCGAGAGCTGGAATTCGTTGATGATCGGCACGCTGACGACGCTGATCAGGATCCGGTCGATGAAATTGAAGGTGTAGACCAGCGTCAGGGACATCAGCACGAAGGACCTGTATCCGAACGTGCCAAAGCTCTGTCCAAGACGAGCCGTCGCGCTCTGGATAGGTTGCCCGGCCGGGCTCGAAACTGTTTCGCTCATGCTCTTGCTCAGCCCTACATCCCGGCGAACCGTCAGGGCCGAACCCGAAAACGGCCTGGCTTCATTCCCAAGGATCAGTGCGACGGGACGCTACTGGCTGTCTCATGATGAGAACAATATGATTTTCAGAAGAGCTTGATAGCTAAAGCCTATGGCAAAAGCGTCGGCATCCACGCCCGATGGCGTCCCGGTGCTCAGCTTGCATGCGCATCCAGCTCTCGGCTGGCGAACAGGGTTTCGAGCGCCGGGTTCGGCAACCGCCGTTTCATGGTGATCGCGGCAAAGGTTTCCTGGATCGCGCTGAGCTTGCAGGCCTCGACAAGCCGCCCGTTTGCAAGCTCGTCGGTCACGACGATTGGCGGCAGGATCGCAAGCCCGATATCCTCCCGCGTCAAAAGACGCATCATCGCCATATCGTCGACTTCCGCCGCCACGGTCGGTGACAGGGAGAGCTGTTCGAACATGACGTCCACGCCATTGCGGAAGCCGCTATCGGCAGTTGGCAGGATGACCGGTTCGCTGGACAGGAGTTCGATCAGATCGCTGCGCCCGCCAATCCGTTCGGGCGTGCCGACCAGGCTGATGTCCTGCTCTGCAATGATGCGTGACGACCACGGCGTTGCCGAATCGCGCAAGGGCACCTGATTGACCAGAACCACATCGAGCCGGTGTGCCTCCAGGGCTGCCAGGAGTTCGGCAATCGTGCCCGAACGGATTATCACCTCGATACCCGGATCCTGCACGGCCGGCCGGAGAAAACCGATCTGGAAGTTGCGCGAAAGCGTGGAAAGGGCCCCGACCCGCAGGATCTTCTTGCTAAGGCGTTCGGCATTGCGCAGCCGCCCGATCATTTCGTCGCCGGTGGAGAAAATCGCCTCCGAGTGATCAAGCGCGATCTGTCCTGCTTCCGTCAGCGTCAGCGACCGGCCGCGGCGTTCGAAGAGGGCATGGCCAAGGCTTTCCTCAAGCTTCTTGATCTGGGTGGACAGGGCGGACTGGGACAGGTTCAGCGACTCCGCAGCGCGCGTCAGATGCCCCTCCTTCGCGACAATCCAGAAATAGCGCAGATGGTTGTAGTTCAGCAAAACCGTTCTCCAAAACAGAACGAAAAGAGAGATATATTGTATTATACTAAACAATAGCGCTTTGCTAGCGAGGGGCCATCAGATTTTGGAGACCCGGTATGTCGCTCACGCTCATGTTGCTGCTCGCGCCCTCGGTCGCGCTCGCACTGCTCGCAATCGTTTCTTTCTTCCAGACCGCACCATACCCGCCCATCCGCAAGGCGATGCCGTTTGCCGCCGTCCTGATCGGTGCGGCTTCGGTCAGTTCGCTGGCGGTCTATGCCTGGACGGGCGCCGCAACCCTGCCGCTGAGCATTTCAGGTTTCGACCTCATGTTCGTGCGTTTTGACCTGGTCAGCGCGGTTCTCGTTGCGCTGGTCGGCTTCGTGGGCGCTATCGTGCTGGCCTATAGCGGGGAATACCTCGAAGGCGAGGCAGGACAGGGACGCTTCATGTCATGGCTGATGCTGGCCATGGCGTCGGTCCTGATGCTGGTCATGTCGGGACATCTGATCCAGGTTTTCGTCTTCTGGGTCACAACGAGCCTTTGCCTTCACCGGCTACTGCTTTTCTATCCCGGCCGGCGGGGTGCGCAGAGGGCGGCCCGCAAGAAGTTCGTCTTCGCACGCGCAGGCGATCTCCTGCTGGCGGGCGCAGGCATCCTGCTCTGGATGCATTATGGCACCGGCAACATTGCCGAAATCAATGAAATGGCCCGCGCCGGTGGTGAGCCAGGCAGTCTCGCCACGACGATGGCAGCGCTGATGCTGGCCGGAGTCGCGATCCTCAAATCGGCGCAATTCCCGTTCCATGGCTGGCTGACCGAGGTCATGGAAACGCCGACGCCCGTGTCTGCTCTGCTCCATGCGGGAATCATCAATGCCGGCGGCTTCCTCCTGATCCGCTTTGCCGACGTCATGCTGCTCGCGCCGGGTGTCCTCGCCCTGCTGGTTCTGGTCGGTGGCTTTACGGCGCTTTTCGGCGGCCTGGTCATGCTGACCCAGCCAGCCGTGAAGACATCGCTGGCCTGGTCGACGATCAGCCAGATGGGCTTCATGATCTTCCAGTGCGGCCTTGCGCTTTTCCCGCTGGCCCTGCTGCACATCGTCCTGCACTCGCTGTACAAGGCCCACGCGTTTCTGGGCTCCGGCGACGCGGTCAAGCAGGTCGCATCCATCCGCCGGCCCGGCCCGATTGCCCTTCCGGGGCTGCGGACGGTGGGCACGGCCTTCCTGACGGCCATCGCGATCTATGCCGCCACCACGTTGCTTGTGGGGCTCGAAGGCAAGTCGCCGCAGGCGATTGCGCTCGGCGCGATCCTAGTCTTCGGCGTGGCCTACATGCTGGCGCAAGGGCTGGCCGACAAGGCGCCGCGTCAGCTGGGACTCTACACGGCAGGCTACTCGGTGGCAGTCACGCTGGCCTACTTCGCCCTGCAGTCGGCGGCGGCTTATCTCGCCTATCCGACGCTTCCCGCCCCGCCGTCACCCGACGGACTGGAATGGGCACTGATCGCACTGGCGCTGTTCAGTTTCGCGCTCGTGGCCTTCGCGCAGGCGACCTTCCCGCTCTGGGCGAGCCATCCGGCTGTGCGCGGCCTGCGCGTCCACCTCACCAACGGTTTTTACATCAATGCTGTCTGGGACCGCATCCTCGGCGGCTGGCGCCATTCCGGCCGGGCCCGGTCCTGACAGGCCTTCGCGAACAAGGATTGAAATCATGAGCAAGACACCCTCAAAGCACCTCGCTGCCGTCAACACAGCGATCGATGAAGCCGCGCGCACCATCCCGCCCATGTGGCCGCTCGAAGCGACCGTCGCCGTCAATCCCTTCCTCGGCTCGAGTGTGGCATCGCTGGGCGCGACCCACGCCAGGTTCGCATCCATGACAGGACAGTCCCTGTTCATGAAGGAGGCCTGGTTCCAGCAGAAACTCGATAGCGGCAAGATTGGCGATAGCGACCTTGCCAAGGCCATCAAGGCCTACGGCGCCGGTCCGGGGCTGACGCCGGAAAAGATCCGTCAGCGCCTCAGGGCGAAAGACGCAACCGGGGAAGGGCGCATTCCCACTGTGCTCGACCTCGCCGGTGAAGGCAGCGGAGTGGACCTGCGTGCGATCATGACCGACCGCGTCACCGCCTGGGCATCGAACTATTTCGATGAAGGTCAGGCGCTGTGGCAGGTGAACGGACGCGGCACTGTGTGGTCTTCATGGCGCGCCTTTGCGACCAATGACCTGACGCCGGAAGTCCTGGGGCTGAGCGATTTCTGCCAGTTCGCATCCAGCCTGCCAGATGATGCGGCCCACTTCGTGGCGTCCATGACGCAGGAGCTTGGCCTCAAGGACGCGGCGCTGCCTGCCTATCTGACACAGCTTCTTTTCGATCTCGGCGGCTGGTCACAACTAGGCCGCTACCGGCTGTGGAAAGCAGAGATGGCAGGCGAAACCAGTCCGGTCATGACCGAACTGCTCGCCATTGCGGTGGCGTGGGAAGTCTTCGCCTTCCGCGCACATGGCGAGGCAATCGCCCTCGACTGGAAGCGCGCCTGCCGCGAGCGGGAAAATTCGGGCAAGCTGCCACAGCACGCCCAGCTCCTGGAAATCCTGCAGTACGCGCTGGATCATGCTGGGCAGCGTGAGCTTGAAGCGACGATGGCCGCGCCTCGGGACGCCGGACGGGTTGATCAGCGGCCGGCTATTCAGGCAGCTTTCTGTATCGATGTCCGCTCGGAAGTCTTCCGCCGCGCGCTGGAAGGCGCGTCCAGCTCGGTAGAGACGCTGGGCTTCGCCGGGTTTTTCGGTCTCGGCGTCAATCACAAGGCATTTGCTTCCGACACGGAAGAGCACCGCCTGCCGGTCCTGCTTAACCCGTCCCTGAACACGGTCGAAACGGTTGAAGACAACGCCAAGGCAGATCGCGAGAAGCGTTTCCGGCTGCGGGCTGTCCGGGCCTGGGGGCGGTTCAAGCTGGCAGCGGTGTCGTCCTTTGCTTTCGTGGAGTCGGCTGGTCCGATCTATGTGCCGAAGCTGCTGCAAGGCGCGCTCGGCCTGAAGTCCGGCAAGTCGACGCGGTCGCCCGTCCCGCGTATCGCGGAATCCATGCCGCTCGAGGCCAGGACAGACGCGGCAGAGACGATCCTGCGGGCGATGTCGCTGACGCGGAATTTTGCCCGGCTTGTTCTTTTGGTCGGACATGGCGCTGCGGTCACCAATAATCCGCATGCCAGTGCGCTCCAGTGCGGCGCCTGCGGTGGGTATGCGGGCGACGTCAATGCGCGCCTGCTTGCTGGCCTGCTGAATGAAACCGCCGTGCGCGCCGAGCTTGAAAAGCGCGGCATTGTCATCCCCGAGGACACCCATTTCGTCGGCGGTCTGCATGATACGACCTCCGATCAGGTGTCGCTTCACGACGACACGCCATCGGCGGCGCATTCCAAGGACATCGAGGCGGCGAAAGAGCTGCTCGACCTCGCAGGTGAGCGGGCCCGGGCCGAGCGGGCACCGGCACTGCCGCGCGTGGCACGTCCGGGCAAGCTGAAGCGCCGCGGCAAGAGCTGGTCCCAGACGCGCCAGGAATGGGGCTTGGCCGGCTGCAGCGCCTTCATCGCAGCGCCCAGGTCGCGGACCGCAGGAAAGGACCTGTCAGGCCGCTCATTCCTGCACTCCTATGACTGGCGCGACGATGAAGGCTTCAAGGTGCTTGAGCTCATCCTGACTGCGCCCGTCGTGGTCGCGAGCTGGATCAATCTCCAGTATTACGGATCAACGGTGGCGCCAGAGGTTTTCGGGGCGGGCAACAAGCTGCTTCACAATGTCGTGGGCGGATTTGGCGTGCTCGAAGGCAATGGCGGCTCGCTGCGCAGCGGCCTGCCGCTCCAGTCCGTCAGCGATGGTATCGACTTCCGCCACATCCCGGTTCGGCTTTCGGTCTGTATCGAGGCGCCGCGCGAAGCGATCACCGAGATCCTGAACCGGCATGAGAGCGTGCGCGCGCTGTTCGACAATCACTGGCTGCACCTGTTCGCGATGGATGATGCCGGCCATCTCGCCTGGCGCTATGCCGGTGACGGTCAGTGGGAACAGGCCTTCGCGACGTCGCCAGCCGTGCATGACGAGGTCGCGGCATGACCGACCTGACGCATCTCGACCGGCTCGAGGCTGAAGCCATCCAGATATTGCGGGATGGCGTTGCCCAGGCTGACCGTCCGGTCCTTCTTTTCTCCGGGGGCAAGGACTCCACGGTCCTCGCGCACCTGGCGCTTGAAGCGTTCCATCCCTCGCGTCCGCCCATGCCACTCCTGCATGTGGACTCGACCTGGGAGTTTCGTGAGGTGGTCGAGTTCCGCAACCGCTTCGCGGCTGAGCACAGGTTTGAAATCGTCCTGCATCATAATGAGGAGGGGCGCAGGCAGGGGCTGAACCCGGTCGAACATGGAGCGCTCTACACCACGATCATGCGAACGGACGCGCTGAAGCAGGCGCTCGATGCCGGCAATTATGACGTCATCTTCGGCGGCGCCCGGCGCGATGAAGAAGCCAGCCGTGCCAAGGAGCGCATCGTGTCCGTCCGCAGTCCCGGGCATGGATGGGACCCCCGCCGGCAAAGGCCGGAACTCTGGTCGCTCTACAACTGGCGCCGCTCGTCCGGTCAGACACTGAGGGTCTATCCGCTGTCGAACTGGACCGAATTCGACCTGTGGGCGTACATCCTCAAGAAGAACATCCGGCTGTGTCCGCTTTATTTCGCAGACAAGCGCCCGGTCTGTCTTCGGCAGGGCCAGCGGATCGTGATCGACAATGAAGCGCGGGCTGAAGCGCTGGGCCTGACAATCGACGCGGAGGAACATGTCCGCTTCCGCTCCCTCGGCTGCTGGCCGGTGACGGCGGCCCTTCCATCGACGGCGTCCGATCTTCGTTCCGTCGTCAAGGAAACGCTCACCAGCGCCAACTCGGAGCGCAATGGCCGGATTAGTGATGAGGGCTCGCTGGAAAGCCAGAAACAGGCTGGCTATTTCTGATGGCGCTATCCGCCTTTGCCGCGCGGCGGGCTGCCCCAGAGGCCAAATTTCAAGGTCCGAGATATCGGGCGGGGCAGTCTTCCCTGAAAAAAGAAAACCGCCTGGAAACAGTGTTCCAGGCGGTGTCCAGATCAGGGATGTGCAGGGGTGGGGGAGGTAAGGGGCTGTCCCAGTCTGGAGAGTGTTCAGCACCCAAGAGCGCCGGAGAGAGAGGATCAGGCGTTCAGAGGCGCTGCGTAGCGTTTTCGGCGTCTCATGCGCCACTGACGCCGCAGGAATGCGGGCGTCACGCCTTCGATGAGCTGACGCGTGCGGTCAGCGCTGGGAGGATTTGAGCCGGGCAAGTTTTTCATTTTTTTCTCCTTTATCGACCGTTTCGTTGCGGTCGACCTTGATTTGGATCAGAGTCAGGAATAGTTCAAAACGAAAATATCTCTCCTCTCCATAGCCATGGATTATGAAACATGAGACCGACGCTTCGACAGCTGCAATACCTGGTCGCCATCGCAGATACCGGGAAGTTCGGTGACGCTGCCAAGCGTGTGAATGTCAGCCAGCCCAGCCTGTCTGCACAGATCGCGGAAATGGAAGCGCATCTCGGGACCGTGCTCATCGAGCGCGGCCGTCATGGCGCCTTCATGACGCCAACAGGGGAGGAAGCGGTTCGGCGCGCGCGGATGATCCTCAGGGATGTCGAAGACCTGAAGGCCGTCGTGCAGTCAGGCAGGGCATCGCTGGCCGGCCGGATTCGTCTCGGCGTGCTACCGACGATCGGGCCTTACCTGCTTCCGGCGGCGACGCGGCATCTGCATGCCAAGTATCCCGATTTCCGTCTCAGCGTCCGCGAGGAAAGAACAATCGACCTCGAGGCGCACCTTCATGATGGCCGGCTCGATACCGTCATCTCCACCATCGAGGACCATTCCGACGCCGGTCACGCGCCGCTTTTCGAGGAGAATCTGTGGGTGTGCGCGGCCCCGGATGACGAGCTGGCCCAGTCGGCCGGGGATGTGAAGCTGGCTGACCTGAAGGGCCGTTCCCTGCTGACGCTCGGCTATGGCCACCGCTTCTACCACATCATCCAGTCTCTCGCCGAGGCTGCCGGGGCCCATGTGAGCAGCGAGTATCAGGGCACCAGTCTCGATGCGATCAGGCAGATGGCGGAAATGGGCGCCGGCGTTGCGGTCTTTCCGAGCCTCTATGCCCTCACTGAAGCTCGCAGGGACCCTGATCTTGTTGTGCGCAGGATCGACGATCCGATGGCGCGGCGCGAAATCTCGCTCATCTGGCGGCAAACATCGCCGCTGGCCGACCGGCTTGAGAAACTGGCCGAAGAGCTGCGCGCAGCAGCGGTTTCGGTCCTGGTCGGGCGGGCTGGAAGGGTTTCGTGAGTGCGCAGTTATTGCATAGTCTAAAGCAATCAGCTGAACTCATTATTTGAATTTTCAAAATCTATAGCGGGCCACAAATATGAGGCGACTTGAAAGGAGTTGCCCATGTTCTCGCCACCCCGCCAGGCGCCCGTCCCGGCCAAGCCCATACGTCTTGCCTACCTGACCCATGGAAAGGCCGGGCAAAGGAAGGCCGCAAGAGCCCTGCCCAGATCACCGCGCTCACCCGACGAATTCTGGTTGCTGGCGCGCTGGGACAGGTCTCCCCGCTCTCTCTTTTTTCACACGGAATCGCTGATCAGCTGGGCGCCGATCGAAATACTGGGTTTGCCCCAGCCGGTAGAGGATGAGACCGGCGAGCGCTGGATGCTCTGCAGGTTCCGCTATTTCGGGCCGTACGCCGATCGCAACCGGCTCGTCGACAGTGCACGCAGAGGGCTCGAGCGGATGACCCGCTGGAAAGAGGTCTCCGAACTGGCGTCTGACTGATCGCCGCCGTCCGATTTCTGCCGCGGGATTTGTTCCCCCTGATCCTGGCCGGACGAGGCCGTTCATAACGCAATGTCCCGCCAAGAGCGCCTGTCGGCGGGCCATCAATACCTTCCTTCGCAGCTGCGGCTTGAAGCATAGTTTAAAGCTATTGTTTCCTTAGAAAGTGAAGATTGGATCAGATGAACCAGGGCATCCAAGTCTCCGTGGCAGCGTCAAGGGAGCGCACCGTTCCGCTCGGGTCTTGTGATCTCGATCTGGGGCTCCCGTCCGACACATCCTGAAACCAATCCCGAAAGGTGGGGCATGACCTTTATAGTTGCACGCATACAGAACTTCCTGCGGCTGGAGTCCTCCGCTGGCATTTTGCTCATGATCGCGGCGGTACTGGCGCTGGTCGCGAGCAATTCTCCGCTTGTAGGCTATTATACCGGCCTGCTGTCGACCCCGGTTGAAGTCCAGGTTGGCGCGCTTGAAATCGCCAAGCCGCTTATTCTCTGGATCAATGACGGCCTGATGGCGATCTTCTTCTTCCTGATCGGCCTGGAGATAAAGCGTGAAATCCTGCAGGGCGAGCTGTCGAGTTTCGACAAGGCAGCGCTTCCCATATTTGCGGCGGTTGGCGGTATGGCCGGTCCGGCGCTGGTGTTCATCGCGCTCAATGCGAACAGCCCGGAAAGCCTGAATGGCTGGGCCATTCCCGCCGCGACCGACATTGCCTTTGCCCTGGGCGTGCTGATGCTGCTCGGCAGCCGCGTGCCGGTATCGTTGAAGATCTTCCTGCTGGCCATCGCGATCATAGATGACCTTGGGGCCATCATGATCATCGCGCTCTTCTATACGGCGGATCTCTCCCTCATGGCGCTTGGCTGGGCCGCGCTTGGTGTCGCCTCGCTGGTGGCGCTCAACAGGATGGGGGTGAAGACGATCGCGCCCTATGCGCTGATCGGCACATTCATCTGGGTCTGCGTCTTGAAGTCGGGCGTCCATGCGACGCTGGCCGGTGTCGTGACGGCCCTGGCCGTGCCGATTTACGGCAAGACGGCGGACTCCCAGTCGCCGTTGCACAAGCTCGAACATGGGCTGCATCCATGGGTCGCCTATGGGGTCCTGCCGGTCTTCGCGTTTGCCAATGCCGGCGTGTCGTTGTCCGGCGTGTCGCTTGACGATCTCCTGTCGCCGCTGCCCCTGGGGATTGCTGCGGGCCTGTTCGTCGGAAAGCAGATCGGGGTCTTCGGCGCCACCGTTCTCGCGGTGAAAGCGGGCATTGCGCGCCGTCCGGAAGGGGCATCCTGGATGCACCTCTATGGCGTGGCGTGCCTGACCGGTATCGGCTTCACCATGAGCCTGTTTATCGGAACACTGGCGTTTGACAGCGCCGCACGGCTCGATCAGGTCCGCCTGGGTGTCCTGCTCGGCTCGCTCATGTCGGCCCTGATGGGTGTCGCCATGCTGATGATGGCCGGGGCCGAGCAGCGGCGGACCGGCGCTTCGTCTGTGCAGCTCGCCAGCTGACTTCATTCATTAGGCGCATTTGCGGCCCGCCATCCTGCATAAGGGATGGCGGGTCATTGCCTTTGGAGCGTCGCTCTTTGGCCGTACCCATATTATAGCTAAAAACTATCGCTTCTGTATTTTCTTGGTATTTGTCCTTTTGTTGCCCGTCTTCATCTCTTGTCCCGGTTTCTCGAAAACCAGGTCAATCGGAGAAAGACAACATGATGACGAAAAGGAAAGTCGCAGCATCAGCGATAATGGCA
The DNA here is from genome assembly GCF_003576285.1 of Henriciella mobilis. NCBI lineage: Bacteria > Pseudomonadati > Pseudomonadota > Alphaproteobacteria > Hyphomonadales > Hyphomonadaceae > Henriciella > Henriciella mobilis. Next base: position 155,047 of record NZ_QWFX01000014.1, on the reverse strand, counting down.
TCCTGTGCCCTGGCGCTGGCAGGCTGTGCGAATGAGACAATTGCGGCAGAAACGGACGCGGCAACGGAAGCCGATGTGTCGGCGCAAGTCGAAACGGTTGAACAGGCCGGCCTCTGCCTCGACGCCGGGCCGCAGACACCGCGCGACATTGCGGGCGTGTACGGTCTCAATTCAGTGACCTTCCCGAAAGCCCCGCCATCCACCGAGATGAACCTCTGCAACATCCACACGCATACCAATGCCGAGCACAAAGGGCCGGACTTCAGCGTGTTCGTGAATGACAGTGACTATGGCGGCTATGCCTGCAACGCGACACAGGACCTTACCGAAGCCGAGCTCACGCCTGTAGAGGGCGCCTATGGCAAGGTGAAGCCGGGTGACACGATCGAGGTTCACTGGGTGCACACGACCTGCGACGCTGCGCCGGGCGAAGGCCTCGGGGCGTGTGTCCCGGAAACCTGCACCGATCCGCTGCTTCGTGTTGAGGCGCAGGTCTTCCTCGTGGTGAACGACGAGTCTGCAGCCGATTTCACCGAGCTGGCGGCGGTTCGCCAGGCGGGCGGCGTCTGGCAGCCGGGTGGCATCCCGTCGAGCACGGGCACGCCGGTCAGCTTCCGCGGCTCGACCACGGGGCCGAGCTACAATCAGATGCAGTGCTCACCCGCACAGGTCACCTGGAGCGTCCGCCCGCAATGCACCAAGCTCGACATCAACTCGCTGCATGCCTGGGCTGAAGAAGGCAATGTCTTCAACGAAACCAAGTCGCACGGCGTTCGCCAGCTTGTGACGGCACCGGAACTCCTTTCTCCGATCGAGTAAGCCTGAGCCGGCGCAGGAAGAAGGGGCCTGCCATCCGCGCAGGCCCCTTCGATTTTTTTAAACCAGGTGACGGCTCGCGCCGTATCGAAGGTCTCGTCCAGCAAGTGAAAATAAATGAAAGCGTTGAATTTCATGACCACCCGATTTTTCAAGTTTGTCGCCACGATCAGCTTCGTGACCGGCCTGGCAATGCTGCCGGCCCAGGCGCAGTCCCTGACGGGTAATGTCGGCTCGGCAGGTGTGACGAAAGCAGAGCAGTCGGTCGAGGCGCGTCTGGGGCTGGATGATGAAGGTAATGCCGCAAGCCGCATTCACTACGACAATGCCTTCACCGACTGGTACCAGCTCCGCCTGATCGGCTCCTTCTCGAAGCCTGACAGTGAAGACTGGGATCTCACAGGCCTGACCGTCGAGAACTGGTTCCAGTGGAGCGAGGAGCAGGCAGACAATTCCGGCTTCAATGGCGGGCTGAGATTTGCCTACGGCTTCGCCAAGGATGACGGCCCTGACGAGGCCGAAGTGCGTCTTACCCTGACGGACAAGTTCGCGGGCGACTGGGAATGGCGGTCGAATCTCATTGCGGAGATCGAGGCCGGGGACGGCAGCGACGGCGGCGTGGACCTCGAGCTGCGCGGACAGATCTCGCGCGCCGTAAACGTTTCGGCGCTCGGCTCAGATGACTGGCGGCTGGGTGTTGAAGTGTTCAGCGAGCTCGGCAACAGCCGCAACATTCCGGGTTTCGACGACCAGGCCCACCAGGTCGGGCCGGTGGTGAAGATCGGCTGGGACAACGGCGTTTTTGTACAGTCCGCCGTGCGCGTCGGGATCACCGGGGGCGCCGATGACAGCATGGCCAAGCTCTTCATTGGCCGCGAATTCTGAAGCACAATGCGATCCGCGGGGACGGCGCTCGTCTCGGCGGCTGGCCCGAAGGACGAACTTAAAGGCCTGATGACGCAATTGCTTTCTGCCACGCATCGCTAGGTTACTGGACAGGTTACCAGCAAAGAGGACGAAGGCATGCATCAGGGTCGAGGCATTGGCGAGCAGTTGACGAACGGGGTTCGGTTCCCCGCCATGCTGGGCGCAGCCGCGCTGTTTGCCGAGGTCGCCGGCGCCGAGGAAAAGGTCTGGCTGTCGGCCGACTTCGCTGCAACGTCCAGCCTGTTCGACCGAGGCGAACAGATTGGCGGCCCGACGCTGGAATTCGGCGCCACAGCAGAGACAACCGTCTCTGGCGCCACGGTCTATGCCGCCTTCTACAGGCTTCTGCCAGTCGGGCCCGATCAGGAAGCCTTCGATGACGAGGCTGATTACACGGCCGGGCTCGTGCTCGAGAATGACACAGTTGTTGCAGACCTCTCGGCGAACTGGCTGACCTATCCGGGCGAGGGCGCCGAGGCCAGCCTCGAACTTGTCGGTGCTTTCGACTTCAACGCGCCGTACGCGCCGAATATCACCGGCTTCTACGATGCCGACTTCGAGGACTGGGGCGTCGAAGTGTCTGCCGGCCCCAGCTGGGATGTTGGCGGATGGACGAGTTATGCGCTCGGCCGCGCCGGGTTCGTTGTCCCGGGCGATGGTTCGGCGAACCGCTCCTATCTTGGTGCGGAGATCGGTGCCTCCAGGCCGGTTTCGGACAATGTCGAGTTCGGGATATTTGCCCGTGCCGAGGCTGCTGACGCAGAGAGCTATGCCGACGAGATTCGCAACGGCGCCGTGACCCGTTTCCGCGACAGCGGTATCGCGGTCGGCATGACGCTGTCAGTGTCGGGCTGATTGCTGAGCGGTTCTCACTCAGCGCGTGTCCGGCAGCTTGCCCAGCCTTGCGCGGAATAGCGCCGTTTCCTCACCGACGACCTTTTGCAACAGGTAGAGCCCGATCAGGTTCGGCAGCGAGAGCATGAAGAACAAGCTGTCGATCAGGTTGGTGACGGTGGTCACGTCGACCATCGCGCCGACCGGCAGAAGGCCGCAGAAGAAGCAGAGATAGATGCGGCGCATCCAGATCGAATGGCGCGAGAAATAGTCGATGACCTGCAGGCTGTAATAACCCGCCGCCAGAATGGTCGAGAAAGCAAACAGGCTGACCGCCACGGCAAGGACATATGGAAACCAGGCCGATACCGTCCCGAAGGCTGCAGACGTCATGGCGATGTCGTCATACCCCTTGTTCCAGACCCCGGTCGTGATGATGACCAGCGCGGTGGCGGCGCAGATGACGATCGTGTCGATGAAGGGCTCGATCAGGGCGACATGGCCTTGCGAGGCCGGATGTCTTGTGCGGGCCGCCGAGTGGGCGATGGACGCGCTGCCGATGCCAGCCTCATTCGAGTAGGCGGCCCGGCGCATACCCGCCACGAAACTCCCCGCCAGTCCGCCGGCCGCCGCATCGGCGCTGAAGGCGTCATGCACCATGGTCACGATGGCGCCCGGCACAGCCTCCAGATTGACGGCCAGCACAACAAGGACACCGCATACATACAGCGCGCACATGAAGGGTATCAGCCTCGAGGTCACCTCACCGATTGAGTGCACGCCGCCGATCAGGACCAGTGCCGCAATCGCAGCGATCACGATGCCATAGCCGAGCGCCCAGCCTGTATCGCGTTCGAGTCCGACAACCTCGCTCAGCTGCGCATAGGACTGGTTGACCTGGATGACCTGCACAAAGGCGAATAGCGCAAACACCGCATAGGCGGTCGCCAGCACCTTGCCGAGGCGGGGCATCCGGCGCTCGGCAAGGCCGCGGCTGAGATACCACATCGGACCGCCCGAGACGGTGCCGTCATCATTGATGACCCGGTAGCGCACGGCCAGCGTCACCTCGGCATATTTCAGGCTCATGGCAAAAAAGCCGATGATGATCATCCAGAATGCCGCGCCCGGTCCACCCATCGCAATGGCGATGGCAACGCCGGCGATATTGCCAAGTCCGACCGTGCTCGCGAGGGCCGTTGAAAGGGCCTGGAAGGGCGAGAGCTCTCCCGGTGCATCAGGGTCTTCGTAGCGCCCGGCGAGGACCTTCCACCCCGTTGCAAACCCGCGAAGGTTCAGGAAACCGAGGCGCAGGGTGAAAAACACCATGGCCGCGAACAGCCAGAGCACGATGAGCTGGACCTCGACCCCGAAAAGGGTGACCGAATAGAAAACGGCGCTGGCCAGCGCAGAGCCCAGTGCGTCGGCAAATCCGGTAATCATGTCCATGGCCTACTCCATCCAGTCGGCTAGAGGATGATCCCCGAGGCCTCTCTTGATCTCATCATGGACGGTCTCGCTTTCGTCCTGGCCGAGCTTGAAGCGGGGCTCGATCTTGCTGATCGGGGCACGGAAGCCGGTAATGCCGGCTAGCAGCGTCTCGTAACGTGGCCCGATCCGGTCGACGGTCCAGCCCGATCCGGCCCGCGCTTCCATATGGCGGACCAGCGCTTCGACAGCCGGCTTCGTCAGCGCCTCGTCGACCTGCATCGACGCAGCCTCAATCTTGAGCGACAGGAAATTCCAGGTCGGCGCCCAATCCGTTTGCGAGACCCAGCCCGGCGGGATGTAGGCATTTGCGCCGAGGAACAGGAAGACAGCTTTGCCGTCTCGCCGAAGGACGTCGCTCGCGGGCCCACGCACAGGCATGTGGCCAAGGATGGAAAGGGGGATGCCATCTGCATCGGTCTCGATGAGCAGGGGCATCAGCAAGGCCGTTGACGGGTCGGCTGCGGGTACAATCCAGGCAAGTGGATAGGCTGCGGCAAAGTCGAGGATATCGCGAGTAGGAACCTTGCTGAAATCCGCGCTCATGAGGCCAGGATCCGCTTCATCCAGGCGGCACTGTCGGCGATGGCGCGCTGTGCCAGCGGAGAAATGGACATTGCCTCCAGAAAGCTGTGGGTCGCGCCGGGATAGATTATCGCGCTCGCTTCGACGCCGGCCGCTTCCAGCCGCCGCACCAGCTCCTTGTTCTCATCGAGCAGGATATCGCATTCGGCGATACACAGATGCGTAGGCGGCAGCCCACCCAGCTCACCCAGCAGCACCCTCGCATAGGGGCTCTCAAGCTCGGTCTCGGCCACATAGGCCTGCCAGAAATCATCCATCTCGCTGACGTCGAGCATGTAGGGCAGGCCGTTATAGCGTTGGTGCGATGTACGATGTTCGGTGTCGAGGGCGCCGTAATTGATCAGGACGCCGTCCGGGACTCTCGCGCCCGTGTCGCGCAGCAACTTTGTAGCCGCGAGCGCGAGGTTGCCGCCGGCCGAGTCGCCGCCAATCAGCAATTTGCCTGTATTGAGTCCATGCGCGCTGCCTTCGTCTTGAAGCCAGTTCACGCAGTCGACCGTTTCGTTGAGCGCCGCCGGGAACGGATGCTCTGGCGCAAGCGAATAATCGAGGCCGACCACCGCGCAGCCTGCAGCATCGGCATATTCCCGCATCAGCCGGTCATGGGTGTCGAGGCTGAAGAGCATCCAGCCGCCGCCATGCAGATAGAGGAGCGTGCCTGCGCCCGCGCCGCTTTCAGGAATGTAGATCCGCAGCGTCCGGCCCGTTTGCGGCAGCGTGATCTCGCGGACCGCCTGCATCTGCGGCCCGCCTTCACGCCAGGGTTCGCGAATTTTTTCGGCGACGGCCCGGCGAGCCTGCAAGCTGAGCGGGCCGTCGCCCGCGAGTTCTGCAGAGCGTTTGGTGACATCTTCCACGAACCGCCGGACTTCGGGTTCGAGATCGTCGGCCTGCGTCTGGGAAGAAGCGCTCATGAAAGTCTCTCTCACGTAGGGGGTCGGAATAGACGGCGGGCTCAGGCGCCGTGCTGCTCTGCCGCGGCAAGCCGCTTCTTGCGGGCTGCGATCCTCGGTCCGCGCTTCTTCAGCCAGACCCAAAGCCCGGTGACGCACATTTCAGCCGTCGCAAGGCCTGTGAGGAAGACGATGAACACCGTCACCGGTCCGCCGACTTCGCCGCTGTGCAGGGGATAGACCGAGCGCATCAGGGCAAGGCCGGTGCTGTTGTCATAGGGATTGACCTGCTGGACGAAGGCGCCCGTGGCCGCGTCGAAATGGTAGTAGATCGGCCCCAGCGCCTTGTAGTTCAGCACGCCATCATCGGTCAGCGTTGCACCATAGAGGTTGTAGTCGGGGTAGTAGAGCATCGTGGCGGGCTGCCAGGACACACCCGCGGCTGCGATCTGTTCCTGCGTGCGCGCCAGGGCTTGCTGGAAGGAGAGGTCAGGCTGTGTGCCTTCAGGAAAGAGGACCGGCTGGTCGAAATAGGATTCGCCGGTCGGTGCGATCATCTCTGCGAAGGGCGCCCAGAACTCGAAGAAGAAGTTCAGGGCCACCGATGTGAAGGCGAGGATCACCACAAACGCAAAAAGCCACAGGCCGCTGGCCTGGTGGATGTCCAGCATCTGACGGGCAAAGGAGCGTTTCGGGCTATAGGTCCAGGCGGCCAGCCACTTCTTGAAGACAGGGCCACGCTTGGGAAAGGTCAGATACAGGCCGACCAGCGAGCTCAGCAGCCAGCCGAGCGCGATGAAGCCGAGGAAGATGCGGCCGGTATCGCCGAGCAGGAAGTTCTCGTGGAAGCCGAGGATGAGCGGGATGATCTGGCGCCCGGAGAAGCCGGGCTCGGTGCTGCGTGTCCCGATGACGTCGCCCGACGCCGGATCGAGGAACACCTCGTCATGGTCGAGCGCGGGCGCGCCGGGGGCGGGGACAACCTTCACCGGTATGGTTTCATCCGTGTGCGGATTGAGCGGGAACTCGACCACCTGGACATGCGGCGCCTGCGCCTCGAAACGCGATACCGCCTCGACCGTATCGAGGCGCTCGCTCGCCGCGCCCTGGAATATCATGAGGTCCGCATTCACCCAGCGGTCGAGTGACTCGCGCATGGTCAGCAGCGATCCCGAAACCGCCGCGAGGAACAGGAAGAGGGCCATCAGAACGCCGAACCAGCGATGCAGGAAGAGCCAGGTGTTTGAAGGAAGGGCTGTGCTCATATCGCAGGAATGCTCCGGATTTCTCGACCTGAAGGATAAGCGAAACTCAGCGCCAGGAGCCATACGCAGTCAGGGTCGAAATTTGTCTTGAATGGGTCGGCAATTGCGAATAACTCGCATTTGCGATGCTGCGGAATGGCCAAAAATGAGAACTATGCGACCCAAAGCCAAAATTCAGCGCGCACGGGCCCTGATACATTTTGATGACAGGAGCGGCATGTGGCGCAAGCAAATCCAGAGGGATAAAATGGCACTGAATCCGATTGAACGACCGCTGAATACGCGAGCAGTCCTGCTTGCAACCACGATGCTCGCCGCGCTGATTGCGCCGGCGGCAGTGGCCCAGGAAGACACCAGCGAGGACGAGGTCGCCGTCCAGGACACTATCTATGTCATCGCACCGGACTTCGTGCCGAGCGAAGGCCAGAGCGCAAACAAGAGCGATATCGCCCTGATCGAGACGCCGCAGTCTGTCTCCGTCATCACGCGCGACCAGATCGACCTGCTCAACTTTATCGATGCCCAGCAGGCCGTCCGCTACACCTCCGGCGTTTTTGGCGAGAATTACGGCCCCGACCTGCGCTTTGATTTCGTGACGGTTCGCGGGTTCACGCCGAAGCAGTACATCGATGGCCTGGCCGCACCGGTCTCGACCTCCATCTATAGCGTCGGCCTCGACCTCTACGCCTTTGAATCGTTCGATGTGCTCAAGGGCCCGTCTGCGGCCCTGTACGGCAACTCGCCGCCCGGCGGCCTCTACAACCAGACGACCCGCCGGCCGGAAGACGAGTTCAGCGGCGAGCTATCAGCCCAGTATGGCACCGACAATTACAAACAGGTGGCTGGCACCTTCACCGGCCCGCTTGGCGATAATGTCAGCTTCCGGCTGACCGGCCTGGTGCGTGACCGCGATGCCGAGCGCGATCTTGTTTCCGCCAATCGCGAATTGTTCGCTCCCGCCCTCAAAGTCGACTTCACGCCCGACACCGAGCTGACGCTGCTTGGCTACTATCAGTCGGACGAAGTCATGGGTGACACGAACGGCTTCCTGCCGGTCTATGGCACGCTGCTTCCGAACCCTGTCGGGAAGATCGATCCCTCGACCAATCTCGGCAACCCTAACAACCGGTTCGACCGGGAGCAGTGGGGCCTCGGTTACGAGTTTGAGCACAGGTTCAACGAGATGGTGAGCTTCATCTCCAACTCGAAGCTGAGCGACTATGACGAGGACACCCCGACCGGGATCTACGGATCGGGCGGTCTCATCGACAATGATTTCGACGGCACGCCGGATGATTTCCGCACGGTGCTGCAGTCGAACTTCACCTATCGCGAAAGCGTCGAGAGCTTTGCTACGGACAACCGGTTCGACATCAACCTCGAAACAGGTGGTGTCACGCATGACATCATTGTGGGCTACGACTACCGCGACGTCGAGAACGTTGCCGATTTCGGCTTTTTCTACGGCACCGACACGATCGACCTGTTCGATCCGGTCTACGACTATCCGGCGGACCTGACACCCGGCTATCCGTCCGCGTTCAACAACCAGACGCTCCAGCATTCCGGGCTCTACGCGCAGGATCATATCGGGATCGGCAACCTGTTCTTCACGCTGAGCGGGCGCTATGACGATGTCACGATCGAGAACAATGCAACCGGTACGGAGACGCAGCAGGACGCGTTCACCTATCGCGTCGGCGCCAACTATGTCTTCGACAGCGGCATCGCGCCCTATATCAGCTATGCGACCTCGTTCGAGCCGGTGATCGGCACGGACTCGGTGACGGGCAATGATTTCGACCCGAGCGAAGGCGAGCAGATCGAGGCTGGCGTCAAGTTCGACGCGCGCGGCCTGCCGGAGGGCTATGAGCTTCTGCTGACCGGCGCGATCTACCAGATCACGCAGACCAATGTCGTGAGCACCGCCCCGTCGGTCACCCCGGTCTTCGGGACCCAGACCGGCGAGGTCGAGGTCCAGGGTGCCGAGATCGAACTCGTCAGCCGGATCAACGACCAGCTGTCGATCAACGCCTCTTACAGCTACACCGACAGCGAAGTGGTGAAGAGTTCCACGCCGCAGGAAGTCGGTGCGCCGCTTCCGGTGACGCCGGAGAACAAGGCGTCGATCTTCGCCGACTACTCCTTCATCGACGGCCCGCTCGCCGGCTTCGGCATCGGGGCAGGTGTCCGCTACACCAGCGAGAGTGAAGGCGCGCTGCCAGGCCCGTTCAACCCGGTCATCTATACCGGTGAGGAATCCACCCTGATCGACGCCATCATCCGCTACGATTATGAGAGCTGGCGGTTTGCCATCAACGGCTCCAACATACTCGACGAAGAGTATGTCGCCCGCTGCTCTGGCCCGGCCGGCTGTACGTATGGCGCTGGACGCCAGGTCATCGCGACGGTGACGCGGAAGTTCTGATGAAAGGGGAGGGCAGGCCGACCGTATGACACACCAGACGCCAGACCGGTCCTCCCGTCTTTCGACCAGACTGATTTGCACACTCGGCGCCATGCTGCTCAGCGTGGCGCCGGGCTGCATCCGGCAGGACGGCACGCAGCCCGCAACGGTCCAGCCCGAGCGCGCTGAAACACCCGGTATATCCGGCAAGCCTGCCACGCCCGCGGCACGCCCGGGCCAGACCTTGCCACTTGAGGCGTCCCGCACCGTGTCGTTCACGATTGGGGAGGGCACCCACCTCTCGCTGGACGTTTCGCCTGACGGCGACTCCATTGTCTTCGACATGCTGGGCGACATCTACCGCCTGCCGATCAGTGGCGGTGAGGCAGACGCGCTGACCCGGGGGCTGGCGCTCGACACCCAGCCGGTCTTCTCGCCCGATGGCGGTTCGATCGCCTTCCTGAGCGACCGCTCAGGCGCTGAAAACCTCTGGATCATGGACAGGGACGGCGCGAATGTGCGCCAGATTTCCTTCCACGACGACAACCCTGTCTGGATCTCGCCTGAATGGGGCCCGGACGGGAACACCATCACCGTGTCGCGCTTCTGGTCGGACCGGAATGCCTACGAGCTCTGGCAGTTCGACACCGCACCCGGCGCCATGGGCCGCGTCCTGCGGTCGACCGGGCCGGACACCGAGGAGGGCGAACCCGTCAGTTCGCTCGGCGCCCAGTTCGCGCCGGACGGGCGCACGCTCTATCTCGCCTCTCTCAGCGAAGAGACGGCTGCCTTCGACGAATTTTCGGCCTGGAAAGTGATTTCGCTCGATACAGACACTGGCGATGAAACCGTCCTGGCCGGCAGCAAGGACCACCCCGCTTTCCGTCCGCGCCTGTCTCCGAATGCCCGCCAGCTCGCCTATGCTGAACGCCATGGCAATACGACACGCCTTCAGCGGCTCGACCTTGCGAGCGGCGAGACGGAAACGATTGGCATGCTGGATCCGGATTCCCTGCAGGCCAGCCTCTGGCATGACGGCGTGCCGCGTTTCGATTTCACCCCCGATGGCTCGGCGCTGATTGCCAATACAGGTGGCCAGATCACGCGCTTCCCGCTTTCAGGTGAAGGGCCATCGGATATTGCTTTCACCGCCGAGGTCGACCAGCCGCTCGGGCCCCTGGTGCGCTCTCAGATTCCGCTTGAGAGCGGCCCTGTCCGTGCGCGCCTGCTCATGTCGCCTTCGTTGTCGCCGGACGGCGACGCGATCGCCTTCTCGGCGCTTGGCAACGTCTACACAGCGCCGTTGATGGGCGAGGGGGCGCCGAAGCGGCTGACCGAAGCCATGGAGTCGACCTATCACCCCGCCTGGTCGGCGGACGGTACACGGCTCGCCTTCGTCAGCTGGTCCAGGGCCGATGGCGGCCAGGTCTGGACATCCCGGCCAGATGGCACGGCGCTGCAGCAGGTAACCGCCGAGGCGGCGTTCTATACCCACCCCGTCTTCACGCCTGACGGGACGGCGATCATCGCCGTTCGCTCCAGCGCGGATGACCGGCGTGAAACCTATATGGAGTATGGCCAGCTGCGCGAGGCTGAGCTCGTGCTCATCCCGCTTGATGGCAGCGGGCCGCGCATCCTCGCCTCCGGCCGTCTTGGCGGGCGTCCGCATTTCTCGGGCGAGCCGGGGCGCGTCCTGTTCAATTCCGGCAAGGGCGTGGGAGCGGTTTCGCTGGAAACCGGCGAGCGTACCGTTGTCACACAGGCTGAAGGTGCGAACTGGTATTTCGCCGAAGGCGCGGCCGCCGCCGATGACCTCCGCGTCTCGCCGGACGGGCAATGGGCACTCGCCCAGATCGCCCAGCAGCTGCACCTCTACCGGCTGCCTCGAACGCCGGGCGAGACGGTGAACCTGTCCGCGCCCGCCACCGAGCATGTCCGCATCACCGATATCGGTGCCGACTATTTTGGCTGGAGCTGCAATGGCGACTGTCTGTTCTGGACCGTCGGCCCGACGCTGTACCGGCTGCCGCTCGGCGATGTCGACTTTGATGCACCGCGCAGTGACAGGCCGGTCCCGGTCGAACGCGGCTATGACGATGTCCGCGACATCGCGATCACTGTGCCGAGAGAGAGGCCCGGGCAGCAGGTGTTGCTGACCGGCGCGACCGTTTTCCCGATGGATGATCGCTCCGATCCCGCCCGAAGGATCGAAGGCGCGGAGATATTGCTGAAGGATGGCCGGATCGCTGCCATTGGGCCCGCGGGAACAGTGAGCGCCGATGAAGGCGTCGCGCGCATCGACCTCTCGGGCAAATACGTCATTCCCGGTCTCATCGACGCGCACTACCACGTCGCCGATATTCGCAGGGATGTCCTGCAGTTCGATGCCTGGGGGCTGAAGACCAATCTCGCCTACGGCATCACCACCCTGTTCGACCCGTCCTCGCTGACCATCGACATGTTCACCTATGAGGACCTTGTCGCGAGCGGCGCGGTTATCGGCTCGCGGCTCTATTCCACCGGGCCGGCGATCTTCGACTATCATGATTTCCGGTCGCTGGCCGAGGTCGAGGCCGTGCTGACGCGCTATCGCGACCACTACCGCACCCGGAACTTGAAGCAGTACCGCGTCGGTAACCGGCGCGTGCGCCAGTGGTTTGCCGATGCCGCGAACAGGCTCGGCATGACGCCGACCACGGAAGGGGCGCTGTCCTTCAAGTTGGGGCTCAGCCAGATTCTGGACGGGTACTCAGGCAATGAGCATGCCCTGCCGCCGCCTGTGCTCCACCGGGATGTGACAGAGCTGTTCGCGCAGAGCGGGACAAGCAGCACATTGACCCTGATGATCACGCATGGCGGCACGCCGGCTGATACCAGCTTCATCGCCCGCCGGCAGCCGCTTGAGGACACCAAATATGCGCGCTTCGCGCCGGAATGGTTCATTGAGCGCGAATTCGCCGGCGTCGAGGCACCTGATGAGAACGCCTTCCTTTACAAGACGGTTGCGGCCAGCGCCCATCGCATCTTTGAGGCGGGCGGCCTCGTGGGCGTCGGTGCGCACGGGGATCTTCCGGCGCTCGGCACGATCTGGGAGATCGAAGCCTATGTCGAGGGTGGATGGGCGCCCGCAGAAGCACTCTGGGCGGCCACGATGGGCAGTGCCGGCACGATTGCCCGCGATGACAGCCTGGGCAGCCTGGAGGCTGGCAAGGTCGCCGATCTTGTCGTGCTGGAAGGTGATCCCACCGCCGACATCCGGGCCATTGAAAACGTGCGCTTCGTCATGAAGCATGGCCATCTCTATGATGGCGAGACGCTCGATGAGCATGCGCTGACACGCATCCCTTAGCGGTCCTGCAAAGCCTGGCGCCTGCACAAACAGGCGGCACTGGCGGTCATGAATGTGGCCATCGGCGTGCAATCAGGTCATATATTGCTTCTATTGGGCCACTTACGGCGTCACTGAATTGTCATGTCTCCTGCAGCTGGCATCATCCCGGGCCTGTCGAGAAGAAATGAGCCTGCCATGAAGAGCACCGTTGATATCGATCTGGACTGCAGGGCCGTCGTTGGCCTGGCCGATGAGTATCCCGCCAGCTTCCGGGACCCTGCCCACTCGCACGAACGCATCCAGCTGCTCTATGCCAGCGCGGGCGTGATGTCGGTTGTCACCGATACGACCAGCTATGTGATCCCGCCCCAGCGCGCCGTCTGGATTCCGAGCGGCGTGCCGCATGAAGTCTCCTGCCGGGGGCCGGTATCGCTTCGCTCGCTCTACATCGATCCGCGTTATGAGCGCGGCGACCCGTATTGCCACATCGTCGAGGTCAGCCAGCTGCTGAAAGCGCTGATCATCGAAGTCACCCAGATTCCGCTGGATGTCGAACTCAGCGCGCGCGACGAGCAGGTCATCAACCTGCTCATCCGTGAACTGCTCGATTCCCCGAAGATCCCGTATGCGGCGCCGATGCCGAACGACCGGCGCCTGGTGCGGGTCTGCCGCCAGATCCTGGAAGATCCGTCCGATCCACGCGACACGAATGAATGGGCGGCCGTGGCCGGGATGAGCCGGCGTTCCTTCACCCGCGCCTTCAAGCGCGAGACGGGGATGGGGGTCGCGGTCTGGCGCCAGCAGGTCCGCCTGCTTGAAGCGCTGTCGCTGCTGTCCACCGGATCGCCGGTCACGTCCGTTGCCATGGATGTCGGCTATGAAAGCCCGAGCGCCTTCTGCGCCATGTTCCAGAAGGCGTTCGGTGTGCCGCCAAGCAAGTACGCCTTCTGACGGGCCCGCGACACGGGCACCTGTCTATAGACCGAGCTCGGTCAGACCCGGATAGGAATCCGGGCGGCGGCCAAGCGGCCAGTAGAGCAGTCTTTCCTCCTCGCGGATCGGCAGGTCGTTGATGCTGGCATGGCGGCGTTTCATCAGGCCGTTGTCATCGAACTCCCAGTTTTCGTTGCCGTAAGCGCGGAACCAGTCGCCCTCATCATTGTGGTACTCATAGGCATAGCGCACAGCGATGCGGTTTTCGTGGAAGGCGAAGAGCTCCTTGACGAGTCGGTAGTCGTGCTCCTGGCGCCATTTCCATTCGAGGAAGCGGACGATCTCGCAGCGGCCGTAGATGAACAGCCGCCTGTTGCGCCAGAGGCTGTCGGTTGCATAGGCCATCGACACCTTTTCGGGATCGCGGCTGTTCCAGCCATCTTCGGCGAGGCGGACTTTCTCCGTCGCGGTTTCAAGGCTGAAGGGGGGAAGGGGCTTGCGCATCGGTCTTCTCCGGGAATTGAGGGGTGGGGCGGCGGCCCGGACATGCCGGGCCGCCTGGCCGGGCGCTACAGGTCGCCAACAGCCTTGTGCTTGATGCTGGGCCAGGTCTTCTCGGCCCTGGCGATCGTGCCCTTTCGGTCCTTCTTGTACTTCTCGAAGATGGCGGCATTGACGAAGAGGTAGAGCTTGCCGTCCACGATGTCGGCATAGTGCGGGTCTCCATCGAACTTCTTGCCGACAGCGACGGCATAGGCGCAGAACCCGCCATATTGCGGCTTGTACTTGGCAGGGTCGGCCTTGAAGCGGCGGGCTGATTCCTCGGACGCGAAATAGTAGGCGACGCCATCGTTGACGACAGTGTGCGCGGCATCGCCTTCGGCAACCGCATTCAGCGTTGAAAGCGCAACCGTATCGACACCATGCACGCCGAGCGGGGCGCCGGACGCGGTGATGCCTGTTGAGACATTGTGCTCATCCTCGGCAAAGCTTGGCAGGGCTGGAACGCAAGCAAGCGCCAGCATCGTACCGGCAAGAAGAAGTCTGGAAGTCATTGGTCTATTCCTTTTGAGTTTGAGGCTGCAGGGGCGCAGCCGGTCTGAGGGCGCTGTGGGTTGCGGGGAGCGAACGGCACAGCAGGGCTTCGTTCAGCGACACGGGGCATTTGGTGACGCTGGCGAAAGGGATGGGAGGCGCCCGGCCGGCGGGGAGAACGGCGGTGTGCCAGCCGGGCGCGAGAGGGTCATCCGGGTCACGAGGAGTTCGGGGAGCGGACCGGATGACCTTCAGGGGGCGGGTTACCGGCGATAGGCAGCCTTGATCGCCTTCACCGTATTGGCGGTGTTGTCGACCTTGCTGGCGATCATCCGGAAGTTGGTGAGCGAGGCTTCGTAGCCATTGTAGTGCTCGGTGATCGCGCCGGCGGTCGCGTCCGTGACAACCATGACCTCAAAGCCCTGTTCGATCAGGCCGCGCATGTGCGACTCGGTGCACAGGTTCGACGACATGCCGGCGAGGATCACTTTCGAAATGCCGGCCTTGCGAAGTTGCAGGGCAAGGTCATTGCTGTCGGGGCCGTAGACCTTGTGCGGACTTGTCACGACAGTCTTGCCGTTCTCGATATAAGGCTTGTACTGCTCCAGCCAGTCGGCGCCGGACCCTTCAAAGCCTTCGAGATCCAGTGCATTCGGGCGGTCGAACATGCCGATGGAGTGCATCAGCGTCTCGAGCGTGCCTTCAAATTCCCAGCGATGGTCGTGCTCATAGTAATAGTGCGGCGAGATGAAGAGCGGCATGCCCGTCTCGCCGGATGCCTTGAACAGGGCCTCGATGTTCTGGACGGTGCGGTTTTCCGTAATGCTCTGGCCGACGACGCCCCAGGTGACGCCTTGGGGTGAAAGGAAGTCGTTTTGCGGATCGGTCACCACTATGGCGGTTTCACCGGGAACGATGTCGAAGCCCGGCATGGGCAGGCCATCATTGATCGGCGGCAGTGTCGCGGTCGCCGCCCGGCTCTTTTCAGCCTGCGCGGTTGCGGCGCCGGCATAGACGGAAATCGCAACCGTGGCGGATACGACGATCGTCATGATCGGGGCGGATTTGGGGTTCGGATTAGGCATGGCAACAGGTCTCCAGGTCGGTTTTGCACAACTCTCGAGCCGGTTCGCAGTGAGGCCTCTCTAGCCCGTATGTCCGCTGTCCGGTTCAAGGTGTGGCAAAGCTATCGGCGGGCAGGCCTGCCCGTATTGACGGCGTGCGACATGTTTTTGACCGCGCGCGTCAACTTCGCCCGGCGGAACGTTTGAACCTTCGAAAAAAGCCCCTAAAGTGAGTGCGCTGAGGCGTGATGGTCAGGGGGCGTGGCAGGTCGGCCGCGGAATGTAATGGCGCAAATGTCGGCTCTGTTTGCCGTCAGGATGATCAGTGAGGCAGGGCCGCAGCTCGACCGCGAAGCCCTGTTCCGGTCCTGTGGCCTGGACATGGCGTCGCCGCCGGACCAGACGGTCATGGTGTCCGATACGGACTATTACAGCCTGCTGGAGACGATCGCCGAACATGAGCGGCCCGATATCGGGTTTCACATCCGCGTTTCGCGGTCGATCAGCTGCGCGGACCTCGGTGCTGTGGGGCTGGCCTGGAAATCGGCGCCGGATCTTCGCCGGTCGTTCCGGCGGATGGACCGGTACTCGCGACTCTATAATACGGCGTCGTCATTCGAACTGGTCGAGAATGGCGACACGTATCTGTGGACCCATACACGCACGACGCCGGACCGGCTGGGCATGTATCTTTCCAATGAGGGGGCCCTGGCGACGTATGTGAATATCTGCCGCGAAGCGACCGGCGCGCAAAACCGTCCGCAAGCGGTGCAATTTCGCCACCAGGCCATCGGCAGCCAGAAAGCCCTCGAGGCGCATTCCCGGTGCCCTGTGACCTTTGGCGCGGATGTCGACGCCATCGTCCTGCCGGCGGCGCGCCTCGACATGCCGAACCTCGTCGGGGACGAGAGCATCTGGAATTTCTTTGCCTCGCATGTCGAGGAAAACCTGCCCGAGGAGGAGGTGCCGTTCGAGCGCCAGCTGGTGCTGCAGATAGCGGACCTTCTGACAGAAGGCGTGCCGCCCCTGGGGCAGGTCGCGGAAAGTCTTGGTATGAGCGCGCGGACCTTGCAGCGGCGCCTGGCCGATAGCGGGGTCACCTATCAGAACCTGGTCAATCAGGCCCGCCTGGAACTCGCGCAGTCGCTGATGGGTGAAACCAGCTATTCGCTCGCGGAGATCGCGTTCCTCACCGGCTTTTCCGAACAGAGCGCCTTTACGCGCGCGTTCAAGCGGTGGGTGGGAAAAACGCCGGGTGCGTTCAGGAGCGAAGTCGGCGCCTGAACACCGAGTCTGCCGTGCCTATTGCGCAGACAGGGAAACGGTGACGATGTCGTAATAGGCGCCGGCATAGACCGTCGTGGTCGGCGCGCCCTGGAAGTCCGGGCCCTTCACGCCGCGCACGACGATATAGGCGCCGACATCACGGCCCTCACGCAGGGCTTCTGATCCCGCAATGTTGAAGGTGCGGTCGGTCTCCAGGCTGACCGGGCGCGTGCCGAGCGCGTAGGAGAACTCGTCCGGTCCCTTGTCGAGATCGAAGGTGTAGGGGATCTGGTTGCCGGGACCTGTCTCCGTGCCGTCGCGCAGCAGGTAGCCGTCATTGGCGGAGGAGACTTCCACACGCGCGCCGCCCGCCGCGTTGCAGAGCAGGCCAAATGTGATGCCCCTGGTGATCTGCGCGTCAGTGCCGGACAGCTCGCCGAAATCGATGGAGAGACTGTTGCTTGAGGCTGTGATCCCGCAGATCTCTTCGACCTCGCCGGTAATCTCGATGGTCAGTTCAGCGCTTCCGCCCGGAGGCGCCTGGTTGAATTCGGCCGACGCCGTGCCCGCCAGGGCAAGCGTTGCCATAGATACGATTGCGACCTTTTTCATTCGCTTACTCCACTAGCCGGAACACCTCACCTGCTCTTTGTCCGGCGGCGCAGCGGCCTGCCAGAAAGGATTCAGCCTGTCTCGCGCCGGACATGGAGGCGATCTGCCTTCAGGCCTGGGCGCCGGGACGATGGCATCGCTCACCAGAAGCGGATGCTTCCGGAAACGAATACGCTGAATGGCGTTGGTTTGCCGAACTGGCTGTACGTCCCCTGAGCTTCGAGTGTCCCATTGTCCCCGAGTGCGAGCTCAAACACTCAGCCTACGAATTTAGAGGGTAGTTAACCTTTGTAAACCCTAAATTTTTTTACGGCGCAGATGTTCGCGCAAGGGGCGAATTTCGCGGCGCAATATGTCGGCTCAGAGACGAATTTGTCCGGGGCTCGAATGACGATTAGGCCGGTTTCATGGTATGCGCCCGCGCTTCCAGCTGTGCCCGACCGGTACAGGCGAAGCCACGCTCGCCGAGGCTCGTTTCATCTCGTCTTTTCGAGTTCCTTCGGGGTCGAAGCCTTGCGTATCCGCGTCTTCGCCTTCGGCTTGGGCAGCAGCCGGAAACGCGTCTGGCACCAGGCAAAACCGATGCCGACATCGAGCAGGGCATCGGACCGCCCGCAAGGGCAAAGGAATGGCATGATGCCCAGGACCCGATAGGTCTCTCCTGCAACAAGCGGTACAGCTTCGCCCGTTACATGGTTCGGGGCTGCGTTCACGCAGAGCACCAGATCGCCAGCACCAACATCATAGCTCATGGCATCAGTGTACCATGAAGCGCGCCCACGGCCATATGCCGGCAAGTGGGGGGAGGGCGGCGCCGTGGACGGGGTGTCGTCAGAGACCGGGCGCCGGCCTCATTCTGACGACGCAAAATCTGGCCACGCCGTCGCCAGCATGACCGTCGCGCCGCGCAGAACAGAATGTTGTTGATAGTCTCCAGTTTTTGGTTCGCATCTGTGGCCATTTCGCCTTACACGTGTAAGTGATTTGAAATGTCCCGCTGCTAATCGTGTCCCCTATGCGAACCGATAACATATTGAAGGTTTCAGTCTTCGCGCTGCTGATGGCGTCTTCTGCCTCCGCGGCGGCGATGGCGCAGGATGACCTGACCCTGAGCCTCGGCGCCGTTGTGCCCACGCGCTGCGTGGTCGCAAACGTCGAGCCGCTTCCGAGCGCGTCCGGTAGCCAGCTGCGTGTGGAGACGGCCTGCAATGCGAACAGCTTCATGCTGACACTGGACGGTGTGCCGAACCTCGATGTTTCGGCAGTCCGCCCCTTCCAGAATGCCGGGCAGACTCCGTCGGTGTCGCCAGCAGGCATCGAGGTCAGTCCGGACCGGCCCGGCGTCCAGATTATCGAGATCGATTTTACCAATGACCCGGCAGACCTTGCCAGCCTCGCCATTGGTGTCGAGGCCAGCTGAGGAAGAGGCCGGTCAGTCGGTCGTGATGCTCAGCGTCAGGACGTCAGCATACTGACCAGCCACTGGCGCGCCGATATCGCCAAGCCGCAGACGGATCGAGCTGCTGCCAGCCTGGCCCGCCTGGGTGTTCAGGTTGAGGGACTGGGCGCCATTCGTTGCAATCTTCTGGTCGTTTATGAACGCCGAATACGGCACCGAGTAGATGTTCACGCCATCCTCGTGGACCAGCGCGCCATTGTTCAGCGAGTGCGCGGTCACGGTGAGCTTCGCATTCGACTGGTAGACGAAGTCTGTGGTGATTTCCTCGTGGCTCTGAAGCGTCTCGAAATCCACCTTCTTGTAGCCGTTCGAGGCTTCGCCGAGCAGGCGCACGGCGGGGTAGACCGTCACATCCGGTTCGACCGTCGCCATCTCGATGCCGTTCACGTCGACACTCAGGAGGCTGGTATAGAGGCCGGCCGGATAGAAACCGCCAGGCTCGATCCAGGTGTAGTCGAAGACGAGCCGGCCGGCCGAGACCAGCTGGTCGACCGCCTGCGGCGACAGCCGCAGCGTCTTGTCAGTGTAGGAAGAGAAGACGGACTGGCCGGGCGGCGTCGTTCCGGCGATGACCGACCCGCCCATGACGAGATCGCGCACGCCCTGGGTCGTCTGGCTGGTGATTTCCACTGTATTGGACGCGCACGATTGGTCGGCGGGCCCGTCGAGCAGGAACAGCTCGATCTGCATGGCCACCGGAGAGAGGCCATTGGGATTGTATCCCGTCTCGCCGATCTGCTGCGCGACCAGGTTGAACTCGGTGCATGCATGAGCGGCGCCTGCCGGCACCAGCAAGCACAGGGCAGAGATGGCGGCTGCGGCAGTCTTCATGGCATGTCCCCTTCGGTTAGATCGACCGTACCGAGATTTGTGAAGGCGTCGCTATCTTTTTCGACGTCGAATTCAAAGGCGAGCTTGGTCCCTGCAAACTCAAGCCTGTACCTGCCGGGTACGAGGTTTGATATCAAGGCCCGGCCGGCCCGGTTTGTAAATGTGACTTGGGTCTCGCCGGTCTCGAGGTTGGTGACGGTGCCGGCTGTCAGGCTGACGGGTTCACCATAGGCCAGGAAGGTGACGACCGCGCTGCGGAAGTCATCGGCGCCGACGGTGATGCTGATGCCCGAGCGCGCACCCGGCACGCTGTAATACGATCCTTCGCCAATATTGTAGCCGATCGGCGCATCGCTCACATCCACCAGTGTCGTCGTCGGCACGAAGGGCGAATTGACCTGGGAGACGGCCGGTCCGAAAAGGCCGG
Source organism: Henriciella mobilis (assembly GCF_003576285.1). Classification (NCBI taxonomy): domain Bacteria; kingdom Pseudomonadati; phylum Pseudomonadota; class Alphaproteobacteria; order Hyphomonadales; family Hyphomonadaceae; genus Henriciella; species Henriciella mobilis. The sequence goes on along the minus strand of NZ_QWFX01000014.1, from coordinate 134,874 downwards.
ATGTCGCCCTGACGCCATCGCGCCCGCGCGAGCGGATGGAAACCTGCGCATCTTCGAGGCTTTTGTGCCGGTCGACCATGACGAAGCCGCGTCCCGGATCGCGGCCGAGACCGAGCTTGCCGTCGGCGAAGGCGAGCCCCGTCTGGAAGCGCGCCGACATCGTTGTACTGTTGTCCATGGCGCCGTCCCGCTGGGCATGGGTGAGCGCCAGGCGGGAGCGATACCGGTTGGCGGTGTAGTCGGCCGCGCCGCGAAGCATTTCGTCTCCGCTCCGGCGGCTGATCTCGGATTCGAACCCGAAACTTCCGACATCGTTCGTCGAGGGCTGCCGGTATCTCAGGCTGCTATAGTCGTTCCTTGTGTCGTAGCGCCCATTCAGCGAGCTGCGCCGGCCGAGGCGGCGTGTCACGGTCAGGAAGCCGCCGACCTCGTCCTCTCCATTGGACAGCGTTCCAGCCCGCGCGCCCGCGCCGATAAAGAAGCGCCCGAGCTGGTAGCTGGAGCCGATCGAGACGCTATGGGACGGCGAGTCGGTGAAATAGTTCTCGGAATAGTTCCCCGCCAGGCTGACCCGGACCCGTTCGCTGAGCTGGCGTTCGTAAAAGGCCGAGGCTTCAAGCTTCTGGCCGGACCCAAAGAAGGATCCCGCCGGGGCGTAGTTCTCGTCCCGGTAGTCGACGGCAACCGCAAAACTCTGCGCCCGCGGCTCGGATGGTGAACTGTTCCAGCGATAGTCGACCGAGGAGGCGAAACCCGATCCGGACGTATCGGAGTCCGAGACGCTGAAATCGAGCTGTGCAATGCCGTCCAGGACCCCGAACACGGACTGTGTTCCGGCAAGGGATTGCTCATCGGACGCGTAGCCATAGGCCCCCACCGTGAGATTGGGGCTCAGGCCATACTGGAAACTGCCGAGCGCGATAGTCTGGTCTTCATACTGAAAGCCGGACCGGCTCTGGTCGCGCTTCTGGCCGATGCCGAAGGAATATTCCGACACGCCCGGCTGCAGGAGGAGCGTATCGGATGCGATGCTGAAACTCTCGGTCTCGCGGCGGCCGAATTCGTCTTCGACGACGATGGAAACACGGTTCGAAAGATTGGCCAGCGGGATATCGTTCAGTTCGACAGGTCCGGCGGGCGCATTGAAGCGGGAAATCTCCTGGCCATCGACCAGCACGGTCACTTCGCTGGCACGGTTGAGTTGGAAGGCGCGCTGGCCCAGCGGCCTCAGCACGCGGGTCGGCTGCAATTGCCGGTACGACTTGGTCACGCCGACGCCGAGAAAATCGGCTTCCCCGGCGAGGTTGGACAAGGGCGAGTAGAGCGTCCCGGCCTCGAATCTCAGCGCCTCGTCGGGCCGGTCCATGAACAGGATGGTGCGATCGGCATTGTACCGGCTCTCGCCCGTCCCGTCGTCGAATGTCAGGATGCCGCCATAGTCGAGATTGAGCCCGGTTGGCCCGCCAAAATTCACGAAACCCGAAAAGGCCGATGACAGCGTGCTGCTGTCGGGGTCTTCGAAATCCTGGTTGTAGAGAAAGGTGGAGGTGAGGCCGGCGGCGACCTTCGCCGGATAGGCCGTCTCGGTGCCCTCAGGGGCCTCGCGCCCGCCAAGGTTCAGCTCCAGCGGGCCGTTCGGTTTTGCCGGCGCCTCGATGCTCATGGTCAGCGTGGCCGGATCCAGCTCGGCCTCGACGCCGATGGCCCGCAACTGGTCTACCGGGATCGCGCCGCTCTCGAATTGCGACAGAAGAAGCTGCGTCGAGGCATCGAGCAGGGGCCCGAGCTTCTGCTGCAGGTGCAGCGCGTTCACGGCCACGACTTCGGACAGCGTCGTGTCGACCGCCATCGGCCCGATGGAGCGGCCCTGATAAGTGGTCATCAGCTCGATCGTGACGACTTTCGACTGCTTCTCCCGGAACGCCTCCATCGGGGAGGGCTGGGAGCGGACCGGCGAGGATGGCGGCGGCGGCACAGTGTCGAGCGTGAAGAAGCGGACCGGCTGCACCCCGTCGGAGGGAGACTGGCGGCGCGCGCCCTCGACAGCCCGCCGGCCGTCCTCCTGATCGAGCGTCTTCTCCGGAAAGGCGATGAACTGCGGCGCCTTGCCGGCATCGGGCTGGCCGGCATCGGCGCTGTTCTCGAAGGTCAGCGACCATCCGTCGTCGAAGCTTTGCGCAGCGTTGCCGGGCTCGCTGTCGAACCCGGACACCGCCGCCGAAGGATTGCCCGCTTGGGATGGCGCGAAACTCGTATCCGGACGGATGGTCGGAGGTGCCCACGCCGCCGGGTCTGCCGGAATGGAGAGGTTAGCGGCCTCTACCGTGTCCGAAGGGTCTGCATAGATGGCCAGCGTGGCATCGCGTCCGGACGGGATGGAGAGGTCCAGCGTCATTGCCGCGGAATTCAGCTCCGCTTCGATGCCGATGGCGCGAAGCTGCACCAGCGAGACCGGGCCATTCCTGAATTGGGACAGGAGCAGCCGCGTCGTGTCGTCCAGGAGCGGCGCGAGTTGCTGCTCCAGCTCCGAACCGCTCACTGACAGGATATCGGAGTGCGATGTCTCGACCGACACAGAGCCGATCGTCCGCCCGCCGAAAGTGGTGATCAGCTTTGCCGAGCCGCTGTCAGACCGTCTGCGCTTGCCCTCTTCCTTGCGGTAGGGCTGGACGCTGGGCGGGGCTGCGGGCGGTTTTGCCGGGATATTGCGCGTATCGTCCGTGAACGGCTCAAGGCGGGTCCTGGGCAGTTCGGGCAGGGCGTTCGAGACGGGCTCGATATCGGCCTCATCAAGGCTCAGATAGTCGGCCGCCCTTGGCGTCAGCCGGGCCGGGCCCGTTGCCGGCGGCCTCAGCGCCACCAGCATGTCTTCATTCAGACGGGCGGTTTCGGAAACATCGTCCGCGAGGGCGACGGGGCAGGTAATGGTTGCGGCCGTGCCAAGCAGAAGGGCCAGCCGGGACCCTCGCCGCGTCTGCCCAGGAGATGCTCGCGGAGCGGCCCCCTCAGTCCGGCGTTTCTCGAAGCGCGACACTTACGTCTCCCGGTTGCACGTCGAGATCGGTGAGATTCAGGGTCAGCATCGCCTCACTGTTCGGCGGAATGACAACCTGATCGGCAATACTCATCAGGGAATCGCCCTCCAGAACGAATTTCTGGTCGCCCTGTGAGAGCGTGATCCGGTCATTGGTCAGGCGGGCGAAGGAGGGGCTTGAATTGACCAGCGAAATCCGCAGGGCGTCGCCATCGCGGGTCACCTCGGAAACCGAGAGATCCGACTGGGCCTGCTGGTCCTCGACATAGACCACGACGCCGAAACTGTAGACATACCGCAGCCCCGTGAAGCCGCCTTCCAGGTCAACGGGCACTTCCCGGACATGGATGGTATAGGCCGCTTCCTCTTCGGGGGCCTGGTCGCCGATATACTGGAAGCGGAAGGCCTGCGAGCCGCCGGGTTCGATCAGCGCCTGGAAGGGGAAGATAACGAAGTCTTCTTCAGCCGGAACGAGCGTGATCTCGCCATTTTCTCCGAAGACCCGCTTCTCCACGACCAGTTCGACCGGCAGCGGTTTGCTGCGCGTATTCTTGACGGTCAGAAGCCCGTCCGTCTGCCCGTTGGCAGGGTAGACGGAGTGGCGCATGGGCTGGACTTCGAACGCGGAGGCAGCCAGTGGCGCCAGCAGCGCGGCGAAGGAAAGGATTGCGGCCGTTACAAGTCTGTCGCGCATTGTTAACTCTACTCCTGACGTCTCCCCGCATCGTTCAAGCAATAATGGGGCCGATCCTGTCCGGACCGGCCCCACCTGTCTGCAAAGGCAGCTTTTATTGTGCGCTCAGCGCGATCGTGACGGTGTCGGAGTACACACCGGCATAGACCGTCGTGGTCGGTGCGCCCTGGAAGTCCGGACCCTTCACGCCGTTGAGCTCAAACTGACCACCGACTTCAGCGCCTTCGCGCAGCGCGGTCGACCCGTTGATCGTGTAGGAGATCGGGGAAGCCAGGCCTTTCGGCGGGGTGCCGGTCGTGTAGGGCAGGCCATCGACGCCGCGGTCGATATTGAGCTTGTAGCTGATCTCGTTGCCGGCACCGGTTTCCGTGCCATTGCGCAGGAGGGCGCCACTATTGGCGGAGGTTGCGCTGAGGATTGCGCCGCCAGCCGAGTTGCAGACAACCCCGAAATCGAACGGGTATTTGAGCGAACCGTCCGTGTCGGCCAGATCGTCGAATTCGATCAGCAGGCTGCTGCTCGTTGCGGTGATGCCGCAGATTTCCTCGACCTCGCCGTTGATTTCGACTTCCAGCTCAGCGCTTCCGCCGGAAGGCGCCTGAATGAACTCTGCGGAGGCTGTGCCTGCCAGGGCGATAGCGGCCACTGATGCAAATGCTAGTTTCTTCATTCGTTTTAGTTCCCTTAATCGGAGGACCCCACCAATCGAAGTCGCATTAGAATCCGAGACGCCGCGACTTCACGGAGTCGTATTAATGAGCGACCGGTGCTGCTCTGCGTCAGCGTCCGGCCAGTTTTAACCGCACAGCCTTGGCCGTCCGGCGATTTTTCGCGGCAATGGGAGATATGAAGTCGCGACCAATGGCTGCGCATTGGCATGGCGAAAGGTAAAACGATAATCTGCTGAAGTAGGTTGTACGTCCCCTGAGCTTCGTGTGTCCCATTGTCCCCGAGTGCGAGCTCCAGCACTCAACCGATGAAAGTAGGGCCTTGTTAACCTTTGTAAACCCTAAATTTTAAGTGTCACAGTTTTCGCCTAAGAGGCGAATTTTGCGAGCGGCTTCGAAGAGGCCGATCGACGTGGACGGACGGTCTGGTCTGTCAGGAAGAGGCGACGGCCACCCGTCAGCCTGCACCCTTGCCGCCCGGTACGGTCTGGACCAGAAACGGCAAGGACCATGGGCATGAGCCCTGGCAAAGCCCGAGCAGGGGAGAGGTGAGCTTCATGGATAGACGGTTCGGACTGTGCGTGGTCGGCTATGGCCTGGCCGGACGGGTCTTCCATGCCCCGCTGATTGCCGCGACACCCGGGCTCGATCTTGTCGGGGCAGTGTCCAGCGATCCAGCCAAAGTGATCGCCGACCATCCGGACACAAAGGTTTTCGGTTCGCTTGATGACGCGCTGGAAGACCCGGCCGTCGACGCCATCGTGCTGGCGTGCCCCGATGAGCTGCACGCGCCGCTGGCCAGCGCTGCGCTGAAGGCGGGCCGGCATGTCGTCGTCGACAAGCCGTTCGCACCCACGCTGGCCGAAGCCCGGGACGTCGCCTCGCTTGCCGGCCAGTGCGGCAGGCTGGTGAGTGTCTTCCACAACCGGCGCTGGGACGCCGACTTCCTGACGCTGAGAGGGCTGATCGACACCGGCGCCCTCGGGGACATTGTCCAGTTCGACGCGCATTATGACCGGTTCAAGCCACAGTCCGGCCAGCGCTGGAAAGATCGCCGTCCGGGCGGCATCTGGTTCGATCTCGGGGCGCATATTGTCGACCAGGCCCTTTGCCTGTTCGGGCGGCCGCAATCGGTCTATGCTGACATCACGGCCCTGAAACCGAATGATGAAATGGCCGACTATGCCCACGTGCTGCTGCGCTATCCGCAGGCCCGCATCATTCTCCACATGTCCCAGTCCGTCCCGGCCCATGGCCTACGATATTGCGTGCACGGAACACTTGGCAGCTGGATCAAGCATGGACTCGACCGGCAGGAAGACCAGTCGAGGGCCGGGCTGAAGCCGGGTGAGGGTGAATGGGGGTTGGATCCTGTCGAGGGTGAGTTCGTGTCGACCGGCGGCGAGCGCCGGCGCGTGCCAAATCGCAGGGGTGATTTCCGCCAGTTCTATGCGGGGCTGCGCGATGCTTATGCCGGGACAGGCAGTAACCCTGTCGCGACCCGGGATGCGCTTGATGTCATGGCGGTGCTGGAGGCCGGGCTGCGCTCCGCAGACTAACGCTGCGAGGTCGAACCGGACTGGGATCACGGCCTCTGAAGGGAGGCGGCCTAGGGGGTAAGCGGCCGTCCGCTGAGCGTCTGGGCAGGCATGCCGATATCGACGACGAACCCGTTGGGTTGAAGCCGGTCGAAGCTGATCTCGCATTCATCCCCGAAGGCAGACTGCAGGCGTTGCTCGACATTCAGCAGGCCGATGCCCTGGGGCTCCTCATTCTGGTTGTCGGCCGGCAGCAAAGCCCCGGGGCCGTTGTCGCGCACCTGGAGGTGCAGGCGCCCGTCGACCAGTTTCGCATCGAGGTGGATCGTGGTCGGCTCGACCGTACGGCTGACGGCGAACTTGATGCTGTTCTCGAACAGCGGCTGCAGCAGGAGGCTTGGCACAGCGGCCTCGCGCACCCGGTCCTCCACGTCCAGCGAGATATTGAGCCGGTCGCCGAAGCGCACTTTCTCAATGCCGAGATAGAGGTCCAGCGTTTCCAGCTCCTCTTCAAGCGTGTGCTGGATCTCGTCCGAATGATCGAGCGTGACGCGCAGATAGTTCCCGATCTTCGCCAGCATGTCGGTCGCGCCGGGTGCATCGCCCTTGCGCACGAGCCAGGAGACAGAGTTGAGCGCATTGAACAGGAAGTGCGGATTGAGCTGGTATTTCAGCATGCGCAGCTGCGTGTCGCGGATGAGCTTCTCGGCTTCCAGGCGCCGCAGTGTCTCGCGCTGGGCGATCTCGCTGGCCCGCAGGGCTTCGTTCTGCGCCTCCACTGCGCGCTGGTGCTCCATGATCCAGTGGCGGTAATATTTCAGCGCATAATAGCAGAACGTCCAGGCGCCGAAGACGACGATGGAGGCGAACATCCAGCCGCCCCAGTCGGAAAGCGGGATCGGCTCGCCTGTCAGCCAGGTGAAGGAATAGAGCCGAAGCAGCGTCCAGACGAGCGATGCGGTCAGCACGGCGATGGAATTGATGATGACCCGCCGGACCATCGGCATGTTCCAGGTCCCGGATGCAACCCAGCGCAGCGGATGGCTGACAAAGATACCGAGCACCGATTGCAACACCGTGTGGATCACCGGGGCCAGCTGGCCGGGATTGTACCAGAGCGTCAGGCTGAGATAGCTGAGCAGGCCCATGGCGCTCCAGCCGGCCACCTGGAAAAGCCAGTATTGGCGGGCATTCGACTCCATGCCGATACCCAGAGTCCTGAACATGCTGTTGGGGGATTCGATGGCGGTCATGACCCTAATGACATTGAAAATGGTGTTCCGATCAAGCCGATGCGATAAATTCCATGCTCAAACCTGCCGGCCCGAGGACCGCAAGACCATGCTCAGAACGATCATCTGCGATGACGAGGCGCCCGCGCTGGAACTGATGAAAGCGATGCTGCTCGATACCGGAAGCATCGCTGTCGAGGGCGCCTTCGCCTCGGCGCGCGAAGCGGTCGAGCGGATCAATGCCGGCGGTATCGACCTGGCCGTCTTCGATATCGAGATGCCCGAGCTGAGCGGCGTGGAAGCGGCCGCCGGGATCCTCGCTGACCCGAAGCCGCTGCTTGTTTTCGCAACAGCCCATCCGGAGTACGCCGTCGAGGCCTTCGGTATCGATGCGATCGACTACATCCTGAAACCGCTCGATCCGAACCGCGTTTCGAAGGCAGTCGAGAAGGCCGAGCGGCTTCATCGCCTGATCGCGGAGAGTGAGCTGGATACCGTGCCGGAGGAGGAGGGCACCCGCGCTGACCAGCTCTCCATGCTGCGGATCAGGGATGCCGGCCGGTTCTATTTCATTCCGCAGGAAGACGTCATCTGGATCGAGGCGGCAGGCGACTATTCCCTGCTTCACACCGAAGAGAAGGAGGCGGCGGTCCGCCGGCCGATCAAGCTGCTGGAGAATGAGCTGCCTGCGGACGTCTTTGTCCGCGTGCACCGCTCGGCGATCATCTCGGTGCCGCATATCCGCGAAATCAGGATGATGCAGAAGGGTGAGGCGCAGATTCTCCTGGACAATGACATCACCGTTCGCGCCAGCCGCAGCTACAGGGACGTGGTCCAGAAACTGGTCGACGGAATCTGAGAACGCGCCCTTCTGGCCGTGTCCTGATCCCATTCGCCGCAGGAAGCGGGCGACACGGCGCGCAGGCAGTTGCCGACCGGAGCCGGTTTCGTTGAATACCCTCCAAAAGGGTGTCTGAAACCCGCAATAACCGGGAGGTATCGTCGTGAAACCCATCGCTGGCTGGCTGGGCATGGCCGCAATGTCCGTCGTGATCTCATCCTGCGCCGCGCAGGCCAAGGACAAGGTGTCGGCAGACCAGCACATCGAGGCGCTGATCGCCGAGATGACGCTGGAAGAAAAGGTCGGGCAGCTGACCCAGTATTCCGATGTCGGCGATACGACCGGCCCGCTCCCCGACGACGAGACCCAGCGCCAGAAGATGGACATGGTCCGTTCCGGGACGGTCGGCTCGATGCTGAACGTCATCGGCCTCGACGATATCCGCACGATCCAGGAATACGCAGTCGAGGAATCGCGCCTCGGCATTCCCGTCATATTCGGCTTCGACGTCGTCCATGGCTACCGCACCAGCTTCCCGCTGCCGCTCGCCGAAGCCGCGAGCTGGGATCTTGCCATGATGGAGGAGACCGCCCGCATCGCCGCGAGAGAAGCCGCGGCCGACGGCCTGCACTGGACCTTCGCGCCCATGGCTGACATCTCGCGCGATGCGCGTTGGGGCCGGGTCATGGAAGGCGCGGGGGAAGACCCCTATCTCGGTTCTGAAATCGCAGTCGCCCGCGTGCGCGGCTTCCAGGGCGAGGACCTGTCTGCGCCCGATACCATCGTCTCCACGGTGAAGCATTTCGCCGCTTACGGCTTCGCCGAGGCCGGGCGGGACTACAACACGGTGGATATCGGCACGGTGACCCTGTTCAACATCGTCCTGCCGCCCTTCAAGGCCGCTATTGAGCGCGCCGATGCCCGCACGGTTATGAACGCCTTCAATGTCCTGAACGGCATTCCCGCCACTGGCGACGCCTATCTCCAGCGCGACATCCTGAAAGACGAATGGGGCTTTGACGGCTTTATCATTTCCGACTGGGGCTCGGGCGTCGAGATGATCGATCACGGCTTTGCCGCGGACGGGGAAGAGGCCGCGAAACTGGCCATTCTCGCCGGTTCCGACATGGACATGGAAAGCAATGTCTACGCCCAGCACCTTGCCGGCCTGGTCGAGCGCGGCGAGGTGCCTGAAAGCCTGGTCGATGATGCCGTGCGCCGCGTGCTGCGTGTGAAGGCCGAGCTTGGCCTGTTCGACGACCCTTACCGCTATATCGATGAAGCGCGCGCCGAGCAGGTCCTGCTGGCGCCGGAACACCTCGATGCGGCGCGCCGCATGGCTGAGCGGTCTGTTGTCCTTCTGAAGAACGAGCCGAGCCTGCTGCCGCTCAAGCAAGGCGAGCGCATCGCCCTGATCGGTGCGCTGGCCGGCGACAAGGACACCCCGCTCGGCAACTGGCGCGGCATGGCCGAGGCGCATTCCGCCGTCTCAGTGGTCGAGGGCTTCGAGGCTGCCGGGCTCGACTTTGTCTATGAAAAAGGCGCGGATCTGGAGATCGGCGACGCCGGTTTCGCCAACCCGGTCGTCGTGAATACCGATGACCGCTCCGGCTTCGACGCGGCGGTCGAGGCAGCGCGCACGGCCGACAAGGTCGTGATCGTCCTTGGCGAAGATGCCCGCCAGTCCGGCGAGGGGCGCAGCCGCACGCGGCTCGATTTCCCGGGCGTCCAGCAGGAGCTGCTCGAAGCGGTTCACGCGGCCAATGAGAACGTCATCCTCGTCGTGATGAGCGGACGCCCGCTTGTGCTCAACTGGGCCGACGAGAATGTCCCCTCGATCGTGCAGGCCTGGCACCTTGGCAGCGAGAGTGGACACGCACTGACCAATGTGCTGACCGGCGCCTACAATCCGAGCGGCAAGCTGCCGATGAGCTTCCCGCGTTCGGTCGGCCAGCTGCCGCTTTATTACAATCATCTCAGCACCGGCCGCCCGGACGAAATCCCGGAAGTCTTCTGGTCGCACTACATCGACGAGGAGAACAGCCCGCTCTATCCGTTCGGTCATGGCCTCAGCTACACCGATTTCGACTATTCAGGCCTAAGCGTCGCGGCCGACGGAAGCGAGGTCGCCGTCAGCCTGACCGTGACGAACACCGGCGAAGTGGCAGGCGAGGACGTCGTGCAGCTCTACATTCATGACCGCGCCGCCAGCGTCGCCCGGCCCGTGCGGGAGCTGAAGGGCTTCCAGAAAATCGCTCTGGCGCCGGGCGAGGCGCGCGAGGTCGCCTTCACGCTCGGTCCCGATGAGCTTGGCTTCTATAATGGCCGGGGCGAGTTCCTGGTCGAGGCCGGCCTGATTGACCTGTACGTTGGCGGATCATCCGCAGCGAGCCTCACCCAGCAGATCGACTATCAACCCCGGCCCGCCTCCGAATAGGCAAATCCTCCTGGCAGGTGGTTGAGTGACTGCGGCGGCGAAAGCCTGCCGCAGTCTTTTTTATCAGGCAGGTAGGCGGGTTTGCGCCCGGTTTCTCCGCCCTAGCTTCCCATTTGTCGCACGGCGCAGACGCTTCACCGCACCAGCGTTGTATGGCCTGCCCGCCGCCTTAACGGTGCAATCAAGGGAGTAACCAGACCCCAAAAGGGGCGGAGTCGTATGCGCAATTATTCAGTAGCCGGACTTTGCAGTTCCGCAGCCATCGCACTGGCTGCGTGCGCAGCCGCGCCGTCCACGCCGGAAACCGAAGCTGGCCCGGCGGGCGCTGCAGGCACGCCGCACTGGGAGACGGTCTGGTTTGATGATTTCGATGGCGACTCCCTCGACCGCGAGCGTTGGGCGCCTGAGGAGTCGTGCTGGGGCGGCGGCAATAATGAACGCCAGTGCTACACCGACCGTCCGGCCAATATCCAGGTCGAGGACGGCATCCTGCGCCTGATCGCCCGGAAAGAGACCTATACCGGCCCGCTGCGCGCCGACCAGCATGGCAGCGAGGAGCGCGAGCAGCCCTACACCTCCGGGAAGATCCGCACGCGCGGCCTGGCCGACTGGACCTATGGCCGTTTCTCGGCGCGCATGAAGCTGCCGGAAGGGCAGGGCACATGGCCCGCCTTCTGGATGATGCCCTCGGCGAGCATCTATGGCCGCTGGCCGCTTTCGGGTGAGATCGACATCATGGAGGCAGTCAATCTCGGCACGCCTTGCGAGGACTGTCCGACCGGCATCGAAAACCGCACATCCGGCGCCGCCCATTTCGGGGACGTGCCGCCCGACAACACCTACCTTTTCCTGAAAACACCAGGCGAAACGCCTGAAAGCCCGGCCGATGAGTGGCGTGTCTACACACTCGAATGGGGCGCGGGCGAAATGCAATGGCTTGTCGATGGCGAGGTGTTCATGCGCCTCGACGCCGATGACTGGTACACCGGCTCCGCCAATGCGGACGGCCGGCCCTACGCACCATTCGACCAGCCTTTCTATCTCATGCTCAACCTCGCTGCGGGCGGGAACCTGCCTGAAAAATCCAATGAAGCAGGCTTCGATCCGGACTCGTTTCCGGCCGAACTGCTCGTGGACTGGGTGAAGGTCGAGCAGTGCGCAGGTGATCTCGAAACGGGGCTGTCCTGTTTCGACCGGCAGGCGTGGGCTGGCACGCCAAAGGGGCCCTGGGAGGTGCAGGCCCGGTGAAAACAATCAGCAACGAATCCACGAAGTCTACTGGGAGGAAGAAAGTGAGACATTCAGGACTGTTTACATGGCGCCAGGTATCCCTGGCGCTCCTCGGCAGCGCATCGGCGCTGGCACTGGCCCACTCGGCGCATGCCCAGGAGGCCGACGAGGAGGGCGAAGACCTTCGCCAGGACGTCGTCGTCGTCGAAGGCATTCGCGGAAGCCTCGTCGAGGCGACCGACATCAAGCGCAACGCCCAGGGCGTTGTCGACGCGATCACCAATGAGGACATGGGCAAGTTCCCCGATACGAACCTCGCGGAGTCGCTTCAGCGGATCACGGGTGTGTCGATCAACCGCCAGAACGGCGAAGGCAGCGAAGTGACTGTCCGTGGCTTCGGCCCGGGCTTCAACCTCGTCCTGCTGAACGGCCGGCAGATGCCGACAGCCTTCCTTGAAGGCGGCGCGCCTTCGTCGCGCAGTTTTGACTTCGGCAATCTTGCCTCCGAAGGCATTGCGGCGGTCGAGGTCTACAAGACCGGCCTCGCCTCGATCCCGACCGGCGGTATCGGCTCGACGCTGAACATCAAGACGGCCCGCCCGCTCGATGCGCCGGGCCTGCGCTATTCGGTTGGCGCGAAGGGCGTTTACGACAACTCGGTCACCAATCTCGGCGACACCGAACTGACGCCGGAAATCTCGGGCATCTTCTCGAACACCTTTGGTGACGACAAGTTCGGCGTTGCGCTGGTCGGCAGTTATCAGGAGCGCGATTCCGGTTTCGCCCAGGTCGGCACGACAAGCGGCTGGCGTGGGGCGTTTCTTGGCGCGGAAAACAATTGGGGTACGCTCCCGCAGCCGCCGAACGATACGCAGGTCACGAACCGTCCGGGTCCGAATGATATCTATTCGACCCCGCAGAACGTGAACTACAGCCTGACCAATGTGAACCGTGAACGGATCAATGGGCAGGCGACGTTCCAGTACAGCCCGAATTCGAACTTCACCGCGACGCTCGACTATTTCTACACCCAGAACAAGGTCGCGACCGAGCGGTCCGACATGTCGGTCTGGTTCAATCATGGCGACGTGACGAGCGGCTGGACGGACGGGCCGATCGCAAGCCCGCTCTTCTACAATGAGGACTTTGGCGATCTGGGCACCGACCTTTCCATGGGCGGGGCGAAATACGCCACGAAGGCTGAGAACCAGTCCATCGGCCTCAATCTCGACTGGCAGGCCACCGACCGCCTGAGCTTTACCTTCGACGCCCACTCCTCGAGCGCCGAGAACGGTCAGGACAGCCCGTACGGCACCAGCTCTGTCATCTCGACGGCGGATTTCGAGCTGCGCACGCAGGCGGTCGACTTCACCAAGGACATCCCTGTGCTGGAGATCGGATTCCAGGATCCGTTCACCGGGATCGACCCATCTCGGATGATCTCCACTGGCTCGGTCTTCTCCAACAGCTACATCAAGACCGAAATCGACCAGTTCCAGCTCAATGGCCGTTATGAGCTCGACCGGTTCATCGACAGCGTCGACTTCGGCGTCTCGGCGACCAACAACAAGGTCCGTTCGGCCTTTGCCAATGCCCAGCGCGATACCTGGGGCGGCGTCGGTACGGCGGACGACCTGCCGGACGACATCTTCAAGCGCGTCAACATCGCTGAGAACTTCGACCAGTTCAGCGGTGCCGGGCAGACCCAGAAGGAGTTCTTCGTCTTCGATTTCGACCGCATGGTCGACATCATCGACAGCGCTGGCGATCCGTTCAACGAGGCGTGCGGCGGCGACGGCGTCTGCCGTTCCGACGACTTCCTGATCGACCGCCGCATCGAGGAAGAAAGCTATGCCGGCTTCTTCGAGGTCAGCAAGGATTTCGACATCGGCCTGATGCCGGCCAACATCACGGCGGGCCTTCGCTACGAGAAGACCGACATCACCTCGCCATCGCAGGTCACGACTCCGACCGGTACCCAATGGGTTGCCGCCAACGAGTTCGGCCTGATCGGGCTGGACAATCCGGACAATGTCGTCGTTCAGGAATTCACCGGCGAGTATGACTACTGGCTGCCGGCGATCGACTTCCGGCTTGAGCCGCGCGACGATGTCGTCCTGCGGGCCTCCTATAGCAAGACGCTCACGCGGCCTGGCTATGCCGACATTGCCGGTGGCCTGTCGGTGGCGCAGATCTTCCGCGTCGATGGCGGTAACGGCACCAATGGCAACACCAATCTGAGGCCGTTCCTGTCGGAGAACTTCGACCTCTCCGCCGAGTGGTACTACAACGATCTCGGCTCCTATGTGTCGGCCGGCTACTTCCGCAAGGATGTCGAGAACTTTATCGGTTCGGGTGTCGTCACCCAGACACCGTTCGAGGTCTACACGCCCTTCGGCGGTGAGCGGTACAACGCGGCGGTCGCCGCGGTCGGTGACGATATCGGAGCGATCCGCCAGTGGATCTTCGAAAATGCGGACCCCTCGACCTTCGAGATCACGGGAACCGATTCCAGTGGCAACTTCACCGGTAACATCTTCGGTGTTCCGGGTGAGGATCCGCTGCTGACCTTCGACATCGCGACGCCGGTCAACCAGGAAGACGCCACCATCGATGGCTGGGAATTTGCCTGGCAGCACTTCTTCGGTGACAGCGGCTTCGGCTTCATCGCGAACTATACGATCGTTGATGGCGATGTTGCGTTCGACAACAACCAGGTGCCCTCGAGCGGCGACCCGCAATTTGCGGTCACCGGCCTGTCGGACAGCTACAACCTGATCGGTTTCTACGACAAGGACGGTCTCCAGGCGCGGATCGCGTACAATTGGCGCGACAAGTTCCTGACCTCGACCGTCGGTGTCAGCGGCACGCCCAACAATCCGCTCTATGTCGAGGATTACGGCCAGATCGACTTCAATGTCAGTTATGAAGTCTATGACGGCGTGACCCTCTTCGTGGAAGGGATCAACGTGACCGACGAGACCAGCCGGACGGTTGGCCGCACCCCCGCCTATGTGAACTTCGCGACCCAGACGGGCTCGAGGTACAATATCGGCGCGCGGTACACCTTCTGATCCGTCTCTTTGCACCCGCCGGCCTCCGGGCTGGCGGGTGTCTTCCCTTCCATGACATCAGGGTCAGCCGGGCAGGTGTTGCTGGCTGATCCAATGCTGTAAGAAGGGCTGAAGGGAGTAAGCGATGATCTGCACAACAGATCGCACCGGCATATTCGACCAGGTCCAGCGTGTCCGTGAGGTGCGCTGCCACCGCAAGGATGCGGCCATTGACGAGATCACGGCCTCGCAGGTCCCGGTGATCCTGCGCGGCTTCGTCGATGACTGGCCCGTGGTCGATGCGGCCCGGACATCCGATACGGCGCTTCAGGCCTATATGAATCGCTTCGACAAGGGCGCCGTCGTGCCGATTTCAGCCGGCCCGGCAGAGCTCGATGGCCGCCTGTTCTACAATGACAGCTTCACCGGCATGAATGTCGATCGCGGCAATGCGACCTTCACCATGTTCCTCGACCGGGTATTCAAGTACGGCCCGGCCGACCCGCCGCCGCTCATCTATCTCGCCTCGACCGATGTCGATGAGGTGATGCCCGGCTTTCGCAATGAGAACGATGTCGACTTCGGCGATCTTGCGCCGCTGCGCAGCGTCTGGATCGGTACGCGCACGCGCGTTGCCGCCCATAATGACCTGCCGCTCAACATTGCCTGCGTGGCCGCCGGCAAGCGGCGCTTCACCCTGTTTCCGCCGGACCAGACGCCCAATCTCTATGTCGGCCCGTTCGAGCTGACGCCGGCCGGACGGCCCGTCAGCCTGGTCGATTTCGCCGAGCCCGACCTTGAGCGTTTCCCGAAGTTCGAACAGGCGGTGAAGACCGCCCAGATCGCAGACCTGTACCCCGGCGACGCGATCTTCATCCCGTCCATGTGGTGGCACCATGTCGAGGCGAGTGGCAGCGTGAACATCCTCGTCAATTACTGGTGGCGCACCAGCCCGGCGCATCTCGGCACGCCGCAGGATGTGCTGAACCACGCGATGATGACCCTCCGCGACCTGCCGCCGGACGAGAAGCGGATCTGGAAACATATGTTCGAGCACTATGTCTTCGATACGGACGGGTCCGAAAGCGAGCATATCCCGACCCACGCCCGCGGTATCATGGGCCCCGTGACAAGCAGTGTCGCGGCCCGCGTGCGGGCTTTCCTAAGAGAACGGCTGAACCGGTGAGCGTGATGAAAGACGGACAGGCAAAACAGAAGGTCATTATCGCTGGCGGCGGGACTGCCGGCTGGATGACGGCAGCGGCGCTGGGCAAGGTGCTGGAGAAGGTTTGCGATGTCACGCTGGTCGAATCCGACGCCATCGGCACGGTCGGCGTGGGTGAGGCGACCATCCCGACGCTGGTGACCTATAACCGGCTGATCGGGCTGGATGAGGCCAAATGGATGAGCGCGGTGAAGGGCACATTCAAGCTCGGCATCGCCTTCGAGAACTGGACCGACCTCAATCACCGCTACATCCACTCCTTCGGGATTACGGGCAAGGATCACTGGACGGCTGGCTTCCAGCATTTCTGGCACCGCGGCCGCGAACTGGGCGTCGCCAAGGAGTTCGGCGACTATTGCCTCGAACTCATCGCCGCGGAGAAGGACCGGTTTGCCCACCTGCCGGACCTCGGCCTCAACTATGCCTACCATATCGACGCAACGGCCTATGCCGGCTTCCTGCGCGAGATCGCCGAACGCCACGGTGTGAAACGCCGCGAAGGCCGGATTGCCGAGGTCCGCCGGGCCGCCAATGGCGACATTGCCAGCCTTGTCCTTGACGATGGCGCGGAGCTGGACGGCGACCTGTTCGTCGATTGCACAGGCTTCCGGGCGCTGCTGATCGAGGGCGCGCTGGGGGTCGGCTATGATGACTGGACGCACTGGCTGCCGTGCGACCGGGCGATTGCCGTGCAGACGGAATCCGTGCGCGCGCCGCGGCCTTATACCCGCTCCATCGCACATGAGGCGGGCTGGCGCTGGCAGATTCCGCTGCAGCACCGCACCGGCAATGGCACGGTCTATTGCAGCAAGTATATGAGCGATGATGAGGCGCAGGCGAAGCTGCTGAACGACATTGAAGGGCGCCCGCTTACAGAGCCGCGCGTGCTGCGCTTCCGGACCGGCATGCGCCGTCAGCACTGGCACCGCAACTGTATCGCCATCGGCCTCTCGAGCGGCTTCATCGAGCCGCTTGAATCGACCAGCATCCACCTTATCCAGCGCTCCGTCATGCGGCTGATGCGGATGTTCCCGCAACATGGCGTGCACCAGCCCGATGTCGATGAATTCAACGCGCAGACGGCCTATGAGACCGACCATATCCGCGACTTCATCATCCTGCACTATCACCTGACCAACCGCACCGACACGCCGTTCTGGCGCCATGTCCGGTCGATGGAGATCCCTGAAAGCCTCGCGCACCGCATGCGCCTTTTCCGCGAGACGGGGCGGGTCTTCCGCGCCAATGACGAGCTGTTTGCCGAGAACTCCTGGACGCAGGTGATGCTCGGCCAGGGACTGATGCCCGAGACCCATCATCCGGTGGCCGACGTGATGAGCGAAGCCGAGATCACCAAATTCCTCGATTACATTATCGAGAATGTGAACCGCACCGCGAACGGCCTGCCGGCGCATGAGGACTATCTGAAATCCTACTGTCCCGCTGCTATCGCCGAACCGGCCTGATCCGGAAGGGGGCACGACGCCTTCCCCCTCTCCCACGGGGAGAGGGACAGGGGTGAGGGGATCGCCACGCTTGCCGCAGATGCCCGCGAAAGCAGGTATCTACGGGGACGGCGGATTTCCGCGGGAAACTCTGAAAAGTTTCCCACCCCCACAAAACCCATGCTCCAATTCGGGCCATGCTGACCCGTGCCTGGATTCTTGAAACGTTGGCCTTGCTGCCGCTCTACACCTGGCCGGTCTTCTTCCTCGAAGTCTGGCGGTTCGAGCGGTATTACCGCGCTTACCGGGCCGCGAACCCGGTTGGCATGCTGGGTGTCGCCGTGCTCCCGAACGGGCGGCTGGTGATCACGCTTCAGCTTGCCGGCGACCGGCCGGACCCGGATGACTGGACCAATTTCGCACCGCGTGCGCCGTGGGTGCGACTCGCGCCGGGCGGGTTTCTGGCAGCTTTGGACGCCAGACTGGAATCATACTGGAATTGGACTGTTCTCGTACCGGAATCGGACCCGAATTGTACCGCCGCTGGACCGGCCTTTCTGGATTCGAGCTGACCTCCCGTCCGCGTGGTCCGACTTCGCTCACCATGCGGACTGATGTTTCAAACAGCCCTGAGCCCGATCCATCGCGAAGCGGGGATCAAAACCAAAGACTCCCTGAGCCCGATCCATGTGAGGCGCGCTAGCGCCGATACGGGATCAAGACAGACAAGCCGCACGTCCCAACGGACGCTGCGGGCGCTGGTGCAGCCGGTTTGCTGGATTGATGCCGTTCCGGTGCGCACGCGCCTCAGATGGATCGCGCTCAGCCCTGTTTTGGAGTGGTCCTCAGCCTTCCCAATGCACGGCAAGAACGTTCGGGAAACAGATATCACACGTAAAGCTGGTAATCCCTTGCACTGGCGGGGGCCTTGAGACGTAATGTGACGGTGAGGGGTATGCACGCGGAGTGCACTGTCGCCTCATGCTCAGGAAAGAATTCGACCCATGTACCGCCTCGTCTATGTCAGCACGGCTGTGGACGGCCTTTCGGATGCCGATATCGATCATATTCTGAACGTCTCGCAGTCGAACAATGATGAACGCTACATCACCGGCTTCCTTGCCCATAATGGCCGCAGCTTCATGCAGGCCCTGGAAGGCGATCGCAATGAAGTCGAGGAGATCTACGACCGCATCGTCAATGATGATCGCCATTTCGGCGTGACCCGCATCATTGGCGAGCCGGTCGGCAAGCGCGCCTTTCCCGAATGGTCGATGAACTATCACCGGGTGGACAATGACGAGGGCTCCTCAGCCATGGTGATCCGCAAAGATGATTCCGTCGATGCGCTGATGAACCCGGATATGCCGCGCGACCTGCTTTACCTGTTCTCGAAGTTCATCCGCATGCGCTAGGGCCCGCTGCGGCGGGCTGGCACAGGGCGCGCTAACGATCCGGAAACCCATGTCTGAAATGCTTCCCGGCACAGTCCGATCATTGCGTTCCCCGGGGGGCATATGGAAACCGAGATACAGCTGCTGATGGCGCGTGTCTCTCATCTCGGCGAGATGAGTGAAGCCGAAGCCCGGCGCATCGTGAACGAAGTCTACCGCGACGGCGTTGTCAGCCGCCAGGAAGCCGAAGCGCTGTTCCGCCTCAACGAACAGCTGGCAGAACGCGACCCGGTCTGGGTCGAGCGCTTTGTCGAGGCGATAAAGGACTTCCTGCTGACGCGCGAAGCACCCGAAGGCTGGATCACAGACGAGGAAGCCGGCTGGCTGATAGGCATAATCGGGCGCGACGGGCATATCGAAACAGCGAGCGAGATCGATCTGATGCTGTCGCTGCTGCGCCATGCCGAGGGCGCGCCGGCATCCCTCTCGCACTACTGCCTCGAAGCGATTTCGCGCCGGATCATCAAGAATGGTGTTGCCGACGAAGCCATGAGTGAGCGGATGCGGCGCATCCTGCATGCACCGGGCGGCGATTCAGGCCTCTGGGTCAGCCGGGATGAGGCGACGGTCCTGTTCCGGACCAATGACGCCATTGCCGAGGCGCCAAATGCCAAGAGCTGGAACAATGTCTTCGCCAAGGCCATCCTGAATCACCTCCTCGCTGCCGCTCATCCCGAACCGCAGACCGAATCTGATGCACTGTCGCGCGAAGCTTGGCTCAAGGATAACAAGGCCAGCGTCGGCGGCTTTTTCGGCAAGATGGCCAATGCCTTCACGAGCGGCGCCTGGTTCGACAAGGTCAGCTATGACCCGGAAGCGGCCGCCCGCGCGCGCTACATGGCCAAGGAGGCCGCAGCCAAGGCCGGCAAGCAGGTCACCGAGGAAGAAGACAAATGGTTCCTGCGCCGGTTGGGCTGGGACAAGTCGGTCAGTCCGGCAGAGCGCACGCTTATCGAATTGCTGAAAAGCGAAGCGCCGGGGTTCGCGCGCGGTCTCAAGGAGGCGACCCAGGCCATGGACGCGGCATAACACATGCTGATTGTCCTCGGCATCGCCGCCATTCTGGTCATCACCACAAATGCGATTCATCTGGCAGGGCTGGTCGGCCTCTCGGCTGTCATGCGCCGGCAGCGGTTTCACCCAGCACACCTGGAAACCAAGATCGGGCAGGGCATGTCGATCATCGTCTACGTGCTTTCGATTTTCCTGCTCCATGCAGTGGAAATCTGGGTCTACACGGCGGCCTTTCTCTGGGTGAACGCGTTCGATAATGTCTACGAGGCGCTCTATTACTCGATTTCGTCCTTTACGACGGTCGGCTTTGGCGACGTCCTCCCCGACCATCCCTGGCGCATGCTCGGGGCGACAGAATCGGCCAACGGTTTCCTGCTCATCGGCTGGTCGACGGCCTTCCTGGTTTCGATATCCAGCAAGATCCGCATGTTCGAGGCCAGTCTCGAGCGCGAAGGGCCCGCGCCTCAATCACTAAGCACTGCGGCCGAAAGCGAAAACTAAACGGCCTGACGCAAGGGCAGCTGATGGACAGCGCCGCATGCGGGCGATAAGCCACAACCCAGTGTTTTGTAGCTGCTGTTTCAGGGGGCAGTCATGTTCAAGAAAATCCTGATCGCCAATCGCGGCGAGATCGCCGTGCGGGTCATCAAGACCTGCAAGCGTTTGGGCGTGAAGACCGTCGTCGTCTATTCCGATGCCGATGCCGATTCCATGGCTGTCGAAATGGCCGATGAAGCGGTCCATATCGGTCCGCCGCCGGCTGCTGAGTCCTATCTTGTCATGGACAAGATCATCGATGCGGTGAAGCAGACGGGCGCCGAGGCGATCCATCCAGGTTTCGGCTTCCTGTCGGAAAACCCGGCTTTCGCCAAGCGCCTCGAGAAGGAAGGCATCACCTTTATCGGTCCCAACCCGCACGCCATCGAGGCGATGGGCGACAAGATCAGCTCCAAGAACCTCGCGGCCGAAGCAGGCGTCTCCACGGTCCCCGGCCATATGGGGTTGATCGAGGACACCAAGGAAGCGCTGAAGGTCTCGAAGGACATTGGCTATCCCGTCATGATCAAGGCTTCAGCGGGCGGCGGCGGCAAGGGCATTCGTGTTGCCTACAATGACAAGGAGGTCGAGGAAGGCTTCCCGGCCGTGAAGGCTGAAGCCAAGGCCTCCTTCGGCGATGATCGCATCTTCATCGAGAAGTTCATCGAGAGCCCGCGCCACGTCGAAATCCAGGTGATGGGCGACAAGCATGGCAATTGTGTCTACCTGTTCGAACGCGAATGCTCGATCCAGCGGCGCAACCAGAAAGTCATCGAGGAAGCGCCGAGCCCGCTGCTCGACGAGGAAACCCGCAAGAAGATGGGCGAGCAGGCTGTCGCGCTGGCCAAGGCTGTCAATTATGACAGCGCCGGCACGGTCGAGTTCGTCGCCTCCGGCGTCGACAAGAGCTTCTACTTCCTCGAAATGAACACCCGCCTGCAGGTGGAGCACCCGGTGACCGAAATGATCACTGGCGTCGACCTGGTCGAGCAGATGCTTCGCGTCGCCTATGGCGAAAAGCTTGCGATCAAGCAGAAGGACCTGAAGATCAATGGCTGGGCGGTCGAGAGCCGTGTCTATGCCGAAGACCCCTATCGCAAGTTCCTGCCGTCCATTGGCCGGCTGAAACGCTTCCATCCGCCAGAGGAAGGCCCACTCATGGGCGGGACCGTCCGGATGGATTCAGGCGTGCGCGAGGGCGATGAGATCTCGATGTTCTACGACCCGATGATCGCGAAGCTGGTCACGCACGGCAAGACGCGGGACGACGCGCTGGACGTCCAGGCCGCCGCGCTCGACCGCTTCCACATCGAGGGCATCCAGGACAATATTCCCTTCGTGGCCGCGGTGATGGACGAAGAGCGCTTCCGCTCCGGCGACATCACGACGAACTACATCAAGGAACAGTTCCCCGACGGCTTCAACGGCACCGAGCCGACAGACCACCAGACGCTGATCCTGACCGCAGCCGCCGCTTATGTGCACGGTGTCTTCGCCCGACGCGCCGAGAAGATCTCTGGCCGCATGAGCCAGCCCGGCCCACAGCGTAAGGACTGGGTCGTCATCCTGGGCGACACCCATCATGAGATCGAGCTTGATCTGGGCGACCATGAGGCCACTATCGCTATCGATGGGACCAACCATACGCTTTATACGCACTGGAAACCGGGCACCCACCTCTTCGAAGGCCAGCTGGACGGCGAATCCTTCGCAGTGAAGTTCTCCGACAAGACCGAAGGCTATGTCTTCCGCCATCGCGGCGTGTCAGTTCGGGCGCTGGTCTGCACGCCGATGACGGCAGCGCTGCATGCCCGTCTGCCAGAAAAGCCGAAGCCGGACACGTCCAAGCTCGTCATCTCGCCGATGCCAGGGCTTGTCGTCTCGATGGATGTCGAGGTCGGCATGGACGTCGAGGAGGGCGGGGCAGTCTGCATCGTCGAAGCGATGAAGATGCAGAACATCATCCGCGCCGAAGCGAGCGGCAAGGTGAAGGCGATCAATGTCGCAGCCGGCGACAGCGTCGCAGCTGACGAAGTGATGGTCGAATTCGAGTAGGAGGCGATTGTCCCCCTCCCTCGGACATCGTAGTAGTCTGTCCTTCTGACGCTGGAGACACGCCATGGGCAATCTACTATTCAACCCGCAAGGGCGGATCCTGAAGAACAGGTTCTGGCAGGGCCTGGTTGTGCTGACTGTCGCGTCCGTGATCGTCACGGCGCTGCCGGTCTATCTCGGCACGATGTTCGGCATCGTCTCGCTGCTGATGATCTATCCCTATATCTGCGTCTACGCCAAACGCTTCCACGACGCCGGAACGACGGGGTGGTGGGTGATCGTCGTCTGGCTCGGCACCCTGGTGCTCAGTTTCATTGAAGGCATGATTCTGGGCCCGATGTTTCTGGGAGAATCCGGCCGCGCCATCCAGGCAGAAGCGGCCGAACGACTGGCGCAGGGCGAGTTCGACGTCTTCATGCAGGCGCAGGAAAGGCTGGCTGAAATCATGCTGCCGCTGTCCATCATGACTGTTGTCGCAAACAATGCGATCGTCGGCTTCATCGTCGGTTCGCTGGCGACCGAGCCACGCACCAACAAGCATGGTCCGGTGCCTGGAACTGAGCATGACGAGTTCAGCTGACATTTTTCTTATCGTTTATTGATAAATTAGGAAAAGGGCGTATAAGCGTTTTTCGATAAGAACGCGAAGGCCCACCCGGATGTCAGACTCAAGCACGACTGCCCTTGACCGAAAGCGCCCCTGGCTGACGGATGAACGTGAGCTGCCAGCCAACATGAACTGGCTGCAGACGCTGTTCAATCCAACGGGCACGTCGCCGCGCCTGCATTTCACGCGGGCCTGGACCTTGCTGTTCATGCTGCAGCTGCTGGTGATCATCCTGCCGTGGTCGATCGCTCTGATCTTCAATTCAGCCGGCGGGGACGGCCAGCCGATTGGTGAGTTCGGGCTGTTCGCGACGCCGGTGGTGTTCATCGTCACGACGCTGATTTCCTATGTCATCCACTCGCGGCGACTCCTAGATGCCGGAAAGACGCCGCTGCTGGCGATCATCCCGCTGATTCCACTCATTATTGGACTGGCGGTCTTCATGATGACCGCGCAAGGGCAGTCGGCCCAGTATGACAAGCGGTTCGAGATGCGGCAGGACTATCTGGCCGATCCGGACGGCTTCCGCGCAAAGCAGCGTGAAGAGCGGGAAAAGGCGAAAGCCGAAGCCGAGAAGAAGGCCGCGGAGGCTGAAGCCAATGGCGAAGCTGCACCCAGCCAGGCGCAGGGTCAGGGACGCCGTGGTCCCGGTGGTCCGGGCGGTATGATGAACTTTGAACAGCCATTGCCGCCGAAGGCCGAGTTCGTGCTGAAGAATGCGCTGCCCCCCATGCAGATGATCATGATCCTGCTCAGCGCGCCGATTGCGATCTGGAGCCTGATGTGGGTCGCCCGCGCGCCGTATTTCGGGCGGTATCCGGGCGAGAAAGAAGCCGTGCAGGCGGAAAGTGGCGACCGGCGTCCCTATGAAGCCTGAGCTTCGCTAAGCGGGGCAGGCGCGTCCACGACTTCCGACAGGAAGACTTTCCGGAACGCCTTTTTCAACGCATCGTCGGCATCGTCCATCGTCACCGGCAGGCCGAGATCGACGAGGCTGGTGACACCCAATCCATCCTCGGAAATCCCGCAGGGCGTGATGCCGGTGAAGTGGGAAAGGTCCGGCTCCACGTTCAGGCTGATGCCGTGGAAGCTGACCCAGCGTTTCAGGCGCAGGCCGATGGCGGCGATCTTGTCTTCCCGCAACGGGCCGCCCGGCTGGGTGCGGTCGACCCACACGCCGACGCGACCGTCGCGAATCTCGCCCTTTACATTGAACTGGTCCAGCGCCTCGATGATCCAGGCTTCGAGCCTTGCCACGAAATCGCGGACATCGCGCCCGCGCTGGCCGACATCGAGCATCACATAGGCCACGCGCTGGCCGGGGCCGTGATAGGTATACTGCCCGCCGCGGCCCGCCTCGTAGACGGGGAAGCGGCCAGCATCCTTCAGGTCTTCCGCCCTGGCGCTGGTCCCAGCTGTGTAGAGCGGCGGATGCTCCAGAAGCCAGACAAGTTCCGGTGCGCCCGTCTCCCGGATCGCCTGCACGCGGCGCTGCATGAAAGCCAGCGCGGCCTCGTAATCCACAGGCGCTGGGCTGACGGCCCATTCGACGGGAGGAAAATCTGTCATTCTGCGCATATAGAGGTGCAAGGAGGGCTTCACAAAGCCTTCCTGCGCACTTATACCGCGCGTTCTTCCCGTACGGGACTTAGCGGTCGTGGCGGAACTGGTAGACGCGCAGCGTTGAGGTCGCTGTGGAGCAATCCGTGGAGGTTCGAGTCCTCTCGACCGCACCATCCCGGGGAAGACGTGTTGGCAGTAGGGCAGGAATCCTGTCCATTCAGGATAGGAGGTTCTCCCCATGTCCGAGCTGCCTGAGACCCCACAGGAAGATCATGTCGAAGACGTCGTCCAGGCGAAGCATCTCGCCCTGGAGCAGGATGTCCGCGAGGCTGTCTGGGACAAGGATTCGCGCTGGCTGTCGCGTACGCTGAACCGGCTTCACCCGGCCGATGCCGCTGACCTTCTCGAACAGCTTTCGACCGACGACTTCGCCGATGCGGTTTCGCTGCTGGGTGGCCAACTGCCGACGGACATCATTATCGAATTGCGCGACGAGTATCGCGTCGAAGCCGTCGACGTGCTGCCTGACGATGCGGTGGCGGCGGTCCTGGGTGAGCTCGATTCAGACGATGTCACGACCATTCTCGAAGACCTTGAGGATGACCGGCGCGAGCGTATTCTCGACGAACTGACGCCGGCGGACCGGGCCTCCTTCGAACAGGGGCTCGCCTTCGACGAAGACACGGTCGGCCGTCTCATGCAGCGCGAGTATTTCGCGGCGCCTGAATTCTGGACGGTCGGGCATGCCATCGACCATGCGCGTGAAAACGCCGAAGCGCTGCCGGCTGAATTCTATGAAGTCTACGTGATCGACCCGACTCACCGCCTCAAGGGGCAGGTGCCGCTCGCGACGCTCCTGCGGACCCCACGTGACGTAAAGCTCGACGACATCATGGAAGAGGTCCAGTCGGACATCAAAGGCAACATGGACCAGGAGGATGCGGCCTACCAGTTCCAGAAATACTCGCTTGCCTCCGCGCCAGTCACGGATGATGCGGGACGGCTTATGGGCATGCTGACCGTCGATGATGTGGTCGACGTCATCCAGGAAGAAAATACTGAAGACCTTCTGGCCCTGTCGGGCGTGCGCTCGGCTGAAGGCACAGACACCGTGCTGGATTCGGTGAAGGCGCGTGCACCCTGGCTGGCGGTCAACCTGCTGACGGCTTTCATCGCCTCAGGCATTATTTCAATGTTCGAGACCACGCTTGACCGGTTTGTTCAACTGGCGATCCTGATGCCCGTCGTGGCAGCGCTGGGTGGTAATGCCGGCAGCCAGGGCCTTGCTGTTGCCGTTCGCGCCATTGCCGAGCGGGAGATGGACGGCGATGCGAGCCGCCGTGCCATTGTCCGCGAAACGCTGACAGGCATCGCCAACGGCGTGATCTTTGCCATCGGCGTGGCCGCGATTGCGGGCTTCTGGTTCCAGAGCGTGGCATTGGCTCTCACCATTGGCATAGCCATGTTCGCAACCTTCGTCTGGGCAGGTTTCTCGGGTGTCATCGTGCCCCTTGGCCTGCGAAAGATGGGCGCCGACCCGGCTGTGGCCTCATCCGTCTTCGTGCTCACGCTGACAGATGTGATGGCCTTCTTCAGCTTTCTCGGCCTTGCGACCCTTATTCTGCTGTAATTGCGCAGGTTTCTCCTATCAGGCGTATGACTTGCAGTAATGCCTGATCGAACAGTGCCGTCTGTATCGGTTTGGAGCAAAGTATGAGTTCAGCCCTTCGTACGTCCGAATCCGGACTGAAGCTGATCATGGCGTATGAGGGATTCAGGTCTCATTCCACGCGGCTGCCTGACGGTCGCTGGGTGATCGGCTATGGGCATATGCGCGCGGCTCGCGCCGGGTTGAAAGTCAGCCAGCCGGAGGCCGCTGCCATCCTGAGAGAGTTTGACCTGCCGCCGATTGAACAGGCCTTGCAGGAACTCGTTCTCGTGCCGCTGAACCAGCATGAATTCGATGCGCTGGTGTCCTTTGTATTCAATGTGGGCGTAGACCAGTTCGAATCCTCCGATGTGCTTTCGGCGCTCAATGCCGGTGACCGCATGGCCGCCGCACGGGCATTGGAACTCTGGTGCAATGCGAAGGTCGGCCCGAGGAACATGATCGTGGATCCACTCATCCGTCGCCGCGCAGACGAAAAAGCGCTTTTCCTGAAAACGACCGGCTCGGTTCCGCTCGCCGCCTCAAGCCGGTTCCGCCCGACGCCAGAGCCTCGCCCAGAGCCGGAACCATCCCGCTGGGGAGACTTCAAGGTCAGCGAAGCGGCCGCGCCGGAAGCAGAGGAACAACGCGCCGAAACACCGACGGAAGCGGCTGCGCGTAATGTGAAGGAGCGCCTCACCCGCATTCTGGGCGAGTATGAAGACACAAGCACCAAGGCTGGTTCGGAGGAGGAGGACACCGCCGAAGCTGCCGTCAAGGCGGCTGCCGAGCAGGAAGCGAGCGTTGAAGAAATTCGCGCCGCGATTTCCGCGCTTGTCGCCGAAGACGACGATCAGGACGATGGTGCGGGCCTTGATGCCCAGGATATCGCTGCCGATCTCGATCCCGACGCCTTCGATATTGAAACCGGCCAGCTCGATGTCGTCGAGACGTCGGCTGGGGCACGCCGAAACCGCCTGTATATCGACGATGTAAAGCCAGCCGAAATTCCGCCAGCCGACCCGGACCTGCGCCGCGGCGATGATGCGGGCAACCTGACCGAAATGGTCGTCTTTGCCGTTATCGCGATGGTTGGCGCCCTGATCTTCCTTCTGGGTGGAGCCTTTGGTCTTGGCTGGTTCGGGACAAGCCTTCCAGGCCACGCAAACGCTTATGGCTACCTGCCGCCATTCCTGATGATGACGGGCGCGCTGATTTTCGTGGTTATGATCTATTACTGGATACGCGCCATCATTTCCCGGCGCTGAGACAGGTCAGACCGCAACGCTGTGCAGTTCCGCCGGCTTGCCGAGGCTCAGCACCTGGCCCATGGCGCTGATCAGGCCGCGTTCGTCAATGGGTTTCGAGACGTAGCCGTCAAAACCCATATTGAGATACCGTTCCCTGTCGCCCTCCATCGAGTCGGCTGTGAGCGCGATCACCGGGACGAAGCGGTTGGGATTGGCAGACATGCGCAGCCTCTTCAGGGCCTCGATGCCGTCGAGGCCCGGCATATGGACATCCATCAGGACAATGTCGAACGCGCCGTCATTCAGGTGCTCCAAGGCTTCTGCACCATTGGACGCCTCAGTAATCTTGAGATCGTAGCTGTTCAGGAATGAGCGCGCGACGCGCAGGTTGATGTGATTGTCGTCAACGACCAGCACCCTGCAACCGCCGAGGCCGGAACGGGGTCTGTGGCTGGCCAGTTGAACCGTGTTGTTCTCCGCCGGCGTGCTGGCACTATCCGCGACGTCCGCGCTGAAGGTCAGCGTGAAGATCGATCCACGGCCAGGTTCGCTGACCGCGGTGACATCGCCGCCCATCATCTGTGCCAGCTGGCGTGTGATGGCCAAGCCAAGTCCCGTGCCGCCAAAGCGGCGGGTCGTCGAGCCATCCTCCTGGGAGAAGGACGCGAAGATGTGTTCGATCTTGTTCTCGGCGATCCCGCAGCCTGTGTCAGTGACGTGAACGGTCACAGTCGCCTTGCCGCTTTCAGCCGGTGAACAGGTCACAACGATCATCACCTCGCCTTCTTCGGTGAACTTGATCGCATTTGAGACAAGGTTGCCGATACACTGGCGAACACGGACAGGGTCGAAGGCAAGACGAGACGGCACGTTGGGGTCGACATGCAGGCGCAGATCAATGCCCTTTTCTTCTGCGATCGACATATGCAGCTTGAACAGACTGCTCAGCTTGTGGCGGATGTCGCTCTCGACGGGGGAGATTTCGAGCTTTCCGGCCTCGATCTTTGACAGGTCGAGAATGTCGTTGAGCAGCACCATGAGCGCGCGCCCGGAATCGAGGATGATCGAGACCTGTTCGGTCTGCGAGGCTGTAAGGTCTTCATGGGCCAGTGCCTGCGCCATGCCGAGGACACCGTTCAGCGGCGTGCGGATCTCGTGGCTCATATTGGCCAGGAACTCCGACTTCATGCGGGTCGCTTGCTCAGCCCTGTGCAGGGCCTCGCGCAGCTCGTGCGCCTTGCGGCGAGTTTCACGAACATCCTCGATGTGGGTGATGAAGACTGTTGTGTCCTCACCTGGAAGCCGGGCGGCATTCATGGCGACCGATATCCGGATGAGTTCACCAGATTTGGTTTTCAGCTTGGCATCCGTCTTGTTCGAATAGCCTGTCCCCGGACCGGTGAACCGTGTCACCAACTCTTTGAAAGCGTCTTCCTCCATCAAAATGGCGGCGCTCTGGCCGATCAGATCGCCCGCTTCATAGCCCGACAGGGTAAGCATGGCATCGTTGACGTAGATCAGCGTGCCGTCACCGTTCGCGATGGCAATACAGTGGGTTGCAGTGTCACACGCCAGCTTGAGCAATTCCGCCTGGCTGATCGCCTCGTCGCGCTCACGCGCCAGGTCTGTCACCTCGTGCGAACAGCAGATGACACTGTCGCCATTGGGAATGACGACGGTTCGCATCACCTTGCTGAGCATCTTCACAGCGCGGCCCTGACTGGTGGTGAACGCAACGGTTTCGCCGGTGTTGAGGACTTTTCTGACGTTCCGGACCATTTCAGAGTCCCGGTAGGCCGGGTCGAACTCGAAGATGCGCATGCCCAGCACGCTGCCACCCTCGGGCAGGATTGACTTCTGCATCAGGCTATTGGCGCCAGTCCATTCGAAGTCGATGATCTCTCCCGCCTCATCGCGCACAGGGGCGACCTCGCACACGATTATGGGTAGAAGGTCGAAGGTTGATGCGTCCATGGAAATCTCTGCGACTGTAGTGATTCCAGTAGAATCTGCGGCAACATGCTTAACGGTGTGTTTAGGATGAGGGCCTGTCTGCCTTTGACATCACCTACTCATTTGTCACTATCCGGACTTGGCTACCCGGAAAATGGTTGTCAGCTTCGTCAGGCGACACATGTCTGAAATGAAACCCCGGTACCGTTGCAGCGTTGAGTGCCGGTCGCCAGTCCGAAAGGAGAACACAATGCCGATCGGAACGCATCCCGGCCATGAAAACGAAGAAACGGGCTTGAAGTCGAGCTTCGAGCGCGTTCGCGCCACTTCTCTGGCGCTTGCCGAGGGGCTTTCAGATGCTGATGCGACGGTTCAGTCCATGGAGGATGCCAGTCCAGCAAAATGGCACCTCGCGCACGTAACGTGGTTTTTCGAGCGGTTTGTACTGTGCGAGCACTTGCCGGGCTATTCGCCTTTCGATGAGCGTTATGACTACCTTTTCAATTCCTATTACGATGCCGTGGGTGACCGGCATCCGCGGCCCAGGCGGGGCCTGCTTACGCGGCCGGCCCTTGACGATGTGCTGGCTTACCGCGCGCATGTCGACCGGGCGATGGGGAGCCTCCTGTCGGGCGGGGCCAGCGACGCGCTTTCGAGACTTGTCATACTTGGCTTGCACCATGAACAGCAGCACCAGGAATTGTTCCTGACAGACATTCTGCACCTGTTTGCGCAGAGCCCCTTAAAACCGGCCTTCCGCGCGCCAGAGCCGCGCCTGATGAAAGGAGCAGCGGCACCTCTTGCCTGGACGCGCTTTGACGGCGGCTTGGTGGAGATTGGCCACACAGGCGGCGAATTCGCCTTCGATTGCGAAGGTCCGCGCCACAAGGTCTGGCTCGAACCGTTCGAGATCGCCAATCGCGCCGTCACAAACGAGGAGTGGATGGAATTCATTGCCGATGGCGGCTATGAGCGTTCGGACCATTGGTTGTCGGACGGCTGGGCGATGTGTCTGGCCGAGGGCTGGAACGCGCCGCTTTACTGGCGCAAGGAGGACGGCGAATGGTCGACAATGACCTTGCGAGGCTGGCAGCCAGTCGACCCGCAAGCGCCTGTTTGCCATGTCAGCCAGTATGAAGCCGACGCCTATGCCAGCTGGGCGGGCGCACGCTTGCCCAGTGAAGCCGAATGGGAAACGGCAGCTGCTGGTACTGGTGCAAGGCTTGAGGGCAACGATGCTGGCACGGGCCGGCTCAGCCCGGCGCCGCAGGCGGGCAAGGGTTTGATCGGACTGTTTGGCGATGTCTGGGAATGGACGCAAAGCGCCTACTCGCCCTATCCGGGTTTCGAGGCCGAGGAGGGCGCTATCGGCGAGTACAATGGCAAGTTCATGAGTGGGCAGTACGTCCTGCGAGGCGGGGCCTGCTCAACCCCGGCGGGCCATATCCGGACGACCTATCGGAACTTCTTCCATCCCGGCAAGCGCTGGCAGTTCTCTGGCTTGCGCCTGGCGAGGAATGCCTGATGGACGGCCTGACCAGGGATCCTTTCCGCGAAGATGTACTTGAAGGGCTGGCGAAGCCGCAAAAGGCAATCCCCAGCCGCTGGTTGTACGACGAGAAAGGCTCTCAGCTCTTTGACCAGATCACGCGCCTGCCGGAGTATTATCCGACCCGGACAGAGCTGGGCATCCTTCGTGAACGGGCAGATGAGATGGCCGAAGCCATCGGGCCGGATGCGGTCATCGTGGAGTACGGTGCCGGCTCACTGCTAAAGATTCGCCTCCTGCTGGACGCACTGGAACGGCCAGCAGTATTCGTGCCGGTCGATATATCGGCCTCCCACCTCGACGCGGCTGCAGACGAATTGCAGGCAGACTATCCCGATCTGGTCATACAGCCGATTGCGTCGGACTTCATGGCCTCCAACCTTGGCGAAGCCCTGCCGGAAGCGGCGGGGCGTCGCGCCGGTTTCTTTCCCGGTTCGACGGTTGGCAATCTCGGCGATGACGATATCTGCCGGTTCCTGCGCAATGCGCGCGCTGACCTGGGAGATCAGGCCTGCTTTGTGATTGGCCTCGACCAGCCAAAGTCACCGGATATCCTGGTCCCGGCTTATGATGATGCGCAGGGCGTGACAGCGGCATTCAACAAGAACCTCCTCGTCCGTATGAACCGCGAACTCGGCGGAAATATTGATATCGGTGCCTTTGCGCATGAAGCGCGCTGGAATGGTGCTGCCAGCCGTATCGAGATGCATCTGACAAGTCTCAAGGACCAGTCGGTGAAAGTGGCGGGAGAGACATTCGCCTTCCGGAAGGGGGAGACGATCCATACGGAGAATTCCCGCAAGATTGCGCTCGACGCGTTTTCGGCGCTGGCGGAGACAGCGGGCTGGGCGCTCACGCGGCACTGGACCGATCCGGACGGACTGTTTGCCGTCATGCTGCTCGAAGCGCAGTAGACGTCTGGCGGCATTAGGGGAGCGGGATGATGACCCTGGCTGAGTACAACGAATTCTGCGGCTCGCTCGCGCACACGACGCATGTCTTTCAGTGGGGCGGCAGCCACGTCTGGAAGGTGGGCGGGAAGGTCTTTGCAATTGGTGGGGAGAATGGCCCGGACGGTTTCCGGGTGAGTTTCAAGGTCTCTGACCTGGCCTTCGATATCCTGCGCGAGCAGCCAGGATGCCGGGGGGCACCTCATCTCGCCTCACGCGGCATGAAATGGATCCAGCGCTACAATGCTGATGCTGTCGGTGATGATGCGCTGAAGGACTATCTGAAGGAAAGCTACCGTCTTGTGTCTCTGGGCCTGACGAAAAAGCTTCAAAAGGAGCTGGGCCTAAATCAGAGCTGATGCTTGTTCTCTTTGTACCGCCAGGGCGGAACACAGATGGTGGCGATCCGTTTCCAATGTTGAAGTGACTTATCAGGACGTACAGGAGAAGCGATGACCCTCACGACGAAACATTTTGGCGTCGATATTCCGAAGATCGGGTTTGGTACGTGGAAGCTGCGTGATGAGACGGCGCAGATGTGCGTCACGAAGGCCATCGAGGCTGGCTATCGCATGATCGACACGGCGCAGGTTTATGAAAACGAGACTCATGTGGGGCGGGGTATCGCTGACTCTCCGACACCACGCGACGAAATCTGGGTGACGACCAAAGTCTGGATGTCCGAATTTGAGGATGGCGACCTGCAAGCGTCGATCTCCAAAAGCCTGGAACGCCTCGGTCTCGATTATGTTGACCTTGTCCTGCTTCACTGGCCGAGCCAGGACGTACCGCTGGAAGAGTCGATCCGTGCGCTGAACGATGCGCATGACCAGGGCATGACGCGGAACATCGGCATCTCGAATTTCACCGTCAGGCAAATGGACGAAGCGGTCAGGCTGTCGAAAGCGCCGGTCGTGACTAACCAGGTCGAGTACCACCCCTTCATTGACCAGACCCCGGTTCTTGAGGCTGCGCATGCGCTGGGCATGTCGGTGACGGCCTATTGTCCGCTCGCACAGGGCAAGGTTCTTGACGATCCACTGCTCAAGGAAATTGGTGCTGCGCATGGCAAGACACCGGCACAGGTGGTCGTACGCTGGTTTGTGCAGCAGCCCGGTATCATCACAATTCCGCGTTCATCGTCGCCGGAACACATTGCGTCGAACAATGATGTGCATGACTTCGAGCTGAGTGCTGACGAAATGGGGCGGATCAACGCGTTGAAAGCCAGTCATCAGCGTCTCGTCGATCCCGGCTGGGCCCCTGCTTGGGATAAAGCAGCGTAAGTCCGGCTAGACCTTATCGATCGTCACGCTTGGAATCTGTGCCTTTGGCCCATAGCAGAAGTCGATCAGCTCGCCTGACGCCAGGGCCTTCTGGGCCGCCTCGTACCCAGCCTGCACCGCTTCGTCATAAGCCTCCCAGTCGCGAAGCTCGATATCGCGCAGCTCGGGTACCACCAGAACATCGACCAGTTCGCGCCCGGCTGACGGATCGACACTCAGTGTTGCAGACCGCATAAGCAGTCCCGCAATGGGCGGCGCCGAGGAGAAGCCGTGCTTCCAGACCCAACCAAAGAAACCGGGCGGGTCTGCAAAATCCTCGGCGGCGAGGCCTTCCGGCGCGCGAGCGACATCCGATCCAACGACCACGCCGCGATGGAGCTCGCGCATGATACCGGTCGGGAAGTTGTTGAGAACCGCGCCGTCGACGAGCACTTCGCCGTCATGAACGACTGGCGGCAGGATGCCGGGTAGAGAAATGGTCGCACGCAGTGCTTCGCGCAGCAGCCCACGCCGATGGACAAGGTAGGTTCCATCCGTCAAATTTGTTGAAACGGCAAAGAAGGGCACGCCGAGGTCGCCAATCTCCGCGTCTCCGAAATGCTCGTGCAGGCGCGTGTTCACACGTTTGCCGCGAACAAGGCCGACCACAGGAAGGACATAGTCGCCGAGCGGATTTGTCTCGACGAAGGCCTTGCGGATGCGACGGTCGATCTCTGCATCGTCCCAGCCCATGGCGACACAGGCGGCCACAACAGCGCCCATGGAGGAGCCACCGACAAAGTCGATCGGTATGCCGGCTTCGCGCAGGGCTTTGACGACCCCGATATGGGCGTAGGCTCGTGCCCCGCCGCCCGACAGGACAAGCCCCACAGACCGGCCGGCCATGATCCGCGCCAGCCGCTCGCAAGAGGGGCCGTCCATGCCCTCCCAGTGCAGGATGCGTGACGCATTCGCGGCATCGAGCCATTCGGCAGGCTTGGCCGCCTGGCGTTCGCCGCCATGGTGGAGCAAAATCACATCGATCAGTTTCAGCGACCGGGCCGGCGAGTTGTCTTCCGGCATCAGAGGATTTGACGGCCGGGCGTCTGCGCGTCCGACGACCCAGATCCGGTCCGCCTGGCGAACCGACAACCGGTACCAGCCTGTATCCCCGACAGAGGACACCAGCATCACGACATCATTTTCGGCTTCTAGCCTGTCGAAGAAGCCCGTCGGCTGGTCGGTACCTTCAGTCTCCTCGACGATCCGGCACTTCAGGCCAAACTTGTTGAGCGAGGCCTTGAGCGAACGGGCACGCAGTTTGAGGTCGATCGTCGGAGAGGTCGCGACCAGCGCAAAGACCTTGGGCGCGTTGCGCCGGTTTGGCTTGCGGCCTTCGCGCAAGCGGGTCAGCATCAGCCGGATCATGGCCGTCAGGATTTCAGGTTCCGCCTTTACCAGACGGTCGAAGCCTGCGCGGGAAATCTCAAGCATTTCCGCGTCACGCAGGGCGTAGACGGAACTCGTGTGAGGCGCATTATCCGGAATGCCGTCGCCGTCGTCGTCGAAAGCGCCCTCGAACAGCGCCATCTCTCCGACCGGTTCTCCAGCGCGAATGTGGCCGATGAAGTCGCTGCGTCCGTCCGGCATGGTCCTGAATGCGCCGAGCGAGCCTGACAGGACGAAATAGATGGAGTTCGAGATTTCACCCGCCTTGAACAGCTCCCAGCCCGCCGGCAGCGAAAACCAGCGTGCTTCGCGTCCAGCCGCCCGCAGGGCGCGCTTGGGTACATCCTCAAGAAAGGGGATCGTCTTCAGCGTGGGCGCGATGTTCAGACTCATAGGTCTGAATGTGTTAGCAGCCGGCCCTTCTGAAAAGGGTCTTTTACCTGCAACGTTTCCCCACGGTGGTACGGTCCTGAACATGATCTCGTGTCCGGCATTCAAATGCCCGATTGCGGCAACAGTGCTGCAAGAAACGGTCCATGACAGGGCGTGATACGTTCAAAAACGTTCAGGGATCGCCCGCTGGTAAAGCGTTGAGCCGATTTAATGCACGCGCAACTGTTTGTTTAAAGGGCAGTTTTTGGCGCCATTTCGAAGAGTTAATCGGCCTGACCGAATCGTAACGCATCAAACCGGCTGGTATGTGCGTCTCTATGGCTGCGTCACAGAAATTCGACGCGAAAACGATTGGAGAAACCCATGAAACGCTTCGCAATTATTTCCACCTTTGCCGCAGCTGGAGCCCTGGCGGCATCTGCCGGCGAAATGGTCGCCTTCACCGATATCGACGCCAATGGTGATGGTTCGGTCAGTGAGTCGGAATTCGTCACCTACAAGACTGCGAAGGGCGACCATTCCGCGCAGGAAGCATCCGACATGTTCCTCATGGTCGATGCTGATGCCGACGGGTCGGTCTCCAAGGCCGAATTCGCTGCGGCGAAAGAAGCCTGGAAGAATAAGGATGCCGACGTCGGCGCTGACGTCGAACTCGATGTTCGCACGGACACCGGCTCTTCTTACTAATCAGAGTTTTTCTGACCCCCTTTTTTCAGACCCGACTCCAGCCCGTTCCCTTTGTGGGAGCGGGCTTTTCTTTGCGTAGTCACCTGCACCACCTGACTGTTTCTTCTTGATTTCCCGCGCCAAAGCCGCTTGCAACACAGGACTGGACTCAGGAGGCTTCGCTGGCCAGCAACCGCTTCGATTTTCTGCGCCTTGTTTTTGCAGGCGCTGTGTTTGCCTACCATGCCTGTGTGCTGTCGGCTGCCGGGCCTGGTGGTCAGGTCGAGACCGGGTTGGCGCGCGCAGCCGAACTTGGCATCCAGGGGTTTTTCATCGTATCGGGCGCGCTTGTTTTCGGGTCGCTCGAGCGATCACAAAATCTTGGAGTCTACGGTTCAAAGCGGGTCCGCCGGCTTTATCCCGCCTATGCCGTGATTATTCTATTGCCCGCCATTGTGAGTGGCTTCATGACCGGCTGGGGCGATGTGGAAGCAATCGCAAGGTATCTCGGCACGAACCTGATTTTCCTCAACTTTCTCGAGCCGAACCTGCCGGGGCTGTTTGCCGGGAACCGGTTCACCGAGGTGAACGGCGCACTTTGGACCCTGAAGATCGAGGTCATGTTCTACCTGGCGCTCCCCGCGCTTGCCCTCGTCATGCGCTTGTTCGGGAAGGCCTGGTGGGTCCTGCTATTGATAATCTATGGTGCCGCCGAAGCCTGGCGGCTACTGCTGCCGGTCTATCTCGATCATCCGCTGGCGCCGGAACTGGCCCGGCAGCTGCCCGGCCAGATGGCCTTCTTTGCCAGTGGAATGGTGCTCTGGAAGGTCTGGGATCTGGCAAAGGCACGAGCCATCCGGTTAGGACTGGCCGGCACCGCCATCCTGGCTGCATCCTACACTCACCCAATCCTTGAGCCCCTGCGTGCGGCAGGGCTGGCCGGTGTCATCGCCTGCCTGGCCTTCGCGCCTGGACCGGCCATTCGCGCCGCCCGTTTCGGCGACATCAGCTATGGGGTCTACATTACCCATTTCCCAATCCTGCAGGCCATGGTGATGGCGGGGCTTTTCGCCGCTTTGCCACTGCCTGCGGCATTTGTTCTTGCGGCGGTCGGTGTGCTGTTTGCCAGCCTGATGTTGTGGCATCTGGTTGAGAAACCAGCGCTGCGCAGGGACAGCCATTACAGGAAAGCGGATTCAGGCAGCTGATCCCCGTTTCACAAGACCGGCAGGAGGCCTATGCTTTCTGCAAAGCAGGAGGATTTCATGGACGAGTACGAGACCATCAACCTGGATGCGACCCCCGGCGGCATCGCCGTGCTGACGCTGGACCGTCCTGACCGTCACAATGCGCTGAACGCCCTGGTCATCGAGGAGCTCACCGATGCGCTGGAAACGCTGGAGGAGCAGGAAACGATCCGTATGGTGATCCTGCGGGGAAACGGGCCAAGCTTCTCTGCTGGCGCAGACCTCGAATGGATGAAGGCCGCGGCAGACTATACCCGGCATGAAAACGAGCAGGACGCCTACAAGCTGGCGGAGATGCTGCGTAAACTTGCTGCGCTGCCGCAGATGACGGTCGCGCTTGTCCATGGCGCAGTCATGGGGGGCGGAGCCGGGCTTGTGGCAGCGTGCGACATCGCGGTTGCCATGGCCGACTCGAAGTTCCGCTTCTCGGAAGTGCGTCTTGGCCTGACACCAGCCACCATCAGCCCCTTTGTCATCTCGGCGATCGGGCCGCGCTGGGCGAAGGCGCTGTTTGTGTCCGCAGAAAGCTTCGATGCGGCGTTCGCTGAAAAGATCGGGCTCGTCCAGTACGTCGTTCAGACGCAGGACGAATACACCGCGATGGAAGAGCACCTGGCCAAACTCGCCATGCATGCTGCGCCGGGGGCGATCCAGGATGCGAAACGGCTGGTGCTCGATCTTGCCGGGCTGGAAATCAACCAGGCGCTCAGCCACGAGACGGCAAAGCGGATTGCCGCACGCCGTGCCAGCGAGGAGGGCCGTGAGGGCCTGTCCTCATTCCTCGAAAAGCGGAAACCCTATTGGGTGGGCTGATCAGCCGCCGGGCGGTTGGCTCGCAACCTCGCCAATTGTCAGCCCAAGATTGCGCAGGATGTTCAGGACAGCTTCAACCGGGTTGATGCCTGTCATCTGCGTGATCGGGTCCTGCGCGAAATATATGATTGCACCGATCAGGACCAGGAAGACCAGAAACTGCGCTAGCGATTTGAAAATGAATGCGCCCGCCATGCCAACAACGAAGCCTGCGGCGCCAAATATCAGCGCGCCGAGTATGGGGCTGACGCCCGTTGCGGCAGCCTGCTCGAAACCGAGATAAGCGCCGATGCCGCCGATGATGACGCCGGCAGCCATGCTGACATTGCGATTGTCCATGTAAGCCATGATTCATCCCCTCTGATGGCACAGGCGCGAGCCTAGACCAGCGGAGCGGCGCTGACTAGTAACCCTATAAATGGTTGCGATTGCGCCACTTTCCTGCCGCGGTGCCCGGCAAAGAGAAACATATGCCGAGCGTATCA
The DNA here is from genome assembly GCF_003576285.1 of Henriciella mobilis. NCBI lineage: Bacteria > Pseudomonadati > Pseudomonadota > Alphaproteobacteria > Hyphomonadales > Hyphomonadaceae > Henriciella > Henriciella mobilis. The sequence goes on along the minus strand of NZ_QWFX01000014.1, from coordinate 96,579 downwards.
TCCATAAAATCTGCCCTCTCGCGTCATCGCGAGCAACTTCGCGCGCGCGCTGTGCGCGGTCCATTCTCCAAAGCGGTTTTCGAGTTCGTGAGCTTCGGCATCAAGCAAGGCTGGGCGTGCATCTTCGGCGGCGCGCTGCTTGCGCTGATCCTTGCAACGCATCTCTGGTATCCAGAGGGCGCACCGATAAGCCGGTACGATTTTCTTGTCATCGCGGCCATCGCCATACAGGCGCTCCTCATCGCGACCGGACTTGAGACCTGGGAAGAAGCCCGGATCATATTCGTATTTCACATCGTCGGCACCGTCATGGAGATCTTCAAGACGGGCGCCGGCAGCTGGATCTACCCGGAAGACAACTTTCTGCGAATTGCGGGTGTGCCGCTGTTTTCAGGTTTCATGTATGCAGCCGTCGGCAGCTACCTGGCCCGGGTCTGGCGGATCTTTGATTTCCGTTTTGACCGGTTTCCACCGCTTTGGCTGCAGGGCGTTCTGGCGGCCGCGATCTACGTCAATTTCTTCGCCCATCATTATACGGTCGATATCCGTGCCGGGCTCTTCGTGGCGACGGTATTGATCTATGGGCGGTGCGTGGTCTGGTTCCGGGCGGACGAGACACATCGGCCTATGCCGCTCATTATCGGCTTTGGCCTTGTTGCGCTCTTCATATGGTTTGCGGAGAATATTGGCACGCTCGCGCGGGCCTGGACCTATCCTGGGCAGGAGACGGTCTGGACCATGGTGTCGCCGGTCAAGTTCGGCTCCTGGTATCTGCTGATGATTATCAGCTTCGTGCTGGTCGCGCTGGTTCATGGTGCGCGGGCGGGGCATGGCGCGAGAAAGTCTACCGGTGCTGATCTCGTAACCTGATTTCTGCCGCATTCAGGCGATGTAAATCCCGCGGGTATTAGGCATGGGTCATGGTTAATTGCCGGCAGCAGGATGCGCTGGCCAGGAGGGTGCTTTGCCAGTCGGGCTGCTGATTGCGATCGCATATGAAATCTCGGCCTCGAGCGGCCCGGTTGATGCGGCGCTTTTGGCCACCGAAGCTCCTGAGACCCTGCGAGCGGCGTTTACAGTGGAACTTGTCAGCGACAGGGCGCGCCGGACGTTCCGCTATGACCCGCGCCTTGAAGGCGATGCACGTTGGCAGCCAGTGTCGGCGCGTGGCGAGGATGACGATCTCGACGAAGCAGCGGCCTCTTGGGGGGCTGAAGCGGCGCCGGACGGACGCCTGTTTCCCGATGACCTCAGGCCCAGCATTGGTCAGCGGGTGGACGTTGCCGATCTTGGGGCAGCCTGGCGGGTGAGCTTCCGCCACAATCCTTCATTGAACGACACGGAACTGGATGTCTGGTTTGCCGACCGGGTCAATGCGAAGGCCTGGCTTGATCCGGTGTCAGAGCGCTTCCTGCGCATCGACTATGATCTTCCCAACCCGGTCCGCGGTCCTGAAGGAGGGCGATTGACGCAATTCGATCAGACCTACCTGCTGGAGACTGAACCCAACTGGGGCCTTTCCTATGTCGCGTCCTATTCGGTCAGCCTCGAAGCCAAGGGCGGTTTCAGGACCATTCGCCGGCACTATACGGCGACAGTGACCTCCATCGAGATCTTCTTTGCGAATGAGCAGGCCAAGGCGGAATTCACAAGCCAGCGGCAGTCCGCCTCTGGTCCCGGGCTCGCAGCGCGCTAAACTTCGACTCGTGACATTGCACATGGTCAAACTCTGCGTCGGCGCGGATGATGTCGGCGACCTTGAAGCCTGGCAGAGGCGGCTGATGACACGTCATCCGGCGCCGTTGCATCACACGCGCATGGTTCCCAAGCAGATTGATGAGCTGCTCGATGGCGGGTCGATTTACTGGGTGATCAAGGGCGTGATCCAGGTTCGCCAGGCCTTCACCGATATTCGCGTCATTGATGACCGCAACGGCCAGCGCGCCTGCGAGCTTGTTTTCGAGCCGGAGCTTGTTGCGGTCGAGCCAATGCCGAAACGGCCTTTCCAGGGCTGGCGCTATCTCAAGCCCAAGGACGCCCCGGCGGACCTGAAGGCCGGCCGCGGCGGCGATGACATCCCGCCTGACCTGCACGCCAAGCTCAAGGAAGCCATGGTCTGGTAAAAGAAAAGCGCCGCCCGGGTGAAGGGCGGCGCTTCTGGTTTTGTGGGCTGGTTCTGGCCTAGTCGACCTGTTCCGGCTTGTCCTTTTTCTTCTTCGGCTTGGACTTCTTGCCCTTGTCCTCGATGAACTCGAAGGAGAGCTTGTCGTCGTCGTCCTTGTCGATGTCGATCTTTACCGCGCCGCCCTTGGCGAGCTTGCCGAAGAGAAGCTCTTCCGCCATCGGCTTCTTGACGTGCTCCTGGATGGTGCGTGCCAGAGGCCGGGCGCCAAACTCCTCGTCGAAGCCACGTTCAGCCAGCCAGTTGCGGGCTTTCTCTGACAGCTCGATCGTCACATTGCGGTCCGCCAGCTGGACTTCCAGCTGGAGAACGAACTTCTCGACAACCCGCTCGATGATTTCCGGCGTAAGGCCACCGAAGAGGATGGTGGAATCCAGGCGGTTGCGGAATTCCGGCGTGAACAGGCGCTTCAGCGCGTCTTCCTGTTCGTCGGTCTTCTTGCCGCGGCCAAAGCCGATGGAGTTCTTCGCGGCATCCGACGCCCCGGCATTGGTCGTCATGATAAGGATCACGTTCCTGAAATCGACCTTGCGGCCATTCGCATCCGTCAGTGAGCCATTGTCCATGACTTGCAGCAGGATGTTGAACAGGTCCTGGTGCGCTTTCTCGATTTCATCGAGCAGCAGCACGCAGTGCGGATGCTGCATCACGCCATCGGTGAGCAGGCCGCCCTGGTCAAAGCCGACATAGCCCGGAGGCGCGCCAATCAGGCGGGAGACCGTATGACGCTCCATATACTCCGACATGTCGAAGCGCAGCAGCTCGACGCCCATGATGGAGGCGAGCTGACGGGCGACCTCAGTCTTGCCGACGCCGGTCGGACCGGTGAACAGGTAGGAGCCGATCGGCTTGTTCGGTTCGCGCAGGCCAGCGCGAGCGAGCTTGATCGAGGAGGCGAGCGCCTCGATGGCATCGTCCTGGCCATAGACCACGCGCTTGAGGTCCGGCTCGAGATTCTTGAGCGCGACGGCGTCGTCCTTGGTGACCTGCTTGGGAGGGATGCGGGCGATCTTGGCGATGATGGCCTCGATCTCCTTGGTCCCGATCTGCTTGCGCCGTTTGCTTTCGGGCAGCAGCCATTGCGTCGCACCAGCCTCGTCGATCACGTCGATCGCCTTGTCCGGCAGCTTGCGGTCAGTGATGTATCGGGCCGAAAGCTCCACGGCGGCCTTGATGGCCTCATTGGTATAGCGGATGCCGTGGAACTCCTCGAAGGTCGGCTTCAGGCCGGTGAGGATTTTCACGGCGTCCGGCACGGACGGCTCGACCACGTCGATCTTGCGGAACCGGCGGGCGAGGGCACGGTCCTTTTCGAAGTGCTGCTTGAACTCCTTGAAAGTCGTGGAACCCATGCAGCGAACCTCACCACTTTGCAGGGCGGGCTTCAGCAGGTTGGAAGCATCCATGGCCCCGCCGGATGTCGCACCAGCGCCGATGACCGTATGGATTTCGTCGATGAACAGGACACCTTTTTCCTGCTCGGCGATTTCCTTCATTACCGCTTTCAGGCGTTCTTCGAAATCGCCGCGATAGCGCGTGCCAGCCAGCAGGGCGCCCATGTCGAGGGCCCAGATGACGGCGTCTTCCAGGATCTCCGGCACTTCGCCATCGACGATCTTCTTGGCGAGGCCTTCGGCGATCGCCGTCTTGCCGACGCCAGGGTCACCGACAAGGATCGGATTGTTCTTGGACCGGCGGCACAGCACCTCGATGCAGCGCTCGATTTCGAAATCGCGGCCGATCAGCGGGTCGATCTTGCCCTGGCGTGCCTTCTCATTGAGATTCACGCAGTAGGCTTCGAGCGCCTCCTTGGCAGGACCTGCCTTTTGCTGCTGCTCGGTCTCTTCGGCGCCGCGCGGGGTCGAGCTGCGCGACATCCCGGGCGACTTGGCCAGACCATGGGACACAAAGTTCACCGCGTCATAGCGGGTCATGTCCTGCTCCTGCAGGAAGTAGGCGGCATGACTCTCACGCTCGGAGAAGATGGAGATCAGCACATTCGCGCCTGAGACTTCGTCGCGGCCGGAGCTTTCGACATGCAGGATGGCGCGCTGGACGACGCGCTGGAAGGCGGCCGTCGGCTGCACGCTGGCGGCCGGATTGTCCGTGATCAGGCTGGAAAGTTCTTCATCAATATACTGGGTGAGCGACTGGCGCAGCTGGTTGATATCGACCTTGCACGCCGTCATCACTTCAACCGCGTCGGTATCCTCGGTCAGCGCGAGCAGGAGATGCTCGAGCGTCGAGTATTCGTGAGACCGCTCTCCAGCGAGGTTGAGCGCTTTCTCCAGGGCGGTTTCGAGGCTGTCTGTCAGTGACGGCATAGGCTTAGTCCTCTTTCTCCATCGTGCATTGCAGAGGATGCTCGTTGCGCCGCGCTAGGTCCATGACCTGAGCCACTTTCGTTTCAGCGACTTCGAAAGTGTACACTCCGCAAACACCAACCCCTTTTTGATGCACATGAAGCATGATGCGGGTCGCCTGTTCGCGGCTTTTGTTGAAAAACTGTTCAAGTACGAAGACCACGAACTCCATCGGCGTGTAGTCGTCGTTCAGGAGCAGCACGCGGTACATGGACGGCTTTTTCGTCTTGACCCGCGTTTCGGTCGCCAGGCCGGTACCATCCGTATCGCCATCGCGCGTTGGTCCGGAAGGTCCTTCCGGCTCGGCGAGTCTGGGTCTGTCGTCTCTAACGGTCATGTCAAACAGATATGGTTCAGTTTGGGCAATTTTAAGCCTGATCAGAAGTGCATTGCTGTTCAAGCTGCAGCTCATCTGAATTATTTCAACTCCGCGATCAGCGAATCCACTCTTTTCCGGTTCGCGCCCAAGTCATGATAACCGACTCGGGAACGAGAATAGACAGCTAATCGGGATTTTCCGTGATTTGCGCCGTCGGGCAGGACACGAATTGCCACATCGTCCTTGAATTTCAGCAGCGGTGTCCTGGCGACGAGGTCGATCTGGCGCGTGGCGGGGTCACGATGTGTGACCGACCAGTTGGACTTGTCCGACAGTACGGATTCGACTTTCGCGAAGAGCGCCTCGGGCGACAGGTCGAAGCTCGGGGCGTCTGCATCGGGCGTCGCATTTGCGCACAAGCCTTCGGGCGCGACGAGGTAAGTGTTCGGCGAGCCGGGGCGTTCAATCGTTTCGAAGTCTACACGTGCGCTCATCCAGCAACCTTAAACAACCAGACCTCATGAGTATTCACCCTACATGAAAAAAATCGGGCAAAAAAATTGGCCGGCTGAAATCTCAGCCGGCCAACCAGAAAACTTGCCTGCGAAGTGCGCAGATCAGGAGGCTTTCGCCTTCGTCGTTGCCTTCTTGGTCTCGGCCATCATCTCTTTGGTGTAGCCGGCGAAGGGTTCCATGCAGTCCTTCATCGCCGTCGAGTAGATGCCGGCCAGTTCGCTGAGACCGTCGAGATGGGCCTTGAAAGCGCTGCGGACATAAGCCGACTGGATTTCCATGGCTTCTTCAACAGTCTTGGCGCCAGCCAGCGTCTTGCCGGTCTCAACCGTCATGCTGACGCGATCCTGTGCCTGGCGCATCATTGCGGCGCTGGCATCCTGAAGGCTCTTCACGGACGCTTTTGCGCTTTCCGTGCCAGCGGTCATTGCATCTTTGCCCATGTCGCCGAACTGCGTCGCGAACGGGAAAGCTTTTACGAAAGTCTCGGGCGTGAAAGCCCCGAACATGTTTGTATCGGTCTTGGCCATAGGTTACTCCTTTGATGAAGCCTATATAGACCAATCTGTTCGCACTTGCAACAATTTTTGTGCACCGCACAATATTTTCCGTGTTCATTAACGATTCAGTGGCGGTATGCATCGTGCAAGACTGTGCGCTTAACGGGTGGATAATACAATTTAGCCACCCTATGATCGAATCATCGGGAGGCCGGGGTTCGTAACGCTCTGAGGAGGGAAATCCATGGCATTTCGTGCTGGCGGGAAGAATATCCGGGCAGCTATTGGCGCACTCGTCATGCTTGTTGCGCTAGCGCCGGCGGCCATCGCAGAGAAGTATGCGTCCATTGTCGTCGATGCCGATTCCAACGAAGTCCTTCATGCCAGACATGCCGATGAACCGCGCTATCCAGCGTCGCTGACAAAAGCGATGACGCTTTACATGCTGTTCGACGCGCTAAAGTCGGGAGAGGTCTCGTATACCGAGCGCCTCTATGTCTCGCGTCACGCCGCGTCACAGCCGCCGTCCTCGCTGCGCCTGACACCGGGTTCGACCATCAGTGTGCGCGATGCCATCGATGCGCTGATCACGAAATCTGCCAATGACGTGGCAGCGGTCGTCGCCGAACGGCTCGGTGGGACCGAGTCGCGGTTTGCGACGCTGATGACCGCGAAAGCCAAGACATTCGGCATGAATAATACAACCTTTCGAAACGCCTCGGGCCTGCCGGATACGCGCCAGCTATCAACAGCACGCGACATGGCCATCCTTGCCGAACGTCTGCTCGAGGATCACGCCGACTACTATCATTACTTCTCCCGGGCCAGCTTCTCCTGGGGCAACCGGACTTATAAAAATCACAACAACCTGCTGAAGTCCGTCGACGGTGTTGATGGCATCAAGACCGGCTATACCCGGGCTTCGGGTTTCAACCTGATGGCCTCGGCCAAGCGTGACGGCCGTCGGGTCATTGCGATCATGTTCGGCGGATCGACGTCGAAATCACGCGATGCGCATGTCACCGACCTTATCGAGGCAGCTTACAAGAGCTTCGACGAGAACAAGCAGGCCGACGAGATCAAGGCGAGCTACGCCTTCAGCGCCCTGCAATCGCCGGTCAATCCGAATGGCGCGGCGCTGCCGATGCTCAACGGACAAGTGTTCACGCCGCCCGTTGGCGAGGGTGACGAAAGCACGAGCGACGATATGGCGTTTGAATCCCTGATCCCGTCCAAGCCTGTTATCGAAGGGCCCTAGCCGGCCCTTTCCCCGGCGGGTTTCACCAACGTCCGATTTCGCGACAGTGAAGACACCCGCAGTCATGCTGAGACACATGCGCCTGACGCTTCAGGGTAAACCAAAGCCTTGTGCGCCTGCGAACAGAGAAGCGAGAGGTGCTTTAACTAGAAAGAAATTTCCGCGCCTGCGAGCGCCGGCAGCTGGAGCAGGATGACGAGGTCCCGCAGCTCCTGGCGGGCAGCAACATGGCTCATCGTGAAAGCCACATTCGAGCCGCGCTCGGTGAGATCCAGCAAGGTCAGGCCGGCCGGGAAAAGCTCGCGATAGATGACCCGTTCGGAGAGCCCTGGCGCAAGACGGAAACCAATCCGTTTGGACAGGTTATTCAGCGCTTCGCCGACCTTCTGCTTGTTGCGCGCCTCTAGCGGAGACACGCGGTTGCGCATCACAACCCAGTCAATCGGCTTGCGGGAGGTCTGAGCTTTCTTCTTGCGGCAGTTCCAGACCATCTCGGAATAGAAGCTTGGCCGGATGACCTCGAGTGTCTGCGGGTTCACATCGCCAAGAAGGTCGAAATCGACAAAGCTGTCATTCAGCGGCGTAATCAGCGTGTCTGCGATCGTGTGAGCAGAGCGGGAGAGGAAGGTGTCACCGCCCGGGGCGTCAATAATAATATAGTCACTGACCGCGCGTAGGCGCTCAACCGCGCCCATCAGGCGGTCTGTTTCTTCGCGCTCGGCGGTGTCCAGGTCACGGTCGGTGCTGGCATCCACGCGGATGATTTCCGGCATGGGCAGTTTCGAGCCAGTCGATTGCATCCAGCGCAGACGGTTCTCAAGATAGCGCGTCAGCGTCCGCTGGCGCACATCGAGGTCGATCACACCGACGCGCTGCCCCATGCGCATGAGCGCCACGGACAGGTGCATCGCGACTGTAGACTTGCCGGCGCCACCTTTTTCATTGCCGACGACGAGAACGCGGCAATCACGGTCCGGCGAAGGCTGGAGCGTGACGGCGTCGTCGCGACTGGTGGTGACTGAGCCGAATCCGTCTGCGGGCATTTGGGAAAACTCCACTTTCGCCTTGCGTCAGGGATGCGGGGGCTTAGGCGGCATGCTGGTAAAGCGGTGCCTGATCTGCCTCGACACCGAAGACCAGAGCATCGCCAGCCTCTTCTTCAAAGAGGTCATGGTCGAGGGCCACGGTGCTTGCCGACCGCGAGGTTGCAAGCATGGGCTCGCCGTCGAACAGGTCATTATCGAAACTGAAGGCGCCGAGCGAGTGAATCGGCTCCGGCTCAACGGTAAGCGGCGCGAAGTCCGCGATGCCGGAGAGTGATTCGCGAAGCCGCATCATGGAGCGCGTCAGTGTATCGAGCGCACGGCCATGCGCGGTCGCCTCAGGCTGTGCGTCAAAAAGCCAGTCATCTGTATGTGCAGCCGAGTTGTCATCAAGCGGACGCCTGATAGGTTCCGGCTCGATCGCACTGGCTCGATCCAGATCGCGACGCTTCAGTGAGGACAGGCCCGCACAGGCGAGCAGCACTTTCAGTCGGGGCATGATGGGCTTTCTCATAAGTGAAGAATTCACGCGAATTGGTTAACAGGTCGTTTACGAAATCAGAGTTCGGAGCAGTCTCCAAGTGAACAATAAGAAGGCCAGGATCGTCAGGACGCGCGCTGATCTGCGTGCAGCCGTCGCGGCAGAGCGGAAAAAGGGCAATCAAATCGGGTTTGTACCCACAATGGGCGCGCTCCATGATGGCCACATCTCCCTGGTCAATAAAGCTGGGGAAAAGTGTGAGACCGTCGTAGCCTCAATTTTTGTTAATCCGACCCAGTTCGCCCCAGGCGAAGATCTTGAGCGTTATCCCCGAGACGAGGAGGGCGACGTAGCCCGTCTCAGCGAAGCTGGGTGCAGCATTGTTTACTGCCCCAGTGTCGACGAGATGTATCCCGAAGGCTCGCTGACCAATGTCCGCGTCGAGGAAATGTCAGACCTTCTGGATGGCATCTACCGGCCGCACTTCTTCTATGGGGTTGCGACAGTGGTCGCCCGGCTTTTCATTCACGTCCAGCCGGACGTCGCCGTCTTTGGCGAGAAGGACTTTCAGCAGCTGCAGATTATCCGCCGCATGGTGCGTGATCTCGGATTTAGCATTGAGATTGTTGGCGGGGCGACCTGGCGCGACCGCGATGGTCTCGCCCAGTCCTCGCGCAATGCCTATCTCAGCGAGGAGGAGCGCAGCCGAGCCAATGCGATCTTCGGCGCCCTCCACAGGGCGGCCTGCCGTATTCGGATCGGCGTGCCCGTTGAAACGGCAGTGAGGGAAGCAAGGGGCCATATCCTGGCGGCTGGCTTTTCAAGGCTCGACTATGTCAGTGCCGTCGATCCGGCCAGTCTTCAGGACCTGGCTGACGGCCCGCTCGCAGCAGGGCAGGCGTGCCGGCTGCTCGCGGCGGCCTGGATGGGCTCAACCCGCCTGATCGACAATCTCGGAGTCTAGGCCGGCGCTTTTCTGCGGCCCGTAAGTGTAGACCAGAACGCCATTCGCGATTTTGGGGATGAGGTCCAAAGCGACCCTGCGCTCAAGCGCGGGGCAGCCCCAGCTGCGTCCCATTTTCTTTCGCTGCGGCGAAACATAATCGGCCCCGTGAATCACAATCGCCCGTTCGCGCGCCGCGCTGTTCTGCGTCTCCAGTCCGTCGAGCCTGAGGGATAGACCGTGCTTGCCGTAATAGGTCTCCGCTGTGACGAAGGCGCCGAGCGAAGTCATCTTCGAGCCGGGGACGTTCGAGAAGCGATCGGCCATGCCGTCATGGTCGGGGTCTGATCCGCGGCCATGCGAGACCAGAAAGGCATTGGCGGAGCCAGTCTTGAGGTCGACCAGGAAGAATCGAGGCTCTGCCGATGGCCGACTATAATCGATGACCACCATATATCTGTCGTTCTTCGCCTTGGCTGCAAAGCGCGTCTGAACTTGTACGGCCTCCTGCCAGAGGTGCTGTCCCATGACTTCAGGTGCTGACTTGGCCAGGGCCAGGCCAGCAGGCTTGCAAGCCAGAAGAAGCGAAACCAGAAGCAAGCGTGCGGTTCGTGCCATGCTCAATAATACCAGGGATATTCGCCAGCGTTAGATATGGCTTACACGTTGCGGTGCGGATTTGTCTTTTTTGCGGCTGGTTCGGCCTGTTGCTGGAAATCTAGCTGCCGGTCGTGGCGGCAACGGTGGTGACCGTTGTCGCGGCGATGACGGCCGCCAGCGCCGCATCAATCGCAGCCACCGTTGCTTTCGCGGCTAGCATGTCGCCTTTGGCGATTTCCTTGATCCGTGCCTTGTGGGCCCTGATTTCGGACTTGTCGAAGTTCTTCCCGAGCAATTGCGTCTTTTCGGCAAGGGCAATGATCACGCTATCGCGCGCCACTGGTGCCTTTCCATCGAACATGATTGCGGCCAGATGTTCTCTCAGTTTGGCTTCTGTGACCGTGTCAGCTTCCGGGTATTGCGTCCAGTTGAAGACAAGAAACGACTTCGGCTCGGTACGAAGGACGCCCTTTTCGACGAGTGAAAGCGCCTGCTCCCGGAACAGCTTCGACTTGTGGGCAAGTTTGTTCACATAGGTCGAAATCTTCTTGCCGCCGCCTGCCTTCAGGAGGATCGACAGACAAAAGTCGAGGAAGCGGTCACCGGTCGTTTCGGTATCGATGATGTTCAGCCGTTTCGGCTTGGCTGGGTCCTGAGCGAGCTTGCCGCGAAGGATCAGCTCGGACAGGGCGCTTCCGGCGAGGCCATACTCGACGAACTGTCCCTGTTTTTCGCCAGACTCATTTTTGAGTGCCAGCAACGCGAAACCCTCGGCAATGGTCAGGTCCATCCATTCTCCTCCAATCATCTGCTCAGTCGAACAGGGTTGATATGGAGACGAATATATCGATTTTCAATAAATAAGTCCGCAGGGAGCGAATGCCTAGAAAACGCGGGGGCGTTCTTTCTTGTCGACATGCAGGCCGCACTCGGTCTTGGCCATACCGGCCCAGCGGCCAGACCGGATATCGCTTGGGTCCGCGGCCGGCTTCGTGCACGGCCAGCAACCGATCGATGGATAGCCCTGGTCGACCAGCGGATGCTTCGGCAAGTTGCGGTAAGCGAAGTGACGGTCAACGTCTTCCTGCGTCCAGCTGGCGAGCGGGTTCACCTTGAAGCGGCCGCTGGCATGCTCAAACACAGGAAGCGAAAGCCGCGCGCCACCATGAAAGCGCTTGCGGCCCGTGATCCAGGCGTCGAACCCTTCCAGCGCCGGCTCCAGCGGGCGGACCTTGCGAAGGGCACAGCATGCGTCCGGATCCGTTTTCCAGAGGCGGTTCTGAGGGTCTAGCACCTTCCGCTCGGTTTCGCTCGGCGGTGTTTCACGAACATTGGTCAGGCCCAGCCGGTCGATCAGCTCATCCTTGTAGTCGAGCGTCTGCGGAAAGTGCATCCCCGTTTCAAGGAAGATGACCGGGAAATCAGGGTCCACATCGGCGATCAGCGAAAGCATCACAGCGCTCTCGGCGCCGAAGCTGGAGACATAAGTCAGCTTCTGCGGCCACTCACGCACAAGCGAAGCGCGCAGGATCGTCGTGGCCGACGCATCACGCAGTTCAGCGTTGAGGCGGTCCAGCCGTTCGGTCACGGGCTCGCGCAGGCGTGTCTGATAGTCGGTATAGGGCATGAACGCCTCTAGTCCTTCTGGTGCCGGCGCTTGAACACATGGGTCGCGCCGTCGGCCGCTGGTTGATAGAACGCTGAATACTCTTCCAGCGCTTGCAGGACTGAAGGTAGTTCGGCGCGTGCCGTCTCAAAAGCATCGAAGCCTGAACGGTTCATATAGAGAATCTGATCTCGAAGGACGTGGCCGACCGCTCGAAGCTCGCCTTCATAGCCGAGACGCCGCCTCAAAAGCTGTGCCTGCGAGTATCCGCGCCCGTCGGTATATTTCGGAAAACTGATCTCGATCAGGTTCAGCCGGTGGAGATGCTCCTCCAGTTCATGCGGGTCATCGGCCGGCTCAAGCCTGACGCCGATGTTGCTGTTACGGGCGAGCAGAATTTCGGTTTCGCTGCGAAATCGTCCGAGCGAGACGGTCACACACCCGCCTGGTGACAGTGGTGTATCGTCCGGGACAAAAGCCCAGACATCATCGACTTCCTGTCGGTCTTTGATCAGTGGCATTTCTGGGTAACCTTACTGGTCTACGCGCCGGCGTAGATGACTTCCTTGAACGGCTCCATGCCTTCGCGCTCGAAGGTTTCAATGAAGGTCTCGTCCTTGCTGGCTCGCAGCTCACGGTAACGATCGACAAGGCGTTTCAGTGCCGATGGCACATCCTCCGCCTTAAGGCCCGGGCCGGCGATCTGGCCGATGGCGGCTTTCTCATCGGCGCGCCCACCGAGCGTGATCTGGTAGTATTCCTCGCCTTTCCGGTCGACACCAAGAATGCCGACGTGGCCAACATGGTGGTGGCCGCAGGCGTTGATGCAGCCGGAAATATTGATGTGGAACTTGCCGATATCGGCCTGGTCGTCCGGATCAGAGAAGGCCTCCTGGATCGCCATGCCGACCGGGATCGACCGGGCATTGGCCAGGTTGCAGTAGTCGAGGCCCGGGCAGACGATCATGTCCGAGATCAGGCCTTCGTTCGGCGTGGCCAGGCCGGCCGCGTCAAGCTCTCTGTAAACCTCGTAGACGTCATCCAGCGCGATATGCGGCAGGACCAGGTTCTGCGCGTGAGTAACCCGGATATCGTCATGACCATAGGTTTCGGCCAGATGCGCGACGACCATCATCTGTGTGTCGGTGGCATCGCCAGCCGCGACGCCAATGGGTTTCAGGCTGACGGTGACGGAGGTGTAGCCGTCGACCTTGTGCGGATGCAGGTTGGCGCGGGTCCAGCGGGCGAAGCCGGCATCGGCGACCGTTGCCTTTTCGAAGGCCTCGGATGTAGCTGGCTTGGGGGGCAGGGCCGGCGGCGTGAAATACGCGTTGATCCGGTCGATTTCCGCCTGCGGCAGGTCAATCTTTTCATGGTCACGCTGGGCGGCGAATTCTTCTTCGACCAGCTTGCGAAATTCTTCTTCGCCCGTTTCCGAGACGAGGATCTTGATCCGTGCCTTGTACTTGTTGTCGCGACGGCCAAAGCGGTTGTAGACGCGCATGATCGCCTCAAGATAGTCGAGCAGCTGGCTCTCCGGCACGAACTCTGAAACCTTGGCGGCGATGTGTGGCGTGCGGCCCTGTCCGCCGCCGACATGCACCTCGAAGCCAACCTCGCCGTCGCGCTCGCGCATGTGCAGGCCGATATCATGGACGCGGATGGCCGCGCGATCATGTTCAGCTGCGGTGACCGCAATCTTGAACTTGCGCGGCAGGAAGGCGAACTCCGGATGGAAGGTCGACCATTGCCGGATGATCTCGCACCAGGGACGCGGATCCATGATCTCGTCCTTGGCTGCCCCTGCATAATGGTCGCTGGTCGTGTTGCGGATGCAGTTGCCGGAGGTCTGGATGGCATGCATCTCAACCTCGGCCAGTTCGGCCAGTACATCCGGAATATCCTTCAGGGCGACCCAGTTGAACTGGATGTTCTGGCGGGTCGTGAAGTGGCCATAACCGCGGTCATAGTCCCGCGCGATCTTGGCAAGGCGCCGCATCTGCCGGGGTGAAAGCTGGCCATACGGTACAGCGATCCGGAGCATGTGGGCATGCAGCTGAAGATAGACACCGTTCTGCAGGCGGAGCGGCTTGAACTCGTCTTCCTTGATTTCGCCAGACAGGCGGCGGGCCACCTGTCCGCGAAACTGTTCGACCCGATCGCGCACGATCTGCGCGTCGAATTCGTCATATCTGTACATCGGTAACCTCGTGGAGATGGGGCAGGCCGAGCTCGCGCTCGCAGCGCGCAATCCAGGCCTGGACGGCCGGAAACTCGGATACGTCGAAACCGCCTTCGTGAGCCAGGCGGGTGTAAGCAAGCAGCGAGATATCGGCGAGCGTCATGGCCTCGCCGCCCGCGATCCAGTCATTGCCGAGCAGGGCGAGTTCCATCCGGCCCAGCGCGCGGCGGCCCTTGGCCATCAGGTGCGGATCGATCTCGTCGTCGCTTTTCTTCTCGTAATGCTTCTGGAAGCGGCGCACCGCGATCGCTGTCTCGTGGGAATACTGTTCCCAGAACATCCATTCCAACACCTTTGCGCGCTCGAAGGCATCATCGGGGACGAGTTCGCTGCCATCGGCGAGATAGGAGATGATCGCATTTGACTGCGCCAGCGTTCTGCCATCCTCAAACTCGACGACCGGCACCTGGCCGAAAGGGTTGATGGCGAGGAACGCGTCGGTGCGTGTCTCGCCCTTGAGAATGTCGACCTCGACCCACTGGTGTTCGACACCCAGACGGTCAGCCACCCATTTTACCTTCAGGCAGTTGCCAGAAATACTGTCGCCAAAAATGCGGATCATCGCGCAGACCTCTGGAATTGCGGGTGAATTGTCGGGCCGTTTGCGCGGATCGTCTCGCGCAGCGTCTCGCGGCCATCGATGGCGCCGTCATCAGTGACCTGCATGAAGTATGGATCGGTGACAATGCCTTCCTGGGCTTCCGCATCGGCCAGCCGCTTTTCGGCTTCTTCGCCGGTGAAGACACCGATCTTGTCCGGATCGTCTGACCAGCTGCCGTCAGGGGCCATCCAGACGACTTTGCCCGTGGCGGTTTCCCAGGCAGTGACAGCCTTGGGCTGCTCCGGCTTCAGTTTCGGGCGAACGGATGTCATGCCAGGGCCTCTTCGATTTTTCTGTTCAGCGCTTCGGCTGGAAGGCCGGCAACCTCTCCTATAATGAGAAGTGCTGGTCCGCGAATGCCTTTTTCCTCGATGACGCGGGAAAGGGAATCCAGCGAGCCAAAGCCGCGTTTTTCATTTGCGCGCGTGCCGTTCTCGATCACGGCGACTGGCGTTTTTCCCGGTAGGCCAGCTTCCTGTAGCTTCTCCGAAATGACCGGCGCTGTGCCGACACCCATGAAAACGACGATGGTCTGGTGCGGCTTTGCAAGGCCCTGCCAGTCGAGATCGGGTACGCCGCCTTTCTGCGCGTGGCCGGTCACAAAGGTCAGCGTCTGGGCGTGGTCGCGATGGGTGAGCGGGATGTTGGCCGAAGCCGCGCAGCCAAGCGCCGAGGAGATGCCCGGCACAACATGCGCCTCAATACCCGCTTCGCGCAGGGCTTCGACTTCCTCACCGCCACGTCCGAAGATGAAGGGGTCGCCGCCCTTGAGGCGGACGACGCGTTTGCCCTCTTCAGCGGCGGCGATCATCAGTTCATGAATGCCATCCTGCGGGACGAGGTGTTCGCCCTTGGACTTGCCAACCGGCACGCGTTCGGCATCGCGGCGGACGAGGTCCATGATTTCCTTTGAGACTAGCTTGTCGTGGAAGACCACATCGGCCTGCTGGATCAGGCGGAAAGCCTTGAGCGTCAGCAGTTCCGGGTCGCCCGGTCCGGCGCCGACGATGTGAACCGGTCCGGTTTCATTTCCTGCAGTTTCGTTGGCAAATTTCGAGAGGGCGTCTTCCATCAGCGCTTCTGCGCCCGCGTCATCACCCGCATAGACCGCCTCGGCGACAGCGCCCCGAAGTGCGGCCTCCCAGAAGTGACGTCGGCCGGTCTCGGTGTCGATGGCCGCCTTGACGGCAGGACGCCATCGTTCAGCCAGCGCGGCGAGCGATCCAATACGCTCCGGCAGGAGTGTCTCAAGCTTCGAACGTATGTCCTTGGCCAGCACGGGGGCTGCACCGCCGGTTGCAACCGCAGCGACGACCTGGCCACGGTCCAGCATGCTGGGAATCGTGAAATCACAGAGCTCTTTGCGGTCGACGGCGTTGATTGGCACGCCATAGGCGCGGGCAAGTTCATAGGCCCACTGGACTTCCGCTTCGTCGTCGCTCGCGATGATTGTGAAGCGGGCGGTGTCCAGCGCTTGTCCGGCATGCTCCGGTGTGACGATAGTCAGCTGGTCACTGAAAGGCTCGGCCCAGTCCGGACGTCTTTTTGTGACCAGCGAGATACGGGCGGGCGTCTTCGCCACCAGCCGCGTCTTGCGCTCGGCATTCGTGCCAGCGCCGAAGATCACGACATGGGCATCGTCCATCTGGAAGAAGGCGGGGAAGAGGCGCATGGGGAACTCGCTTGAAAGAAATCTGGCTGGACTGGCGGGAAAATGGGACTTGTGGGGGCGCTTCGGCAAGCGTAGACCCCTGATCCGATCGTTTAGATAAACTATGAGAGGCCTGGCATGGCCGACAATAATGACCGTATTCCTCCCCTGAACGCCCTGCGTGCCTTCGAAGCCGCCGCCCGCAGGCTGTCTTTCAGCAAGGCGGCAGAGGAGCTGAACGTTACCCCGGGTGCGATCTCCCAGCATATCCGTCAACTGGAGGAATATGCCGGTACGCCGCTTTTCCGTCGGACGGGACGCAGTGTCCTGCTGACAGATGCCGCGCAGGCCAGCCTGCCACTGGTGCGTGAGGCCTTCTCGAAAATTACGGAAGCCGGCCGCATCATGCAGCAGCCAGCCCGCAAGGGTCGGGTGATGGTATCCTGTGCGCCGAGTTTTGCGGCCAAATGGCTCGCGCCGCGCCTCGACCGGTTTCACATCGCCTATCCGGGCATCGAGGCCTGGATCTCCGCCGACATCGCGATTACCGACTTCACGACGGCCGATGCCGACTTCGCAATCCGCTATGGGCGCGGCGAATATGACGGGCTCAAGTCAGAAAAACTCATGGACGAGACAGTGCTGCCGGTTTGCTCGCCGCGCCTTCTCGAAGGCTCTGATGCCATCCGCAAGCCCGAGGACCTGGCCAAGCACACCCTGATCCACGATGAGAGCACCGAACAGGATCCGTCCTGCCCGGACTGGACCAGCTGGCTTGCAGCGCGCGGGGTGACTGACAGGGTCGACTCAGCCCGGGGGCCGCGCTTCAACCAGTCCTCAATGGCAATTGAAGCGGCATCGTCCGGACGTGGTGTCGTTCTCGCCAAGCGGGCGATTGCCTCATCCGACATGGCAGCCGGCAGGCTGGTTGCCCCCTTCGCTGACGGTTCTACCAGTATTGATTTCGGCTACTGGCTGGTCTGGCCCAAGGGGCGCCACCTGTCAGAGGACGTTCGGGCCTTTATCAAGTGGGTGAAAGCAGAGGCAGCCGCCGGAGAAATTCACGGCGTTTGAGAAAAATGCGCCTGACAGGCGAATCCGGCATCGAACTTGCTCAGTAACTCCCCGTTAAGACCAAATCAGGGACATCTTGTCCCAAGGCTTGCGGGGTACCGGGGATGCTGTTCCTGCTGAATGACCAGATCGTCAATGTGGCACTGCCCGAGATGCATCTTGAGCGGCGCTGGAAAATGATCGGCTGCGGAAAGCCTTATGGGCTTCGGGCCTGCGAAGTCGTTGAATTTGTCCAGGGCCGGCTCGAAGAAGTTCGCGTGACGCGCGAAACCCTCTCCGACAAGGAAGCGCGCGATCTGGCTGCCCTGATCATTTCCCGGACCGGGGCCAACAGTCTCATCCTGCGACACCGGTCCGACGGCTCGAGCGAGCCGATGCTGAGGCTTATACCGGCGCCGGTGCTCGACGTGTTTGCGCGCGGTTCACTGGCCGGACAGGCCAGCGTCCAGTCCCACGATGACCAGCAGGCAGCCGCCGCCCATTAGGGCGTCTGGGCAGCCGGCAGGGTGTATTCCATCGGCGCGCCCGGCCCGAGATCCCAGCCGAGATATACCCAGGCGACGACCAGCAGCACGCCGGAAACCAGCATCCAGATCGAGTACGGGATCATCATTGCCATCAGGCTGCCAAGCCCGAAATCCTTCTCCCAGCGTTTCGCGAAGACCAGGATCAGAGGGAAGTAGACCATGAGCGGCGTGATGATGTTCGTCGCCGAGTCACCAACACGATAGACCGCCGTCGCGCCTTCAGCGCTAATGCCGAGCAGCATCAGCATCGGGATCATGACCGGCGCCAGCAGGGCCCATTTCGCGCTGGCCGATCCGACGAAAAGATTGATCAGGGCCGAGAAGAGCACGATCAGGCCGAGCAGGATCGGCAGGGGCAGGCCGGAATTCTCGATGGCGTCGGCGCCGTGAACGGCCGAGATCAGTCCCAGATTGGACCACTGGAACATCGCCACGAAGTGCGCCGCCGCGAAGGCGAGGACCAGGTAATAGCCCATATCCTTCATCGCCTCGGCCATCATCTCGACGAGGTCCTTGTGATTGTTGATCGTATTGGCGGCCGCGCCATAGGCCCAGCCTGCCGACAGGAACAGCACCAGGAAGAACGCCACCAGCGAATTGAAGAAAGGCGCGTATTCCGTGTACCACGGCACCGCTTCGTCTGCTGCAGACTCGTTGATCAGCGGTGTGCCCGGCCCCCAGGTCATGAAGGCCCAGAGCGCGAGTGTGCCAAGGCAGGCCAGGCCCGCCCATTTCAGGCCTTTGACCTGATCAGGTTCTAGCGGCTTGTCATCCTCATTGAAGCTGTTCGCGGCCATGCCGGTCGCGACAAACCGGCCGAGCTTTGGCTCGATTACGCGGTCTGTCACATACCAGATGATCGGAAGGTAGATGCACAGGATGGCCACAATGAACCACCAGTTCCCGGCAATGTTCGCATCGTAAGTCGGCACCAGGATTTCGCCCGCCGCCTCCGTAATGCCAAAAAGCAGGGCGTCGAGCTGACCGGGAAAGAGGTTGGCTGAGAATCCGCCCGAAACACCTGCGAACGCGGCCGTGATGCCTGCAATCGGATGGCGGCCAGCCGAGGCGAAAAGAATACCGGCGAGCGGGATCAGCACGACATAGGCGGCGTCGGCGGCGTGGTTCCCAACCATGGCGACAAGCGCAACAACCGGCGTCAGGAGCGCCTTGGGGGCGCCGCGAACAGCAGACCGCATGCCGGCTGCAAACAGGCCCGACCGTTCCGCGACACCCGCGCCGAGCATGACGACCAGCACATAGCCCAGCGGGTGGAAGTGCGTGAATGTCTCTGGCATGTCGACCCAGAGGCGCTGGATGTTGTCCGGCGAAAACAGGCTTATGGCCGGGATGATGCCATCCTCACCGATCGAGAACCGCGTCTTTTGAGACTCCGCCATACCGCCGAGCACCTGATCGTTCAGGACGGCGTTCGCGCCCATCATCGATGCAACGACAGAGACGAGCATCAGCGCGATGATCAGATAGAAGAAAATGAAGACCGGGTCGGGTAGTTTGTTTCCCGTTTTCTCGACCCAGCCAAGAAATCCTTTCGCTTCACCTGCCACTGACTGATCCGACATGCCCTGACCCTTTATGTTTACGAAACGGCGACCCTAGCCGGGCTTGGGCTTGAAAGGCAATCCAGCGATCATCTTTCATTCAGCTGCAATATCGGGTAGGCGAGCGCGCTTGAGCCACCTTTCGAACGAGTACGCTTCCATGTCCCTTTCGCCAGCAGAAGAAGCCGCACGCCGGCGGACCTTTGCGATCATCTCCCACCCGGACGCCGGCAAGACAACGCTGACGGAAAATCTGCTGCTGGCAGGCGGGGCGATCCGGCTGGCAGGGCAGGTGGCTGCGCGCGGCGAACGGCGGCGTACCCAATCGGACTGGATGAAGATCGAGCGCGACCGGGGTATCTCGGTGTCGGCCTCCGTGATGACGTTCGAGCACGACAATCTCGTC
This sequence comes from Henriciella mobilis, assembly GCF_003576285.1. NCBI lineage: Bacteria > Pseudomonadati > Pseudomonadota > Alphaproteobacteria > Hyphomonadales > Hyphomonadaceae > Henriciella > Henriciella mobilis. Next base: position 76,708 of record NZ_QWFX01000014.1, on the reverse strand, counting down.
TTCAACCTTCTCGACACGCCAGGCCACGAGGACTTTTCCGAAGACACTTACCGAACGCTGACCGCTGCCGACTCCGCCGTGATGGTGCTCGATGCGGCCAAGGGCATCGAGCCGCAGACGCTGAAGCTCTTCGAAGTTTGCCGTATGCGCGACATCCCGATCACAACATTCATCAACAAGATGGACCGGGAGGCGCTCGACCCGCTGGAACTGCTGGATGAAATCCAGGACAAGCTGCAGCTCGACACTGCGCCGCTGTTCTGGCCGGCTGCTTCCGGTCAGCGCTTTGCCGGCATGAAGGATTTGCGCAAGGGCGACTTCATTTCTTTCCGGAAGAAGACGGCCGATCAGCAGGCTGAGGTTGGCCCGAGCCACCGCATCGGCATGCAGGAAGCGCGCGGCACCATCGACACGATGGTCATGGATGAGCTGGAAGAGGGCGCAGAACTGGCGACCGAAGCCCTGCCGGAGTTTGATCGTCAGGCCTATGAAGAAGGCCATATGACGCCGGTCGTCTATGGCTCTGCACTACGCCATTTCGGCGTCAACGAACTGCTCGCGACGCTTGCTGAATTTGCACCGGGCCCACGCCCGCAAAAGGCGGAGAAGAAAGACCAGCCGATTGTCGTCGAACGGTCTGACAAGGCCGTCTCGGGTTTTGTCTTCAAGATCCAGGCGAACATGGATCCGAACCATCGCGACCGTGTGGCCTTCCTGAGGCTGTGTTCGGGCGAGTTCAAGCGCGGCATGCGCCTGAAGACGACGTCGAACAAGCAGATCAATGTCCACGCGCCGCTGATGTTTCTGGCGCAGGATCGCGAGATCGCAGAGACGGCATACGCCGGCGATGTGATCGGCGTGCCAAACCACGGCCAGCTGCGTGTCGGCGACTCGCTGTCGGAAAACGGCGACATCAAGTTCCAGGGCATTCCGAACTTTGCCCCGGAAATCCTGCGACGGGCCCGACCCAAGGATCCAATGAAGTCGAAGCATCTGCGCAAGGCGCTCGAGAGCCTGGCGGAAGAGGGCGTGACGCAGCTTTTCACGCCGGCGCTCGGGTCGGACATGATCGTCGGCGCGGTCGGGTCCCTGCAGATCGACGTCATGGCTGAACGGGTCGCGGCTGAATACAATCTTGAAGTCGTCTTCGAGCCCGCTTCCTACAATGTCGCGCGCTGGATATCGTCCGATGATCCCGCCAAGCTCGAAGCTTTCCTCGAAAAGAACCGCTCGGCTGTGGGCACGGATCTCGACGGCGCGCCGGTTTATCTTGCGAAGAATGCGTGGGATGTCGGCTATGCCCAGGAAAAGAATCCCGAGCTGAAATTCACCGCCACGAAAGAGCGGTTGCTCTAGCTTCGCCCAATCCCTGCCAGAATTGGCCGATAATCCATCTGGACAGGGCTGGCGGTCTTCAGTTCACTGGTGTCTCACCAGCCGGATAACCCGAAGGCTCAGTCGAATTGGGGTTGCGCAATGCTGAGATTGGTTTCACTCATCCTGTTCCTCGCTGGCGTCGCCTTCGTCGGATGGGGCGGCTATCGGATCTACTCAGGCGATTTCGGCGCCCAGGACGAAAAGGCCGTCGTCGAGAGCCAGCCCTTCCAGACCAAATCACTTGAAACCGATGTCCCGCGCGGTTCGGCCGATGACATGGCCGCCTTCGAGGTGACACCTGACGAAGACAGCTTCGGTGCATTGGCCGATGAAGACACTTTTGGCGTTGCCAGCGCGACCGACCGGCTCATGGAACGGCTGCGCACGGTTCCGATTGCGCATGAGACCCCGACCCAGGCAAAGTTCAACCGCGCGTTCGAAGTGACCGTCGCGATCGATGCGACCGGCGACAGCAGCGCTGCCGACGCACTTCCCGGCAAAGGCAACATCGTCGAAGGCGAAGCGCAGGTGCTGGAGAAAGCGCAGGCGACCCTGTCAGGATCGGCATTCGATATCGAGATCGTCTCGCCATCCGTGCAGACGATATCGCCGGTGACCGAGAATATCTGGCGTTGGCGGGTGACACCGCTCGAGACGGGGACGCACGAACTGCGGATTGAGCTCTTCGCACTCGAAAACAATGAAGCCCTGCCGATCCGAACCTTTACCGACCGGGTAGAGGTCCGTGTTTCGAGGCTCGGTCAAGTTTTGGCGACGGCCGACTCGCTTGATCCGGTCTTCATGATTTTGGGTGGAGCGGGTTCTCTGCTGGCCGGACTATTTGGCGTGTTCCGCTTTTTTCGCGGACGCTGATACCGGGCGGCGCCGGACGATTCCGATGCGGTTGAGAACCGCGCGCGGTATGGCGAAGGCCTGGATGATATCGCGCTGGTCGCGCAGCCCGTTTAATTCGCGCTGAAGGAAGTAGGCCTGAACGGCCTCTGCCGCGTCGAGCAGAAGGTCTTCCCGTGCCGTTTGATCATCAGGATATTCCAGCCGCAGCAGGGCTGTCTCGATGGCGCGCCCGGCCCGGCCAAGAGCTGCGGCCTTCTCGGCTGCGACTTCCGCTTCGAGAGAGCTTTTGGCCTCGGCCGATTGGACACGGGTAAAGGTTCTGATTGTCGGAGACCGGACAGTCAGGGTTTATACCTCCATGAAGATTTTACCCGGCGTGCCAATCACTTCGATCTTGAATGGCGCCGACTTCTCGCCGCCCATGCCCGGAGAGCCGGCTGGCATGCCGGGAAGCGAGAGACCGGTAATGTCAGGCCGTTCTTCGAGCAAGGTCTCGATGGCCTCGACGGGGACGTGCCCCTCCACGACGTAACCCTCCACAATGAGCGTGTGGCAGCCACCTTGTCGGGCAGGGATGCCGCGTTCGGCTTTCAGCTCATTGAGGGCGTCGGGCTGAAGCTCGACGATCTCGACCTCGAAACCGTGGTCTTCCAGGTACTTGGCATGGCCTAGGCAGCAGCCGCACCATGGCGTTTTGTACATGGTCGCTGCTTGGGCAAGTGCCATCAGCGGGATCATGAGTGCGGCGAGGGCAAGTGAGGCGAAACGGATCATAGGCCAGTCTTCCTTTGGGACATGACCGCCAGAATGGCCCTTATCCCAGGGCAGCGTCAATGAGCAGGAATGCGGAAAGCCGCGCGCTTGCATTCTTGGAGGACCGGCAGGTCTTGTCGAGCGCCATCAGGGCGTCCGGTTCTTCCATGACGAGAAACTCCCGCGACATCTGCATCAGCTGACTATCCACGTCGAGGCGCTTCTGAACCCGCTGGACCTGGCGTGAAGCCGCATCGCTAATCGCCTTGCGGCGCAGGCCCTCGCCCTTGCGGGACGCACTGGCGATCTTCTTCTTGTCACGGGGACGGAAGATTTCGCCCAGGCGAATGCCGGAGTCCATGAGGCGGTGAATAACCTCTTCGGCGATTTCCTCGCGTGGCATGGTCGGATGCTCATCGCGCTCCATGTCGGCGATGATGTCGCTCCATTGCTGGCTGTCGGAGCGCTTTGCCGCGTGCTGTTGCGGCGCGGTATTCGGTTCGGCTTCAGCCTGTACGTCCGTCTCGGGCTCGGCGACCTCTTCAGTCTCGGCCTCAGCCTCTGCGAAAGCAGCTTCATCTTCCTCATCGTCCGGATCAGGCTCTTCGGCGGTGGCAAGGTTTACGGCCTGGCTGCCGCCAACCGGCTTAAGGTAGGGCGGGCGGTCCGTGCGGCGGCGGAAGAACTGGAGAGGTTGGTTTTGCCCGGATGGCTCGTCGCGGTCCTCTGGTGCGGGCGCGCCGGCATCCTCGTTCTCATTGTCCGCAGACCCGGCCTGCTGGCCGAAGTCGTCCTCATTGTAGGTGTGGGAGGACTCGCTACTTTGGGAACGTGACGCGCTGCTCCCTTCGAACAGGTCGTCGTCACCAGTCTCGGGCGCTGTGTTCTCAGGTTGGGGCGTATCCTCGAAGACATCATCGTCTTCGAGCTTGGGCTGCGACGTCGCCGGTTTCTTGGGCTTCAGCCACCCTGACGGCGCGCTCGGCAGGCCTGGCGACGAGGCGAGGATTTGGGCCCTGCGCGAGGCGGAGTCTTCCGTCGGTGTTGTTGTTGGACCTGCGGGCGGATTATCTGCGCGGCGGGCATGCTCGGCATCTGCCTCGGCCCGCGCAGCCCGAACCGCCTGTGCAGCCTCGAGGCCCGCAGCTTTCAGCTGGGACAGAGACGCGGCAGCGCGTTCGGATGCTTCGAGCGCCTCTGCCTGGATATCCCGGGAAGCGGCCTTGGCGCGGTCGAGAGCTGAATTGACAGCTTCGGTCAGCCGGTCCCCCGTGGTGTGTGCGCTGGCGGCTACCATTTCGCCGGCACGGAGCGCCTGTTCGACCATCTTGCGGGACTGTTCGAGCTTTTCCTCCATCCGCGCGACGGCGAAGATCAATTCCTCGCTGCGCTTGGCGGCCTCGATGGACATCGTGTCGAGCGAGTTCACCTTCTCGGACAGCTTGGAGCTGGCGGAATCGAGGTTTTCAAGCCGCACTTCCAGGGCCTGGTCGGCCTGCGCAATATCGGCAGCGGCTGCGCGGGCGGAATCGCGCATCTGGGCGGCTTGGCGTGGGATCGCTTCACTCATCATTTCCGTCTGCTTGCGGATGTCGGCCGCCAGTGTCTCGAGCGACTTGCGCTCATCGTGCAGGCGTTTGGACAGCTCCTTGGCATTGTCGGCTGTGACGTAGGAGACGCTTTCAAGGCGCTGTCTTTCATCGGAAATTTCCGCGGACATCGCCTTCATCGATGACAGAGCATGCGCCATCGAGCGATCGACTTCACTGGCACTGCGGCGCATCTGGTCGGCAAATAGCGCGCCATCTTCACCGGTGCTCTGCATCGGCATAAGCAAGCGGGCCGCCGCTTCCAGCACGACAGCATTGGTCGAGGCGGCGCGCGCATTCTCACGCGCCAGCAGGCCTGCCATCAGGATCATCAGGCCGGGGATGGCGAGCGCGACCGAGCCCGCACCAATCACCGCAGCGGAATAGGTCGACAACTGGTCGAGCCCCATCAGCGCAACCGCGCCGCCAAAGGCAGCGATCCACCAGGCGAAGGCGCCCGCGAGGCCGATCCAGAGGAAGCTGCGCCCGCTCTGGCGCGCATCGGAAAGGCTTCGGAGGTGCTCCGATGGGGTTCCGGCATTGTTCCGGACGGGAGTCACCGTCGGGAGATGCTCCGGATGTTTCGGGTCTTTTGCGTCCATGGCGGCCAATCTACGCGTTTTCCACAAGCGCCGCGACCCTAAAAGTCGCGGCAAACAGAGGCCCCAGCCCCGCCATTAGGGCGAGCGGCTTGGGGACGGTCAACCCGTATATGCATACATTATACCGGTTTAATGTCCCCTGAACGGCGCTTTTTGGGCGGAATCCCGGATCGGGACACTTTTCAGGCCATTTCTCCCGTCTCAGGCGAGAAATCGTCCTTCAGGATCTCGAACAGGATGTGATCGCGCCAAGCCCCATCGAGTTCAAGATAAGCTTTCGCGAGGCCGACTTCGCGAAAGCCGAGCCGAGCCGCCAGCGAACGGGAGCGTTGATTGTCCGGCATGATGGCGGCTTCCACGCGGTGCAGGTTGAATTCCCCGAACGAGAGTTCGAGTACGTCCTGGAGCGCCCTGCGCATCACCGACTGGCCTTCATGGCGACGGTCGAGCATGTAGCCAAGTGTGGCCGACTGGAAGGGGCCGCGTACGATGCGGTCGAGATCGATCTTGCCAATCACGCTTTCATTCCGGTGAACGATACAGAACCGGTAGGCGCGATCTTCCCGCCACTCGACCTTGGCGAGCTTGCATGCGGCCTTCCAGTGTTCGCGTGTGAAATAGTTGTCCGACCGGGTAGGGGAGTAGGGGCGGAAACGCTCGCGGTTGAGCGTCAGGAATTCTGCGACCTGGCGCGGATCGCACTCATGCAGCGCCACAAGCTCGAACATGCTTTCTTGCTCCCCGAGGCCCCTTCTGGGGTCATGATTGCAGGCGGGGCGATCTTGTAGACGGGATGGAAAGGCAGGGAAAGGGGGCCAGCGGCAGTTCCCTTGCGCCAAAATCACAAAAGAAAGGCGCGACTTCGCTCGTTAGAGAGCAAATCGCGCCTTCCACTGTGTTCCGAATCGTCATACCCAGACACTTGTGACAGCGAATGAGGCGTCCGTGGTTCAGAACACCCGGGCGCCTTTTCCTTTTGCCATTTGCGTGTGCACCGCTCGCGGCAATCGGTCAGACTCCCGTATCGATTGCATGACGCACCGGCCCGGTTTTGGGCCCGTCGGGCCTGCGCGCCTTCAATCGTTGGCTCCAGGGCGTTTCGCGGCTTTTGACACCACCATCGTTTCCCTTTGCCCGCCGCCGGCAAGTCGTCCCGTTAAAGGGGCTTCTGCCTTTGGCCTGCCGCCGACTTGCTTCCCAGCCGGGAAACATCTGCCTTTGGCGCCGTGCTTCGGTATCGCGCTCCGGTCACGGCTTACAGCACCGCTGCGGCAGGTCCGGACCCTGCCTCACGGACATCGCCTGCTTTATCCCGCCGCCTCTGCCTGGCCCTTTGCGCCACGGCTCTCACCGCTTTGCTCCTGGCCCGGCCGACGTATCGGGGGCGATGTGCTTCGCCTTCGCGCCGCAGCTGAGGTTTGCTCCTCACACGGACTTCGTTGGCGTTCCGAAACGATCTCTCAAAAACGGGGGTGAGTCGAGAGGGATCAAGGTTAATTTTTGGATTTGTTCACAGGTTTGACGCCCGGCTGTGGATTGGCCCGCCAGCCCTGTGGACACCCTCAAAAGCCCCGCCATGGCTTGCCATCCGGCCTTTTCGGGCGTCATATTATCAGCCCTGACTGTTGCTGGCATTATAGTTCTCAGCGAGGAGGAGGGGGGGGATCATGAGCGAAAAGACATCGGGCGGCGGCATTGGCGGCTTTATCGGCACAATTACCATCGTCGGCATTCTCTGGCTCGGCGCCCGGGCGACCGTTTTCCCGCAGACGGCGGTGAAGGACGAGACGGTCCGCGTGAATGCCACCCAGAGCTACCAGTATTGCTACAAGCCGAACTTCGCCAACCGCAAACTCGTGGCCGACATTGCTGTCAGCGGCGGCGCGGTGGAAGGCGCCTTCGTGAAAAAATCCTCTGCCGACAGTATCATGACGAGCCGGGAGCTGCAGCTGGCGGCGCTGGGGTCGAGCTATTCGCCCTCCAAGATCGCCGGAAAGATCGCCGCATCGACCCAGGGCGGCGAGGAAGCCTGCCTGATGCTCAATCCGAAGCCGGATCCGGGCGCCTCCAGCGTTTCGGTGACGGTGACCATCAAATCCTATTACCGGTTTTGAGCCGGGCGGGACGCCCCAGGATGCGCTGGCGGGCGGCGGGCGCTGCGGCGTTTTTCCTCGTGTTTTCAACCGCCTGCAGCGGCGGGGGCGGATATGAAAAGCCGGCCAATCTCTGCGACAATCCCGATACGACCTGCGTCAGTGCTTCTGTGCGAGATCTGCTGGCGGTCGATGGCGACACGTTCGAACTCCGCCGCCTCAACCGGGCCGGCGGGGAAGAGCGGGTCCGGCTGCGGCTGATCGGCTGGGACAGTCCGGAGACGGGCGATGCCGCCCGGTGCGCGGCGGAAGATGCCCTTGGCCGCGCGGTCGAAACCCGCGCGCGGGCGCTCTTCGAGGCGGGCAGCAAGGTCACGTTTTTACCAGAAGAAACAGACAGGTACGGGCGCGTGCGTGCTCACGTCTATCTCGACGGCACGCATATTGGCTGGCTGTTGTCGAAGGAGGGCCTGGCCCGGCCGCTGGACGAGGGCCGCCAGGTGGACTGGTGCGCGGATTAGGCTGCGCGCCCCAAATCAGCTCGTATCATACCAGCCCGCCAGCGCGTCACCGATGGCGAAGGGCAGATAATCCGCGATCACGCCGAGCTCATGGCCGAGCCGGTGCGTGTGCTGCGGCGGCGGGCAGATCGGTCGCATCGCGCCAGCGGCCCGCAGCCGGGCGAGGTGGCGCGCCATGCGCCGGGCGAGGCGCTCAGGTCTGTCGAGATGGCGCATCAGGGTCTGGAAACGGTTCAGAAGCGGTCTGATTCCAGTACAATTCCGGTATGATTGCGCCAGGCCTGCTTTTTGGCGTTCGCGCAGGGCGATCAGTTTGTCCGGGTCGAACCCGGCTTTCGGCGTGAGGGCGAAATGGTAGGGCCGGGGCGTTTTCGGGCGGGGCGTGTCCTGAGGTTGGACTTGGCCGAGGGAGGTCCCGGCCTTCGCAGGGTTGAGCGGATCATTGCGGTGAGGGGCGCGCGGCGGCGCGGGCGCGAGGTCGAGCTGGGCAGCGAGCAGGACGATGAGGCGGCGCAGGATGTTTTCCAGCTGGCGCACGGTCGAGCGGAACCGCCGCGCGGCATGACGCGTGACATGTTTCTCCGCCAGCGTCAGCCCCGCCCGATCCGCCGCCGCCACCAGCGCGTCCCGGATCGCGTTGAGCCCCGTCTCGATGAACCCCTGTGTGATCATGGGCGGGAGTATGGGGGTGGAGAGGGAGGGGTAGAGTATTTAACTTGTCTCAGAAGACGGTTTTTCGAATTGTAGAAGCTCGTTAGGCTGTAACTATCCTTCAAAAGGCTCTTCACCCGTGACTTCGGGCAGCGCACCGAGCTCTGAAAGTTTTTGATGTAGATACATATTTATTCTTGTCGCGGAATTTTTCCGCGCGTGATAAATCCCTTGTTGGCCCCCGGCAGCTGTCGTTTCTATCTGGTAATGCCCCCAAGATGGAGGTGGGGTTACCCACTCGTCTGAGGCAGTGACTTCTGCGGCAATCGCTGAGCAAACTTCATCTTTTGTCTCGTCGTCTGCAATCCGCCTGCGGTAAAGTCGGATGTTTCGTCCTCTAGGCAAATCGATTCGAGGTATCCATCCGCCGCCGCCATCTGAGGGGGGGCGAGTCGTTCCCCAGTCTGCATACTTCACAAAATACTCGTTGTTGACGGCTTGAAGCTGTCTCCGCACTTCGTCGTAAAGCGCGTATTCGGCGCAATTCACCGCTTCTCCAAAACCAAAGTTGTCGAATGACACCGGAAAGGATGACGAAGAGAGAAAAATGGTAACGTCAGGCTTCGCTCTCAACAAATCCACACAAATTGACGTTGCTTGTTGCGCTTGCTGTAGAGGATCGCGAGACCAGCCCATGTCCACTGCAACGAAAAAGTTGTTGTGATGGATGTTCGGCAAGCAAGCTAACGCATTGCGCAAGTATCGAAGGTTGTACTCATTGAGAACGATTCCGAATCCCCTTGCTTCTAGCCATTCTTGCCGCAGAGCGTCCTCGATGTTTTCGATTTCTGTGTCCAATCTGAGGCATGGGATCGCGTTATCGAATTGCCGAACGAACTCATACCATTGCGAGTAGGACGGATCTTGCAGAATGTTTCTTAGTTCTTGCGCAGCACCGGTGTTGCTGCGTTCTTTATCGTACCAATCGTCGACGTCACAAGCGAATGGGTTCCCGGACATCGCTTGATTGATCCGGTCGAAAGAATTGGCCAGCGACTTAGAGTTTGCCCAAGGACGTATACGAAAGAGCGGAAAAAGAAGTTGTTTTTCTTCTTCAGATAGATTCTCTATGCCTATTATTTCTGACCAACGAAAAATGAAAGTTGGCAAGTATTCCAAGCGGGCAAATTGAACCATTAGATACCTAGACGGAAACGTAGCGCCATTTCTGATACGCCAAAATCTTGGGCCATTTCAACTATAAATGTATCATCGTTCTGATTTGCTTCGTGCGCATTAATGTACTCGCGCAACAGATGAATAGGCATCAGAAGGTCAGCTGCTAGTCGATTTGCTTGCGCTTCCACCATATTGGAGACGTTCGACCGGAAGAGCACATTGTCAACAATGCTACCTTCCTTAATTATCAGATCTCGATGCAGTAAATAATGTGCGAGCTCGTGCGCTGCAGAAAAACGTTGGCGGTTTGACGACTCGTACCTGTTGACCTTGATTTTAAAACTTTCGTCCTCTGGATTATAACGAATTTCTCCAGAAATCCGTGCGGGCAAGGGCGCTGCTACGACCTTGATGCTAAGAGCATTGCAGATGCGCGATATTTTAACCGGAGCTTCCTGAAGGAAGCCCAAAAGCACTTCTTGAGTTGCTTCACCAAGCCTGTTCCATTCAGGGCTCCACGGACGAATACGATTAAACGTCAGCATCGTTCTCTTCGCCGTTTTCATTGTCGTTTTGCTGTTTGCCATTAGCTGCAATGTCATACGAAGCCCTCTCCACCGCTTCAGCAAGTTCTTCGCGCAAATCTCCGTCTCGACTGAAGCCTGTCTTGATATATTCAACCACCCGCTGTCGAATTCGTTTGTCGAATGTTTGCCAACCAACGAAAGCCAGGATGCCGAGGAACAAAGCGAGAACGGTAACGATTACCGCTACTGCAGTCAAGAGAATTGCGATCCAATCCGCGTAAGTCATCGAGATCGGCTTTAACCGCAGCTCGAAGGAGCTAAACGCTAGGAAAAGGATTGCGACAGTTTGAAAGCAAACCACCGCCACGAGCCAATATTGCGTCTTTGATCTCGCCGCCACAGCGCTATATCCCTTTAGCTTGTTATTAGCTGATAGGCGTTCGCACTACCACAAAGTTAAAGAAGATGCGGAAGGAGGGCGCTTCTAAAGCCCCATTTCCAGCCCTTCGCGGCTTTCGCGGAGCTTCTTCACCTCATCCCTGAGCCGCGCCGCCTCTTCGAACTCCAGGTTCGCGGCGGCTTCGCGCATCTGTTTTTCGAGGTCGGCGATGACGGCCTGCAGGTTGTGTCCCGCGCCTGCTTCGAGCTTCGGCGCCTTGTCTTCGGCAACGCCGCGGCCCGTGCGGCGGGACTTGCCGCCCTTGAGCTGCTGGGACTTGCCGCCGGGCTTCTCGCCGAGGTCGGCGAGGATGTCGGCCACGGCGCGCTTGATCGTGGTCGGCGTGATGCCGTGTTCCTCATTATGCGCGATCTGCTTCTCGCGGCGCCGCTCGGTCTCGTCCATGGCGCGCTGCATCGAGCCGGTGACCTTGTCGGCATAGAGCACGACGCGCGCCTCGGCATTGCGGGCCGCGCGCCCGATGGTCTGGACCAGCGAGGTCTCCGAGCGCAGGAAGCCTTCCTTGTCCGCATCGAGAATGCCGACAAAGCCGCATTCCGGGATGTCGAGCCCCTCGCGCAACAGGTTGATGCCGACCAGCACGTCGAACTCGCCGAGGCGCAGGTCGCGGATGATCTCGATGCGCTCCACCGTGTCGATGTCGGAGTGCATGTAGCGCACGCGCACGCCCTGTTCGTGCAGATATTCGGTGAGGTCCTCGGCCATCTTCTTGGTCAGCGTGGTGACGAGCGAGCGCATGCCGCGCGCGGCGACGTCCTTCACCGTGGCGAGGAGGTCGTCGACCTGGTTGATATTGCCGTTCTCCTTGGTGCCGGTGACCGGGCGCACTTCGACCGGCGGATCAATGAGCCCGGTCGGGCGGATGACCTGTTCGGTGAACACCCCGCCCGTCTGGTCGAGCTCCCACGGGCCGGGGGTGGCCGAGACGTGGATGGTCTGCGGGCGCATCGCCTCCCATTCGGGGAATTTCAGCGGGCGGTTGTCGATGCAGCTTGGCAGGCGGAAGCCGTATTCGGCGAGGGTGGACTTGCGGTTGAAGTCGCCTTTGAACATGGCGCCGATCTGCGGCACGGTCTGGTGGCTCTCATCGACGAAGACGAGGGCATTGTCCGGCAGGTATTCGAACATGGTCGGCGGCGGCTCGCCCGGCTTGCGGCCGGTGAGGTAGCGCGAATAGTTCTCGATGCCGTTGCAGCTGCCCGTGGCGGCCATCATTTCGAGGTCGTAGGTGGTGCGCTGTTCGATGCGCTGGGCCTCGAGCAGCTTGTTGTGCTTCTCGAAGTGGGCAATCGTCTCGCGCAGCTCGGCCTTGATCGAGTTGATGGCGTTGTTCAACGTCGGGCGCGGGGTGACATAGTGGCTGTTGGCGTAGAGCTTGATGGCCGGCAGGTCCTGGATCTTCTTGCCGGTGAGCGGGTCGAATTCCACAATGCTTTCAAGCTCGTCGCCGAAGAAGCTGAGCTTCCAGGCGCAGTCGTCATAGTGCGCCGGGAAGATGTCGAGCACGTCGCCCTTGAGGCGGAAGCTGCCGCGCTGGAAGGCGGTGTCGTTGCGTGTGTATTGCAGCGCGACGAGCTTCTCGGCGACCTGGCGCGGGTCGATCTGCTGGCCTTCCTCGAGCTTGAAGGTCATCGAGGTGTAGGTCTCCACCGAGCCGATACCGTAGATGCAGGACACCGACGCCACGATGATCACATCGTCGCGCTCCAGGATGGCGCGGGTGGCGGAGTGGCGCATCCGGTCGATGGCCTCGTTGATGGAGGATTCCTTCTCGATATAGAGGTCCGAGCGCGGGACGTAGGCCTCCGGCTGGTAGTAGTCGTAATAGGAGACGAAATACTCCACCGCATTGTCCGGGAAGAAGGATTTCATCTCGCCATAGAGCTGCGCGGCGAGCGTCTTGTTGGGCGCGAGGATGAGGGCCGGGCGCTGCACCGCCTCGATGACCTTGGCCATGGTGAAGGTCTTGCCGGTGCCCGTCGCGCCGAGGAGGACCTGGTCGCGCTCGCCGGCGGTGATGCCTTCGACGAGTTCCGGGATGGCGGTGCGCTGGTCGCCCGCCGGTTCGTATTCCGAGGCGACCTTGAAGCGCTTGCCGCCCTCGATCTTCTCCCACTGCCGGTCAGGCCGGTGCGGCGTCCAGTTGTCGGACGGCAGCCCGCCCGCCGCATCACGCGCCGCGCCGGACCAGTCGAATGTCGCAGAGGCGTCACGCACGCCGGAAGCAGGGGGAGGAGCCATGCCGCAGAAGATGGGGCAGGGGTGGGGAGAGGTAAAGGGGGCGCTGCTGACAGGGGTGTGTCAGGAGTGGTGCGGATATCAGCTGTGGAAAGTCAGAACAAAAAACGAACTTAAGGCTTGTTGCCCGAGTCAAATCAGGACAGTTTGTCAAAAATTGTCCCAGAGGATTTGCGCCATGTCAGACCCAGACCTTACCCGCTTCGCTGAACTCAGGCGTGATCTAGGGATGACATTGGCTGAAGTGGCAAGCGAACTTGGAATCTCCGAGAGAACGGTAAGGCGCTACGAGAAAGGTGAGTCCGAACCGGCTCATGCGGAAATCATCATCCTGGAGCAGAAAGTCGCGCAGCGGCGTCCCCTGGTCGCGGAGCCTGCGTTCCGGTTCATAGACCTGTTCGCCGGTATAGGAGGCCTCCGGATCGGTTTTGAGGGGATCGGCGGAAAATGTGTCTTCACCAGCGAATGGGACCGTTTCTGTCGGGAAAGCTATTCGCGGAATTTCCCCGAGGACGAAGACCACGTCTTCAATGGAGACATTCGGGAGTTCACGAAGAATGATGCCACGCTGGACATGATCCCGGAGCATGATGTGCTGCTGGCCGGTTTTCCATGCCAACCTTTCTCCATTGCGGGTGTGAGCAAGAAGACCTCTCTTGGGCGCAAGCATGGTTTTCTGGACGAAACGCAGGGCACGCTCTTCTTTGACGTTGCCAAGATCATCCAGCGGCACCAGCCCAAGGCCTTCCTTCTGGAGAACGTCAAGAACCTGCGTAATCACGACAAGGGCAGGACCTACGCGACCATCATGAAGGTCCTGACCGAGGAGCTCGGCTACCATGTCGAAGATCGCATCATCAGTTCAGAGCCCTGGGTACCGCAGAAGCGCGAACGTATCTTTCTGGTCGGGTTCAAGAAGAAATCCGGATTCAGCTTTGAAGATCTTCAGATTCCGGACCAGCCCTGGCCCAAACTGGGCGATATCCTCGAACCTGAAGACCAGGTCGATGACAAGTACATCCTGACCGAAAAGCTCTGGGCTTATCTTCAGGCCTACAAGGAGAAGCATACCAAGGCAGGAAATGGCTTCGGTTTCGGTCTGTGCGGTCCCGATGATGTGACCAGAACCTTGTCGGCCCGCTATTACAAGGACGGCTCGGAGGTTCTGGTCGACCGTGGCAAAGGAAAGCGTCCGCGCCGCCTGACCCCCACGGAATGCGCGCGGCTCATGGGGTTTGAAAAGGGTAATCGCGTCTGGTCCCAGTGTGTATCTGACACGCAAGCCTATAAGCAGTTCGGTAACTCGGTTGTTGTGCCGGTTGTTGAGGCTATTGCCGAGCTGATGGAGCCACATATCCGAAAGGCGGTTGGCGACAAGTCTCCTGCCCAACCGGCTCAGAAGGATCTCTATCGGGGAGCAAGGCTGGCCGCCGTTGGCTGATATAGTCCCGCCAGAAGTCCGAAGCCGCATGATGTCCGGCATTCGTGGCAAGGACACGAAACCAGAAATGATTGTGCGACGGGGCCTGCACGCGATGGGGTTTCGCTACAGGCTTCACGATAAACGGCTACCCGGAAAGCCGGATTTGGTCTTGCCAAAATACCGGACGGCAATTTTTGTCCACGGCTGCTTCTGGCATGGCCACGAATGTCACCTGTTCAAGTGGCCGAAAACACGTCCAGATTTTTGGCGCAAAAAAATTGAATCCAATCGAACTCGGGATCGCTCCAACCGGGAAAAAATTGAAAAGCAGGGATGGCAAGTTATCGAGCTTTGGGAATGCGAACTCCGCGTCGAATCCAGCAAGCTGTTGGATCGCCTGACCGCGCTAGGAGAGGAAATCAAATCCTAAAGTATCCCTCGTTTTTTCCACCGTTCGACGCCAGGATCCAAGTGGTCTTCGATGAAATCCTCGAAGCTAATTACGTTCAGGTACTCGCTGTACTTGTCATGCTTGAGCTTTCGAGGAACCACTACCTGAACGTTTTTGCTGGCCATGTTCTTTAGGCCGCTACCTGATATTTTTTCATCGATCGTAGCGAGAAAGAATGTAGTCCCGGTCGAGCCTTCGCTAACAATCTGCTTCCAGCGTTCCTTTAGAGTGCGTTTACACGTAAAAATGATACAGTCAGCAGGAAGGGCTTCATAATGGCTTTGTGTGGGCATGATGTAATCGGGGCGGTCGTCGCCCAGCTTCGCCTGATGCACAAACGGATAATTCAAGCGCTCCAGCATATTTTTGATGTTCAGCTCGAACGTATCGCCAGCACGACTTTTTCGTGAATTCGAGAGACTGGTAAAAAACTGATTTAGTACAATAAACTTATCTTCATTTATGATTCTATTTGATCCGTCTCCTACGAATTCGTCCAATAGTTCGGAGTAAACGCGAGACTCGGATTCGAGATAAATCTCGTAGGCTACTCTCTCTACCTCTTGGACCAAGTGGCTAAAATTGGCCTTAATGTCTGTGAGCCGAGGCTCAGATGAAAACACGCGATCAATCGCTTGCTCACTGACTTCCGCCTTGCTCGGCATATTCGCTTTACCGTCTTTGAATAACTCTGAGCCTGATTTCATGCTTGTCTCCCATAATCAAGAATGGAGACTTTTAGCTGTATGCAGTCAAAAAAAGCCTAACCTCCCGCCAGCCTGATCCCCCGCCCCGCGCTCAGATGCTGGGCCGCGCCGACGATGGCGTCGGTGTCGATCGGGTCGTGTTTGTAGAGGTCCGGGAGGGTGCCGGTCTGGCCGACGTGTCGGGCGCCGACACTCGCCCGAGCGGCTGACTGCGCGCCATATCATCCCAAGCAAAGCATGACTGGGCACCCGCCTTCGTCCGCGCGGCTGGATCCGGGGCCTTTCTTGACAGGTCTGCGCTTCGGAACAGTTGGAGTGGGGAAAGCGAGAAGCCTATGAAAATCAAAGACCGCGTTGAATATACGACCAAGCCCGATCCCCTCACCTGTGGCCCAGAGGAGAGCATTCTCGGCGCTGCAAAAAAGATGTCGTCGAAGAATTACGGCGCCATTGTCGTGGTGGACGGTGACCGGAAAGTGCTCGGCCTTGTCACCGAGCGGGACATCATGCGGCGGACCGTCGCCGAGGAACGCAATCCGGCTGACACGTCCGTCGGCGAGATCATGACAAGCGAACTCAGGGTCGCCAGCGAGAACGACAATCTGATCGACTGGCTGCGGATCATGTCGAATGAGCGGTTCCGGCGCCTGCCCATTGTCGATGAAGACGGCCGGCTGACGTCGATCATGACGCAGGGCGATTTCGTCTCCTACACCTGGCCGGACCTGATGACCCAGGCGGTCACCCTGACCAAGTCCACGGTCGGCAATTCATACCAGATTTTCCTGATCCTGGCCGCCGTGCTTGCCTACACATTGCTGGTCGGCACTGCCTTCACGCTGTTTGCGTGAACCTGAAGCCCCTCCGCTGGACCGCAAATGCATTGGGAGAGACCTCATGAATGATGGCCACACACCAAACAAGCCCAGGGACATTGCGAAGATGCATGTGGATGTTCCGGCCAGGGACCGCAAAGCATTCTTCAACCGGCGAAACGAACTCGATCTGAAAAACGACCGGTCTTCTCACCGGCGGTTCAGCTATCTTTACGAGGACCTGCTCCAGTAAGGGCTGCAACGCCAGTGCCTGCGGCCGGTCGGTCAGGCCCGTCCCACGCGACTGCTGCGGACGTCATCACGTGCCCTTAGTGCCTGAATTTCGACAGCACTTTCACATCGACGCTGGCGGCAGCCATCAGGCCGCCCCATAGGGCGCCGGGAATGCCCGGGGTTGCGACGTCCTGACCGGCAAGAAACAGGCCCGGAATGGGCGTGCGGGCGCGCAGCCCGTCGCACAGGACGCGCTCAGGCGTCACGTCGAGGCCGTAAAACGCGCCTTTGCGGTGCCCGGTGAAGGTGACGGTGGACAGGGGCGTCGCCAGTTCCCTGTACACAACCAGCCTGGCAAGATCGGGGAAGTACCGCTCGAATTGCGACATCAGCATGGCTTCGGCCCGGCGCTTGAAATCGGCATAGGTTTCGCCGCGCTGGCCGGCCGGCAGGTCTGCCCATTCCGCGACGGTGGACCAGTGGGTCCAGGCCAGCACCTGGCCGGTATGTTTCTGTTCCGGCCCGGGATCGTGTTCCGGATCCTTGAGCGAACCGAAGGCAACCGTCATCTGCGGCGGCGGGCTGTCGGGAGCATTCGTCCAGACGGCGTCGGTCTCTGCGTTCGGGTAGATCCAGCGATTTGCCTTCGTTGCACCGGCCGCTTCGATGTCGCCCTCGAAGCCGAGAAACAGGGTGAAATGGGCGATGCTGGAGGGCAGCGAGCGGACCTCGTCTATCCAGCTTTCGTGCCCGCAGGCATCGGGCAACAGCGTGTCGATCGTTTCGCGTGCGCCGATGTCCGAGATCACACGCCGGGCATAAATTTCGCTGCCATCATCTGTGCGGACCCCGACAACAGTACCGCCATCGACGATCAGCTCCCGAACGCGGACCCCCGCACGGATTTCCCCGCCATGCCGGGATATGGTCGGCAGCATGTGCTGGGCGAAGGCCGCGCTGCCGCCGACCGGGTACCAGGACCCGCTCCACAGATAGGACGCCGATATCAGGGCGTGCATGGCGAAGCTTGCCTTGCCGGGCCGCCCGCCATGATCGCCCCATTGCGATGCCAATACGGCTGCGAGGTCCGGATCGTCGGTAATATCGTCGATGACCTCCCGCGTTGTCCTGGCGCACCATTTTGCAAGGGCGTGCCGGTTCCACCAGTCGAGTATGTCGCCCGCAACCTTTGGCATGGCCCGGGTCGGAATGATCTTCATCATCGCATCGCGCCCTTCACGCAGCGCATGCGTCCAGGCCTCGATCGCTTCGGCCTGGTCGGGGAAGCGGTCCTTGAGGTCCCTTTCCTGCGCTTCGTATGGACGCGACAGCGATAGCGGCTCGGCGGACCCGATCTGCACGATGTCGTAGATCGCCCCCAGCGACACGAAGTCGATGGGCGTGTCGCAGAGCCAGTCGAGCAGTTCGCGCTCGCGGTCCTCGGGGGCAAGGCGGCTGAGATAGTGAAGGCCGACATCCCAGCTGAACCCATCGCGGGAGAAGCTATGCGTCAGTCCACCCAGCGTCTGATGCTGCTCAAGCAACAGGACCTTGTGACCAAACTTCGACAGTGCTGCGGCAGCGGTCATGCCGCCCATGCCCGAACCGATGACAATCGTGTCCCACTCAGTCTTGCCAGCATCAGCCATTCAGGACCTCCCGTGCGGCGTATGGGCGACGCGACAGACCGTCATCGCCCGACCCGGCAAGAGGAGGGCAGATGCCTGAACCTGTTTGCGGGGAGCGATCAAGATACGGGAAATGGAGGCCGGTGAAATAGGGACATCTACCCACTCATGTCCGGGCATCCGGGGCTTTCGACCGCGAATGTGGAGACGGGAAGGGCGGGCAGCTTGTGTTCGCTGGTGCGGCTGCCTTGGCCTTCTTCGTCTCCAATCCGTCAGCTAGACCTTTCCAGCCAGCCTGATCCGCCGCCCTGCGCTCAGATGCTGGGCGGCGTTGACGATGGCGTCGGTGTTGATCTGGTAGTGCTTGTAGAGGTCCGGGATGGTGCCGGTCTGGCCGAAATGCTCGACGCCGAGCGGGGCGGTCATGTGGCCGGCGACCGAGCCGATCCAGGCAAGGGTGGCCGGGTGGCCGTCGGTGACGGTGATCAGGGTCGCGTCGCGCGGCACCTTCGCCATCAGCCGCTCGATCTGGCTCATCGCCGAGCTGTGGCCGCGGGCGCGGGCCCGGCGGGCGGCGGTCCAGCCTGAGTTGAGACGGTCGGCGGAGGTGACCGCCAGCACGCCAATGTCGCGGCGGTCGTTGCCGATGCGCCCGGCCGCCTCGATGGCTTCCGGCGCCACGACTCCCTGATAGGCGATGACGACTTCGCAATTCGGCCCCGGTTCGCGCAGCCAGTAGGCGCCGTCGACAACGCCGCGCCGGAATTCCTCATCGTCGCGGTTGCGGGGGCCGAGCTGTTCGATGGGCCGGGTCGACAGGCGCAGATAGACCGAGCCGCCGGTCTCGTCGCGCAGCCATGTGCGCTCGTCCGGATCGTTCTCGCCGGAGCGCTGGAGATAGTCGAAGCTCCAGTCCATGATGATGGACAGCTCGTCGAGGAAGGCCGGCTCGAAGCTGACAAGTCCGTCCTGGCTCATGCCGATCAGCTGGGTGCCGACCGACTGGTGCGCGCCGCCTTCCGGGGCGAGCGTGATGCCCGACGGCGTGCCTGCAAAGATGAAGCGTGCATCCTGGTAGCAGGCATAGTTCAGCGCATCGAGGCCGCGCATCACGAAGGGGTCATAGAGCGTGCCGATGGGGATCAGCCGCTCGCCGAAATGGCTGTGCGCAAGGCCGGCCTGGCCGAGCAGGAGGAAGAGGTTCATCTCCGCGATGCCGAGTTCGAAATGCTGGCCGTCCGGGGAGAACTCCCATTTCTGGGTCGAGGGGATCGACTGCTCCTTGAAGGTGTCGGAGACCTCGCGGCGCGCAAACAGCGAGCGCCGGTTTACCCAGGCCGAGAGGTTGGTCGAACTGGTCACATCCGGTGACATGGTGACGATGCGGTCGGCGAGGTCTGATTTCGACTTGGCGAGGCTGTCGAGGATCTTGCCGAAGCCGGCCTGCGTGGCAAGCTCGCGGTCATCGAGCCAGACGGGGCCGGGGCTTTTGACTTCCGGCGCACTGTAGCGGCGCGTGCCCCTGGAGAAGAAGGGGACGTCATCGAGGAAGGCCTTGAGGGCGTCGGGATCATCGACGGTGGCGAACGTTTCCCACTCCTCGCCTTCGGGCACGCCCATCTGTTTCTGGAAGTCGGCGAACTGGGCCTTGTTCATGATGCCGCCATGATTGTCCTTGTGCCCGGCGAGCGGCGTCTGCCAGCCCTTGATCGTGTAGGCGAGGAAGACGGTCGGCTTGTCGTCGTCGATGGCGTCGAAGGCGTCGGTGAGGGTTTTCAGGCATTGGCCGCCGAGATTGTTCATCAGCGCGTCGAGCTCTTCATCCGAGCGCTTGTCGAGCAGTTTCGAGACATCGCCCTGGTCGCCAATGTCGTTCATCAGGCGTTTGCGCCAGGCCGCGCCGCCCTGATAGGTGAGGGCGGAATAATCCATGTTCGGGCAGGACTGGATCCATTCCTTCAGGGCTTCGCCGCCCGGCTCCTTGAAGGCTTCGCGCTGCAGGACGCCGTGGCGCAGCACAACGGTGCGCCAGCCGAAGGCCTTGAAGATGGCGTCGATCTTCTCCCACAGGCCCTCATGCACGACGCCGTCGAGGCTCTGGCGGTTATAGTCGATCACCCACCATGTGTTGCGCAGGTCGTGCTTCCAGCCTTCCTGCAGGCATTCATAGACATTGCCTTCATCCAGCTCCGCATCGCCGACGAGGGCGACCTGCCGGCCGAGTTTCATGTCCTTCGACCAGCCCTTCGCAGCGATATAGTCCTGCACCAGCGAGTTGAAGGCGGTGGCCGCGACGCCGAGGCCGACAGACCCTGTCGAGAAGTCGACATCGTCGACATCCTTGGTGCGGCTCGGATAGGACTGCGCGCCGCCCCAGCCGCGGAAGGTCTCGAGCTTCTCGCGCGTCTGGTTGCCCATCAGGTACTGCATGGCGTGAAAGACGGGCGAGGCGTGCGGCTTCACCGCGACGCGGTCTTCCGGCTTCAGCGTATGGAAGTAGAGCGCCGTCATGATCGGCACCATGGACGCGCAGGAGGCCTGGTGGCCGCCGACCTTCACCGCGCCTTCTTCCTTGGGCCGGATGTTGTTGGCATTGTGGACCGTCCAGGCCGACAGCCAGAGAAGGCGCTGTTCGATGGTCTTCAGCATGTCGAGATCGGCAGGCATGGGCACTCTTTGCATTTGCAACCAATAGGAGCCTCGCCTCATCGCACGGGGTGCGGGCCGGGTCCAGATCAGGGCCCAGATGTGGCCCCGGAAGAAGGATTTAGGCCGAGCTTTTTCAGCGGCGATCCGAACGCGCCGGTGACCATGCCGGCGAGCAGCTTCGGCGCGGGCGGTACGCGGGTGAGTGGGGCAGCAAGCCAGTCCCGCAGGAAGGGCATGATGCGGCTGTCACCCTGATAGACCGGCGTGAACAGCCAGCTCATCGCCTGATAGAGGCGGATATGGTTGCGGCGCAGGGCGACATAGCGGGCCAGCGCGTGGGGAATGTCCTCGGACCCTTCCAGCGCCAGCGAGAGGGCCCAGGCATCCAGCAGCGCCATGTTCGCGCCTTGGCCGAGCTGCGGTGAGGCGGCATGCCAGGCGTCGCCAATATGAACGAGGCGCGGGCCACCGAGCGGATCGGGATGTGTGCGGTGGCGATAGCGCGCAAAGGTCAGCTGGTCATGCGAGCTGACCTGGTCGAGCAGAAGCTCGGTCTCCGGCCAGAGGGCGCGGGCTTCGCGCTTCCAGTCGTCCAGCGGCGCGGCGCGCCAGGCGGCCTCGTCATCGCGGCGGATCGACCAGAAATAGGTGAGGCTGACCGGGCCGTTCGAGGCTGTGCGGCCCGACGCCATGACACCGGCCATCTTGCGGGCCGACTTGTAGCGCTGCTCCAGCGCTGTCTCGTCGAACGGGCCGTCTGCCGGCCAGGGCAGGGTGGCCCAGAGTGCGCCATAGGCGAGTTCCTTGCGCGGTGTTCGCGTCAGGGGCGAGCGCACGCCGAGCGCATCGACGACAAGGTCGAAGCCTTTCAGGAACTCCCCCGTTTCCAGGATGATGTCGCCCGTCTTCGCATCGACGCTTTCGACGCGCCGGGAGGTGAGCAATTTGGCGCCGGCCTGTGTCGCGGCCGCCAGAAGCCGGTCGAACAGGAGCCCGCGCTGCACGCCATAGCTGACGAGCCCGGCCCGCAGATGCTCGAACCGCACATCGAGGACCGGGCGCTGCGACGGTGTCGTCAGGCCCCACAGCCGCTTCAGCGGGCTGCCGAGCTGTCGGATATCGTCTGCCAATCCAAGGTGGTCGAGGATGGTGAGGCCGGTCACCTGCAGCATCAGGCCAGAGCCGACCGGGGCAGGCGCGTCAAACTGGTCGAGCAGGGTGACGCTGTGTCCCTGCCGGGCCAGAAGGGCAGCGGCCGAAAGGCCTCCGATCCCGGCCCCGCAAACGGCAATGTTCAGAGATCGCCCCATGACCCAACGTCATGACGTGCGTCGCAGACCCTGTCCATCTCGGAGCGTTTCGGGGCTGGCGAAGGGGGCCGTGCTGGCAGAGCCGGGGAACCAGCGTGCGGGGTTGCCCGTTTTTATGGCAACAGATGACAAAGGAGACATTCATGGCCGATCGCGACCATCAGAGAATCGAGGAAGTCGAACGCCAGCGCGGATATGGCGAAGGCTTCAAGAAAGGCGAGGATGTCGAAGACCAGCCCACGAACGCTGCGGGGTACAAGGACGGCTCGCCTGTGGCCAATCAGCAGGAGCACGAGGCCGATCTCGTGACCGGCATGTCCGATGAGCGCGTGCCGAACGTTCCGAATGACGATACCGATGATGCCTCCAGTACCCAGGTCGGCAAACATGCAGCCGTCAGGAAGATGCCCGATGGCCGCCGTCTTGAAGATGCCTACAGCGTCCCCGATCCGGATGTGACGCCAAAAGACTGACCAGCCAGCCACACCGTCCTGCGGTTTGGCGCTCTGACCACAACCTGCCTGCCGCCGCATCAAAAGCCGTTCGGTGACACACTCGCCGGGGGAATCTGCTTGAAAGCAGCACAAGCCTGTATTTTGGCTCTGCTCTCCAATTAATATGCCTGCATCGTATTGGGGAGGTTCAGAGACTTATGCGTGGATTCCTGATTGGCGGCCTGATGGCCGCTGCGGCGTGGCTATCACCAATTTCGGTGGCGCAGTCCTTCATCGACATCGAGGCCGATCCGGCCATTCCGACGCTTCAGGAAACCTTTGGCTATTCTCCCGGCGAGGAGATTACCGCGCCTGCCGATGCGCTTGCCTACATGAAAATGCTGGCCGACGCCGCCCCGGACCGGATGAAGCTCAATGAGTATGCGCGCACCTGGGAAGGCCGGAAGCTGGTCTACGGCGTCATCAGCTCGCCGGAGAACATGGCCCGCATCGACGAGATCCAGGCCGACATCAAGTCTATCGCTTCTGGCACGCTTTCGGCGGGTGAGCGCGCGGACCTGGTCGCCCGGACGCCGGCCGTTGTCTGGCTGTCCTATGGCGTGCATGGCGATGAAATCTCGAGCACCGATGCCGCGCTCGCTCTCGCCTATCACCTGCTCGCTGCAGAAAACGATGCGACGGTCGACAGGATCCTCGACGAGACCATCGTCATCATCGACCCGATGCAGAACCCCGACGGGCGCGCCCGCTTCAAGGCATCCTTCGAAGCTGCGCGCGGCCTTGAAACATCCGCCGATCCGGCAACCGCCGAACATGACCAGCCCTGGCCGGGCGGGCGCTACAATCACTACCTGTTTGACATGAACCGCGACTGGTTTGCGATGACGCAACCGGAAACCGTCGGCCGCGTCGAGCAGATGCTGGACTGGTATCCGGTCGTCGTTGTGGACGTCCACGAAATGGGCGGCGAGGAGACCTACTTCTTCGCGCCATCGGCTGACCCGTTCAATCCCTATATCAGAGACGAACAACGCGCCAAGCAGACCCTGATCGGGAAAAATCATGCCCGATGGTTTGACAGCCGCGGCTTCGAATATTTCACCCGCGAAGTCTATGATGCCTTCTATCCGGGCTATGCCGACATGTGGCCGCAGCTCGGCGGCGCGGTGGCGATGACCTATGAGCAGGGCTCTGCCCGTGGCCTCGAATACCAGCGCAAGGACGGCAGCATGCTGACCTATCGCGACGGCGTCGAGCACCACTTCATCTCCACCCTGTCGACGGCTGAAGTCGTCGCGAACAATCACGACCTGTTCCTCGGGGACTTTGCCGACTATCGCAGCGAAGTGGCCGATGAAGGGCGTAAGTCGAAAAGCCGTTATTTCATCTTCGACCTCGCCGAGCGCAGATGGCAGGTCGAGGATCTCGGCCGCCGGCTCGCCGCCCAGGAGATTGCCGTCCAGCGCGTTGGACCGGGCTTCGAGGCCTGCGGCACGCGCTATCCGTCCGGTGCCCTGGTCGTTGACCGCGCCCAGCCGGCCGGGCGACGCATCGCGACGCTGCTCGAAAAGGAAACCGAACTGCCGGTCGATTATGTTGCCGAACAGGAAGGGCGCCGTGACCGCGGGCTCAATCACGAGCTTTACGATGTGACGGCCTGGTCGCTGCCGCTCATGGATGGCGTGACCAGCTCGACGTGCTCACGCGTGAACCTGTCGTCGGCAAGCCTGGTGGGCGCCGATGACCCGATCCCGGCCGTGACGGCACCGAATGCGGCCTTTGGCTATGCCATCCCGTGGACCGATACGGGCGGCGCGAAACTCGCCCTGGCGGCCCTGAAGGAGGGCGCTGTCGGCAAGGCGACCGAAGAGGCCTTCATCGCCGGCGGACGGTCCTTCCCGCGCGGAACGATCATCTTCCCCGTCGCCGACAATACCGCAGGGCTTGGCGCGATGCTGAACCGGATGGCGAGCGAAATCGGCGCCGAAGTCGTCGCATTGCAGACCAGCTGGGTCGAAGACGGACCCAACTATGGCAGCGACAAGTTCAAGACAGTGGCTATGCCCAGGGTCGCCATGGCCTGGGGCGAGGGCACGATCCCGACCGAAACCGGCGCGACGCGTTACGTGATCGAGCGCCAGCTTTCCGTTCCGGTCGCGCCGATCCGCGTGAACAATCTGGCGGGGGCCGATCTTGGCAAATATGACGTGCTGATCGTGCCCGATACGTCGGGCGATTTTGCGCACCGTCTCGGAGACGGCGGCGCCGCAGCGCTCAAATCCTTTGTCGAGCAGGGCGGCGTCCTGGTTGGCGTCGGCGGCGCTGTCGACTTCCTGGCGAGCGCGGATGCGGGCCTGCTGTCGACGAAACTGGAAAAGGCCTATGCCGATGGCGACTCGGCTGCAGAAGCGTCAGGCGAAGGCGAGGAGGACGAGACCCGGGCTGACGGCACGCACATCGCGGGCAAGGATGCCTATGACGCCATGATCGCAGACCCGGACGCTGCGCCGGACGATGTTCCGGGCGTGCTCGCCAATGTCGTTGCCAACACCGACCACTGGCTGTCGTCGGGCTATGCGAAAACGATCGCGCTTTATGCAGGGTCCAGCGTCTACCGCCCGCTGATGGCAGATGAGGGGACGAACGTGTTCCACTTTGCAGCCGCCGATGAGCTGCTGGCGAGCGGCTATCTCTGGGAAGAGAACCGGGCCCAGATCGCCTTCAAGCCCTTCGTCATGGTCGAGCCGCATGGCGAGGGCATGGTGATCGCCTTCACCGAAAGCCCGTTCACGCGCGCCTACCTGAATGGTCTCAACCTGCTGGTCGCAAACGCGCTGATCTTCGGCCCGGCCCACGCCCGCTAGGGCGCAGGCCGGAAACCGGCATCTGCCTTACGGCTTCAGATAGGTGTCGTACCAGTCGATGAACCGCTGGTAGCGGTCATCGACAAAGCTCGGCCGGTCGATCGAGTGATCCTCACCGGGATAGACGACCAGCTTGGTGTCGATGCCGAGCCGCTTGAGCGCGAGATAAAACTGCTCGGAGTTCATTGCCGGGACGTTCCAGTCCTCCTGGCCGACCATGAATTGCGTCGGCGTGGTGACCTTCGGTGCGTCCCAGAAGGGCGAGATGGCGTCCCAGCCTTCCTGGTTTTCCCATGGCAGGCCGAGCTCGATCTCCCATTCGCGCTGGTAGATGTCGTGGCCATAATTGGCCGTGTAGTTGACTTCACTGGCGCCGCTGACCGCTGCCTTGAACCGGTCGGTCTGGGTGATGACGTAATTGGTCAGGATGCCACCATAGGACCAGCCGCCGACGCCGAGGCGGTCTGGATCGACAAGGCCAAGATCGACGGCCGTGTCGACGCCCGCCATGACATCGGCGAAATCCTTCACGCCCCATTCGGCGAAGATCGCTTTCTTGAAGTCCTCACCCTTGCCGCTTGAGCCGCGCGGATTGACCATGACGGTCGCATAACCGTTGGCCGCGAAGAGCTGGGCGAAGGGTTCGAAGCTGTAGTCATATTGCGCGACCGGGCCGCCATGATTGAACAGGATGGCCGGGGCCGGGCCGGTGACGTCCTTGGCGGGATAGATGAATTCATCGACCGAAATGCCGTCCGGATTGTCGAAGGAGACAAATTGCGGCTTGGCGAGGTCGAGCGTATCCAGCACCGCTTCATTCGTCCGCGTCACCTGGGTGAGCTGGCGGCCGGATTTCAGGAAGATTTCCGAAGGCAGGGTCGGATTGGTCAGCCGCAGCGCGAGGTCGCCATTGCCGGCGACGTCATAGTCATAGATGGCGAACTGGCCGGAGACGTATTGGCTGAGGCGTCCGGTGCGGACATCAGCTGCCATGATCGGCTGCATGCCCTCATTCTCGATCGTGAAGTAGATGGACTTGCCATCCGGGCTCCAGGCCGGATCGAAGACGTTTCGGTCGAGGCTTTCTGTCAGCAGCCGGACGGACCCGCCCGTCGCGGGCGAGGTGGCAAGGTGGCTGGTGGCATACCAGAGCAGCTCGGGCTTCAGCGACGTCGTATAGGCGAGCGTCTTGCCGTCCGGGCTCCAGGCCGGCGATGTCTCACCGCCCGGATTCGTCGTGACCTGAACCGGGGTGCTGCCAGCGGCCGCGTCGATGACGAAGATGTCAGTATTGTAGTTGCCGTCCGGGTCCTCGGTCACATTGGTGGCATAGGCGATCCTGGTGCCATCCGGGCTCCAGGTCGCGCCATGGTCGTCGCGGTCGCCATCGGTGATCTGCACCGGCTCTGCGAGCCGTTCGGCGATCACGTAGATATGGGTGCGCGAGCGGTCGAGATAGCCGACACCGTCTTCCTTGAACTGGCGGCGGTCGATCACCCAAGGCAGTTCGGGCTCGTCTTCGCCGGCCTCGCGCGCCTCGCGCTTCTTGCGGGCATTCTCGCCTTCATCCTGGATCATCAGCAGCATGCGCTTGCCATCGGGGGCCCATTCAAAGCCGGAGATGCCCTGTGTGACGTCTGTATAGGCACGCGCTTCGCCGCCCCGCATGTCGAGGGTCCAGACCTGGGTCGCGGCGTTCTCGTCAAGGTCGGAGCGCGCGGCGAGGAAAGCGAGCTGCTTGCCGTCCGGGCTCCATTGCGGGCTGTGGGCGTCATAGGAGGCCGACGTCATGGGCAGCACGGTCTTGCCATCGGCGGAGGCCATGAAGAGCTGTGCGCGCGTCTTGTCAGCGCCCTCGACGCGGCCTTCGACCACATAGGCGATCCAGTCACCATCGGGGCTGATCGCCGGCGAAGACACGCGCTTCAGCTTGGCAAGCGCCTCGATGGTGACGGGCCCCTTTTCCTGGGCCATGGCGGAGAAGGGGGCAGAAAGCACGGCCAGCGCGGAGCAAGCTCCGGCAGCCGTGACGATGAGTTTTGATGGTTTCAAGGTCGTCGTCCTCATTGCGAATGGCGAGACCTTACATCAAGGCGAAAAGCCCGCAACGGGACTTTCGTCGCTCTTGGCGAAACCTTTCCGCAGACGTCACGGGAATGGATGACAGAGGCGTGGCCCTCGCACCTGCTTTCTGCTGCGCCTGGTGTCAGCCAAACAATAACTCGGTAACCCAGCCGCCGTAAACTGCAGCGAGAAGGGGAGAAACGCCGGGATGATGACCGATTGCAACCGCTGCCGAAGCGCCGCCGATACCGATTTCGGTATCACGATGGCGTTCCAGCCCATCTTTGATTTCGGCGCCTTGCAGGTCTTCGCCTATGAAGCACTTGTGCGCGGGCGTGCCGGCGAGGGCGCCGGGGAAGTCCTGTCGCGGGTGACGGATGAAACCCGCTACCAGTTCGACCAGGCGTGC
Source organism: Henriciella mobilis (assembly GCF_003576285.1). Lineage (NCBI taxonomy): Bacteria > Pseudomonadati > Pseudomonadota > Alphaproteobacteria > Hyphomonadales > Hyphomonadaceae > Henriciella > Henriciella mobilis. The sequence goes on along the minus strand of NZ_QWFX01000014.1, from coordinate 48,854 downwards.
CGCGTGACGGCGATTTCGCAGGCGTCGGCGCTGGGGCTGCGCGATGCCGCGGCTGCGCCGTTTCTCTCCATCAACTTCCTGCCGAACGCCGTTTATGAACCGCGTGCCTGCATCCGCAAGACGCTATCTGCGGCCCTGGAGTCCGGCTTCCCGACGAACCGTATCCTTTTCGAATTTACCGAGAGCGAGCGGCTGGACACCGATCACCTGCTCAACATCCTTCGCTCTTATCGGTCGATGGGTTTTTCAACCGCGATCGATGATTTCGGCGCGGGCTATGCCGGGCTCGGCCTGCTTTCGGCGTTCCAGCCGGATTTCGTGAAACTCGACATGGAGCTCATTCGCGGGATCGATACGAACAGCGCCAAGCAGGCGATTGTCCGGCACATCCTGAACATGACCAGCGACCTCGGCATCACGCCCGTCTGCGAGGGAATCGAGACACCAGAGGAATTCGAGGTCCTGTATGGCCTCGGCGTCCGGCTGATGCAGGGGTTCCTGTTTGCGCGGCCCGAACTGGACCGGTTGCCGGCGCTGCAATGGCGCGGCAGGCCTCAAGAAAAAACCGGCGAAGCTCTGGGCTCCGCCGGTCTTGCAATGTCGGCCTGAAACCGATCCACGGGACCGGTTTCCGCCGCTTGGCCGTATTGGCTACAGCGCCTTGACGATCTCCTCGACCATCTTCTTGGCGTCCGACAGCAGCATCATCGTATTGTCCTTGAAGAACAGTTCGTTCTGGATGCCGGCATAGCCGGAGCCCATCGAGCGCTTGATGAACAGCACCGTGCCGGCATTTTCCACGTCGAGGACGGGCATGCCGTAGATCGGCGAGGACTTGTCGGTCTTTGCAGCCGGATTGGTCACGTCATTCGCGCCGATGACGAAGGCGACGTCGGCAGTGTTGAACTCGGAATTGATGTCTTCCAGCTCGAACACTTCGTCATACGGCACCTGCGCCTCGGCGAGCAGCACGTTCATGTGGCCCGGCATGCGTCCGGCGACGGGGTGGATCGCGTATTTCACGTCCACGCCTTCTTCCTTCAGCAGCTCGGCCATTTCCTTCAGGGCGTGCTGGGCCTGCGCCACCGCCATGCCGTAGCCCGGCACGATGATGACCTTGGACGCGTTCTTCATGATGAAGGCCGCATCGTCAGCCGAGCCCTGCTTGAAGGGCCGGTCGACCTGCGCACCCGCGGACGCGCCGCCATCATCATCAGCGCCGAAGCCGCCGAGGATGACCGAGATGAAGCTGCGGTTCATGCCCTTGCACATGATGTAGGACAGGATCGCACCGGACGAGCCGACCAGCGCGCCAGTGATGATCAGCGCGAAGTTGCCGAGCGTGAAGCCCAGCGCCGCCGCTGCCCAGCCGGAATAGGAGTTGAGCATCGAGACCACGACCGGCATGTCTGCCCCGCCAATCGGGATGATCAGCGTGATGCCGAGGATCAGGGCAAGGACGGTGAGGCCCCAGAACGCCCAGGTCGCAGCGCCGCTCGACATGATGAGCACCACGACCAGCGCGACAATGCCGGCAGCCAGTGCGATGTTCAGAAGGTGGCGGGCCGGCAGCAGGATCGGCGAGCCCGACATGTTGCCGTTGAGCTTGGCGAAGGCGATCACCGAGCCGGTGAAGGTCAGCGCACCGATAGCCGAGCCGACCGACAGCTCGATCAGCGAGACGAGGTTGATGTCGCCCACGACACCAATACCGAAGCCAAGCGGCGCATAGAGCGCGGCAGCGGCGACGAGCACGGCGGCAAGGCCAACCAGCGAGTGGAAGGCGGCAACAAGCTGCGGCATCGCCGTCATGGCGATCCGGCGGGCAATGAGCGCGCCGATTGCGCCACCGATTACGGCGCCGCCGATCAGGATCGCCCAAGTGGTCGGGTCGAGGCTTTCCCAGAGCAGGACCAGCGTCGTGACCACCGCGATGGTCATGCCGATCATGCCATTGCGGTTACCTTTCCGGCTGGTCGCCGGGCTGGAGAGGCCGCGCAGGGCAAGGATGAAGAGGATACCGGCCGCCAGGTAGAGTAGCGGCGCCCATGTGTTTGCAAACTGTTCCACGGTTTACTCCCCCTTCTTCTTGTACATGGCCAGCATGCGCTGGGTGACGAGGAAGCCGCCGAAGATGTTGACGCTGGCCAGCGCCACGGCGAGTCCGCCCAGCGCCTTGGCGATCCAGCCGCCATTGATCGCGCCGGAGGCCGTCGCCGCGACGATGGCGCCAACGATGATCACCGACGAAATGGCATTGGTCACGGCCATGAGCGGGGTGTGCAGGGCCGGGGTCACCGACCAGACGACATAGTAGCCGACGAAACAGGCCAACGCGAAAATCGCGGCCAGGAAGACCGTCGGGTTGATGGCCGATATCTCGGCCGCTTGCGCCGGCAGGGCGAGGGCCGCTGCCGACAGGATTACTGGAATGGCTTTCATGATTTCAGCCTTTCATTCACGGTTTCGCCGCCGCGGGTCAGCAGCATGGCGGTGACGATTTCATCGTCGGTATCGAGGTTCAGCGCGCCATCCTCGGCTGTGATCAGCGGCAGGAAGGCGAGCAGGTTCTTCGCATAGAGCGAGGAGGAGTCGGCCGGCAGGCGTGCGGGCAGGTTGGAGAACCCGGCCACTTTCACGCCGTCGACATCGACGACCTCATCGGGTTTGGACAGCGGGCAGTTGCCACCCGAGGCGACGGCCATGTCGACGATCACCGAGCCCGGCTTCATCGATTTCACCATCGCTTCGCTGACCAGTTCCGGCGCAGGCCGGCCCGGGATGAGGGCGGTGGTGATGACGATGTCCTGCTTGGCGATATGGTTCGCCGTCAGTTCAGCCTGCTGCTTCTTGTAGTCGTCCGACATCTCCTTGGCATAGCCGCCAGCGGTCTCGGCTTCCTTGAACTCTTCGTTCTCGACAGCGATGAACTTGGCGCCGAGCGAGGCGACCTGTTCCTTGGCCGCCGGACGAACATCGGTCGCCGTCACAACACCGCCAAGGCGGCGGGCCGTGGCGATGGCCTGAAGACCGGCGACGCCCGCGCCCATGACGAAGACCTTGGCCGGGGCGACCGTGCCCGCAGCGGTCATCATCATCGGCATGGCGCGGCCATAGATCTGCGCGCCCTCGATCATGGCGCGATAGCCGGCCAGGTTCGACTGCGAGGACAGCGCGTCCATGGACTGGGCCCGCGTGATGCGCGGGGTGAATTCCATGGCGAGCGTGTTGAGTTTCTTCGCGTTATAAGCGTCCGTGAGGTCGCCCATGTTGAACGGGTTCATCAGCGCGATGACGGTCAGGCCCTCGGGATATTTCCCGGCCTCCTCGGCACTCGGCGCGCGGACCTTCAGCAGAAGGTCAGCCCCCTTCAGTGCTGTTGCCGCCGTCTTGGCAATGGTTGCACCTTCCTCCGAAAAAGCCTTGTCCGGGAATCCCGCAGCGGTTCCGGCGCCAGATTCAATGGTCACCGAATGCCCGAGCCCAATCAGCTTTTTCACCGACTCCGGAGTTGCCGCGACGCGCGTTTCCCCCGGACTTGTTTCTTTTAAGATTGTGAGCTTCATGGCGCGAGTGATCGGAAAAATCTTGCGCGAAAGCAATAGCGAAACGGAAAACGAGGCATGGAATTGTTCGAACTAACAGGAAAAACGGCGATGGTTACCGGTGCGTCAGGTGGACTTGGCGCAGCGTTTGCGCGCGCCCTGGCCAAGGCTGGAGCCGGTGTGGTGCTGGCGGCGCGGCGCCTTGAAAAACTGGAAGCTCTGGCCGGCGAAATTGAGTCCTCCGGCGGAAAGGCGCTCGCGGTTGAAATGGACGTCACCGACCCGGCCAGCGTCGAAGCGGCCTTCAAGACCGTCCAGGACAAGCTGGGCGCCCCCGTCGATATCATCGTCAACAATTCCGGCATTTCGCGGGACAACTGGTTCACGCAGATGACCGAGGAAGACTGGCGCGCGGTCATGAACACCAACCTCGACGGTGTCTGGCGCGTCGCCAAGGCCGGGGCGAATGCGCTGATGGAAGCGGGTAAGCCCGGCTCCATCATCAACATCGCGTCGATCACCGCCCTGCGCCCGCAGCACACCATTGCCGCCTATGCTGCGTCCAAGGCCGCTGTCGACCATCTCACCCGCGTAATGGCGCTGGAATCGGCCCGCTACGGCATCCGCGTGAACGCGATCGCGCCCGGCTACTTCAAGACCGACATCAATGACGAATTCCTCGACAGCGAGGCCGGTGACAAGATGCGCAAGCGCGTCCCGATGCGCCGTTTCGGCAAGCATGAGGAGCTGGCCGGCGCGCTGCTGCTGCTGGCGTCCGATGCGGGCAGCTACATGACCGGGTCGACCATCGTCGTCGATGGCGGCCATGTGGTGAGCACGCTTTAGGGTTTCGGTTCACCCGCACCGCTGTCCGCCAGCTCGGAGCCGTCCAGCGACTGGTCACCCAATTCGATGTCGGATGGCTTCGGCGGCGGGGCGAAATTCATCGGCTCGTCGGACACTTCGGCGCGGGCCCGGATGCGCGGGAAGGCTTCGGGGTGTTCGGCCTGCAGCCAGTTGATCATCTGCTCGCGGATATAGCAGCGCAGGTCCCAGGCGCGCGGGCTTGTGCTGGCGGTGGCGAGTGCGCGGACCTGGATGGTCATCTTGTCGGTTTCCGACACCTGCAGGTTCACCACCTCGCCATCCCAGAGCTCGGTCGACTTGCAGATTTCTTCCAGCTTGTCGCGCATCTTGGCGACCGGGGCGCGATAGTCGAGCCACCAATAGACCGCGCCAATGATCGTACCGGACTTGCGCGTCCAGTTCTGGAAGGGTTTTTCGATGAAATAGGTGAGGGGCACGATCAGGCGGCGGCGGTCCCAGATGCGGACGACAACGTAGAAGAGGTCGATCTCCTCGATCCAGCCCCACTCATTCTCCAGCACGACGGCATCCTCGATCCGGATCGGCTGGGTGAAGGCGATCTGGATGCCCGCGATCAGGTTCGACAGGACCGGCCGCGCGGCGAGGCCAACCGCGATGCCGACAATCCCCGCAGACGCCAGCAGCGATACGCCGAGCTGGCGCGCCCACGGCACGACAACGAGCGCGCAGGCGAGAGTCGCAATCGCGCCTACGACAATGATGACCCGCCGCATCACATCGAGGCGGGTTGCCGATTTGCGGGCCTGGAAATTGTCCGCGACATCGATGTCCAGGCGGCCCATGCGCCGCTTGATGGCGAGATCGGTCAGCGAGGTGACGGCCCAGCCAATCGCCGAGATCACCAGGAAGCGGACGCCGATCAGCGTCGTCTCGACATAACCGCTTTCCGCCCAGAGGAACTTCGCACCGGCCCAGAGCGCCAGGGCGGTGAGAAGGATCAGCGCGGGCATGCGAAGTCGGCCAATCCAGGCGAGCTTTCCGGGGATCTTGTTTTCCATCGGCTAAAAGGGTCCTGAAAACGCGCTCCGACCATAGCGGATTCTGCCGCACCGATGACACCCCGCGGGCAGATTCATCCCGGGGCAGCGCTTATTGCCCGCTGCTTGGGCATATTCGGGCAGGCGCTGTACCGAATGGCCGGAAAACCCGAATTCCCGATCAATTACAAAGCGCCATTTAGCGCTTCATTAGGGATGGGCGTGGCAAATGGGGCCTGAAGGAGAGGGCTGCCGACATGTCTGCGATCAAGAAGCCAGATCACCACGAGCCGGAAACATATGAGACGCCAGCAACCGATACGGATACGGCCGGTCTCGAAGAGGTTTCCGCGCGTCCGGATGTCGAGGCTGCAGAATCGCCTGCACGTGCAATGCAGGAAAACCTCGCCCGGTCGATGGAAGCGCACCACAGGCGCGAGCGGATCGTGGATATCGGCCGCGTCCTCGCATCGGCTTCGGGCATCACGACCCTGCTGGGCATATTCTTCTTTTACGGAATCTGGTAGCACGGCGCTGGCCAATCGGAGGCGAGCCTGTATGGTCCTCGGCCTCACATGAACCAGAATGAATGATTTGGGGGAAAATATGGGAATTCGTAAGGCGGTTCTGCCGGTGGCCGGTCATGGCACGCGTGTTCTTCCTGCAACGAAATCCATACCCAAGGAGCTGCTGCCGGTCGTCGACCGTCCCGCGCTCCAATATGTCGTCGACGAGGCGCTCGAAGCCGGGATCGAACACATCGTCTTCGTGACGGGCCGCGGCAAGGGCGCCATCGAGGACTATTTCGACGAGGCGTTCGAGCTTGAGACCTCGCTCGCGGCGAAGGCCTCCAAGGCCGACATCCTCAAGGAAGTCCAGAAGACGAAGCTGCCTGCAGGCGCTGCCAGCTTCACCCGCCAGCAGGCGCCGCTTGGTCTCGGCCATGCCGTCTGGTGCGCCAAGGACATTATCGGCAACGAGCCGTTCGCCGTGCTGCTGCCCGACGTGATCGTGCGGGCCAAGCCTTCCTGCCTTGCCCAGATGGTCGAGGCCTACAACAAGGTTGGCGGCAATATCGTGGCGGTCGACCCGGTGCCCGAAGAGCGCGTCTCCTCTTATGGTGTCATCGCGCCCAAGTCCCGCGATGGCCGCCTGATCGAGATGAGCGGCATGGTGGAAAAACCCCCGCGCGAGGAAGCCCCGTCAAACCTGAAGATCACCGGCCGCTATATTCTCCAGCCGGAAATCTTCGCGCTGCTGGAAGACCAGGGCAAGGGCGCCGGCGGCGAGATCCAGCTGACCGACTCGATGGAGCGCCTGATGGAAAAGCAGGCCTTCTACGCATTCGAGTTCGAAGGCGAGGAATTCGATTGCGGCTCGAAGGCGGGTTATTTCGAGGCTGTGCTGGCCCATGCGATCGAAAATCCGGAAACATCCAAGGATGCGCGCGACATTATCGCCCGTTACGCTTCGCGGCTTTGAGCGCATTCTCAGTCAGCTTCTTTTCCCGGCTGCACCTGCCCGCTATAGCCATGCTGGCGAGGTAGATGAATGAGATTTCTAGTCACAGGCGTTGCGGGTTTTATCGGGTCGCAGATCTCGAAAGCCCTGCTTGAAGAGGGCCATAGCGTCCTCGGCCTCGACAATCTCAATGCCTATTACGACGTCACCTACAAGCAGGAGCGGCTGCACCAGCTCGAGCGCCTGCCGGAGTTCGAGTTCCGCAAGCTCGACATTTCCGATCACGACCGGCTGCTGGCCTTGCCAGAGCGCGATTCGATCGACCGGGTGATCCATCTCGCCGCCCAGGCCGGTGTCCGTTATTCGCTCGAGAATCCCTTCGCCTATGCCGCGTCCAACATGACCGGCCATCTCGCCGTGCTGGAATTCTGCCGGCGTGCGGCAAAGGCGCCGATGCTGGTCTATGCCTCTTCGAGTTCGGTCTATGGCGACGATGCCGTGGCGCCCTTCAAGGAAGACGCCAATGTCGACCGGCCGGTCTCGCTCTACGCCGCCACCAAGCGCGCCGACGAGCTGATGAGCCAGGCCTATGCCAAGCTGTATGACCTGCAGCAGATCGGCGTGCGTTTCTTTACCGTCTACGGTCCATGGGGGCGCCCCGACATGGCCTACTGGTCGTTCACCGACCGGATCCTGCGCGGCGAGACGATCCGCGTCTTCAATGGCGGCAAGATGAAACGCGACTTCACCTATATCGACGATGCCATCGCCGGCCTGAAGGCGATCGCAACGGGCGAGCCGCATTTTGCCGATGGCGAGCGCACGCACCTGCTCTACAATATCGGCCACAACCAGCCCGTTCAGCTGATGGACTTCATCCGCACCATCGAGAAAGCGACTGGCAAGACGGCGCGCATCGCGCTTGAGCCAATGCAGCCGGGCGATGTCACCGAGACCTGCGCCGACATTTCCAAGATGCAGGCCGACTACGGCTATGACCCGAAAGTCAGCCTCGAAGAAGGCATCGGCAAGTTCGTCGACTGGTTCAAGACCCAGCGCGTCGCATCGGGTCCCTCGCGGCGGTACATGTAACGATGAACGGGCTGCCGGACGGAACGCTTCCCAGTCCTGACGATGTGCTTGAGGCCGCCCGCCGTCTGCAGGGGCACGTTGTTCGCACGCCTGTGCTGCGCAACGAGGCCATCGACGCACTGGCTGGTGCAGAGCTCTTCTTCAAATGCGAGAACCTGCAGCTGACCGGCAGTTTCAAGATTCGCGGCGCCACCAACCGGCTGATGCAGATCGACCCGGCCCGGCAAAAAGGCGGCGTCGTCGCCTTCTCCTCAGGCAACCACGCCCAGGGCGTCGCCCGGGCCGCGCGGCTTCTTGAGATGCCTGCGCTGATCGTGATGCCGTCGGATGCGCCGGGCATCAAGGTTGAGGGCGTGCGGCGCGACGGGGCCGAGATCCGTTTCTATGACCGACACAATGAAAGCCGCGAAGCGATTGCGGCGGCTGAAGCCGATCTTCGCGAGGCGGTGCTCGTGCCGAGCTTCGACGACCCGTACATCATCACCGGGCAGGGCACGGCCGGTGTCGAGTTTGCCGAGCAGATGCAGGCGGCCGGCACCCCGCTCGACCATCTCATCTGCTGTGTCGGCGGAGGCGGCCTGATCACGGGGATCGCGCTGGCCTTCGAGGCGCTGAGCCCCGCCACGAAGATATGGACCGCCGAACCAGCCGAGCATGATGACTGGCGCCGCTCGCTGGCCGCCGGCGAGATCGTGGCGAATGCGCCCGGCTCGCGCTCCATCTGCGATGCGATCCTGACGCCCGCGCCGGGTGAGATCACCTGGGCGCTCGGCAAGCGGCTGCTGGCGGGTGGCTGCGCGGTCGACGATACGGCCATCGAGGACGCGATGCGTCAGGCCTTCAGGCACCTCAAGCTGGTCGTCGAGCCCGGCGGTGCGGCCGCCCTGGCCAGCGCGCTTCATGACCTGCCGGAAGCGGCGAAGGGCAAACGCGTTGGCGTCGTGATTTCCGGCGGCAATGTCGATCCGGGCCAGTATGCACGGATCGTTTCGGCCTAATTCTCTTTCAGGATGCGGGCCTTCTGGCGCTGCCAGTCGCGTTTCTTTGCCGTCTCGCGCTTGTCGGGCGCGCGCTTGCCGGTCGCGATGCCGATCAGCAGTTTCGCGATCCCGCGATCGTTGAAGTACAGTTTCAGAGGCACGATCGTCCGCCCGGCGCGGTCAACGGCCTGGGCGAGCTTCGCAATCTCGCGCTTCGAGACGAGCAGCTTCCGCCGCCGCTTCGGATCGTGGTTGAACTGGTTGGCGCCCTCATAGGGCGGGAAGTCGGCATTCACGAGCCACAGCTCGCCATTCTCGACGGCGGCATACGCCTCGGCGATGTTCGCGCGCCCATTGCGCAGGGATTTGACCTCACTGCCTTCGAGCACGAGACCGGCCTCAAGCGTATCCTCGACATGGTAGTCGAAGCGCGAGCGCCGATTCTCTGCGACGAGGCCATCAGTGCGGCCCTTGATCTGGGTCTTCTTGGACATGCCGGTCTATATAAGGCCTGCGATTTCCATTGCAGCGTCAATCTTCTCACAGGCTGCATCGTGCGGCGCGACGATGGGAAGGCGGACCTCGCCGGAGCACAGGCCGAGCTTGGCCAGCGCGTATTTCGCCGGGCCGGGGGAGGGGGTGACGAACAGCGCCTTGTGCAGGGCGATGAATTTCCGCTCGATCTCCTGAGCCGTTGCCAGGTCACCCTCCTGGACGGCCTTGTGCATCTTCGCCATCTGCTCGGGCGCGATGTTTGCCGTCACGGAGATACAGCCCTTGCCACCCATGGCGCAGTAGCCAAGCGCCGAAGGGTCGTCGCCCGAGATCTGCACGAACTGCTCGCCCTGCAGGCCGGCGGCATGCAGGCTGACGCGCGCAAGGTCGCCGGTCGCGTCCTTGATCCCGACGATGTTCGGCAGCTTGCCGAGACGGATCACTGTGTCGGGCTGCACGTCGGAGACGGTGCGGGCCGGGACATTGTACATGATGATCGGCAGCGAGACGGCGTCTGCAATGGCGCGGAAATGCGCTTCCAGGCCGATCTGGTCCGGACGGTTGTAATACGGGCAGACGCAGAGCGCGGCATCGGCGCCAGTATCCTTGGCGTGCTGAACCAGGCCGATGGCTTCTCTTGTGGAATTTGAGCCTGCGCCAGCAATGACGGGAACCCGGCCGGCGGCCACTTCGACACAGAAGGATACGGCTTCGCGGTGCTCTGCATGGCTGAGCGTTGCAGACTCGCCGGTCGTCCCGCACGGCACAAGCGCCCCGCTACCGCCTTCGATCTGTCGCTCGATCAAATCGGCATAGGCCTTGCGATCTACTTCACCGTTCTTGAAGGGTGTGACCAGTGCAGGGATCGATCCATGGAACATCGTATTGTTGCCGCGATTTATGTGTTGATAACTGAATTCGAGATTCGACACAGCGTGTTTGGCACGCTGTGAACGCAAAGAAAACAGGCAGGGTCCATGCGCCTACGTAATCATCGGGCAAGTCTCGCAGCATTGCTGCTGATTTCGGCTGCAGCCAGCGCGTCTGCAGCCATTCCACCAGCGCCAAGCCTCAAGCCCGATCTGGTTGCGGCATCGAATGTCGTGTCGACAACGGATGCGGGCATTCTGCGCAGCGCGCTCAATGCCGCTGCGGAGAACCGCTGGAGCACCGTTCGCAACCTCGAAGCGCAGGCGCGGTCGGAAATCGTCCGGCAGGTGATTCGCTGGTATCGCGGCCGCGGCGACCTGATCATGTCCTTCGACGAGTTGAGCAACCTGCTGCGCTCGCAGGGCGACTGGCCGCAGATGACCAGCGTCCAGGTCCGGGCGGAGGAGGCCGTTTCACTTTCGGCGCTGAATTCGCAGCAGCAGATAGACTGGTTCGAAGAGATTGGCGGTCCGGTCTCCGGTGCCGGCCGCGTCGCGCTGGCCGAGGCGCTCCGCCGTGAGGGGCGCCGCGAGGAGGCGCTGACCTATATCCGGCAGGCCTGGCACGGGAACACGCTGGATGACGACCTCACCAACCAGGTCCTTGCCCGGTATGGCAGTGACCTGACGCCGTTCGATCACCAGCAGCGCGCCGACTTCCTGCTCTGGACCGCCCAGCATTCGGCGGCCGCGCGTCTGCAGCCCTATCTCAGCCCGGACTGGCGCAGGCTGGTTGAGGCGCGCTCCAGCCTGCAGCTGCGCCGCCGCGGTGTGGATGGGGCCGTCGATGCTGTCCCGGAATACCTTCAGGACAATCCGGGCCTGCTTTATGACCGGGCGAAATGGCGCCGCAGGGCGGGCCAGCCGGAGTCGAACTATGTCCCGCTTCTGGCGCAGATCGACGGGGCCGAAGTGCCGTCTGTCGGTCGCGACAATCTCTGGCGTGAGCGGTCCATGGCGCTGCGTTCGGCGCTGAAGGATGGCGATTTCACCACCGCCTACCAGCTTGCCGAGCCGCATGGCATGAGCGAGGGCACGGACTTTGCCGAAGCCGAATGGCTGGCCGGCTGGATCGCCTTGCGTCAGCTGGAGCAGCCAGAAAAGGCGCTCGGCCATTTCGAAAACCTGGGCAAGAACGTCTCGACCCCGATCAGCCAGTCGCGGGCCGACTACTGGCGCGGCCGTGCCCTCGAGGCGCTCGGCCGGACAGACGAGGCGCAGGAAGCTTATGCGCTGGCGGCGCAGTATCCGTTCGTCTTCTATGGCCAGCTGGCCGCGGAAAAGACCGGCAATACCCAGCTGTTCCTGCAGGCCAGCCAGCCGGTAAGCAAGGAGGAGCGCGCGGCCTTCAACGCCCGCCCGCTCGTGCAGGCGCTGAAGCTGCTGGCGGAGAATGGCGAGGCCGGTGAATTCCGTCAGTTCGCCTATCACCTGGATGACATGCTCGCGACCGAGGCGGATTACCTGCTCCTGTCCGAGCTCGCTTCCGATTATCTGTATGCAGACATTGGTGTGCGCGGCGCGAAGGCAGGCCTCGCCAAGGGGATCGTGGCGACGGATGCCGCGTTCCCGGTGCCCGATTTCGAGTTGCTCCGTGAGCCGGACGTCGAACGGGCCATGATGTATGCGCTGTCGCGTCAGGAAAGCGAAATGAACCCGTCGGCGGTCTCGCATGCGAATGCGCGCGGCCTGATGCAGTTCATCCCCAGCACCGCCCGGATGGAGGCCCGCAATATCGGCCTGCCTTACAAGACGTCCTGGCTGACCGATGATCCAGGCTACAACATGACGCTTGGCGGCGCGCATCTCGATACGCTTCTGGACCGGTTCAATGGCAGCTACATCATGACGGCGGCGGCGTATAATGCCGGCGCGTCGAGGCCGGCGCGCTGGATCCGTGATTATGGCGACCCGCGCACCGGTGAGATTGATCCGATCGACTGGATCGAGTTCATCCCGTTCTCCGAAACCCGCAACTATGTCCAGCGCGTCCTGGAGAACACGCAGGTCTATCGCCAGAGACTGTCCGGCGAACCGGTCGAGATCCGGCTCAGCCAGGACCTGCAGCGCGGTCGCATGTGGTTTGGCGGGGGCGCTGCCTCGGGCAACTAGGCGGGCGGCCATCCCTCTATTTCCGCAAACGAAAAGGCCGCCCTGACGGGCGGCCTCCGTGAGCCGGTTTGGCTCTGAATCCCGGCAGGCTCAGGGCCTGCCTTTGCCAGTGCTAGCGGTCAAAGAGAGGCTGCTCTCCAAGTCCACCAGCACGGACGGATCCAATAGCCGCCCCTGGTTTCTCACTCGACATTGGATCACCTCCTTTCTGTTGCTGAAAACAAAGCACCGGCCGCAAAATGGTCCGGCACTGACAATTAAAGCATGACTCGTGCCTAATGAAAGGTGAACAAAAAAATCGCCCGGCCTTCATGCGAGGGCCGGGCGTTTTTTATTGCGTGTCCGGGGTGACTTATTGCGCCAGGATGCCGACGGCGAGGCCGATAATGGCACCCGTGGCGATGGAGGCCAGGACCGCGTCGCCGCTATAGGGATCGCGGACCCAGTGATGGCCATGCGGCGGGGCATAGAGGCCATAGCGCGAATAGTCGCGAATGATGATCGTGTTCGGACGATAGCTGTAATAGCCGCCGATCCGGTAGCCGCCATGATAGTAGCCGTGATCATAGTGGAAGGTCACACGCGGCCGGTAATGGCCGTAGTTGTAGCGAGGCGCGCTGTAATAGTAGCGGTTCACGACGCGCGGGGCCGAATAGTGCCGGCGGTGATGATAGCCGCGATTCCAGTCGCGGTCGCGGTGGCGATTGTGGCTCCAGTCGCGGCGGTGGTCGCGTGAATGACGCCAGTCCCGTTTATGGTCCCGGCCGCGATTCCAGTCACGGCCGTGATCGCGTCCACGATTCCAGTCGCGCCCATGATCCCGCCCGCCATGATGACGGTCTCCGCGATCGCCCCTGTGGCCGCGATCGCCTCTGTGGTCACGGTCGCCGCGATGGCCCCGGTCACCGCGGTCGCCGCGGTCATGATATCCGCCGCGGTCGCCGCGGCCACGTTCTTCGGCCATTGCAGCCGGCGCAAGCATGGCGAATGAGAGGACAACGGATGCCCCCATTCGCACGAGTGTCTTGTAGAGAGCCATTGATTTAGCCTCCCGATGAAATTACCGGCTGTCCGGCGTTGATCTGGTTTCAGTGCTGAAACCCTGATTGAATAATAGGTTCGCAAGCTTGAACCCTGCCTGAACAGACCCTTCATCATGTCATCCAGCGACGATCTCAGAATAAACGACGATTATTCAGTGCCTTATTGGGAGCTGGTCGAAACATTCGTGCGCGCGTCAGGGCCGGGCGGGCAGAATGTGAACAAGGTTTCGACGGCTGTGCAGCTGCGCTGGAATGTCGATGCCTCGAGCCTGCCGCAGGCCATCAAGACCCGTTTCCGCCAGCGCTGGAAGTCCCGCATTACCAAGGAAGGCGATGTGATCGTCGAGGCGAGCGAGCACCGCTCGCAGGCCCGAAACCGCGAGGCGGCGAGAACCCGGCTGCAGGGCATGATCCGGCAGGCGGCCCAGAAACGCAAACGCCGCATTCCGACCCGGCCAGGACGCGGCGCCGTCGAGCGTCGCATCAAGGCCAAGAAGGAACACGGCGAGAAAAAAGCACTACGCGGGAAGATCGACCGCTCGGAGTGACCGGCCGATCCGTCAGCGCCGTCTCATCGGGGCCTAGTTGACGACGGCGCAGGCCACGCGACCGCCGGCGCCGCCAATGGGCTGGCTCAGATGGTCGTCGCGGCCTTCATGGATGATGATGGCCCCGCCATCCTCGTCCATTACGTCAGACAGGCTGACCAGGTCGGTGAATGTTTCAAAGTGAACCGACCCGTCCTCGAAGGCATAGAGGTTGGGGAGGTCACCCGGCTCGGGGCCGGCTGGATTGAGCAGACCATGGCCGCCGTCGACTTTGCCGACGTGTCCGCCGGAGGCGGTGTAGCTGCCCGTATCGCTGCAATCGCCGGTCTGGTGCATGTGGATGGCATGCCAGCCGGGTGTGAGGCCGCCAGCGTCGATGCTGACTTCCATGAGGATGCCGTTCGGCCCTTCGATCAGGTTGACGCTGCCGATCGTGTTGCCGTCACCGCCGAGCAGGTCTCCGGTCGCGCGCATCATCGATGGAAGGGACTCGCTGCCGCCGGGTTCGGGCAGGGCAGCTTCATCCTGAGCAGGCGCCTCCGCTGTCTCCTGGTCCTGGGCATCCGAGGCCTGCTGCGAACAGGCAAACAGGACAGCTGTGGCGCAGACGGCCAGTGGTATCGAGAATTTCCGCATGATTCCGAACTCCTTGGTTTCGCCCTCACTGATATAGTAAGAGCGGCAAGGTGACCAATGCCGGTCAGGGCTGTGTCGTTCCGGAAGGGCGTGAATTTTGAGTAATCCCGACAGGGCAGACCGCGTGCTGGTCGCGCTTGGCCACTTCGAGAGCCGGGCAGCTGCGCAGGCCGCCATCAGCGCCGGGCGCGTGGCCGTCAACGGGGTGCAGCTCACCAAGCCATCTGCGAAAATCCGCGATACGGACCGGATCGAGGCCGCGCCGGCCCATCCCTGGGTGTCGCGAGGCGGGGTGAAGCTTGCCCATGCGCTGGATCTCTTCGGTGTTAATCCGACCGGGCGGGACTGCCTCGATGTCGGCGCGTCGACGGGCGGGTTTACCCATGTCCTGCTCAGCCGGGGCGCATCGCGGGTCTGCGCGGTCGATGTCGGCCGTGGCCAGCTTCATCCGAGCCTTGCCGGGGATGAGCGGGTGAAGTCGCTGGAAGGGTTCGATGCGCGCCAGCTGACGCGCGGCGATATCGGATTTTTGCCGGGTCTCATCGTCTGTGACGCAAGCTTCATCGCGCTGGAGAAGCTGCTGGCGGTGCCACTGTCACTGGCCGCGCCAGGCGCCGATCTGGTCTGCCTCTTCAAGCCGCAATTCCAGGTCGGCCGGGCGCATGTCGGCAAGGGCGGGATCGTCACCGATGCCAAAGCCGTCCGCGATGCCGAGGATGCGTTCTGCGCGTGGCTGGAGCAGCAAGGCTGGCAGGTTGTCGATCGGGCGGACAGCCCGATCCAGGGCGGAGACGGCAATTCCGAACGCCTGGTGCATGCTCGGCTTCAGGATGATAGCTCCGCGCCAATTGCTTGATTTCGCCATATTTTTCTTCGATGGTCACAGGCAGCAGGTGGGAGGATATAATGCGAGTTGGTTCAGTCTCGGTGGCGCTGGGCGCCTTCCTTCTTGGCGCCTGTGTGACGCAGGCTCCTGAAACGCCTGAGCCCGCTGCGCCTGAACCGGATTTCTCCCAGCCCTCGCAGACGGTCTGGCCGACGCTTGCGCCCTTCGCCAGCGAGGCGGAGTTCGAGCACTATTACCGCACGCTGACGGGCAAGCTCGACAGGGATGAGTCCGCGGACGACGACGCCTGGTTTGAGAGCGCCGCACCGGCCATGTCGGCACCGCCTCCACCTCCGCCACCGCCAGCGCCTCCTCCTCCTCCGCCGCCGCCGCCTCCACCCCCGCCACCTTCGGCGGGCGCACCCACGCCGAGCGCGCCGGTGCCAAGCGCGCCTGCTCCCAGTGAGCCCGCCCCGAAAATGGCCGACGTTGAACCGGCGGCCGGCGTTGACCAGGTCACGGTGACCGGCTCGGCGGAAGAGGCCGCATCGATCACCAACACGCAGGAGGCCGGCGTCGATGAAGGCGATGTCGTCAAACAGATCGGGCGCTATCTGATCGTCATGCAGGATGGCCGTCTCTTTTCGGTCGACCTGATGCCGGATGGCGCGCCCGGCCTGAAATTCGTCGATCGCGAGAATGTCTACCAGACGGCCGAGGAAGACACCTGGTATGACGAGATGCTGGTCTTCGGGAACCAGATGATCGTGATTGGCTATTCCTACGATGCCGAAGCATCCGTCTTCGCTGTTCTCGAACTTGCCGAAGATGGCACGATCACCTTCCGGGACCGCTTCTTCCTGCCGGCCATGGATTATTATGACGGCGACAATTACACGACCCGCCTCGTCAACGGGCAGCTCGCGCTGCACACAAGCTTTTACCTTGTCGACATCGATGATTTCGAGGCGCTGAACGCGCCAGTCCTGTCACGCACCATGGCGAAGACCGACACCTCGCGCCTCAAGGCAGAGACCGTCTATCGGCCGCTGCAGGATACCAACGACCCGCTGCTTCACACGATCACGCTCTGTCCGCTGAAGACAGTCCTTGCAGATACAGGGACGGCTCCGGACTGCCGCACCACGGCCTTTCTCGCCAGTGACAGCTATGAATACTACGCCTCGCAGGACGCTGTCTGGCTCTGGGTGAATGCGGCCGACAAGAGCTGGTGGCAGAACTCGGCGGGCGATCATGACGGCGACAATCCGGCGCTGCTCTATTCAATCCCCTATGGCGATGCAGCGCCCGGCGTCGCGAAGGTGCAGGGCGAGCCCGTCAACCAGTTCTCGATGGCCGCGGCGAGCGATGTGTTCCGCGCCTTCGTCCGGCTGGAGGAGGGTGAGGATGACGGGCAGGCGGGCTATGCGCTGATGCAGCTGCCGCGCGAGCGGATCGGCGCGGCAGCTGCCGATATCGACCCGGCGGACTATGTGGCGCTGCCGGACGTCGAGGACGGCACGATCGAGAACCGGTTCACAAACACGCATTTCGCCTACACGACATATAATGAGACCGTGCCGCTCTGGTCGTCCGATGAGCAGCTGCCGCTGGCGTCGTCGCGGCTGACTCTTGTCCCGTTGGGGGACCCGGCCAGCCCCCTGACGCTGGATGTCCATCAGAGCGTCATCCGGCTGGAACGCGCCCGCGACCATCTTGTCGCCACCGGATACATGGACCGGCGCGGCCTCAGCCTGTCGAGCATCGATCTTCGCGGCGAGGCCCCGAAGGTCGCCGGGCAGGTGACCCTGGTCTCGCGCTATGAATCGGAAAATCGCAGCCACGCTTTCAATAGCCGTATCGGACCGGAGGGCGATGGCCTGATCGGTCTGCCGACTGTCCAGCAGACCTGGGAAGCCGGCCGCTGGGTGTGGCGCTCGGACAATTCCGATCTCAGCTATATCAAGGTCGGCACGGACGCCTCACTCCATTCGGCCGGGACGCTGATGGGCGCTGATGGAGAGCCGGATCCGAGCTATGAGTGCGAGGTGTCCTGCATCGACTGGTACGGCAATTCGCGGCCGATTTTCACGCTCGGCCGGATCTTTGCGCTGTCCGGCACGACGGTCATCGAGGGCCAGCTGGACGCGGACAGGGGCATCAGCGAAATCCGCCGCGTCGACCTGACATTGCCTGTGGCGGTCGCGTCAGAACAGTAGGTCACTCATTCCCGAACAGGCGGGAGGCGAGATAGCCGGGGATGCAGGCGATCAGCATCATGACGGTCCCGAGCAGCAGGTACTGAGTATAGGTCCAGAGCGCGCCGGTCTCCATGCCGCCATCGACCCAGGTGTAGCCTGCAAAGCCGAGAGACCAGATGAACAGGACGCCGACATAGGCGTTCACGGCAGCGCTTCGCCGGCCCACCAGGGCGGCCACCAGGCCGCCAGCCGCGACACAGCCCCAGAACTGCAATTCGAGCGGCCAGCCGCTACCGAGCAGCAGTGGAAGCTCGGCGAAGGTGAGCCAGGACAGGACCGGTTCGACGAGCCGGGGCTCAGAGAGATCGAGAAGGCGTGTCAGGCTGCCATAGGCGGCCAGGCCAAGGACCAGCGCCAGGATGAGCATGCCGAGACCCGGCCCGCTTGCTCTGCCCGGCAGGTCGGCGGCAAAAGCATCGCCGCCCGGCGATGTGGACGCGTAGGCCGGGTGCCGGCTCGCTGCAGAGGCACTCGGGGCTTCCGGCGGCGGTAGATCGCTCGCGCCTTCCCGGAAGAAAATCAGCATCTCGGTGTAGCGGCGCGTCATGTGCGGAAAGGGTGAGGCCAGCCGGGCCATGAGGCTGAAGAAGGGCTTGCGGCGCAGCATCCCGTCCTGTTCGGCGATGCCCTGCGCGGTGACCTGACCCGCAACGTCCGGGCCGACCATGAGCTTGGCCATGGCCGAGAGAATGCGCGGCTGGTTGAAGCCGGCCGCATAGGCGCCGATGCGGTCGCCGGTCAGCACGGCGGAGCGTTCATAGGGGTAGAGAAAGAAGTTGAAGACGAACAGGTTCTCGAACGCGTTGAGGAACACTTCGAACACCCAGAAGCGCATCTTCTTGCCCTTCAGGTATCCCACGAACCGGCCGAGCAGCCACTTCATTTCCGTCTCGTCGGCGCCGTGCACCGTCTCGGAATTCAGCAGGACAGCCTTCTTCTTGAGGATCGGCACCAGCATCGCATTGAAGGAGCCGTCCTCATACACGAAGACATCGATCGGCTTGTTGTAGCCGATCGAAGCGCAGACCTCGTCGCTCCATTGCGCGATCTGCGGGAAATTGTGCTCGCTGACCCGGACATAGTTGCCGAGGAAGCTGGCGAGGACGATGTTGCGGATGAAGACAAGGACCAGAAGGATAGGCAGCAGGATCAGGCCGAGCGTCAGAACCAGATAGACAAGCGCGACCAGCGACAATGGCACGACGACGATCAGCGCGAAAAGGAAGCGGCTCGTCTCAGACGGATGCCTCAGTTTCTTCAGATCGGCCACAGCCATGATGCGTCCCTCCCCCGAGGAGGGATTATGGAGAAAGCCCAAAGGCCTTCAAGCCTGTATTTTCCTGAAAGCTCGCGCTGAAGCGAGCCCGCCCGATCAGCCAGACGGGCCGCGGCGCGGGGTGTTCTCGCGGCGCGACAGGAAGGCCAGGCGCTCGAACAGGGCGACGTCCTGCTCGTTCTTGAGCAGCGCGCCATGCAGCGGCGGGGTCAGCTTGTCCGGGTTCTGCTCCTTGAGGGTCTCAAGGTCGATATCCTCATTCATCAGCAGTTTCAGCCAGTCGAGCAGTTCGCTGGTCGACGGCTTCTTCTTCATGCCGGGGACTTCGCGCATGGAGTAGAAGGTGGTCAGCGCTTCGGAGACCAGCTTCTTCTTGATGCCCGGATAGTGCACCTCGATGATCTCGTTCATCGTCTGCTCGTCCGGGAACTTGATGAAGTGGAAGAAGCAGCGGCGCAGGAAGGCGTCCGGCAGTTCCTTCTCATTGTTCGAGGTGATGATCACGATCGGGCGCTGCTTGGCCTTGATGGTCTCATCAGTCTCGTAGACATAGAATTCCATCCGGTCGAGCTCCTGCAGGAGGTCGTTCGGGAATTCGATATCGGCCTTGTCGATCTCGTCGATGAGCAGGATCGGGCGTTCCTTCGCGGTGAAGGCTTCCCAGAGCTTGCCCTTCTTGATGTAGTTGGAGACGTCCTTGGCGCGCTCATCGCCCATCTGGCCATCGCGCAGGCGGCTCACCGCATCGTACTCATAGAGGCCCTGGGCGGCCTTGGTCGTCGATTTGATGTGCCATTCGATCAGCGGCGCGCCGAGTGCCTTCGCGACCTCGATGGCGAGAACGGTCTTGCCGGTGCCCGGCTCGCCCTTGACCAGAAGCGGGCGTTCCAGAGCGATCGCGGCGTTAACGGCCACGCGCAGATCCTCTGTTGCGACATAATCCTGTGTGCCTTCGAAGCGCATCGATTTCTCCAATTCTTCCGCTTCCAGATGATAGAGGCAGCGCGCCAGAGAGCAACCGCTCGCTGCAATGTGACTTCGCGTCAACTGCGCAGGGGTTTGCAAACGGCATTTTCAATGTCGTATTAACCATTCGTAACCTATTGTAAAAGCCTGATTCGGATAGAAGTATCCTGCGGGGGGAAGGCTGAATGCCGCTCAAACTGTCGCTCAAACCCGGCGAAGCCGTTGTGGTGAATGGCGCCGTGATCCGTAATGGTGAGCGGCGCGGCACCCTGTTGCTGGAAACGCGTGCGCGTATCCTGCGTGAACGCGACATCATGTTTCCCGAGCAGGTGAAGACCCTTCAGGATGCCGCCTATTTCTCGGTCATGCAGATGTATCTGACCGGCGACAAGGGCGGCGCGCTTTACGATGCCTGTATTTCCGCGCTTGCTGATCTGATGGAGGAAACCCGCGAGGAAAAGGACCGCACGGAGATTCTCTCCATCACCCGGTCGCTGGCGGCCGGTCAGGTCTACAAGGCGTTGGGAACATGCCGTAAGCTGGTACGGCGCGACTCCGAGGCGGAGGCCCAACATGGGTAACGCAAACTCAGGCCCGGCGGGCGATATGCAAGACGAGATCCTACCTCTGGACGAAGGCATTTCCCGCCTAGAGACGGGGACGGCCGACGCTGACATCCAGATCGATTTCGGCGAAGGCGTTGTCGCGAGCGTGTCGGGCGATGACGAGCTGGACGGCTTGCTGCAGAGGGCGCGCGGCCTGCGCCTGATCAAGATGATGGCCGAGCTGAAGCCGGTCGAGCGTCCGGCGCATATGCGCAAGGACAAGACTGCCCTGCATCCGGCGGTGGAAGAGATACTGGACGCGCTCAGACCGGCAGACTAGAGCGCACGCCATGACCGGCGATTTCTTCTCAGTTTTCACAGCTTCCTTCGTCACCTTCTTCGTCCTGATCGACGCAGTAGGCGTGGCGCCTATCTTTGCGTCACTGACGGCGCGCGGCGATGCGCGCTACCGCAGGGAAATGGCCTGGAAGTCGATCTTTGTCGCTTCGCTGATCATTTTCGGCTTTGCCTTCTTTGGCGCCTGGCTGCTGCAGCAGCTGAAGATCACTATCGACGCCTTCCGGGCGGCAGGCGGCGTCCTGCTCTTTCTCATCGCGCTCGACATGGTGTTCGAGAAACGCACCGAGCGGCGCGAGACGCGAGCCGACGAATACCTGGAAGAACATGAGAAACCCGATGACGTCTCGGTCTTTCCGATCGGCATTCCGATGCTGGCGGGGCCCGGGTCGATCGCGACGGCCATGCTGTTCATGTCCCAGTCGGCGTCCTGGGAGCAGAAGGGCGCTGTCCTTTCCGCAATCGGCGTGAACATGCTGCTCTGCCTGGTCGTCTTCCTGCTGGCGGCGCCGCTGGTCAAGGCGCTTGGCGAAAGCGTCGCCGGGGCCATCACGCGGATCTTCGGCGTCATCCTGGCGGCCCTGTCGACGCAGCTCATCATCGATGGAATTATCGGCGCGTTCGGGATCGGCGGCTGAGGCTCAGCTTCGGATATGACGAACCGGCCGGGCCTGGCCGACCGCTGACAGCGCCGTCCACGCCAGCGCCATGCCGATCGCGGCGAGCCCCATGATCTGCAGGGCAAGGTTCATCGACCATTTGATGCCGATCTGAGCCAGGCGCAGCACGCGCGGGCCGATCTCCTTGGACAGTGCGACGGCGCGGTCCCCACCGGCTTCAGCGATCAGTTGCAGCTTCCTGACATCTTCAGGCGAGTCGGCGCTCTCCAGCAGCGTGACCGCGCCGGATGGGCTTGTCAGGGCAGCGATCCGGTCAATGGCCGCCAGGTCGCTTTCCAGCCGCCGCAAGCCTTCAGGCACGATGGTCGCCTCGAAGGCGGCGACGACCTGGTCTTCCAGCTGGTTCATCGGTGCAACCTGGGAAAGGGCATCGCGCACGGCCGCGAAAGCCTGCTCTTCGGGCAGGGCGAGGTCGACACGGCCGGTCAGGTATTCGCGGTATTTTGATGTCAGGCGGCGCGCCCGTCCGGCAGCCTTCAGAACGGAAATGGCCCGCGCATAGTCGATCTCCTCGTCCGGGTTGGGAATGTCGATCAGGCCGATGGCGCTCAGGCGAATCTGCAGGCTGTCGACCGCATCGCCATTCACCCAGCGCTGGGCCCGGCGGACGAGATCGGCGCGGTCTCCGACGAGCGAAAAGGCAGAGGCGCGCCGCGGGGCGTAGAGGTCTTCGTCGGGGATGTCGCCGTCGCCGAATTCCGCGCCGGCCTCGCCATCGGCAGGGCTCTCGGGCGCCAAATCAGGATCCGTGCGGTCGCTACTGGCTTCGCTCGAAGCGATGACGTCGCCCTCGGCCTCGTCAGGCTCGATATTGACACGTGGCGGTTCGATGGCCCGCTCGTATTCGGCGCGGGTTTCATTCGGCAGGAAGAGCAGGGCGGCTTTCACCAAGCGCTGGTCCTGGGAGCCGGTCTCTTCGGCATCGGCCGCCGCGAGGATCGCACGCCCATCATCACGCTCCAGCATGACCGGGGCGGCCAGCAGATAGCCGCGCGCGGCCGAAAAATCGCGCGCTGACAGTTCGCGCGAAATCTGGTCGGCCCAGAAGGCACGCGCGACATTGCCTTTCGGCACGATGGTCTGGAAAGCCTCGTCGATGGCGCGCCGGGTTTCGGTGCGGGCCTGGATGTCCGGCACGTCGCCAACGCTTTCGGCGGTGTAGGCATTGGTCATGATCCGCGCGCCGAGCACCGCAAGCAGAAGCAGCAAACTGTTAAAAAGCAGGGCCTGGCGCCAGGTCCCCTGTCGGCTGCTTTCCCTTCTTCTGCGGAGTCTGGCCATGTTCGACCTGGGTAAAGTTAGTACGCAAATCGCCCGCACCGGGCATGCCGCTATACCGCACGGGCACGCTGTCAGACGCAAGACCGTATCGGCAGGGTTTTGTGGCAGCGGTGAAAAAACTCGCCAATTTGGGCCGATTCACGCCTTATTCGTGTGAGACTGCATTTAGCACGGAAAATGCAAAGTGCATTTGCACAGGCAGGCGACACGCTATATAGGCCCGCCTTGTTGGAGGAGTGGAGACGATGTCAGAACCAGATATCACGGACTATGTTCCTTCTGATGATGAGGAGTTCATGAACCCTCGCCAGCAGGCTTACTTCCGCGCTCGGCTGGAGCAGTGGAAGGCGGACATCCTCGCTGGAACCAAATCGACGATCAACAATCTCCAGGAAGACTCGAGCAATCTGCCCGACCTGGTCGATCGTGCCTCTTCGGAAAGCGACAAGGCGCTGGAACTTCGGACCCGTGACCGTCAGCGAAAGCTGATCGCAAAGATCGACGCGGCCCTGCGCCGGATCGATGAAGGGACGTATGGCTATTGCGACGAGACGGGCGAGCCGATCAGCCTGCGCCGTCTGGAAGCGCGTCCGACCGCCACGCTCAGCCTTGAGGCGCAAGAGCGCCACGAGCGCCAGGAACGTACGGTCCGCGACGACTGATCGAGCCTTGAAAAGCTAAAAGAGAAAAGCGGCAGCGCCCGGAATGGTCGCTGCCGCTTTTGCATCACCCAACGCCCGGCGGTTTTTTCTGAGTGCCGATCCGTTGAAGCTGACTTTGCCACCGGAATCCGAATCATTTCCTAAGCAGAAGTTTCCGGCTGATGAATCATGCGCCGAAGTGGTAAACGTCAGAGGCGATTCTGTTAGCCAGTTTCGGCGCTGATGCCGAAAACCTGCCGTATTTGTCCTGCAGAGCGCCGAGAATCCTAACGCCTCATTAACCAGCGCGGCCCAGAAATGATCGAAAGCAAAGACGGGAACACGATGCAGGGCGCCCCGCTCCAGGAAGCAGATGAATGGGCCATGCCGGAACGGCGTGAGCGCGAAGTCATGCGTGACATGCCCGGCAAGCGGCGCCCGCCAGTGGATGACTACAAGTTCCCGACGCCGCGCGGTGTCCTGTCCAAGGCCGAGATCGAGGCGCTGCTGCGTCCGGACCTGCCGACCATCAACGACACTGAAGCGCCCCAGCCCGGACAGGACCAGCCGGTCGAGCGCGCCTTTGACGATGTCGAGCTGCTCGGCGCCGAAGGCGGCAAGCGGCTGGCGGCCAGGCTGTCACTGATCTTTGCGCAGGCAACAGGGCTGAAGGCGGCCTTCCGTTTCCGCTCATCGGCGCGCGTCAATGATGTCGAAGCGGCGCTTGTCGAGACGGCATCGGATGCCACCGCGGCCTATATCTGCTACGGCGCTGGCGAAGACACGGTGACCCATGTCCTGCAGGTGCCCGAGACGCTGGGCGCCGCACTGGTCTCCCATGCCTGCGGCGGCGTGGCCGATCTCCAGACGCAGCCATTCAAGCGGGCATTCAGCGCGATTGACTGTGCCCTTATTGAACAGTTGCTGGCGCCGCTGCGCGCAGCCTTCGATCCGGAGACCGGATTTATCGGGGTCGAAACCGAACACCGCTTTGTTGGCGCGCTTGTGCCCGGCCAGTCGGGTGAGCGCGTGCGGTTCCAGGTCGTCCTGAATGATGAGGCCATCGAACTCGACCTGTTGGTCACGGAGGCCCAAAAAGCGGTCCGATCCGAAGCTGGCCCGTCGGAGCAGCCGCGCAAGCGCCCTGTCACGGCTGTTGTGACCGCCCGGCTTGCTTCGCTGAACGTGCCTGTCAGCAAGCTGACGGGCCTCAAGGCCGGCGACACGCTGTTGCTTGGCCTGCCGGCGGACCAGCCGGTTCAGCTCCTGTCCGGTGGACGCGACGGCGTGCCAGCCTTTGAGGGCGATA
The DNA here is from genome assembly GCF_003576285.1 of Henriciella mobilis. Lineage (NCBI taxonomy): Bacteria > Pseudomonadati > Pseudomonadota > Alphaproteobacteria > Hyphomonadales > Hyphomonadaceae > Henriciella > Henriciella mobilis. The sequence continues at coordinate 24,006 of NZ_QWFX01000014.1, read as the reverse complement.
TTGGCCGCAAGGGCAACAATATGGCCATCCGCATCCGGAAGACGTTCAACAGCTGATCGTCATTCGGCCTGTTTCGACCGCGCCTCCGCGGCGTCATAGGCCTTCGCCTTCCGCAGCTCCGCTTCGCGCTGCGCCCACAGGCGCTTCTGGAACTTGGTCGAGATGATATCGGTGATCACCAGGACCCCGACGACGAGATAGAAGCTCGACTTCGACATCGCATCGATCGGGAAGGTGAAGATGTGCATATGGGCCAGGTGCGCGCCCTCGGTCACGAGCAGGACGCCGACCAGGAACAGGATGAAAAGCCCGAGCACTTCGTACATCCGGTTCCGTTTCAGGAATTCGGCGACATAGTCGGCCATCAGCATCATCACGACGCCGGAGGAGACAATGGCAACCGTCATGATCGTGACCTGGTAGCGTGTCTCGGTCACGCCATCCACGGTCTCCTTGACGTTGGCAATGGCCATGGCTGACAGGATCGAGTCGAAAGAGAAGACGAGGTTCATGGCGACGATCATGGTAATCGCCTGCATCACCGACTTTTTCTCGCCGCCGCCATGATGGCCAAGGTCGTCGACCGTCAACAGGTGGGTGATCTCCTTCACCGCGGTGTAGATGATGAAGCCGCCGCCGCCCAGCGTCACAATGGACTGCAGCGTGAACTCTCCATCGAGCACGCGCGGAATGGCGATTGTGAAGAGGGGCTCGGCTAGCGCTCCGAACAGGCTGACAATGATGATCAGAAGGACGATCCTGAACAGCATGGCGAGGCCGATGCCCCAGCGCCGGACCATCGGGGCCTTTTCGCCGACGCGTTTCGATTCGATCGCGATGTAGAGCAGGTTGTCGAAACCGAGCACCGCCTGCAGCATCAGCAGCATGAGCAGTGTGAAGAAGCCGCCCACCGTGAACAGGTCGCCGAAGATCTCAGGCATGACGCCCCCCTTGGTCTGATTGCATGTGTTGTGGCCGCGTCAGGACAAGAGTGCAAGGGGCGGCGCAATGGCCTCGCAGGCTGAACTCAACGGTGTGGAATTGCGAAAGTTTCACAGGTCGCATTAACACCGCTTTTGGATTGATTAACCTTTCAGGGCGAGAAATCGCAGGTGGACAGGTCACCGGGGCAAAGTGTGCTTCGGTGACTTCTGGTATAGAGTAATCGAATCGCCACATGGCAGAATGGCCAGACAGGCGGCAGGAGTTTGGGCCTCATGACGTCACCCGCAACGACAGACGAAACCAGAATCGCCGAAGCTGATGATGAGCTGGGGCTGGGCACAGGCCGCCTAGACCATCTCGACCTGCTTCAGCTGGCATTCTGGGGCTGCCTGCTGATCGCTGTCGCCGCCGCCAGCGTTGCGATCGCGTGGCCGGATGCCGTCGGTAATACAGGCCCGATCCTGCTGATCTCCATGGCCGCCGGTGGCATGGTCTTCCTGCTTTGGGTGCTGAAGGGGGCAGGGCGCCGCCTCGGCCTTTTCCCGCAGCGCGGTGCGGCCGCTGATGCGGTCAACGCCCAGATGCCGCGATTCGGCTGGATCGAATCGCTCGATGAGGCGGTCCTGATCGCCGACCAGGGCGGCGCGCCGATTGCTGCCAATGAACGCTATCGTGAGCTGACGCGCATCGCGCTTGCCGGCCAGCAGGATTCGGCCGGGCCGGTCACGGTCGACCGGATCTTCAGCGCCAGCCCCGGACTTGCCGCGCCGATCTTCCGGCTTTCAAAATCAGCCAAGACGGGCGATGCGCACCGCGAAGTGCTGCCGGCCATGACAATCGGGTCCGATGCGCTGCCGGTGCAGTACGAGGCCAGCGTTTCCCCGCTGCCACGCGGGCGGATCATCTGGCGCCTGCGCCGGATCAACGGCGCGGAGAATGCGACCGGCGCGGCCGACATGAAGGCGCTGTATGTCGAGGATGCCCCCATTGGCTTTTTCGCGGCCAAGCCCGACGGAACGTTGACCTATGCGAATGGCTGGCTGCGCGAACTGATCGGCCTGCCGGAAACGGCAAAGAATGTCCGCCTTGATGACATCATGCGCCCGGAGTTCGTGAAGATGCTTGGCCGGGACAAGAAGTCAGGCGCGCCGGGCCGGGCGAACATCATGATCCGGACCCGCGACGGGGTAGAAATGCCGGTGCAGACCATGACGACATGGACCGGACGGGGCGCCGATGCGCAGGGCCGGACCGTGGTGGTCGGCAACAATCAGAACCAGCTCGAGGGCGAGGGCCGTTTCCTGGCGGCGTCCGCCAGCCGCCCGGCCCGTCCCGATAGCGACCCGATGTTCGACGACGCGCCGTTTGGCGCGGTGCGCCTGGAAGGCAGTTCCGTCGAGAGCGCAATCATCATGGACGCGAACAAGGCCTTGCTGAAAATGGCCGAGGGACGGTCTGCGCCGGGTACGAAATTCTCCGACCTGTTCCTCGTGGATGAGGATGGCGAGGATGAGCTGTCCTCCAGGCTGATCGACGCAATCGACAAGCCTGTGCCGCTGAAACTGGCAGGCGATGAGCCGAAATCCGTGAACGTCTTCGTGACGCTGGACAATCTCGGCCAGCCGTCGGTCGCCTACATCATCGACATGACCGAGCAGAAAGAGCTCGAGCTGCGCCTGGCGCAGGGTGAGAAGATGCAGGCCATCGGCCAGCTTGCCGGCGGCGTTGCGCATGACTTCAACAATGTGCTGACCGGCATCATGCTCAACAATGACGAGCTGATGACCCGTCACCCTGTCGGCGATCCGTCCTATGAGAATTTGAAGTCGATCCATGAGTTCTCGGTGCGCGCGAAGGACCTTGTGCACATGCTGCTCGCCTATGCGCGCCAGCAAACCTTCAAGCGCGAAGTGTTCGACGTGAACGACTTCCTGTCGGAGCTCTCCATCCTGCTGCGTCAGATCCTCGACGAGCGGATCGAGTTCCAGAACATCCCGCAGCGCAACCTGCCTTATGTGAAGGCGGACAAGAACCAGCTCGAAACCGCGATCTTCAACCTCGTCACAAATGCGCGCGATGCGATGCTTCAGAATGGCCGTGCCGGTGGCAGCCTGACGATCCGTACGTCCCGGGCTACGGGCGCCGATGCGCACAAGCACGGCTTCAATTTCGTCGAAGACGGCGATTACCTGCTCATCGAGATCGCCGATACCGGCCACGGCATCCCGGCCAATATCATGGACAAGATCTTCCAGCCCTTCTTCACGACGAAGGATGTCGGCGTCGGCACGGGGCTTGGCCTTGCCACGGTCTACGGCATCATCAAGCAGTCGGAAGGCTATGTCTGCCCGATTTCCAAGGTTGGCGAAGGCACGACCTTCCAGATCTACCTGCCGGCCCTTCGCGCTGACGAAATCCCGCAGCCTGAGATTGTCGGCCCCGAGGAAGAAGCCGTCGACCATCGCCCCGTGGACATTTCCGGGCGCGGCAAGATCCTGCTGGTCGAGGACGAGAAGGGCGTGCGCGACATCGCGGTCATGCACCTCATCTCGCGCGGCTATGAGGTTGTCGCGGCCGAGGATGGCGAGGAAGCGCTCGAAATCCTCGAGGACGAGGCCGGCACGTTCGATCTCGTCATCTCGGACGTCGTCATGCCGGGCATGGACGGCCCCGCGCTTATCAAGGCGGCGAAGGAACAGCTCGGCGATGCCCGTGTGATCTTCATCTCCGGCTATGCCGAACGCGATCTTGCCAAGAAGCTGGACGACGACCGCGAGGTGTCCTTCCTGCCGAAACCGTTCAGCGTGCGCCAGCTGGCTGAACGCGTGAAGCAGCAGCTGAGCCTGCGCAAGGAACGCGAGGCGGCGTAAAGCCTGAAAGCCTAGTCGGCCCGCCAGCGGGCACAGATGGCGGTCGGAAGCATCCGGCCGCTTTTCTGTTCCGGGATGGCCATCTCGCCCATCTCGATGTGCCCGCCAAACGGCTCCAGCCGGTCACCAAGGGCCTGGGCAAGTGCGATGTGCGAGAGGCGCACGGCATAGGCGGTGAGGATCACGAAAAGCGGCTCGTCGACCAGAAGCGGAACGATCGCATCAAGCAGGGCCGGAAGGTCCTCCTCGAATTTCCAGGTCTCGCCATTGGTGCCGCGTCCGAACTTTGGCGGGTCGAGAATGATGGCGTCATATTTATTGCCACGCCGGCCTTCGCGCGCCACGAACTTCATCGCATCATCGGCAATCCAGCGGATCGTCCGGTCGTCGAGGCCCGAGAGAGACTGGTTCTCCTTGCCGAAGCCGTTTGATTTCGGGCTGGCGTCGAGATGGACAACCTCTGCGCCGGCCTGGGCACAGGCGAGCGACATCATCCCGGTATAGCCGAAGAGGTTCAGCACTTTCGCCGGACGGCCAGCGGCCTTTAGCTGTTCGATGGCGAAAGCCCAGTGAACGGAGTGTTCCTGGAAGACGCCGAGATGCCGGAATGGCGTGCGGCGGGCATTGAATGTCAGGCCATGCCATTCGACCGGCCAGTGGTCCGGCGCCTTCGGATTGAGCTTGCGCCACTGGCCGCGCTCATCGTCGCCGGCCTTGGCGTCGAACCAGGCATCGGCCTTCCAGGTCTTCACCGGTTTTTGCGGGCGCCAGAAAGCCTGCGGATCGGGCCGTACGACGGTTTGCGAGCCGAAGCGCTCGAGTTTCATCCCGTCCCCGGAGTCGAGCAGGGCATAGTCTTTCCAGTCGTCAGCGAGAAACAGGGTCTGGTCGTACTTCATTCGAATTTCCTCACGCGAAGTCTCTCTGGCGCCACGCTTCATAGGTCATGATCGCGGTCGCCTGGGCGAGGTTGAGGCTGTCGGCGCCGCCGCGCATCGGGATAAGGCAGAGTGTGTCGCAGCGCGCCTCGATGTCATCCGGCAGGCCGGACTGTTCATTGCCCATCAGGATGACGGTGCCGCGCGCCATGTCGATATCGGTGTGCCGCTCCGTGCCGTTCACGCTCGCGGCGACCATGTTCAGGCCGCCACGCGACCGCCATGTGTCGAAGGCGTCGAATCCGGCATGGACGAATGGCATGTCGAAGACCGAACCCATGGAGGCGCGCACGGCCTCGATACTGTAGGGATCGCAGCAACGGTTGATCAGCACGACGCCGGAAATTCCGGCGCAGTCGGCGGTGCGCAGGATGGTGCCGAGATTGCCCGGATCGCGGACCTCGTAGAGGCCAATCCAGAGATCGCGAGCTGACGCGGTCACGTCATCGAGGCCGAGATGACGCTGTTTGAAGGCGCCGATCACCGATTGCGGATTGTCCTTGCGGGCAATCTGCCCGGCGAGCCTGTCGGGCACCTGTACGGTGCGTGTGCCAGCGGTCTGCGCCCGCTCGATGAGCGTCTGCACAAAGCCGCGTTCGGCGCTCGACGCCGAGACGACGAGGCTGTCCAGTTGCCAGCCCGCCTGCAGGCCCTGTTCGACGAGGCGGGCCCCTTCGGCCAGGAACAACCCCGATTCGTTGCGCGTCTTCTTCCGGTCGAGACTCCGCAGGGTCTTGATCAGAGGATTGGCAGTGCTGGATATGATTTCGAGCGATGCAGGCATTTCGCGGCCTTTAGCACACACTTGCCTGAAAACAATTGATGCGGCATGCATCGAGCTGTTGAGACGAACTGTTCCGGGTGATCAAAGGGACGCCGGAAGATTGAGGGGCATCAACATTCGGCCACACTCCGCTGTAATCGGTATGCCCTAAAGCGCCCTGGAAATGGAGCCTGCAGTATGGACATGATTCAAGAGTATATCTGGTTTGCCCTGGGTGGGGCGGCCTTTGTCGCCTTTCTCCTGGGCCTGATCATCCGGGGCATGATGAGCGCGGGCAAGACCCGTCGTGCCACGGTCGAGCGGGATGTTGCGATCACCGAGCTCGAGCAGGTCCGGAGCGAACTCGACAGTCTGTATGCCGCCCAGCGCAAACAGCGAGAGCAGGCCGCGGCGAGTTCGGCCATTGCACCCGAAGAGCTCAAGGAACGTGACGAACGCCTCGCGCAGGTGTCAAGCGAACTGGAAAGCGCCAAGGCGGAGCTGCAGGCCCTGCGCGATGCGCGCACGGAAGCGCCCGAACAAAGCGCAGGCTCGGATGAAGTCGGGGAACTGAAATCCCGCAACAGCTACCTGGAAGAGCGTGTCGGCGAGCTTGAGGCAAAAATTCATGAGCTGGGGCAAGCACCGGCCGCATCTGCCGAGTCGTCCGGCGACGAGGACCCCGAGCAGAAGAAGGACTGGCAGATCGACTTCCTGAAGACCCGCGTCGCGGCGCTGGAGGAGAAGCTGGTCGAAGCCGGGAATGCCGCCGCGGTCCCGGCTGAAGCCCCGGTCGATAAGGCGGCCGACGAAGAGCTGGCGCGCCTGCGCTGGCGCAACCGTTATCTTGAAGGGCGCCTCGCCTATTTTGAGGAGTCACCTGCCGAAGAGCCGGCCGCGCCGCCGCCAGCCGAGGATGTCCCGGCCGTCGAGGAAGATGCGCCTGAAGCGGTCGCCGAGGCCTCGAACGATACCGGCGAAGAGATGCCCGACAATGTCACCTCGATCGATGTCGCATCCGAGACAGAGTCGACGGTCGAGGATGACGGGCAGGACGAGGATGAGAGCGAGCACCCGTCCGAGAAAATGTTGCGGGCCCTCGACGCCAGCGAAGCGGATAATGCGGAAGACACGGTCGAGGAAGAGGCCCCCGGCGACGATGACGCTGTCGAGGATGAGCCGGAAGAAGAGGCCGCTTCAGATGCGTCGTCCGAGGATGATGAGACCGAAGACGAGGATGAGGAGCCCGAAATTGCCGGTGTGGCACCGCCCGCTCTCGAAAAGGCAGATGGCCAGGCCGACGATCTTACGCTCATCACCGGTGTCGGCCCGCGCATCCAGACCATCCTGAATGAGCTTGGCATCTGGCATTTCTCGCAGATCGCCGAATGGTCGCCGGAAAACGAGATCTGGATCGATGACCAGCTGAACTTCGCCGGACGTGTGAGCCGGGAGGACTGGGTCAGCCAGGCGCGCGAGCTGGTATCGGCCAACCAGAAGGCAGACTGATCGGCCCGGAGGCGGCCAACGGCTTCAGCTCCCGTTCATTCTGGCGCCATCATACGGTCACCATCGAACTCTATCCGGTTGTCAGAGTTAATAGACACAGGGTAAAGATTGCCGATTGGAGGTGACCATGGCGAACGAACTGAATCTGGATGGCGCAGAGCGCGTCGAAATCGACGGCGAACTGCTTCGGGACTTGCCGAAGGTCAACCTGTCGCGGCGGGCGATTATTTCGGGACTGGCGGCTGGCAGCGTCTTCCCGATCCTGTCGAGCTGCACGACCAATCCTTATACGGGGCAGACTGAGCTCGCCTTCATGGGCGATCAGCAGATTGCGTCCATGGCCGCTTCGGCCTGGACCGACCTGAAGGCACAGACACCGCAGACGTCGAGTGCCTCGATGAAAAACCGCGTGCTCAATGTCTGGAGCCGGATTGAAAGCAAGACACCGAAAGCCGGTGAACAATGGGATGTTGCGGTCTTCGATACCGATGACGTGAATGCCTTCGTGATGCCCGGCAACCGCGTCGGCGTCTATCGCGGCATCGTGGAACTCGTCGAGAATGACGACCAGCTGAGTTCGGTCCTCGGACACGAGGTCGGCCATACGGTCTACCGCCATGCCAACCGCCGCCTGTCCCGCGCCATGCTGGCCCAGGGTGCGCTCGCAGCCGGGCAGGTCGCCCTGTCCACGTCGGAAACCGCCAGCCAGTATGGCGGCGCGATTGCCGCGCTAGGCGGCGCCGCTGTGCAGTTCGGTGTGATCCTGCCCTATAGCCGCCAGAGCGAACTGGAAGCTGACCGCGCCGGTGTCGATTACATGCATGAGGCCGGATACGACGTCACGCAGTCGGTCCGCCTGTGGCAGGTTATGGACGCCAATTCGTCAGGCAGCCGCCAGCCGGAATTCCTGTCGACCCACCCCCATCCATCCACCCGGATCGATGAGCTGGTGCGCTATATCAATGCCAAGGGCTATGCCCTCATGTGAGCGATGCGCCAGCCCTCAGGCTGACTGACCCGGCGGGCTTGACCTGCCGGGTCTTTTCGTGTGTATCGCGCCCTTCGCTCAGGCAATGGGCGAACCCCTCGTGGGAGGTGCCGGCGGAGAAGACCATCGCCGGGCTGCACCACGGGACCTCTACAAAACGGCGGCCGGATCGAAAGACCACCGGCCGGAAACAGCCAGAGAGGATAACATGGCTAAGAAACTGCTGGGGCAGCTCAAGCTCCAGATCCCGGCCGGTGCGGCCAACCCGTCTCCACCTGTTGGTCCTGCGCTCGGTCAGCGCGGCATCAACATCATGGAATTCTGCAAGGCCTTCAATGCGAAGACCGAGAAGATGGAGAAGGGCCTGCCGATCCCTGTCGTGATCGACTATTATCAGGACAAGTCCTTTACCTTTGTCACCAAGACGCCGCCTGCGAGCGTGCTTCTGAAGAAGGCTGCCGGCCTGAAGATCGGCAAGCCGAATTCGGGTGCCAAGCAGCCGGGCAAGGACGTTGCCGGCAAGGTGACGGTTGCCCAGTGCCGCGAGATCGCCGAACTGAAGATGGTCGATCTCAATGCTAACGACCTCGACGCTGCGACGGAAATCATCAAGGGTTCCGCGCGCTCGATGGGTCTCGACGTGGTGGGGTGAGACAATGGCTCAAGGAAAACGTTATCGCGCAGCTGCTTCCACGGTTGAGGCCACAAAGGTCTACGGCCTTGCCGAAGCCATCAAGCTGGTGAAGTCCAACGCGAACGCAAAGTTCGACGAGACGATCGAAGTCGCCGTCAATCTCGGTGTTGATCCGAAATATGCCGACCAGATGGTCCGCGGCATGGTCACCATGCCCTCCGGCACCGGCAAGAACGTCCGCGTGGCTGTGTTCGCCCGCGACGCCAAGGCTGAGGAAGCCAAGGAAGCCGGTGCGGACTTTGTCGGCGCCGAAGACCTGATGGAACAGGTCCAGGGCGGCATGATGGATTTCGACCGCGTCATCGCGAGCCCGGACATGATGGCGATTGTCGGCCGTCTCGGTAAGGTGCTCGGCCCGCGCGGCCTGATGCCGAACCCGAAAGTCGGCACCGTCACGCCGAATGTCGCGCAAGCGGTGAAGGACGCCAAGGGCGGCTCCGTCGAGTTCCGTGTCGAGAAGCAGGGCATCATCCATGCCGGCATCGGCAAGGCGAGCTTCAGCGAAGCCGACCTGGAAAAGAACGTGAAGGCGTTCATCGATGCGCTGATGAAAGCCAAGCCGTCAGGCGCCAAGGGCACCTATCTGAAGAAGGTCGCCCTGTCCTCGACCATGGGCCCGGGCGTCCAGGTCGATACCGCCGAGGCGCTCGCCTGATCGCTCCGTTGACGGACAAGTGATATCGACAGGCACCCGGGTCTCGCGGCCCGGGTGTTTGCTTTTGAGCCGGATTCGAAGTAGCGTTTCGGAAAGCGACGCAAGACAACCCCGCCCGGATGCTATTTTCTGTTGGCGAGGGGTTGCAGCGCCGTGGATAACACGTTAACAGGCACGGCTCGACGGGAGATCACCGAACCATTCGGCGGCCTCCCGTTTTCCTGTCCAAGACCATGGGTCCTGCCATACGGCTTGTAATTCCCATGATAGACGGGGTGAGGCGACTGTCGAGGCTACCGGATTTTGCGATCCGGCCGGTCGGGTTCGCCAGGCCCTGGGCAGGCGCTGAAGGCAGCCCGGTGGCTGCTCTAGGCGAATTCCCGGGCGCCCGGATGGGCCGGACGCCTTAGAAGGAGATCCGCAATGGATAAAGCTGGAAAAGCCGAGTCCCTGAAAACCCTTCGTGGTGTTTTCGAGGAGTCGGGGGTGGTTGTTGTCGCCCGCTATACCGGTCTGACTGTTGCGGAAATGACCAAGCTGCGTGGAGGCCTGCGAGAGCAGGGCGCTGCGCTGAAGGTGGTCAAGAACCGTCTGGCGAAAATCGCGCTTGACGGTAAGGGCGGCGATGCGGCCCTGGAACTTTTCCAGGATCAGACTGTCATCGCCTATTCGCCGGATCCGGTTGCTGCTGCCAAGGCTGCTGCGGATTTTGCGAAGGAAAACGAGAAGCTCGTTCTGATCGGTGCGATCATGGACGAGCAGGTGCTCGACGCTTCCGGCGTCCAGGACCTCGCCAAACTGCCCTCCCTTGATCAGCTTCGCGGCAAGCTTATCGGCCTCATCCAGGCTCCGGCGACCAAGGTCGCAGGCGTGGTTCAGGCCCCGGCTGGCCAACTGGCTCGTGTCATCAGTGCGTACGCCAACAAGGACGCCGCCTGACCGGTCATTTTCCCAAGCTGACAGACCAAACCTCATCCCGAACTAGGAACTTTAGATATGTCCAAACTTGAACAAATCGCTGAGGATCTTTCCAACCTCACCGTTCTCGAAGCCTCCGAGCTGGCCAAGCTTCTCGAAGAGAAGTGGGGCGTCTCGGCTGCTGCTCCTGTTGCTGTTGCTGCAGCACCGGGTGCCGGCGGCGGCGAAGCTGCTGCTGCTGAAGAGAAAACCGAATTCGACGTCGTCCTGACCGACGGCGGCGACAAGAAAATCAACGTCATCAAGGTCGTGCGCGAAGTCGTCTCCGGCCTTGGCCTGAAAGAAGCCAAGGAGCTCGTCGAGAGCGCTCCGAAGCCGATCAAGGAAGGCGTTTCCAAGGACGAAGCAGAAGAACTCAAGAAGAAGTTCGAAGAAGCTGGCGCCAAGGTCGAAATCAAGTAAGCCGCCCTCAGGCTTGCTTCAGAATGGGATTGCGTCTGCGCGAGGCGCAATTTCAGTAGATTACAAGCGCGGCGGGACCTTCCTGGTCCTGCCGCGTGCTCGCGTTTCAGGTGGCAAGCCGCCGCTGGCCAGTCCTCGGCCCGGCGCGGCAAGAAACGGAACAAGAGATGGCTCTTTCTTTCACGGAAAAAAAACGTATCCGCAAATCCTTCGGTCGTATTCCCGAAGCCATCGACATGCCAAACCTCATCGAAGTGCAGCGCTCCTCCTACGAGCACTTCCTGCAAATGCATACGCCGCTCGCGGAGCGGACCGATGATGGCCTTGGTGGTGTCTTCAAAAGCGTTTTTCCAATCGTTGACTTCAACGAGCGCGCAACACTCGAATACGTCTCCTACGAATTCGAACCCCCCAAATTTGACGTTCAGGAGTGCATGCAGCGCGATCTGACCTACGCAGCGCCGCTCAAGGTGCGGCTGCAGCTGGTCGTGTTCGATGTCGACGAGGATACGGGCGCCAAGTCCATCAAGGAAGTGAAGGAACAGGAAGTCTATCTCGGCGATATCCCGCTGATGACGGACAAGGGTACCTTCATCGTCAACGGCACCGAGCGTGTCATCGTTTCCCAGATGCACCGCTCGCCGGGCGTCTTCTTCGACCACGACCGTGGCAAGACGCACTCCTCTGGCAAGCTGCTGTTTGCAGCCCGCATCATCCCGTATCGCGGCTCCTGGCTCGACTTCGAGTTCGACGCCAAGGACATCCTCAACATCCGGATCGACCGCAAGCGCAAGCTGCCGGCCACCACGATGCTGTATGCGCTCGGCTACGATACCGACGAAATCATCGACCTGTTCTACACCCGCTCTGTCTACCGCCTGGACAAGAAGGGCTGGATCACGGGCTTTCGCGCCGAGGCCTGGAAGGGCCAGAAGCCGGAATTCGACCTGGTCGATGCCAAGTCCGGCAAGGTCGTCGCTCCGGCCGGCCGCAAGATCACGGCCCTCGCTGCCAAGCGGATTGCCGAAGGCGGCACCGATGAGCTGCTGGTTCCGTCCACCGCGCTGGTCGGCAAGTTCCTCGGCCGCGACATCGTCAATCGCGAAACCGGCGAGATTTTCGGCGAAGCTGGCGATGTGATCGAGGAAGAACTCGTCGCCGAGCTGCGTGAGCAGGGCCACAAGTCGATCGAGGTTCTCAACATTGACGGCGCCGACCGCGGTCCGTGGCTGCGCAACACGCTGAAGGCCGACAAGAACGAGACGCGCTTCGAGGCGCTGTCCGACATCTATCGCGTCATGCGTCCTGGCGAGCCGCCGACGCAGGAAGCGGCAGACGCGCTCTTCAATCAGCTCTTCTTCGATGGCGAGCGCTACGACCTTTCATCGGTTGGCCGCGTGAAGATGAATATGCGTCTCAGCATGGCGCTGGACGATTACGAGCCCGCTGACGATACGACGCGTATCCTGCGCAAGGATGACATTGTCGGCGTCATGAAGGTCATTCTCGACCTGAAGGACGGGCAGGGCGAAGTCGACGATATCGACAACCTCGGCAACCGCCGCGTCCGCTCCGTGGGTGAGCTCATGGAGAACAATTACCGCATCGGTCTCGTCCGCATGGAGCGCGCCATCAAGGAGCGCATGTCCTCGGTCGATATCGACACGGTGATGCCGCACGACCTGATCAACGCCAAGCCGGTCGTGGCTTCGGTGCGTGAATTCTTTGGCTCCTCGCAGCTGTCGCAGTTCATGGACCAGACCAACCCGCTGTCCGAGATTACCCACAAGCGCCGTCTTTCGGCGCTCGGCCCGGGCGGTCTGACCCGTGAGCGCGCCGGCTTCGAAGTGCGCGACGTGCACCCGACCCACTATGGCCGGATCTGCCCGATCGAGACGCCGGAAGGCCCGAACATCGGCCTGATCAACTCGCTCGCCACCCATGCGCGCGTGAACAAGTATGGCTTCATCGAGAGCCCGTACCGCAAGGTTGTGAAGGGCAAGCTGACCGACGAGGTCGTCTACCTGTCTGCCATGGAAGAGCACCGCTATGCGATCGCCCAGGCGAACGCCACGGTATCCGACAAGGGCGAGCTGGAAAACGAGTTCGTCAACGCCCGTGTGAACGGCGAAGCGACGCTCGTGCCGCGTGAGGAAGTCGAATATATGGACGTGTCGCCGAAACAGGTTGTTTCGGTTGCTGCGGCCCTCATTCCGTTCCTTGAAAACGACGACGCCAACCGCGCCCTGATGGGCTCGAACATGCAGCGCCAGGCGGTGCCGCTTGTCCGCTCCGAGGCCCCGCTTGTCGGGACCGGCATGGAGTCCGTCGTGGCCCGCGACAGCCGCGCGGCTGTCGTTGCCCGCCGCGCCGGTGTGATCGAGCAGGTCGACGCGACCCGTATCGTGGTCCGCGCCACCGAGGATATCGACTCCGCCAAGTCCGGCGTCGATATCTATCGCCTGTCCAAGTTCCGTCGTTCGAACCAGAACTCCTGCATCAACCAGCGCCCGATCGTGCGCGTGGGCGATGAGGTGAGCGCTGGCGACATCATCGCGGACGGTCCGTCGACGGATCTCGGTGAGCTGGCCCTCGGCCGCAACGTGCTCGTCGCGTTCATGCCGTGGAATGGCTACAACTTCGAGGACTCGATCCTCATCTCCGAGCGGATCGTGAAAGATGATGTCTTCACCTCGATCCACCTCGAAGAGTATGAGATCGCCGCCCGCGACACGAAGCTCGGCCCGGAAGAAATCACCCGCGACATCCCGAACGTCGGCGAGGAAGCCCTGCGCAACCTCGACGAAGCCGGTATCGTGGCCGTTGGTGCCGAAGTGAAAGCTGGCGACATCCTCGTCGGCAAGGTCACGCCGAAGGGCGAAAGCCCGATGACGCCGGAAGAAAAGCTCCTGCGCGCCATCTTCGGCGAGAAGGCGTCCGACGTTCGCGACACCTCGCTGCGCGTGCCTCCGGGCGGCGCCGGTACGGTCGTCGAAGTCCGTGTCTTCAACCGTCACGGCATCGACAAGGACCAGCGGGCCCTGCAGATCGAGCGCGAGCAGATCGAGCAGCTGCAGGAGGACAAGGAAGACGAGCAGAACATTCTCGAGCGCAACACCTATGCGCGCCTGAAGGAACTGCTGGTCGGCAAGGAAGCCGCTGCCGGGCCGAAAGGCTTCAAGACGGGCAAGATCACCGAGGATGCTCTCGCTGAAATTCGCCAGAGCCAGTGGTGGGAGATCGCGCTGAAGTCTGAAAAGGCCCAGGGTGAACTCGACCAGCTGCAGGTCCGTTTCGACGAGTCGCTGCGCGAGCTGGAAGCCCGCTTCAACGACAAGGTCGACAAGGTGCAGCGCGGCGACGACCTGCCGCCGGGCGTGATGAAGGTCGTGAAGGTCTTCCTGGCCGTGAAGCGCAAGCTTCAGCCGGGCGACAAGATGGCCGGCCGTCACGGCAACAAGGGTGTCATCTCGAAGATCAACCCGGCCGAGGACATGCCGTTCCTGGAAGACGGAACGCCTGTCGATATCGTTCTCAACCCGCTCGGCGTGCCGTCGCGGATGAACGTCGGCCAGATCCTCGAGACCCATATGGGCTGGGCGTCCAACGGCCTTGGCCGGATGGTCCAGAATGCCCTCGACGAGTGGAATGCCAACAAGGACAACAAGGCGCTGCGCGAGGCGATCCAGACGGTCTACGGTGCAGGCGAAGAGCTGCCGGAGACCGATGAGGAGATCGTCGAGCTCGCTTCCAACCTTGGCAATGGCGTGCCGATCGCAACGCCGGTCTTTGACGGTGCGCGTGAAGCCGACATTGTCGAACTGCTGGAGCGTGCCGGTCTCGACCGGTCCGGCCAGGTAACCCTGTTCGACGGACGTACCGGCGAAGCCTTCAAGCGTCCGGTCACGGTGGGCTACAAGTACCTTCTGAAGCTCCACCACCTGGTGGACGAGAAGATCCACGCCCGTTCGACCGGTCCGTACTCGCTCGTTACCCAGCAGCCGCTGGGCGGCAAGGCCCAGTTCGGTGGCCAGCGCTTCGGCGAAATGGAGGTCTGGGCCTTGGAGGCCTATGGTGCCGCCTACACGCTGCAGGAAATGCTGACCGTGAAGTCCGACGACACGGCAGGCCGCGCAAAGGTCTACGAAGCGATCGTCCGCGGCGACGATACCTTCGAGGCTGGTATTCCCGAGAGCTTCAACGTGCTCGTCAAGGAAATGCGCTCGCTCGGTCTCAATGTCGAACTGATCGAAGCCAATGAGGATGACGATGAACCGCCGGTGGCAGCCGAGTAGGCTGCCATCAGGCATTTTCGGGTCGAGTAACGACAACTGAATTTATCCGGCCGGGATGATCCGGCCACCCCTCCCAAGGAGCGGACACTATGCGCCAAGACGTCACGAGCATCTTCAACCAGAACGCCCCAGCCACGAGCTTCGAGGCAATCAAGATTTCAATCGCCAGCCCGGAGAAGATCCGGTCCTGGTCGTCCGGCGAGATCAAGAAGCCGGAAACCATCAACTACCGGACCTTCAAGCCTGAGCGCGAAGGCCTGTTCTGCGCCCGTATCTTCGGTCCGATAAAGGACTATGAGTGCCTTTGCGGGAAGTACAAGCGCATCAAGTATCGCGGCATTGTCTGCGAGAAGTGCGGTGTGGAAGTCACCCTCGCCAAGGTCCGCCGCGAGCGGATGGGCCATATCGATCTGGCCGCGCCGGTCGCCCACATCTGGTTTCTGAAGTCGCTGCCTTCGCGCATCTCCACGCTGCTCGACATGCCGCTCAAGGAAGTCGAGCGCGTGCTCTACTTCGAGAGCTATGTCGTCATCGAGCCGGGCCTGACCCCGCTCGAGCCGAACCAGCTGCTCACCGAAGAAGAGTATATGGACGCCCAGGACGAGCATGGCGAAGATGCCTTCACCGCCATGATCGGTGCGGAGGCCATCCGCGAGCTTCTGCGCGCGCTCGACCTGGAATCGCTGGCTGACCAGCTGCGCGAGGACCTCGCCGAGTCGACCAGCGAACTGAAGACCAAGAAGTACTCCAAGCGCCTCAAGGTGGTCGAAGCCTTCCTGGCTTCGGGTGCCAAGCCGGAATGGATGATCATGACGATCGTCCCGGTCATCCCGCCGGACCTGCGCCCGCTTGTCCCGCTGGATGGCGGCCGCTTCGCGACGTCCGACCTCAACGATCTCTATCGCCGCGTGATCAACCGGAACAACCGCCTGAAGCGCCTGATGGAGCTTCGCGCGCCGGACATCATCATCCGTAACGAGAAGCGGATGCTGCAGGAATCGGTCGACGCCCTGTTCGACAATGGCCGCCGCGGCCGGGTCATCACGGGCACCAACAAGCGCCCGCTGAAGTCGCTTTCCGACATGCTGAAGGGCAAGCACGGCCGCTTCCGCCAGAACCTGCTCGGCAAGCGCGTCGACTATTCCGGCCGTTCGGTCATCGTGGTTGGCCCGAACATGAAGCTGCATGAGTGCGGCCTGCCGAAAAAGATGGCACTCGAGCTGTTCAAGCCGTTCATCTATGCCCGCCTCGACGCCAAGGGCCTCGCAGGCACGGTGAAGGCGGCCAAGAAGCTCGTCGAAAAGGAAAAGCCGGAAGTCTGGGACATCCTGGAAGAGGTGATCCGCGAGCACCCGGTTCTTCTGAACCGCGCGCCGACGCTCCACCGTCTCGGCATCCAGGCCTTCGAGCCGAAGCTGATTGAAGGCAAGGCCATCCAGCTCCACCCGCTGGTCTGCGCCGCGTTCAACGCCGACTTCGACGGTGACCAGATGGCCGTTCACGTGCCGCTCTCGCTGGAAGCCCAGCTGGAAGCGCGCGTCCTGATGATGTCGACGAACAACATCCTGTCGCCGGCCAACGGCAAGCCGATCATTGTTCCCTCGCAGGACATCGTTCTCGGTCTCTACTACCTGTCGCTCGACAAGGATGGTGAGCCGGGCGAAGGCATGGCCATCTCCGACGTCTCCGAACTCGAACATGCGCTGCAGAGCGGCAAGCTCTCTCTGCACGCCAAGATCAAGGCACGCTTTGAGGGTGTCGACGAGGAAGGCGAGGAAGAGATCCGCGTCATCGAGACGACGCCGGGCCGCTACATGATTGCGTCGCTCCTGCCGAAGATGAAGGGCATGCGCCCGGAAATCGTCAACGACCTGATGACCAAGAAGGCGATCTCGAAACTGATCGACGAGGTCTACCGGAACTGCGGCCAGAAGGCGACGGTCATCTTCTGTGACAAGCTGATGGAGCTTGGTTTCCGTGAGGCCTGCAAGGCCGGCATTTCGTTCGGCAAGGACGACATGAAGATCCCGGCAGCCAAGGCGAAACTGGTCGAGGATACACGGGCCCAGGTGTCCGAGTATGAGCGTCAGTATGCTGAAGGCCTGATCACGCGGGGCGAGAAGTACAACAAGGTAGTGGACGCCTGGTCGACCTGTACCGACAAGGTTGCCGACGCCATGATGGACGTCGCCGGTGAAGCCGAAGTGGATCCGGAAACCGGCCGTCAGCGTGAGACCAACTCGGTCTTCATGATGGCCCATTCCGGCGCCCGTGGTTCCAAGAACCAGATGAAGCAGCTGGCCGGTATGCGCGGCCTGATGGCCAAGCCGTCCGGCGAGATCATCGAGACGCCGATCGTGTCGAACTTCAAGGAAGGCCTGACCGTCCTTGAATACTTCAACTCGACCCACGGCGCCCGTAAGGGTCTGGCCGATACCGCGCTCAAGACCGCCAACTCGGGTTATCTCACCCGCCGCCTGGTCGACGTTGCCCAGGACTGCATTATCGTCGAAGACGATTGCGGGACCGAGCAGGGCATCCAGCTCAATGCGGTCATGGAGGGCGCGGATGTTGTCGTTCCGCTTTCCGAGCGCATTCTTGGCCGCACGACCGGCGAGGACGTCAAAAATCCAAAGACTGGCGACCTGATCTGCCCGGCGAATACCTATCTCGACGAAGCCCTGTCTCTCGCTGTCGAAGAGGCTGGTGTCGACGAGGTGAAGGTTCGCTCGCCGCTGACCTGTGAGACCAAGACCGGCGTCTGCGTGGCCTGCTATGGCCGTGACCTGGCGCGCGGTACGATCGTCAACAAGGGCGAAGCGGTCGGTGTGATCGCGGCCCAGTCGATCGGCGAGCCGGGCACGCAGCTGACCATGCGGACCTTCCACATCGGCGGCGCCGCGACGGTTGCTGAAGAATCGTCCGTGGAATCGGCCTTCGAAGGCAAGATCAAGTTCGAGAATGCCGAGACGGTGACCCGGACCGACAAGACCCTCGTGGTTGTCGGCCGCCAGATGTCCGTCTCCGTGCTCGACGGCGACGGCCGTACCCGCCAGACCTTCAAGCCTGGCTACGGTACGCGCCTCTATGTGAAGGACGGTGCCAAGGTGAAGCCGGGCGACAAGCTGGCCGACTGGGATCCGTTCGCACAGCCGCTGGTCTCCGAAATTGCCGGTGTTGCCAAGCTGATCGACGTTGTCGACGGCATGACGGCCCGCGACGAGACCGACGAAGCGACGGGCATCTCGTCGCGCGTGATCGTCGATTATCGCGGCAGCAAGGGCAACGACCTGCGTCCGGCGGTGCTGATCACCGACGAGAAGGGCGAGGCCAAGACGCTGCCGAACGGCACAGAGGCCCGCTATCTCCTGTCACCAGGCGCCATTCTCTCCGTCAATGACGGTGACGAGATCGGCCCGGGCGACAGCCTTGCGCGGACCGCGACAGGCGGTGCGAAGACGAAGGACATTACCGGTGGTCTGCCGCGTGTGGCCGAACTCTTCGAAGCCCGCCGTCCGAAGGACAACGCGATCATTGCAGATATCGATGGCCGCGTGTCCTACCTTCGCGACTACAAGAACAAGCGCAAGATCGCGATCATTCCGGAAGAGGATGGGGCCGACCCGGTCGAGTACCTGGTACCCAAGAACAAGCGCATCTCCTTCCAGGATGGCGACTTCATCCGCCGAGGCGAGTACCTCGTCGATGGCAACCCGGCGCCGCAGGACATCCTGAGCTCGCTGGGCATCGAAGCGCTTGCCAACTACCTCGTGGACGAGGTCCAGAAGGTGTATCGCCTGCAAGGTGTTCCGATCAACGACAAGCACATCGAGGTGATCGTTCGCCAGATGCTGCAGAAGATCGAGATCACCGATCCGGGCACGACAACGCTGCTCAAGGGCGAGCATGTCGACCTGCTGGAACTCGACGAGGCAAACGCTGCCGTGCGCCGGTCCCGCAAGCAGGACCAGCGCGAGGCATCGGGCGTCCCGGTCCTCCTCGGTATCACCAAGGCATCGCTGCAGACGCGCAGCTTCATCTCCGCGGCATCCTTCCAGGAAACGACCCGCGTGCTGACCGAAGCGGCCCTGCAGGGCAAGGTCGATACGCTGGAAGGCCTGAAGGAAAACGTCATCGTCGGCCGGCTCATCCCGGCCGGTACGGGTGGCGGCATGCGCAACTTCCGCCGTGTGGCCGGACAACGCGACGCCAAGCTTCGCGAGAAGCGGCGCCGGGCTGCGGAAGAAGCCGCCGCCGCGCTTCCGGCGCCCGACGCGGCAGAATAGGCGGCGTGGACAAGGCCCTGATCGCAGCGCGTACCGTCAGCAACACTTGACGGGACGTCTGCAGGGTCTTAACACGCGCCGAACGCTGGCTAGGACCGTCCTGTCGGATGGTCTTTTGCGGCCCTTAACTGGCGCCGTAAAGCTGGCCTAGTACGGAATTGGTGGTTCGATCGGGTCAGGAATGGCCCCATCGGGCTATCTTGGTTTGAACTGGTCCGATGGGGCCAAGGAAGAAAGTAGTCAAAAGGCCCTCATGCCCACGATTCAACAGCTGATCCGCAATCCGCGCAAACCAAAGCCAGCGCGGTCGAAAACTCCGGCCCTCAAGGGCAACCCGCAACGTCGCGGCGTCTGCACCCGCGTTTACACGACGACCCCGAAGAAGCCGAACTCGGCCCTTCGTAAGGTTGCCAAGGTGCGCCTGACGTCCGGATTTGAATCGCTGTGCTACATCCCGGGCGAAGGCCACAATCTTCAGGAGCACTCCGTTGTCCTGATCCGTGGTGGCCGCGTGAAAGACCTTCCGGGTGTGCGCTATCACATCCTGCGTGGTGTTCTGGATACGCAGGGCGTCAAGAACCGTAAGCAACGCCGCTCGCATTACGGCGTGAAGAAACCGAAATAAGGGTCCCCCGCCATGTCACGTCGTCACCGCGCTGAGAAACGTCAGGTCCTGCCGGATCCAAAGTTCAAGGACATCGTCATCACGAAGTTCATGAACCAGATCATGCAGGATGGTAAAAAGTCGACCGCCGAACGCATCGTTTATGGTGCTTTCGATCTGGTGGAAAACAAGGCGAAGAAAGACCCTGTGGAAGTGTTCCACTCGGCACTTGAAGCCATCTCCCCGGCCGTTGAGGTCCGTTCGCGCCGCGTTGGTGGTGCGACCTACCAGGTGCCGGTCGAAGTGCGTCCCGAGCGCCGTCAGGCCCTGGCAATCCGCTGGCTCGCTGCTGCTGCAAGCGCCCGCAATGAAAACACGATGCGCGAGCGCCTTGCCGGCGAACTCCTCGACGCGTCGCAAGGCCGTGGTTCTGCCGTGAAGAAGCGTGAAGACACGCACCGCATGGCGGAAGCGAACCGCGCATTCTCGCACTACCGCTGGTAAGCCCACACATCGTTCCCCCTCCCGGAACCAGAAATAAAGGTTAATCCCATGGCCCGCGAATACTCGTTGGAGCGCTATCGTAACTTCGGCATCATGGCTCACATTGATGCCGGCAAGACGACCTGCACCGAGCGCATCCTGTTCTACACAGGCAAGTCGCACAAGATCGGCGAAGTGCACGATGGTGCTGCGACGATGGACTGGATGGAACAGGAGCAGGAGCGTGGCATCACGATCACGTCCGCTGCCACGACCACTTTCTGGTTCCGTACCGAGGACGGCAAGAACCCGACGGGTATCTATGGCGAAACGCCGAAGGAAGCCTCCTTCCGCTTCAACATCATCGACACGCCCGGACACGTTGACTTCACCATCGAAGTCGAGCGTTCGCTGGCCGTGCTCGACGGGGCTGTGTGCGTTCTCGACGCCAATGCCGGTGTCGAGCCACAGACGGAAACCGTCTGGCGCCAGGCTGACCGTTACGAAGTTCCGCGCATTGTGTTCGTCAACAAGATGGACAAGACCGGCGCCGACTTCTTCAACTGCGTGAAGATGATCAAGGAGCGCACGGGTGCGACGCCGGCACCGATCCAGCTGCCGATCGGGTCCGAAAACGAGCTCGAAGGCGTGGTCGACCTGATCACCATGAAGGAATGGGTCTGGGAAGGCTCCGACCTCGGCGCCTCCTGGGACGTCCGTGAAGTCCGCGACAGCCTGAAGGCCAAGGCCGAAGAAATGCGCGCCGAACTCGTCGAGCTTGCCGTTGAGCAGGACGAAGAGGCCATGGAAGCCTATCTCGAAGGCGACGAGCCGGATGAGGCGAAGCTTCGTGAGCTGATCCGCAAGGGCACGCTCAGCATGTCCTTCGTGCCGGTTCTCTGTGGTTCGGCCTTCAAGAACAAGGGCGTCCAGCCGCTGCTGAACGCTGTGATCGACTATCTTCCGGGGCCGCTCGACGTGCCAGCCTATATGGGCTTCAAGCCGGGCGATGAGGAAGAAGTTCGCAACGTTGCGCGTCACGCCGACGACAATGAGCCGTTCTCCGGTCTTGCCTTCAAGATCATGAACGACCCCTTCGTGGGCTCGCTGACCTTTGTTCGCGTCTATTCCGGCACGATCGCCAAGGGCGGCTCGATGCTGAACTCGACCAAGGGCAAGCAGGAACGTGTCGGCCGCATGATGATGATGCACTCGAACTCCCGCGAGGAAATCGAGTGGGCCGGTGCTGGCGACATCATCGCACTGGCAGGTCTGAAGGAAACCACGACCGGCGACACGCTGTGCGACAAGTCGAACCCGGTTGTCCTGGAAACCATGACCTTCCCGGATCCGGTGATCGAGATTGCAGTCGAGCCGAAGTCGAAGGCTGACCAGGAAAAGATGTCTGCGGGCCTTGCCCGTCTCGCGGCCGAGGACCCGTCCTTCCGCGTCGAGAGCGACATCGAGTCCGGTCAGACGATCATGAAAGGCATGGGCGAGCTTCACCTCGACATCCTGGTTGATCGCCTGAAGCGCGAATTCAAGGTGGAGGCCAATATTGGCCAGCCGCAGGTGGCGTATCGTGAGGCGCTCGGCCAGCCGGCTGAAATCGTCTACACGCACAAGAAGCAGTCGGGCGGCTCCGGTCAGTTCGCTGAAGTCAAGATCCAGTTCGAACCGCTCGAAGCGGGCGAGGGCTTTGTCTTCGAGAGCGCGATTGTCGGCGGCTCAGTGCCGAAGGAATACGTGCCGGGTGTCCAGAAGGGCCTCGAGCAGGCCAAGGAAAACGGTCTTCTGGCCGGTTATCCTGTGACCGACTTCAAGGCGACGCTGATCGACGGCAAGTTCCACGATGTCGACTCCTCGGTCCTGGCCTTCGAAATCGCCTCGCGTGCGGCGTTCCGCGAACTGCGCACGAAAGCCGATCCGCGCCTGATGGAGCCGATCATGAAGGTCGAGGTGATCACGCCGGAAGAGTATATGGGCGACATCATCGGTGACCTGAACTCCCGTCGTGGCCAGATCCAGGGCTCGAACCCGCGCGGCAACGCTGTTGTCATCGGTGCCTTCGTGCCGCTGGTGAACATGTTCGGATACGTCTCGAACCTGCGCGGCATGTCGCAGGGCCGGGCACAGTTCACGATGCAGTTCGACCACTACGCGGAAGTTCCGAAGGCCGAGGCCCAGAAGATCGTTCAGGACCTGGCGGGCTAGCGAGATCGGATCGTTCGCCAGCCCTTCAACAGGCTGCGATAGAACGATCCGGACAAGTTTGAATTAGATGGCATTTTGCTAGTTGAAATGAAGGAGAGGCCAAATGGCCAAGGCAAAGTTTGAGCGCAACAAGCCTCACGTGAACATTGGTACGATTGGGCACGTGGACCACGGCAAGACGACGCTGACGGCGGCGATCACGATGACGCTGGCGGAAGTTTATGGTGGTGCGGCGAAGTCCTATGCGGACATCGACAACGCGCCTGAAGAGAAGGCCCGCGGGATCACGATCAACACCGCGCACGTGGAATACGAGACCGACAAGCGCCACTATGCGCACGTCGACTGCCCCGGCCACGCGGACTATGTGAAGAACATGATCACGGGTGCGGCGCAGATGGACGGCGCGATCCTGGTTGTGAACGCAGCTGACGGCCCGATGCCGCAGACGCGCGAGCACATCCTGCTGGCCCGCCAGGTTGGCGTTCCGGCGCTGGTCGTGTTCCTGAACAAGGTCGACCAGGTCGATGACGAGGAGCTGCTCGAGCTGGTCGAGATGGAAGTTCGCGAACTTCTGTCCTCGTATGACTTCCCGGGCGACGACATTCCGATCATTGCCGGTTCGGCGCTGGCGGCTGTCGAAGGCCGTGACGAAGAGATCGGCAAGAAGAAGATCCTCGAGCTGATGGAAGCGGTCGACGAGTACATCCCGACCCCTGAGCGTCCGCTGGACAAGCCGTTCCTGATGCCGGTCGAGGACGTGTTCTCGATCTCCGGTCGCGGTACGGTTGTGACCGGCCGTGTCGAGACGGGCGTCATCAAGGTTGGCGAGGAAGTCGAGATCGTCGGCATCCGCCCGACGCAGAAGACGACGGTGACCGGTGTGGAGATGTTCCGCAAGCTGCTCGACCAGGGCCAGGCTGGCGACAACATTGGCGCGCTGATCCGCGGTATCGACCGTGAGGGTGTTGAGCGCGGCCAGGTTCTCTGCAAGCCGGGCTCGATCACGCCGCACGCGAAGTTCGAGGCCGAGGCCTACATCCTGACGAAGGAAGAGGGTGGCCGTCACACGCCGTTCTTCACGAACTATCGTCCGCAATTCTACTTCCGGACCACGGACGTGACGGGTGTTGTCACGCTTCCGGCGGACAAGGAAATGGTCCTGCCGGGCGACAACGTCAAAATGGACGTCGAGCTGATCACGCCGATCGCGATGGACCAGGGCCTGCGCTTTGCTATCCGCGAAGGCGGCCGCACCGTCGGCGCCGGCGTCGTCTCGGCGGTCAAGGAATAAGCATCGGACAGGTGCTTGTCGCCCCGCAAGGGGCTGACACAAGACATCAAGGGCCGTTCCTCCGGGAGCGGCCCTTTTTTGTTGAAGG
>NZ_QWFX01000013.1:0-829082 GCF_003576285.1 Henriciella mobilis | reverse complement strand
GGCGCCCCGCCGCCGCCACCACCGCCGCCGCCTCCGCCACCGCCGCCGCCGCCACCGCCGCCGCCTCCACCGCCTCCGCCGCCGCCACCGCCGCCGCCGGAAGAGGTTGAGGAAGCGCCGGTCGCAGCCTGCTCGACGCTGAACCAGGCCTTCGTGGTCTACTTCGAGTGGGACAGCTCCGACCTGACGAGCCAGGCCGCTGCGGTGATCGACCAGGCCGTTGCCAACATCCGGGCGCGTGAAGACTGTGCCCCGGGCTCGGTGACGATTGTTGGTCACACCGATACGTCGGGTGCGGCGACCTACAACGCTCGCCTGTCGCAGCGCCGTGCGGCTTCTGTTGCCACAGCGCTGACGTCGCGTGGCATCGGGTCTGACATGATCTCGACCGAAGGCCGCGGTGAGAACGATCTCGCCAAGGCGACGCGCGACGGTGTTCGCGAGCCGCTGAACCGTCGTTCGGAAGTCACGATCATCGTCCGCTAGGACGCCGATCCGACAACCAGAAACAGGAATGGCCCGGCAATGCGCCGGGCCATTTTTTTATGGCGCAGACTGTTGGAAAGTCCGGGGATGGATGGGGCCCGAGGGCGACCCGTCCGAAGGTGTTTGAACGGTCTTATTTCCGTATGATTCCAGTACAATTTCAGTCTGATTCCGGTCTGGTCCGGAGACCGACGCGCCGCCGGCGATAAAAAAAGCCCGCGCCGATCTTGCCGGCGCGGGCTTTCCTCATTTTCTTCGAGGACGTTCGCGGGCCGGTCAGTCTTCTGCTGCGCGCGAGACGTCGAGCCCCTCGGCCTTGCCGACGGCAGCGAGCGCGAAGGCATATTCGACCGCCGTTTCCTTCAGGCCTTCGAAGCGGCCGGTCGAGCCGCCATGGCCGGCATCCATGTTGATGCGCAGGAAGTAGGGCCCGCCTTCGGGGGCTTCATGGCGCAGCTTCGCGGCCCATTTCGAGGGCTCCCAATAGGTGACGCGCGGGTCCGACAGGCCGCCCGTGATGAGCATGGCCGGATAGTCCTGATCGGAGACCTGGTCATAGGGGCTGTAGGCCATGATCGTGTCATAGGCCTCTGCGTCGGTGATCGGGTTGCCCCATTCGGGCCATTCTGGCGGGGTCAGCGGCAGGCTCTCATCCGACATGGTGTTGACCACATCGACGAACGGCACCGCCGCGACGATGCCGCCGAACAGGGCAGGGTCCATGTTCGAGACCGCGCCCATCAGCAGGCCGCCGGCCGAGCCGCCCATGCCGACCACGCGGCCTTCAGATCCGTAGCCATTCTCGACCAGATAGCGGCCAGAGGAGACGTAGTCCTTGAAAGTGTTCTCTTTCTTGTCGAGCTTTCCATCGAGATACCACTGATAGCCCTTCGCCTGCGACCCGCGCACATGGGCGATGGCATAGATGAAGCCCCGGTCGACCAGCGACAGCCGTGAGGAGGAGAAGCTCGCCGGGATGGTGATCCCGTAGGAGCCATAGCCGTAAAGCAGCAGCGGCGCCGAGCCGTCGACCGGCGTATCGGCGCGGCGCAGGATCGTGACCGGCACCGTCTCGCCGTCCCAGGCCGGTGCCTGCAGGCGTTCGACGACATAGTCCTCCGGATTGTGGCCGGACGGGATCTCGCGCGTCTTGCGCAGCACCCGCTCGCGCGTCGCCATGTCATAATCATAGGTCTGGTCGGGCACGGCCGGGGATTCGTAATTGTAACGCATCACCGTCGAGTCGTATTCGCCCGAGCCGAGGCCCAGCTGGTAGGCGGCTTCGTCCATCTCGATCGTGTGCTCGTCGCCGGATTCGCGTTCGCGGATCACGATGCGGGGCAGGGCGTTCTCGCGCTCCAGCCGGACGAGGTGATCCTTGTAGGCATCAAGACCGAGGACCAGCGTGCCCGGCCGGTGCGGAATGACTTCTTCCCAGTTCTCGCGGCCCGGCTGGTCGATCGGGGCCTTCATGACCTTGAAGTCGACCGCGCCATCGGCATTGGTCAGGATATAGAACGCGCCGTTCCAGTGGGTGACGTCGTATTCCTCATCTTCCTTGCGCGGCGCGACAAGCTTCGGCTCAGGCGTGCGCGCATCGGCGGGGAAGAACCAGACTTCGCCGGACGTGTGCCCGCCGGTCTCGATCATGATGTAGTCTTCGGACTCTGTCTTGCCGACGCCGACGAAGAAGCCTGGATCCTCTTCGCGATAGATCTCGACATCCTCACCAGTGTTCAGGTCGCGCTGGAAGACAGCCGTCGGGCGGCCCATATCGTCTCGCTCGACCCAGTAGAGAAGGTCGGAATCAGCGCCCCATTCAAAGCTGCCATAGGTGCCCTCGATCGGTGTGCCGACCGGCTCGCCGGTTTCTATGTCGCGCACGCTGATCGTGTAATATTCGCTGCCCTGGGTATCGATGGCATAGGCCAGCCGCTTGTGATCGGGCGAGTTGTCCATGCCGCGGATCGAGAAGTAGCTCTTGCCTTCGGCTTCCTTGTCGCCGTCGAAGAGCAGGGTTTCGGGCGCTGAGTCGTCAAAGGCCTGATCGGCCGGACGGCGGGCATAGATCGGATACTCGCCCCCCTCGCGATAGCGCACATAATAAGCATAGGGGCCATCCTTGGCCGGCACCGAGCTGTCATCTTCCTTGATGCGGCCGCGCATTTCCTTCAGCAGCGTCTCGCGGAGGCCTTCTGTCGGGTCTTCGAGGGCGGCCTTGGTGTAGGCGTTCTCGGCTTCGAGATATTCGCGGATGTCGGCGCGCAGCACGGACGGGTCGCGCATCACCTGCTGCCAGTTTTCATCCTTCATCCACTGATAGGGATCGGTGCGCGTGCGCCCGACCTGTTCGATGGTGACGGGCTCGCGTTTTGCCGTGGGTGGGGTGAGGGCGGTGCTCACCGTTTCTTCGGCGTCGACTGCCTGCGGCGTGGATGCTGCGGATTCTGTCATATTGTCGCTCAGCTCGGTTGCTCCGGTTTGCGTGGTGCACCCTGCAAGTAGGGCTGCACCGGCGGCAGTTGCCAGCAGAAATTTCAGACGCATGGATCAGGCTTCCCCTTCTTATCGAGAAACGAAAACCTAAGGGCTTTGAGGGGGCTGTCCAGATGATCCCTGCGCTGGGGCGGGCGAATTTATGGTCAGCCGGTCAGCGGGCGGGTGTAGGTGGCCATGTCGAAATAGTCTCGCCACACGGCGATCTTGCCGTTCGACATCTCGAAAACACCGCAGCAGGGAAGGTCGACCTTCGTCTCGCCGACCATTGTACGGTCGAGCCGTTCGGCCATCACGATGTTGCCGCTGGCTGCGATGTTGAGAAGGTCCCATTCGGTACTGGTCCAGTCCGCAATGAAGCGCTGGATGAACACCTTCAGCGCATCCTTTCCCTGCACGGGCTCTATCGGCATGTTGTGATAGACGCCGTCATCGGTGAAGAAAGAGACGATCTCGTCGGCGTCCAGCCGCGTCCAGGCTTCAATGAATGCCTTGATGGTCTCGATGTTGTTGGCTTCGCTCATCGTGCCGGTCCCTCCAGATACAGCTTTTGCGCTGATCCTATGGGCAGACAGGCCGCCCGGCCAGAGGGGCTTGCCAGATCAGGCGGGCTGCCCGGACGACTTGTCCGGCTTGCGGCAGCCCTTCTGGAAGAGATTGGAATTGCTGTTGCTGACTTTCCATCGCGGCACGAAGGGCGCGTTGCAGGCCATGGTATACGGCCTGCCCGTCAGCGCGGTGTCGAGCGTCGCGGTGAAAGCCTCGCCCGGCGCCAGCGTCTGGAAAGCGCAATCGTCATCCGGGCGCCTTGTGCCGTCGGCCTCCCGGCAGAGGGCGGCGACAACCGGTACATCGCACCTATTGGCGAGGGCGCCATCGATGCGGTCCACACAGTGGCCTGCATAGGCGGTGCGCTCGGGATAGGCGAGGCGCGTCCCGATCCAGGCCAGTGCCGAAAAGCCGATAAAGCCCGCAATGATGGCGAGCGTGCGCCGGTTCATGCAGGCCGGAAGTCCAGCACGACGCCGTTGATGCACCACCGCTCGCCGGTTGGCGGCGGGCCGTCCTTGAAGACGTGGCCCATGTGCAGCCCGCAGGTCGCGCAATGGCATTCGGTGCGCGGCATGATCATCTTGAAGTCGCGCTTGGTGTCGACGGCGGTTTCGCGGATCGGCTTGTAAAAGCTCGGCCAGCCGGTGCCGGAGTCGAATTTGTGCTCCGACGACCAGAGCGGCGTCCCGCAGCCGACGCAGTGATAGACGCCGTCGCGTTTCTCGTCATTCAGCGTCGATGTGAAGGCGCGCTCGGTGCCGTCCTTCACGCCGACGCGGAACTGTTCTTCCGTCAACTGTTCGCGCCATTCCTTCTCGGATTTCGAGACGCGCTTGAAGTTGTCAGCCGGTTTCGGTGGAAGCATGGGGAGGCTCCTTTGTCTGCTGGGCTGAATATAGGGCTGGCGCGGCCAACAAAAAAGCCGGGCATGGTGGCCCGGCTTCCTGTCGGTTCGTCAGGCATCCACGCCCTAGCCGTACACCACGGTCAGCGTCTCGGCGACGAGGGCCGGGCGATCCTGGCCTTCGATCTCGATCGTCGCTTCCATGCGCGTCTGCTTGCCGCCGGCCTTTGGCTCGACCGCGAGGCATTTCTGGCGCAGGCGGACCTTGGAGCCGACCGGGACCATGTTGGTGAAGCGCACCTTGTCGGAGCCGTAATTGATGCCGCGTGTCGTGCCTTCGATGCGCAGGACCTGCGCGCCGAGCATGGGCAGCAGCGACAGGGTCAGGAAGCCGTGCGCGATCGGGCCGCCCATTTCCTTGGTCGCGCGCTCGACATCGACGTGGATCCACTGATGGTCGCCGGTGGCGTCGGCGAACATGTTGACGCGGTCCTGGTCGATCGTGACCCAGTCGGACACGCCGACTTCCTGGCCAGAGATGGATTCAAGGTCGTTGTAATGGACTTTCTTCGGGTCAGCCATGGAGTCTCCTCTTCCTGTTGATTTCGTGGCGTTGCCATTCCTAATGCGCATTCGGCCCGGCTTTGCCAAGGGCTGACGTGGGAGCAGGGCTCAGGCGAGCTTCGACAGGCCGAACCAGATCGCGCGGATTGCATGGCGCACGGCAAGCCTGCGCTCCTCTGCCGCCGCGAAACCGTCTATGGCGCCCCGGTCATAGGCGCCGGTCATCAGGCTGGTCAGTGCGGCCGCATCGATATCGCCGGGCAGTCGGCCGGCCGCCTGGGCGGCCTTGATGCCGAGTGCCAGTTCCCGGGTCGTCGTGGCTGTGTCGATCTGGTTCATGCGCACCATGCCGAGCACGGCGGGTCCGTCGATCAGCAGGAGCTGGCGCGAGACCGGGTCGCTCATGGCCGACAGGAACGCGTCGCCGCCTTCGACCAGGTCGTCCACCGGGTCGCCGGTGCCGCGAGCGGCCTTGTCGATGAAGCGGGCGATCCGGGCATATTCGGCCTCGATCACGGCTTCGAGTATGGCGGCCTTGTCCTTGAAGTGATGATACATGGCGCCGCGCGAGACACTGGCCGCGTCCGCGATCTGCGGCGTCGAGACCTCGCCATAGCCATGCTTGCCGAACAGGGTCCGGGCCGCCGAAATGATCAGGGTGCGGGTGCGCGCGGTCCGATCCGGATTTCTTGCCATGAGGCTTGCCTGCCTTCCGGTAAAGCGATACACAAACAAACAGTCTGTTTGTTTTATGGGAGGATGTGGAGATATGCAAGCGCAAGGTGGGTGCCAGTGCGGCGCGGTCCGGTTCAGCGTCGATGGGCCGGTGCATTTCTCGGCGGTCTGCCATTGCCCGTCCTGTCGTAAATCAGCCGGCGCGCCGCTGGTGGGCTGGGCAATGTTCGACACGGCGGCGCTGACGGTGGACCGGCCGGCCGTCAGCGTCCACGCTTCCTCGCCGGGGGTGCGCCGCTCCTTCTGCGGGACCTGCGGGACAACGCTGTTCTTCGAGGCGGACTACATGCCCGGCCTGGTCGACATCACGACGGAGAGCTTTGACAATCCCGATGATGTGCGTCCGACCGACCAGATCTGGACCCGGCATGAGACAGCCTGTGTCAGGGCGCTCGCCGGCATGCCGCGACATGAGAGCCTGCCGCCACAGGCCTGACCGCCGGGCGGTATCCGGGATCAGACGATCGTCGAGTCTTCCTTGCCCCAGTAGCGGTCGCGCACGAGGCGCTTGTACAGCTTGCCGGTCGGGTGGCGCGGCAGGGCCGGATCGAAATCGACCGATTTCGGGCATTTGATCTTGGCAAGCTTGGAGCGGCAGAACTCGAGCAGCTCTTCGGCCACTTCCTCGCTCTCGGCAATGCCCTCCGCCAGCTGGACGACGGCTTTCACCTCTTCGCCGAACTCCTCGTTCGGGACGCCGATCACCGCGACATCGGCCACTTTCGGGTGGGTGATGAGCACGTTCTCGGCTTCCTGCGGATAGATGTTCACGCCGCCGGAAATGATCATGAAAGCCTTGCGGTCGGTGAGGTAGAGGAAGCCGTCCTCGTCGAGCTTGCCGACATCGCCGAGCGTCGACCATTCCGGATGCTTGGGATTGAGGGCGCCCTTCGTCTTCTCCGGGTCGTTGTGATAGTTCGGCGGCGTCGTGCCGCTGTAATAGATCGTGCCCGGCTCGCCGACGGGGAGTTCGTTGCCTTCCTCGTCGCAGATGTGAAGCTCGCCATGCACCGGCCGTCCGACCGAGCCCTTGTGGTTCAGCCAGTCGCTGGAGTTGATCCAGGTCATGCCATTGCCTTCGGAGCCGGCATAATACTCCTCGATCACCGGGCCCCACCATTTGATCATCTGCTCCTTGACCGGGATCGGGCAGGGCGCAGCCGCGTGGATGGCAGAGACGAGCGAGGAGACATCATACTTCTCACGCACCTCTTCCGGCAGCTTCAGCATCTTCACGAACATGGTCGGCACGAGCTGGGTGTGGGTGACCTTGTACTTCTCCACCAGCTCCAGGAATTTCTCCGGGTCGAACTTCTCCATGATGACCAGCGTTGCCCCGAAACGGGTGAAGGTCATGCACCAGCGAAGCGGGGCAGCGTGGTAGAGCGGGGCGGGCGACAGGTAGACCATGTCCGGTCCGTCGGCCTTGGCCAGCGCCTTGGCGAGGGCGAGCAGCACGTTCGGCTCGTCGATCTTCTGGCCAAGTTCCAGCTGCGGGCGGATGCCCTTCGGCCGGCCGGTCGTCCCCGAGGAATAGAGCATGTCGGTGCCGGCCATCTCGTCGGCAATTGGCGTGTCCGGCTGCTGCGCGCGGAGCTCTTCAAGCGGCTGATACTCGACGATGTCGCCATCGATGGACCAGTAGGCGTCGAGGTTCGTGATCTGGCGCACCTCGGTGGCGACACCACTGAGCCCTGCCGACGCGATCAGCACCTTTGCGCCTGAATCCTCGACAATGTACTGCACCTCGGGCGCCGTCAGGCGGGACGAGATGCAGACATAATAAAGGCCCGAGCGCTGCGCGGCCCAGGCGATCTCGAAATAGCGCGGGCTGTTCTCGGCAAAGATGGCAATCGTGTCGCCGGGATTGACGCCATGCGCGCGGAACAGGCGGGCGATCTGGTTCGAGCGCTGGTCGAGCTGCTTGAACGTAACCGTCTCGCCCGAATTGGCCATGATGTAGGCGGGGGCGTCCGGTTTGGACTTGGCGAAATGACTGGGATGCATTGGCTTTAGGTCTCCTCCGGTCGGCGTGCGCTCTGGTGGCGCAGGTCGCGCTTGTGATCTGCTGCGTTTTTAGCAAGACCGGGGGGCTCGTCCATGCCCGACGCTGGGGAAGGATGTTGTGTCTGGCTGTAGCGCCGGTGGCAAGGCGGAGGACCAGGCCTATTCGGCGGCGACCTTCATCGCTTCAGGCGCGGAGTCCTCCTGGATGAGTTCGTCTTCATCCGCGGCCAGGCCAGCCGCCATGCGCGCCCGCCATTCGGCCTTCAGCTCGTCGCTGCGCTGGTGATCGCCATCGGGTGACCAGCCGGGCGGATTGACGGCGCGCCGGGCCCAATGGTGCGGCTTCAGGCCGTCGCGCCAGAAATCCGCAAACAGGCCGCCAAACCCGTGATAGGCGACGACGAGCGGATTGTGCGTGCGCAACGGCCTGACGATACCATAGCGGGTTGCCTCATCGGCTGCCTCCGGCACGAAGCTGCCGAACAGCCGGTCCCAGATGATCAGCGTGCCGCCGTAATTTGAGTCGAGGTACTCCGGATTTGTCGCATGGTGCACGCGGTGATGCGACGGTGTGACGAAGATCGCCTCGACCCAGGCGGGCAGCTTGCCGATGGCTTCGGTATGGATCCAGAGCTGGTAGGCCAGGTGAACGCTGGAGGCGCCGAGGACAATGACGACCGGAAAGCCCAGCAGGACCATCGGGATGCCGGTGAACAGGAGACCGGTCAGCGGCCCGGTCCATGGCTGGCGCAGCGCCGTTGTCAGGTTGTAGTGCTGGCTGGAATGGTGGGTCACATGCTCGGCCCAGAACCAGCGCATGCGGTGGCCGGCGCGGTGTTTCCAGTAATAGAGGAAGTCATGCAGGATATAGCCGGTCACGCATGTGGTCAGGCTTACGCCCAGATCGATCACGCGCCAGTGCGCCGCCAGCGCCAGGCCGCCCAGCGACAGGAAAGCCAGCGCGGAGTTGATCATGATATTGCCGGCACACATGGAGATCGAGGTCGCCGCGTCCCTGGCGCAGTAGCGCCCGTTGATCCGGCCCTTGCGGACCGCCCACCATTCGATTGCAATCGCAGCCAGTACAACAGGTGTGGCGATCAAACCCAGTACTGGCAATTGCGGCATCAGCTGCGATCCTCGTCTACTCAAACTCGGATCACGTAAACGTGAACTCGCTTCGCGGCTCAAGGGGCGCGCTGTGCGACAAGCTGTCGGGCAGGCCGTCTGGTCAGGTTTTTGGCAGGCCGGGCGTTCCCGCATCTTCGGGGTGGGCGGCGACCCAGGCGGCTTTCAGTTCGGCCGACCGGTTATGCTGGCCGTCCGGGCTCCAGCCGGGTCCGTTGATGCAGCGGCGCAGCCAGCGATCCGGCCGCAGACCGTCGCGCCAGCAGTCGCGCACCAGGCCGAACGCTTCATGGAAGGCGACGGTCAGCGGGTTGTAGCTGGCGAGCGGCTTGACGATCCCGTAGGTGGGCGGGTCGCTTTCAAGCTCCGGCACGAAGCTGCCGAACATCTTGTCCCAGACGATGAAGACGCCGGCATAATTGCTGTCGAGATAGCGCGGATTGATGGCGTGGTGGACGCGGTGATGGGAGGGCGTGTTCATCACCGCTTCGAACCAGGCCGGCATTTTCCCGATGGCCTCGGTGTGGATCCAGAACTGGTAGACGAGGTTCAGCCCGCCGACGAAGAAGATGAAAAGCGGATGGAAGCCCAGGAAGACCAGCGGCAGGCCGATCCAGATCAGCCCGGTGAACGGCCCGAACCATGGCTGGCGAAGCGCGGTGGTGAGGTTGTAATGCGTCGAGGAATGGTGGGTGACATGTTCCATCCAGAACCAGCGCATGCGGTGGGCAAGGCGGTGCTTCCAGTAATAGACAAGGTCATAGGCGACGAAGAGGACGATCAGGCTCCACCACGTCACCGGGACCTCGGCCAGGCGGAACGGCCAGACCAGCATCATCATCCACAGGGCAATCGTGCCGGTCAGCGTGTTCACGACGAGGTTGCCGATCCCCATCGCCATGGAGGTGAGGGCGTCCTTGGTCTCATAGCGCCCGCCGGCACGCCCGGTCTTCACCGCCCACCATTCCCAGATGACGGACAGGACGAAAGCCGGCGCCGCCAGCGTGGTCGGTGATGGCCAATCGATCATGACTTGCGCGGTCCCGAGGCGCCGCCTGCGCCGCCCATGCCGAAGAACAGGGCCGCTCCGATGATGAAGCCGAGATTGTAGGTCCAGCCCGAATTCGGCACGGCGTAAATGGCGATGTCGCTATCGAAGAAGGTGCCGATGAAGGCGAAAATGATGAAGAAGCCCTGGACAAGGCCGAGGAAGAAGCCGGGCGGGTCGCCGGGTGTCACGACAATCTCGGGCTGGCGCGCGCACGCGGTGGCCGCCAGGGCAAGCGACAGGGCCAGGGCTGGCCGCCAGGTTTTACGCAGCAGGGCTCTCATGCCTTTAAATCTGACACGGGCGTCAGATTTTTTGAAGGGCGAAAAGCCGTCCGATTGGTGCTTGACGGACGTGGGGGAAATCCGCCTCTCTGGCGCCATCGAGAAGATCAACACCAATTGGGAGAGCCGCCGATGAGCGCAACTGTCATCAAGGAATTCGAGCAGATCAAGCTGGAGAAGGAGAACGGCATTGCCGT
This sequence comes from Henriciella mobilis, assembly GCF_003576285.1. Classification (NCBI taxonomy): domain Bacteria; kingdom Pseudomonadati; phylum Pseudomonadota; class Alphaproteobacteria; order Hyphomonadales; family Hyphomonadaceae; genus Henriciella; species Henriciella mobilis. The sequence goes on along the minus strand of NZ_QWFX01000013.1, from coordinate 818,741 downwards.
GCTGACGCTCTACCGGCCGGACAAGATGAACGCGTTCACCGGCAAGATGATGCAGGAAATGATCGCCGCCTTCGACGAGACCGACAAGGATGACGATGTGAAGGTCGTCATCGTTACCGGCTCGGGCGAGCGGGCTTTCTGTGCCGGGGCCGACCTATCGGAAGGCGCGAAGACGTTCGACTATGACGCCCGCGCCTCCTCGGGCGAAGCGGGCCGGACGGAGAAGACCGACATCCAGCGCGATGGCGGTGGCCGCGTGACGCTGCGTATCTTCGAAAGCCTGAAGCCTGTCATCGGCGCGATCAATGGCGCGGCCGTCGGCATCGGCGTCACCATGCAGCTGCCGATGGATATCCGCATCGCCTCGGACAATGCCCGCTTCGGCTTTGTCTTCAACAGCCGCGGTATCAATCCGGAAGCCGCCTCGAGCTGGTTCCTGCCCCGCCTGGTCGGCATCTCCAAAGCGCTGGAATGGTGCTATACGGGCCGCGTCTTCCCGGCCTCCGAAGCGCTGGCCGGCGGGCTTGTTTCCGAAGTCGTGCCGCAGGCCGACCTGATGAAGCGGGCCAAGGAACTGGCCACCGAGATCGCCACCAAGACCGCGCCGGTCTCCAATGCGCTCACCCGTCACATGATGTGGCGCATGCTGGGCGCGTCGCACCCGATGGAAGCGCACATCGTCGATTCGGCGGCCATCTATGAGCGCGGCCAGTCGCCGGATGCGAAAGAGGGCGTGATGAGCTTCCTCGAAAAGCGGGCCGCCGAATACACCGTGCCGGTGTCGAGCGGCATGCCGACCTTCTTCCCGTGGTGGGAGGATCCGTCCTTCAAGTGGATTTCGAAGAAAGGCGGCTGAGGCGCCTTGGCGGCTTGAACGGGTAGCCGGCCGCAATGGCCAGGCTACCCGCTCCAGGAGGCCGGCTCGGGCGTCGAGGGGAGGAAACGCCGGCTCCTGTTTTCCGCATGTGGAAAATCAGACGCCCGGCACAAGGGATTCCGTCGCTCCCGGCTGCATTAAATGTCGTTCATTCAAGAGACTGCGCCGAGAGCCGGCCCGGTCAGGCGCGGCCTGGGCTCACATTCTTCATGTTCCAGATCGGCGTGCGGATCACCATCCAGATGATCAGGATGGTCATGCCGAGCGCCGGGACCACGGCCACGCGCTGCGGCTGGTCGGGGAAGAAGTCGACCAGCCAGCCCATCAGCGCAGCGCCGAAGGGCGCCCCGGCCATGAAGCCGAGCTGGTAGATCGACAGCACGCGCGCCAGCTGGTCCTTCGGGGCGGCATCCTGAACGATGGAGCGGCTCATCGCGATCGAAACCCCGGCAGCAAGGCCCCAGGCGAAAACGATGGAGAGGAACACCCAGTGCGGCGGCTTGGCCAGCATGATCAGGATGGCGAGCGAGCCGAGCAGCTGCGCGGTCAGCAGCAGCCGGCCCTGGCGCTTGATATGGCGAAACACCGACAGCGCCACAGATGACACGAAGGCGCCGAGCCAGAAGGTCACGAACATGTCGCGGATGCCGTCCGAAGCGAGGCCGTAAATGTCCCGGTTGATAATTGGCAGGACGACGAGGAAGGAGCCGATCACGAAGATGCCGACGCCGAACATCAGCGCCGTCATCGCCCAGAGTTTGGGATTGGCCAGCACCACCTGGAAGCCTTCGTTGATGTCCCCGAAGGCGGCGCCGAGGCCCGAGCGGCCCGTGCGCACGCTGCGCCCGCGGGCCAGGAAGATCGCAAAGCCGGTGCCCATCGCGACGATGATGGCCTGGAAGGTCAGCAGTTCCCAGCTCGGGATCGGGCCAACAGAGAAGCCGCCGAGGAAGTCCGGCATCCGGGTCAGCTTGTCGGCATAGCCGCCAATGATGAGGCCCGCGATCTGCGCAGCAAACTGCGCGATGGTCGCGAAGGCCACGCCCTGCTGCAGGGTCACGCCCGATCCGACCCGCGAACGCCGGTCGACCACTTCATTGAGCACCGAATCGCGCGCCGGCATCATGAAGGCGCCGACCGTGCCCATCGCAATGCCGTAGATGATCATGAAGCCATAGGCGAGATTGCCGGTGGCCAGCACAAAGGCGAGGCCGGCCGCAGGCAGGGCGGCGGCAAAGTGCAGGATCATCAGGAGCGGCTTGCTGCGCGAGCGTTCCGCGATCACCCCGCCCAGCAGCAGGAAGATCACGGACGGGCCGGACAGCGCCATGTTGGCAAGGCCAAGCTCGGTCCCGTCCAGGCCGAGCCGGTTGGTGATGAGGTAGGGGAACAGCACCATCTGCAGCCCGAAGGCCATGTACCAGCTGCACTGGATCAGGAGGTAGGCGGGCAGTTCGGATTTCACCCAGCGATGCGTGCGCCGGGCAAATAGCGAGCGGGCGGTGAATTCCAGCGAGGTGCCGGCGCCGGTCGCGCTGTCGATGCCGCTGACCGGGGACTTGATCTGGACGGTGCGGTCGTCCTCGAGGCCGTCGAGGTCGATGTCTTCCTCGCCGGGTTCCGCGTCGCGGTTGTCATCCGTCATTCGGTACGCTCTCACCTCTGTATTGGGGCAACTTATAGGCCGCGTTCCGATAGAAAAGCAAAAAGGCGCAGTCTCGCCTTGCGTAAGCTTCGCAGCGCAGTGTGGTTAACGTGTCATTGTTTTCTGCGAGCATGTCGTTATCCTCCGGAATCTGTCGAGTTGAGAGGGACGAACCGGCTATGCGTGGACTGCGCCTTCTGGCGAGCTGGGTGCTCGCGCTGTTCCTGATCTTCATGTTCCTGCAGGCAACGGTCCACCCGCTGCCCAATCCCCCCGAGGGGATGGTGAAGCTGTTCGACCGGCCGGGCGAGAACATCGTCTTCCAGACCATGGCAACGAAGACGGGCATGGACTGGCTCGAACCGACGGGCCGCGTCCTGATTGCGATTGCCGAGCTTCTGGCCTGTCTTTTCCTGCTTATCCCGTACTCACGCCGGTTCGGCGCGGTGCTGTCCTTCTTCATCCTGGCCGGCGCGCTGACGGCGCACCTGATGCCTGATGTGCTTGGCCGTGAAGTGCCGTTGGCCATAGGCTCCAGCGAGACTGATGGCGGGCGGCTTTTCGCACTCGCGATCGCGATGCTGGCGGTGTCGATGCTGTTGATCTTCGTCCACCCCGGCAAGCGCCGGAACCCGTTCCGCTAGCGGCTGAAGCGGACGGCAACCAAACTCAATGTTAACGACTCCCTGCGAGGGTCGTCGCCTCGTAAGCTGAACCCGGTCCAGTCATGGCAGACATTGTAGAGCTTCCCGACTCCCCGAAGATCGGCCGCGCCCGCCGCGTACTCCTGCGCCGGCTGATCGACTTCGTCGCGCTGCCTGCCACGGCGGCCGCGCCGCAGGACCGGTCCATGGCCGGTGACATCCTGCTCGACATGCTGTTTCACGCGACCGAGGAAGAACGGATTTTCTGTGCCCAGCGCCTGAAGATCACGAAGGAAGCGCCGCGCCGCCTGATGCGCTACCTTGCCCAGTGCAAGGTCGAAGTGGCGCGCTATGTCCTTGAAGACAACGAGGTCTATGATGGCTCGGACCTTTGCGAGTTCATCGACAACACCACGCTCGAGCACCGGCTGCTGATTGCCCGCCGCAAGCGTCTCGACCCGGCTGTCGCCGAGCGCTTGTGCAAGCGCGACGAGCCTGCCGTTCTGAAGGCGCTGCTGCAGAATAATGGAGCGGTCATTCCCGAAGCCGGCATGGACCAGCTGGTTGAGCACTCGCGCAAGCATGAATCCCTCACAGCCCTCATCATCAAGCGGCTTGAGCTGATCCCGAGCCAGGCCATGGCGATGTTCTGGTGGTCCGACGGGGCGACGCGCCGCGCGATCCTGCAGCGCCAGGCAGCTGACCGTCTGGAGCTCGTCGACCTGTGCTCCGACGTCTTCGCCATTGCTGCCGAAGAATCCTGGAACGATCCGATTGCCATCAAGACGCTGCAACTGATCGAGCGGCGCCAGCGCAACCGGCGGGCCATTGGCCAGAGCGAGTTCGACAGCCTTGAGCATGCTGTCGAAGTGGCTGCGGAAAAGGGGCTGAACCCCGAAATTGCCCAGGAGATCGGTTTCCTGGCCGGGGTCAAACCCGTCACGATCGCAAAGATCCTGTCGGACGCGGGCGGTGAAGGACTGGCGGTGCTCTGCAAGGCAACCGGCCTGAAGCGGGCCTACCTGCCGCTGCTCTGGAAGGCGCTGCGCCGGCCGATGGAACTCGACACAGACGAGCCGCATCCGCAGTTTGCCTATGTCCGGGAAACCTATGAGCTCCTGTCGGTCGCCAAGGCGCAGACAACCCTGCGGTACTGGAACTGGTCGCTGTCTGCCTCCTACGCGCCGCGACCGGCTGCGGATGTATCCAGCGAAGAGGAACTGGCGCCGGCCCAGGAGCAGTATTCCGCCTCCGAACGCACGGCCCGACTGGTGTTTGGCCGATAGGGAACTAGATCTCCGTTGCCGCAAAAACAGCCATTGCGTCAATTTGGCCGCCGACAGCTGCTTGGGTCTGGTCAAACCTTGCCCGAGCAATTAACAGCGACGATAAACGTGCAGCAGCAATTGTCGGAGCGGGTTTCGCGTGGGCTACTTTCTGGGGCTGATCGTTGTCTTGGGCGCGCTGTGGCTCGGTCTATCGGGCATGTTCAAGCCGCTGCTCCTGACACTGTCCGTCATATCGATTGTGATTTCGATTCTTCTGGCCGCACGGCTTAATACCGTCGACCGGGAAGGTGTGCCCTATGCGCGCGCACCAAACCTGTTTCTCTACTGGGGCTGGCTGGTCATCGAAATCTTCAAGGCAAACTGGCCCGTGATTCGTGCCTGTGTCAGCGCCGATCTCGACATCAATCCGGCGCTGGTGAAGGTGAAGACACGCTGCGAAAGCGACCTCGCCAAGACCATCTTCGCGAACTCCATCACGCTGACGCCGGGCACGGTGACGGTCGAGGTCGAGGGCGACAAACTCCTTGTCCATGCCCTGTTCGAGGAATCGGCGACTCCGGACGCCTTCACGGAAATGGATGAACGCTCGTGGCGGGCCGCCGATGGCCGCCAGGCGGGCAAGACAACACAGGTGAAAGCATGATCGGTGCTGCCGCCATCGCCCTGATCGTCGCGATTGCCCTGATGCTGATCCGGGCGCTGCGCGGGCCGACCCTCTATGATCGCGTGCTCGCGGTGAACTCGCTCGGCACCAAGATCGTGCTGTTCATCGGTATTCTCGGCTTTGTGCTGGGGCGACCGGACTTCCTTGATATTGCTGTGCTTTATGCGCTGATCAACTTCGTTTCGACGATCGCGATCCTGAAATTCTTCCGCTATCGCTCCTTCCAGGTGCCGCTGATGCGCCGGACGGTGCCGCGCCAGACACAGCCGGAGGGCGACGATGTCTGAGATCCTGAACGTGATCATGACGATCAAGCCTATCCTGGGCGCGCTGCTCTGCCTGATCGGGGCTAGCCTGGCGGTGATCGGCACGGTTGGCGTCCTGCGCTTTCCCGATTTCTACACCCGCCTGCACGCCGCCAGTGTGACCGATACCGGCGCGGCGACCATTGCGATTGTCGGCATGGCGCTTCTGGCGCCGAGCTGGCTCATCGTGTTCAAGCTCGCCGCGATCTGGCTGTTCCTGTTCCTGACCGGCCCGACAGGGTCGCATGCCCTCGCCAATGCCGCGCACACGGCTGGCCTGCAGCCGGTCATCGGCCGCCAGCGCGACCGGGCCGGGGAGTCTGACTCTGAGGAGGCATCATGACCGGATACGAAGGCGCCGACCTCGCCATTGCGCTGATCAATGTCATCCTGCTCGGCCTGCTTTTTGTCGTGGCGATTGCGATTGCCCGCATGCGCAGCCTGTTTGCCATCGTCATGCTGTCGGGCATCTATTCGCTGATCTCCGCGTCCTGGTTCGTGGCGCTGGATGCGGTCGACGTGGCATTTACCGAAGCTGCCGTGGGTGCGGGCATCTCCACGGCGCTGCTGCTCGGCGCGATGCTGCTGACCTCGCGCACCGCCAAGCCGGAGAAGCGCTCGACGGCCATCGTGCCGCTCCTCGTCGTGATCGCTGTGGGCTGCATGCTGGTCTATGCGACGATCGACCTTCCAGCCTTCGGCGACCCGGACAGCCCGGCCAATACCTATGTCGGCACCGCCTATATTGAGCGCACGCCGCAGGATATCGGCGTTCCGAACATCGTGACCGCCGTGCTCGCCTCCTATCGGGGCTTCGATACGCTCGGCGAGGTCGGGGTTGTCTTCGCGGCGGCGCTGGCGGTGATCCTGCTGCTCGGCTTCGGCGAGCGCTCACTTTCGGCTGCGATCGGCCGCAAGGACAAGGGAGGACGCGGATGAGCCAGAAGACCGATCATCACGTGATCCTGCGGGTTGTCGCCAAGCCGCTGATCCCGATCATTTCATTGTTTGCCTTCTATGTTCAGTTCCACGGCGACTACAGTCCGGGCGGCGGATTCCAGGCGGGCGTCATCTTTGCCGTGGCCGTGATTCTCTATGCGCTGATCTTCGGCATAGCGCCGGCCATGCGGGCGGTGCCGCCGGTCTTTACCCGGTCGCTCGCCGCCTTCGGCTTCCTGCTTTATGCCGGTGTCGGCGTCTGGGCGCTGATCATGGGCGGGAATTTCCTCGACTATGACGCGCTGTTCAACGAGCCGCCGGGCGGCCATGACGGCCAGCACTACGGCATCCTGCTGATCGAGCTTGGCGTGCTGCTCGCCGTGGCCGGGTCGATGCTGTCGATCTTCTACGCCTTTGCCGGCCGGGTCACCGAAATCAAGGATGAGGACTGGTAATGCTGGAATTCATCCTGGAGCGCGGCAATTACTGGGCGATCATCGGCCTGATGATGATCGGCCTCTATACGCTGTTTGCCGCCACCAATCTGATCAAGCGGCTGGTCGGCCTGTCGATCTTCCAGACCTCGATCATCCTGTTCTACATCTCGCTGAGCCGTATCGATGGCGGCACCGCGCCGATCCTCTACGGCAAGGATGCCAAGGGCCATGGCGGCGGACATGGCGAGGAGGCAGCCGCCGGCTATGGCGCCGATGCGGCAAGCGCGGCCAGCGATGCGGCGCATGGCGCTGCCGATGCGGCCCATGGCGCGGCCAGCCACGGCTTTGAACACGTCTATTCCAACCCGCTGCCACACGTTCTGATGCTGACTGCGATTGTCGTGGGCGTCGCCACCCTTGCGGTCGGACTCGCCATTGTCGTGCGCATCCGTGAAGCCTACGGGACCATCGAGGCCGACGAGATCCGCGACATGGATCTCGACGTGGCGCTGGCACAATACGCTGAGGACCATCCAGGCGAGGCGAATCCGGCATGATCGAGTGGATTCTTGAACTGGCGCCGGCATGGGCCGAAGCGCATGCCCCGGCTCTGATCGTCGTCCTGCCGCTGCTGGCTGGCCCGATCTGTGCCTTCCTGCCCGGGCAGGGCCGCACGGCCTGGCTGTTCACGGTCCTTGTGACGGGCCTTTGCACGCTGCTCGCGCTTGTCCTGCTTGCGCAGGTCCAGTCGGTCGAGGGCGGGGCGATTATCTCCTATGCCATGGGCGGCTGGGAGCCGCCCTTCGGCATCGAGTTCCGCATCGACGCGCTGAACGTGCTGGTCCTGCTGCTCGTCAGCGTGATCGCCTTCCTCACCAGCATCTTCGGCTGGCCATCGATCCAGGCTGAGATCAACGAGGAAAAGCGCGCCATGTTCTTCGGCGCCTTCCAGGTCTGCTTCATGGGCCTCCTGGGCGTGACGGCGACGGGCGACGCGTTCAACTTCTTCGTCTTCCTCGAGCTGTCCTCCATCGCGACCTATGTGCTCGTCGCGCTCGGCTCCGGCCGTGACCGGCGCGCGCTGCCCGCAGCGATCAATTACCTTCTCATGGGGACAATCGGCGCGAGCTTCTATGTCGTCGGCGTCGGCTTCCTTTACGCCTCGACGGGCACGCTCAACATGGCCGATCTCGCCGTGCGCCTGCAGGATGTCGGCGGCAACCGGGCGGTGCAGGTCGGCTTTGCCTTCATCCTGGTCGGGCTTGGCCTGAAGGCCGCGATGTTCCCGCTGCACCAGTGGCTGCCGAACGCCTATTCCTACAGCCCGAGCTTTGTGACGGCTTTCCTCGCCGCGACGGCGACCAAGGTGGCGATCTATGCGCTGGTGCGGTTCCTGTTCTCGGTCTTCTCGCTGGAATACATCTTCGAGGGGGCCAGCCTGGCGTTGATCCTCGCGCCGATGGGGATCGCGGCGATGCTCGCCTGTTCGTTCCAGGCGATCTTCCAGAGCGATGTCCGGCGAACACTGGCCTACTCATCGGTCGCCCAGGTTGGCTACATGCTGCTCGGCATTTCGCTTGGCACCGCAGCCGGCGTTTCGGCGGGCATGTTCCACCTCGTCAACCACGCGCTGATGAAGGGCGCGCTGTTCATGGCGGTGGCCGGCGTCGTGCTGACCTATAAGGGGACGCGCATCCATGATTTCGCAGGCCTCGGCCGCTCGGCCCCGTGGACGATGACCGCCTTTGCGATTGGTGCCCTGTCGCTGATCGGCGTTCCGCTGACGGCCGGCTTCCAGTCGAAATTCGCCCTGGTCTCCGCGCTGTTGTCGAGCGGCTGGTGGTGGGCGGCGCTGATTGTCGTCTTCTCCTCGGTCCTGGCGGTCATCTATATGGGGCGCATCCTGGAGGCGGTCTTCTTCCGCCCGCCGAACAATCCGCAGAAGCGCCACAAGGAGGCGCCGATGCTGCTGCTCGTGCCGCTCTGGATCCTGGCGCTGGCCAATATCTGGGTCGGTATCAATGGCAACTTCGTCTCGGGCCTGGCTGACAATGCCGCCGCCGCACTCTTCGTGGGAGGCGCCCAATGACCGGTGAAACCCTGATTATTGCGGCGCTGCTGATCCCGCTGGCCACGGCTGCCGGTATCTTCTTCGCTGGCAAGCTGCCGGATGTCCGCGAAGGGGTGACCTTGCTCGGTGCGGGCGCGCTGTTCGTGGTGTCTGTATGGCTGGCTGGCACGGTCACCAGCGACGCACCAGCCGAACTCCTGCTCGGAACGTCGGTGCCGGGGCTGGACTTTGCCTTCAAGATGGAGCCGCTGGGCGCGATGTTCGCGCTGATCGCGAGTGGCCTGTGGATCGTCAATAGCTTCTATTCCATCGGCTATATGCGCGGGAACCGGGAGCGGAACCAGACGCGCTTCTATATCTGCTTCGCCATTGCGCTGCTGGGCGCGGTCGGCGTCGCGATGGCGGCCAACCTGTTCACCCTGTTCGTCTTCTATGAAGTGCTGACCCTGTCGACTTTCCCGCTGGTCGCGCACAAGGAAGATTCCAACGCCCTGCGCGGCGGGCGCATCTATCTGATGACGCTGCTGGCGACCTCGATCGGCCTGTTCCTTGTCGCCATCATCTGGACGGCCACCCTTGCCGGCGGAATGGATTTCGTCCCGGGTGGCCTGCTGGCCAGCGCCGAAGGCGTGACGCCGGTGGTCGCCAGCGCACTCCTGATCCTGTTTGCCTTCGGGATCGGCAAGGCGGCGCTGATGCCGGTCCATTTCTGGCTACCCAATGCGATGGTGGCCCCAACGCCCGTCTCAGCCCTGCTGCACGCTGTCGCCGTTGTGAAGGCGGGCGTGTTCACGATGGCGAAGGTCGGCCTCTATGTGTTTGGCTATGACCTCCTTAAGGAGACCCCGGCGCGGGACTTCGTTCTCGGCGTCGCCTGCTTCACCATCGTGGTCGCCTCGCTGATTGCGCTCACCAAGGATGACCTGAAGGCCCGGCTTGCCTATTCGACCGTCGGCCAGCTCGCCTATGTGACGGCCGGTGTGATGCTGGCCACACAGGCCGGCATGATGGGCGGAGCGCTGCAGATTCCGGCCCACGCCTTCGGCAAGATGACGCTCTTCATGTGTGCAGGCGCGATCTATGTCGCGACGGGCAAGAAGGCGATTTCGGAGATGCGCGGCCTCGGGCGGCGTATGCCCTGGGTATTCGGGGCTTTCCTTGTCGGCTCGCTCTCGATCATCGGCATTCCGCCTTTCGCCGGGGCCTGGCCGAAAGTGCTGCTGATGCTCGGCTCTTCCGATTCCGGCGACAGCTATGTCGCCTGGGTGCTGATCATCTCCTCGCTTCTCAATATTGCCTATCTCCTGCCGATCGCCATTCTCGGCCTGATGCCGCCCAAGGGCACGCCGGAACCGGCGCCCTACAAGCGGCCTGAGGGTGCACCGATCTTCACGGTCGCGGCGCCGGTTTTCACCGCCGTCGGCACGCTTGTCCTGTTCTTCTTCATGGGCGAGCTCTACGACTTTCTCCTGCCAGCCATCGGAGGCCAGCCATGAGCGACTCCACCAAGCCGCCCCATCTGAGCGATCATGGCGAGCATGCGCTGCCTGATGACAGCCAGACCTCGCCGGTTGCCAAAGTCCTGTTCGGCTGGACGTCGAAACCGTGGACGGGACGTGTCCTGTTCATCCTTCTGGGTGTTGTTTCGCTGGGCCTGGTCCTGGTTGAGCCGCTGCTCGAAGTCATGGCCGGGGAGGGGCATCACTTCCGCCACACCTATTTCAACATCGACGGCATCACCGCCTTCCATGCCTGGTGGGGCTTCGGCGCCTTTGCGCTGGTCGTGCTGGCCGGCTGGCCGCTCGGCCGGCTGATGCGCCGCGACGAGGACTATTACAAGGATGAGGCCGAACCGGCCGGTGAGGAGCCCCACGAATGAGCGGACTTCTCTCCACCATCAATCCGGGGCTTGTCCTGATCCTGGCCGGCGTGATTGCCGGGCTGACACCGATCCAGCGTGTCCGCCAGGGGCTTGCGCTGGTTGCACCGGTCTTGGCACTTGTGATGCTGCTGGCCGCACCGCGTGAGACCGACCTCGCCACGATGAGCCTGATGGACTTCGACATGGTGCTCTACCGCGTCGACTCGCTTTCCTTCATCTTTGCGCTCGCCTTCCTGATCGCGGCCTTCATCAACGCCGTCTATGCGCTGCATAATGACAACCAGCTCGAGGACTCCATGGCGATGTCCTATATGGGCGCGGCTGTGGCGGCCTGTTTCTGCGGCGACTTCATCAGCCTGTTCGTGTTCTGGGAGTTGACGGCGGTAACATCCGTCTTCCTGATCTTCCTGTCGGGCACGCGCGCGGCCTACAAGGCGGGGATGCGCTATCTCGGCCTGCACGTCCTGTCGGGCGTGATGCTGCTGTTCGGGGCGATGCAGCTCTATTTCGACACGGGCGATATCAGCGTGCGCCAGCTCGAGCTCGGCAATCCGGGCGTGCTGCTCATCTTCCTGGCGCTCGGCATCAAGGCCGGTTTCCCCTTCCTGCATACCTGGCTGGCGGACGCCTATCCGAAGGCTACGGTGACGGGCACGGTTGTCCTTTCGGCCTTCACCACAAAGCTCGCCATCTATGCGCTGGCCCGCATCTTCCCCGGCGAGCAGAGCCTGATCTGGATCGGCGCGATCATGACCGTCTACCCGGTCTTCTTCGCGGTCATTGAAAACGACCTGCGCAAGGTGCTGTCCTTCTCGCTGAACAACCAGCTGGGCTTCATGGTCTGTGCGATCGGCGTTGGCACGCCGCTGGCGCTGAATGGTGCGGCCGCGCACGCCTTCTGTCACATCATGTACAAGTCGCTCCTGTTCATGAGCATGGGCGCGGTCCTCTACCGCACCGGCACAACCAAGGCGACGGAGCTTGGCGGGCTTTACCGCACCATGCCGTGGACGACGCTATTCTGCCTGATCGGCGCGGCCTCGATCTCGGCCTTCCCGCTGTTCTCCGGCTTCGTGTCGAAATCGCTGACGATGAGCGCGGTGGCCGGCGGCGGATTCCTGATCCCGTGGCTGATGCTGCTGTTTGCCTCTGCTGGTGTGCTTGAGCATTCGGGCATCAAGATCCCGTATTTCGCCTTCTTCGGACATGACAGCGGCAAGCGCCCGCGCGAGGCGCCGTTCAACATGCTGCTTGCCATGGGCGCGGCGGCTTTCATCTGCGTGGGCGTCGGCCTGCCAGCCATCATGCCGGGCTTCGGCTTCGACTGGCTGTACTCGATCCTGCCCTTCGCGGACGACCCGTATACGGCGCGGTACGAGCCCTATACGGCCGACCACATCCTGACGCAGATGCAGCTGCTGGTGCTGGCGATCTTCGCCTTCGCTGTCCTGCAGCGTATCGGGGCCTACCCGCCGGAGAAACGCGGGATCATCCTCGACACCGACATCCTATGGCGCAAGATCGGTTATGGCCTTGCGCGCTGGTCGGGCACGGTCTGGACGAAGGTCGGGCCGGCGATGACCGGCGTGGTCGGCGGCCTGACCGGGCGGGCTTTCAACCGGCTCGAGGCGGCGTTCAGCCCGCGCGGCACAATGGCGCGGGGCGGGCTGAACAACAGCATGGCGATCTGGACGGCCGTCCTGCTTGGCCTGTCACTGCTCGTTGCCTTCTTCATCCGCTGAACAGGTCCCGGCATTGCCGGGCCTGGCTTGCGCGATCTGCGGCAAATAATAGATAGATTTTGATTGCTGGCTGGGGCAGAAGTTCTGGCGAAAGACACTGCAGGGCACTAGGATCTGCAATGGAAGCAACTATTTACACGTCAATCCGTTTGTAAGTAGAAGACAAGATCAAGATAATTCTGTTGGAGTAAAAAGTGGACGCAACCGTAGATAATGGCGCATCGCCGATGACCGACGCGCTTGAACTGACGACGGAGATCGTCGCGGCCTATGTCAGCAACAATCCTGTGCAGAGCAGCGAGCTCTCCAATCTCATTCGTAGCGTTCATGAGACCTTGCAGGGGCTGACCGGGCCGGCTGTAGAGGTCACGGAAGCCAAGCCCGCCATTCCGGTGAAGAAGTCTGTTACCGACGACTACATCATCTGCCTGGAAGACGGGAAGAAGTTCAAATCCCTGAAGCGGCACCTGCGTGCCAAGTATGACATGACGCCGGAGGAGTATCGGGAGAAGTGGGGCCTGCCTTATGATTACCCGATGGTCGCGCCCAGCTATGCCCGCAAGCGCTCGAAGCTGGCGAAGCAGATGGGGCTTGGTACCGGTAAAAAGTGATAGACTAGAATGCCATAATACTTTGTTTCGCATCCGAAACGGAAAAGTTACGAAACCGAAATAAAGTATTCATTCAGTCATAGTTAATTTTTTACATACAGAACTCTTGTCGAGGGAGTCGAATTCAGCCACACATGACGTATCACAACGTCACGGGGGTGGCTGAGATGACTGCTAAAGCAGGTTTTCGCGGACTGAATGCCGCACAGAGGGAAATCATTTCCCACTGGTATGAGGTCAAAGGCGGCCGGCTCGTTCCGGGCAAGGCCGATATCGACCCTGGCGCCTTGAGGGCGCATCTTGCTTCCATATCCATTGTCGAAGTCGATCTTCGCGGACAGGCGCGTTTCCGGATAGCGGGATCGGGCCTGCGCCGGATTCTCGGCGGTGAGATGCGGGGCAGGCTTATTAATGAGCTTGAGCGCGACAAGGCCGACATGTGGTCGCTTGGCCTGATGGCGGCGATCGACCGGGTCGAACCGGTCGGTGGAATCATCGACCGTGCCAAGGACCGCCATGCCTGGCTACGCCTGCCGCTCGGCAGCGCCGGCACATCGAGCTTCGTGCTTTGTCATGACGTGCTGCTGGCGCATGAGGTGCCTGAGGAACCGAAGGGCTTCGGCCTGTTTTCCGCGGCGCCGTCCGGATTGGCTGCCTGATTCTTTTCGGATTGATTTCCTGAAATAGGAAAAATATCCTACACCTGTTCCCGGTGCCCTAGGCTTGGCGCATCGATACAGAACAGGAGCAGGATATGGAACGCGCAGCCAGGCAGAAAGACGAGCTGAACGTACGGCTGGCCGCCGGGATTACGGGGTTTTCGCTGGGGATTCCGTCAGAGGCGATTCTCAATGGCGAGCAGCGCGAACACCGGATTGCGCGCGCCCGGCAGGTCGCCATGTATCTCAGCCATGTTGTGCTCGGGATGAGTCTCGCCCGCATCGCCGCCGCTACGGGGCGGGACCGGTCTACCGTGGCCTATGGCTGTCACAAGATCGAGGATTTCCGCGATGACCCGCGCATGGATGACTGGCTGGATGATCTGGAGATTCGTCTTCGCAGCGCGGCAGGCCTGGACGCTGGAATGCGGCCGCCTAGTCCGCCACCGGCTGAGCATCTGCCGCTGACCTGATCCGGTCCAGCATGGCTCTCAGCCCGTTGGAGCGCTGGGCCGACAGGGCGCCGGTGACACCGATCTTCTCTAGGAAGGCCGGGGCGTCGAAGGCCTGGATTTCTTCACGGGGCGCACCCGAATACAGCCGGATCAGCAGGGCGATCAGCCCGGACACGATCATCGCGTCGGATTCGGCGCGGATGCTCAGTGTTCCGTCAGGGGCTTCGTCCAGCACCATCCAGACCTGCGAGGCGCAGCCCCGGACTTTCGTATCTTCAGTACGCTCTTCAGGCTCAAGATGGGGATTGGCCTTGCCCAGGTCGATGATGTGGGCGTAGCGGGTTTCCCAGTCATCGAGAAACTCGAAGTCTGCAGCAATCTCGTCGGCGCGGTCCTGTATGGTCATAGCCCTTATTTGGTCCGGCTGGCTGCAAAAGAAAACCCCGGTCCGTCAGGAACGGCCCGGGGCAAGAGATTGAAAGAACTGTAATGCTTACTGGCTAACCTTGCTTATGCAACGGCCAACATCAGCAAGGGCATGCTCACCGATGCAAAAAGGCACTTCGAAGTGCTGGTGCGCGGCGGCCACACATTGCTGAAGGTTGAGCTGGGCCATGTTCAGGCAGCCTGCGGTTTGCTTCTCGGTCATCGCGCGCTGCATCGGAGCGGCGGCAGAGCCCTCGCCGCCAATGATGCGATAGGCGGCAAGCGTCGCGATCTGGTCGGCGATCGGCTCCTTGCCGGTCGCGATGCGGCGGTTGGAGATGCCGAGGGCGCCAGCGACGTCAGGCACGCGAATGGCGGATGCGGCGCTGGAAACATTTTCCCAGATCGACGGCGCGCCATTCTTGCCGGCGGTCACCAGGACCGTATCGATGCCCGGCGCGGAGAAGGCTTTCACCATGTCCTCATTGGCCGGGCGGCCGGTGAGGGCTGCCGAGTGGAGCTTGTTCGCGAGGGCCGACGAATCGCCGATCTTGCCCTTCGCCCAGCCTTGGCCTTGCAGCGAATAGGCCTGCTCCTTCACGAAGGCGGCTGTGGTCTCGAGACGCTCGGAGTCGGCATCGACCGCGCCGAGAGCGGCGAAGACGGCCGACTTGCCGCCGTTCAGCGAACGGGCATAGCGCACATCGTTCTGCAGGCCGCGAACCAGCGTGTCCTTGCCGTAGAAGCCTTCGATGTCACGCACGGCAGCGCGGAATTCCGGGTTCTGCGATGCGACGAGGGCAGAGTAGGCCATCCAGCCGCGGGTCAGCTGTTCGGAATTCTGTCCGCCGAGATTGGTCAGTGCCGACTGGATGTCGCCGGAGCTTTTGAAACTGTTCTGCTTGATGTCGGTGACGTCGCCATGGAACGTGGCATAGACGGCCGCCGCCGAAGAGAGTGGATCAGGCGCGAGGCTTGCTTCCGGAGCGGATGCATTCTGCACCTGGGGTTCGGGTTGCGTCTGGGCCGTGGCCGTAAAGGCCAGAGCGACTGCCCCCAGCGCCACCGCGTGAATACGGGTTAGTCTCATCGTCAGGCTCCCTCGCATTAGCTGACTATACACTGACCTATCTTTCCGGATTTTCAAAGCGTATCCTAGCCCCGGAAGACGGTTCAACTGAAACTGTAATCTTTCAGCCGAGCCTCAAGAGTGACTAACAAATCTGACCGGTCTGTTAATGTAATGCGTGAAACCTTTTTAACAGGCATTTTTCTTTTCTGGCTGGTCCTGGCCGGAATCGCGACGGCGTTCGTCGCCGTGCGGGGCATTGAATGGCCGATTGTGGCCATTGCGGCCGGCCTTTGCATCTTCCCGGTCATCACCACCCTGCCGGTCGCGCATGGCGGGCGGCACTGGCCGCGCGGGCGACGGGCGATGCTGGTCTGCCTGCCCTGGATCCTGATGAGCAGCGTCTTTGTCGCCGCCTCCGGGGGCATGGCGTCACCGGCGCTGGTCTTTGTTGTCTTTCCATCGCTGTTCGCGCTGGCCTTCGGGTGGAAGAAGCTCGCCGTCGAGACGTCCGTCTTTGCCCTGATCGCCACCCTGATGGCGGTCCTGGTGTCGAATGACGTGTCGAGCATGCCGGGCGCGGCCTCGCTGGCCAAGGCGAGTGAGATGTATGCCCTGGCGGGGCTCTGCCTGCTGCCCTTCCTTGTCGCGGGCTTTGTCCGCCAGGAGGAATTGAAGGCCGGGCCTGATCCCGCAGCATCACCCGTTTCGCACCTGACCATGCCGCGCGCAAACCCGTCATCCGCTAGGCCGGTGGTCGAGAACGTACCTTCGGAAGGCCCAGCGGCCGGACTTGATCCGATCGACGGGCCGGGCGCTGGCGAGCCGGATGGCGAGGCAATCATCGACGTCACGCGGGAAGGGCGTATCCGGTCGGTATCAGGCGCGGTGCCGCGCGGGCTTCAGTTCCGGGTCGGGCGTGTGTTCGTCGACAGCTTTCCGCCCGCCATGCAGCAGCCCGTCGCGACCGGCCTCAATCAGGGCGGAAGCTTCGTGCAGGCGCTCGGCGACGGGCGGGCCATATCCTTCACCGTCGACCGGCACGATCTCGGCGTGCGGGTCTTCATGGCTGAGGCGGAAGCCAATAATGACAATGAGGCCGGGCCGTCGGGCGCGCAGGAAAGCGCGGATGCCGCTGGCGCCCGGGCCGAACTGGCCGAACGGACGGCCTTCTTCGCCGGGCTCAGCCATGAGCTGAAAACCCCGCTCAATGCGATCCTCGGCTTTGCCGACATCATGCAGTCGGAGCTGCGCGGCCCGATGCCGGAGGCTTACAAGGACTATTCATCGTTGATCCACGATAGCGGCCAGGACCTGCTGCTCATGGTCGAGGACATTCTCGACTATGCCAAGACCGAAGCCGGCCACAGCCGCTTCGACAGCGAGCCGGTCGACCTTGTCGCGAGCGGCGAGTCCGTCATCGCGCAGCTGTCCGGCCAGGCGCAGCGGGCCGATGTGGAGGTCAAACTGCTGGCGAAGGGCGAGGTGTGGGCGCAGGCCGATCCGCGCGCCGTGCGCCAGATCTGGCAGAACCTGCTGTCCAACGCGATCAAGTATTCCGACAAGGGCGGGACGGTGACGCTCGATGCGAAGACCGGCAAGACCGCTGTCGCGCTATCTGTGCGTGACGAGGGTGCCGGTATGGACAAGGAAGACCTCGACCGCATTGCCCGGCCGTTCCAGCAGGGCAGTAATTCACGCGGGCGGGCGGGCACAGGCCTCGGCCTGGCCGTTGTGAAATCCTTTGCCGATGCCATGAAGGGGCGCGTCGTGATCGATACCGCACCGGGTCAGGGCACGCGCGTGCGGGTGGTCCTGCCAAAGGCCAATGCGGATGATGTCTCGGCGATTAACGACGCTGCCGAGTAAGCGCGAGGCCGAGAGCCCGCTGCCTAAAGGGAGGTGTTGTTCTCGATGCGCGATTCCCGCGCCATCAGTACGAAGCCGGTCACCATCAGGCAGCCCAGCACCACGAAGGCGACTTCCAGCGGGAAGAGACCGGACATGGCGGTTTCATGGGCGCGGGCGGCGAGGGCTTCGGTACTGGCCGATGGGACACTCGCAGGTTCCTGCGGCGCTGCGCTTGCCGTTGCAGCGGCCATGGAGTTGAGAAGCATAAGGAACGGGGTCATGGTGCGAGCCTCGCCTTTGGTTACCGAGAATTTAATCTGAAACAGGCGGTGCAATCCCCGTGCCGGATGCCCCGCTGAGGGGAAAAATCCCGATCATGATGCATGAAGAACAGCTTCCGACATGGCTCTGGGTGGACGCGCTGATCCGGCGCGCGCAAGTGGCCGGTGCGGCCTGCTTTGTGGTGCAGAAAGGCGACCGGGAGCGGGGCGATGTCCTGATCAAGGTGTCCGACCTGCATGGCGGCGCGCGCGCCTATGTCCCGCGAACCAGCATGGAGAATGAGCGCGTCTTTTCCGATGTCCGCCTGCAGGGTGTTGGCGAGAGCGACAGCGATGTCGAGGACTACATCCGGCGGGCCCGCTCACGCGACAGCGACCTCTGGGTGCTGGAGATCGAGGATCGCGAAGGCCGTCATTTCCTGACAGAACCCGTGGAAAGCCCGGACGGCGAATGACCGATCCGCAGAAACGGGCTTGGCACCGGCGCTTCGTCTTCGCATAGGAAGACCGGTGGCGGGCTGTTGAGGCCCGTCAGGGATAAAGAGGCGCGCTCATGGCAAAGCTCTACTTCATCTACTCGGCCATGAATGCCGGCAAGTCGACCATCCTGCTCCAGTCGGCCTACAACTATCGCGAGCGGGGCATGCAGGTCATGCTGTGGACCTCCGGCCACTATCGCGATGGTGAGACGGACACGGTCGAGATTACCTCGCGGATCGGCCTCAATGCCGAAGCCCGGCTCTACCGTCCGGACATCGACCTCTTCGAGGCTATCGCCGCGCGCAAGAATCAGGGCCCGCTGGATGCGGTTTTCGTGGATGAGGCGCAATTCCTCGAAGCCGAGCAGGTCTGGCAGCTGGCGCGCGCCGCCGACCGGCTGCATGTCCCTGTCATGTGTTATGGGCTACGCACCGATTTCCAGGGCAAGCTGTTTCCCGGCTCGGCGGAGCTTCTCGCCATATCCGACCAGCTGCGCGAAGTGCGTACCATTTGCCATTGCGGGAGCAAGGCGACGATGACGGCGCGCGTGGATGCAGAGGGCAGGGCGATCACGGAGGGCCGGCAAGTCGAGGTCGAGAAATCCCACTATGTGTCGCTGTGCCGCCAGCATTGGGAAGAGGCAACGCACATTCATCCGGAATGATGCTGCAGCGCAAAATGATTCTGCGCTGACAAATTGAGGCCCGCCTGCGCGCAATATTTTCTCGTCATTGCCTCTGCGCGGTCCGCTTTTTGCCCCAATTGCCCCGGACAGTCGCCTCATGGGAAAGAGGAGATTGACCCATGGGTGCCCGCCGTAACACGATACTTGGACTGGCCACGATCGCCGCTTTCGTCGCGACAGGCCTGCTTGCCAATGCCGGTGCACAGGAGCGCGGTGGCGCGCCTGGATCAGCAGAGATCGACTATCCGGGATTCGCCGCGATGACGGATGACGTCATGGCGTATCGCGACACCCGCCTGGTCAGCCTCGATGATTTCAACGCCATGAAGGATGAGCCGGACACGATCATCCTCGACACGCGCAGCGCCATGGCGTTCGAGATGGGCCATATCGATGGCGCGATCCACCTCAACTTCTCGGACTTCACAGACGAGAAGCTGGCCGATGTGATCCCGTCGAAGGACACGCGTATCCTGATCTACTGCAACAACAATTTCGAGGATGATGTCGAGCCGATCGTGCTGAAACGCGCGCCGCTGGCCCTCAACATCCCGACCTTCATCAACCTCTATGGCTACGGCTATGAGAACGTCTACGAACTGGGCGAACTCGTCACCACGACCGATGAGGATGTGAACTGGGTAAGCACGCTGCAGACGCCCTGACCCCCCCTTGCAGCGTCTACCCTGGGAACGGGCGTGAGGTTGAACCTCGCGCCCGTTTCTCGCATTTAGTTCTGCTAATGCGATCATTTGTTGCCTTGCACAATCGTGTGGGCGCCGTCATCTGACGGTCGCGACTTAACTGTTTCGAGATCAGAGCATGACATCTGCCAGCACAGAGACAACGGCGCCGCGCGTCAATCCGAATGCCCCGACAGAGGAAACCGTCCTGTCGGTGCACCACTATACCGACCGGCTGTTCAAGTTCCGCCTGACCCGTCCGGCGAGCTTCCGCTTCCGCTCGGGCGAGTTCATCATGATCGGCCTGCCGCGCGATGACGGAAAACCGATCCTTCGTGCCTATTCCGTCGCCTCGCCCAGCTGGGACGAGGAACTGGAGTTCTACTCGATCAAGGTGCAGGACGGCCCGCTGACCTCGCGCCTGCAGAAGATCCAGCCGGGCGACAAGGTGCTGCTCGGCAAGAAGCCGACCGGCACGCTGGTGCATGACGCGCTGGTGCCAGGCAAGCGGCTCTGGTGTTTCTCGACCGGGACGGGCTTTGCGCCTTTTGCCAGCATTGTGCGCGATCCGGAGACCTATGAGAAATTCGAGGAAGTGATCGTCACCCATACCTGCCGGGATGTGGCGGAACTCGCCTATTCGCGCGAGGTGGTGGACGAGACGCTCAATCACGAATTCCTTGGCGAACTGGCTCAGGGCAAGCTGCGCCGCTATGCGACCTGCACGCGTGAGGCGTACGAGTTTTCCGGCCGGCCGACGGACCTCATCCGTTCGGGCAAGCTGTTCGAGGATCTCGGCGTGCCGCCGCTCGACCCGGCTGTCGACCGGGCGATGATCTGCGGCTCGATGCCGATGACGCTCGAACTGAAGCAGCTGATGCTGGAGGCCGGCCTGACGGAAGGGTCCAATGCAGCGCCTGCTGAATTCGTAATCGAAAAGGCATTTGTCGGCTAGCCACCGCAGAATATGCTTGGCCGCACGCCGAAGGCGCTTCTAGGGTCCCCTCCTGTCTTGAACGGGGGAGCTCATGAGCCGCAAATGCCGGATTGCCGCACTGGTTGCGATGTTTGGGATGGCGCTTGCCGCCTGCTCGCCTGCGCCGGATGCCGGTGCGGCTGCGAATGACACCATCATTGAAGCCGATACCGGCGCCGTAGTGGTGCGACCGATTGCCGGGACGCAATACGGTGACGTCATGGGAACGGTCGAGGACGGCATTTCCGTCTTCCTCGGCATCCCCTATGGCGGAGACACGGCAGACCGCCGTTTCCTCCCGGCCGAACCGCCCGCAAGCTGGGATGGCGTGCGCGAGACGACGGACTGGCCTCATTCCTCCCCGCAGACGGTGATGGACGGAGAATTGTTTGCCAGCTGGGACCATGATCCGCCGCTGCCCGAGAGCGAGGACATGCTGGGTCTGAATGTCTGGACGCCCGGCACCGACGACGCAAAGCGCCCGGTCATGGTGTGGCTGCATGGCGGCGGTTTCACCAATGGCTCAGGCTCTTCGAAAGTCTATCAGGGCACCCGCCTTGCGAAACGCGGGGATGTCGTTGTCGTGACGATAAATCACCGCCTCAACATGCTGGGCTATCTCTATCTCGGCGGCTTGCCGGGCGGTGACGCCTATCCCGATAGCGGCAATGTCGGTACGCTCGACATGGTCATGGCGCTCGAATGGGTGCGCGACAATATCGCAAGTTTTGGCGGCGACCCCGACAATGTCACCATCTTTGGGGAGTCCGGCGGGGGCATGAAAGTCTCCGCACTGCTCGCCATGCCCATGGCCGAGGGGCTGTTCGACAAGGCGATCGTGCAGAGCGGTTCGATGATTAGCGGCCTCACCCCCGATGCGGCGGCGCAGAACACGAATGACTTCCTCGCCGCCATCGGTATTGATGACGCCGATCCGATCGCCGCGTTGAAGGCGCTGCCAGCCAGTGAGATCAGGGCCGCCGTTGGCAAGTGGAGCCCGGCCGGAGGGCTGGGGTTCATGCCGGTCGTCGATGGCCGCTCGCTGCCGCGTGATCCGTTCAGCCCGGACGCGCCGGAGACAGCCAGGGATATCCCGATGCTGATCGGCACGGTGGATGATGAAGCCTCGATCTTCGTGATGTATGACCGCGAGGCCATTGATGCGATGAGCTATGAGGATGTCGTCGCCCGCATGGCCGCGACGATGCCGCAGGACGGGGCGCAGGCGCTGGTCGATGGCTATCGCGCGCTCTATCCCGATCAGTCGCCCAAGGAGATCTACATCACCATCTTCTCCGACCAGTTGTTCACGGCCAATGCCGTGGAGCAGGCCGAGCGCAAGGCCGCGCAGGGCGGTGCACCAGCCTATGTCTACCTGTTCGACTGGGACACGCCGAAAATGGATGGCTGGCCGGGTGCGATGCATGCGCTGGAAGTCGGGTTCGCTTTCGACCAGCTCGCCAATTCCAGCTCGATGGTCGGTGATGTCGAAGCGGCCCAGCCGCTCGCCGACACGATGGCCGATGCCTGGATCAGCTTCGCCCGCGATGGCGATCCGAACACCGGCAGCCTGCCGGACTGGCCGGCCTTTGACGACGAGGCGCGCGCCTTCATGCGGTTCACGCTCGAGCCCGCGGTGGAAACCGGCTATTTCGAGGGCGAGAAAGCGGTCCTGTCAGCGCTTGACTGAGCGGGCGGGGCGCGGCTTAAGACGGCTTCATGAGTGGTGCATCCTCAAGCGTTCGTGTGCGCGATTTCCAGCCGGATGACGGCCCGGCCTTCAAGGCATTGAACCTGGCCTGGATTGAGCAACTCTTTGAAATCGAGCCATCGGACCTTGCCCAGCTTGAGAATCCTCAGGGACAGATTATCGACCGGGGCGGACGTGTCCTGATTGCCGATCTGGACGGCGTTCCGGTCGGCACGGCCGGGCTCCTCGTCGGGCATGAGCCGGCTACGCTCGAGCTTGTGAAGATGAGCGCCCGCGAAGACCTTCGCGGTCTGGGAATCGGAAAAGCCCTGATCGCTGGCTGCATTCAAGCGGCGCGTGAGATGGGGGCTGCGAGGATCTGGCTCGAATCCAACCGCAAGCTGGATGCGGCGCTCGGCCTTTACCGGGCTTCGGGCTTTCGCGAACTGACCTGCGATGAGATGGCGTCCAGCCCGTATAGCCGTTGCGACATCCAGATGGTGCTGACGCTATAAGCCGCTAGCTGTCGATGCCCCAGCGTATCAGGGCCTCTTGTCCGCCCTCGCCGGGGGCTGCGGCCTTGCCCTGCAACGCACCAGGCGTACGCGAGAAACGCGGCGCGGGCGCGGGCTGGAAGAAGCCGTCAGCCTCGACATAAACCCCGCGCGAAGCATTGTGTGCATCGCCGGTCGCCTCTTCGAGCGTCAGGACCGCATTGATGCAGGCATCGAGCGGCTCCAGCAGGGCGAGCCAGTCGGCCAGTGGGCGGGTCCGGAATTTATCCTCAAGCTCAGCCGACATGGCGGGCCAGTGCGCCGGGTCACGCTGCTCGCGGTCGGCATAATGCTGCATGTCCATCGCCTCGATGAAGCGGGCATAGAATTGCGGCTCCAGCGAACCGATCGCGATATGGCGGCCATCGGCGCATTCATAGGTCCGGTAGAAGGGCGCAGCGCCCGACAGGACATTGTTTTCATAGCCGCGTTTCAGCGAGCCGGACTGGTAGGCGCCGGCCACCATGCCCATCAGCGAGGCCGTCCCCTCGACAATGGCGGCATCGACGACCTGCCCCTTGCCGGAGGTGTTGCGCTCATGCAGCGCCGCGGCGATCCCGAAAGCAAGATAGAGCGCGCCGCCGCCGAAATCACCGAGCAGGTTGAGCGGGGCACGCGGTTCCTCGCCGGGCTTTGCAATGGCATCGAGCGCCCCGGCCTGGGCGAGATAGTTGATGTCATGCCCGGCCGTTTTCGCCATCGGGCCGTCCTGGCCATAGCCTGTCATGCGGGCATAGATGAGGCGCGGATTGGCAGCCATCAGGTCGTCGGGGCCGAGGCCGAGCCGTTCCATGACGCCGGGACGATTGCCCTCGATCACGACATCGGCTGCCGCGGCCATGCGTTTGGCGAGGGCGACGTCGGCCTCGGCCTTCAGGTCGAGCGTGATGGAGGGCCGTCCGCGTTGCAGGACCGGGTTCGGGCCGGTGCCGCCCACGCCGCTCGGCCGGTCGATGCGGATGATGTCAGCGCCCATGTCAGACAGCAGCATGGTGCAGAACGGCCCGGGGCCGATGCTGGCGAACTCGACGACACGGACGCCGGAAAGTGGTCCGCTCATCCGACCTGGCCCCGGTGCCTGAGCTTCGCATCGGCGAGGACGCAGGCCAGCATCGCTTCGGCGACCGGCACGCCGCGGATGCCGACGCAGGGGTCATGGCGCCCCTTGGTGCGCACATCGACCTCTTCGCCGGTGCGCGTGACCGACTGGGTCGCCGTCAGGATCGAGGAGGTCGGCTTGATGGCGATGCGGACGACCACATCCTGGCCAGTTGAGATGCCGCCGGCCACGCCGCCATTATTGTTCGACAGGAAGCGAACGCCTTCATTGCCCATACGCATCTCGTCGGCATTCTGCTCACCGGAGAAGGCAGCCGCCGCGAAGCCGGCACCGATCTCGACGCCCTTGGCGGCATTGATGCTCATCATCGCGCCGGCGAGTTCGGCGTCGAGCTTGCCATAGACCGGTGCGCCCCATCCGGCCGGGACGCCAGAGGCCTGGACCTCGATCACGGCGCCTGCGCTGGAGCCGGCCTTGCGGGTCTCGTCGAGAAAGTCTTCCCACCTGGCCGCCGCCGTAGCGTCCGGGCACCAGAACGGGTTCTTCGCTGTTTCGTCCCAGTCCCACGCCTCGCGGTCGATGGCATGCGGGCCGATCTGCACGACGGCGCCGCGGATCAGGATATCGTCGCCAAGCACGCGCCGCGCGACGGCGCCAGCGGCGACACGCGCGGCGGTTTCCCGCGCCGAGCTGCGCCCGCCGCCGCGATAGTCGCGTACGCCGTATTTCTGGTCATAGGCATAATCGGCATGGCCGGGGCGGTAGCGGTCGCGGATTTCCGAATAATCCTTCGAGCGCTGGTCGACATTCTCGATCATCATCGAGATCGGCGTGCCGGTCGTGACCTGGCCATCCGTGCGGTCATCCTCGAAGACGCCGGACAGGATCTTCACCTGGTCGGGTTCCTTGCGCTGGGTGACGAACCGGCTGGTACCCGGCTTGCGCTTGTCGAGGAAGGCCTGGACGTAGGCCTCGTCGAGCTTCAGGCCGGGCGGGCAGCCATCGACGACACAGCCAAGGGCGCGCCCATGGCTCTCGCCCCAGGTGGTGACACGGAAAAGATGGCCGAACGTGTTATGCGACATGGCCCGCCTTCAAGCGCAATTTTCCGGGTTTGAACAGTCCCCTGATGACCGCCAGGCGTTTGCCTCGCGCTGCAAACACAATACTGTCGGCCCCAATCATAAGCGGAGGATTGACATTGACCTACGACTTTTCCGGCAAGAATGCCGTCGTGACCGGTGCGAGCCGGGGTATCGGCGAGGCAATTGCACGAACGCTGGCCGAGGGCGGTGCGCGTGTCGCCCTGGTGGCGCGCAATACCGAGGCGCTGGAGAAACTGGCCAAGCAGCTGCCGAACGATCCGGTCGTGCTGCATGCCGACCTGTCTTCACCGGAAGGCTGGAAGCCGCTGGCCGAGGCGATCCTCGAACAGCTCGGCCCGGTCGACATTCTCGTCAACAATGCCGGTGTCGCGGTTCAGGAGCCGGCCGGCAAGGTGACCGAGGAAGGGCTGGACACGACGCTGACCGTCAATGTCCGCAACCTGATCCTGCTGACCGATGCGCTGAGCGACAGCCTGAAGTCGCGCAAGGGCAATATCGTCAGCATCTCTTCGGTGTCGGCCTTCTCCGGCAGTATCGGCCAGATCGCCTATTCGGCCTCGAAGGGGGCTGTGAACTCGATGACGCGGAACCTGTCGCTGGACCTTGGCCGCTCGGGCGTTCGGGTGAACGCGGTCGCGCCGGGCGTCATCGATGATGGCATGTGGAAGACGGCCTTCGATGCCGGGCTCGACCGCGAGAAGACAATGGAACGGATCGGCAAGGTCGTGGCGCTGGAAGGGCGCTGGGGCAGTGCGCAGAATGTCGCGGATGCCGTCGCCTTCCTTGCCTCAGACAAGGCAGACTATATTACCGGCCAGGTGCTGCGTGTGGATGGGGGCATCATGGCATGATCGGTTCGCCAGTCAGAGGTCAGGCAAATGAGCGATTCAGAAACGAGTGACATCATCCCACCAAGCCCCAGTGCTGAAGAGTACAAGGACAGTGCCGGAAAGCCGCTGATCCCGGAAACCGATGATCCGCTACCGCTCTTCCGGGACTGGATGGCGGCGGCGCGCGAGGCCGAGCCGAACGATTCCAATGCCATGTCGCTGGCAACGGTCGATGCGCATGGGCGCCCGGATGTCCGGATCGTCCTGTTGAAGGACGTCTCCGAGAAGGGGTTCGCCTTCTATACGAACTTTGGCAGTGCCAAGGGCGACCAGCTGAAAGCCAACCCGGTCGCCGCGCTCGGTTTTCACTGGAAGTCGCTGCGCCGCCAGGTCCGCATTCGCGGCCATATCGAGCCAGTTTCTGCCGAGGAGGCCGACATCTATTTCGCCTCGCGGGCCCGTGAAAGCCGGATCAGCGCGATCGCCTCAGACCAGTCGCGCCCGCTGCCATCGCGCGCCGTGTTCGATGATCGCATCGCCGCGCTACAGGCGCAGTATGAGGGCCGGGACGATATTCCGCGCCCGCCCAACTGGGGCGGCTTCAGGCTTGTGCCCGATGAGATCGAGTTCTGGCAGGACCAGGCTTTCCGCATGCATGACCGGCTGAAATTCGCCCGCAAGGAGGGTATCTGGACGCACGAGCGCCTCTATCCCTGAGCGGGCCCCCTAGAGCGCGTGGACGTCGACGCCGCGCGCTTCCAGGACCGGGCGCATCTCCCAGTAGGCCTTCGGTGTGCGGTAAAGCGGGATGCGCGGGTGCAGGTGGTGCACGATGTGATACTGCATGCCGAGCGAGCCGATATTGCCGAGCATGGAGCGGAACACGCGTGTCCGGCCATAGCGGCTCTTGTCATCGCCCGGATGGTGGGGCGCCCAGCTCAGGAAGAACTGAAGATAGGTGTAGCCCAGATGGTGCGGTAGCCACCACAGGCAGGCCGCCTCGATCGCATGGCCAGACCAGGCCAGCGCAATCAGTGCCGTAAACCAGCCGACCCGGTAGAGAGCACCTTGCAGCAACACGTCGCGCCGATTGATTGCCAGCAGCGTGCGTCCATAGGCATTGAACGCCCCTTTGCCGCGTGGCTGACGGTTCTGGATCGAGCGCCATATGGCATGCCACGGACCATTGGCATGGGCCGAATAGTCGGGATCGCGGACGGGGTCGTTGGTATGCTTGTGATGCTGCTGGTGCGTCAGCTTGGCGACGCGGTAGGGCAGGGCCAGCGGGAGGGTCGACAGGTGGCCGACCAGTTCATTCAGCCAGTGCAGTTTCGAGCCGGGCCGGGCGATGATGTCGTGCTGGGCTTCGTGCGAGGGCAGGTAGCTGGCGGTTGCATTGACCGTGGCGATGATCAGGCCCAGCCAGACCGGCATGATGCCCATGAAGACGAGCGGCCAGAGTGACAGCCAGATCGCAAGATTGGTAAATGCCCAGATGACGGCCAGCCACGGAAAATGATCGAGATGGCGCCGGGCGATGTCGGTCTCCAGCTTGTGGAGGTCACGGTCGCTAAGCTGGCTTAGGTCACGATTGCTCATCAGATCCAGCGTCCCCTTATCTGGGCGGGGATGCCGAGGGCAGCCGCGACGATGAACCCGCAGCCAAGCGGGCTTAGCCCGAATGGCGGCGTCCAGCCGCTTGCGGCGATGACCTGTGCCGTCAAAGGCGCAAGAAAACCGGCCGCAAACAATAGCGGACCAAAATAGAAAAGGAGCTTAAGTCCCCTGGCCACCCAACATTCCCCATCCACGAGCCTTGAAGGCCCGGTCTTCGGCTGCCATGCGGCAACCGCTTGTCTTGTATGGGGCGTGTGTAGCCAGAAGACCTAAACAGCAGGTTTCCATTTCGAAAAATTCCGCGAGAAAATCCGCGGGCCGGTTAACGTTAATGCGCCTTAAGCTAAGACCTTCCTGCCGATCTAGACGAGAAAGGTTTCCTCTCGCTGGACGATCAGGTGCGGGATGCCGTCGCTGGTCTTGTCCCAGGACACGCCATCCTCGGAAACCATTGCACTGACGCGCTGTCTCAGCCCGGAAAAGCTTTCGAACTCAACGACATCGACAGGCTCGTCGAAGTGTAGCGTGACTTCGAAACCGAGCCCGCCGGCCAATTCCCGCACAGCATGGACACGGCCATTGAAAGGCTGCTTCAGGTAACGTCCTGTAACCCGTTCGCCAACCTGAAGTGGAATTTCAGGCTGGTTGGACAGCCGCGCGGAGGCGGTGTTCCAGTCGCGATAGCCGAGTTCATGGGCGACCGCTTCGAGCGCGCGGGCATGGCTCAGGCTCTTGCCTTGTTGTCGGGCCTCTGCCCGCAATTCCATGGCGCGGGCCTTGGCCTGGCGCCTTGTGGTGATGGTATTCGTCATGGTCTGGCCTTTCGAAGCCGGTGACCGGTCAGGACATGCGGGCGTTCGCCTTGCCGCGAGACCGGTCCGACAGAAAGGACAGGTTCGTCAGGTCGGGGTTTCAGGCCCCGGAGATCTTCACCATCGAAGCAATCGGCTCCGGCGAACGGCAGGCGTCTCTCACCTGGCGGCGGCAAATACGCCGGTCCGCGCCAATGGTCAAGATGCCTCTATTGTCCAGGCTCACCAAGGCAGCGCGTACGTGCGGCGTCTACTGCCCGGCGAATGATGCCGCCCGCCTTGGAAAGGCGATAAGGTGCGTCGGTTGCCAGCAGGACGAGGCCATCCTCGACGAAGGCTTCGTACTCCGACGGATCGCCATCGGCCCAGTACTGGTCGTCGAGGCGTTCCCCGGCGCGCCCGAGTGTGCCGAATGCGCTTTCGATCCCCTTGGAGGCAAGCCCGCGCCATTTGCCGGGGCTTGGCCGTTCGGTCCCGGTCCAGGCAATGAGGCGGTCGGCATCCAGTCCTCGCGCCAGCATGTCCGCCTCATGGGCGCGCCCGCCAATCCCGGCGGTCATCATCATCTCCGGCGCAATGTTGGAGACGTGCAGCGCTTCGACGTCATTATAGGTGATCAGGATGACATTGTTTTCCGCCCCGGCGCCCTGGACGGCCTGCACGATGTTGCGAAAGCTGGTGGTTTCCTTCCGGTCGAGCTCGAGGATCGCGCCTGTCCGCATCGCCCATAGGAGAGCCTCATGCAGGGTCGGGACGGCGTAGGGCGTGACCAGGCCGTCATTGTCGACCGTGTCGAGCTTGCCGATCTCATCCCAGTCGCTGTCCGACACGGGCCCCGAACCAGTCGTCGTGCGTCCAAGCGTGCGGTCGTGCATGAGGATGAGCGTGCCATCGCGCGTCTGGGCAACATCCACCTCGAACACTCGAATGCCATGGTCGAAACCGTTCTGGAGGGTTTCGAGCGTGTTCTCCGGGAAGCCCTTCGTTGGCCCGCCGCGATGGGCCGCGATCAGTAGCCCGCCTTCCTCGCGCACACAGTCGAAGACGGCCGGCAGGTCGAACGGGGCCCGGACATTCTCGCCAGCCTCCTGCATTTGCCCGGCGAGTGCTGTGCGCGGATTTTCCGAGGACCCGGCCTTCGATCCATCGCAGGCAGCGAGCAGCCCGAAAGTGAGCAAGGCCAGACCGGCAAATGCGCCGGGACATCTCTTTGAGAACATGGGCCTTCCTTCCATGGCTGGCGGCAGTCCATACCGGGTCATAAAAGCAAGGCGGCCATTCCGGAAGCCTGCACGTCACGGCAGTCCGCTGGGCGTTCCTAGTCCCGGAAACCGTACATGCATTCCTTGCGCGAAATGTCCTGAGCGGTGCCGATCCATCCATCGGCGCGCGCCAGCCTGTAGGGCACATCGGTCGCCAGCAAGGTCAGGCCGTCGCGTGCAAGCTGGCTGTATTCGGAAGGGTCGCCATCGGCCCAGTACTGGTCGTCGAGGCGTTCGCCCTCTGCGCCGAGTGTGCCGAAAGCGCTTTCGATATCGGCTTCGGCAAGCGCCGCCCAGACGGCCGGGTCCGGCGAGCTTGTTCCCGTCCAGGCGATCAGCGTCTGCGGATTGAGAGTGCCCTCGAGCAGGCCCGAATCCTGCGCCGCGTCACCGGGATCTGCCGTCATCATCAGGTCGGGCGCGAGCCGGGCGACCTCCCGGGCCTCGGCATCGTCATAAGTGATCAGGACCGCATTGGCTTCGGCGCCGGCCTCGCGGACCGCCGCGATAATGCCTGCGAAACTTGTCGTGTCCTTGCGGTCGAGTTCGAGGATCGCCCCATTGCGCACGGCCCAGTCCAGCGCTGCGGTCAGCCGCGGCGGATGGAAGTTCGTCACCGTGCCTTCGTTGTCGACCAGGTCGAGCGTGGAGATATCCGCCCAGTCAGTGTCGGCGACTGCGCCGCTGCCGCTTGTCGTGCGGTCCAGCGTATCGTCATGCATCAGGAAAAGCACGCCGTCGCTGGTTTCAGCCACGTCGACTTCCGTGATGAAAGCAGCATTGGAAAGCACATGGTCCAGTGTCTCGATCGCATTCTCGGGATAGCCGGGCGCCGGGCCGCCGCGATGGGCCGCCAGCAGGATACCGCCTTCCTCGCGCACGCAATCGAACAGCCCGGCCAGCGGCGTCACGTCCGCCGGGCCCTGAGCTGCCGCCATGTCGGCGCCGACCGCCTGCGAGCCGGTCACCTGCTGGCAGCCAGACAGCGTCAAAGAGCCCATAGCGATTGATATTGCGAGGGTTTTTGCGTGTTTCATGTCGCAAGACACCTTTCAATTGCTTGCCGCGTACCCTAACGGGACATACAACCAATTTAAACGGTGCGATTAGCACTCGCCGCAAGAGCGTCCGGAGGAAGACTATGCAAGGATTGATGCAAAACTGGCAACTGACCGTGGACAAGGTTCTCGATCATGCTGCCCATAATCATGGTGACCGCGAAATCGTGACCCGCGCCGTCGAAGGCGGAATCCGGCGGACCACTTACGCGGAACTTCGCCTGCGGGCCAAACAGGTCTCCACGGCGCTGCTCGACGAGGGCATCAAGCTGGGCGACCGGGTCGCCACGCTGGCCTGGAACACCGACCGCCACATGGAAGCCTGGTATGGCACGATGGGCATCGGCGCTGTCCTGCATACGATCAATCCACGCCTTCACCCCGACCAGATTGCCTGGATCGCGAACCATGCCGAAGACCGTATCCTGATGTTCGATACGACCTTCCTGCCGCTGGTCGAAGCAGCCAAGGACCAGCTGAAAACGGTCGAGAAATTCATCATCCTAACCGACCCGGACAACATGCCGGAGAATTCGCTGAATGCGGTGTCCTATGAGCTCTGGATCGATGGCCGCTCGCGGGATGTCGAATGGGGCAATTTCGACGAGAATACCGCTTGCGGGCTTTGCTATACCTCGGGCACGACGGGCAATCCGAAGGGCGTGCTCTATTCGCACCGCTCCAACGTGCTGCACACCTTCATCACCATGGGCGTCGACACGCTCGGCATGGGGGCAGCGGACGTTGTCCTGCCGGTGGTGCCGATGTTCCACGCCAATGCCTGGGGGCTGGCCTTCGCCTGTCCGGCCACCGGTGCCAAGCTCGTCATGCCGGGCGCCGACATGTCGGGCGCAGCCATCTATGAGCTGCTCGACAAGGAAAAGGTGACCATCACTGCCGCCGTGCCGACGGTCTGGCTGCTGCTGCTGACCTACTTGGAAGAGAACAAGCTCAAGCTGCCGCACCTTCGCAAGGTGGTGATCGGCGGTTCGGCCGTGCCGGAGCGCATCCTGCGCGCCTTCGAAGAGAATTACGATGTCGAGGTGTTCCACGCCTGGGGCATGACCGAGCTCTCGCCGCTCGGCACGCTTGGGGCGCTGCCGGCCCACCTTGTCGATGCGCCGCATGAAGAGCAGATGGCCTACAAACTCACCCAGGGCCGCCCGCCCTTCGGTGTGGAACTCAAGATCCTCGACGATGATGGCAATGAGCTGCCGCGCGATGGCAAGACGTCCGGCCGGCTCGTCTGTCGCGGCCCGGCGATCTCCTCGGCCTATTTCAAGGGCGATGGCGGCAGGGTGCTCGACGAGAATGGCTTCTTCGACACCGGTGACGTTGCCACGCTGGACGAGCATTCGACCATGCAGATTACCGACCGTGCCAAGGACGTCATCAAGTCCGGCGGGGAGTGGATCTCCTCCATCGATATCGAGAACTTCGCCGTCGGTCATCCCAAGGTCGCCAATGCGGCCGCGATCGGTGTCTACCACCCGAAATGGGATGAGCGTCCGCTGCTGATCGTGCAGCCCGCGCCGGGCGAAAAGCCGACCAAGGAAGAAGTGCTCAAGCAGCTCGAGGGCAAGATCGCCAAATGGTGGACGCCCGATGATGTCCAGTTCGTCGATGAAATTCCGCTTGGCGCGACCGGCAAGATCAACAAGCTGAAGCTGCGCGAAATGTTCAAGGATTACACGCTTCCGACGGCCTGATCCCAGATCAGGGCTGCATGTGTGAACGTTGCGCGAGGTCTTGCTCTCGGGTACGAAGGCGCTAAGTCTGCGCACCTCAGCAAAAGCCGGGGAGCTGGTTGAATGAGTGATACGACCCAAAGCGCCGGATGGCGCCTGAAGCTGTCAGCTGTCGCCCTTGGCGTGTCGATCTTCGCGGTCCTCTGGTTCGCGGCTGCCGCCCTCGGCACGAAGTACGGCCTTTGGGGCTGGCAGTTCGGGCTCGGCAAGATGACAATCGGCTGGGGCCCGATGATCGCGTTTGGCTCAGCTGGGCTTGCGGTGATCGCGCTGATCATCGGCTTCATCAAGTCTCCGCGAACACAGCCGGTTATCCTGGCCCTGGGCGCACTGTTGATCGGCTTGATGCTGGTCTTCCGGCTTGTAGGTTTTGGTGCACAGGCCGCAAGCCTGCCGCCGATCCATGACATCCAGACAGACTGGTCGGATCCGGTCCGCTTCTCCGAGGCGCTGCTCGCCCAGCGCAAGTCGGATGATGCGATGAACCCGGTCGAGGACGCGCCGGTTATTCCCGAATCGCCGGGCATCGAGGAGCGCTGGCCTGGCATGGGCGGCCGCCTCGTATCCGAAGTCCAGGAGGAGGCCGAAAGCGAACGCACGGTTGACGGCGAGACGGTTCCGCCAGCCTATGACCGGCCGATCGAGCCGCTCTATTTCGACCAGTCGCCCGGCGAGGTCGCCAGCTATGCGCTGAGCATCGCGGAGGATCGTGGCTGGGATATCTTCACCCGGCCGGAGGCGGGCGAGGATGTCGAACAGACCATGATCGAGGCGACAGCCACGACCGGCTGGTTCGGTTTCAAGGACGATATCGCGGTGCGCATCCGGGCCGTGGAGGGCGCGACCCGTGTCGACATGCGCTCGATCAGCCGCGTCGGCCTGTCGGACCTTGGCGCCAATGCGCGGCGTGTGTCCGCCTTCATGGATGAGCTCGCCGACCGCGCGGACGGGCGGCGCGCACCCTGATCGACGACCGCCGGAAAACAGGGTAGGTTCAGCTTCGCTGCGTAACTGGCGCATGAGGTGGATCACCACCGGGGAACGCGGCACGGACATGCCGGGCGCCTGGGCATCAACCTCTGACCTGAAGGAGGGCGCCCATGCCCGAACTGTCTCCGATTTCCGTCGCATTCCTCGTTTTTCCGAATGTCACCCAGCTCGACCTGACCGGCCCGGCGCAAATCCTCTCGCGGCTCGGCAATACGTCCATCGATCTCGTCTGGAAGACACGCGATCCGGTGCCGACCGATTCCGGCTTTCCGCTGCTGCCGACAAAGACGTTCGATGAAGTCAGCCAGGCCGACATCCTTTGCGTGCCTGGCGGGTTCGGGACGGTGGATGTCATGCAGGATGATGAAGCGATTGGCTGGGTCCGGTCGATGGGGACGGGCGCTGACTGGGTCACGAGCGTGTGCACCGGCGCACTGGTTCTCGGCGCGGCGGGACTCCTGAAGGGCTATGAAGCAACCACGCATTGGGCCTCGCACGAGCAACTCGCCTTTTTCGGCGCGACCCCGGTCAAGCGCCGCATCGTGCTAGACCGAAATCGCCTGACGGGCGGCGGCGTGACCTCGGGCATCGATTTTGCCCTCGCCCTCGTCGCCCGTATCCGTGGTGAAGCGCACGCGAAATTCGTCCAGCTCTCGGTCGAATACGATCCGCATCCGCCTTTCGATAGCGGAGCGCCGGAAAAGGCCGACGCGGAAACGCTGGAACGCTATTGGGCGCTTGTGAACAAGGCCGCGCCGGGCCGGGTTGAAACCGTCAGGGCAATTGCGCGCCGGCGCGGTTTCGACACCTGAAGCCGTCACCGGCCTTTCGGAAATCGGCCCGCTTCAGCTTGTCATCCACAGGCTTTTGACGGATGATCCAGATTGGTGGTGTGGGAAACAGACATGTCCCGTTGGCTTGTCACGGCTCTTTCGGCGTTGGTCCTTGCGGCCTGCGCGACCACACCTGCGGAAACGGCAACGACAGCGCCTGGCGACGGAACGCAGACCCGGCCGCTCGCTTACCCTGTTTCCGATGAGTTCACGCCGCAGACCTATCTGAATGTCTGCCCAGGCATGATTGCGACCAACGTTCCCGCGCGCGATTCAAACGGCAAGCTTGTCGACTATTCGCCCTTCATCCGCGTTGACGGCGTCGTTGTGGCCGTGGCGCCGGTGAACGGGGCCTGTCTCAGCTCAGGCTTCGGCGTGCGCGGCAGCAGCCTGCACAAGGGGATCGACCTTTTTTCCCGCGAGTCGATCCCGATCCATGCCGGCGGTAACGGCAAGGTGATCGAGTCCGGCTATCGTGACGACTATGGGCATTATGTCGTCATCGACCATGGCGGCGGCGTCTTTACGCGCTATGCGCACCTCGCCTCACGCGAGAGAGCGGCGGGCAAGGGCAAGGATATCGCTTTCGGCACGCTGCTCGGCCTGATGGGCAACACGGCATCCTATCCGATCCCGATCCATCTTCACTATGAAGTGCTGACGGGCGACTACGACACGCCGAAGAAATCCTTCGGGCTCGACGCAGTCGATCCGTTCGCGGCGGTCTGGGTGCCGGTGGAGTAGCCTGTCCTCAGGCCGATTTGCGCAGGGCTGTCCAGGTGAAGGTCGAGCGCACGGTCGGCGTGGTGTCCGGCGTCGTGACGCGGCCTTCCTCGATGAGCTTCAGCATGTGGCCAAGCACCGACATGGCGGCTGCCGGATGCAGGCGCTTCTCGACATCGGCATACATCGTCTCGACCATGCGCGGAATGTTCGTTTCGCCAGCCTTCAGATGCTTGATGATCGCCGCTTCCCGGTCCAGCCGGTGCTGGCGGTAAGCCTGGATGAAGCCTTTCACATCCTCGCGCACCGGCGAGCCATGCGTCGGCCAGAGGATGCCGAAATCCATCGCCTCGATCTTGTCGAGCGAGCGCATATAGTCGGCCATGTTGCCATCGGGCGGGGCCACGATCGTCGTCGACCAGCCCATGATGTGGTCACCTGTCAGGCAGGCATTCTCTTCACGCAGGCCGAAGCAGAGGTGGTTGCTTGTGTGGCCGGGGGTCTCGATCACGTCGAGCGTCCAGCCAGGGCCGGAGATGACATCGCCATCACCGACCAGCACATCCGGCTGGAAGCCGAGATCGTCGGCTGAGCCCAGTTCGCCCTTGGCGGTCGGCACGCCGCAATTCTTTGCGTAGGTCTTGCAGCCGGCCCATTCCGCCAGCGGCTGGGCGAGCGGTGAGTGGTCGGAATGGCCATGGGAAACGAGCACATGGGTGACCGTTTCGCCGTCCAGCACCTTCTTCAGCGCTTCGAAATGCTCGTCCTGCATGGGGCCTGGGTCGAGCACGGCAACCTCGCCATGTCCGATAATGTAGACACCGGTGCCGACATAGGTGAACGGCCCGGGATTGTTCGCGATCACGCGCCGGATCAGCGGTGAGACCTGTTCGACCTCGCCGTATTCAAAGTCTATTTCTTTGACGAATGGAATGGCCATGGGACCCCTTCGGCAGATTTCAAACCACCCGATAATGAGTGATTCTAGGCTGACCGCTTCCCGGTGAACGCGGTGACAAATGCGCGCGCCATGCGGCGGGTGGATTTCAGCTTGTCGCCAAGCTTCAGTGCCACGGGCGGACCCATATCTGTCTTGTTCGCGTCCACAATGTAGATGCGGCCGGAAGTCCGGTCGCGTAGCACGTCAACACCGCCCCAATCCAGACCCAGCTCTGCAGCAAATGCCCGGATCACGGCAATTTCATCAGTTGTGTAGCAATTCTTGGGCTCGTCGAGCAAAACTTCGGCATTCTCATTGAGAAAGCGGCGCGCAAGCGGGCGGCGCTTGCGGAAAACGAGGGTCGGTTCACCGCCGACAATGCAGCAGCGAAGATCCTCGACCAGACCGCCATCGATCTCATTGTCGATGAGGCGCTGATAGGTCTTGTCCTCGAGCGGCTCCATCGGCCCTTCGATGATCCGCCCGTCATGGCAGGCATTCTTTTCCGACTTTTCCACCATCGGGCCGGGATAGGTGCGCGGATCGACCTTGAGGCCGTAGCCGGCAGCGCGCTCGAAGGCGACGGCGACATTCGATTTGGAAATGTCGGTGCAGCCGAAATTGACCAGCGTCGCGCCGGGTCTGGTTTTCGGCGTGTCGTGGCGGACCTGCGTGGAATCGTCGAACTGGAAGACGATATCGGCGGCCGACACGTCGGAAATCAGCTTGGCGCCGGAGGCATGCATGACCGGCCAGATGAAATACCATGGGCGCGGCTTGTCCGGGTGGAAGGCGATGGTCGGGCGCTTGTGCCCGGTGATCCGGCGCCAGGTGCGCCAGGACTGGGCCAGCGTATAGAAGGTCAGCCAGGTGAAGATGTCATTGGCGAGCTGGAAATTGGCCGGCACGCGATGCCCGGTCTTTTTCACAAGCCAGGCGCCGTCTTCATACTTGAAATCTGTCAGCCAGTTACGCGACATCCAATTTCTCCTCACCGCCCCCTCAGACAGTTAACTGTGAATCGCACGCCACATCCCGGGGATCAACCGTTTAGCGCTGTCGTCAGCGTGCCAGGCTCATCAATAAACGGTGTGTTTCCGTGACTAGAGAAGCCGCTTCATGCTCGACAGGTCATAGCCTGCATCTGCGGCTGCATCTACGATTTCCTCCGGCTGGCCCTGGCCGGCATGGGTCAGCGCCCAGGCCGTGATGGACCGCGTCCCGGTGCGGCAATAAGCCAGCACCGGCGTCGGGGCTTCATTCAGAATCGATTGTGTCCGCTCGATAATTTCGGGTGTCGGCGCGCCGGAAAAGGGCAGGGCAACAAAAGTCAGGCCAAGTTCCTCGGCCTTGGTGCGAATCGCGCCCATGCGGGGCTGATCGACACCGCCTTCGCCATCCGGCCGGTTCGCAATGATTGTCTTGTACCCCTTGGCGGCAATCTCTTCCACGTCGGATTCGTCGATTTGGGGGGCGACTGCGAAATATTCCGTCACCTTGCGGATGTCAGCCATGTGTTACCTCGGTGTCATGTGGCGTTGACAAGCGAACGCGTCGCGTGAACCTAGGTTCGCGCGGTCGCACTTCCAAGTGCCGATAACCGCTTCGGGTGAAACGGAAAAGAGAAAAGCCACACGTGTCAGCGCTACAGAGAAGTCTTTCCCGAATTCCCTGGGCCTACGTCACACGCAGGCTGCTGTTTGCGATTCCGACCCTCCTGGTCATTATCGCCGTCGCCTTCTTCATGATGCGTATGGCGCCCGGCGGTCCGTTCGATGGCGAGCGGAAGCTGAATGCGGCGACCGAGGCAGCGATCAAGGCCAAGTTCGGCCTCGACCAGGCGCTCTGGAAACAGTTCCTGGATTACCTGCTCGGCGTGCTGCAGGGCGATTTCGGGCCGTCGATGAAGACGCTCGGCAAGTCGGTCAACGATCTCATCGCCGATGGCCTGCCGGTCAGCCTCGCGATTGGCTCGCTGGCCATGCTGGTTGCCCTTGTCGTCGGCACGGCGCTCGGCGTCTTTGCCGGCCTGCGCCAGAATACAGCCGGTGATTATACCGTGATGGGGATCGCCATGGCCGGGATTTCCATCCCGACTTTTGTCACCGGTCCGATCCTGATTCTTGTCTTCGCGCTCGGCGCCGGGCTGTTCGCGGTCGGCGGCCTCGGCGAATACCCGAATATCGGGATGAACCCTTACAACATGACGCTGCCCGTGCTGACGCTGGCCCTGCCGCAGATCGCGATCATTTCGCGCCTGATGCGGGCCTCCATCATCGAGACAATGCGCTCGCCGCATGTGCGCACCGCCCGCGCCAAGGGGCTGGCCGAGCGCAACGTCATCATGAAACACGTCCTGCCGTCGGCTGTCCTGCCGCTGGTCTCCTATGCCGGCCCGGCCATGGCGCGGGTGATGACGGGCTCGCTCGTCATCGAGCGGATTTTCGGCCTGCCGGGCATGGGGTCTTACTTTGTCGATGGCGCGATCAACCGCGACTACACACTCGTCATGGGCGCCCTGATCATCTATGCGACGCTGATCGTGCTGTTCAATCTTGTCGCCGATATCCTTTATGCGCTCCTGGACCCGAAGGTAAAATACGACTGATGGTCGATACGCTGGACATGACGGGCCGGAAGGAACCGGTCGAGCAGGCGCTCGCAGGCGGGCGTTCATTGTGGGACGATGCCCGCCGCCGGCTGTTCAACAATAAGGCAGCCGTCTTCTCGATGTGGGTGCTGGGCATCCTGATTTTCCTCGCAGTCTTCGGTCCGATGCTGTGGGTCCACGACTACAGCAAGATCTCTGCCGACACGGAGCTGGCGCCGACCATGCAGGACTGGCACTGGCTCGGCACCGACGAACAGGGCCGTGACCTCGTCGCGCGCAACCTGCTCGGCCTTCGTATTTCCATGGCCGTCGGCCTTGTCGCGACCATCGTTTCGCTGATTATCGGCGTCACCTGGGGCGCGATTGCCGGCTATGTCGGCGGACGGGTCGACAATCTGATGATGCGGTTCGTGGACGTGCTCTACGCCATGCCCTTCATCTTCTTCGTGATCCTGCTGCTGACCGTTTTCGGACGGAACATCATCCTCATCTTCGCGGCGATTGGCGCGGTCGAGTGGCTGACCATGAGCCGGATCGTCCGGGGCCAGACGCTCGCCATCAAGGGCAAGGAATTCATCGAGGCCGCGCGCGCCGCCGGCGTACCGGGATCGGCCATCATCCGCCGCCACATCCTGCCGAATGTTGTGGGGCCGGTTGCGGTTTACGTGACACTGACCATCCCCGTCGTGATCATGGCGGAAAGCTTCCTCTCCTTCCTGGGCCTCGGCGTGAACGAGCCGCTGACCTCGCTCGGCGTGCTGATCTCGAACGGCGCAAAGGAAATGCAGGACAAGCCCTGGCTGCTGATGGCGCCGGCCGTGCTGATGGCGGTGACGCTGCTCTGCCTCAACTTCATCGGCGACGGCCTGCGCGACGCGCTCGACCCGAAAGAGCGCTAGAGCCAACCGCCATGAGCAAGACGTCCTTCATCGACCTGCAGTCGACGCACAATCCTCATCGCTGGTACCTGAACGTGGAGCCGAGCATCTGCGTCGGCCCCCCGGGCAACAAGTTCCTGTTCGGCGGCGTCGGCCTCGCTTCGGCGATCACCGCACTCGAACAGACCACAGGCCGGCCGTGTATCTGGGCGACGGCGCAATACCTCTCCTTCGCCAATCCGCCTGACATTGTCGATCTCGACGTGCGCGCACCCATCGTCGGCAAGAACATCACCCAGGCGCGAGTCCTCGCGCATGTGAAGGACCGGGAAATCTTCACGGTGAATGCCGCGGTGGGCGAACGCGATTCCGACCAGTCGCACCAGTGGCTTACCATGCCGGATGTGCCGCCCGCAGACGACTGTCCGCCCATGCCGCGCTTCGATGAGACGACGGAAGACCTTCATTCACGGCTCGACATGCGCGTGGCGCAGGGGCGCTATTCGGCGCGCCGCGACGTCCAGGGCGGGCGCAGCGAAGATGGGCGTGTCGTGCTTTGGGGCCGGGCGAAGAATGGCGCGCCGGTCGATTCGGCGCTGCTTGCCATCATCAATGATTTCGTGCCCTCAGGCACCAGCCATGCGCTAGGCCTGCCAGCAGGCGCCAATTCCCTGGACAACACGCTGCGCATTCGCAGGATCGTTGAAACCGAATGGGTCTGCTGCGACATCCAGATTGAAGGCGTTCATAATGGCTTCGTGCATGGGCGAATAGCGATGTTCGCCGATGACGGTACGCTGATGGCGACGGGCAGCCAGTCTGGCATCATCCGCATTTTCGATCCCGAAGCCTTCCGGCAGCGGTTCAAGAAGGACGCGTAGTTCGATTCCGATCATTTCAGGGCTGCCTTTGCTGCTGCTGTGTTGACGGGACAGCTGGCAAGGCCGCTGTCGAGGGCGGGTGTCGCGTGCAGGGCCGACTGTGTGGCCGCTGCCGCGATGACTTCGGCATCGGAGAACATGACAGCCAGGCGCAGCAGGCTGTCGCGCGTGTCGCGGGCGGTCTCGGCCTCTTCCAGCGCGTCGAGCTGGACAACGCCTTCCTCGGCCATGCCGCGGAAGATGCAGCCAAGGTCGGACGGGCCGTCATTGCCGTCGATCCAGCGGCCGAGCTGTGTGGCCGCATAGGCGAAGCGTTCGATTTCGGTCTCAAAGGCTGGCGTGATGTCGGCCTTGCCCGATGCGTCCAGCGTCTCGATCAGGCTCGCTGTCTGCTCGCGGAGGTCACCGGCTTTCATGCCCCAGTTCCCGGCCAGTTCAGGCGAGGCGGACGCACTGAAGGGCAGGGCGGCTGCGGCGATGGCAAGCAGGATGCGTTTCATGACGGCACGGTCTCCGGAATTCTCCTGAGACGCGAAGCAAGCGCTATGCCGACTCGCCCAGTGCGCGCATCACTGCCCGGCCCGCCGGTTTCGGTTCGCCGACTTCCCAGCGGTCCTCATCGTTCTTGTGGACGCGGTAGAGGCCCATCTTGCCCTCGAAATCGTCCCAGTAGGGCTCGTCGAGAAGCTCATAGATGAAGGCCGCGTCCACGCGGTACTTCTCGCGCATGCTCCGGTAGTAGGCGATGCGCTCGGTCAGCATGCGCGCATTGTCTTCCTCGGTCTCGAAGCCGCCGCCGCCAGCATTGAACTCGGTGATCCAGATCGGCTTGCCATAGCCGGCCAGCGTTTCGAGGAAGCTTTCGCGCACCTGCTCATAGTCATGCCAGATGGTGATGTCCCATTCGAGGCCGTCCTCGACGAAGCGCTCGAAGGCGCCGAGATGGCCCCAGCCGGCCGTGCCGATGGCATATTTCGCATCCGGATCGCCTTCGCGGGCACCGTCGAGCAGGCCGGCCAGCGAGGCGGAGACCTTCTTCCAGCGCGGCCCGTAATAATCGAGCTTGTACATTCCGCCCGCCGGGCCCCACTCGCAGGGGTATTGCGTGCCATCGTCGCGCATTTCGCAGGGCTTGATGATGGCGTGGTTCTCCAGCTCATTGCCGAGTTCCCAGATCGCGAACTGGCCGCGATAGCGGCGCGTGCGCCAGCGGGCGCGATTGTAACTGTCGCGGTAGAGCTGCTCCGGTGTCTTTTCCTTGAGCGGTCCGTCCGGATGGATGATCGGCAGCAGGGTGACGCCATGCTGGTCGGCGATGGTCTTCAGGCGCGCCATCTTCTCGTCATGCGAGCCGATGCGGTAATGTGTCATGCCGAGTTCGCGCACCAGCCTGATCTGCGTTTCCAGCGGGATGTCAGGATAGGCCTGAAAGGGGTGGCCGTTGACGCCCCAGATGAGGTCACCCTCGCGTTTCAGCGGCGTCAGGGCACGGCGGCTGTCGCCGGCGCAGGCGGCCAGCAGGCTTGCCGCGCCGAGCCCGGCCAGGAAGCTGCGTCTGTCTTGTCCTTGCATGCCAGGGAGTATCAACCGTGCGGCCCGGCTTGGAAAGGTGATTCCCCTCAGACTTGACTTTGGCCCGGCGCCTGCATATCCACCGCCCACAATGAACACGACGCTGCATCACCATCATCACCACGCGTGACGCGCCGCACGAGGCGCGAACCGGTCCGGCTGCGCCTCTCTCCAAGTGTTCATCTTCTTCTCATTGAACCGCCAGAGGCAGACGCCCGGATGTCCCGGTCTCGCGCCTTGTCCAGCGCGCCCGCTTCACACTGGCACCGGCTTCGTCTAAGCGGGGCCGGGCTGAACAGACAGGACGAGCATGAGCAAGAAGAAACAAGACCCGGATGCTCCCAAGAGCGGCAAGGATCTCGCCCGCAAGCCACGCGGCTTTCCCGACCGGCGCGAGGCGCTCATCCATGCCCAAGGCGAGATGATCGACCGGGTCACCGCCGTTTATCGTCGCTGGGGCTTTGAGGCGCTGGACACCGGCGCCTTCGAATATGCCGACGCGCTCGGCAAGTTCCTGCCCGATGATGACCGTCCGAATGCCGGGGTCTTCTCGCTCCAGGACGATGACGAACAGTGGATCTCGCTGCGCTATGATCTGACCGCGCCGCTCGCCCGATTTGCCGCCGAGAACTGGCAGACCCTGCCCAAGCCCTTCCGCCGCTATGCCGCCGGGCCCGTCTGGCGCAATGAAAAGCCGGGGCCAGGCCGCTTCCGGGAGTTCCTGCAATGTGATGCCGACACGGTCGGTGCGGCTGGGGCGCATGCCGATGCCGAAATGGTCGCCATGGCGGCCGAGGCGATGCGGGCCGCCGGGGCAGGAGATGGCGAGTTCGCGGTTCGCGTGAACACGCGCCGCCTGCTCAATGCGGTGCTCGACGGCGTCGGTGCCAATTCGGATGCCGCGCGCCTGACCATCCTGCGCGCGCTCGACAAGCTCGACCGGCTTGGCGAGGACGGCGTGAAGCTTCTCCTCGGGCCGGGCCGTGAGGATGAGAGCGGCGACTTCACCAAGGGCGCAGGCCTTGATGCAGGCAGCATCGACAAGGTCATGGCCTTCGCGCAGGCCGGACGTGCGACGCGCGGCGAGACGCTCGAAGCGCTGGGCCGGGCGGTCGGCACAGGCGAGGAAGCGAAGGCGGGGCTCGACGAGCTGGCCGCCATTGCGCGCGGGCTCGAAGCGTTTGGTTGTCCGGACAGCGATGTCCTGTTCGACCCGTCTGTTGTGCGCGGACTGGAATACTATACCGGCCCGGTATTCGAGGCCGAGCTCCTGAAAGAGACGGTCGACGAGGATGGCAATGTGGTGCGCATCGGCTCGGTCGGCGGGGGCGGGCGCTATGACGATCTCGTCGCGCGCTTCACGGGAGAGAAGGTCCCCGCGACCGGATTCTCGGTTGGCATTTCGCGGCTGGCGACGGCATTTGCGATTTCAGGTGACATCGAAGCCCTCAACGGCCCGGTCGTCGTGCTCAACCTCAATCGCGAGGACCCGACCGAAGCCTTGAAACTTGCGACCGAACTTCGCGCCGCCGGCATTCGGGCCGAAGCCTATATGGGCTCGTCGGGCATGCGGCCGCAGATGAAGTATGCCGACCGGCGTGGGGCGCCTGTTGCGGTCATGGTTGGCGAGGATGAGATCGCCAAGGGCGTCGTCACCATCAAGGACCTGAAAGAAGGCGCCAAACAGGCCAAGGCGATCAAGTCCAACGAGGAATACCGCGAAGCCCGCCCCGGCCAGTTCGAAGCGCCCCGCGCCGAAATGATCGCCCGCATTCGTGAGATTGTGGAGG
The DNA here is from genome assembly GCF_003576285.1 of Henriciella mobilis. NCBI lineage: Bacteria > Pseudomonadati > Pseudomonadota > Alphaproteobacteria > Hyphomonadales > Hyphomonadaceae > Henriciella > Henriciella mobilis. The sequence goes on along the minus strand of NZ_QWFX01000013.1, from coordinate 775,115 downwards.
CGGCGGAATGAGTGCGCCTCAGGATATCTTCGCCCGCCTCGGCGGCGAGCTCTGTGATCCGCCCATTGTCATGCCGGCAAACCAGCCGCTGGAGCTGTCCGGCGAAGCGGTGCGTGCACGCCTGTGTGTGTTTGTGGGGGAAAGTGGGGAGGAGTGTGCCCTCCGCCCGGATCTGACCCTGCCGCTCGCCATTGCGCAGGCCGAGGCCGGTGTGTCTGGCGAGACGGTGAAGCGTTACGCCGCGCGGGCTTTTCGCCTGCCCGCTGTGGCGAGCGATCCGGTCGAGTTCACCCAGGTCGGCTTCGAGCGCTATGGCGCACCGTCCACGGCGGAGACCGATGCTGAGACCTTCGCACTGGTCTGCGAAGCGGCGGCGTCCTCGGAAGTCACCGAGAGCGAGACGCGCATGGGCGATCTTGCGGTCTTTCCCGCTTTTGTCGATGCGCTCGACCTCGCGCCCGGCCTCGCCGACGCGCTGAAGCGCGCCTTCCGGCAGGTGGGCGGGGTCTCTGCGCTGCTCAAGGCGAAGCCGAAACAGGCGGCGCATGGCCTTGCTGCCCGCCTCAAGGGGGCAAGCCCTGCCGAAGCCAAGGCGATTGTCGCCGATATCTTCGCGCTGTCGGGCATCCAGCCGCAGGGCACCCGCAGCATCGATGAAATCGTCGAGGGCCTGCTCGCCCAGGCGGCCGACGCCGAGTATGGCGGTGCGCCGGACCTTGCCCGCCAGACGCTGGAATCGGTCATGGCCGTCGACTGCGCGCCCGAACAGGCGGCAGACGCGCTGCTCGCCATTGCCCGGCAGGCCGGTATTGATGGGGTCGAGCCGGTGCTGACCCGTCTCGATGCGCGGGTCGCAAGAATGCGCGAAGCGGCCCCGGCCTTCATGCAGGCCGCCCGCTTCGGCACGCCCTTCGGTCGGCGTTTCAACTATTATGACGGCTTCCTGTTCGAACTTTTCCGGCCCGGCGAATCGTCTGGCCGTCGTCCGTTCGGTGCAGGCGGACGCTATGACACGCTGCTGTCCAAGCTGTCGAATGGGGCGGTCGATGCCAGCGCCATTGGCGGTGTTGTCCGGCCCGACCGGCTGAATGGGGGAGACAGGCCATGACGCGGCTGACGATTGCAATCCCGTCCAAGGGACGGCTCAAGGACAATGCCGAAGCCTGGTTCTCGAAGGCAGGCTTCACGCTCAAGCAGGCGGGCGGCGAACGCGGCTATACGGCTGAGCTGAAAGGCCTGCCCGAAGCAGACGTCCTGCTATTGTCGGCGCGCGAGATTGCGCAGGGGCTGATCGACGGCGCCTTCCATATCGGCGTGACGGGCGAGGACCTTCTGAACGATTTGTCCGCCGACCTGCCGCGCGACGCCTCGGTGATCAAGCAGCTTGGCTTTGGTGGCGCAGACGTGGTCGTCGCCGTCCCGGCGGCGTGGCTCGACGTGAACACGATGAGCGACCTTGAAGCGGCGGGCGCGCGGTTCCGCCAGCGTCATGGCCGGCGCATGAAGGTCGCGACCAAGTATCTGCGCCTGACGCGGAATTATTTTGCGGCAAAGTCGGTCGGCGAGTACCGGCTGGTGGAAAGCGCGGGTGCAACCGAGGCGGCCCCGAGTTCCGGACAGGCGGAAGTGATCGTCGACATCACATCGAGCGGAGCGACGCTGAAGGCCAACTCGCTGAAGGTGCTCGACGATGGCGTGATCCTGAAAAGCCAGGCCGCGCTGACCGGATCGCTCAAGGCTGACTGGTCGCAGGAAGCGCTCGGTGCACTCGAGAAACTTCTCTCTTCTGTCGAAGCCGTGGAATCGGCGGATGCGACTCGCATGCTGGTCGCGGCGAATCCCATTTCTGATAGCGTTATCAAGGCTGAAGGAATGACACCTGTTTCGGCAACTTCTGTTCTTTCGCCTTCCTATGCCGCGGTAAAAAATGCCCGGGCGATCGCTGAATCCGGGGCCGGTCCAGTCACAATCTTGCGCACAGACTTCATTTTTGACCAGGAAACACCCTCATTTAAGAAGTTTGTTACCAATCTGAAATCGGTCGCTTGACAATGTGACACAAAAAAGGCGATACAGGTTTTGCAAGTTTCTGGGAGGAAACGCTGCAAGAACTCTTACAGGCGCGGCTCGATAGCCGCGCCAATTTTTTATCCGGTTTCCGCTTATTTCGCCGTTTGAACGCTGACGACTTGCGAGCCGGTTTTCCTGTTTCTTCAGCGCATATTGTGCGGCTTTGACTGCCGACAAGGGCAAATCGACCGATTGCCCTGAATATAATGTCGCAGCCAAGAAAAAAGGGCCCTTGCGGGCCCCGGAAGAGGAGTTTCTCTGGGAGTGGAGCCCGACTGGCGGCTCAGGGTCAGGGCGTCAGGGTATCGCCAGCCGGGCTCTCTTTTCTTATTGTTATTCAATATAGACTCTTATCGAAAAACGTCAAGGCCTTATCGAAAAACAATTGTTACAAATGCGTTAGCTGTTGCCGCTGCAATCGTCAGGCAGGGCAGATAGGCAGTCCGGGAGCCGCTGGCTAGAGGCGGGATGTCATGGCGCCCATGCATAATTGCATTTGCAACCAGTTGTGGCATTTCTTCCAGACCGACAGCTTTCCCTGTCCGCGGTATAGGGGCCTCGTGTTGACTTTGGCACCGGCCCCAGCCATGCGGATGGCTTCGCTGGCAAGATAAACATTGGAGTTTCAAGACATGTCAGATCCGCGCGCCCACATCATGCCCGTCTACGCACCGCCATCGGAAGTGTTCGTGCGAGGCGAGGGCGTGCGCCTCTATACCGAAGAGGGCGCCGAGTATCTCGACTTCATCGCCGGCATTGCCGTCAACGCGCTCGGCCATTCGCACCCGAAACTGGTTGAGGCGCTCACCGAGCAGGGCAAGAAGCTCTGGCACCTGTCGAACATGTTTCGCGTGCCGGCTGGCGAACAGCTGGCCGACAAGATCTGTGCCCGCACCTTCGCCGACAGGGTCTTCTTCACAAATTCCGGCACCGAGGCGGTCGAGTGCGCACTCAAGGCGGCGCGCAAGTATCACTGGTCCAAGGGCGATGAGGAGCGCATCGAATTCGTCACCTTCACCGGCGCCTTCCATGGCCGTTCGCTCGGCGCGATCAATGCCGGCGGCAATCCGAAATACCTGGAAGGCTTCGGCCCGCCAATCGAAGGCTTTACCCAGATCGAGTGGGGCGACCATGACGCGCTCGATACGGCCGTGACCGACAAGACGGCGGCCGTCTTCGTCGAGCCGGTGCAGGGCGAAGGCGGCGTGCGCGCCATGCCGGAAGAGTGCCTCACCGGCCTGCGCAAGCTCTGCGACGAGCGCGGTGCGCTGCTCATCTATGACGAGATCCAGTGCGGCATGGGCCGGACGGGCCAGCTCTTCGCCTTTGAATGGGCCGAGAATGCCCAGCCGGACATTATGTGCCTCGCCAAGGGAATTGGCGGCGGCTTCCCGCTCGGCGCCTGCCTGATGACCGAGGAGGTCGGCCTGCCGATGCAGCCGGGCTCGCACGGGTCGACCTATGGCGGCAACCCGCTCGCCATGGCCGTTGGCAATGCGGTGTGGGACATCATCTCCGACGAAGCCTTTCTGGCTGAGGTGCGCCGCGTCTCCGGCACGGTTGCCCAGGGGCTGAAGAGCCTCGCCGACAGCCACCCCGACAAGGTCGAGTCCGTAACCGGCAAGGGCCTGCTCACCGGACTGAAGCTGAAAGCCGCGCCGAAACCGGTACAGAATGCCTGCCGCGAGAAGAACTTGCTCGTCGGTGTCGCCGGGGCCAACGTCCTGCGCCTCGCACCGCCGTTGATCATCTCCGATGAAGATGTGCGCGAAGCCGTCGGCGTCATCGACCAGGCCCTCTCCGAATGGGAGATGGAAAGCTAGGTTCGTTCCGCACCTTCGCAGTCAATAAAAAAGCCGGCACCCCTGACAAGGTGCCGGCTTTCTGTCGATGAAGGGGTTGGAGGGAGGTCCTAGCCCTTCGTCGCTTTCTTCATGCCCATGCGGCCAAGCTCGTTGCGGCCGACCACCATGTGGTGAACCTCGTCCGGGCCATCGGCCAGACGCAGCGTGCGCTGGCTGGTGTACATGTCGGCGAGCGGGGTCCATTGCGAGACACCGGTTGCGCCATGCATCTGGATCGCGTCGTCGATGATCTTGCAGACGCGTTCCGGCACCATGGCTTTCACCATCGAGATCCAGACGCGCGCTTCCTTGTTGCCGAGGACGTCCATCGCCTTGGCGGCTTTCAGCACCATCAGCTTCATCGCCTCAAGCTCGATACGGGCCCGCGAGATCTTCTCGAGGTTGCCGCCAAGCCGGGCAAGCGGCTGGCCGAAGGCGTCGCGCGACATGCCACGATCGATCATCAGGTCGAGGGCCTTTTCGCCCGCGCCGATGGAACGCATGCAGTGGTGGATGCGGCCCGGGCCGAGGCGCAGCTGCGAAATCTCGAAGCCGCGGCCAACGCCGAGCAGGATGTTCTCCTCCGGCACTTTCACATCCGTGAAGCGGATATGCATGTGGCCGTGCGGGGCGTCATCCTTGCCGAAGACCTGCATGCCTTCGAGGACTTCCACGCCGGGCGTGTCGATCGGGACGAGGATCTGCGACTGCTGCTGGTGGGACGGGCCATCCGGGTCCGTCTGGACCATGACGATCATGATCTTGCAGCGCGGGTCACCGGCACCCGAGGCGTAGTATTTCTCGCCATTGATGACCCACTGGCCATCCTTCAGGACAGCCTGGGTACGGACATTGCGGGCGTCGGAGCAGGCGGTGCCGGGTTCGGTCATCGCGAAGGCGGAGCGGATCTCGCCGTTGAGCAGCGGCTTCAGCCACTTCTCTTTCTGCTCCGGCGTGCCGACGCGTTCCAGCACTTCCATGTTGCCGGTGTCGGGGGCCGAGCAGTTCAGGCATTCCGAGGCGAGCCGGTTCTTGCCAAGCTCGGCAGCGATATAGGCGTAGTCCAGGTTGGACAGGCCTTCACCCGTCTCCGCGTTTGGCAGGAAGAAGTTCCAGAGACCTTGTTCCTTGGCCTTGTTCTTGACCGCTTCGAGCATTTCCAGCTGGCCGTCGACATAGGACCAGCGGTCCTTGCGGCCCTCGCCGAGCTCGTGGAACTTGATGCTCATCGGCTCGACTTCCTCGGCGATGAACTTCTTGACGTGCTCATAGAGCGGCACTGCTTCTTCCGACATGCGCAGGTCATTCAGCGGATCGCGCACATCCATCTTTTCAAGGCTTCCGGTATCCATGGTTTTCTTCTCCTCCCAGAGACTCTAGCGTGAAGGATTCGAGGCCGGGGCAGCGAATTTGCGTTTATGCCCAGAACGGCTATTGTTTCACTAGTGAAGTATATCCGCCGAGGCAGGGCGGCGCAAGGGCGGGACATGGCAACAAGAACAAAAAATCCGAGGCTCTATTCCAGGCTCCAGATCGCGGCGCAGCTGCTTCGCAAGGTTACTGACCGCCAACTCGTTGAAGTGGCTGGTATTACTGGCCCGCAGCTGGGTGTGCTGACGCGCGTGGCTGCGGCAAAAGAACTCAACCAGACAAGGCTCGCGCGGGACCTGCGCCTGAACGACAGCGCCATCACTGCCATGGTTCGCCGTCTCATCGGCCTCGGCATGCTGGCCAAGGCCCGCAGCAAGACCGATAGCCGATCCTGGGTGCTGACCCTGACGAAAGAGGGTGAGGCGGCGATCGACAAAGCCGGCAAGCAGGCCCTGTCGATCAATGCCCGCATCGAAAAGGAGTTTGGCGCCGACGGCCTCGACGCTTTCGTGACCAAGCTCAATCGCCTGATCGAGATCTGCGACGAAGAGCAGGCCGCCGAGGCGGACGTGGAGTAGTCCCGGCGCTCAGGCGACGACACTCTCCCGCGCGGCCATCTTGTCATACCATTTCGCGACATTCTTGAGGTCGCGGTTCAGCGGCTGGCCAACCTGCTCGCCGAACGCGAGGAAAGCGAAGAGCATGACGTCGGCGAGGGTGAACTTGTCACCGGCGACCCATTCGCGGCTTTCCAGCTGCAGGTCGAGGAAGGCGAGCTTGTCCTGCGCGATCGCCTTCAGCCCGTCTGCGGCCTCCGGAAGACAGCGCATCCGGTCCTTGAACATGGGCAGGCCCTCGGCATAACGGAAGCCGGCCGTCAGTGGCTCGATGATGTTGAGATCGACCCAGCGGGTCCAGCGCCGCGTCTGGGCGCGCTCCTCGGGCGTGGCGCCGATGAGGCTCTTGCCGGGCTGGGTTTCGTCCAGGTACTCGCAGATCGCGGTGATTTCGGTCAGCAGGCTGCCATCGTCGAGGACAAGGGCTGGCATCTGACCGGCCGGATTGACGGAGAGATACGGCTCCTGGCGGTTGGCACCGCCCATGATGTCGATCTCCTCGAGCGGTACTGAAATACCGCGCTCAGCCATGAACATGCGGACCACGTGCGGATTCGGGCCAACGGAATTATAAAGCTTCATGGTGAGACCTCCCTTTGTTTTCGAAAGAGTTAGGCACCGGGCGGGGCATCGCAAGCCGGGACGCAGCGTCAATCACGGCTGCTCGCGAGGGCCCAGCGCGCCAGTCTGGAATCCTGTCGCCTGCGGCGTTAGGCTAAGGTCGGAGACAACTGGTGGAAGAATGAGGAAAGCAGCGTCATGAAACAGGCAAGACACTGGATCGCAATCGGCTTGGTCATTCTTCTGGTCGTTTTTGCCGTCCAGAACATGGCGTCGATCCACGTCAATTTTCTCGGTTTCGAATTTGCGACCAGCCGGATCATTCTGATCGCCATCTGCGTGGGTATCGGCTTTGCGCTCGGCAAGGCGATCCGGATCAGGCATCACTGACGGGCCATGCACGGACCCCGAAGCGGTCTACAGTTTCATCATCTGGAAAATCGACAAGCGGGAAGGCGGACGCCATTCTCGCGAGGCTTGGTCAGGGGTGCCGACTTTCAGGGAGTTCAGCATAAAACCGGTTTTTCACGTCTTCGCAGCCCTTGTGGTCTTCGCCCAAGGTTCCTTCTGCGCGCCTGTCTTCGCTCAGGATACAAGTAGCGATCAGACTGCGGCCATCCTTCAGGACGTCAATGCCGTCTGCCATCTCGTGGCCACCCGATATGCCTACTACGAGACGCGCCGGGACGCATGGGAGGAGGCCTGCCTGCAGGCCCGGGCCGAGGCAGAGAGCCCGCTGGTGCTGGGACAGGCTGGCCACCTAGCGCTTCTTGAGCGGTTGATAGACCAGCTGTGGGACAATCATGTGTCGCTGAACACCAATTCGGCGGTCTCCCCGCGCCTCGTGCCGTCCGGCAGTGACCTCTGGATCGAATGGCAAAATGGCGAGGCCGTGATCGGTGCCGTACGGCCTGACTCTGGAGCAGCCCTGGCGGGATTGCAGGTCGGGGATGTCGTGCTGGCTATCAATGGAGACCCGGTGCCGGGCGCGGCCATGACGCGCATACAGGCTGGCCGGACGCAGGTGCCAGACGCGCGTCTTGAATGGGCGCTCAACGCCGAGGCCGCCGGTTATCGCGGCGCTCCTCGGCAATTTACGATCCGGCGGCAGGACGGTGTGCAGGCGTTCGCTGTCGAACAGCCCGAACCCGCTCCGGCCAATCGTCTGGTTACGGCCCGGCGCCTGCCAGGCAATATCGGCTATATCCGGTTTGAGGATTCGCTTGACGACGACCTCACTGTGGAGGCCTTCGATGCGGCGTTGGAAGCCTTGCGCGGTGCCGATGGCTGGATCATCGATCTGCGGAATACGCCCGGCGGCGGTAATACCGATGTTGCTGAACCCATTCTCGGCCGGTTCATTTCGGGCGTGAAGCCCTACCAGAAATCCGGTCCTCGCTGGCAAGGTGAGCCGGTCCGCTATGCTGCCTCACGCGGACCTTGGCGGGTGCGGGGCAAGCTGGCCGTGCTTGCGGGCCGCTGGACGGGCAGCATGGGGGAGGGCATGGCGGTCGGCTTTGACGGGCTTCGCCGGGGCCGCGTATTTGGCTCGCCCATGGCCGGGCTGGCCGGCGGAGTAAGCGGCTTCGAGCTCCCCGGCAGCGGCATGAGCCTGCGAATACCGACCTATAATCTCATGCACCTCTCCGGCATCGACCGCCACCACTGGCGCCCTGCAGAAGCGGTTGTCGCCGACAACGGGAATGGCCACGACATCGCACTTGAAGCGGCCATGAACTGGCTGGACTGAACCTAGTCTCCGCTGTCCGGTTCTGGTTTGCGGAGGGTGAATTCGCCCATGTTCCGGAAATTGAGGTCGCGCTGCGGGAAGGGTATCTCGATGCCGTACTTGGTCAGTGCGGTGTGCAGCGCCCAGTAATAGTCAGCCTTGACCCGCGACGGCTTTTTCACGGCCTCTTCGGTCAGCCAGATGACGAGCTCAAAGTCCAGCGCGGAGTCGCCGAAGCCGGTGAGCCAGACCTGCGGCTCACGGCCCGGCGTATCGTCATACGTCCACGGAACGGCCTCAGCCGCTTCGAGGGCGGCCTTCTTGACCTCCTCCTTGTCCGAGGCATAGGCCACGCCGAATTCGACGTGCATCCGCCGGCGCGCATCGCGCAGGGTCCAGTTGATGACCTGCGCCTTGATGAACTCCTCATTGGGGACGAGGATGTCGACATTGTCATTGGTGGTGACCAGCGTGGAGCGGATGTTGATCTCTTTCACCAGGCCCGTCACGCCTGACTGAAGTTCAATGAAATCTCCAACTTTTACAGAGCGTTCGAAAAGAATGATCACGCCCGATATGAAGTTCGAGAAGATTGACTGAAGGCCGAAGCCAATACCGACGCCGAGGGCGCCGCCGAAGACGGTCAGCGCGGTCAGGTTCACACCGAGGGTCGACAGGGCGATCAGGATGGCCACCGTCATGAAGGCGACTTTCAGCACCTGGCCGAGCAGGCCCGCCATGGATGGGTTGAGCGCCTTGTTCGAGCGCAGCTGGGATTGCGCCGCGTCACCGGCGATCCGCCCGAGCCAGAGCGCAACAATCGCTATGATGACGCTGGTGATGACGCGCAGCAGCGTGATCTTCACGCCGGCAACAGTGAAGGCGGCTGCGTTCAGCGCCTCGGTCGCCGGGCCGAGCAGGCGGAGAATATAGAGGGCAGCCACGGTCCAGGCGAGAACCGCGATGGCGCCCTGCCAGAAGCCTTCCTTCATGTTCGAGGTGACAAACCGCACGACAATCCAGGCATTCATCAGGCTGGCAGCGATACGCAGGCCGGCATTGGAGAGGTCGGTCGCTTCAAAGCTGGCCGTGGCGATCCAGAGAAAGATGACGATGAAAGCTGGCCACACGATACGGGCGAGCGAAATCGCGAGCCTCGCGAGGACGTCGTGATGCTCGCGTCCTTCGGCGAACTTACGCAGGCGGCCAGCCGGGTAGCGCGAGCACAGCCAACCGAGCGCGACCGCCGCGACAAAGGCACAAAGTTGCCAGAGCGAGCCCCAGGAAATGAAGTTCTCACTGAACGCGCTGTAGCTGTCGATGGCGCTCTGGCGGATGCTGTCCCAGTCGAAGTGGGATTCCACGACGTCGCCGCCATTCTCGGCGGGCGTTTGCTGCACGCCCCGGAAAGGCGCCAGTGAAAATATTGAGTTTGCTATAGCCATTTCAGTTTCCTGAAGATCCAGAATTGCAGACCCAGCAGGGTCACGAGCATGCCGACCGTTATCCAGAAGGCATAGCTGGAATTGACGCCCGGCATGCCGCCGACATTGATGCCCAGCAGGCCGGTGATGAAGCCGAGCGGCAGGAAGATCGCTGCCACGATGGACAGCATGTACATCGTCTGGTTCATCTTCGCGGCGGCGCGGTTATTAAGGTCGTCCTGCAGCACCAGCGCGCTCTCCTTCGACACGTCGAGGTCTTCGAGATAGCGCTTCAGCCGTTCGACCGTCTCGCGGATGTCGGCAAGGTTCTCTTCCGAAAGCCAGGCCGGCGGTGTCTTATGGATGAGGACCAGCGCTTCGTGCTGTGGGGACATGTAACGTTTCAGGGCGAGGCAGTTGCGCCGGATGTCGGCGATCCGGGTGAGCATGGCGTCGGTATCGCGCTCGTCTTCGTCCAGCGCCTCCATCGCATCGATATGATCGTTCATGTCGACAATGGCGCGGTTCATCTTGGCGACCATCTGCTCGAGAAGGGCCGTAAACAGGTCACCGATCGTGCTGGCGCCCTTGCCGGCCAGCAGTTCGGCGAGAATGTCGCGCGGGGTTTGCAGCGGGCGGCGGCGCAAGGTGATGAGGCGCGTACCGTCACACCAGATCTGCATTGCGATCATGTCTTCAGGTTCGGCGCCTGGATTGAAATTGATGCCGCGCAGGACGGTGATCAGCGCATCGTCTTCAAGGAAGGCCCGCGGCCGGGTCTCGTTGGACAGCAGCAGGTCGGCCGTCGCCTCATTCAGGTCGAGTCGCGCATCCAGCCAGTCGTCGAGGCCTCCATATACCCGGTCGAGGTGCAGCCACAGGGGCTTGCCGGCGATCTCGCCGTCCCAGTCCCGCGCTGTGGCCCAGTCGGTCAGGGCGCAGCCGCCCTCGCCGTCGAGCGTGCAGCCGAATAGCAACGGGCCATCCTGTGGAATATTCCTGGCTTGTGTTGCGGTGACCGCGCTCGCATCGTTCATCCCAGTGAAACTATAGGCAAACCGGGGGCTGGCAAGTCGCAGGCGTGCAGACGGTCGGCGCCCCCGCAATTGGCAGTTGTGTCCGGGCACCTCTTTGCATGACGCCCATTTTCCATTATGGCGCGCGCTTTGGTTCTTGAACGCACGGTGTTTCGGCAGGAGGGCAGATGGCTATCCGGCATTTTATCGATCTATGGCAGCTCGAGAGTTCTGAGCTGCGCGCCATCCTGGATGAGGCTCATGCCATGAAGTCGGCCCGTGCGGGCTGGCCGAAAGGCAAGGTCGACGAGGGCGCGCCGCTGGACGGGCACATCCTGGCGATGATCTTCGAGAAGTCATCGACGCGCACGCGCACCAGTTTCGATGTCGGTATCCGCCAGCTTGGCGGCTCCTCCATCGTGATGAATTCGGGCGATATGCAGCTCGGCCGCGGCGAGAGCATTGGCGATACTGCGCGCGTCCTCTCGCGCTATGTCGACCTCGTCATGATCCGGGCGAATGATCATTCCGACGTGGAAGACTTTGCCGAGTCGGCCTCCGTCCCGGTGATCAACGGGCTGACGGATCGCTCCCACCCTTGCCAGATCATGGCGGACCTCTTGACGCTGGAAGAGCATGGCCTCGACCTGAAGGGCGCGCGGCTGGCCTGGGTCGGGGACGGCAACAATGTCTGCTCTTCCTTCATCCACGCATCTGCCAAGTTCGGCTTCACCCTCGCCATCGGCACGCCGGACCGCTATGCGCCGGAAGAGGATGATGTCGACCTGGCCCGCGAGCTTCAGGGCCGGGTCGAGATTTACGACACCGCCGAGGATGCCGTCGCCGGCGCGGACGTCGTGATCGCTGACACTTTCGTCTCCATGGGCGATACCGACGCCGATGAACGCCTGGAAGAGCTGGAGCCCTTCGCCGTGACCGAGGAGCTGATGGACCTCGCCCAGCCCGGCGCGAAATTCCTGCATTGCCTGCCGGCCCACAGGGGCGAGGAAGTCGACAGTGAAGTCATCGACGGGCCAAACTCCCTTGTCTTCGACGAAGCCGAAAACCGCCTCCACGCCCAGAAGGCCATCATGCGCTGGTGCCTGGACAAGTAGTTGGTCGGATGACCGTCCTGGCCTCTCGCTAGGACAGGCTTTCCAAGGGACGGGTGTCCTGACAGTGTAACCCTGCATGTCGGACTGAGCGGCGCGAACAAAGACGCCGCCGGGACGATGGTGCGAGGAAACACCGGAGGAGAACCCATGAAAGCTGCCGTGATGCGGGCGCCGAACGAGCCCCTGTCGATCGAGGATGTGACCATTTCAAAGCCCGGCCCGCGCGAGGTGCTGGTGCGCCTGAAAGCTGTCGGCGTCTGCCATTCGGATGTGCACTTCTGGGATGGCGCCTTCCCGGCGGAACTGCCGGTCATCCTCGGCCATGAGAGCGCCGGGGTCGTTGAACAGGTCGGCTCCATGGTGAGCGCCGTGAAACCCGGCGACCATGTCGTGTCGATCCTTTCGCCCTTCTGCGGGTCCTGCGAGTTCTGCCTGTCCGGCCACATGTCGGTGTGCCACACGGTGAACCGGGACTTCTTCAATCGGGAAGAGGGCGCCGAGCCGCGGCTCAGCGCTGGCGGAAAGCCGGTGAACCAGTTCCTGAACCTGTCGTCCTTTGCCGAGCAGATCCTCGTTCACGAGAACACGCTCTGCGCCATCGATCCCGAAATGCCGATGGACCGGGCCGCGCTGATCGGCTGCGGTGTCATCACCGGCGTCGGTTCGGTCTTCCATGCTGCGCAGGTCGAGCCCGGCTCGACCGTGGCCGTGGTGGGCTGCGGCGGTGTGGGGCTGTCGACCATCAATGGTGCGGCGATTGCGGGCGCCTCGCGCATCATCGCGGTGGACCTCGCTGACGAGAAACTCGCCATGGCGAAGAAGTTCGGCGCGACCGATTTCGTCAATCCCAAGAAGGGTGACCCTGTCGAGCAGGTGAAAGAGCTGACGGGCGGCGGCGTGCACTATTCCTTCGAATGTATCGGCCTCAAGCAGACGGCCGAGCAGGCCTATATGATGCTTCGCCCGCGCGGTGTTTCGACGATCATCGGGATGATCCCGCCCGGCGTGAACATCGAGGTGCCGGGCATCGAGCTGCTGGTCACCGAGAAGCGCCTGCAAGGGGCCGTCATGGGTTCGAACCGGTTCCGGATTGACTTCCCCCGCCTGATCGAACTCTACAAGCAGGACCGGCTGCACCTCGACGATCTCGTCTCTGACCGGATCGGCCTGGAGGGCATCACCGGCGCGCTGCAGAACCTCAAGGATAACAAGGGCACCGTCGCCCGGCAGGTCGTCGTCTTCGACTAGCCGGCGCGGCCGCGAATGTTCCGGCGAACGAAGGAAGACTGCGAGCGCTCTTCCAGCTCCATCAGCAGCGCCGGGTCGGACATCTCCAGAGCGGCGTCCAGGGTGCGTTTGGTCACGCGAAGCGCATCCGGCGCCGCTTGCAGCATTTCGGTGGCAAGCTGGTCGCCATAGGCGATGAGCTCATCGGGTTCGACGACCGCGGAAACGATGCCGTTTTCCAGGGCCTGCTCGGCCGACATCGGCCGCGAGGTGAACAGGAACTCCCGTGCCTTCGAGATGCCCATTGTGCGCTGAAGGCGCCAGCTGACGCCAAGCTCAGATCCCGACAGGCCGATCTTGATGAAGGCCGGGACGAAGCTCGCCTTGGTCGAGGCAATGATGATGTCGCTGGCGAGGGCCAGCGCCAGACCGCCGCCCGCCGCCGCGCCATTGACGAGCGAGATGATCGGTTGTGGGCAGGCGCGCATGGCCTTGATCGTGTCGCGAAGCCGCCAGTCGCCCTTCGGGCCGTCACGCAGGGCGTCCGGTGTGCCGATGGCTTTCAGGTCTGCCCCGGCATTGAAGGCGCGACCTTCGCCGGTGACGATCACGACACGAACGTCCTGATTGCGCCGCAGCCCCTCGAAGAATTCCAGCAATTCGACCGACATGGGTTCATTGATGGCGTTCATGCGATCCGGCCGGTTGAACTTAAGCGTCCAGACGCCATCGGCCTTCTTGATGTCGATTGTCATGTTCGGTTTTCCGTCCCTGATCTGCTGTTCGTTCCAGACCTAGCAGAGCAGCGCGGCCTGTCGATCAGCGACGCTGGGGCAGGGCTCAGAATTCGCGCGCAAGCCAAAGCCGGACATCATTGTCCGGCGCATCGCCCGAGGTTCCGAAGAGGTTGCCGGCTGTCCAGGTCCAGCCGCTGCCCCCTAGCGGGCCGGATATTGTAGGCCCGATCTGACTGTCCTGTCCGCCGGGACCGAAATCCTCGCTTGTGCCAAGATCGAAAAAGCCGAGCAGGGCAATGCTGTAGCCGTCGCCCAGCCTGGTGGACGCGCTGGAGCGGCCTTCGAAGACGATGGCATCGTCGGCATTGCCGCCAAAGGCGCGCCTTGCGATGAGCTGCGCGCGCAATTGTGCGCCATTGTCGAAATTCCAGCGGTTTAGCCAGTGAACGGCGATCCTCTCGGAGTCCGGCCCGTTGGAAATCCGCCCATCAAAACGCACACCGCTTTGCCAGACCTTGGCAGTTTCAGGGGTCAGTTCGAAAAGCAGTTCGGCATTGATGTTATCGAAACGCAAGTCGCTGCCGGGCTGGTCTTCCCAGCGGGCATTCAGCTTCAGGCTGGAGCGCGCATTAAGGGCGAAGCCATAGTCGAACCTGTGAACATAGCTGTCGCCGGAGCCGCTTTCGCCGGGCGTCCAGCCGAAGCGGTAGCTTATTTCTTTGCGGTCTTCGGTGACGACCGGCGAAGAGACTGACGAGGTGTTCTGGGCGGCGGCCTCTGTGGCACCCGCAATGAGCATTGCGACGACCGGAGCAAACCTTTTACCCACTCGATCAATGAGAACGCAGTTCACGGAAAACGCCCAACGGAAACACCTTGCTGGGCTAGTGTTGTGACAGTTTTGTGTCAATCGTTTCGGCGCACTAGCGCAGGGCGGAGACCAGGGCGCGCGTCGCCGCCTGTTTCATCTCCGGGCGCTTGGCGATGAGCCGTGAGAGGCGCTGACGCTCCTCGCGGGTCTTTCCAAGATCGTAGAGCCAGGCGGCCTGCTTCATTGCGCGCAGCTGCTCAGCTGAAGGGGGCTCGGCGCCGCTCTTATCCTCGTCCCAGCGCCCGAAATGAAACGAGCGCGTGACCTTGTCGTCGGTGTTGGCAATCAGGAAGACGAAGCCAGCGGGCGCCGACACATTTTTGATGACAGCATCGGGAATGAGATCCAGCCATTTCTGGTGCTGCTGCCAGCGCCAGGTGTTCGGGCTGTTCTTCGTGCGCACCTTCAGGCCGATGATCTTCAGCCGCCGCTGGACGGCATTCCAGTCGGTACCGTCCTCGTTCGCCATGCGGTGGAGGACCTTGACCAGCGCACCCATCGTTCCGCCATAGGCGATCATGTCGACGAGTGCGGTCGACCGGTTTGCGGCCGCGATTCGGGCGGGCGACAGGCCATTTTCTTCAAAGGCTTCCCGGAGCCCTGAAAACTTGTGGGCCGGTATCGCGGCGATGCCGCCTTCGCCTTCCCAGCGCATGGAAAACGGCACAAGCGACAGCGACGGCACACCTTCGAGGCCACTGAAACAACCGCAGAGATAGTCATAGAAGTTTTCCGGCGAGCGGCCGATGAAAGCCAGATCGGCGCCGTCGCTCATCGCCAGGATGCGGGCCGCAGACACGCGCAGAATGTTCAGGTCATCGGGGTGCGGGCGCCGGAAGCCCTCGGCCTGATCGATCCAGCTGCCAAGCTGTTCGCGTTTCTCGAAGCTCCAGCGAAACGGTCGAGCCAAGCATTATCCCTCCGGCCGGCCGGTCAGCCCTCGGCCTGAAGGCTTTCCAGGAACGCGATCAGGGCATCGACCTCGTCCGGGTCGAAGCTGAACTCTGGCATGTCGGCATGGCCAACGACGATGCCTTCCGCGAGGGCTTCCTGCAGGCTGTCGATCGGGTAGCGGTCTGACAGGGTGCGGAAGGGCGGCGCGTCTGCATGCGGACTTTCGGAGGTCGCATCCAGGGCATGGCAGGCCGCGCAATTGGTTTGCGCGATCTCGCGGCCCTGTTCAACGAGCGGCGAGCTGGCACTTTGCGGACCCGAACAGGCGGCAAGGGCGGCGAAGACAAACGGTATGGCGACTCTCATGGACACAGGGTGCCGCAATTGCAGGATTGATCAAGCCTCACTGTCGGAGGCCTGCACTTCTTCGAGGCCGAGGGCCACGACGGCGGCGCCCGCGCTCATGACGGCAAGAACGCCGATGACAGTCGCCACACCGGCCACCTCGGCCAGAAGGCTGAACACGGTCCCCAGGGCCAGCAGCACGCCGATGATCGTGTTCGACAGAGCCGTATAGGCGGCCCTTGTGTCTTCGTTTGCCATATCGACGAGATGGGTGGAGCGGCCAAGGCGCACGCCCTGATAGGCAATCATCAGCGCGAAGACGACCGCCGGCAGGGCCCAGACGGCCTGGAGCTGTCCGGTAAAATACAGGATGAGTGTCGCCGCGAGCGCGAGCGTTGCCGCGAGCGCCGAGAAGATCAGCACCTTGCGGCTCGACCGGTCGGCCAGGCGTCCCCAGACATACGAACTCAGCAACGCTGCCCCCGAAGACGCGATGACCAGAAGACCAAGCCCGCCAAAGGCCGAGGTCGCCGTTTCCGACGCTGACAGGGCCACCATGAAGGGCGGGGCCAGCGCGGTCGAGATGAGCAGGCCGCGAGTCGCAATGAAGCGGCGCAGCTGGGCATCTTTCTTGAGCAGCGAGAGGTTCTTCCAGGCAGCTTTCAGGGGATTGCGGCCGCCCTCTGTCGAGCCGGGCTCTTCCTGAAGCGTGGAGAAGAGCAGCGCTGCCATCAACCACAGGCCGCCCGCGACCAGAATGGCCGATGGCACGAGTGACGAGCGATCGAAGATCCCCGAAGCCAGGGCAAGGCCGAACAGGATGACGAAGAGCGAGGAGATCGAGGCGGCTGTCCCGGTGGCCGTGCCACGGCGTGACTTGGACACGGTCTTGCCCAGGACGTCCTTGTAGGTGACCGAGCAGACGCTTCGCGCCAGGGCGAGAATGGCGAGTGCGGTAATGATTGCGGCGCCCGCGGCCGCGCCTTCAAGAGTGAGCGCAGCAATTGCGATCGAGATGGCGGCGAGCCCTTGGACGACGCTGCCGGCCGCCCATGCCCATTTGCGCTGTGCCAGCCGGCGCAGGCTGGCGGCGGTAAACAGTTGCGGCAGCAGCGCCCCGGACTCGCGTACGGGGACGAGCAGGCCTATGAACGCCGCTGGCGCGCCAAGATGTGTCAGGAGCCAGGCGAGCACCAGTTTCGGATCGATCAGGCCGTCAGCTGTCTTGGTCGCGCCAAGCGAGACGATATGCGTGAGGAAGTTGCGGGGCTGGTGGTTGCACGCGCTTTCCGGGATGTCGAGGCAGACACGCCCGTCATCTTCGGCGGTCAGCGCCCGATAGACCCTTTCCAGCGTGTTCTTTGACAAATCCGCATCTCTTTCGTTTTCAGCCTCGCCGAGCCGAGGTAGCGCGCCTTCATGTTTTAGCAAACCGGCACCTGTCATGCGGGCGCAGTTAATTCGCGAATTGGCAGCTTTTCGGGGAACGGCTCCATGGTGTTGGCCGTTGCCAATCTGATGTCGCAAACAGCTACCCGCAAAAGGTTTTCGCTGCGCGAAAAGGTTTCAGCCTGGGGCAAAGGCCCGTGGTCGTTGCCGCTCGCCGTCGTGATCGGCTTTGTCGAAAACACGATCGTCGTTGTCCCGATGGAGCCGATTTTCCTGCCGCTCATGGCCCTGCGGCGCAAGACGGCCTGGCTTGTTGCCGCAGCGCTTCTCCTGGGCAATGTCCTGGGCGGCCTGCTGATGTACTGGCTGGGCGCTACCTTTGCGAAAGAGGCAATCCAGCCACTGGTGACCATGTTCGATGCCCAGAGCGCTTACCAGAACACGATGGACAGGCTGAATGCAGACGGGTTCACGACCCTGTTCATGATCGGCATCACGCCGTTTCCCTTCCAGGTCGGTGTGGCGGCGGCAGGGGCAGCCGGATACAACCTGTTGCTGTTCACAATTGCGGTGACCCTTTCGCGGTCGATCCGCTATTTCGCGCTCGCGGTGCTTGTGATGCTGGTGGGAGAGCGTGCCGAGGAAGTCCTGAAGGCGCATGAGCTGGAACTCGCAGCCGTCGGCATCCTCCTGTTTGCCGGGTTCGTGGTCTACTTCTTCCTGTTCTGACCGCGGGCTTCCCTAGGGCGAGGCTTGCCCAGTGCGATATTCCCGGCGCAATTTGCTTCTGAATTAGAAACTCAGGAGGAAATCTGCCGATGGCTGGAACGGTGAAGGGGTCTTGCGATCCGAAGTTCGCGGAGCTGAAGGATGAGTTCGAGCGGAACTTCGAAGAGCGCGGTGAGGCAGGGGCTTCAGTCTGCGTCAGCGTGAATGGCGAGACGGTCGTCGATCTATGGGGTGGAGTCGCAGATACGAGCAGCGCCGAGCCCTGGCAAGAGGACACGGTTTCCATTGTTTTCTCCTGTACCAAGGCGGCGGTCGCATTGTGTGCCCACATCCTCGTCGACCGCGGCGAGCTGGAGCTGTCCGCGCCCGTTTCGAAATACTGGCCCGAGTTCGCAAAGAACGGGAAGGAAAACACCACCGTCCAGATGATGCTGAACCATGAGAGCGCCATTCCGGCCCTGCGCGAGCCGGTTCGTGAGGGCGGCTTTCTCGACTGGGACTACATGATCAAGAGGATGGAAGACGAGGCCCCTTTCTGGGAACCGGGTACGCGCAATGGCTATCACATGGTGAATTTCGGCTGGACGGTCGGAGAGCTGGTCCGGCGCGTATCGGGCAAGTCGCTCGGGACGTTTTTCGCCGACGAGGTCGCCGGGCCCACGGGCGCGAAATTCTGGATCGGCCTGCCGGATGGGGTTTCACCGCATATCGCGCCGATTATTCCCTATGCGCCAAAGCCCGACGATCCCCTGTCGGACTTCACCAAGCTGCTGCTATCGGCGCCCGATTCCATTCAGGCGCTCTCCTTCCTCAATAATGGCGGATGGAGCCCCAATGACCCGGCCGCTCACAAGGCCGAGATCGGCGGTGCTGGCGGGCTGTCGAATGCGCGCGGACAGGTCGCCATGTACACGCCGCTCGCCTGCAATGACGGATCGCTCGTCTCGTCCGAGCGGCTTCAGGCGATGAGCATGGTTTCGACGGCGACCCAGCAGGATGCGACACTTCTTGTTCCCACCCGGTTTGCATCCGGCTTCATGAAGTCGATGGACAATCGGGGCCAGCCGCCGGGGCGCCGGGAATCCGCTGTGATCGGTCACCGTGCTTTCGGGCATGTCGGTGCGGGCGGCCATATCGGCTTCGCGGACCCCGAATGTGGCATGGCGTTCAGCTATACGATGACGCAGATGGGGCAGGGCCTGCTGATGAATGACCGCGGCCAGTCGCTGATCGATGCGGCCTATCGGGCATTGGGCTACAGGACCAATGCGCCGGGCGCCTGGTTCCGCTAGGCCGAAGCCTACTGGTTGACGACCGTGCGCAGGGGCGGGCGGTTCATCGTGTCGAACTCGATCTGCAGGACCATGTGTGCATCGCCCGATGAGAGCGGCTTGCTGTAGTAGTAGCCTTGGATCAGCTGACCGCCGAGGTCGCAGACGAGATCAAACTGCTCCTGCGTTTCGACGCCTTCGACGATGCAGGCAATGTTCAGGTTCTCACAGAGGCTGAGCATCGAGCGCAGGACGTTCTTGCTGCGCTCGTTGGCGTGCAGGTCGCGCACGAAACTGCGGTCGATCTTCAGGATATCGATTGGCAGCCGGTGCACATAGGCAAGGCTGGAGAAGCCTGTGCCGAAGTCGTCGATGGCGACATGCGCCCCGGCACTGCGGATCAGGTTCAGGACTTCCATCGCGCTTTCGAAATCGTTCATCACGGCAGATTCGGTGATTTCGAAGATCAGGCGATGCGTCGGGAAGCCAAGCTGGTCCGCGATCGACAGGAGCCGCATGACCGGGGCTTCGGAGGTCAGGCTTGTGGCGGACAGGTTGAAACTGAGGGTCAGCTCGCCTGGCCAGTGGCGGGCTTCATTCACAGCCTTGCGGAAAAGCACTTCGGTCAGCCGCCCGATCATGCCGATATTTTCGGCCGCCTTGATGAACAGGTCCGGGCGAATCCGGCCAAGCGTCGGGCAGGACCAGCGGGCAAGCGCCTCAAGCCCTTTGGTGTGACCGCAGCCGAGATCCAGGACAGGCTGGAATTCCACGCGCATTTCCTTCTCGAGGTCGGCATGCCGCAGGGCCTGTTCCAGGGCGCTGTTTGCGAAGATCAGGCGTTCATGCTCATGCGAGAAGAAGACCGGTTCGGATTTCGCATTCTGCTTGGCATAATAAAGGGCATAGTCGGCGCGATCGAACAGCAGGCTTCGGCTGTTGGCTGCGGTCGGGAAGCGAGCCATGCCGACCGTCGCACTGAGATTGGCGGCCCCTTCGTCGAAGGTAAAGGGCGTATCGAATGAGGCGCAGGCCATCTGGGCGATGGCCATGACGTCGTCATCGGAGCCGGGATTGCGGATCAACAGGCCGAATTCGTCACCCCCGAGGCGGGCAATCGTGACCGGCTGGCCCCTGAACAGGTTTCGCAGGCGCATCGCAGTGTCGACCAGAACCTGGTCACCGGCCGGATGTCCGAAGACGTCATTGATCGGCTTGAAGCCATCAAGATCCATAAGCGCCACGACAAATTGCTGGCCGGTACGCTCATGCTTTTCGACGCACGCGTCGATCTCGGCAAGGAACTGGCGGCGATTGGCCAGCCCGGTCAGGCTGTCAGTGTTGGCCAGGCGCTCATTCTCTTCGTTCAATGCGAGGAGACGGTTGTGCTGCTCACGCTGGATTCGCCGCTGGACAACCATGCGCGCGAAGTCCCGCTCACTGTTCAGCAGGAGCGAGCACAGGGCGACCGCAACGAGGGCCAGGTTTAGCGCGACAGCGAGCATGACCATGCTCTGCAGGGAAACGAGGAAACCGCATGTGATAACGGAAACGGTCACGGTAACGACAATTGACGCCTGCCTGAGATGCATCAGGCAGAATGCACACGTCAGCAGGGTCACGCCGATGAAGAAGACGATCTGGGCATGCTGCAGGTCATTGCCGAATTGATAGAAGGACAGACCCCAGGCGCAGATCACCACGCCGGTCGGAAAAGACAGATAGAATGTCTGATAAAGGCCGCGCAGGACTTCTTCGTCCGTTAGGCCTCGGTGCCGGACCCTGAGATATTTGATGGTGCGCAGGGCCGCAAATAGCAGCACCATGACCGGCATGAACAAGGTCTGGAAAAGCGGTGCGACCTCCATATGGGTGAAGGCCACGGCCAGCGTGTTGATCGACAGGATACCGTACATCAGCGGCAATTGCCGGCTCAGCGCTCTGAAGCGCGCGCGATTCAGGTCTGTTTCGTTTTTGTCGATCGTCAGAAAGGATCGTAGTTCTTGCAGCACACTTCAGCCCTTAGGGTTGCCCTCATCGTGTGCTTTAAACCAGTCACTTTAAAGTCGCCTTACAGCGATAGGCCGTATTTCATGAACCGTAGTAAACATTGCAGAAAGATATGCCGAGCGGCAGAACATGTGTTGCCCTGAACTTGTCGAGCCGGGCTTGAGCCGCCACATCAGCGCCCAAACCGAAACCAAGGGGAAAGCGTCGTGAGTGCCCTCTCTTCCCATCCTGAAGACTTTGTTGCCGGATTCTCTTCGGAGACCTTGCCCGTGGCCGGACGCATCTTGCGCATGGGCAGCCGCACCCTGTCGCCCATCCTGCAGCGGCATGCCTATCCGGACCATCTCGGCGAGATCCTCGGCGAGGCCTTGATTCTCGCCTCGCTCGTCGGTTCCGGCATGAAATTCGAAGGCCGGGTCATGACCCAGGCTGAGGGCGATGGCCCGGTCTCCATGCTTGTCGGCGAGTACCACAAGAATGGGAACGTGCGCGCCTATTCACGTTTCGAGCAGGAACGCTGGGCCTATCTCGAAAAGGTCAACAAGGGTGAAAAGCCCCACATGCCGCAACTGTTCGGCCCGATGGGCCGGCTTGGGCTCATCATTGTGCACGACCGGCCCAGCGCCCAGTCATACCAGGGTATTGTTCCTCTGGAGAAAGGCTCGCTGCAGGCCTGTGCCGAGGAGTATTTCCATCGGTCCGAGCAGGTGGAGACCTGCCTTGCCATGTCCGTCAAGCGCGACAAGGCCGGACAGTGGCATGGCGGCGGGATGATGATGCAGAGGATCGCGGGAGACGAAGCGCGCGGCGACACCGAGCAGGGATGGCTTGAGGCGCAGGCACTTTTCAACACGCTGACCCCGGAAGAGCTGACCTCCGAGGAGCTGGCGGCGCCCGATCTTCTGTACCGTCTGTTCCACGAAGGTGGCGTGCGCATGGAAGCCCCGCAAATCCTGAAGGATGAGTGCACCTGCAATGAGGAGCGCCTGTTGGGGACCCTGTCCGGCATGGCGGACGAGGCCCTGCACGACATGGTCGAGCCGGACGGAACGCTGAAGGTTGATTGCCAGTTCTGCGCCCGTCACTACGACATACCGATCGAGGCTGTCACAGGCGCCACGAACTAGCGATAACGCCAACCGGATCGAAGAACAGGCCGACCCGGCGTCACGTCTCGTCACTTGCGTTGCGCGCTCCTAAGGTGGATGAAACACCGGAATATCAGGAGGAAGACTCGCATGGCTCGGACAAACAGGATCTGGAAACTTCGCAAGCGCCCGGTCGGCGATGTCAGTGAGGGCGACCTTGAACTTGTCGAAGAGCCGGTGCCCGCGCTGAATGATGGGGAGGTGCTGCTTCGCACCGTCTACCTTTCTCTCGACCCGACCAACCGGATCTGGATGTCGGACCGCGACCAGTACATGCCGCCAGTGGAGATTGGCGACCCGATGCGTGGGGGCGGGATCGCCATTATCGAGGAAAGCCGGTTCGACGGCCTTGAACCGGGCGACATCGTCAATACCGGGCTCGGCCAGTGGGCGCTCTATCTGGTCAAGCCGGGCAGTGAGGTAAACAAGCTGCCTCAGATTCCGGGCCTGCCGCTGACGGCCTTCATGGGTCCACTCGGCATGACCGGGATGACGGCCTATTTCGGCCTGATGGACATCGGCAAGCCCCAGCCGGGTGAGACCGTGGTCGTATCGGCAGCGGCCGGCGCAGTCGGCTCGATGGTCGGTCAGATCGCCAAGATACAGGGCTGCCGCGCCGTCGGCATCGCTGGCTCGGACGAAAAATGCAAATGGCTGACTGACGTCGCCGGGTTCGATGCTGCCATCAACTACAAGAAAGAGGATGTCGGCGCGGCCCTCGACAAGCATTGTCCGGACGGGATCGACGTCAATTTCGAGAATGTCGGCGGCGAGATCATGGACACGATCCTGACGCGCCTGAATGACTTTGCCCGGATGCCGCTTTGCGGCCTCATCTCATCCTACAATGCGACGGATCCAGTGCCCGGCCCCTATAATTTCTCGATGCTGCTGATGCGTCACGTGACGCTGAAGGGCTTTATCGTGACCGACTATATCGACCGTTTTCCGGAAGGCATGCAGGCGATGGGCCAGTGGCTTATGGAGGGCAAGATCAAGTTTGAAACCGATGTCGTTGAGGGGCTGGAGAATGCTCCGGCGGCGCTCGATCGGCTTTTCACCGGCAAGAACCTCGGCAAGCTCGCGGTCAAGGTGTCGGAGCCTGGATGAAGCCGCTCCTGCGCATCGCCTGGCTAGCGGTTTTCCTGATCGGATTTTCGGTTCTCGTCAGCCTGCAGTTCATGTGGTTGCCCGTTGGCAGTGATGTGCTTGGATTTGTGAGGTTCTGGCTGCCCATCGCGGGCGGACTGATCTTCGTGCTTGGATACATGTTGCCGCGCGAACCGGCTGTTTGGGCCGCGCCGCTGCTCGCCTATCTGGTGCCTGCGGCGTGGTTCAGGCGGGCGGAGTTTGTCGATCCGCTCGCAATCCTTTTGCTGCTTGCCGCGTCGGCCGCCTCAGCCTTTGTCTTCCGGCGGTATCTCTCCACCTGATGGTTCCTCCTCAGGTGCCTCACCGACTGAAAAGCGACCGGCATGCCTGCCCTCGGCGCCAGCATAGTGCGCCTGGATGCGTGGAAGGTCGGCCTCGTAGTCGCCGGTCGGCTGGATGATGCCGTCGATCCGGATCGTCCGCGACCCATAATCGAGAACCGAGACGATCAGGGGCACGCCGGCCGCCATCGCGATACGGTAGTAGCCGCTTTTCCACTCTCCTGCCCGAGCACGCGTGCCTTCAGGCGCGATGGCGAGGATCATCCGGTCGGCGCCTGCAAAGGCCGCAGCCATCTGGTCGACCACATCGCTGGCGGACGTCCGGTCCACAGGGACGCATCCGAGCCATCTGACAAACCCGCCCAGCGCATGGTCTGTCAGGGACTTCTTGCCCATCCATTTCAGCTTGATCTGGTAGAGGCCTGCTGCCGCGAGCATCCAGAATCCGTCCCAGTTCGACGTGTGGGGCGCGGCGATCATGACCGCCTTCGGCGCGTCCGGCCAGTCGCCGCGAACCTTCCACCCACCCAGCGCAAGCACCAGCCGGCAGACCTGCCGCCAGACCGGCGCGAAGACAGATTTCGACGCCGCCGGACGCGCCCGCTGTCTCAAAGAATCGCACGCTTGAACACCATCGGCGCAGACTGCGCCCATATACCGGGGCACGCCAGCAACCAGGCCGGGAATGGACTGTTGATTCTCGCTCCGGGAGAATTCCGCCTACTTCTTCTTCACCGCACCCTGCAGCGTGAAACTGAAGGCGAGCGAAAGGATCAGCGGCACCCAGATTGGGAGCGTTCCCAGCCCGGGCGCTTCAAGCGCCGCGGCCAAATGATCATCGACACACCACCAAAGCAGGAACAGGAACATGCTCATCGCCCTCCAGTCTTGCAGGCATGATAACCGGCCGTGCGAAGCGGGCAATCCGTCCCACCCTCCGATGTCACCAGCTATTGCCCTTTCATGACCGATCCTCAGCCGCGCGCCCGCCCTGGGCTGCCTTTCCTGCTGAGCGCGCGCGGCGTGCAGTGCGATCCACCGGGAGACTGGCGGACCTGGCTGTTCATGGGCGGGCGCGGCTCCGGCAAGACGCGGGCCGGCGCCGAATGGGTGCGCCGCCTCGCCCTGTTCGGCGGGGCGAGACGCATAGCGCTCGTCGGGCCGACCTTCAGCGATGTACGCGAAGTGATGATCGAGGGCGTCTCGGGCCTGCGGGCGATTGTGCGTCCGGGTGAATTGCCGCCGTATTACCAGGCCTCCCGGCACCGCCTCGTCTGGCCGAACGGGGCCGCGGCCTACGCATTTTCCGCAGAGGACCCGGACGGGCTTCGCGGCCCTCAATTCGATGCCGCCTGGTGTGACGAGGCGGCGGCCTGGCGTAATGGACGCGATGTCTGGGACATGCTGCAGATGACGCTCCGGCTTGGCACCAATCCACGCGCCATGGTCACGACGACACCAAAACCCGTGCAGCTCATCCGCCAGCTGGTGAAGGATCCGTCTGTGGCTATCACGCGGTCGTCGACGCGGGCCAATGCCCAGCACCTGTCGCCGGCATTCCTGAGCCATGTCGAGCGAACCTATGCCAACACCAAGCTTGGACGCCAGGAGCTTGACGGCGAATTACTGGATGCGCCGCAAAACGTGCTCTGGACGCGCGCCCTTATCGACCGGGTGACGATGGGAGCTGTCCCGGGCCCGTTGTCGGATGTCATCATTGCCGTCGATCCGCCCGCAGGAACCGGACTCAAGGCCGATGCCTGCGGGATCGTTGCGGTTGGCCTCAGGCGTATGCCAGGTGCGCCGGATACAGCGTGCGTCCTCGACGATGCGACCGTCCGGGGCCTGCCGCCGCATGAGTGGGCCTCCCGTGTTGTATCAGCCGCCAGCCGGACGGGTGCCAGCCGTATCATCGCCGAAGCCAATCAGGGCGGGGAGATGATCCGCAGCATCCTCTACAATGCAGGCTGCCGCCATCCTGTGACATTGCACCATGCCCGGCTGTCGAAGCACGCCCGCGCCATGCCGGTCGGGGCTCTCTACGAGCAGGGCCGGGTCTTCCACATCGGCGGCTTTCCCGACCTCGAAGAAGAGATGATGGCCTTCGGCACCGCCGCGATGAAGGGCTCACCCGACAGGGTCGATGCGCTGGTCTGGGCGGTCACCGCGCTTCTGCTGGATGACCAGGGCGAGCCGAGCATTCGCCGCCTGTGAGCATTCCAAGGGAGGAGCGATGAACAATCCTCCCGCCAGATATGCCGCAATGACGGGCAGGTTCCGGAAAGCGTCAGACCGCAGAGGCGGCCCGTCTAGTCTCACCATCATCGAGACACACCGGGACGGACGGCATCGCTGTCTGCCCTGAAGCCGGAGACATCGTGCATGAAATGGCCATGGCAAAGCGCGGAAACCCGCTCATCCTCATCGCTTGTCGCCCTTGCAAACCTGCCGACGGGGCAGTGGGGCCGCATGGATGCGGGGGCGCTGATGCGCGACGGCTATATCGGGAACGCCGTTGCCTATCGGTGTGTGCGGATGATTGCCGAGGCGGCCGCTTCCATTCCGCTGACGTCCAATGATGAGGACGCCGCGCAGCTGCTCGCCCACCCGTCGCCTGACGAAGCCGGTCATGTGTTTCTGGAGCGCCTCTATGGAGACTTACAGATCACCGGCAATGCCTGGGCCGAGGCTGTTACGCTGGCGGGTGATGCCCAACCGAAGGGTATCTTCCCGCTTCGTGCCGATACGGTCCGTGCTGAAACCAGTGCGCAGGGTGCCCTGACAGGCTGGGCGGTCCGCCAGCGCCGCGGGCAACGTATCATCCAGCGAGAAGCCGATGGCTGGAGCCCGGTGCTTCACCTGAAACTTTACCATCCGTCCGATGGCATTTACGGCCTCTCGCCGCTGGCGGCCGCGCGCAAGGCGCTCGACTTGCACAATGGTGCGGCTGCCTGGGCCAAGGCCCTCATCGACAATGCGGCCCGCCCGTCTGGCGCGCTGGTCTACGGTCGCGATGGCGGGTCTCTGACCCCGGACCAGTTCGACCGCCTGAAGGCTGAACTGGAGGCGACCCATACCGGCAGCGCGAATGCGGGCCGTCCGCTCTTGCTCGATGGCGGGCTGGACTGGAAACCGATGTCGCTGACGCCGGCCGACATGGATTTTGCCGGGACGCGCCATGCGGCTGCGCGCGAGATTGCGCTGGCCTTCGGTGTGCCGCCGATGCTGCTCGGTATCCCCGGAGACAACACCTACGCGACCTATCGCGAAGCCAACATTGCCTTCTGGCGGCTGACCGTCCTGCCGCTGGTGCAGAAGGTGGCGAGCGCGCTCTCCATCTGGCTGTCGGCCCGGTTTGACGACGTCGCGATCACGCCGGACCTCGATGAGGTTCCAGCCTTCGCGGCTGAACGCGAGGCGCTCTGGTCCCGGCTGGAAGCAGCGAGTTTCCTGACCGATGCCGAGAAACGCAAGCTGGCTGGGGTAGGCGAATGATCGAGAAGAAACTGACGGCCGGCTTCCTGCTGGCCATCGCGATCCAGACGGGCGGCGCGCTGGTCTGGGCCGGGGCGGCGGCGGAGCGGATATCCGCGCTCGAGCATCGTGTCGAGCTGTCCCGGCCGGTCGCCGAGCGCCTTGCCCGGGTGGAGACCGAACTCGGCGCGGTGAAAGACCAGCTCGACCGGATCGAGACAAGGCTGGAGCGCGCCGATGATTAGCGCGCCGGTGCTTGTCGAAGGCTACGCAGCCGTTTTCGGGGCCGCAGACCTGTCGGGCGACGTGGTCCGGGCGGGGGCTTTCGCGCGGAGCCTGAAGTCCGGTCCTGTGCCGATGCTGTTGCAGCACCGGCAGGGAGCCATCGCGGGACGTTGGACACGGATCATCGAGGACGGGCGCGGGCTTTTCGTCCGTGGGCTGATCGAGCGGCCGGGGGCGCAGACTCTGGCCAGGGCTGGTCTCGACGGCCTGTCCATCGGCTTTCGTGCCCGGTTCTGGACGCCGCGGGTTGGGGGCGGCCGTGACCTGAAGGAGGTGGACCTCGTCGAGGTCTCCTTGGTTGCCGAGCCGATGCAGCCACGGGCCAGATTTTCAATCATTGCAGCGGCCGCGCGGGCGGCCTGAGAAAGGAGAGACATGACCAAGGAAACCAAGATGGCCGGGACGGACGTGAAGTCGCTGGCCGCCGACATGATGGCCGCTTTCGAGGCCTATAAGGAGGCCAATGATGCGCGCATGGCGGAGATTGAGTCGAAGGGCGTTGCCGATACGCTTCTTGATGAGAAGCTGAAGAAGATCGACCGCCGCCTCGATCAGCTGAGCCTGAAGGCCGCCCGGCCAGCGGATGGTGCACCGGCCAGTGAAGCAGACGGCGAACGCTCGCAGGCCTGGTCTCGGTACTTGCGCACGGGCGACGAAAGCGGCCTGTCGCGGCTTGATATGAAGGCCTTCTCGGCCGGGACCGATGACCAGGGCGGCTACACTGCGCCGCCGGAACTCGACCGGCTGATCGAGGCGCGCCTGATGCAGGCCTCGCCGATGCGCCAGATTGCGAGCGTGCGGCAGACCTCAGCCGGTGTTTATCGCAAGCCGGTCAGCCTTGGCGTCGGCGCGGCCTGGGCGGGCGAGGAAGACGCACGCACGCAGTCCACGACGGCGGGCTTGAGCCTGCTCGAATTCCCGGCCGGCGAACTCTACTCGATGCCGGCGGCGACGCAGACACTGCTTGAGGATTCCTATGCCGATATCGATGAGTGGCTGGCTGACGAGGTCGAGGCGGCCTTCTCCATCCAGGAGAGCGCGGCCTTTGTGAGCGGCGATGGCGACGGCAAGCCGAAGGGCTTCCTCGATTACACCATCGTCGCCGAGGCCTCGCATGCCTGGGGGCAGATCGGCTCGGTCGCGGGGGACTTCACTGCCGCCGATGCTGGCGATCAGATCATCGATCTGATCCAGACGCCGAAGTCGCAGTTCCGGTCGAATGGCCGCTTCGCGATGAACCGGCGCACGGTGGCAGCGGTCCGCAAGCTCAAGGACGCTGATGGGCGCTATCTCTGGCGGCCCGGCATGAATGGCGAGGCGCAGACCATCTTCGGCTACCCGGTGACAGAGCTGGAAGACATGCCGGATATCGGCACCGGCAATGCGGCCATCGCCTTCGGGGATTTCCGCCGCGGCTATCTCATCGCCGACCGGCAGGGTGCCCGCGTGCTTCGCGATCCTTATTCGGCCAAGCCTTACGTCCTTTTCTACACCACCAAGCGTGTCGGCGGCGGCGTCCAGAACTTCGATGCCATAAAGGTCATGGTGTTCTGAGCCTGATTTTGGCCGGGGCGGGCAATGCGCTCGCCCGGCGTCTCCTTCCCGAACAAACCCACAAGGAACAATGCCATGTTTGAATCCATCGCTGTATCGCTGCTTCGCCAGGCAGCTCTGCTGACCAAGCCGCAGCAGGACGAGTTCACCACGCGGATCGCCGAAGCCATCGCCACGCTCGTCAGCTCGACCGGGACACAAATTGATGACGAGCTTCTGCGCTCGATCGGCCTGCCGCTCGGCGGCGCCGTGATCGAGAAACTGCAGGCGCTCGTCTAGGCCGCATGCCGGCGGGCATCCGGCCCGCCGGTCCATCCCCCCTCAACACAATCAGGTATCGACCATGACACTGACGGTGCTCACACCGCCAGGCGAGGAGGCTTTGCCGCTCGCCGAGGCAAAAGCCTTCCTCAGGATCGGCCATGACGGCGAGGATGTGCTGGTCGCCGATCTTGCTGCCGGCGCCCGGGCGAGGCTGGAAGAAGCCGCCGGCCTGGCGCTGGTAACGCGGACGCTGCGGCGGACCTATTATGCCTGGCCGACGTCGGTGATGCGGCGCGGGATTGCCCTGCGTCCCGGCCCGGCGGCCTCGCTGACTGGTGTTCGCACAGTGGATGCAGGTGAGGCCGCCACCGACCACACCGACCGGTTCCAGCTGGCCGCCGGACGGCTGTGCCTGAGACCCGGAGCCGCGCTTCCCAGCCTGTCGTCAGGATCGCGGGTCGAGATCGATTTCGTGAGCGGCTTCGGGGCGGCATCGGAGATACCTGACGACCTCGTCCATGCGCTCAAGCTGATCCTGCTGGATGCCTATCGCCGCAATGGCGAGGTGGGCCTGCCGCAAGAAGCGAAGGCGATCATCGCTGCGCGCCGGGAGGTGCTGCTATGAGCGCTGACGGCATGATCTGGTCAGCCGAGGCCGCCCTGGAGCGCGCGGTTCTGGTCGCCCTTCGCGCCGATGCCGACGTGCAGGCGATCTTCGGCAATCCGGCCCGGATCTTCGATGATGAAACGCCGGAGCCGGCCTTTCCCTATGCCGAACTCGAGCGCCACGAGGTCGAGGGGCGCGGTTCGGCCGGCGCCGCGGGCCATGCCCACACGCTGAGCTTCGCCATTCACGCGCGTGATGGTGGGCGGGCGGCGGCGAAGGAGGCCTCAGGCGCCTTGCGGGCAGCGTGCGAGCGCATGGCGCTGACGCTGTCTGGCCAGCGCGTCGTCCTCATCCAGCCGGTCTACTCCGACGTCCTGCGCGCGCCGGACCTTCGCAGTTTTCGCGGGCTCCTCAGGGTCCGCATCATCACAGAGGAGGCAACCTGATGGCAGGCCAAAGAGGACGCGATGTCCTGATCAAGATTTCCGATGGCGGTGATCCGGAGGCGTTCATTACGCTTGCCGGCATCCGTACCAGCCAGTTGGATCTCAACCAGCAACCCGTCGATGCCACAAGCGCGGAAAGCCCGGCCGGATGGCGGGAATTGCTGGCGGGCGCCGGGCTGAAGACCATGCGGGTACGCGGGCAGGGCCTGTTCAAGGATGCGGCCAGCGATGAACGCATGCGCAGTGTGTTCTTCGCCGGCACGATTGCGCGCTGGCAGCTGATCGTTCCCGGGCTCGGCAGCTTCACGGGGCCATTCCAGATCGCTCAGATGAACTGGGGCGGGGTGCATGACGGCGAAGCGACCTTCTCGGTGGACCTGCAAAGTGCCGGCGAACTTGTCTTCGGAGCAGCCTCATGAATGGGCCTCGCGGCGAAGTGTCGATCGAGATCGATGGCAGGCAGCACCGCCTTTGCCTGACACTAGGCGCTCTGGCGGAGCTGGAAACGGCATTTGGCTGCCGGTCCCTTTCGGAACTTCAGACCCGTCTTCGAATCCTGTCTGCCAGCGAGCTTTCAACCGTTCTCGGCATCCTGTTGCGGGCGGGCGGCGAAGCTGACGCTGCCGGGAATCTGTCGGGCGCTGCGCTCACCCCCCTGGCTGCGGCGACCGCGATTGCGGAGGCCTTCCATGCTGCCCTGGGCTGACATGTTGCGCCACGCTTTCGGTCTCGGGCTCGCGCCCGCGGACTTCTGGGCCTGCTCAGTCCGCGAGTGGCGCTGGCTCTCGGGCGGCCATGAGAGCGGCCTTGTCCGGCAACACCTGGACGAGCTGGTCCGCCAATTTCCTGACAAAGAGGAGGTCCCTTCCAATGGAACCGTATGACGACCAGCTTCAGCGCGCGGGCGATGCCCTGCAGGCGCTGGCCGATGGCCCGGGCAAGGCGGCTGCCGAAACGCTCGAGGCGGCGTTTGGCGATGCCGGCCTGCGGATCGAACAGGCGCTTGCCCGGGCAGCCCGAAGCGGCGAGCTCGATTTCTCGAACATGGCCCGTTCGGTCCTGGCCGATCTCGCCCGGATCGCCGCCGAAGCGGCGCTCGCGTCAGCCGGGATTGGGCAGGCGGGCCGCTCGATGACGGTAAACCTTTCGATGCAGGACGCGTCGCAGGCTCATGCGATCTCCGGATCGGGAAGTGAGCTGTCGAAAACGATCGCCCAGGCAGTCGCGCGGGGAGGGCGGTTCCTTTGAGCGGTTCGGCATTTGATGATGTGCGGTTTCCCCTACCGGTCGGCCCCGGTGCGACTGGTGGGGCGGTGTGGCGAACGGATGTCGTCACACTCGCCAGCGGTGCGGAAGTGCGCAATGCAAGATGGGCCGGTTCGAGGCGGCGTTGGGACATTGCCAGCGCGGTATGTTCCACCAGCGACCTTGCCTTGCTCACGGCCTTCTTCGAAGCGCGCATGGGCCGGCTTCGCGGCTTCCGGTTCCGGGATCCGGCAGATCGTTCGAGCGCCATGCCGGGGCAGGCGCCAGGCCCGCAGGACCAGTCCATTGGTTTGGGCGACGGAGTGACGAACACGTTTCAGCTGGGCAAGGCGTATGGCGGACTGGTCAAGGCTGTCACCAAGCCTGTCGACGGCACTGTCAGCATTGCCGTCGATGGTGTCCCGCAGACTTCAGGTTGGAGCGTCGACTGTCTTACCGGCGAGATCGTGTTCGACACGCCGCCCGCCCTTGGCGCCGCATTGACCGCCGGTTTCGAGTTCGAATGCCCGGTCCGTTTCGATACCGACCGCCTCGACATCACCCATGAGCTGATCGGCGCAGGGCGCGCCGTCAGTGTTCCGATCATCGAAATCCGCTGAGGGAAGCCATGCGACTGATCGATGAGGCGTTCCGGGACCGTCTAGGGCAAACCGTCCTGACCACCTGTCTTTGCTGGAAGCTGTCCAGAGCCGACGGATTGACTGTCTGCCTGACCGAACATGATGAGCCTGTCGTCTGGAAAGACGAGACCTATCAACCGGGCGCGGCGATCGAGGGCGGGCGGTTTGACCTGGCGGGCGGCCTGAAGCCCGGGCGGGCCTCAGGAACGGGCGCGCTGGCGGCCGACGTCATTTCCGAGGCAGATCTTGCGGCAGGCTTGTGGAATGGGGCTCGCGTCCACGTCTACCGCGTCGACTGGCGGGCCCCGGATCTCGGGGCGCTCGTCTGGACCGGCTACCTCAGCGAAATCAGCCATCGCGAGACCGGCTTCGAAGCGGAACTTGTGTCGCTCAAGGCCGACCTTGAACGCCCTGTCGGACGAACCTATTCGCGCCTCTGCGATGCCCGGCTGGGAGACGCACGTTGCGGACTGGCCGGGGTGGGGGGGCAAAGTTGCGACAAGCGGTTCGAGACCTGTCGGGACGTGTTCTCCAACGTCTCGAACTTCCGGGGATTCCCGCACATGCCGGGGCCGGACGCGCTACTCGCCGGGCCGGGGGCGAATGGCAATGACGGCGGCAAGCGATGAGGCGGGCCGATATCGTCGATACGGCGCGCGAATGGCTTGGGACGCCCTATCAGCACCAGGCCAGCCGGAAAGGCGTGGGGACTGACTGCCTCGGACTCCTCCGCGGCGTGTGGAGAGCGCTTTGCGGGGCGGAACCGCTTCCAGTGCCGCCTTATGCGCCCGATTGGGCAGAGCTGAAAGGCGAAGACGCCCTTCTGAAGGCCGCGCGCGAAGTCCTCGTCGAAATCCCGGCCGGCAAGGCAGCGGAGGGCGATGTCCTGCTGTTCCGGATGGTGCAGGGCGCCCCCGCCAAGCATTGCGCCATCGTCTCCGCGCCGGGCTGGATCATTCACGCCTATTGGGGCCGCTCGGTCTGTCAGACCCGGCTTGTGCCCTGGTGGGAGCGGCGCATCGCGGCCGCATTTTCGTTTCCCGGACTGGAGGACTGACGAAGCATGGGACAGATCATCCTTTCGCAGGTCGGCGCGACACTCGGCGCCAGCCTGCTTCCGAGCAGCGTCGGCCTTGGTGGACTCGGTGTGTCGGGTGCCGCTATTGGCGCCATTGCCGGGACGATTGCCGGGCGGGCGATTGATTCCGCGCTCGCCCCCACGCTAGAGGGACCGCGTATCGAGGCGTTTCACGTCATGAATGCCCGTGAGGGTGCGGGCATGGCGAACGTCTATGGCCGCATGCGCGTTGGCGGCCAGCTCATCTGGGCGAGCCGCTTCAAGGAGTGTCGCCGCGAGCGCTCGGCTGGCAAGGGCGGGCCGAAGATTTCGGACTACAGCTATTCGGTCAGCCTCGCCGTGGCCGTCTGCGAAGGCCCGGTCACGCGGCTCGACCGCGTCTGGGCGAATGGCGAGATTCTAAGGCTGGCGGATTATCACTGGCGGTTCTACGCCGGCGGCGAAACGCAAGAGCCAGATCCCCTCATTGAAGCGGTCGAGGGCACGGGCGAGGTGCCTGCCTTCCGGGGGACGGCCTATGTCGTTTTCGAGGACCTGCCGCTCGATGCCTTCGGCAACCGGCTGCCGCAATTCAGCTTCGAGGTCGTACGGGCTGCCTCCGCCGACGAAGGTCTGTGCGCCCTGGCGCACGGCGTAAATATCATC
This sequence comes from Henriciella mobilis, assembly GCF_003576285.1. Lineage (NCBI taxonomy): Bacteria > Pseudomonadati > Pseudomonadota > Alphaproteobacteria > Hyphomonadales > Hyphomonadaceae > Henriciella > Henriciella mobilis. The sequence goes on along the minus strand of NZ_QWFX01000013.1, from coordinate 741,075 downwards.
CCGGCGACCGGTGAATTCGTTTACGGTATCGACATTGTCCGTGAGCGTTACTTTCCGGGTACGGAGCGTGCGCTCAACATGAACAATGATGCGGGTGAGGCTGATTTTCGCCGGTCGCTCGACCAGCTCCTCAGCGACCTGCCGGGCCTCGAGGCGGCGACCCTGACGGTGGGCTGGTTTGGCGATGACCTGCGCGCGGGAAGTTGCCGGATCCGGCCAGGTGTCGAGACACGCGAGCGATCCACCGTCCCGTATCAATGGTCTGCCGCTGGCCAGACCCGGGCCGGTGCCCACCTCGTCAGCCAATCCGGCACGAGTGCCAATTATGGCGGAACGCCGTCTGACACCGCTGTCCTGCAGGCCATTGCGGCTTTGCAGGCCGAGGGCGTTGAAGTCACGCTGTCGCCCTTCCTGCTCATGGATGTGCCGCCGGGCAACGGGCTGAGCGACCCTTATGGCGGCGCCGAACAGGCCGCCTTTCCCTGGCGCGGTCGGATCACCGAAGCGGCGGACAAGACGGCTGCCGTGCGGACGGCTGTCGAGGCATTCCTCGGAACGGACAATGATTTCGGATACCGGCATTTTATTCTCCATCATGCGCGGCTGGCGGCGCAAGCCGGTGGCGTCGAGGCAATCCTGATCGGCAGCGAAATGCGCGGCCTGACAAGGCTGCGCGACGAAACCGGGGCCTTTCCCTTCGTTGAGGGGCTCATCCAGCTGGCGAGCGATGTGCGCGCCATTGTCGGGCCGGATGTGAAAGTCTCCTACGCCGCCGACTGGACCGAGTACGGCAGCTATGTGCCGGGCGACGGCTCCGGTGATGTGCTCTTCCCGCTGGATGCGCTCTGGTCGTCTTCAGACATCGATTTCGTCGGCGTCGACTGGTATCCGCCTGCCGGCGACTGGCGGGACGGCGAGACCCATCTCGACCGGGCTGCAGGCTATACGGCGGCCGACGATCCTTCCTACCTTGCCGATCAGATGGCGGGCGGCGAAGCCTACGACTGGTACTATGCCAGTCAGGCGGATCGCGACTCGCAGGTCCGCACGCCGATCACCGACACCGCGCATGGTGAGCACTGGGTGTTCCGCCAGAAGGATCTCGCTGGCTGGTGGAACGCAGCGCACCATGAGCGGCCCGGCGGCGTGAGGTCGGCCAGCCCGACCGGCTGGTCCCCGGGGATGAAACCCGTCCGCCTGATCGAGATCGGCTTTCCAGCCGTCGACAAGGGCGGGAACGCGCCCAACCTGTTTTACGATCCGAAGAGCTCCGAAAGCGCCTTGCCGCCTTATTCGACCGGGGAACGCGATGATGTCTTCCAGCGCCGGGCTCTGGAGGCCGCGCTCGCCTTCTGGCAGGCACAGCCTTTCGTTGATCAGGTCTATGTCTGGGCGTGGGACGCCCGCCCGTGGCCGGACTTTCCGGTCCGCGAGTCCGTCTGGAGCGACGGACCCAACTGGGCCTATGGCCACTGGCTCAATGGCCGGACAAGCCTGATCAGCCTTGCCGAGACCGTGACCGACCTTTGTGCCCGTGCGGGCGTCAGCGTCGATGCCAGCCAGCTGGGCGGGCTGGTTGAAGGCGTCGTAACGACCGGACCGGCCTCGCTGCGCCGTATCCTCGAACCGTTTCGGGTGACAGACGGGCTCGGCATGTTCGAGCGGGCTGATGGCCTGGTGTGCGTGGACGGGTCGAGCATCAGTCAGGTCAATGTGAATACGGACCGGCTCGTCGAACCCGGCCTCACGCATACCCGGCCGCTTCTCGACAAACGGCCGGGCCGCCTGCAGCTCAGCTATATCAGCGCCGACGGGCTCTATGCGCCAAGGGTGAGCGATGCGCGGTCCGATCTCGGCGATACGGCTTTTTCCATTGAGGCAGAGTTGCCACTTGTCCTGTCCGACGCCGCTGCAACGAGACTGGCTGCCCAGATGCTCGATGACCTGCAGGCGGCTGATACGGCCCACATCGCCTTGCCGGTCGAAGCCCTGGCGCTCGAGCCCGGCGATGCCGTGCAGCTGGACGGACTGCCGGGCGACTGGGCCGCCTCGGATGTCACCGATGACGGACTGGTGCGCCACGTCTCGCTGGTCAGGGCCCCCTCCAGCGGACCGGTACGAAGCCGGGCGCTTCCCGGCGAACCCCGCCCGGCACCGCATCCCGCCCAACCGGAGCTCATCCTGATCGATGGCCCGGCGCTATCGGGGGCGATACCATCCGGGCCCGTCATCGCCGTTGGCGCCGATCCATGGCGAGGTCCTGTTACGATCCATGCCGGCGCGACGGCGAACAGTCTCATCCCGCGCGCCGCCGTGTCAGGACCAGCCAGCATCGCTACGCTGGCCGATCCGCTGGCCGCAGGCCCGGCGGGCCGCTGGGACCGTGCGGGGACGCTGACGCTGAACATCAGTGACGCCGACCTCATGAGCCGTGATCGGCTCGACGTTCTGGCCGTGAGCAATCGCATCCTCGTGCAGAATGGCGCAGGCTGGGAGCTCATCGGATATGAGTCAGCAAGTCTCATTGCTGATGGCGTCTGGCAGTTGTCCGGCCTGCTCCGCGGCCTGGAAGGCTCCGTCATCTCGCCTGCGGATGCGGGTGCGGTCTGCGTGATTGTCGACCGCGCGCTGGCGACAGCGGACATGCTGCCGGGGGAGACCGGGCGCGAGCTGGTCTGGCGGGCAGGTCAAGGTGAGGCGATTGCCTTCACCTATGAAGACCGGGGCGGGCTTCCCTGGAGTGTTGCTCACCTGCGGGCGACACCGACGCCGGGCGGCGCCTTGCTGAGCTGGATTCCCCGCGGCATCGACATCCCTGACAGCTGGGACCGTCCGGACCCGTCGCGCCAACGGCGGTACCGGGTGGAAGCCCTGTTGTCAGGCGTCGTTGGGCATAGTCAGGCGGTCGATCAGGCCTCGGCCGCGGTGCCAGCCGGCCATAATAGCGCACGGGTTGCTGAAATCGGAACTGACGGTCGTATCGGTCACTGGGTTTCAATCGCGCTCGGGGCATCCTAATTATGCAGCGATCCATCAACCCGAATCGAACGTGGTTATCCAGACGTGTCGCGCGACCTCTACAAAATCCTGGGCGTGTCCAAATCGGCAAGTGCCGACGAAATTCGCAAAGCCTACCGGCAGAAGGCGAAGACCCTTCACCCTGACCTGCACCCGGATGACAAGGCCAAGGCCGACCAGTTCAAGGAAGTCTCGGCGGCGTTCGAGATTCTCGGCGATGAGGAAAAGCGCAAGAAATACGACCGCGGCGAGATCGACTCCGACGGCAACCCCACAGGGTTTGCAGGCGGGGGGCAGGGTGGCTTCGGCCGGAATTACGGGGCCTATAGCGACTTTGCGCGCTCAGGCGGATCTGCGCAGGGCGATCCGTTCGAGGATATCCTCGCCGGCATGTTCGGCCAGCAGCGCCGCCGGCCGGGGCCGCGCAAGGGCGCCGACCTGCGCTACCGGGTGGAGATATCCTTCGAGGACGCGGTGATGGGCGCCAAGCGCCAGATGACGATGGGCGATGGCAAGGCGCTCAACGTCTCCATTCCGCCCGGTATCGAGACGGGCCAGACCCTTCGTCTGAAAAGCCAGGGTCAGCCTTCGTCGACGGGCGGGCCGCCCGGTGATGCGCTGCTCGAGGTCCAGGTCCGGCCCAGCACGATCTGGAAGCGCGACGGCGATGACCTTCGAATGACGGTGCCGATTCCGCTGAAAACGGCGGTGGCGGGCGGATCGGTCGACGTCCAGACGCCGGCGGGTACGGTCACGCTGAAAGTTCCGGAGGGGTCGAATACCGGAACCGTCCTGCGCTTGCGCAACAAGGGCGTCCAGTTCAAGGACAAGCCGGGCCACCTTTATGTGCGCCTGGAGATCATGCTTGAAGACCCGAAGGATCCCGGCCTCAAGGAGTGGGCCGCCGGGCGTTGAAGAGACGCCCCAACCTGACTAAAACCCACGACAATCATTCACGGGCTGTTCAGGGCTGTTCAGCCATAAGGCGTGTCATGAAACGCATCATTCTCGCTCTCGCGCTTGGCGCTGCGACCCTTGCCCAGCCGGTATCGGCTCAGGGGCAATGGGGCAATTCGTTCACCGCCGACCAGGCGCGTGACGCTCGCGAGAAGGGTGAGATCAAGCCCCTCAACGACCTGCTACAGCCGATTCGCCAGCAGTATGGCGGCAATATGCGTCGTTTCGATGGGCTCTATGAGCGGGGCGGCAAGAAGGTCTATATCATAGACTGGGTTACGGGCCGCGGCGAACTGGTGACGTTCACGATCGACGCAAGGTCTGGACGCGTGATCAGCAAAAGCTAGGTTGGGCTAATGAGAATTCTGGTTGTTGAAGACGATGCAGATCTGCGCCGGCAACTCGCCGATGCGCTGACACAGGCGGGCTATGCGGTCGATCTGGCCGCTGATGGCGAGGATGGCCACTTTCTCGGTGACACCGAACCGTATGACGCGGTGATCCTTGATCTTGGCCTGCCCAAGATGGACGGCGTGACGATCCTCGAGCGCTGGCGCGATGACGGCAAGGATTTCCCCGTGATGATCCTGACGGCGCGCGACCGCTGGAGTGAAAAGGTGGCGGGCTTCGATGCCGGTGCGGACGATTACCTGACCAAGCCGTTCTATACGGAAGAATTGCTGGCTCGCCTGCGCGCCCTGCTGCGCCGGGCGGCTGGGCATTCGGCGGCTGCGCTGGAAGCCGGCGGCCTTCGGGTCGACACACGGGCCGCGCGCGCGACAGTCAATGGCCGACCGGTCAAGCTGACCGCCCATGAATACCGCGTACTCTCCTATCTGATCCACCATCAGGGCCGCGTGGTGCCACGCACCGAACTGGTCGAGCATATCTATGACCAGGACTTCGATCGCGATTCCAACACGATCGAAGTCTTTATCGGACGTCTGCGAAAGAAGATTGGTCAGGACCGGATCCAGACCGAACGCGGACTTGGCTACAGGCTCGTCGTGCCCGAGGGCGAAGCGGCCGGCCTTGCCGGGTAGGGGCGCTGTGGCGCACGCTCGGATCTGATGAGCGAATCCAGACCTCTACGGCCAAAGCCTCGAATGTCTCTCGCGCGGCGCATGCTCATTGGTGCGATCGCCTGGAGCCTCGTCGCCGTTATCGGCGGCATCGTTGCCATGACCGTCTCCTACCGCGCGCAAACGATCAGCCTGCTGGAGCAGGAACTCGACAGCGTACTCATCACCTTGCCGCGCGCCCTGGAAGTGCTGCCGGATGGCCGCGTGACAGACATTGAGGAAAAGCTGCCCAGCGACGTGCGCTTCGACTTGCCGCTGTCGGGGCGCTACTGGGCCATTGCCGCGGCACAGGAAGACGGGACGATACGCGACGATATTCGCTCCCAGAGCCTCTGGGATGGCCCCCTGCCGCTTGCCGTGGGACATGCGCAGGCAGCGCTCGCGAACCCGGGCCTGACGGTCTACGAGAATGCCCGTGGACCGGCAGACGAACGCTTGCGTGTTGCCGTGCGTGCGATCACCGTCCCGAACCGCGACAGCCCGATCCTGATCATGGCAGCTGCCGACCGTGAGGCGACCGATGAGGGCGCGAACCAGCTGCGCTTCCTGCTCCTGATCAGCATGACATTCCTGGCGGCCGGCACGCTGATCGCGCTCTGGGTTGGTCTGCGGCTGGCGCTGCTGCCTTTTGACCGCGTCCAGCTCCACATCTCCCAGGTGCGCGAAGGCACGCGTGCCAAACTGGACGGCGACTATCCGGTCGAAGTTCTGCCGCTCACCCAGGAGCTCAACAAGCTGCTCGATAACAACCGGGCCATCGTCGAGCGCGCGCAAACGCATGTCGGCAATCTCGCGCACGCGCTGAAGACGCCTCTGGCGGTGCTGCTTAATGAAGCGACGGGCAGCACCCCGCTCGACGATGTCGTGCGCCGTCAGACCGAATCGATGCGTGCCAATGTCGAGCATTACCTGAAGCGGGCCCAGGCGGCTGCCCGCGCCGAGGCGCTGGGCGTTCGCACCGAGATTGCGCCGGTCGTGGACGGGCTGGTGCGGCTGCTCAACCGGCTGTTCAATGAAAGCGGCGTGACCGTGTCGTCGACTGTTGCCGGCAACGTGTTTGTCCGTGTCGAACAGCAGGACCTTGAGGAGATGCTGGGCAACATCATGGAGAATGCCTGCAAGTGGACAAAATCGCGCGTTGAAGTCTCCGCTGAGCCGGGCGACAACGGCCATATGCTGATCCATGTCGACGATAATGGCGAAGGGCTGACGCCGGAGGAAATGACGTCCGCGGTCAAGCGCGGCGTCCGCCTTGATGAGACCGCGCCCGGCACGGGCCTTGGCCTGTCGATCGTGGCGGATATCGCCGAGATGAATGGCGGCCGGCTGACGCTATCTGACAGCCCGCTCGGCGGTCTTAGGGCGACGATAGCCCTGCGCCGCTCATGACCCGGACGTCACTCATCGCGCTGGCCATTGCCGGACTGCTGGCAGGCGGGCTCTACCTGATGAAGGGCCGGCCTCTGCTGGCCGAGCAGCCCTATGCCGAGCGCGAAGCGGAAATCGCCAAGCGTGATGCCGCAGACCTCAATCCGTCGGAAATGCTGGCGCGGCTGCAGATGGCCGCTCGCCAGCAGCCGGATGCGCCGGAGCCGCAATACTTCATTGGCGTCCTGCTTCGCTCTCAGGGGCGCAGCGATGAGGCCTTGCGAGCCTTCCAGTCCGCCCTGCGCCGCGACGACACGCATGTCCCGTCGCTGGTTGCCCTGGCTGACATCATCATGATCCGCGATGGCGGCATTGTCACCGAACCGGCTGCCCAGCTGTATGACCGTGCCTGGCGCCTCGATCCGAGCCAGCACCGGGCGGGCCTGCTCTCGGCTCTGCCTGCTTATGAGGCCGGCGATATCGAGGCGGCCGAGGCCCACTGGCAGGAGGTGCGCGAGGATATGGAGCCGGGTGACCCATTGTTTGCGATGCTGGACGTCTTCAAATCGCAGATCGATGAGGCGCGCGATGCGCCCGCTGAGCCAGGCGAATAGGGAAGCTATCTTAGCTGATTAGGTCGCAGTGCGTTTTGATATCTCGTCCTGTATAGGAGGCCGGTCATGAGAGCGAGAACCAAGAGACTCTGGGGCGTTGGCGTTGCCGCGGCCCTCCTGATCGGGGCGGTTGCGCTGGCGACAGTGGCCCTGCGCCAGCATGCGGACCTGTTCTACACGCCGGGGCTGATCGCCGAGAAAGGCCTGCCGGATGCGGGCAAACGCGTGCGGGTTGGCGGCTGGGTCCAGGAAGGCTCGCTTGTCTATGGTGAGGGCGCCGACATGACGTTCCTCATTGAGGATGCCAGCGCCAGGACCGTGACGGTCAGCTATACCGGCATCGTCCCTGATCTCTTCCGGGAAGGCGAAGGTGTCGTTGCGACCGGCCGGTTTGACGAACAGGGCGCTTTCACCGCCGAGAGCATCCTGGCCAAGCATGATGAGAATTACGAGCCACGTGAGCTGAAGAAGGCAGGACAGGCGACTTCATGATCGAAGCCGGCCACTTCGCGGCATTCCTCGCGCTTGCATTCTGCGGTTTCCAGGCCGGGTTCGGCCTCGCGGGAGACCGGGCGCGGTCCGGCCTGTTCGCTTCGCTCGGCTTTGCCGCGATGGGATTTGCGTTCCTGACGCTGATCGTCGCCTTCGCGCGGTCGGACTTTTCGGTCCAGCTGGTCGCGGCCAACTCGCATACGCTGAAGCCGTTCGTCTACAAGATTGCCGGCACGTGGGGGAACCATGAAGGCTCCATGGCGCTCTGGTGCCTGGTCGGGCTTGGATTTGGCGCGGCCGCCGACTGGCTCTTGAAGTCCGACCGGCGCGCCTTCGAGGCGCGGGCGATCGGCGTGCAGGGCCTGCTCAGCCTGGGCGCGCTGGCCTATCTCCTGTTTGCCTCATCACCCTTCACCCGGCTCGACCCGGCGCCCTTGCAGGGGCAAGGGCTCAATCCGCTGCTTCAGGATCCGGCGCTCGCGATCCACCCGCCGATGCTCTATCTCGGCTATGTCGGCTATTCCTTCGTGTTCGCACTGGCGGCGGCCGGCCTGATTGAAGGGCGGATCGACCGGCAATGGGCCAGGATGGCACGCGGCTGGGCCCTCGCGGCATTCGTCCCGCTCACCCTCGGCATCGCGCTCGGCAGCTACTGGGCCTATTACGAATTAGGTTGGGGCGGCTGGTGGTTCTGGGACCCGGTCGAGAATGCGAGCCTGATGCCCTGGCTGATCGGGGCGGCGCTGATGCATTCCCTGATCGTGACGGAAAAGCGCGGCAGCTTCAGTGCGTGGACGGCGCTGCTGGCGGTGCTCGCCTTCTGTTTCTCGATGCTCGGAGCTTTCCTCGTGCGCTCGGGCGTGCTGACCTCGGTACACTCCTTCGCTGTCGATCCGCTGCGCGGGTCCTTCCTCCTTTTCGGCTTGCTGGCCTTTGGCGGGTTTGCACTCGTGCTTTTCGCCTTGCGGGCCCCGAAACTGTCGGGTGGTCCGGCCTGGCTGGCGGCCAGCCGGGAAGGGGCGCTGATGGGCAACAACCTTGTCCTCACCGTCGCCACCGCGACAGTCATGCTGGGCACGCTCTTCCCGCTGATTGCCGAAGCCGCGGGCCAGACGATTTCCGTCGGCGAGCCCTATTTCAACCTGACTTTCACCCCGATCATGGCGCTGGCGCTGATTGCCTTGCCTGTGGTGCAGGCCTGGGCCTGGGGCAAGGCGGATCTCTCTTCGCTCTGGAAATGGGCGGCCGGGTTTGCCGGTCTTGTCGCGGTCTTCTGGCTGGCCGGCATCGGGCCGATGGACATCCCGCTGCTGGCTGGCGTCGGCCTCGCGATCGGTGTCTGGCTGCTCTTCGGTGCAGGGCAGGAAGCCTGGCGCCGGGCAAAGACAATGGAACGCCTGCCGAAACTGCCGCTTCGCGTCTGGGGCATGACGCTCGCCCATGCCGGTCTCGGCATCTTCATTATCGGCGCCGTCCTGCAGACATCGGGACGCACGCAGACGACGCTCGCCCTTCAGGAGGGCGAAACCCAATCCATCGCCGGCTGGCAGGTGCGCCTTGATGACGTCTCAAGCGTCGAGGGGCCGAACTGGTACGCCGAACGTGCCACGCTGACAGCAGAGCGCGGCGGCTCGGAAACCCTGCTGCAGCCGCAGAAGCGCTACTATCCAGCCGCCCGCATGCCCACAACGGAAACCGCCATTCACAAGACCGGGATGGGCGACCTCTACGTCGCGCTGGGTGACGGGCGCCGGAACCGGGCAGGCGAGACCCGCTGGACGTTCGAAGTCTTCTTCAACCCGCTTATCGACTTCATCTATCTCGGTGTTACCCTGATCGCGATTGGTGCCGGACTCAGCATGTTCGGCAAGCGGACGAAAGCCGGGCCAGAGTCCTAGATGAAGACCGTACTTGCCTCCCTCCTGTTTCTCTTTGCGGCCGAAGGGCCGGCGCATCTCGACGATCCAGAGCAGGAAGCCCGCGCGCAGGACCTGATGCGTGAAATCCGCTGCGTCGCCTGCGAGAATGAGCCGATCTCCAATTCGGGCTCCGACATTGCCGCAGACATGCGAGAGCGGGTGCGGGCCATGGTCTCCGAGGGCAAGTCGAACGAGGAAATCCGGGCCTGGTTTTCCGAGCGCTATGGCGAGTTTGTCCTGTTCCGGCCAAGCGCGGATGGGCCGGGCGGCTGGCTGCTCTGGGGAACGCCATTCGTGCTGCTGATTGCCGGTGGGGCTTTGGTATTCGCTATAAGGCGCCGGCGCGATCGCAGCCGTGAAACCGTCGAGCCCGTGGCCCCCGAAGAAGCTGGCTGACGCAGGTGTGATCGAAAAACCCATGGCCGTCCGCGATGGGTATACCTATCTCGAACGCCTGTAGCTGAAAGGTGAGACGCCATGCATTCGGAAACGGTTCGCTTCGAGGGCGCAGACGGACAGACGCTGGTTGGGCGGATAGACCACCCTGTCGGCGATGTGCGCGGCTGGGCCATCTTCGCGCATTGCTTTACCTGTTCGAAGCAGTCGCGCGCCGCGCTTCGCGTTTCCAAGGGGCTTGCCGAGCGGGGAATCGGCGTTCTGCGTTTCGATTTCACCGGGCTCGGCGAATCCGATGGCGACTTCGAGACGACCAACTTCTCCAGCAATGTTGCTGACCTTGTCGCCGCTGCCGGCTGGATGGCGTCCAAGGGCTGCGCACCGAGCCTGCTCGTCGGCCATTCGCTTGGCGGTGCGGCCGTCATCGTTGCGGCATCGCAGATCGAGTCGATCAAGGCGGCCGCGACCATCAATGCGCCGTCCGATGCCGAGCATGTGATCCACAATTTCGCTGACAGCCTTGCCGACATCGAGGCAAAAGGCCAGGCGGAAGTCTCGCTCGGCAACCGGCCCTTCACGATCACGCGGCAATTCGTGGAGGATGTCCGCGCCTCGCATGTGACCAATGCGCTGCGTTCGCTGCGGCTCCCGCTGCTCTTCCTGCATGCGCCGACTGACAATGTGGTCGGGATCGACAACGCGACCGGCCTGTTCATGGCAGCGCGGCATCCCAAGAGCTTTGTCAGTCTGGATGATGCCGATCACTTCCTCTCCAATCCGGCTGACGCGGCCTTTGCCGCCAGCGTCATTGCTGCCTGGGCCAACCGGTATATCGACGGTCCCGCCGATGACGGCGACCTGATTGACCAGACCCATGACGTGATCGTTCGTGAAACCGGCGAGGCCGGGCCATACCAGAACGAGGTCTTCATCAATGGGCGGCGGTATCTTGCCGACGAACCGGAAGATGTCGGCGGCTCGGATACCGGTCCCGACCCCTATGAATGGGTGACGACGGGGCTTGGTGCGTGCACCTCCATGACCCTTCGCATGTATGCCGCGCACAAGAAGTGGCCGCTCGAACGCGTCACTGTGCGGCTCAATCATGAGAAGAGCCACCGCGAGGACTGCAAGACCTGCGGGCCGAAGGACAAGATCGATGTCTTTACCCGCGACATCGAGGTCGAAGGCGCGCTTGACGAGGAACAGGTCGCCCGGCTGAAGGAGATCGCGAACCGGTGCCCGGTCCACCGGACCCTGGAGGGTGAGCTGGAAGTCCGGACGCAGATCAGCCTGTCGTCTGGCAAAAAATCCAATGAAAACGCCTGACTGCCTTACTCATGTCTAAATGATCTTTAATTCAGGAATGGTCTGGCGCTGTCCTAGCATCGCCCCCACTATCGATGGGACGACACACGATCAGGAGGTGAGTGATCAAGATGAAGTGGTTTGGTATTTCTAAGCAGGCTCTGGCCGCGGCTGTTGCCGGTGCCGGTCTGACGGGCGCTCTCGTCTACGTCCCGCAGAGTTTTCAGCAGGCTGACGCGAAGCAACCGATCACTATTGAGGCGCCGCAGGGCGCTCCGCTCAGTTTTGCGGACCTCGTCGAGAGAGTCAGCCCCGCCGTCGTCAGCGTGAACGTTGTCTCCGAGCAGGAAGTGTCCGGCATGGGCAATATGGAGCAGTTCTTCGACCGCTTCCGTGGCCTGCCCGGCTTTGACGACTACATGCAGGAGCGCGAGCAGGAAGAGGGTGAAGACAGCCAGCCTCGCACCCGTGAAGCGCGCTCGCTCGGTTCGGGCTTCTTCATTTCCGACCAGGGCTACATCGTCACAAATAATCACGTCGTCCAGGACGCGACCGAAATCGAGGTTGTGCTGGAGGATGGCCGCGAGCTTGAAGCCACGCTCGTCGGGACCGATCCGCAAACCGACCTCGCCGTCATCAAGGTGACGGAGCCGGGCAAGTATCCTTATGTCGAGTTCGAAACCGACGCGGAACTGCGCCGAGGTGACTGGGTCGTTGCGCTTGGCAACCCGTTCGGTCTTGGCGGCACGGCAACGGCCGGCATCCTTTCGGCTGATGGGCGCGAGCTTGGCGGCGACAGCCCCTATACCGACTTTCTCCAGATCGATGCGGCCATCAACCGGGGTAATTCCGGTGGCCCGACCTTCGACCTGCATGGCCGAGTTGTCGGCGTGAATACGGCGATCTTCTCACCCACTGGCGGCTCGGTCGGCATCGGGTTTGCCATTCCGGCCGAACTCGCTGTCGAGGTCACCAGCGCCCTGATCAAGGACGGCAAGGTGTCGCGCGGCTGGCTCGGCGTCACGATCCAGGATGTGACGGACGATATGGCAGAAGCCCAGGGCCTCGCAGAAGTGCGCGGCGCCATCATCGCCGACGTCAATGACGAGAGCCCGGCCCGCAAGGCTGGCCTGAAGCGCGGCGACGTTATCCTCTCGGTCAATGGCCGGGACACCACCGATGCAACGTCCGTGACGCGTATGGTCGGCAAGCTGCTGGCCGGGTCGAAGAATGAGTTCACCGTCCTTCGGGACGGCAAGCGCCAGAAGATCAGTGTCACGGTGGGTGAGCGCCCGGTCGATCCGAACGCTCTTGTGCCGTCGAGCCGCGACAGCTCAGGCTCGTCGGGCGGTGACGCTGAAGAAGGTCCGCTGGGCGTCAGCCTGCGGCCGCTCGATTCCACGGCGCGTCAGGCCCTCGGCCTCGACGAGGACGAAGCCGGCCTGATCATCGGCGATATCGACAATGACAGCCCTCTCTACGAGGCGGGCCTGCGTCCGGGCATGGCGATCCTGTCGGCCTCCTACATTCCGCTGAAGTCCGTGAAGGACCTCGAAAAGGCAATCGACGAAGCCAAGGCGAAGGGCCGCGACAAGATCCTGCTCGCCGTGCGGAACGGCCAGCGGACCCAGTTCGTTACGCCCGAGATCACCAGTTCGTCGGAAGACTGAGAGTAGAGGAGTGCCCATGATGCGGGTCTTGGTAATCGAGGATGATCGCGAGCATGCGACATTCATCAACAAGGTTCTGTCGGAAGCCGGTCACGATGTTGAAACGGCCTATGACGGAGCCAATGGGCTTGCCATGGCCCGCGACCGGGAATTCGATGCCCTGGTCGTCGACCGGATGCTGCCGGAGAAAGACGGGCTGAAGCTCGTCGAGGAATACAGGAACGGGGGCGGGCAGACCCCGGCCCTTTTCCTCTCCGCCCTGTCGGACGTCGACAATCGCGTCGAAGGCCTGAAAGTGGGCGCTGACGACTACCTGGCAAAGCCTTTCGCGCCGGCTGAACTCGCCGCACGCGTCGAGGCACTCGGCCGGCGACAGTCCAAGGAAGAGCCGCCTGTCACCAAGCTGAAGGTTGGCGATCTCGAGATGGACCTGCTGGCCCGGAAGGTCTGGCGCCAGGGCCAGAAGATCGACCTGCAGCCGCGTGAATTCCGCCTCCTGGAATTTCTGATGCGGCATGCTGGACAGGTCGTCACCCGCACCATGTTGCTTGAAAAGGTCTGGGATTATCATTTTGACCCCCAGACCAACGTCATCGACGTGCACATTTCCCGCCTGCGCGCAAAAATCGACAAAGATTTTGATGAAGCCCTCCTTCAAACGGTGCGCGGCGCGGGTTACTGCCTACAGGCATGAAATCTGGCCCCTTCGCGTTTGTCCGGACTTCCACCTTCCGGCTGGCGCTCGTCTACTCAGTCCTTTTCGGACTGTTCTCATTCCTGCTGCTTGCCTACCTGTACCAGGCGACGGTCGGATCATTGCGAGCCGAAGCAGACGAGCGTCTCGACGCGGAAATGCGGGCCCTGGGCCTGGCCTACAATGCCGGTGGACTTGAACGGCTGGAACAATCTGTCATCGAGAGGGCGCTCGTACCGGGCGCCCCTTTTCGTTACCAGCTGGAGACCCCGGACGGTGAGCGCATTATCGGGGACTTTCCCTACCTGCCCGTCTCACCGCCTGAACCAGTCGGCGAAGTCCGCATGGTCAGTCTCTCCATCGAAATGCCGCGCGGCAATGGCGAGACCGTCGTCACCGAAGCTGAGGGCCGGATTGTCCGGCTGGCGAATGGCAATGTCCTGCTGGTCGCCATCGAAACCGGGGAGCGCGGCCGGATTGTCCGACGAATTACATCCGCCGTCACCACGGCAGCACCCATCGGGGTGTTGCTGGCCCTGGTCGGCGGCATCTTCATTTCGCGATACGCCGCCCGCCGCGCCGAGCAGCTGACGCGCACGACCGAGGAAATTGTCGCGGGCAACCTCTCCATCCGCGCCCCCGTGCAAGGTTCCGGCGACGAGTTCGACCGGCTGGCGACGCACCTCAACACCATGCTGGAGAAACTTGAGCGCCTGATGGCGGCGAGCCGGCACTCCGGGGATGCGATTGCACACGACCTGCGTTCACCGCTTTCGCGGCTCCGGAACCGGCTGGAAGAGGCCTTGCTGAGCCCCATGGACCAGGAGTCGGCACGCGAGACACTGGCCAGCACGGTGGAAGAAGTCGACCGCGTGCTGCTGACCTTCAATGCGATCCTGCGGCTGTCGCGCCTCGATGCTGGCTCGGAAGGGCGGATGGTCAAGATCGACCTGCATGATGTCCTGGAGGAACTCGCCGAACTCTATGAGCCGGCCTGCGAGGATGCCGGGCTGACCTTCCAGAGCGACATTTCCCAGCCAATCATCGTACTCGGGGATCGCGAGCTGATCGCCCAGGCCGTTTCGAACCTGCTCGACAATGCGATGAAATATACGCCGGAAGGCGGCACGATCCGGTTCATGGCGCGTAGGACGTCGGATTCGGTCGTGATTACCGTGTCAGACGACGGGCCCGGCATTCCGGAACACATGCGCGACAAGGCCAAGGAGCGCTTCTTCCGGCTTGATTCCGCACGCACCCAGTCGGGGTCCGGGCTGGGGCTTGCGCTGGCCGATGCCGTTGCCGATCTCCACAAGGGACATCTCGATCTCCTGTGGACACAAGGCCCGCCTGAGCCAAAAGGCCTGAAAGCGGTTTTAACCTTGCCGCGAGACAAGTAAGACAGTCTCGATGCTGGATATAAGACCCCTGGCCGAGACAGGCCGCGACGCCTTTGAGGCCGGAACCCACCTTGCCCCCTACCTTGCCAGGCTCGTCCGGCGAGCGCCCCAAGCCTATTCCCTGCTGCAACGGGAAGGCGCCACCGAGCTTGCCGCGCATGCGCTGAAACAGGCGAAGGATGCCGCTGCTCTGGAGGATCGCGAGGAAGCGATGACGGCGCTTCGCCAGGCCAAGCTCGCCAACCACATGGCTGTTGCCGCGATGGACCTGTCCCGGTCCCTGCCGGTCCACGACCTGACCGGGCACCTGACGGGTTTTGCCGACGCAGCCGTCCAGTCGGCGCTGACGATTGCGCTTCGCCAGCGTTCGCTGACGCAGGATGGCATCTTCGTGATTGCGCTCGGCAAGATGGGCGCTTTCGAGCTGAACTACTCCTCCGATATCGACATGGCGGTCTTCTTTGATCCGGCCGTGTTCTGCGAGGGCAGCATCGAGGCCGGTGATCTCGCGAGCAAGGTGGTGCGCGATGCGATGCGGATCCTCGAGGAAGATACCGGCGATGGCTATGTTTTCCGTACCGACCTGCGCCTGCGTCCCGATCCCGGATCGACACCGCCGGCCGTGTCCACGCAGATGGCTGAAATCTACTATGAAAGCGTCGGCCAGAACTGGGAACGCATGGTCTGGATCAAGGCGCGCGCCTGCGCGGGCGATATCCGGGCGGCCGAGCGCTTCATCGGCATGCTGGAGCCCTTCGTCTGGCGCCGCCACATGGATTACTGGGCGATTGCGGATGTGCAGGCCATCAAGCGGATGATCAATTCGCGGACCAGCGCCAGCGATCTTGCGGACACATCGCCGGACCTGAAGCTCGGCCCGGGCGGCATCCGTGAGATCGAGTTCTTCGTCCAGACCCAGCAGATCATCATGGGCGGGCGCAACAGCTTCCTGCGCCACCGCAAGACGCTGAAAAGCCTTGATGCGCTCGTCGCCGCCGATGCTGTCGATGCGTCCGTCGGCAAGGAGCTGACCGAGGCTTATGAGGTGCTGCGCAATATCGAGCACCGCATTCAGATGCTGGAGGACCAGCAGACTCACCGCCTGCCATCTGATGAGGATACGCGCCTGCGCGTCGCGAAACTCTGCGGCCATGATGATTTGGCGGCCTTCGACCGCGCTGTCGCCGAGGTCCGGAAGACAGTACACAGCCACTACCGTGACCTCTTTGCCGAGGAAGAGCGCAAGCATGAGAATGCCGTGCAGGGCAACCTCGTCTTTACCGGCGTCGATGACGATCCCGGAACCGTGGAGACGCTGAAGGCCTACGGTTTCTCCGATCCCTCGCGTATCATTGCGACCATATCCAACTGGCACCGCGGCAAGACCCCGGCGACGCGCACCGCCCGGGGGCGCGGCCTGCTGACGGCTCTGTTGCCCGAGCTGTTGACGGCGATGAGCCGGACCGGTGAGCCGGACATGGCCTTCACGCGGTTCACCCGTTTCTTCGAGGGCCTTCGGTCCGGCATCCAGACCCTGTCCATGCTGGCCAATGAGACAAGCCTTCTGGAAGACCTGGTGACCACGCTCGCCATCGCGCCGCGCCTGTCGCAGACCCTGGCGCGCCAGCCTGGTCTGCTTGAAGCGCTTGTCACGCCGAGCGGTCAGGAATATCCGCCCGCCCTGTCGCGCGGGGCCGATTTCGAGAGCCAGATGGACGAGGTTCGCCGCTGGCAGAATGAGCGCGCCTTCCTGATCGGTCACCGATTGCTGCATTCGCGCCTGCCGGCCCAGCAGGCTGCGCTTGCCTGGAGTGACCTGGCCGACCATTGCGTCGAGCTGATGTCCGAGGCTGCCGCGATCGAGACCGCCCGGCGCTATGGCCCGCAGCCCGGCAACTGGATGATCGGTGCGCTGGGCAAGCTTGGCGGACGCGAGCTCACAGCCGGGTCCGATCTCGATCTCATCATCATCTTCGAGGATGATGGCGATGCCGCCAGCGAGGCCGGCCACTGGTTCACCAAATTCGCCCAGCGCCTGATTACCGCGATTTCAGCCGAAACCGCTGAGGGAAGCCTCTACGAAGTCGACATGCGGCTTCGGCCTTCAGGCCGGGCAGGCCCCGTCGCCACGTCGCTTCGGGCCTTCGACCGCTACCAGCATCATGATGCCTGGACGTGGGAGCTGATGGCCCTGACGCGCCTTCGCCCTGTGGCGGGGCATGACGCGCTCGGCGAGCGGGCGCTCGAAGTCGCCCATGATGCCATCGTGAATGGCAAGCCCGATGATGAACGGCGCGCGGATATCCTCGACATGCGCCGCCGCCTCTGGAAAGAGCGCCCGCCGCGCGGTGAGTGGGACCTGAAGCTCGCCGATGGCGGCCTGGTCGATCTGGAGTTTATCCTGCAGCAGGAGATGCTGCTGTGCCGTAGGGCCGATTGTGTCCTGCCGACGGTGATCGATGCTGCAGAAGCGCTCGGAGAGGCAGGGCGGCTGACGACAGATGAGGTGAAGACGATCACGTCGAGCTTCTCCTTCCTTCAGTCCATTCAACAGATCCAGCGTCTCGCCGTCGGGGCTGAGTTGACGGCGGACCAGTTTTCCGAGGGCCTGAAAGCCCGCCTTGCCCTCGCTGCGGGGTGCGAGAGTTTCAGTGAGGTCGAGAGCCGTTACAGGTCTGTCCGCAAGCAGATCTCAGATCTAAGATGCAAAAAGATCGGGACACTCGCGACGGACTCCTGAGGCTTCCTCGTTTCACCCTGCGGGGCACGAAAAGAGGAAGACCAGAGACATGAAGACACTTGCAATTATCGCATTGATGGCTGGCACGGCGACCGTCGGTGCAGCTGGCCTTGCTGCGGCCCAGCCGCATCATGGCGGCATGGCAAACATGATGGAACGGCTCGATACCAATGGTGACGGCCAGATCACGAAGGAAGAAGCAGAGGCGGCCAAGGCGGCTCGCTTTGCCGAGGCCGACACCAATGGTGACGGCGGGCTGAGCATGGCCGAGATGCAGGCCTTCCGTGCAGCCGAGAAGGCACGCCGAATGGAAACCATGCGCCAGCGCATGTTCGACAAGGCTGACGCCGATGGAAACGGCGTCATCAGCGCCGATGAATTCGAAGCGCGCGGTGCGCCGATGTTCGACCGCATGGACGCCGATGGCGATGGTGTGATCACCGCCGAGGAGATGCAGGCGATGCGGGACCGGCGATGCGATGGTGCTATGGGCGATTGCCCGCGCCGCGGTGGTGGCCCTGGCCCTCGATAACTTGATCTGGCGGCGGCCGGAGCAGCGTTTGCGAATTTCCTCCCTCGCAACCTGCGCCGGCCACGCTAGTCTGACAGGGTGTCAGCGATCAGCGAACGAGATGAGATCGCACGGGCGGCGGCTGGAGACCGGATGGCACAGTCGGCCCTCGTCAATCGTCACATGCCGGTCGTCTGGCGTGTGGCCTTTCGCATGCTTCGTGACCGGCAGGAGGCCGAGGACGTGACGCAGGAAACCTTCCTCAGGGCCTGGAAGATGCTGCCGGACTGGGAAGACCGGGCAAAATTCTCGACCTGGGCCTGCACGGTGGCGATCAATCTCTGCCGTGACCGGCTGAAGAAGAAAAAGCCGATCCTGATGGACGAACTGCCCGAGCAGACCGACCTGGCCCTGCGGCCCGAACAGGCGCTGACGCAGAAACAGGCGAGAGCCCGGATCGCGGCGCTGGTCGATGCCCTGCCGGAACGTCAGAGAGAAGCCCTGACGCTTTGTGCGTTCGAAGGGATGGGCAATATCGAAGCGGCTGACACCATGGGAGTCAGCGTTGAGGCGCTGGAGAGCCTGCTGGCCCGGGCGAGACGGAAACTGAGGCTTGAGCTGGCCGGAGAAAGCGGAGCAAGTATGTAATGATGATGACAGATGACCGCCTCCATGCGCTGATTGCGGCCTTTGGCGCCGATCCGACGGCCTGGCCGGAGGAAGAGCGGGCAGCTGCTGAGGCGCACCTCGCCGCACATACCGACCGGTTTGCCGCGGCACTGGAAGAGGCTCGCGCGCTGGATCTCGCCTTCGCGGCGACCGATATCCCCGACGCCCCTGCGGGACTGGCCGCGCGTATCCTGGCCGAAGCGCCGCAAGCGGCGAGACCGGGCGCCAGCTGGGCTGGCCGTCTGGGGGATATCCTGTTTCCCAATGGGCTGCGCTGGCCTGCCGGCGCGACAGCGGCTGCGCTTGTAATGGGATTGACAGCCGGCGTGTTCACGGCGCCCGCCACTGCCGATGATGGCTATCAGACGGTAAGCGAGGACCTTGTCTATGGCGCGCTCGGCTATGGCGGCTTCGATGCCTATGTCGAGGAGGTCAGCGGATGAGCCAGCAGCGAGCGCTTTCGGCCCTTGGCATCGTGCTGGTGATCTCGCTCATCGCCAATGCGCTGTTGGTCGGTCTCTGGATCGGCAACACGGTCGGGCGTGGCAGCAGCACGCCAGCTGAACGCGGGCCGCGCGGCGGCGGCGAGGATGCCGTCATCGCGCGCGCGCTCGAATCGGTTCTCCCCGACGGGGCCCGGCAGGACATGCGGGCGGCTTTCCGAAAAGGGCTGCGCGAGGCGGCGCCCTATATGCGGGAGAAGCATCGTGCGCGCCAGCAATTGAAGGATGCCCTTGGTGCTGACCCGTTCGACCCCGCGGCCCTCCAGCAGGCGTTTGAGGATATACGAGCAGCCGATGAGCAGCTGACACGCTCCTTCCATGCGGTCCTGTCCGAAGAACTGGCGACCCTGTCGCCGGATCAGCGCGCCGAGCTCGTCGCGTGGATGGACAGGATGGAGGCCCGGCGCCGCGCCTGGCACGGACGGTTCGGCGAAGAGGGCCATGGTCCGCGAGGACACCATAACGGTCCGCCGCCGCCGCTGGATGACCAGCCGGACTAGAGTCTGACCCTATCCACGGGACTTGTGGGCCAGGCGCGCGGCGTTGGCTTCCCAGTTCTGCCCGTCGAATCTGGTGATCTTCGCATCCATCGCCTGCCAGTCATCGAGGCAGCGCCAGGTGATGCCGTAACCGTCCGGATTGGAGCGCGGGACGTAGAAGCTCTTGATCCCGCAGACCCGGCAGAAGAGATGGCGGGCCGTGCCTGTGTTGAACCGGTATTCTGTCAGCAGGTCTTCGCCCCGCAGCAGCCGGAAGCGGCTGGCCGGGACGATGATGTGGTCATTGCCGCTCATCGCGCAGATCGTGCAATTGCAGTCCTCAACCTCGACATGACCCGGCAGGTCGACCTCGAAGCGCACGCCGCCGCAATGGCAACCGCCAGCATGGGTGGTCAGCGTATCGTTCATGAACTCAGTCGAACCAGACCGGCGGCCGGCGGCCAATCCATGGCGTGGCGCGCTCGATCTGGCCTGCGATCGAATAGAGCAGGTCCTCACGGCCGAGACGGGCGCCGAACATCATGCCAAGCGGCAGATTGTCTGCGGTCTGGTGAAGCGGCAGCGAGATGGCCGGCCAGCCCGTCTGGTTGAACACCGGGCACCAGGGCGCAAAGCTCGTCACGGCTTCGCCATAGGCATCCATGTCCTCCGGATCGAGACTGAGCACGCCGAGCTCGACGGGCGGGCGCGACAGGGTCGGGGCGAGGACCAGATCGTAATTGCCATGGTCCATGAAGGTCTCGAACTCGAAGGCCGCCTGCAGGAAGGCATTGTTGGTGCGGACAAGTTCGGCCATCGGGATGGTCCGTCCGAACTCGATGAATCGCAGGGAGACCGGCTCGAAATCATCCGGGCCAATCTTGCGCCCGAAGGCCTGCTCGCGCTCGTCGGCAATCGCCGCCATGGCGGATGAGACAATCATCATCATGCCCTTGCCGAGCGCTTCGCCGTTGAGGGTCGGGCCGGCTTCCTCGACCGTATGGCCGAGCGATTCCAGCAGTTTCGCCGTGGCGTCGAGGCCGGCGGTGGCTTCCTTGTCCGGGGTGATTCCGTTGGGTGCGGTTCGCCAGAGCGCGATGCGCAGCGGTCTCGGATCACGCTGGGCGGCGGTGAGATAGCTGGTGCCCGACGGCGGGGCGATATAGCGACCGCCCCGTTCCTGCCCGTGAGTCGCATCGAGCAGGGCGGCGCTGTCGCGCACGCTGCGGGAGACGCAGTGATTGGTCGACAGGCCGAACCAGTTCTCGCTGAGTGGTGGACCCATGGGAACACGTCCGCGCGAGGGCTTCAGGCCGACCAGCCCGGTACAGGCCGCCGGAATGCGGATCGAGCCGCCGCCATCGCTTGCATGCGCCATGGGCAGGACGCCGGACGCGACCGTGGCGGACGCCCCGCCCGATGAGCCGCCCGAGGTGCGCTCGGTATTCCAGGGGTTGCGCGTCTTGCCATTAAGCGCGCTTTCGGTGGATGTGGTCAGTCCGAATTCCGGACTTGTCGTCTGGGCGAAAATGACGAGACCGGCGGCCTTGTAGCGCTGGGTCAGCGTGGAATCGAAATCGGCGACGGTGTCCTTGAAGGCGCGCGAGCCGCTGGTCAGCGGCAGCCCGTTGAGGCGGACGCCAAGATCCTTGGTCGCGAAGGGCACCCCGGCAAATGGCCCATCGGGAAGCCCGGCCGCGATCTGCTCGCGCGCATGGTCCTCGAAGATTTGCGAGAAACAGTTGAGCGGTTCTTGCGCCGCGTGGGCGCTTTCAAGGGCAGCGTCGAGCAGTTCGCCCGGCGTGACTTCCTTCTTGCGGACCAGATCGGCCAGGGCCGTCGCGTCCTGATCGGCGAATGCCTTCATTGTTGAGTCTCCTCCCTCACCCTCGGTTTTTGCAAATCTATCGACCGAAACTCGCAAAGGGCAAGGCAGGGCGCTGGATTTGCCTCAATGATCGTGTCCGGCGTCGTCCAGTAGCTCGTGCATTTCCTCGTCCGACCAGCCGAAATGATGGCCAAGTTCGTGGATCACGACGTGCTCGATCAGCTCGCTGAGGGTCACGTCCGGACGTGTCTGCAGCTCCGCCAGGAGGGGGCGCCGATAAAGGAAGATGCGCGCCGATTCGGGGCTTGGAAACGTCACGCTGTCATGGATCAGCGGAATGCCCTGGTAGAGGCCTGTCAGGTGCATCGGATTTGAGATGCCGAGATCCCTCAGCACGTCGCGGTCGGCAAAGTCCTGAACGTGGATCACGATCCGGCCGGCGGCCTGCCGGAAGGACTCGGGCAGGCCGGCATAGGCTTCTTCCGCCATGTACTGGAATGTATCCAGGTCAGGAACGTCACGCATCAGTCGGTCTTCCGCCCGGCTGTCAGTCGTTCACCCAGTGCTTCACATAGGTGTTCACGGCCTGCTCGAAGCGCTGGACGTCGCCGCCATCGATAACCGACTCACCGGACACGTCGATGACATAGTCGATGCCGACAAGATTGCCGTCGCCGTCCTCGGCCGGGAACACGAAGGCCCGTCCGATGGGAAAGCTGTCATTGTAGCGGTTCGTCTTGAGCAGCGTTTCTTCGTCGATGTCGCCGTCGATCTCGAAGGCGGTAAACATCACGACGATACCGCACTCATCGAACTGGTCGCACTCATCAAGGCGCACATACATGGAGCGGTCGTTCAGCCGGGCATTGATCACATGGGCATCCTGGCCAACGCCGGTCGAACTGGCGATCTCGGCGCCATAGGCTTCGAGCACCGCTTCCACATCGCTGGGTGTGACCGGTCCGGCCTGCGCGGCGAGCGGCAGGCAGGCAGCTGCTGCCATCGCGTACAGAGCTTTCATGAAGGCATTCCTTGATCAGTTTACACGGGGTCGCTTGGGCGGAGTCTCGCATGCACCGCGGCAGGGCGCAAGCGAGCTGGCGCCATCTTCTCCGTGGCCGTCATCGAGCGTCAGCGCGCCCGGCTCGGGGACCCAGATGTCGAACTGGGTCAGGCGATGGTCCGAGCCCAGATTTTCGCCGACGCGGTGGTTGTTGCAGACAAGGCCGCCCCGGCAGAAGGCAAGGTCGATCGGGATGGTCAGGAAGCGGGCAAGGCCCGGCGTATCCATCATGTCGTCTATGTTCACCCGGCCCGGCCAGGTGCCGGCCCAGCGCTCATTGGCCAGGTGGAAGCCGAGATCATCCTGCATGCGCCGGCCGATCCGGCCCCAGGGCACCGAGTTGAAGTCACCCAGGACAACCAGCGGGCCGTCGATGCCATCAAGCATTGTCCTGAGCGCCCGGTAGTGGCGCATCTGTGCCTCCGGCTCCTTGAAGGGCCAGGGACGCGTGAAGTGGGCAACGACGACGGTGATCTCGCCATTTGGCGTTTCCACGCGGGCATGCAGCGTTGCCGGCTCGTAGTCGCGCTTGCGGACCTGGTAGTCCTTGATCGGGTATTTAGAGAACAAGCGAAGCCGGGCCCAGCTGTAGCGCCGCGTCTGTGCCTTCGCCATGTAAGGCCAGCGCTCCTGCAGCCGGGCTTCCCAAGGCGCCAGCGTGTCGTCACGGGCCTCGACGAGGGCGATGATGTCCGGATCCTCGCGCTCGACCTTGTTCACGATGCGCTCGAAGACGATGTTCTCGACATAGATATTGTGCTGGTAGACCTTCAGCTTCACCGCGCCGTCCGGGACCGGGATGACGGGGTCATGCAG
The DNA here is from genome assembly GCF_003576285.1 of Henriciella mobilis. NCBI lineage: Bacteria > Pseudomonadati > Pseudomonadota > Alphaproteobacteria > Hyphomonadales > Hyphomonadaceae > Henriciella > Henriciella mobilis. Next base: position 717,548 of record NZ_QWFX01000013.1, on the reverse strand, counting down.
GATCGGCGCGCCCGAGATGAGACCGGCCAGGGCGAGTGGTATGAACCCGCCATGCTTCAGGCTGATGCGCGGCCACAGCATGAAAGCGACCAGCAGGACCGGCGCGGCCACCAGCATCCAGATCGAGGGCAGCAGGAATTGTGCGACGGCGTCAAAAAACCAGTGCTGCCGGGCAAGATGGGAACCCAGAACACTCAGGCATGACAGGACGACGAGGCCGTCGACCAGCCATGGCAGTCTCTTGATCCATTTGGCCAGGGCTTACTCCGCGGCTGTGTTGACCGGGTCGTCCTGCAGCGACTCCAGCATGGTACGCGCCGCATCTGCAATGACCGTGCCGGGCGGGAAGATGGCCGACGCGCCTGCTGCCCGCAGGGCGTCATAGTCGCCGGGCGGAATGACGCCGCCGGCAATGATCTGCGTACTGGCGGCGCCCTCATTGCCGAGGGCACGGCGCAGCTCGGGGATCAGCGTCAGGTGGCCGGCCGCGAGCGAGGAGGCGGCGACAATATCGACGCCCGCCTCGCGGGCATCGCGGGCCGCTTCTTCCGGGGTCTGGAAGAGGGGGCCGATCTCGACTTCCCAGCCGAGGTCCATCAAGGCCGAGGCGACGACCTTCTGGCCGCGATCGTGCCCGTCCTGGCCCATTTTTGCGATATAGATCCGGGGCTTGCGGCCCTTCTTCTTTGCAAAGTCTTCGGCGAGCGCCCGGGCTTCATTGGCCTTCTCATCCTTGCCGATCGAGCCGCCATAGACGCCCTTGATCGAGCGGATGACCGCCTGATGGCGGCCCTGGCTGCGCTCGACGGCTTCCGAGATTTCGCCCACTGTTGCCTTGGCACGGGCGGCATCGACGGCGAGTTCCAGAAGGTTGCCTTTAGTACTGGCGGCGGCGGCGGCGATGGCATCGAGCTTGGCATCGACTTCCGCCTGGTCGCGGTCGGCCTTGAGGCGCGCGAGCTTATCGAGCTGCATGCGGCGCACCGTGGCATTGTCGACCTTCAGCACCGGCACGTCCTCATCCTGGTCGAGCAGGAACTTGTTGACGCCAACCACGGTCTGTTCGCCGCTGTCGATGCGGGCCTGCGTGCGGGCCGCTGCTTCCTCGATGCGAAGCTTCGGGACGCCTTCCTCGATGGCCTTGCGCATGCCCCCGAGTTTCTCGACCTCGTCGATATGCTCCAGCGCCTTGGCGGCAAGATCGTGGGTCAGGCGCTCGACATAGTAGGAGCCGCCCCAGGGGTCGATGGTCTGGCAGGCGCCGCCTTCCTGCTGCAGGAAGAGCTGCGTATTGCGCGAGATACGCGCGGAGAAATCCGTCGGCAGGGCCAGCGCTTCGTCGAAGCTGTTGGTGTGCAGCGACTGGGTCTGCCCGCCGACCGCCGCGATGGCTTCAAGGCAGGTGCGGATGACATTGTTGTAGACGTCCTGCGCCGTCAGCGACCAGCCGGAGGTCTGCGAGTGGGTGCGCAGTGACAGTGATTTCGGGTTCTTCGGATTGAACTGCTGGACGAGCTTGGCCCAGAGTAGCCTTGCCGCACGCAGCTTCGCCACTTCCATGAAGGTGTTCATGCCGATGGCCCAGAAGAAGGACAGGCGCGGGGCGAACTTGTCGATATCGAGCCCGGCGTCGAGCCCGGCGCGGATATATTCGATCCCGTCGGCGAGCGTGTAGGCCAGCTCCAGGTCAGCCGTCGCGCCAGCCTCCTGCATGTGATAGCCGGAGATCGAAATGGAGTTATATTTCGGCATCTTTTCAGAGGTGTAGGCGAAGATGTCCGAAATGATCCGCATGCTCGGCTTGGGCGGATAGATATAGGTGTTGCGGACCATGAACTCCTTCAGGATGTCGTTCTGGATGGTCCCGGCGAGCTGTTCGGGCTTCACGCCCTGTTCCTCTGCCGCCGCAATATAGAGCGCGAGAATAGGCAGCACCGCGCCGTTCATCGTCATCGACACCGACATCTGGTCGAGCGGGATGCCGGAAAAAAGCGTGCGCATGTCGTAGATCGAGTCGATGGCCACACCGGCCATGCCGACATCGCCTGTCACGCGAACATGGTCGCTGTCATATCCCCTGTGAGTTGCAAGATCGAAGGCGACCGACAAGCCTTTCTGACCGGCGGCAAGGTTGCGGCGGTAGAAGGCGTTGGAGTCCTCGGCGGTCGAGAAGCCGGCATATTGCCGGACGGTCCAGGGCCGCTGGGTGTACATGGTCGGGTAGGGGCCGCGGCCAAAGGGGGCAAGGCCCGGATAGTCGTCGAGATAGTCGAGACCGGCCGTGTCGGCGGCGGAGTAAGCGGTGGCAAGATCAATGCCTTCCGGCGTCTCAAGCGTGCGCTTGCGGGATCCAGACGGCGCCTTTGCGTGCGGCGTTCCGAGGTCGAGTTTGGTGAAGTCGGGGAAAGTGGTCATTTGGCAACTCCCAGTTCGGCCTGTGCCAGCTCAAGGACCTCGACCGCGTCGCAGCCCATGAAGATGTTGGTGTCACTATAGGCGGCTTCGAACTTGCCGGCGATGAAGACGCGTTGGGCGCCGGCACCCTTCAGGGTGCGGGCCGCGTCGGCGGCTTCGGTTTCGTAGCGCGTGTCGCTGCCGCAGATGACGGCGATATGGCAGCCGGAGGCCTTGAACCCGGCGGCAATGTCGTCAGCCGTTTCGGGAAGCGACGGAGCCTCCTTGCCCTCGATGCCGCCGGCGGCGAAAAGGTTGCGCGCAAAGTCGACGCGGGCATTGTGTTCGGCAAGTGGACCCAGCGTCGCGATGAAGACGGACGGGCGCTTGCCGGTCTTGTCTTCATGGGCGGCGGCGCGGTCCCGCAGGGTTTCGAAGTCGCGGGCGAGATGGATCGGCGCCAGCGCTTCGGCCGTCGTGTCTTCGCCCGAGCGGTCTGGCAGGTCCTGAAGGAAGGATTTGAGCCCCTCATTCGAGACGCGCGTAGCATTGCTTAACTGGTGCGCTTCGGCGACGGGCGCGTCGACACCATCGATCAGTGGATATTCGCTGACGCCGGTCACAGGCACTTTGCGTTTCGCGATGGCCTTGAAGCGTTGGTCGCGAACAGTCTTGATCCGGCTCTGGAATTTGCCTGCCGACAGGCTTTCGACGAGACCGCCTTCGCGCTCAATTTCCTGGAAGACGGTCCAGGCTGCTTCGGCGAGGTCTGTGGCGACCGTCTCCTCGAACCAGGCCCCGCCGGCCGGGTCGGCGACGCGGCCGAGGCCGGACTCCTCCATGGCGATGATCTGCGTGTTGCGGGCGGTGCGGCGGCCGAGTTCTTCCGGCACGCCGAGGGCTTCATTGAAGGCCCGTACGGTGACGATATCGGCGCCGCCGACAGAGCCTGCGAAACAGGCGGCCGTGTTGCGCAGCATGTTCACCCACGGGTCGTAGCGCGTCAGCATGCGGGCGGAACTGACCGATTGCAGCAACATGGGTTCGGAATCAAGACCCATGGCCTCCAGCACCCGGGCCCAGAGCCGGCGGGCGGCGCGGAGCTTGGCGATTTCCAGCCCGTAATTGGCGCCGGTGGCGAGCGTGAACAGCGCCTGTTCGGGGAAGGCCTTGATGTCGTAGCCGGCTGCCTCCAGCCGCCGCATCGTGTCGACGGCATGGGCCATCAGGCCGCCCAGTTCCTGCGCTTCCGAGCCGCCTGCCTCGTGGACCGCGCGCGCGTCGACCCGCAGCGTGGTCGACTTCGGATAGCGAAGGGCCAGCACGTTGGCGAGTTCGGCGGTGCGCACGAATGCCGCATCGATGCCGCCCTCGACGACCCCTTTGCGCAGGAGCAGGCCGATGGGGTCGATGTTGAAGGCGAACTTCAGCGCATCCGACGCGCCCTTGCCTTCGCCCCACAGGGCGAGGAGCGCGGCGACCGACGTGCCCGAGCCCTTGCCGCGATGGTCGAGTGCGATGGTGGCAATGTCGGCGCGCACGCCATCGAGCGCGGCTGACAACGTGTGGGCATCCTCGATCGCGCAGCCATGCTCGCCGGTGCAATCGACCGACAGTTCTACAGAAGACACGCCGCGTTCGAGGTCGCGCAGGATCTCGCCATTGGTGGTTGCCGGGTCGGGATGGGTGAAGGCCTGGCGGATGTCCCAGGGCAGGTAAGCGTCTGGTTCGGCCTTGGCGCCGCGCAGATAGGGGGCTGCGCCGGGCGCGCCGAGCGGGTCGGTTGCGCTGGCAAAACCGTCTTCGCGATAGAGGGGCCGGATCGCGATTCCATCATCGCTCTTGCGCGTAATCCGCTCCAGCCCACCGCCCTTCAGCGACTTTTCGACAGCGGCCAGCCAGTCGGCTTCCGTTGCGGTTTCGAAGTCGTTGCTGAGTGAGAGGAACCCGTCTGCCATATCTGTACTCGTTCTTGTCTCTGACTGCCCCGGTATTGGCCGCTGGTTGACGTGCGGGTCAAGGCTTTCCACTAGGTCAAAGCACGCCCTTTCCCTAGCGGAAATCCAAAGCCCCTTGACGCGTGCGCCGAATTGCATGCAAATGAGAACCATTCGCAAATAAGAGGGAAGGCGATGACAATGGCATGGCAACAGCATCTGGCGAAGGGCATGGAGCGCGGGAAAGCGCAATCGGATCGCGGAGCAGCGAAATCGGAGCCAGGCAGGGTGCGTATTCTGGACTGGGTTGAGAGCCAGACCTGCGTGACCCGCATCTGGCTCGACGAACTGATCGCGAAAGGCGACCCGGACGATCTGGTCAGCGAGCTTCACAAGCAGGCGGCCTGGCTGGAACTGATGCGGGACAGGCTGAAACAGGCCTCATGATTTCCGGCGGAAAAACATCCTCGTAAGCGGAGGAAAGTCCGGTGCCCCTCCACCGGACGGTCCACCGCCGCGACAGTCTTTTTTCCGTATGATTCCAGTACAATTCCAGTATGATTCCGGTCTGGTTCCAGGATGACCGTATCCGGCTAGATGTCTTGAACGGTGCCTTTTCCCGCCATCGGCCCCCGCTGGCAGTGGCCTCCGCAAAAATTCATCCGCCCCCGGCCGGTGCCGTGGCAATCTTGCGCCCATCGACATGACCCAGGACGCCAGACCCCTCATGGCCGGAATGCCGCTTGGCCGCATGCTGAAGGTGCGGGCGCTGGAGACGGCGCTACGAACCGGCGAGACCTTTGAGCGCGCTGCGGCCTGCGCCCGGGTTTCGGCGTCGACGGCCAAGACCTGGGCCGCCTGGCTTGGCATCCGCAAGGGCGACCTGCTGGCCGAGACGCCGGAAGCGCGGCTTGAGCGCCATGGCGCCTGGGCACTGACCCTTGCCGGGCTCAACCGGCTGGACGAAGCTGCGGCATGGGAGGGTGAAGCCCGCAAGCTGGAGACCGCGCTCGCGCGGATAGGCAAGCGGGCGGACATGACCGTGGCGCCGGAGCCGGGCGAAGCTGCGGCCATCGCCTTCCTCCAGCGCGTGGAAAGCACCTTGCCGGAAGGCGCCGGCCCCATGGCGGCCTGGTGTGCCGTACAAGACTATTTCAGCCTACTGATGAATGCGGGGGCCCGTCTGGAGCCGGATGGCCGAGCGTCATGGCCGTGCGGCGTGCCAGCCGACCTGCCTGTGACGCCGGAGTGGCTACCCTGTGATCCGTGGTCGGTCGAAGACGGAGCCGCCTGGGAGAGGGAGGTCGGGCAGGCCATCCAATGGCTGTGAGCGTCTTCAGGCATCCTGCCCGCAGGCGCGCCGGAAACGGCGCACCGTCTCGGCCATGCCATGGATCAGCGCATCGGCGGTCAGGCCGTGCCCGATGGAGACCTCGGCAAGATCCGGGATGCGCAGGACGAGCGGAATAAGGTTTTCGACGGTCAGGTCATGGCCGGCATTGACGCCAAGCCCGCATGCCATGGCGGCCTCGGTCGCCTGGGCGAGCTTTTCCAGTTCCCGGGCAGCCGCCTCCGGATCGTCATGGCAGCTGCCATAGGGGCCGGTATAAAGTTCAACACGGTCGCAGCCGGTTTCGGCGGCGGCAGCCATCTGCGAGGGGTCGGCATCGGCGAAGAGCGAGATGCGCGCGCCGGTGGTGACTTTCAGGCGGGCCACAATCTTGTGCAGGCGCGCGCCATCGGCCTTGAAATTCCAGCCATGGTCCGAGGTCACCTGGCCAGGATCGTCCGGAACGAGGGTGACCTGTTCCGGCTGGATGTCCTCGACCAGTTCAAGGAAGTCTTCGGTCGGGTTGCCCTCGATATTGAATTCGCGCTCGGGAAACTCAGTGTCGATCAGCGCGCGCAGGGCAGGCAGGTCGCTGCGCCTTGTATGGCGTTCGTCCGGACGCGGATGAACTGTCAACCCGTTGGCGCCGGCTTCAAGCGCGATCCGCCCGAGGCCGGTCACGCTCGGCCAGGGCAGGTCCCGCCGGTTGCGCAAGAGGGCGACCGCATTAAGGTTGACGGAAAGTTCGGTCATCGCCGTGTCGAGGCCTTCATCATGCTCTGTTCGAGACGAGCCATGTAAGGGCGCCGGGCGGCGATGACCATAGGCAGATCGGCAAAGCGCCTATTCAGGCTGCACTTCGGCCGGCAGAGTCTCCGGCTGGGCGGTTGCCGTGTCGGTGAGAATGTCGCTTGCGATCGTCTCATCGGCGACAAGGGTCTCATCGGCCACATCGACAATGGTTTCGACCGCGACGGCTTCGGCTTCAACCGGGGCTTCCAGTTCGGCAAGGTCGAGACCGGTGTCGTCTTCGGCCTGTTCGGTCACCAGCGGCTCAGGGGCCGTGCGTGTGTTCGAATAGTAGGCGACGGCGGCGCCGCCACCAATGACAGCGACAGCCGCAACGGCTGCCACAATGTATTTATTACGTGCGCTCATCTGCGCATTTCCATTCAGGGTAAGAGTTGGACCGGGGCCCGTAGCCTGGTCCGCGGGGCTCAGTGTCCGCGCATCGTCATATGGCGAGAGTCCGGACAGGCCGGAAGAGGCGCAATCTGGCTAAATGAAATTTAATCCGCATGGGGAGTAATCAGACCCGCCTTGAAGTCCGCCGCAGCTAGAAGCATATGAGGATCTCGACGTCCGGCCCGTGCCAGAAACGACGAGCCCCCGCGCGACGGCGGCCGGACGACCAAACCCGAAACCCTCGTTTTTCCCATGCTTGTTATCTCCCTTCTTGCCGGCCTTGCGCTTTTGCTGATTGGCGGCGACCTGTTTGTCCGCGGCGCGGTATCCGTTGCCCGAAAACTCGGCGTCTCGCCGCTGCTGATCGGGCTCACCCTTGTCGGTTTCGGCACGTCCACCCCAGAGCTTGTCACCAGCCTGCAGGCCGCCATGGCGGGCTCTCCGGGTGTGGCGACCGGCAATGTGGTCGGTTCGAACATTGCGAACATCCTGCTCATTCTCGGCCTTGCCGCGATGCTGAAGCCGGTGCTCGTCGACAGCGGCGCATTGAAGCGTGACGGGGCGGTGCTCGCCGCCTCGGCGCTGGTCTGTCTGGCGGTCGTGATGAGCGGTGTGCTCGACCGGTTATCCGGCCTTGTCTTCATTGCAGGCCTTGCCGCCTATCTTGGCTTCGCGATCTGGCAGGAGCGGCGCGCCCCGGCCAGCATTGCGCCCGTGGACAGCATGCAGACCCCTCAAGCCGAACCGCACGGCGTGCTTGCCCTGGTCCTCACCGTCGGTGGGCTCGCGCTCACCATATTCGGCGCATCCCTGCTGATCGACGGGGCGGTCGGCCTTGCCACGCAGTTCGGGATTTCCGAGACCATTATCGGCCTGTCGATTGTCGCGATCGGCACCTCGCTGCCGGAGCTCGTCACCTCCGTTGTCGCAGCCCTGCGCGGACAGAACGATGTCGCCTTCGGCAACATTGTCGGCTCGAACATCTATAACGTCTTCGGCATCCTGGGCGTGACTGCGCTTGTCCAGCCGATCCCGGTGCCGCGTGAGATCATCGCGGTCGATATCTGGGTCATGCTGGCGGCGACCGGCGCGCTCATCGTGCTTGCGCGGACCGGCCACCGCATCACCCGCGGCGAAGGCGCCCTGATGCTGGCCGGCTATGCCGGCTACACCGCCTGGCTCGCCAGTCAGGTGTAGACCGCCGGAAAAGCCGAGCCCGCCCAAGTCCCATCTTCTCAACCACGGGTAAGTTGCGCTACAACTTCATTTCGGAGGCGCAACGATGGGGCTGGGTAGGGTGCAAGAGTCGCGGTCAGGACGCGGTGACCACAACATGTTTACGGTCTTGGCGGCCCTTTCGGCGACGGGTGCCGCGATGGTTGCCATGGTCATCTCCGGTAGCGCGGGGATTGTGGCGGCGGAGCGGTTAACACCGGCAGGGCTGGTCCTGGCCGGTCTTCTCCCATCCCTTCTACTGCTGGCCCAATTGTTGAGACTGGAAGCCGTCTGGATCCCATACTCACAAGCTATGACGACGCCGCTTCGGGGGCGAACGCCCCAGCAGGTCAGACGCGTCAAACACGGTTTCATAGAATTCTTCGTATATCTTTCGGCGAGCCTCGCCGGGCTCTGCGTCGTCGCCTATGCCTCGTCGGCCAGTGGCTGGGTCGGTCCCCTGCCGCTCCGGATCGCCGGTGAGGAGACGCGCCTCATCCACCTGATCGGGTTCCTTGCATGCTTCGTGGCGGCCTTCGTGCCACTGCTGATGGGCGTCTACAGGCAGGCCCGGCTCGAAGCGGCCCAGCGCCCCGGCGATGCGAAGGGACAGATGTTGCGTTCCGACGTTGTCAGCGAATTCAGCTTCTGGACGAGCTTTATCCTGATTGCCGGACTTGTGCTGCTTGCCTGGGCGGCGGCGGGCGGGAAGTTCGAGATGAAGGAAGACTTTGGCGTCTTCATCACCTTTGTGGTGCTGATGGTTTTCTTCGCCATCATCCTTTCGCCGCACCTGATGCGAGTCGTCAACAACTGGCGCGAACGGCGAGAGGAAGATGATGCCGCCCTCGGGAATCTCAGGGTCAATGGCGTCGCGGCTCTGACGCCTGGCGTACTGGTCAGCCGGCTTGATTCCATCCTCGTCCGTCTCGTTGCGCCGCTTTCGGGGGCAACCCAGCACGGGGCTGTCTGGTTCACGCCGCACTTGCTCGTGCTGATCGTCATCCTGCCGCTAAGCGCGCTCGGCTTTGTCCTCGCGCCGCCATGGGGGCTGATCCCGATTGGAATGGCCATGCTGATCGCGGTGGCGCTCGGCCGGCGCTGGGCCTGGGTAGAGGAGGACCGGGAAACCGCCTCCCGGCTCCGCACGACGCGCGGCAGCGAGATCCATGTCGGCTTCGATAACGACCTCAAGGACGAGGCGCTGCTGGGCTATGCCTCGCTGTTCATCCTTGTCCCGCTGGCGCTTCACCAGCTTCAGGGCTGGACGGAATCCTTTGCGTTTGACGAGCGCTATTCGACGCACAATGCCTTCTTCGACTGGCTGCGCTTTTTCGGCGCGGAACTGGCCAAGGCCGTGCCCTTCGTCGACTGGTGGGAGATCTACAATGTGGACATCCAGACGCCTTATGATGCCACGACCAGTGAAAATCCGCTCGCCAAGCACCTGACCTTCGCCGCCCGCGCCATGGTCGACCTCGTCATCATGGCGGCTCTCTTCCAGGCAATTGGCTTGTGGCAGCGTTCGAGGGCGGACAGGAAATTCTACAAGGTTGGGCATCTGGACGTGTTTGACCCTTTCACCGAAGCGGCCTTCTTCGAGAACGGAATGCGATACGACCGCAAGGCAGGAGAGCTGGTTCCCAAATCGAGGTTCAGGAAGCTTGTCCAGCAGCATGTCGATGAGCGCAAAAAGCTGAGCTGGGATCAGAATCCTTACAATCCGCGCCGCCTGAGCGAACTGGTCCATTCCGAAAACCCGGATGTAAAGGCGGGTGCCCGCTGGATGGTCGGACATTACGAGGTGCTGGTCGGTACGCCCATCGAACAGCTGCGGCAGCTCGCACAGCTTCTTGCCGATAATGCTGATACGAAACTGCGCCGCTCACTCGATGACCGGTCATTCGCCCGCCGCCAGAAGCTGGAACTTGAGCGGATTCTTCAGGAGCTTCGCGACGACATAGACGGCTTCGGTCAGGCGGATGTGCCCTATGTCGTTGCTGCGCTGGAAGCCATTCGCAGCGTCCCGGAATTCACCTATGCCCAGCTCCAGGCGGTTCAGCTGCTCCGACAGCGCCCTTCGCCACGCGCGACGCACGCGCTCTTCAAGCTGATCATGCAGAAGCGGCATTTCGAAACGGTAGACGGTCGCGAGATGTGGGATCTGTTCAAAGCTGAACTCGGCTCCGATGCATCGATCTTTCTGGACCAGTTCCAGAGCCGAATGGATGTTCTGCATGCCTTGCGTGAGCATGGCAATTTCTATTTTGCCAATGGGGATAGGCACATGTTGCGAGAGGTCATCGAGCTGGTTGACTGGATGGGACAGGACACGGGCGCCAAGTATGGCACGAAGGGCGATAAGTCCAAGGTTGTCCGCGAACTCGCCCGTGAGATCGAAAGCGAGCTTCGCGCCCTTCTTCGCTTCTAACTCCCGTGGCGGGAGCCTTGCCTCGGCCGGGGTGCGGTCCTTTACTGCCCGGCAAAAAGCAGGAGGACACCGCATGCGCTTGGACAAACCCCGGATTGCGCCGCTCAAGGATGAGGAGATGGGCGAGGAGCAGAAGGAGATGCTCGGCCAGCGCTTCCAGCAGGGCCGGGTATTCAACATCTTCCGCACGCTCGCGCGCGCGCCGAAAGCCTATAAGCGCTTCATGGTGTATGGCGGCTACATCCTGTCCGAGCACAATGACCTGCCCCCGCGGGAGCGCGAACTCGTCATCCTGCGCGCGGGGTTCAACTGGAAGTCCGGCTATGAATGGGCCCAGCATGAGCGGATCGGCCTCGATTGCGGCCTGACCCCGGCCGAGATCGCGCGCATCAAGGAGGGCCCGGACGCGGAAGGCTGGAGCAAGGAAGACGCCGCCCTTCTCCAGGCCACCGATGAGCTGACAAGCGATGCCTTCATCACGGATGCGACCTGGGCGCGCCTCGCCTTCCTCCCGCAGAAGCAGAAGATCGACCTCGTCCTGACGGTCGGCCAGTACACCCAGGTCTCGATGCTGCTGAACTCGCTCGGCATCCAGCTCGACGAGGGCCTCACCCTCGACCCGGACCTCAGGAAGTGAGCGGTATCGACGTTTCGGGGCGGCTTGCCGGGAAGGTCGCGGTCGTCACGGGCGCCGGCCAGACGCCCGGCTCGACCATCGGCAATGGCAAGGCCTGCGCCATGCTCTTTGCGCGCGCCGGGGCGAGCGTCATCTGCGTCGACCGGGAGCTTGAGCGTGCCGATGCCACCGTGGCCGCGATCCGCGAAGAGGGCGGCGATGCGCTCGCGCTTGCGGCCAATGTCGCCAAGGCAGACGAGGCGGAAAACATCGCCCGTCTGGCGCTCGAGACGCATGGCCGGATCGACGCGCTGGTCAACAATGTCGGCATTGGCGCGGGTGACGCCCCGGCCAAACACCTTACCGAAGAGGCGTTCGACCGGATCATGGCGGTCAATTTCAAGTCGGCCTGGCTGGTCACCAAGGCCTGCCTGCCCATCATGGAGACGCAGGGCGCGGGCGCCATCGTGAACATCTCCTCGCTCGCCTCCATCGCCGGCCATCACATGATGGCCTATGAGACGTCCAAGGCTGCGATGAACCGGATGACCGAAGCGGTCGCCCTGTCGTCGGCCAGGAAGGGCGTGCGCTGCAATGCGATCCTGCCCGGCCTGATCGACACGCCGATGGCGATCGAGGGCATTTCAGAGCGGCGCGGTATCTCGCCTGAGGCGCTTCGCGAGGAGCGGTCGGCCATGGTGCCCATGGGTCATATGGGCACCGGCTGGGACACCGCCCACGCCGCCCTGTTCCTTGTCAGCGAGGAGGCGAACTTCGTCTCCGGCGTGCTGCTGCGCGTCGATGGCGGGCAGGGTGCACGGCGCGGCTAGGCCGGCTTTCGCGCCTCCCAGGTCACCATATGCGTCCCGGCTTCCGGCGGCTCGCCGCGCTTGTAGTCGCCATGGCACCGCGCATCGGTAAAGCCCGCCCGCTCCAGCGCCATGCGGAACTCTTCGATGCCCCATTGGCGCATCACCATGGGTTCGAGCTCGGCGGCGACCAGCCGGTTTTCGCGCCAGCGTTCATAGCGGACCGACAGGCGGAAGGCCTGTTTCGTCCAGTCGGTCCCGGTACGCACGGCGTGAAGGGTCAGCAGGTCGCCATTCTCCGCCACCCAGCTGCGCCGGTCGTCTTCAACCGGGGCGAGCGTGCTGAGCGGCGTCAGGTCGATGAGCAGCAGGCCGCCCGGCGACAGCGCGGCGTAAAACCGCGCGAGCACGCCGAATGCCGTGTCAGCGTCCTCGATCAGGGTGAAGGAGGCGACCGGCAGGATGATGGCCGAGAAGCGCTGGTCGTAGGTGAAGTCCGACCAGCCCTGCTGGCTCAGCCTGGCGCGCACGCCGGCCTTCGCGCAGCGGGGTTCAGCCTGCGCCAGCATCTCCGCGGAGGTGTCGAAGCCCCACATCTCGTGGCCCGCCTCGGCGAGCGGGACGAGCGTGCGGCCAGATCCGCAGGCCGGCTCCAGGATGGGCCCGTCGAGCCCTTTCAGCGCGTCCCGGTAAAAGGCTGTGTCCGGGAGTTTCCCGAAGGGCTTGTCGATGTCGTAGATTTCGGCGGCGAGGGACCCGTAACGATTGTCGGGTGAGTTGGTATACATGTCTTGATGTCCATGAAAGCGGGCATGGCCCATAGGAGAGATATCCGGCGCAACCGGTCTCCCGGGGCCGGCTTCATGGCCGTGCGGATGATCCGTGGCGCAGAAGGCGTCTTCAGGCTTTCATGTCGGGGCGTTCGTGCACCGGCCGCACGCGGCCCGCAAGTCACGACAGCGTGAGCCGCCGTTCAACGCCGATAGCTTCGAGGAAGCGTTCGTCGTGGCTGATGGCGAGGATGGCGCCGTCATAGGCCTGCAGGGCGGCTTCCAGGAGGTCGACGGCGTCGATGTCGAGATGGTTGGTCGGCTCATCCAGCAGGAGGAGTTCCGGCGGCTCCGGCGAAGCAAAGGCGGCGGCCAGCCCGGCGCGCAGGCGTTCCCCGCCCGACAGCGTGCCCACCGCCTGTAGCGCATCCTCGCCGCGAAAGGCGAAGCGGGCGAGCTGGGCGCGCGCTTCATTGTCGTTGAGGGCCGGGGCGAGCGCCTTCATGTTCTCGATGAGCGAACGGGCCGGGTCAAGGCGGCTGACATGCTGGTCGAGCAGGGCGATGCGGTCTGTATGGCAGGTCACCGTGCCGGAGGTGGGAGACAGCGCGCCGGTGACAAGCCTCAGCAGCGTCGACTTGCCGGACCCGTTCGGCCCCACAATCGCGACCCGCTCCGGCCCGCGCATCTCGAAGGATAGGGGGCCGAACAGGTGGCGGTCCCCGAAGCTCATGGAGACACCCGAGACGGTCAGCAGCTGGCGGCTGGCGGGCAGGGAGCAGGCGGGCAGGTCGATATGCAGCGGGGTGATAATGTCCAGCCGCGCCTCGGCCTCCGACAGGGCGGATTCGGCCTCGCCGAGCTGTCGGCTGGCAAGCTGCTGGCCGCGCGCGCCCGTGGCTTCGGCGCGTTCGGCGCGGGCATCGAGCAGCAATTTCGGCTGATCGCCGCGTGCCCGTGTCGCCCGGCCGCGCGCATCGGAGCGGTCCTTGCGCTCGCGCGCCTGCTGGACCTTGCGCTCTGTCGACTTCAGCTTGTTGGCGGCGGTTTCGGCTTCCTGCGCGGCGCGGGCGCGGGCGGCGTCGCGCGCTTCGGCAAAATTGCGCCAGCCGCCGCCAAAGACGGTGCAGCCGACCGGGGTCAGCTCGACAATCCGGTCGACGCATTCGAGCAGGGCGCGGTCATGGCTCGCGACGATGAGGCCGCCGCTCCAGCGTTGCATCAGCGTCATCACGGCCGCGCGGCCGTCAGCGTCGAGATTGTTGGTCGGCTCGTCCAGCAGGATGAGATCCGGCTCAGCGAGTAGAAGGCGGGCAAGGCCGACCCGCGTGCGTTCTCCGCCCGACAGGGTGGCCAGGTGCCGGTCGAGCGCCATGGCGTCGAGTCCGGTTTCGGCCAGGGCCTTGCCGAGGCGCGCTTCCAGCGTCCAGTCAGCGGTCTCGAAATCGTCCTCTGTGCCATCACCGGCGGTGATCCGGGCGAGGCATGCGAGCGCATCGGCCACGCCGAGCGCTTCAGCGACAGTGAGTGTCTCGTCAAAGCGCTGTTCCAGCCGGGCGAAGCGGCCATGCGTATGGATGGCCCCGCGCGCGGGCTGCACGTCGCCGGCAATCGCCGCAATCAGCGTGGACTTGCCACAGCCATTGCGCCCGACAAGGCCGATCCGCTCGGCGCCGGCTGAGAGGGTGAGATTTTCGAAAAGCGGTGTGCCGTCAGGCTTGGCAAGCGACAGCTGGTCGAGGGTGAGAAAGGCAGACATGGAAAGAGGCCCGGGCAGCTTGGAAGGTCGTCGCGAAATGTGTGCGGGCGAAATCCATTGCCTCTGTCCTTTTCCCGGTCTGGCTTGAGGGGCTTCATTAGGGGGCCGATCGCGAAAATGCAACTCTGGACGGTTCGGGCGCGCCGGGCCATGGTTCCGGCACGGACAAATCAGGGAGGGCCACCTGTCCATGACCAGCATTCTTGAGCAACCGCTTGACCTGCCTTGCGGGGCGCAGCTTCCCAACCGCCTGTGCAAGGCGGCGATGACCGAACAGATCGCCGTCGGCAATCGCGCGGGCGAGGGTCATGCCCGGCTTTACAGGGCGTGGAGCGAGAGCGGCTGCGGCATGCTTTTGACGGGGAATGTGCTGATCGATCGCCGCCACCTGGAATCGCCCGGCAATGTCGCGGTCGATGGCCGGCCCGATGCCGATCACATGGCGGCCCTGAAGGCCTGGGCGGCGGCGGGACAGGAACGCGGCGGGAAGATGTGGATGCAGATCAGCCATGCCGGGCGCCAGACGCCGAAGCTGGTCAATCCGGCCCCGCATGCCCCGTCCGCCATCCCGCTGGACCTGCCCGGCGGCCAGTTCGGCACGCCTGTCGCAATGGACGGCCATGACATCCGCAAGGTGATCGAAGGTTTTGCGCTTTGCGCCAGCGTGGCGCGCGAGGCCGGGTTCGACGGTGTGCAGATCCACGGCGCGCATGGCTACCTGATCAGCCAGTTCCTCAATCCGCGCGCCAATCAGCGCGAGGATGAATGGGGCGGCTACCTCGAGAATCGCGCGCGCCTGCTGCTCGAGACGGTCGAGGCGGTGCGAACGGCTGTCGGGGCGGACTTCCCGGTTGGCGTGAAGCTCAATTCGGCCGACTTCCAGACCGGCGGCTTCAGCTTCGAGGAATGCCGCCAGGTGGTGCGCTGGCTGTCGGAAAAGAAGATCGATCTCCTTGAGGTCTCCGGCGGCAATTACGAACAGCCCAAGCTGCTCGGCATCGAGGGGTTTGAGGCCGCCGAGTACCAGCCCGTTCGCGAGAGCACCAAGGCGCGCGAAGCCTTCTTTGTCGATTATGCCGGTGAGGTGCGCGAGGAAGCCTCCATGCCGGTCATGGCGACCGGCGGATTCCGCTCGAAAATCGCGATGGAAGAAGCGGTATCGGCCGGCCTGGCAGACATGATCGGGATTGGTGCCCCGCTGTGCACCGATCCGCGCGGACCGGCCAAGATGCTGGCCGGTGAGATCGACCGGCTGGAAAACCACGCGAAGACAATGCGGCTTGGGCCGGGCTTCCTCGGGCCGGACAGCGGCATCGGCCTGTTCAAGATGATCAATGCCCTCGGCCAGCAGGCCTGGAACTACATGGCGATCGAGGCGCTGTCCGAAGGCCGAGATGTTCCGAGGAAACTCGGCCTGCTCAGCGCTTACAACAAACACCAGAAGCGCCAGAAGTCACAGGCGAGGGCCTTGTAGGGCGCGGCGCAGGCCTGGCTGCTTTTAGGGCCAGTTGAACTGACCTTCCCGCATTGAAGCGGCGCCGAACAGATTTACCTAGCGGCATCGGCAAAAGTTGCGGGAAGTGCACATGGAACTCCTGGCGTATCTTGAAGCGGTTTCCGACTGTCAGACGAAGGAAGCTCTGGACGAGGTCCTGATCGACACATGCAATCGCATCGGCGTCGCGGCGCTGTCGGGATACAACTTTCCGGTCAGCGCCTATGATGATGATCAGCGCCTGCCCATCATTTCGACCTGGCCGGACTCTGTGCGGGCTGTCTATCGCGACATCATGGTCGGGGACGATCCGATCATGAATGCAGCCATGGCGCTTGGCATACCGGTTCACTTCCGGTCACTGACGGCGAAAATGGACCTGAACGAGAAGGGGCAGACCTTTGTCGCTGCAATGTTCGAGGCCGGACTTGTCGACGGTGTCATCACGCCGGTCATCTCAAGGCCAGGCAGCGTTGCCTGCTTTGCCGCCGCCTTCGATGAACAACGCGACGATATCCGCCCGTCCGAGCTGAGGCGTATCAAATTCCTCTTTTCGGAATACTATTTCCGCTATCGCGAGCTCACCGATGTGCGCGTCAGCGAGCTCTCTGTGCGTGAACGCCAGGTGATGGTCGCCATCGTGAACGCCAAGTCCAACCCGCAGATTGCGCGCGAGCTTGGCGTGTCGGAGCACACGGTTGGCACCTATGTGCGGCGCTGTTTCGAAAAGCTCGACGTGAATAACCGCACACAGGCGATTGTGCGATTTCTTGGCGGTGGCGCGGGCAGCCTGCCCAGTTCATAGCGCCGCCTGGGTCAGTCCTCGACGTCCCAAAAAAGCCTGGCCGGTTCAGCGCAATTGGTAATCGCCAGAAGCACCAGAAATCAAAGACAAAAAAATCCTTCGAGGCACGGCGGGCGGTGCGGTCGCGGGAAAAAAGCTGGCCTTTGACTATTGAGTTAATTCGGAATGGCCTACTTTACTTGCGGTAGAAGACATGAAAGCTGGGTTCGTGTTGGACCTTTCGAGCTACCTGAATGAGATCTATCGCTGCACGTCCCGGGATGACCTGGACGAGGTGCTGATCGAGACGTTTGAATCGATCGGGGCCACCGCCCTGTCAGGTTACACCTTCCCCTTCGGGGGGCGGCATCCACCGGACAGCTGCCTATCCTTTCGACCTGGCCAGAGAGTGTAAGATCCGCCTATCGCCAGCAGATGGCCGGCGACGATCCGATCATGTATGCGGCCATGACACTCGGCATGCCGGTCCATTTCCTGACGCTGGAATCCTCGCTCGACTTCAATGACCGCGGCACATCGGTCCTGGACGTGATGCGCGCAGCGGGCTTCCACGACGGGGTGACCACGCCTGTCTATTCCAAGCCCGGCGACTTTGCCTATTTCGTTGCCGCCTTCGAGGAGGAGCGCCCGGACCTGACCCCGGCGGACCTGCGCCGGATCAAGTTTCTCTTCTCGGAGTATTTCTACCGCCTGCGGGAGCTCGAGACGGTGCGCATGGATACGCTGTCGCGGCGCGAGCTGCAGGTCCTGGTCGCCATGGTGCACGACAAGTCGAACACCGAGATTGCGCGCCTGCTCGGCGTGTCCGAGCATACGGTCGGCACTTATGTGCGCCGCTGTTTCGAGAAGCTGAACGTGCACAGCCGCACGCAGGCGGTGCTGCGCTTTGTCGGCGCCGGGACGATGAAGATTCCGCCGCTGGAGCCCTAGCGGGGCCCGTCTAGATCAGCCCCCGGTCCTTCAGCCGTCCGACCAGCACCTTCACGTCATATTCCTCGTCGCCTTCATAGCGCGGGGCGTATTTGGCATAGGCCGCCCTCAGCGCGTCCATGCGCTCGTCGATCCGCACGACATTGTAGGCGTGGCTGACAACGAAGCGCTCACCGGCCTTGATCTGCGGATAGATGATCGCGGCGAAATCGTCGGCCGGCATGACATGTTCGTTGAATTGCGGGTTCAGCTCCGAGGCGACCCAGCCGGGAATGATCAGGCCAACGGTGATATAATTTGGCACCTGCTGCCGGAACATCTCGGTGAGGCCGAGCACAGCGTGCTTGGAGGCGATATAGGCCGCGCCAGTGGAGGCGCAGAAGAAGGAGTTCTCCGAGCCGGTATTGTAGATCATGGCCGGCGAGCCCTGTTCCTTCATCCGGTTGCCGAAGACCCGGCAGCCACGCCAGACGCCCCAGAAGTTCACATCCATGATGCGGTGGGCATCTTCCATCGGGGTGTCCGGCAGGCGCTTCTCGCGCAGCCCGATCCCGGCATTGTTGATCAGCACGTCGCAGCGGCCATGCTGGCCCCAGGTGAAATGGGCGAGCTTTTCGACGCTTTCGAGGTCGGTGACGTCGCACACCGTCCAGCGCGCATCGACGCCAAGCTCGCCCAGCATCTCGCAGGCTTCCTCCATCCGGTGCTCGCGCGGCTCGGCGATCACGATTTTCGCGCCGTCTGCGCCGAATGTCTTGGCGAGCGCATAGCCGATCCCCGTCGCCCCGCCGGTAATCACGACAACCTTGTCTTTCATGTTCATGTCTGCCTCCCATCTCTTGTTGACGGCGATAGTGGCACGGCGCGGCCCCGGCGCACAGGCTCAGGCGAGCGAATTAGGCCTCGCCTTGCGCGGGCGGATTGGCCAGTATGCTGGCTGGCGATACGAGGGGTGAGGGGCCGATGCGTCTTCGGAGACTGAGTGAGCATATCGGGCAGCAGAACTGGCTGGCGGTCGGGCTCGACTTCCTGATCGTGGTGGCCGGTGTGTTCATCGGTCTCCAGCTCGGCAACTGGAACACCGCGCGCGCCGACCGGGCGGCCTATCAGGATGCGCTGGAGCGCTACCGCGCGGAGGTTGTGACCAACCTTGCGACCCTCGACGAGGCCGACGAACAGGCCATTGTGACTCTCGAATTCGTTTCGAATGCCTTCGACAGCCTGCTGTCGTGTGACGACTCACCCGAAGCGCTGGAGGCCGTCAACAGGGGGATCAATGTGATCATGGGAACGAGTGGCCTGTCTCTGCGCAGCTCGGCGCTGGAGGAGCTGACCTCCTCGCCCCGGTTGCTGGCCCGGCAAGGCGAAGACGCCCGAAAGCGGTTCAGCGACACGGCCTATTACAAGTCGGTCTTCCTGCGCGAGGCTGAATTTATCGAGGTGCTGCCGCTGGATGAGCGGGCGCAGAACAATCCGATCATAGCGGTCGGCCCGCGTGCCCGGCGTGAAGTGAGCTATGCCGGACGGGATTATTCGCGCCCGGACAGGTTGCTGCGCCTGGGCGTGCCCGTCAGCGAGGCGTGCCGCAATGACCGGCTGATCAAGTCCTTCTACACCTGGGAGCGCTGGCAGTCGGCCTTGCCGGCGGTGAGCCGCATCCTGCGCGAGCAGCTGGAGAGCGATCTTGCCTGGCTCGAAGGGCAGGCGTGATCCTCAGCTTTCACCCCACGTCATACCTTGCCGCGGACGCGGCGCCTGCTACCTAATCCGGCAGAAAAGATAACCGCTGAAGGTAGAGGTTTGCCCATGTCCGTCCCGCCCGTGCTCCAGAATCTTCGTATCCCGGTTATCGGGTCTCCGCTTTTCATCATTTCCAATCCGGACCTGGTGATTGCCCAGTGCAAGGCCGGCGTTGTCGGCTCATTCCCGTCGCTGAATGCGCGTCCGATCAGCCAGCTCGATGAGTGGCTCGACCGGATCACCTCAGAGCTCGACGCCCATAACAAGGCCAATCCGGACCGGCCGGCCGCGCCCTTCGCGGTCAACCAGATCGTCCACAAGACGAACAACCGTCTGGAAGAAGACCTCGAGCTTTGCGTGAAATACAAGGTGCCGCTGGTGATCACCTCGCTCGGCGCGCGCACCGAGGTCAATGAAGCCATCCATTCCTATGGCGGCATCGTGATGCATGACGTCATCGACACATGGTTTGCCAACAAGGCGCTGGAGAAAGGCGCCGACGGCCTCATCGCGGTCTGCGCCGGGGCAGGCGGGCATGCCGGGCGGCTCTCGCCCTTCGCGCTGATCCAGGAAATCCGCAAGTTCTTCGACGGTCCGCTCGCCCTGTCGGGGTCGATCGCGCATGGCGGAGCAGTCGCCGCGGCGCAGGCCATGGGCGCCGACTTTGCCTATATCGGCTCAGCCTTCATCGCCTGCGACGAAGCCAATGCCGTGGACGGCTACAAGGATGCCATCGTCGAGTATGGCGCCGAGGATATCGTCTATTCGAACCTCTTTACCGGCGTGCATGGCAACTATCTCAAGCCGTCGATCGAGGCGGCCGGGCTGGATCCGAACAATTTGCCTGAAAGCGATCCGAGCAAGATGAATTTCGGCTCCGGCGGCAATCAGAAGTCCAAGGCGTGGAAAGATATCTGGGGCTGCGGGCAGGGCATTGGCGCGGTCGACAAACGCATGTCGACAGCCGAGTTCGTCGACCGGCTGGCGCGCGAATATGAAGAAGCGATCGCAGCCCTCAACCAGCACAAGGCCTTCCGGCCGGAAGCCGCCGTGGCGAAACAGGCCGCGACCAGCGGCATCCTCTAGGAAGCTGTTCGCAATACCCGGAATTCAAACACTTAATTCGGGCATCCTCCCAATTCGTCCGACAACGGACGGGCGCCGCTAGTCTATCCTCCGTCAAAGGAGGACAGGCGTGCTGTTCCATTGCGTGAGAGAGGCAGGCAGGGCGCTTGCCCCGGCTTGGCGCTGGCCGCATTTTTCGATTGCGGAACTGGCCTGCCGGTGTGGCGGGCGGTTCTGCGGTGGCGAATACTGGCATGATCCGGCGTTTCTCGATGAGCTCGAGCAGGTGCGGGCCGATATGGGCGCGCCGCTCGTCATCACATCGGGGCATCGATGCGCCGCGTGGAATGCATCGGTCGGCGGGGCGCCGCTGTCGATGCACAAGCAACTGGCCGCCGATATCCGCCTGGCCGGGCATCACCGGTTCGCGCTGTTGGCAGCGGCCGAGCGGGCGGGTTTTACCGGCTTTGGTCTCGCGCGCAGCTTCCTCCACATCGACAGGCGGGCGCGGCCAGCGCGCTGGTTCTATCCGGGAAGCGAAACAGAATGGACGATATAGCAGGACTGGCGGCGAGCGCGGCGGGCGGCGGATTGTTCGGCCTCATCGGGACGGCGCTCGGCCGGGTGGCCGGCTTCTTCGAGGCTCGCCAGGCCCAGGCCCATGAGCGGGCCCGCTGGGCGCATGAGACCGAGTTGCTGGAACGCCAGCAGGCGGCGCGCGCCGCCGAGACCGAGGCTGAGCTTGCCCTGGCCGAGACGGCGGGGCGCTGGGAAGGCTTGCGTGCGTCGGTCGAGGCGGACGCGGCGATCGCGGCGAGCTATCGCTGGGTCGATGCGGTGCGTGGGTTGACCCGGCCACTCCTGACCCTGCTGCTCTGGCTGATCGCGGGTGGCATCTGGCTCGGCGCCGATGACGGGGCGCGCGCTTCGATCACAGAGACCGCGACCTTCGCGGCCACCGCCGCCACGCTCTGGTGGTTCGGCGACCGCAGCCCGAGACAGGGCCGAGCGCCTTAAGGTCCAGGCAAGAAAAAAGGCGGACCCGAAGGCCCGCCTTTCCTGATTGGGATTGTCCCGTGAAAGGGGTCAGAAGCCGCACTTCGTATCGAAGAATTCGAACAGCTCCGGCAGCCATTGCATGTTCTGTTCATACCAGAACGGGCTGTGGGTCATGTCCTCGATCTCGACGTACTTGACGTCGGCGCCCATGTCTTCGAGGCGCGATACCCAGCGGCGGCTATGCTCGACAGGCACCGTCGTGTCGTAGTCGCCGTGGATCAGCAACATCGGAACGGTGACCTTATCTGTATGCTCGATGGGATTGACGCCCGAAATGGTCGGCTTCTGGAACTCGCGCAAGAAACGGCTGCCAGCCAGGCCGCCGCGAATGCGGCTGATGTCGGAGACACCGGCGCCTGCAGCGATACAGTTGAACATGTCATTGTCGCGGGTGGCTGCGGCAAACGCGCTGTAGCCACCATAGCTCCAGCCGAAGAAGCCAAGCTTGTCCGGATCGGCGACGCCCATCTCGACCAGCTTGCTGATGCCGTCCTCGACATCATCCTGCATGCTGAGGCCCCACTGATTGTCCCCGGCGATCCAGTGCTTCTTACCAAGTCCACGCGACCCGCGATAATTCGGCTGGAAGACCGCATAGCCCTTGTTGGCGAGCATTTGCGCCCATTCGTCATAGCCTTTCTCATCGCGGACCCAGGGGCCGCCATGCGGCATGGCGATCGTGGGGAACGGGCCTTCCATATCGCGCGGAATGGTGACGTAGCCGGAAATTTCCATCCCGTCGCGCGCCGTGTAGGTCACGAGTTCCTGAGGGGAGAGCGCCTCTTCAGGGATTTCGGGGTTGCGGGTGATGACCGGCGCAACCTTGTTGTCCTTGATGAGATACCAGCTTCCCGGATCTTGCGGGCTGGTCACATAGATGAGCGTGGTGGAGTTATCGTCCGAAACGCGGCGGATCGATACATCCTTGCCCGGAAAGGCTGCTTCGATACTGGCGTGAAGGCTGCCGAAGTACTCATCGATGTAATACGGCTTTGTGCCTTCGAGATCGGAATACCAATACCCGACAATCTTCGCGCCGTCGGACAGGCGGGGTGAGCGGATCACGCCCACAGCGTCATACCGTTCCGTGCCGAACAGCATTTCCCGCTCGCCGGTGCGGATGTCGACATCGTAAATGGCTGTTGCATCCCGGCCGGGTTCGTTCGCCACCACGGTGGCGAGTTCGGGGCGGCCTGGATTGAAGAAGCCGACGAGGCTGAATACGTCGCGGCTGTCGGCATTCAGGGCACCGATTTCCTTCCAGTCATCGTCTGGAGAGATGCGCGCATAGGTCACGATACGGTTGCGGGCCGCATCATATTCCTCGGCGCCGCGGGGCTGGCCCGCCCGGTCGAAGGTGAAGCTCGAAAAGCGCTCGCCACTGCGCAGCACGCGGTCGCGATTGCCGTTCCGGACATCGGTAATGTAGTAGTTCGGGCTCTCGCCGGGGTCTTCGGTGTGCGAAACGAGAACCTTGTTCTTCTCATCCGGGAGAGATGCGACGACCTCACCAATGCCGAGGCTGCCCATGAATTCCTGCATCGGGTCGCGCGGGTTCGGCCGGTTTGTGGTGCGCACCAGCGATTGCCATTTCTTGGTCTTCACATTGTAGGAAGCGGTGCGTGGCAGGTAGACGGGGCGCCCGCCATCCTCGGTCTCGAGGATCAGCTCGACGACAATGTGGGTATCGTTTGCCCAGAACACGCTTTGCGGGATCAGGCCCTCGGTCTGGATCGCCTGGATCGAGCCCTGAATATCGTCCGTGTCGAAGATGATCAGTTCGGGATCGGCTGCGCGATCGCGGCGCATCAGCATCGCAATGCGCTCTGCGTCCGGCGCCATGTCCAGCGACTGGACCTGGTTGGTGTCGGCCCAGACTTCGACCGGCACCGGTTCTGGCTGAGCGATGGCCGGCGCGGACAGCAGGCAAAGTGCCCCAGCAATCGTTCCAATGACCCGTTGAAACACGTGAAATCTCCTTGATTACATACGGATAAGTCGACCATTCCGTGAGGTAGAAAGCAAGGCTTTACTCGTCTTCGTGCTGCGCAAAAAAAGCCCGCGACAACTCGTGTCGCGGGCTCATTCGGTTTGTTGGTCGCGGGCTCGCTACCCGGCCCGCAACTGATGCACCGCTTAGAACGTCTTGGTAACGTTCAGGAACAGCGTGCGGCCACCAAGATCGTAGCCAATACCGCCCAGCGTACCGAGGTCGTTGTTGTTGGTCAGCGGCGGAGCTTCGTCGAAGACGTTGCTGATACCACCGCGAACAATCAGGGTGTCACCCTGCCAGGCAACCGACATGTCGTGCACCCAGTATTCCTCTGCATTGTCGTAGGAAATACAGGCGGCGCCGTTCGGTGCTTGCGGAGAGCCTGCCGGGAACTGGTCACCAGCCTGGACGCAGGGATTGAAGCCGGACGTGACCTGGTCAAACGGGTCATCATTGTCTTCAATCATTTCACCAATGTAACGCGACTGGAACAGGAGACGGTAGTCGTTCCAGTTGAGGATGTTGGTGAAGTTCAGGCGCCATTCCGGATTGCCGTATTCGCCGAGATCGTCATCGACGAAAATGCCGTCCACCAGGAACTGTTCTTCGGTCTGGGTCAGCGACTGCGTCGCCCGGGCGATGAGGTCGTAACCAACCGGACCTTCCAGGCCAGGAACATTGAATTCGTAATTGAATTCAATGTTGTAGTCGATGCCTTCGACAGTCTGGTCACCCAGGTTCTGGTTGAGGGCGTTCACGAAGGTGATTTCACCAGACGTATCGTCACCCGCAACACGCGGTGCACGCGTAACAAACGCACATTGCGGATCGCTGAGGTTCGGCGAGTTGTAGCAACGGTTCACGATGGTGTTTGCCGTCAGCTGGTCAACTTCGTCTTCAACCGTGATGTCGAAGTAGGTGACAGATGCACGAAGGTCGAAGGCGTCCGTGAACGGTTGCTCGAACACGATACCAGCCGAAAGGGCCTTGGACGTTTCCGCCGCCAGGTTCGGGTTGGAACCCGAAGCGACTTGGGTCGGTGCGCCGAAGAAGACCGGGTTCGTTGAACCAAGTCCGCCGATACCGAGCTGGGTCGGATCGGTCGGTTCGAGGCCGAAAGGACCGCCGCCATTTTGACAGTTTGAAATGACCTCCGGATCACGAGGATCAAGGTTAGGCTGGTATTCACGCGTATCCGGCGTGTTCGGGTCGTTGTCATAGTCACCGAACGGAACCGCGACGCCCGGAACCCGGCATGGATCGCTCGGGTCGCCAAAGCCGACAACGCGTCCACCAAACTGCTCACCGAGGTTCGGTGCGCGGAAGGATGTACCGTAGGTCGAGCGGACGCTGACCCAGTCGGTCGGCGCATAGACGCCCTGGATGCGATAGGTCCACTGGGACCCGAAGTTATCTTCCTCGGTCCAGCGGGCCGCACCGTTCAGGGTGAGCTCGTGAACAAGCGGCATATCCGCAAGCAGGGGCGCTTCAAGCTCGATGAAGGCTTCCTGCAGGTTACGCTGACCATTCGAACCCGGGTCGGCGAAGAAGCCGAAGAAGTCACCGGCAGTTGCACCGGCGTCCGTCCTCGTCTCGATCGCGTCATCGCGAAGTTCGACACCGATCACCATGCCGAGCGGACCGGCCGGCAGTTCGAACAGATCACCCGACAGGTAAGCGTTGAACACGGTCTGTTCGACGGTCGTGTCAGTGATGCGGTTCGGGAACAGATACTCGTTATCAGCCGGATCAGAGAAGCGGCCCGTATTGATGAACGTGCTGTCGTAGAAGTCCAGCGGACGGCAGCTTACGGTCTGCGTTTCACCGGTAACACCGCGCGGATCACAGACAAACTCGCCCAGAGCTGAGTCGAAGCGAGTATTCGAGAGGGTCTGTTCCAGACGCGGATAGAACGGGATACCGCTAACCACGTCATTGCCGGACGAACGGCTGTAGCTGAGGTAAGCGTCATAGCCCCAGTTGTCGAGCGGGCCGGCGTTCATGAAGGGCAGTTCGCCTTTCATGCCACCAATCAGGCGCGACTGGGCCACGTTCGTCTCGTTCACGAACCGGCTGTTGTAGTAAAGCGTACCCGTTGCTCCAAGCTCATTGAGAGCATAATCGGCCGGAATGCGGACACGGCCCTGGCCAGACGTGTTGGTGTAGGTATCACGATAGGCGTGCGAGCCTTCGAAATAGACCGTCAGGTCGCCATACAGGTCGGTTTCGTACTCACCGGTCGTGTAGAAGGTGGTCCGCGAGAAGTCCGGCGTAAGCGTCGCGTTCAGCTCCTCAGGGAAGAGCAGCAGGCGAGAGCCGTTAACCGATCCAGGCGTCAGCAGGTCTGCGGTAACCGGGATCGGGCGGAAGTTTGGCGGAAGCGGAGCGCCGTAATCAAAGCCCTCATCGTAATAGAGGAAGCCGAATGGCGTGCCGCTGACGGCGCCAGCACCGAATGAACCGGTGCACGATTCATACAGATCGCCGCTTTGGCCTTGAGCATAGAAGCGTTGGCATGGCAGCGTGTAGGGATAGTAGAAGCTGCCGAAATCACCACGACTGAAGCCGTCGGTCCGGCTATGTTCAGCGGCGAAGGCCATGTAGCCGCGATCGTTCGAAATGCCGAGCGACGCGGTATAGACTTGTTGCTTGCCGCCATTGCCGCGCATTTCTGGGTCAGTGTAGAAAGCATCGAGCTGAAGACCATCAAAGTCCGTCCGCAGGATGTAGTTCACAACACCGGCAACAGCGTCCGAACCGTAAACCGACGAAGCGCCGTCCAGCAGGACGTCCACGCGCTCGATCAGGGAGCCCGGGATCAGGTTGAGGTCAGGCGCGCTGGGTGCGCCGCGCACACCGGCCGGAGCAAGGCGGCGGCCGTTGATGAGGACCAGTGTCCGGCCTGCATCAAGACCGCGCAGCGATGCGGTCGCGGAACCCGGGCCGTTGTCTGACAGAAGACCGGCGGAGGTGGACAGGCCGGTCGTGGTTTGCTGACCCTGGACAACCGTCGTCTGACCGAGCAGGTCGGATGCGTCGACGAGACCAAGGTCCCGAGCCGTATCGCCATCGATCACCTGAAGGGGCGAAACACTTGAGTATTCGTCGCGCGCGAGACGCGAACCGGTGACAACGACGCGCTCCTGACGGGCCTCGTCTTCATCGGCTACTTCTTCGATAACAATAGGGGCTTCTTCTTCTTCGTCAGACGCTTCTGCCGCCGGAGTCGAACTCGTCTCCTGCGCGATGGCAGCGCCTGCCCAGATGCCGCCTGCGACGCCAGCAAAAAGCGTGGTCGCGAGAAGCTTCTTCTTCCAGATATCTTGGGTCAAAATGACCTCCTCCATAAGTGCTCACCCGGAGGAGGACCTCCGGGGAGCATACCCTGACAGTTGTAGAGACTGATCGACGCCCGAGCAGCCCTGCCAACTACGCTAGGCAACCGGCTTTAAAGGCGTCAATGACTAAGTGAAGGATTTGTCATTTCCATCTGCAATCGTGACGAAACTGTGTCGAAAGAGACACATTTTGCGACAGCTGGGCAGTGAGCGGGACAAGTCTCCCCTCCAAACACCCGGTTCGGGGCGAATTTTCCTTCTGTGTCAAGGCGAGCGCTCAATGGGGTCAATCTCTGGCGCCGGCTTGCCGGAATGACCGCAACGCGTAGAGGCTGCCTTGAGCCCCGCAAGCCTGACCGGGAAAGGCATCGCTGCCCGGTGCAGGGTGTGGCAGGTAAGGGGAAGATGGTGCCGCTGGACGGAGTGGACTTAAACACTCTGTTCGACGAACTCGCCGCAATCGAAGACCAGCTAAGGCCTTACAAGTATGAGCTTGAGGAGCTGGGACTATGAGCAGACCCGGCGGATCCAAGACCTACGAGGCGTTTTCCGAAGCGGCAGGACATGGCGATATCACCATCCGCCCTCCACGCTCGGCGCGATCCAAACGGCAAGCCCCGTTTTCCTTGCGACTCACTGAAGTTGAGCGTGCTGAGCTGACTGAAAAGGCCGATGGCGAGCCGTTGGGCGCTTACATCAAGTCACGCCTCTTCGACGGGCCGCAATATCGCTCCCGTCGTCGGAAAGTGGATCGCGAAGCGCTAGGCAGAGTGCTGGGCGTATTGGGGCAATCTCGCATTTCTCAAAACCTCAACCAGATCGCCAAAGCAGCCAATATCGGGGCGTTACCTCTCACGCCCGATCTCGCGGATGAGCTTCATGACACTTGCGCCGAGCTGAAGGCTCTGCGGCAGGACATCATGGCCGCGCTTGGCTATGGGGGCCGCGCGCCATGATTCTGCATGGCAATGCCAGAGGCGGAGGGCGCGAGTTGGCGATCCACCTCATGCGCACGGATGAGAATGAGCACGTCCAGGTGCATGACGTTGAAGGCTTCATGGCTGATGATGTGCGAGGGGCATTTCAGGAGATCGAAGCGCTCGCCAAGGGTACGCGCTGTCAGAAGCCTCTATTCTCGCTGAGCCTGTCACCCCCCAAAGACGCCAATGCCTGCGCTAATGACTTTGAGAAGGCGATTGCCAAAGCTGAAGATGCTTTGGGACTCTCCGGCCAACCCCGCGTGATTGTCATTCATGAGAAGGGCGAGCATCGGGATCGGCATTGCCATGTCGTCTGGTCGCGCATTGATGCCGAGACGATGCGGGCGATCCCTATGCCATTCAATCGATTGAAGATGCGCGATGTGAGCCGAGAGCTGTTCATCGAGCATGGATGGGATGTGCCGCGCGGCCTTATCAATGCGCAGGAACGCAACCCGCTCAACTATACGCTTGAGCAATACCAGCAGGCGAAACGCACAGGCCGGCACGCCGATGAGATCAAAGCCGATCTGCAGGCGGCCTGGGCTATGAGCGACACGCGCGCCACCTTTGAGCACGCTTTGCAGGATAAAGGATTCAGGCTCGCGCGCGGAGATCGGCGCGGCTTCGTCGTGGTAGATCATCAGAGTGAGGTTATGAGCCTGCCGCGCTGGATTGGCGTTAAGACCAAGGCCGTGCGGAAGCGATTGGGAACAGAAAAAGACCTCCCCGATATTGAGACCGTCCGAGCGCAATACGCCCGCGACATGGCGGAGAAGTTGGCGGGGTACGGGCAGGAGCTGAAAACCCGCAACGCAGTGCGGTTGGCGGAGCGCTCAGTGCAGAAACAGGCTCTTATTGACCATCAGAGAGTCGAACGCGCCGAGGCGCTCCGACAGATCGAGGAACGCCGCATTGAGGAGGTTCGGGCGAGACAATCCAAGTTCCCCAATGGCCTGCTCAAACGGGCATGGTCATGGCTGAACGGAGAGAATGCTCGGATCAAACGTGAGAACGAAGCAGAAGCTCTGGAATCGCAGAGGCGTGATCAGGCCGAGAAAGAAGCTCTGATCCAACGCCAGCGGGAACAACGGATATTCTTCCAAAGGCGAATGGCACAACAACGTGATAGGCTGAGCCAACAATATCAGGCTGTGGCGCAGGAGCGCGAGGCGTTTGAAGCGCGGGCAAATATGACGCCCGATGAGAAAAAGCGGGCTTTCCTTGAACGTCGTCAGGCTAAGCCAGACCGTAAGCGCGGGCCTGAGCCGGAGCTGTAACGAGTTTGCTGTGCTTTGAGCTCTCAGAAGTCGAACAAGTCTTTCTGTTTTGAGAGGAGCTCATCAAGCAGGATCAGATGGCCGAAATTATTGACGATGTGATTGTGCTTAAGGCTGAGGGCTGTGTAGACATCATCGCAAGAGATTGGCGATTCACCATCGCGAATTATCGTGACCGTCTGGCGAAGCTGACGGGTGCAAGCGCGATAGCGGCGGATGTCGCGGCGCAGATCGCTTCTAAATTTGTCACGCTCGGAGCGCAGAGATTGCGAACGTTTTGGCTCTGCTAGTTTTTCCAACGCCATGAGGCGTTCTTGCGCATATCCCCGATATCCGGATCGATGCGTGGCATTGAGTATTTCTTTCGGAGTGAGCGGCTTACCGCCAAGCAGATAGTACCAAGGATGCCCTGGCTTGTAGCCTGTTTTCTGAAGGGTGAGATGTGGGTTGGAGGTCTTGCCTGTCATCGCTTATGCCCTCCAGAAGATATGGACGGCCTCAAAGCCTGTTTCGATGGTCAGAATATCGTTGATCTCCCAATCCCGCGCCATCGCCTCCCAATCGATGTAGTATTGTAGATTGTCGGGGATGGTGTTGCCTTGCTCTGTCATGTCTTGGGCGAAGTCAGCCGATGAGCGGTATTCTCCCGCATAGCGGTCGTTCAAAGCGGCTTCGGCATCTTTCAGACTGCCGAAATACTCGATCAGCTTTCCGCCTAGCGCGCCATGCTCAGCGATGAACGCCGCCAGTTCCGAAACACGTTCAAAGCCCTCCCACTCGCTGATGGATGCGCCTTCAAAGCCCTCATAGTCGTGAATGGCCCATTCTTCCGCGTCCGCTTCAGGGGACGCCTTGAGCATTTTCGAAACTTCATTCCAGATCGCCCAAGCGTCTTGATTGGCATCGATCCAACGTCCGTGAAGAATGCCGTTATTGTAAGCCGCTAAGCAGGCGACATAGATTCTGATTTCACTGTCCTGATCTTTCATTTCACTGATCTCCCGTAGGGTATGGGTTGCACATGCAACCCTGCCTCGTGGCGAACAGCGGGTGTCCAAGCGGAGTGAAAAATCGACGGCGGGCGCAGGCGCTTTAGCGCCGAGCCTCGGGAGACCGTCTATTTTTTGCGAAGTGCGGTGAGGGCAGCGCCCTAAGTCTTGGGCGAGGGATCGAAGCCGAATGGCCAAGACCGCCCTGGCGGGCTTGGTTCACGAGAGCCCGGTCGGTTTTGCCGGTGCGCTATTGCTTCATAGCAACCAAAGATTTAAGTTCTTCTTATGTTCTCCGCGAATCGATGGTACACTTAAAACAATCTAAAAATAGAAGAGACGCGAAATGTTTGAGAATCCTGGATTTATATTCTGGCCCGTCGGCACAGGCGACAGCACAACGATAGTGGTCGATGAGGAAACTATTTTCCAGTTAGATATCAGGCACCTGGGCAAGTCAGAAGATGATGAAGACGATCACGCAGCGATCGTGGATAAGCTGGAAGAGAGCCTCCCTCAAAAAGACGGCAACCCATATTTGGCGGCGTTCGCGCTCACGCACCCAGACAAAGACCATGTGCAGGGATTTGCTGAACTGCTAGATCGTGTCGAAATTGGCGAGCTTTGGTTCACCCCAAGAGTGTTCCGAGAACACGAAGATGACTTTTGCGATGACGCCGTCGCGTTTCGGGAAGAGGCACATCGGCGGGTTACCGAAACGATCAAAGCCGGTGGTGACCCTGGCGCGGGGAACAGAGTTCGATTGATCGGATACGACGAACTTCTGGCAGAAGAGCATTACACGGGCTTCCCAGAGCAATTCTTCACTACGCCCGGAAATCTTGTAACGATGCTGGATGGTGAGGATCGGGCGGGAAAATTTCAAGCCTTCATCCATGGTCCTTTTAAGGACGATAGCGTTGGGGACCGCAATGATACGAGTCTGGCGATGCAGGTTGTACTGGGGGACGATGCTTCCATCGGCGGCGTGCTCCTGTTTGGCGATCTAAAGTATCCCACAATTCGCAAAATATTCGACGTTACCAAGGAGCACGGCAACGATCAGTATCTGTCGTGGCAGGTTCTCTTGGCTCCGCATCATTGCAGCAAGTCAGTGATGTATCAGGATGAAGATGGAAAGACGGTTCTGAAGCAAGACATCCTGGACGACTTTACGGACACGCAGGTAGACAATGGGTATATCGTTTCTAGCAGCGAGAAAGTACCATCGAGCGACAGCGATGGAGCGAACCCTCCTCATGCAAAAGCCAAAGCGCGTTATGAAGAAATCGCCAAGGGCGGATTTATTTGTACGCAGGAAGACGGCGAAGCCGGTGAGCCGCTCATCTTCTCAGCCGGAGAAGACGGCGACATAGCATATGCGCTTGATGCAAATTCAGATGGGGAGAATTCGCTCGCCGCTGCTGTAAAGGCGGCGAGAGGGAGTGATGATCCCCCATCGCAGAAAGTTGGTTTCGGCGAGTTCTAAGTGAATCCAAATCAGGCGCTGGCCCTTACACAGCTCGAAGATATAGCAGCAGCTCCTAATAGCCCACTTGGCATAACCGAAGTCTATCCGTGTGGGGATGGAGAGAGCTTGCGCGCGGATATTACTTTGGAAACACTCTTGTTTCCAAAAAAGCAAGGCGGGATCGAATTCCGAAAGCGCGAGCCGCTAAGAATACGTATCCCACCTTCATTTCCTTTTCAGGCACCCAGCCTCGATTTCCGGCATAACGACCATTCCGGCCGTGCCCATGTAAATTGGGGAAACCACCTCTGCCTTTACCAGACATCAGAAACGGAATGGGTGCCATCTGATGGCATGTATGGATTTTTCTCCAGAGTGGATTGGTGGTTTAAGGCTGCCGCGCTGGGTGAATTGGACCCAGAAGATGCCCCACTTCACCCCCCGGCGAATTTTCCGACGGAGAGTGTGTGGTTCATTCCCTACGTTGATACACCTGAAGTCCGTGTTGGCGCGGGAAATTGGATTGGTTGGGCTGGCCTCAAAAAACATTCAGAACAGAAATATGATATCGCCGAATGGTCCACAGATAAGGAAGTATCTGACGGACACGAGGCAATCCCCGCAATACTGCTCGATCAGCCTCTGGCTTTTGAATACCCAGATAAAGTGAGCAAGCTCTTCGATCTTCTAGAGACCAGAGGTATTGAGCGCGGCAAACTCGACGACCTCTTTATAACCGAGGCCTTTCACACCGAGTCGGGCAATCCATTTGATATTGTAATTGGCTCACCAATGCGCCGAAAATCTGCGGGTTCACCCGTGACCCAACACCTAGCGGTGTGGAGAATTCCGGCGGACACGATGGACCTGCTGCGATCCGCGTTCGCAGAATCTGAAGCGCGTTCCGAACATATCAAATCATTCGTCAATTGGTCATTGAGTGCCTCTACTGCCTGGTGCCGCGTACTCGAAAACAGGCCCGAGATTGTCATACGGCGTGACGAGGAAACGCCGTCGAGTTGGCTTTTAGGCAAGACCATTCTTCTTCTAGGAGCAGGTGCACTGGGTAGCCCAATTGGCGAAGACATCGTTCGTGCGGGTGCTGAGCGCTTGCATGTCGTAGACAACAGTACCGTTAAACCGGGAATTCTGGTTAGGCAGAGATACGCCAAGCGTGATATTGCGCGCTCAAAGGCAGATTGTTTGGCTAAGCGACTGAATGACCTTTCTCTAGGGTGTGAGGTCATCCCTCACTTTCACGATGTAAGGCACGAGCTTCAAACGTACGTTGATTTGGGTTCGATAGATTTGATTATTGATGCGACGGCATCACAATTCGTTTCCCATCACTTGGAATCTATGTCAGCAAGTGGCGATCTGTCCGCTCCGCTGGCATCTGTGAGCGTCAGTGCTAGAGCTGAACATGGCATGTCGATTGTGCGCATGCCGGAGTTCCGAGGCGGGCCAATTGAGATCGCCAGGCGCTCAAAGCTGGCCGTGTTCTCTCAGAATCAGGTTGGCGAAAGCGCAGCCGCTTTTTGGCCGGAGCGAGCGGAGGAAACGGTATTTCAGCCTGAGCCGGGGTGCTCCGAGCCCACGTTCGTAGGCTCAGCTTCTGCGGTTGGCTTTCATGCATCCGGTCTGCTGACGTTGGCACTGCGTAGAGTGTCTGAATTGGAATCTGCTGAAGCAAGTTGCGATTTTCTGCCCGGCCCAGGATTGCACGAGGCGGACGAGTGCAAAGGCACGCTTTCGTTTGTGTTCAAACCTAGCGCTGAATATCCGGAAGACATTCACGGCTACACCGTTCGGCTTGATGCAGCCGCACAGGCCTCCATTGATGCGGAAATTGCTCGTTCAAGACGTGAGGTTGGTGACCGCGTCGAAACTGGCGGCCTATTGTTTGGGGAAATTGATGACAGCCATCAAATTATCCGCCTGGATCGGGCGACGATGCCTCCATCTGATAGTGAAGCCAGCGCGGCACAGTTTCTTTGTGGCACGAACGGCACCAATGAACTGGCCCAGTCAATTGACCTGATGACAAAAGGTTCCAGCCGGTTTGTGGGCATCTGGCACACGCATCCGGTCTCGCAGCCTAAACCCAGCACCGATGACCTCCAGGCAATGGTTCAATTGCTTATGGAGCAGGACGCCACCCCTCGACATGTTGTTATGATGATCGTCGGATTTGCCGCGACTTCACCCACACCCAAATTTTATCTCTATCGCAGGCGGGATATCGAGGCGTTCGTATTGGCTTATCTAAAAGCGCGGGGTCTGGCTCGATGATTGGCGTGGACACCAAGATAGGACTAGCGTTGTCAGGAGGCGGCTCTCGCGCAATCGCGTTCCATCTGGGTTGCATGAGGGCATTGCAGGATCGAGGCATTCTTGAACGGGTCGAAGTCCTGTCATCAGTGTCCGGCGGCAGTGTTATTGCTGCCTTGTATGCATACTCGGACGATGATTTCGAAACCTTCGACAAGAATGTGTGCAATCTGCTCCGCAAAGGGTTTGTGTGGGGGATCGTACGACAGGCGCTGCTCTCGCCAGAAACAATCAAGATTGGCGCTACGCTACTGACTGCTGGTGTCGCGTCACTTTTTGGTTCTATCGTTGGCGTTCTAGGTTCTGTTTCCAGCGCTGTCGGCCTACGGAACAAGTGGATTACTAAATTCGTCGACAAAATAAAAGCGCCACTCAGACGACGAGCAAGCCGTACGACTGCATTCGAACGGCATTTGAGAACGAAGATTTTTGGCAAACAGACAATGTCTGATGTGAAACGTCAAAACCTTCGGACCATGATCAACGCAGCAGAGCTTCGCACGGGAACGGCATTTCGCTATGGCTCAGAAGCATCGGGCTGCTGGCGCTACGGAAAACTTACATATTCGCCACATGTCTCAGAGGCGGTCGCAGCCTCAGCTGCATTTCCTGCCTTGTTGCCAGCATTAGATAAGCAACAGGAATTCGATAAGTCTGGAATACGCAGCAAAAGCCGGGTGATCATTACAGACGGTGGGGTCTACGATAATTTGGGCGTGACGCCCCTTCTGCCAGGTCGATCTGATTCCTTCAGCACGAACGTAGTAGATGTGAATTTCATCATCTGTTGTGACGCTGGTCAGGGCATGCCTTCGGGCAGTGATTTACCGTTTTTCTGGCGCTCAAGAATGCTCTCTACGATCAGTACCATCCATCGGCGCACCCACGTACTGAGTTACAACCTTCTCCATGAACTGGAATCTTCAGGAAAAATCGCGGGTTTCATATTGCCGTATCTTGGTCAGATTGACGGGAAATTGCCCTATCGGCCTGGAGACTTTGTGGCACGCGACAAGACCTTTGATTACCCAACCGATTTTAATCCCATGTCGGATGATGATATAGAGTTACTGACCAAACGCGGCGAACAACTAACGCGCATTTTACTGGAACACTATCACCCAAATCTATAGCTGCTAGGCAGCTTCGTCGTTGCCGAGCTGCCGCTCCAATGACTGCCGAATGAGACCCATTACGTAGGGAAGTTCTTCAACACGACCGAGTTTAACTTCGACTTCCCCATTACCCCAACGGCCAATCCCCGAAACGTCCTTACAAACGCCCTTGGGGTCACTGATATCAGCAAAAGGCATGTTCAAGGATAACCTAAGCTGTTTGGCTTGAGGAACGGCATCAACGAAATTTGTTTCAGCTTTGTAGGCGACGTACCGCTTTAGAAACTCCTCTGTCACGCATGGATCAAGCGCTAAAACCTCCTTGCGGAAAGCTCCAAAAAGCTTGGCTAATGCCGGTGTGGAGAGGTGGGGATGATCCTCAATAGAATAGCTTTCCTTTGTCGGAGTTTTTGGTTTGTATTCGGCAAGAATTTCCGCCGGCAAGGACGGCGATGGCCATACTTCAAGGGCGGTTTTGGCGAGCTTTTTAGCGCGCGCCTTGATGGCATCTTCGTCCCACGTATCGAGCAGACCGAGGCCCGCATTTACGCGCAGCGGGCTTTCCTTAAATCCTCCCTCCATGTCGCGCTTTTGACCGAACGGCTTGTCACTGTATTCAGAATTATACCCTGTCAGCGTGAGGTTGCCGAGCGTGTGTAGCCAAGTTTCGTGAACGCGTTCCCATTCTTGGCCTAGGGCGTTGCGCCAAGCGGAAGGAAGCTCATCGTTTTGTGGCATGATATGCTCGATGGTGTACTCATCGACTGAGACACGTTCTTTTCGCCCAAAATTTTCAAACCGCCGAAGCCAATAACTCCGGCTACGGAAATTATACAAATCTCGCGTTTGGATATCTCGCTCAAACTCTTCGTCCTTGGGAAATCTGCGATAGCTGGGAAGGCCAAGAAAGTGCGCTTTTATGCTCTCAAGATAGCGATCCTTCTTGAGAGCCTTGGTGAATGTTGAGAAGGTCTTGTTCATTGAATTGGTGGGGATTGCGCAAATAGCGCGGCGGAATACATACGCCTCGATCATGCGAACAGTGGAAGCAAGGTCTGCTTTGCCAAGAATGTCGCTTGCGTAATCGTGATAAAGCTCAAGCAAGAACGGGTATGCAACATCGACCTTCAACTCTCGAAGATCATGGAACGCGAGCTTGAGTTCGGGATCAACTTCGGCCCCAAGTGCCATTGCGCAGTAATACCGTGCATAGTCTCTGAGCTCCTTGACCAGCGGCTCAACAGCCTGATCGCTAGCTCCAATCGCGCGCGCATGACCTTTAAAGGCCTCGTACACTTCATCGAGTTTTGGAATGTCGCCCGTTTTGACCGTGAGGTAGTGGCGCATGAAGGCATCAAAATGCGTATTGTAGGCTTCTTGCCCGAACGCAATTTCCATAGGTCGCCAGAACTGCTCGTATAACCGGGTCTGTAGCGTGGGCTCCAAGCCCATCAATACAAAGTTTCGGATCAAATCAGCCTGGCTGAGCTCGCGCCCAGTAGAGTTCATGCTTTCGAATATGAGCTGGGGATTATCTTGGTCTCGATTGAGGGCGATATCTACAACGACCAGTTTGGCAAGCCCGTTGCAAACAGCAGTGAGGTCGCCCTTACAAGACGCGATTAGGTCTTTGAATAATTCGAAATTCTGTTGAACGCGAATAGAGTGCGCCGACGGCATTTCACTTTGAGCGACGATTGAAGTGAGAGTTGCTTTGTCGGTTTGGGAGAGTAGCAGTTTATAATGACGCTCACCCGTCTCCTCGGGATTCAGCAAGTAATAGTTACGCACTTTCCTTGTCGAGAAACCGTCCACGGGCTCTTCATCCCCGAGAGCCTCAGCAAGCGCTGCCAACAGTAACGTTACGGTCGTAAGGCGCTGTTGCCCATCAATGACGAGCAGCGGCGCTTGATGCGACACTTGGGACAACCCCTCTTCGATATAAACAATGGAGCCAACAAAATGCACCGAAACCGCATCGTTTGTACCCGTACGAACGATGTCGTCCCAAAGCTGCCTGCATTCCTTTTCAGTCCACGAATAAGTGCGCTGGTAGATTGGAATCACGAACTGCGGTGATTTCTTCAAAAATGCGAGTAATTTGGCTTCGGTAGCTTTCATGCTGGTCGTTTCCCCTCGTTTTTATTGCATTCGAGTCCCTTCATTTTACGCTGCGCCTTATGCTCCGGAGGCCAGCGTTTCGAAGATAAACGGATTTCCGCTTCATTCAGCTCGCCTCCTTTAGAGAGGCGCTTTCAGGATCATAGACGTATTCACCGATGGTGCCGTCTTTGAACTTCTCGATGACCTCATCGATCACAAACAATGGAACCAGGAACCACTCGCGGGGAACTACCGGACTGCCAAAGCGGTCGGTAATGTCTATTTCCATTCGAGCATGCGCAAACACCCGATGAAACAATCGCTCGAACTTGGTGCGGTTGATGTTGAACAGCTTGTAAGTCGCAACCACCTCGACATCAGCAAGCAGGAAGGTCGGGTCTTTTGACGCGTTGGCGATGCGCTTTTCAACGCTACCGCCCGTAACACCGATTTTGTGGAGCAGGTCGCGGTTTTCGTTCACTGTAGGATGATCAGACTTGCTCCGCAGGACATAGACCGTGCCGCTTGCCAGGTCATCGTCTTCCGCCTCTCCAGAAAAAAGCGGCCCTGCCTTTGGCTCCGATACGCTTCGGCTGGTTTGATCTTTATAAAGTGCACGCTGAAGCGATCTCAGAAGGAGATTGCTTTCCGTGCCGTTGGAGTAAATGACACGCAGCCTGGCGTCGAACTCTCCGTTCGGCGCTTTGATTGGCTCACCAACATCCGCGACATAGGCCACTTGGCCTCCCAGGATGAAGAACTGCCCCTTTGTAATGTCGGTCTTAAGGAAGCCAGCATCCTTGCGGATTTGGCGTGTGATCCGAACACCTTGGTCCAACTCAGCCTGGACTGTTTCGAACAATGGCTTGAAACTTTCGAAGTCTTCACACTTCTCGCGATTTGCGATTTCTTCGGCCGCTTTCTTTTCGGCGACGGAGCGAACATGGCGTAGTTCCGTGATCGAGGCTGTTTCATCCTCAATTCCAAGTTCACGAAGCAACTCATCATCGTCGAGCTCATCGACATTTGGAGTATCACTGGCAACTGCGGCTGCCAGTAAGCCTTGATGATCCAAAGGCTTTACGAGCGTGCGGCATTCTTCAAGCTTGCGAATACGGTCCAAGCGGACAGCATACAGGCGTTCAAAGATATCTCGCTCTTCGCCATGCTGCGGGGGGCGGTCATGCTCTTCAACAAAGCGCTGGATTTCTTCAAATCCTGCTATGATGCGCTCCTCGCGCGGCGTACGCGTGACGGCTTTTTTAGCTTCAACCTCAACCCCAAGTTGGGTTAAGAGTGCATCATCTTCTTCTGTGAACTCTTTAGCCATTAGCAGCCTCCGCTTTCATGCGGGCGAGGAAGGCGACGCCTTCGGCCATTTTCTTTTCCCAGGCATCCTGCGAGGTAATCGACGGCAAACGTCCACGTTCCTGCTTGAACTTCAGGGCACGTTTAGCGAGGTCTCGCGCTTCTTCAGCGGTGAGTTTTACCTGCTTACCAGACATGATCGCTTTGACCTGCTTAAGTCGGTCTTCGTTCATGGTTTTGGAGAGGATGGCGTAAGCCTCAGAGAACGGATTGATCCGGTCGATCAGGTCGATATCCAACTCGCGCACGTCGGTAACATATTTGCGGACGCCTTCGACAAACGCTGTGTTCGCCTTGATCTCACTGTCGCCGCTTTCATTCGCGGCTTTCTTGGCCTCTTGAGTGAGGTTCAGCGCTGCGATAGCGCGTTGGCGAACCGCCTCTTGATCGTCTTCATCCAGCTCGGGGTAGCGATCCTTGATGATCTTACCCATCCGTACCTGGGTCAGCTCTTCGGGCACAAGCTCTTCATCGAACAAGCCGCGCTCGATAGAGGTTTTATCCTGCACGAATGCTGTGATGACCTCGTTCAGGTCTTCACGGCAAATTCGTTCAGCCTCTTGTGTCTTCGGCTCTTTCAGCCCCTTGATTTCGATCTGGAACTGGCCGCTGTCCTCGTTGAAACCGACATTGCATTTATTTGGATCGTAGCCGTCTTCGCCATAGTCGAAATCGGCTTGCGGCCCGGTATTCGGGTTCTTAGGTGTGAAGTTGAAGCGCGGCGCGAGAACTTGCTCCATGAGCAAGCTTGCGGCGATGGCTTTCAGCGTATCGTTCACCGCTTCAGTCACGGCTTCCTCGGAAGCGTCAGGCTCGGCAATCAGATTGGTGAAGCGGGCTCGTGTCTTACCTTCCGCATCGCGGGTGGCGCGTCCAATGATCTGCACAATCTCGGTGAGGCTCGAACGGTAGCCAACGGTCAGAGCGTGCTCACACCAAATCCAGTCAAAGCCTTCCTTGGCCATGCCCAGGGCGATGATGATATCGACATGATCGCGGTTATTCTTTTGAGCGGGGTTTTTGAGGGCGGCTGAAACCTTGTCCCGCTTGGACGGGTCGTCATCGACCAGATCGGCGATTTTGAGGATACGACCATCTGGGCGTTTCACGAGCTGAAACCCAGTGGTCGGGTCTGTGCCTTGCCAGTCACCAAGCTCCTCGATGATGTGCTCCACCTCGCGGATTTTGTCTTTTGTACTCTCGCGGGAATTCACACTCGGAATGTGAATGATCGTTTTCTGATCGGGATCGAGCACTTTGAGAATGTCATCGGCGTAAGCACCTGAATAGAAGAAGTAGCCGATATCGAGCGATTTCAGCCATCTGTAGCCATTGAGCTGCTCGTAATAGGTGTACGTGACCGGCTCGAATTTCACTTCGTCTTCCGGCATCAGAACCGGGTCGGCATCGCCACGGAAATAGGAACCCGTCATCGCGACGATATGAACCTTGTCGCGCGCGATGAGAGCGGCAAGATGCTGGCCAAGCTTGTTATCGGGATTGGCTGAGACGTGGTGGAACTCATCAACTGCAATCAGGCAGCCATCAAACGCTTCAATCCCGAACTTATCGACGGCAAAGCGGAAAGTCGCATGGGTGCACACCAGAATCTGGTCGTCACTTTCGAGGAAGGCATTAACGGAATTGACCTTCCCGCCGTCTTCCCCAGGCGCGTTACAGAGATTCCACTTCGGAACGACTGTCCAGTCAGCCCAGAAACCGAACTTCGAAAGCGGCTCGTCGTTGAAGCTTGAACCGATGGATTTCTCGGGCACGACGATGATCGCTTGCTTCACACCCTGATTGTGCAGTTTGTCGAGCGCGACAAACATCAAGGCGCGGCTCTTCCCCGAAGCAGGGGGGGACTTGATCAGCAGGTATTGCTCGCCCCGCTTTTCATAGACCTGTTCCTGCATTGGGCGCATGCCCAGCTCATTCGATTTCGTCGAATTGCCATTGGCGGCATATTGAACCGATACGGACGGGACGGATTTGATAGTTTCTTGTGTCATTGCGCCCCAGCCTTTCTCGTTTCGGGTGCTCCCTGTTTGGTTGTCATTTTGGTGTAAAGCTCGAACAACTTTTCGAGCCGTTCGGTGTCGTTCCTGAAGCGCCTGCCGATATAGATGCGCTCTAGCACCTCGTCATTGCGCTCATGCGCAGCACGCAGGTCATCAGGCATTTTCTCAGGATCGTAGAGGTCGGCGATCGTAGCGGGCCAGTGTGCTTCTCTCGCTAGTAGAATGTCCTTGGCGCAATGCGTTAGGTCTTCTTTGTTCTTCTCGGTCAATTTCGGAATTGGAAAAGTATTCCAGCCTAAAGTATTGGCGTATGACAGCCGCATCTCTAATCGTGCAGAAATTGCTCCCATCCAAATCCAGTGCAAGCGAGAACAGACTATTGCGAGATTCCATAGTGGGGCGTCGCAAATGGTAAAATTCCTGTCGCCAACGATAGTGTTCGAATCAAAATAGTCAGCCGTTAGATAGTCACGATTCTCAGAGGTGACACGCGGAAGGACAATACAGGATGTATTGCAAATGCCTTGTATTTGCCGAAACTTGTAGGGAAAGGCAGCATAGTCGCGTGTCGATGATGCGGTGCTTTCAAGGCGAGCGTTTCTGACTTTTTCAATACGATCCGCAATTTCGGGTATGCATATTGCCGAAGCATACTCGTCATCTTCAATCCAAATGCAGTACCGTGACAGCCCGTTGATAAGTTCCTGTGCCCCAATGAATTTCTTTATATATTTCGATGATTCAGGCCACGTTCTTTCTAATTCTGCCTTCTCGCTCTCTGAAAGAAGCAGATTTCCCCCATCAGTCGCCATGTTTCCACGGATCATATATCCCCGGTCGTCCGTTGGTTTGGATATAGCCGAAACAATAACGTCAGCGCCCGCGATCAGATAAGCGTTGATGTTGCTGACTTTTCGTACTTCAACCTCACTATCAGTATCCTGTTGGAATAGTCGCTTTGTATCTGACTTTCTGGGAGAAACACCGACAATAACGACTGTGACGCCAGCATTGTTACTCGCGAGGTTCGCCCACTTAAAAGACGTGTGAGCAAAGTTGATGCACATGCCGCGGTGGTAAATAAGAGGCCAAAGAATCGGGACTTGCTCACCTTGGCAAATGGAGTTGGTGCTAACAAACGCGAAGCTACCTATCGTTTTTTCTAGATAGTCTGACGCAAGCTTGAACCAGCAAGCTACCAAATCCAACGAACGCCACGTGCGAGTATGCGCTTCAAACACGTGCGCAACGTCTCTTTTCTGATCGGCGGTTTGTTTTGAACTACCAGCATATGGTGGGTTTCCGCAGATATATGTTTCGCCACCCTCATTCTCAAAGTCGATTTCGGCTTGATCTAACGGCGTCTCGAACAAATCGTCGGAAGCGATTTTCACGCCTGTTCCCGTAGGCGGGCAGATGCTCAGCCAATCCAGACGAAGAGCGTTACCGCACGTGATCCAGTTCATCGCATTGAGCGGCAAGAACTCCTTCAATGCTTCCTGTTGCCCACGATGGAGAACATCACATTGGAACTCAGCGATGATGAGAGCGAGCCGAGCAATCTCTGCGGAAAAATCTCTCAGCTCAATTCCACGAAAGTTTGTGAGTGGTATGTCCGTTCGGCGATCCTTTTCTCCGCGCCGTTTGTTGATTTCGGCCTCGATCGCCCGCATTTCCTTGTAGGCGATAACGAGGAAATTGCCTGAGCCACAGGCTGGATCGAAGACGCGAATTTTCGCCATTCGGTTTCGCAGATTCAGAAGCTTACGAGAGTTGTCGCCCGCTTCTTCGAGCTTCTCGCGGAGGTCATCCAAGAAGAGTGGATTCAGCACCTTCAGAATGTTGGGCACGCTCGTGTAATGCATGCCGAGAGCCCCACGCTCTTCATCATCCGCTACTGCCTGGATCATTGAGCCGAATATGTCAGGGTTGATCATCTTCCAATCGAGATTGCCGATATGGAAGAGATAGCGCTGCGCGATCCGACTAAAGCGCGGCACGTCGGTCGAGCCAGAAAAGAGGCCGCCATTCACATACGGGAATTTGTCAGCCCAACGAGGAATCTTAGCGTCGGCGCGTTCCTCAAACTTCGTGTTCATCGAACGAAAAAGTTCGCCAATAACCTCATGCGTGTTTGAGGAATCGCGCTCGCTCATTTGCTCAATAGTGCCGGTGAACAGGTTCTCACCATCGAAGATGTCTGTGTCTTCAGCGAAAAAGCAGAAGATCAGCCGCGCCATGAAGTGGTTCATGTCATGTCGGCGTTCTTCCGTCCCCCATTCGGGGTTATCTTTCAGAAGCTCAACATACAGCCGGTTCAGGCGGCCGGTCGCCTTGATGTCGAAGGCGTTCTCACGGATTTGTTTGACGGTCGAGATGCCGGCCAATGAGAGAAAGAAGCCAAAATGGTCAGGGAAGTCCTTGTATGCGCAGGCGACGGTCTCGCCACCAATCAGGTCTTCCGCCTCGAACTCATTGCCATCGGTCGCGAGCACATATTTGGCTTTGGCTTTTGT
This sequence comes from Henriciella mobilis, assembly GCF_003576285.1. Classification (NCBI taxonomy): domain Bacteria; kingdom Pseudomonadati; phylum Pseudomonadota; class Alphaproteobacteria; order Hyphomonadales; family Hyphomonadaceae; genus Henriciella; species Henriciella mobilis. Next base: position 674,503 of record NZ_QWFX01000013.1, on the reverse strand, counting down.
TGTGGCCGGGCTCTCCTTTAATGCGCGGAGGGATTCTGTGACGGTGCCAGGCTCGCAGACTTTGATGTGGATGTTGTTGGTTTGAAGAACGCCGCCCTGATCGGACTTATTAGATGCGCCAGAGCGTAGCTTCTTGATGGTGGTGGCCTTGTTGCCAAACGCCTCAAGAAACGCAAATGGGAACTCCTCAGCATCGAAACGCTGATCAGCTAGCAAAGATATCGCTTCTTCAATTTCAACGGCGTTCAATTTATTTGGTCCTGGCGTTAATTGTATGGAAAGCGACGAAATTATTCAGTTCGACGCACCAAATCGCGATTTTGTTTTTCGGTAAATGTTTAGCCGAAACAAAGATGTTGATTCGTATTTCCCTATGCTTGAAACCATAAACAGGCTGGTACGAAATGTGAACAGCAATATGTCTTTAGGGTTGAATTCATGCGCAATATTTCCTCTTGGGGGTGGTCGCGCTGAAAGCGTCTCCATGAAATGGTCAGGGGTCTTGGGGGCAGGAACGCCCGCCAAGTCGATGGGGTGCAGGGGAGAGCGAAGTCTCCCTTGCGAGTGATTGAACGTCGATACGTTCTGTTGGCTTTCGCGATGGTGTCAGCCAGGAATGGAGTTGGAGAGGAATTGGAGCGGCACGCGCAATTGGATCGCAAAGGGAATGGATGGACGATGCCTGAGCGAAAGCCAGGGCCGGAGGGATGCAACGGGAGCGCGCAGCGGCCTCCCTTGCCAAGGTTGCTGGTATTACCAGCATACACCTTGCGCATCACGCAAATGCCAGCCCCATGCTTTGTACTACCCAATTGATCCGATCAGCATGACCTGCGCGCTGAACCGATCACGCAACAACTTCGACGCAACATTTATTGTCTGGCTTTCGATCTATCGAATTCAGTATACTGAATTATGCTAGCTGAATTGAAAGCTGAACTTGAACGTACACGTCTGACTTTACGCAAACTCGGCCTTCATATTGCTGAAACTGACCGATCTGCCGTTGAGCCTGAAACGCTCAGTCTTCTGCTTTCTGAATGCCCACTTCATGCGCTTCACGATCAAGCCAGCAATTTGTTGCCGATCATCCGACGCGTTGAAACAGCACCCGAACGTCTCGATTCTGGCCGAACGCGATACCGATCCGGCAAGCGGCTCGCAGTCACTCCAGCTATGCGCGCCCTTCTGAAAACCAAGCTACAAAACCAGCAGCTTCCGCTGTCTGCAATCGGTCGCTCACATTTTCCTGAGTTTCCTCAAGGTCGCCTCAACACATTGATCTCCCGGCTCATCTATGGTCAGCAGAAGACGCTCAAAGAAGATGAATGGCTTCGGATAAAAACCGTGCTGGATAGCGTTAGCGAAAACGAATTTCCGACAAAGCCCACCCCAAAGCCGGCGATTCCTCACATACCGAAGAAACAAGACACAGCGACAACTCTGTCCGAAAGACGCTATCAGGACTTACGGCCTGATCTAGATTCAGAAACTATCCCCTCGCCGAAATCGAGGCCCGCGTTGGCAAATTACAAATTGTCAGATCGTATGATCAATATGGGATATATCATTATCGATGATGAGCTTTATGATCGCCTTCACGCTCACAGGCGCCGCTCTGGTGTTTCTATCCGGCGACTTCTAAAAAGCTCAGCAGACGCGCCGAATGATCTTCCCGTTACAACTGTTCAAGCTTGGTTCAATGGATCAACGCTTTCGGCGGAGCGGCGGCTGGTGAATTGGGTTCTTGATGCGTATGGCAACTTACCGGATCGTGGCACGCGATGAACGTACCCAAGCGCCACCATTTTGTCCCTCAATGGCTCATGAAGCACTGGTCCAATGGAGGTAGCTCAGTCTTCGGCGTTGATCGCCGAGATCGCGAACAACTGCGAGCATTCAAGTCCGATACGAAGAACGTCAATGTTCAGCGGCACCTATATAGCTATGAGCGATCTGATGGTACTAAAGATGCGCGCCTGGAAACCGAACTCTACGCAAAAATGGACGGGGCTGCGGCAGACCTTACTGCGCAAATAATATCAATCCTCGATGATGGAAAACTGCCTGATCTTGATGAGCCGACGAGAACGCTACTCTGGCAGTTTTATATCTACAATGCGAAGAAGCGATTGCCTGGCACGTGGGATGAATACCTTAATCGCATAGATCATGACGCAATACGCCAAAGCACTATCGAGGCCGCTATTACCGCAGGGCATGATCCTGATGAAGTTCGCAGAGAGGTCGCATCGGTCCAGTTTGATGAGAAGCTGCAGACGCTGAGTGTTCAGAAAGCCCGTGCAGCTCAGTCAGAAGAAGTACTCGAAGCGCTGGGCAAAATAGGTGTCCAGTTCCTTGTCGCTCCCGATGGCGCATCGTTCATCCTACCCGATGATGCTTTTGATGAAATCGTCCCGAAGGCTGAAGAGTCGATAGCGCTTTTCGTTCCTATTCATCCGAAATATGCGATCTCTCCATACGGAGAGAAAGGAGAATGCGTTAGAGCGCATATCGATAAGAAAACTGTCCGAGCTATCAATGAGCGATGGTACCGGCGCAGCACCACCGTAATTTCGACTTCGACTCAACTCCTCAAAAGCCTCGCGAAAAGACAGGATAGTCAGACTATCTCATTCGATGACGCGTAGACCTGAAAATAGATCAAATTTTAGACAAATTTGACTCAAATTTTATTCGTAAGTCCTTAAAATTGTTAATAAAACTAACGTTTCCTTTAACGTAATCCCTTATCATTGATGAGCATTCGGAATTTCTGCGACTTTCGCAGGCTTCGATGGCAACGCCCGGAAAGAGGCGAGTTAACAGGGATAGTGGGGAGCGCATGACAACGCACACAAACGAGAAGATTCGGGAGTTCAGAGCCGATGCCTTAAGGGTTTCGGCGCAACTGCCTGCTGTGGGCTCGGCCTTCGATCCAAAAGGGGTTTCCGCGTCAGTTTCGGATGCTGGCTCCGGAAATTCAGCGCCTCCGAAACTAGGAGAGCTTTTCAATGTATCGGGCTCACAAGGGTTTCAGAACGAACGTGAGATGGGCCTCAAAAGCGCATCGATTAATGGTGCGTCAGGGAGCGGAGCAACCGCATCATCACGGATAGCAGAACAGCAAGAGCGCGAGACGGCCCGCCGCAAGGCATCTAACGATACAATCATGTTCCTACAGATGCTTGAAGACCTGGCTGAGCAGATCAAAGCGCTTGAGGATCAGATCGACCGGTATGACGAGCAGATCGGTGCGACGGATAGCTTGATTGAAATCCTGGCAAGCGGCGGCGAGATCGATCCGAACGACCCCGAGCATCAAAGATTGCTGAGACTGGCCGGCATTCCTGAAGAGGACTGGGGTACGGTCACGCTCGATGATCTACGCAAGCACCGAGAAGAACTCCAAGAGCAGCGCGACAAAGCCAAGGATCAACTCGATAAGAAGGTTGCTGAAGGCGCGGCTTATGAGCAGGCGGAAAGTAACTGGCAACAAGGCCAGCCTGTCTCAGCATCGACGCTTACGACACCGAAAGCTGTCGAGGAATACGCGAACCGCAACCCGGATGTGGACCTTGAAGATCTCTCTAGGCGTGATCTTCTCGAAATCAGAAAAATCAACTTGGTGTCAGAGTACATCGCGCGGTCAGAGCATACAGAGAGGGATGTTGAATGGTTCAAAGCGGCCTATGCCGAGTTGAGCCTGACCTCCGACCAGGGCGTTCTTTTCGAAAATGCGGTTGATATGCTTGTTAGCGAGCTTGCGGACAATTCTCGTGAGATGCTTCTCAAGGAGGATAGTCTCGATCCCGTACTTGTTAAGTATCTTGTCGAAGACAAGATTGCGCAGCTAGAAGCAAAGTTTGACCTCAGCTCACCTGATCATCTGATGCTTGCAGAGTTTGCTGTTGGGGACCTTAGCGAGCAGGCGCAGAAAGCCATACTCCAGAGCTCATCTGCCAGTGCAGAGCTCAAAGCTATTGCAGAACAAAATGTCGAAATGGGCAGTGATGTAGCGACAGATCGGATTGATAACCAGCCTATCTAGTCGAGACAGTTGTCAATCGTCCACTGACCGGCAAAAACAACATCATCCGTACTGATACCTTCGCCATTTGTTCGGGCGATAATCATATCAGTGTCGCTGAGCTCTCTAGTCGTGACGGGGCATCCGGCTTCTTCAACGCTTTCAACAACGCTTTGGAGCGTAAATCCATTTACTCCCGAACCATAGATAAACTGTACAGGTTTGCCTCTAGCGGCGTCTGAAAAGCTCACTTGCTGAGGGGAGCTTTCAAGCTGTGCGACTTGCACACGCTCCTGCGGCGTATCTTCTGCTGCGCCGGCAAATGGAAGCGCCACGGCGGACAATCCCAATATTCCTGCTTTCATCGTGTTCTTCATCACACTTCACCTTGTGTCGTGTCGGCGGAGTGCATTGAATCTATTCAGCAAATTCCAAGAAAAAGGACCCTTTTTCTTGCAACGCAACTCAACTTTGTGTTACGTTCCGTATTGAATACTAGGTCGTTGTTATTGCATCGACTTTTAACAAGTGCGGGCCGTTGCGAATCGAAACCGCGCAAATTCTTGAAAAAGGGTCGTTTTATCGGGTGTGTCGCCAGCGGTGCTTTGGTGGCCGTTGGTGTCGTTTCTCATGACAGGAAGGACATTCCCAATGACACAGACTTTTGGCTATTACCGCGTCAGCACTGCTGAACAGAACCCTCAATTACAAATCGATGCTCTTAAGGCTGCTGGATGCACCGAAATCCTGGGTGATGTCGGCTATTCCGGCGCGAAGACCTCGCGCCCTGCCTTCGATGAGATCATGAGCCGGATCGGCGAAGGCGATAAGCTTATTGTCTGGCGGCTGGATCGCATGGGCCGTTCCTTGAGGCATCTGGTTGAGGTCAATGAGACACTGGCCCAGCGCGGGGCGCGGTTTGAGTCCCTGACCGAAAAGCTCGATACCTCAACCGCGATGGGGGAATTCGTGTTTCATATCCTGGCGGCGGTAGCCCAGCTGGAGCGGCAGATTATTCGTGAACGGACTTTAGCAGGATTGGAAGTGGCCGCACGTCAAGGCCGCTTCCCAGGACGGCCACGCAAAGACAACGGCTGGCAGATGGCGGCATAATTTTCTGAGAATGCACCTAGGACGCGGCGCTATCTGTTAGCTTTGCGCTGAACGTTACCATCACGCTCATTCTGCTCTTGAATAGCTTTCGCGATGGGCAATCCTTCGACAACCTCATCTGCGATGCCAATAGCAATTCCGGCACTCAACAATGCGGGATCAATCCGCTCATCACGTCCATATTTCGCATTATTTATGCTGTAAAACAAACCGCCAGTGGCAATCAAAACCGAAGACCCTTTTGCCCTTGGATCTACAATCATAAAAACTTTCGCGTCACCGTTCAAATTGTGACGGCTATCATCAAGCGCTTGCTGATAAAGAGCTTCCATGTACTGCTTATATTCTTCGGCAGACTGAAAATGCTGGTTAGGCACATCATTTCCAACGCGTATAAAAATACCGACATTATTCCCCTCACGAGAAAATCTGACAGCCTCTCGTTTGAGGTTTCCCACTTCGGACGCAAGCTTCTGTGAAAGCTCACTATTTTTCCCTGCTTCTTGGGCGTTTGCGATGCTTAGCAAAGGCGGCGCTCCGCCGGTGCACACTAGCAAAGAAGCACTGGCCAACAACCTTTGCCAGCGTTTTAGAATTGTGAGCCAGTCTGTCATCGCGTCGTGCCTTGCTGTTTTGTTTCGCCATCGTGGCCTTGAGGGCCAATTAAAGTGTGATCGGTAGATTATCTGAGGGCGCGCCCAGGTTGTCTATTTGCAGTTTTCGAGAGCAAACATTCCAGCGAACACAACATCTTGGCTCCCGATGGTCTTTTCGGCGACTTTTACTATTATTCTATCGGTGTCGCTCAATTGCTTGGTTGTAACTGGGCATCCAGCTTCTTCGACGCTTTCAACAACTCTTTGTAGAGTGAAGCTATTGACCCCTGATCCATAAATGAATTGAACAGGCCTGCCGTCACCAACGGCGTTGGAGCTTTCTGCTTGCGCGGCCTGATCAATCTGATCCGCATTTACGGAATCCGCCAGAGCGTCTTGAGCAATGGCAATATCTGCGAGCAAGAACGCCATAACTGAGAGCCCCAGCAGGCGGAATTTGTAAAACTTCTGCATGATATCTACTGCTTAACATACCGCGATAGCCAGAAATAGTTGAAGTTCATCGAGGGTGACTTCCAGGCAGACCGGGTATTGATCATGCGGAGCAGATGAATGCGGATTCGAGAGAGTCCGTCGCGACCCGAATGAGGGGGCGCGTCAAAGAGGTTGTGCTGGCTGCCGCCGAGAGGTCTGACATGGATGCGGCGGAATTCCTGAGAAGAGGACTTTGGCTAATTATGCGGTTTCCTTCTTTGATCGAACTCACAAATGCCGATGAAGAAGATTACCAGAAAACTCTAGGTGGCAGTCGGTGGCATAAAGAAAACACCGACAAAAGTCCTGAAATGTGAGCCGATTTTCCTGAGTGGGTTAACGATTTGAGGGTATGCCTATAAGCTCAAAACGCTTTAAATACGAGTATGACTTTCAATAACTTATTCGACCTCAGATCTGAGCAAAATGCAGAAGTTACTGTACCAAAGCAGTTTCTATCTGATGAGATATTTGCGGATCACCTTCGAGAAGCGGCCAAGGCCGGGAGTAACCAAGCGCGAGTTTTGCTCTATAAGTCCCTGGTCGAGAATAGGCAGGCCGAAGCCTTGAATTATTTGAATGATGCTGTTCAGAGTGGGGACGCTGAAGCATTATTCCTCAAAGCCTTCCCAGAAAATCAGACCATACCAGAAATGCTGCGCCGAGACCAAAGCGAGGTCAAAGCGCTTATCCGTAGATCAGCTGAACTTGGATACAAAGAAGCTCAATTTTTGGTCGCGCGAGACTGCTTTTTGCAGGGTCTCGGCAAAGAGTTAAATGTACCTGATGAAGCATTTTTCTGGGCGGAGCGAGCCGCTCGCCAAGGTCACGCCGGCGCTGAGTATATGCTTGCTGAGCTTCATGCATATGACCACCATCAGTCCGCCAATGTCGTACGGTCTATGCGGTGGCTAGTTGATGCTGCGGAGCATGGAAATCTCCTCGCAATGGCAGATGCCGCTATCATCCAGCTGTTCATGTTACCAGGGTTTCAAGAACTAGCGACTTTGAATGACCCGATTCACTCACTTGAGCAAATAGCTAAAGTGGAGAGTGACTCAGACGGCATTACTTCTTTACGAAATACTTGCTTAATTGCGCTGGCCACGATCTATCGAGACGGGCTAGGTGTGCCTGTAAGTTCGCCTCTGTCCAGAAAGTGGTTTGAGAAAATAGACTTTGCCGCCGCGAACATACCTTTCCTCGCCGAATACGCGCTCGTGGATCAGCGTTTTGATCGCTTTGAGGGAGGTGCGCTTCCAGAAAAAGAACGGCGCGAGTTGAAGGCTAATTTATATAGAAACATCATTGACCTCTTTAAAGTTGCTCGTGCGCTGAGAATTCGTCATAATACTCCGTATACTGACAATCCTGACATTGCAGGGTCAGACGAGGGATTATTGGATGAAGAAAAGAAGGTAGATGGGCTAGCGCCGATTTTCGAAGGATCTCTTGACCGAGAGTTCGCTATCAAAGCGCTGCAACTTGCACAGAGCCAACTAGGACTTTCACAGAGAAAGTTTGCAGATCGTCTCGGCATTAGTGAAGGAAATTTGCGCCAAGTTTACAGAGGCGAAGCGACGATAGATAGGTCTTTGGAATTGTTAAATAAAATCGGATATCGGTTAGATGTTGAGCTAGTGCGTATCGACCCCTAATAAAAAATTTGGCTTGACTGCGTATAAAAACATACGCATTCTGGTCTTGCTGAGGTTCACGGCTCAGTGGGGTAGCGCATCCCCGTTACCTCGTCCTTATCGGAGAGATCAGATGTTCGGATCGAAGAAGAAAACCACGACGAAATCGTCAGGCTATAGCGCACCCAAGCGGCGTATTTGCAACCATTGCAATGGCAGGCGCTACCAGAGTGTTGCTACCAACGGTGGCGGCACGGCAGAGAGGCCTTGCCCGGTCTGTCACGCTACAGGCTACGCTTTGTAGCGTAAAAGCAGCGCGAGGAGAGCGGCAACTCCCCTCGCGCTATCCCTCAAAAATCGGCCAGTCAGCCTCAATAGAAGGAGCCGGATCATGGCATCTAATGATCCCTCACACAATCAACACACACATCCTAATTCAGGGAGCAGGCCTTTTATTGGCCTTCAAAGCCCGCCGCCGGATATCGAGTACGGTTTTGACCGTGTTCATGAGCGGTCCCGCCAGAAACAGAGCTTTTCGCTCGGACGAGAAATAGGCGAGCTGTTTCGCGACCCTGTTCGGCAAGCATTTTATGCGGCTATTTGGTACGGTCTCGGCGGTATCGTCGGTCAAGCGCGTATCAACGAAGCGGCAGGCATACCCGAGGCCACTTTCGGCTCAACGCTGTATATCCTGGTCGGCTTCGGTCTTCCGGCACTCCTGATGGTCTGGCGGCGCGGACTCGTCTCCGCCGGCATCGTGTGCGGGCTCACGCTCATCAACACGATCACGACCTTCAACGGGATGAATGCGGGACTGCCGGGATACACGATCTTTGCGGTTCTGACCCACGTGTTCTTCTTCAGCATTTTTGCTCGCGGCTTTGCGACGCTGTGGAGTGAGCGCAAGCGGTAAGCACGGCTCAAGCGGGCGGCTTGTGAGGCCGCCCGCTCAACCCCTAAAAATTGAAAGACACATCCATGTCTCGAAATCCTTCATACCCTCCGCGCAAGCGCGGTGATGGCGGCTGGCTCGCCCTGTCGCTTTCCGGCCTGATGATGGTGCTGTGCTATCCGCAGGTCTTTGGAATCTCCCGCTGGATCATGGAAAAATTCTTCGAGGATGTTTCTTCAGATGCAGGATATCTGGTTATTCCCATTTTTCTGCTCTGCATGATGGTCGGCTTCTTTGGTCTGACGGTTTTGTTCCAACTGATCCCGAAGCTCTTCCTGCTCGGCGTGTTCACACGGCGGTAGAGAGATGGGCTTGCCTGATTTTGATAATGAGCGGTTTCGGTTCGGAAGCGCGGAGCTGGCATCCCAAGCGCAAATCGCCGCCGCTGGTGCATACAACTTCAACTCGCAAACACGCTTCGGGGGCTTCGCCTTTGGCCGGCCGTTTGGGCACGCGGGGCTTGCCGGGGAATTGATTGTCGGCGGCGCGCGAAGCGGCAAGTTGGCAAGCTTGCTGGCGTATCAACTTTGCCTGGGCGGTAGCCAGCACAATCGCGTCATTCTTGATGTCAAAGCGGAAGCGTTCTTCATTGCAAATCTTCTGGCCGTCGAAGGGCGCTATAGCTATGTCTGGAATCCCTGCCGGATCGCAGGGCTGCCGTTTCATCGGATCAACCCTGTCGATTACATTCACATCGATAGCCCCAGCCTGATCGATGATGTGATTGCCTTTTGCGAAATGGCGGTCCCGCTTTCAGGTGCGCCGCAATCGCGGTTCTTCGAGATGCGCGCGCGCTGGTTCCTCCAGCATATCTGCCTGGCTCTGGTCGAGATGGACGGTGTTTTGCGGCTGGATCGCCTCTATTGGGCGGTCATGCTCTTCGTAGGCGGAGGCGATGAATGGCTGGAGCGGCTCGCCTTTCCGATGAGCCAATCACGCTTTGAGGATGTGCGGCAATGCGAAGAAGAGATTGCAGGCCTTCGTTCACGTGAAGGCGGCGGTTTCGATGGCATTGCAGGTGAATTGAGCAAGAGTTTTATCTGTCTTAGCTCGCCGCAATTGCGGGCGTCCGTGAGTCCGCCCTACGATTTTTCTTTTAAGCAGCTTTGCGATGAAGGCCGTCTCTACACGGTAAATCTATGCCCGAAGGGCGAATATGTCCGGCAATGGGCGCTCGTTATCAAGGCGATGTTCTTGGCGGCCAAGACCTATCGGGCCGCCGCGCCACAGGCCCCGCGCCAGCATTGGGTGATTGACGAAGCCGCCCAACTCGGCGCGGCGCAATTCCTCCTTGATGCTTACACGATTGGCGCAGGCTCATGGGGCGTGACGCCGCTGACGGTCTGGCAGAGCACTTATCAAATGCGCGCGTTGGGTGAGAACGCCGAGAATATCCTGCTCGGAAGCGCAGGCTATCAGGCGTATTTCGGTATCAGGGATATGCCCTCTGCCACGACGCTGAGCCGCCGCATTGGTGCTGAGACCCTCGAATATGATGATGAGGTCCAGCAGGCCAAAGCCCGACAAGGTTATAATCGAGCGCTCCTGGAGTTGATCGATGGCGGGGATGTCCTGAGCGCCGGACTGCAAGCCACTCACTACAAACGCTCCTCTCGCATTCGCTCAAAGCAAAAGCGCGATGTGCGGACGCCGGATGAGATTTTAAATATGCCCGGCAGCAAGATGTATGTGTTCATGGATGGCGTCGAAGGCGCGATTTATGCGGATCGCTACCCTTATTATGAGATGCCGTGGATGGCTGGGCGCTATCTCGGCTCGCCTTATTACCCGCCAATAGACCGTGTGCAGATAATGGGACAGCGCGGCCCGGAATATCGGCGCGTTATTACTGAAGCCGTACCAGCGCGGCTCTCGCACTTTCCTCAGTACCAACAAAGCGGCCAGTGGTCGTATGTCGAAGGATTTCGTCCATGTCTGTGAAGTCGCCCGAAGACACGCTCAAAGCAGGTCAGGCCGCCAAAGATAATCTTGAGGCCGTCAAAGCGCGCATCGCATCCATGCGTGTGCGTTTGGCGCTGAGCGAGCGAAGCAAGGATATCGAAGGGCTTAATCAGGTGAGGGATCAATTAGATCGCTCGCTAGAACCTCGCGCCTCGAAATATGTGCGGGAGGCCGCAGACAGAGCGAATGAGATCAAGGCTTTTCGAGAAATTCGAAAAACTCAAGGCTCGCCCCGTTCTCAAGAGCGATCACGCAACCATTCACTTTCATAACCAAAAGGAGACTGCCCATGACAGACGCCCCGCCAGGCCGGAACAAAGACAACGCCCCTGAGCTCGTTTTGCGCGACGGCAATTTGAGAAGCGCGACATGGCGAAGCGAGGGTGAGTATGGCCCGCTTTTCAATACCAAAATTACGAAGCTATACCGTGATGAAGATGGCAACCCACAAGAGACCTCCACGCTAGGCTCGAAAGACCTTCTGCGCGTCAGCGAGCTTGCGCGCGAGACCCATTACAAGATCCTCGCCCGACAGCGCAAACACGCCCAAGAGCGCAATGCGCAGCGCGAGGATAATCAGCAAGAGCTATCCGAAGACTGGCACGACGATGATAAACGCCGTGATGAGATTCAGCGGGAGCGATTCAAAGACGAGCGCAAGCCTGCCCGTGGCACCCGCCGCACAAAACCGCGAGATAGAGCGGCCCGCTAAATCGCGGGCCTAAAGCCAAGCAGATTCTTCTTGCCAAAAAGCGCAAATGAACGTATGTTCACTTTTTGTTCTTATTGCCTTTGGCGATCCTGCCGAAGCGCAACGCAAGAAGAGGAAAGGACGAAAATGATTGATACACCCTGATTGAAAAAGGACACCGAGTCATGGAGGAAACCAGGACCACACACCCACCAGCGGACCGCGCCGCCGCCACGCCGATAGAGGGCAATGAGCGCACCATAACGAACACCGTACAATTCGATCTTGAAGCCTATATGCCGCTTCTCGAAGATACGGATATCCCAGACGACCAAAAACTTGATCTGCTCAGAGCGCTCCATGCGATCATGGCCAGTTTCGTTGATCTGGGCTTTTCCATTGAAAATCCGCCTTGTGGAAAACCGCAAGAATTGGCCGATCCATCAGCCCAGGCTGTGCGGGATCATGTATACTCTTCTCATCACAATTTCATTGAACGCTTTGAAAATGCTGCAGGCCCTGTGCGCGATGCGGCGCAGGAAGGAGTCGAGGCATGAGCTCGCAAAGGACAGTCACAAAATCAGCTATCATCTATTGCCGAATATCCTCGCTAAAGCAGGCCTCAGACGGTGATGGGCTGAACTCTCAGGAGCATCGGTGCCGTCAGTATGCTGCACAAAAAGGCTATGACGTTGAGGCGGTCTTTCCCGACTCCATCACAGGGGGCGGAGATTATTTGAAGCGCCCCGGCATGGTGGCGCTTCTGACATATCTCGATGCGCAAAAGGACAAGAACTATGTCGTCATCTTCGATGACCTCAAACGGCTTGCACGGGATACAGCGGCGCATATTGCTCTGCGTCAGGAATTGTCATCGCGCGGCGCTACCGTTGAATCTCTGAATTTCAAATTCGAGGAAAGCCCCGAAGGGAAGTTCATCGAGACGATCATTGCCGCGCAGGGGCAGTTAGAGCGTGAGCAAAACAGCCGTCAGGTCGTCCAGAAAATGAAGGCTCGGCTTGAAAAGGGCTTTTGGGTTTTTCATGCGCCTATCGGCATGAAATACGTGCCCGCAAAAGGCGGCGGCAAAGTCCTGGTGCGTGATGAGCCTTTGGCCTCGATCTGTGCCGAAGCGCTTGAAGGGTTTGCGAGCAATCGGTTCGCCTCTCAGACCGAAGTGCTCCGCTGGCTGGAAGCACAGCCTGAGTTTCCGAAGGACAAGCCTAACGGCTCGATCCGCCCGCAAAGCGTTGTGCGCTTCTTGGGCAAAGAGGTCTATGCCGGGCTGGTCTCTTCAAAGAAATGGGGTGTGACGCTTCGCGAGGGCCAGCATGAAGGCCTGATCTCTGTGGCTACCTATGAGCGCATCCAGCACAAACTCAAAGAAGGCGTCTACGCACCGACCCGCATTGATACACGTGAGGACTTTGCGCTTCGCGGAGCGCTTAAATGTGCGTGCTGTGGTTACAATCTCACGGGCGGCTGGTGCAAAGGCAAGTACAAAAAATACCCATACTATTTTTGTGTGAACCGCGATTGCGAGCAGTGCTCCAAAACCATCTCCCGCGACAAGCTAGAGGGTGAGTTTGCTAACCTGTTGGGTCAGCTTGAGCCTGCACGGGCACTGGTCCAAGTGGCGACTGCCATGCTGACCGATTGTTGGAACCAGCGCCTTGCGCGTGCTGAGGAGCGGGCAGACGGATTCAGGCGTGAAGCTGAAACTTGCGAGACGCAGATTGGCGAGCTGGTCGACAGAATTATTGAGGCGACGAATCCCCGCGTGATCCAAGCCTATGAAGACAAGATCGCCGAAGCTGAAAAGCGCAAGCTCGTCTTGCTCGAAAAAGCCGCTCGAACCGCCAGGCCGCAAATGCCTTTGGAGAGTTTGATTGAACTCTCCCTGAAATACGTCTCAGCGCCAAAAACTCTATGGGATTCAGGGGTTTTAGAGCTTCGCCGCTTAGTGCTGAGGCTCACCTTTTCGAGTCATCTGCGTTACTCGAAAAAGGGCGGCATTGAACTCCCTGAAACGACAGCGCCGTTCAAATTATTCAACCAAATCAACAATGTAAAAGGAGGAAAAATGACTGAAACGCCTGACTTCACTTCAGCAGAAGGAATGGTGCCGCGGGGGAGGATTGAACTCCCGACCTCGTCATTACCAATGACGCGCTCTACCACTGAGCTACCGCGGCATTTGAAGCGGGTGAGGGAGGCCCTTAGCTTATGCGGGGAATGATGAAAAGACCGTTTCGGAAGGTTCACTGAACAAATGACTGACAAAGACAGCGCCGCCAGCCGCGATGCCCGTCTGAAGGCGGCCCTTCGCGACAATCTCAAACGCCGCAAACAGGCCGCCCGGCGCGGGCGGGAAGACGAATCCCGCAAACCGGGCGAAAAGGGTGCCGGGACGGACACATAAAGGCTCTGTTCAGGGTTTGGGCAGGCGCGCCGCATTCCCGCCTTTTCCATGCCGACAAGACCACTATAAGGAGCCGCCATGGACAGATTGAAGATCACTGGCGGCAAACCGCTTTCCGGCACGATCCCGATTTCGGGAGCGAAGAATTCCGCGCTGAAGCTGATGGCGGCGGCGCTGCTGACGCCTGAGCCGCTCACCCTCACCAATGTGCCGCAGCTGGCAGACACGCGATTCCTTTCGCAGCTGCTGCAGACACTCGGGGTCGAGGTCTACTGGCCGAAGGGCGATTCGACCTGCCGGATGAATGCAGAATCGCTGACCTCGACCATCGCGCCTTATGAGCAGGTGCGCAAAATGCGGGCGAGCTTCAACGTGCTCGGCCCGCTCCTGGCGCGCTACGGCCATGCCACGGTCTCGCTGCCTGGCGGCTGCGCGATCGGGGCCCGGCCCGTCGACCTGCACCTGAAGGCCTTCGAGGCCATGGGCGCCGACCTGGTCGTCGAGGAAGGCTATGTGAAGGCCGCTGCGATTCGCGGGCTGAAGGGCGCGCATATCGTCTTCCCCTTCGTCTCCGTCGGTGCGACCGAGCATGCCATGCTCGCCGCGACACTCGCCGAGGGTGAGACGGTGCTTGAGAATGCCGCGCGTGAGCCGGAAATCGCCGACCTTGCGGACTGTCTCAATGCGATGGGCGCGAAAATCAGCGGGGGCGGCACGGCAACCGTAACGATTCAGGGCGTCGAGAAGCTGCACGGCACCACGCATGCCGTCATGCCAGACCGGATCGAAGCCGGCACCTATGCCATGGCCGTCGCCGCAGCCGGCGGCGACGTGACGCTGACCAATGCGCCCGTGAGCGCGCTGAGTGCCCTGACAGGGGCCCTGCGCGATGCCGGTGTCTCCGTGGAAACCGACAAGCAGGCCAGCACGATGCGGATTGTGCGCAATGGGTCGACACTCAATGCTGTCAGCGTCGACACCGCGCCGCATCCGGGTTTCCCGACCGACCTGCAGGCGCAGTTCATGGCGCTGATGACGCTCGCCAATGGCACGTCGGTGATCCGGGAGAACATTTTCGAGAACCGGTTCATGCACGCGCCGGAGCTTTCGCGGCTCGGGGCGAACATCGCCGTGCGCGGTCATGAGGCGATTGTGAAGGGTGTGGAGACCCTGAAAGGAGCACCGGTGATGGCGACTGACCTTCGCGCGTCGGTTTCCCTTGTCATCGCCGCGCTCGCTGCCCAAGGTGAGACCGAGGTCAACCGGATCTACCACCTGGACCGGGGCTTTGAACGGCTGGAAGAAAAACTGAGCGCTGTCGGGGCCGATATCCGGCGTGTCAGCGACAGTGAGGAATAGGGGCGCCAGACATGGCTGACATGAAGCCGCTGAGGCTAATCGCCGAGGACAAGGACGACCTGACGGTGATTTCCGCTGCCATCCAGGATGCGGTCACCAAGGCCGAGCACCTGAAATACGAAGCCCGGCGCCACCGCTTCTCGATCGAGCTGAACCGGTTCCGCTGGGAAGAGACGAGTGGCAAGCGCCGCAAGAAGGAGCCGGGCGCGCGCGTGCGCTCGCTGCTGGCCTTTGATGGCGTGCTGTCGGTGAAGTCGCTCGGCATTTCCAAGGCCGATCCCGACATGGTCTATTCGCTGCTCGCCATTGAATTCGACCCGGCCGATGAACCGCCGGGCGGGATAGTCCGTATCGTGTTTGCAGGCGACGGTGAACTGGCCCTCGAGGTCGAGGCGCTCGACGTGACCCTGCTTGACAGTGAGTATGAGTGGACGACCCGCCATACGCCGAGCCACGAACGGAGAAAGCGCTGATGGTCCGCTGGATCGATGCGACGCAAGGCAGCTTCAAGGAAACCTTTGCAGCCTTCCTGGATGAACCGCGCGGCGAAGCCGGCGATGTCGCCGGGACGGTGCGCGATGTCATCGCAGATGTGCGCAAGAATGGCGGCGAGGCGGTTGCGCGATACACTTCTAAATTCGACCGGCTGACCCTCGACCCGGTGACGCTGCAGTCGGACAATGTCGACCTGGCAGCGCTGGCGGCGGGCTGTCCGGCCGACCTGCGCGAGGCCATCGACTTCGCGGCCGAGCGGATCGCCGCCTATCATGAGAAGCAGCGCCCGGTGGACCACATCTTCAAGGACGCGTCAGGCGTCGAGCTTGGCTGGAAATGGACGTCGCTGGACAGCGTCGGCGTCTATGTGCCGGGCGGGCTTGCCTCCTATCCGAGCTCGGTGCTGATGAACACGGTTCCAGCCAAGATTGCCGGTGTGGACCGCGTCGTGATGACCGCGCCCGCGCCGGGCGGCCAGCTCGCCCCGGCGGTTGCCTATGCCGCCCTCAAGGCGGGTGTGGATGAATTTTATCCGATCGGCGGCGCCCAGGCCATCGCCGCCCTCGCTTTCGGGGCTGGACACCTTACGCCGGTCGACAAGATTGTCGGCCCCGGCAATGCCTATGTCGCCGAGGCCAAGCGCCAGGTTTTCGGGACGGTTGGTATCGATACCATCGCCGGACCATCGGAGATTCTCGTGGTGGCCGACGAAAGCGCCAACCCCGACTGGATCGCCGCCGACCTGCTCAGCCAGTCCGAGCACGACACCTCCTCGCAGTCGATCCTGATTACTGTGAACAAGGATGTGGGCAAGGCTGTGGAAGAGGCTGTGGAAAAACAGTTGAAATCTTTGTCCACAGAGGCCCGCGCCCGTCAGGCCTGGGAAAGCCATGGCGCGATCATCCTGGCCGGGTCGCTTGACCAGGCCGCCGACATCGCCAACACCATCGCCGCCGAGCACCTGGAGCTTGCCGTCGAGGATCCCGACCTTCTGCTGCCGCAGATCCGGCATGCCGGTGCGGTGTTCCTCGGCCACCATACGCCTGAAGCCCTCGGCGACTATGTGACCGGGTCCAACCACGTCCTGCCGACCAGCCGGGCGGCACGGTTCAGCTCCGGCCTTGGTCTTGCCGACTTCATGAAGCGGATGAGCATCCAGCGGGCGAGCGCCGATGGATTCAACGCGCTTGCACCCGCTGCCCTCCGGCTGGCAGAAGCGGAAGGGCTGCCGGCGCATGCGCGGTCGGTTTCCATTCGCACCAATTCCGGCGGAGGCCATGGCTGACAAACGCCTCATTGCGGTCGAGATTGACGAGGAGACGCTGTCCTCCAGCGGGCCCGATGCCGAGCATGAGCGGCGCGTCGCCATTTTCGACCTCATCGAGGAAAACACTTTCGGCATAATCGATGATGATGGCGGGCCCTATGTGCTCCACCTGTCCATGGTCGAGCGCAAGCTGGTCTTCGACATCCGCCGGGAAAGCGGCGATAAGGTCCACGCCTTCATCCTCTCGATTTCGCCTTTCAGGGGAATTATCCGCGACTATTTCATGATCTGCGAGAGTTACTATTCAGCGATCAAGACGCAGACCCCGCACCAGATCGAAGCGATCGACATGGCGCGCCGCGGGATTCACAATGAAGGCTCATCGCTGCTGGCTGAACGCCTCGAAGGCAAGATCGAGGTGGATTTCGACACCGCGCGCCGGCTGTTCACACTGATCTGCGCGCTGCATGCCGGTCAGGCCCGCGCCCCCGGCGGCTGATCCGCCATCATATCCCAGGGACTGTCCGGCAGGTAGGCTTGGATCGTCACCCGGATACCGTCATCCTCATAGTCGCGGTCGATGCTGACATTGTTCATGAAGGTCTCAAGCCGCGTGCCAAAACCGGATCGTTCAGGCGGGCGAACGCCACTGAGGCCGGACTCCTTCCATTCGACCTTCAGCTGCTTTCGCGCCGGGTCTGGCCAGAACGTTACGTCGAGCCGGCCGCCGGGCCGGCTGAAGCAGCCATACTTGGCAGCATTGGTCGCGAGTTCGTGGCCGAGCAGGGAGGCCATTTGCGAGGCACGCGGGCTCAACGTCACATCCCGTCCGTGGAAATGGGCCCGGCCTGGCTGGAAGCCGCCATACTGTTCGACACCCGCCTCGAGAATGTCCTTGAGCGAAAGACCCGACCAGTTGGTCCGGGCCAAAAGGCTATGGGTGCGGCTCATCGCCATGATGCGGGCTTCGAAATCTTCCCGAAACTCATCGATGCTGCCAGCGTTCTTGCCAGCCATGGCTGCCACGGCCTGAACAACCGAAAAGACGTTCTTCACGCGATGATCGAGTTCGAGGCTGATCGCCTCATTCCGGCGTTGGAGATTTTCCTCTTCGGTGACGTCCTCGGCGTGCTGGATGATGTAGACCACGTTGCCGGTGCCGTCGAAATAGGGCGTCTGGGTGCACTGCCAGCATCGCGTGCTGGTCGTTCCGTCGGCATGTTCGAAGTGGAAAGCCTGCCGGTCCAGCTGGGTGGTGACGCCATCCAGTGTCTGCAGGAAGGTTTCCTGCACAGAGGCGACACGCTCCGGGGTATCCGGGAAGGCATCGAATATGTACCGGCCCGAAATCTGGTCCAGCGTGCGCTCCAGCATGGTGAGATAGGCCTTGTTGGCGTAGACGATATGCAGCTGGCGATCCATCACCATGTACGGTGTCGGCATGGTGTCGAAGAGCTGCATGAAGTTGAGGTAGCCGGCCTGGACGGGCGGCTTGTCGGCGCGCGGCATGTCGAGGGGCATGGGATATAAGGCTTCCGGTTACGTCCAATTCACACGCCTTCTGGCAGAAAAGCGTTACCGTCTGGTGCACCCTTGAGGCGCACGGCAGTGCAAAAGGACTTGCGTCGAGACGGTGACGAAAGTACCGAACCGCACCATATTAAGCGTGCGGAACCGATTCCGCGGCAAATCATGGAGTGCCAATGGCAAAAGAAGAACTTATCGAATTCAACGGGACCATCATGGAACTGCTTCCGAACGCGACCTTTCGCGTGAAGCTGGAAAACGACCATGAGATCATCGGCTATACCGCCGGCAAGATGCGCAAGAACCGTATCCGCATCCTGACGGGCGACAAGGTTCTCGTTGAGATGACGCCCTACGACCTGACCAAGGGCCGGATCACCTACCGCTTCAAGTAATATGACAGACCCGCGCGCGCCCCTTGTCCTGGCGAGCGCGTCACCGCGGCGCCTTGATCTGCTTGCCCAGGCAGGCATTCGTCCAGATGACGTCAGGCCCGCCGATATCGATGAATCCCCTCAAAAAGACGAAACGCCCCGTGCGCTGGCCCACAGGCTTGCGCTGGAAAAGGCGCAGGCGGTGCATCGCAGCGGTGAGTACACGCTGGCTGGCGATACGGTCGTCGCGCTTGGCCGGCGCATGCTTCCCAAGGCTGCCAGTCGTGACGAGGTCCGTGCCTGTCTGGAGCTGATCTCGGGGCGCGCCCACCAGGTACTGAGCGGCATCGCCGTGATCGCCCCGGACGGGCGTGAATCGGTCCGGGTCGTGACGTCACGGGTCGTCTTCAAACGCCTGACCCCGCCGGAAATCGAGCGTTATGCCACGGCTGGCGATGGTGTCGGCAAGGCGGGCGGCTATGCCATACAGGGTGGCGCGGCGCCGTTTGTCCGGCGCATCAACGGCTCCTACACAGCCATTGTCGGCCTGCCGCTTTACGAGGCGGTCTGCATGCTGGAAGGGCTCGGCTACCGCTAACCGGCCGGCGCGTCGAGCGGGGCGGAATAGGTGCGCAGCGGCGCAACCCCGGTCCTGGCCTGCGGCGCCGAAATATCGTCGAGCGTGACGGTCACGCGCGTGTCTTGCGGAAGCGGCCCGTCCAGCGGAATGGAAAAGGTCCGGTCGCTGGCGTCGAGGACGACGAGGTTCGTGACCGGATAGGTCTGGCCTGTGCCGTCCCGGCCCTCAATGCGGATCTTGCCCTCAAGGCGCGCATGCGCATTGCCGCTATTGGTCAGATCGACCTCCAGCCGCGGCGCACTGGCTGTCCCCGCCACACGCACGCCGCTGACCTCCGGTACGCTCACCGCCGGCTGGAGCGTCAGATAGAAGAGGCTGGCACCTTCGGTCTTCTGCATCCGGCCATCGGCGCCCGGGGCGACTTCGGACGCCATCAGCGCGAGCTTGTGGTCGCCGGCCGCAGCGGGTTTGGCCGGAACGATGATGTCGACAATCACTATGCCGGACTGGCCGGGCGCCAGCGGCAGGTAGGCGGGCGTGATGCGTGTCCAGCCAGTGGCTGAGCGCTCATCGGTGCCCTCCGGCGACAGGACCAGCGCGCCATGGCGGCTGAGCGTCCAGTCCGCCAGCCCGACGGTGAGATCGCGGGAAACCTCATCCGACAGGTTGGTGACCGTCAGCATCTGGCGGTAGCGCTCGCCCGGCTCGGCCGGGATCTCCACCGACGAGGGCTGGATGTCGATCCCCTGCGACAGGGCCGGCAGCGCGGTTGCCATGAGGCCGAGGGCCGGGACGAGGAGGCGGGCAAGGGAGGCGATCATTCGGGTGTGCTGGGCCTGTTGATGCTGGGTCAGGAAATCCCGGTCACGTTAAGCCCGTCTTCTTACTGGTCGTTTAAGACCCATATGACCTTGCGGCTTGCCCGCAGCAGGCAGCTTGGCTAGGCGGCAGGAGTGATGAGCGAACAGACGCCGGAAAAGAAGAAGAAAAAGCGCAAGAAGAAGCGCCCGCATATCGCCGCCGACCTGTCGACGGTGGCCGGGCGCGCGCGCGCCGAACGCGAGCTGGTGCTCGGCGATCACGGCTTCCTGCGCGAGAGCTTCCAGAACCTGCACCAGATCAGCCCGGAAATGTGGCGCTCCAACCAGCCCAATCCGCGGCAGGTGGCAGAACATGCGGCCGAGCGCGGCATCCGTACCATCATCAATCTGCGCGGTGAGAGCACCAAGGGCTATTACCTGCTTGAGAAGGAAGCCTGCGAAGCGGCCGGTATCGTGCTGGTCGATTTCCAGGTCTTCTCCCGCGATACGCCCAAGGTCGAGACCATCGAGGCGGCGCAGGCCCTGTTCGAGGACATCGCCTATCCGGCGCTGATGCACTGCAAGTCAGGCGCTGACCGGGCCGGACTGATGAGCGCCCTCTACATGATCTTCCGGCGGCAGATGCCGGTCGCAAAGGCTGCCGAGCAGCTGTCTGGCCGGTTTCTGCACGTCAAATCCGGCAAGACCGGCATGCTGGACGCGTTTTTCGCGACCTATCTCGAAGAGACGGCGGATAGCGCAAAGCCCTTCATGAAGTGGGTGCGCGAGGACTATGACCCCGCCGCCGTGAAGGCTGAATTCATGAAGCGCCTGGGCAACAGGTTTCAATGGGATCGCCTGCTACGGCGCGAATGACCGCTTTTTTTCTGGCAAGCGCGGGAAAATCGTGAAAACCTTGCCGGGGTATCAATTGAGAGGGAAATCGCCGTGAAACTCATTCATATTGCTCCGGCCTCGCTGCTGTTCATCGCTGCCTGTGGTGGCGGCGGCAACGACAAGCAGGCCATTGTCGACGCTTGTGTCGCTGACGGTTCAAGCGACCAGGCGACCTGTGAGTGCATGGCCGATGCGGCCGAGAAAAATCTCGACGGGAAGCTGTTCTCGATGCTGGCCGATGCGGCGCGCGACGGCTCGGAAGCGACCGAGGAAATCATGGGCGACCTGACGCCCGAGCAGCAAACCCAGTTCATGTCCTTTGCCATGCAGGCCGCGATGACCTGCGGCATGGGCGAATAAGCGCGAATCTGACTGAAGACAGCTTGCGCAAGAGCCGCTATGGTCCTGCGCGAGGTCTTACCCTCAATGTGGAAAGGGGACGCAAATGAAGTTCTTTATTATCAACAGCTTCCGCACGATGGTCTATGTCGCGTACATTGCGATCATCCTCGCCGGCATCCTGATGGGTATCTACCAGCAAGGGGCGGCTGCGTACGACCTGCTTGGCCTTGAAGGCCCAGTGGCGCGGGCTCTGGAAATCGGTGTCGGGACGCTGATCGGCTGGATATCGGCCAGCCTTGTCTGCGGCCTGATCGTGACGCTTCTGGACATTCGTGACGACATCAACGACCGCCTGCCGGACGCCCGCCGCGACGACTGAGCGCGCTGGCACACAACATGATCGAACGGGGCGGAAGCATGGTCTTCCGCCCCTTCTTTTTGTGCAGGGAGAGGGTGTGCGAAGGCGGGCGGTGCGCTAGGAAAACGGGATGAGTGCTGTGCTTCCAAAACCCGCGGCCCTGATGCGCGATGCGTTCACGAATGCGCGCTCGATTGCGCTGCCGACCTTGCCAGGCCTCCTGCTGTTCGCGGCGGCCATGGGCGGGCAGAGCTGGTTCAACCGGCTGGCGGCCGATGGCAGCTCCTTCATGCTGCTGTGGATGTGCGTCAGCCTGGTCACGATTTTCGTCGGCTGTTTCTGGTCGGCGGACATGTACCGCAAGCTGATGCCGGATAGCGGCGTGCGGACGGTCTTTGTCGATGCCGGACGGCTGTTCCTGGCGAGCCTCGCTGTCTACGGCCTGTACTTTATCGTCGGCTTCCTGCTGACGCTCTTCTTCTCTATCTTTGCCGGCATCCTGATCGGCACGGCGGGCTACGACCCTTCCGAGAATGCGGGCAGCACGGAAGCGGTCTGGGAATCGATCCGGGCGCTGTCGAACTCAGGCGGCGCGGTGCTGCTCTACATCCTGCTCTTCGTGGCTGCGGCCGGGCTTGTCTGGCTCGGCCTGCGGCTTTTCCTGTTCGGTGCGGCGACCGTCGGGGAGCGGCGCCTGACCATATTCCGCAGCTGGTCGTGGACGTCAGGCCATGTCTCGCGCATCGCGCTGCTCTGGGTGGTGCTGCAGCTGGCACCATGGATCGTGCTGACCCTGCTGGCATCCGGCTTCCTGCACCTGATGGGCGTCGACACGATCTTCTCCTTCACCACGGCCGGGCAGGGCCCAACGGGTGACGCCGCCGTGCCGGCAGGTCTTTATGCCGGGCTCACCAGCGTCGCGACCCTGATCATGGCGCCGTTCTACTGGCTCGGCCACGGTCTGGCGGTGACCCTTTACAACCAGCTGGCGCCGAACAGAGTTGACCCAGACGCCACATTCGGGTGATATATCGAAAAACGATAATACCCGGAGACGTCGCCGCGCATGGCCCAGCAGTTCAGCTTTGGTAATTCGGTTCTGCATTTTGCGCGCAGCGACGGCCCCGGCGGCTTCCTCTGGAAATACCTCGCCTCCTATCTGGCAGTGGCGGTCTGTCTCACCGCGCTCAGCTATGCGCTCTTCCAGCCGCTTTTCGGGATATGGTTCAGCATCCTTGTCGAAGCGATGGGCGGGGCCAGCGACGCCGAGATCGAGGCGATCCTCGCCCGGCGCGCGGTCGAGATCGTTGGCTGGATCGTGTTCGGCTACCTGCTGATGCTGATCCTTGGCGTCATGTTCTGGGCGGTGTTCGAGGCGGCGGCCCAGCGGCGCCTGGTGCGCGACGAGGGCTTCAGTCTTCGGATCGGCGGCGACGAGTTCCGGCTGATCTTGGTCGGGCTGATCTGGGTCGGGCTTGGCCTTGCGGCGCAGATCTTCAGCATCATCTTCATTGCCATTTCCACGGCCTCGCTGGTCTATGCCCTCGACAATCCGGGCGGCGGCGCGATCGCGGTCCTGCTCTGCATGGCGCTGCTCACCGGCCTCTGGATATGGATCGGCGTGAGGCTCGCGCCCGCCTCGGCGATGACCGTGCGCGATGGCAGGGTTACCTTTTTCGACGCCTGGAACGTCACGCGCGGGCGGTTCTGGACGCTGCTGGGATCCTATCTGGTGCTGGCCATCATCGTGGTGACGATGGCCACGTTGACCTGGTACTTCATCGGCACGGGCGTCGCAGCGGCCATCATGGCGAATATCGAGCGCTTCCAGACGGCGATCGATGCCGAGAACCCGTTGATGCTGCTGTCGGCGCTGATGCAGTTCGACATCCTTGCCCCGATCATTGGCGGGTGGATGTTCTGGGTGATGGTGCAGGGGCTGATCACCTTCATGTGGGCCGGCCCGGCCGCGCTGGCGGCCAAGACCGATCCGCGCGGCGGCGGGGTTGCGCAGGCGCCGGACGTGTTCGCCTGAGCCTACTCGGCGGCCTGCGCCTGCTTGGCCTTCTTGCGGTTCACCTTGTTGCGCTGGGCCCGTCTCTCATCCTGCCGGCGGAAGGTCTCCGCGAGGAATTTTCCTGTCCAGCTTGAGTCACTTGCGGCGACTTCTTCAGGTGTTCCTGTAATGACGACCTTGCCGCCGCCATCGCCGCCCTCGGGGCCGATATCGATGATGTGGTCGGCGGTCTTGATGACGTCGAGATTGTGCTCGATCACCACCACCGTATTGCCCGCATCGACCAGCTCATGCAGCACTTCGAGCAGTTTGCGGACATCCTCGAAATGCAGGCCCGTGGTCGGTTCGTCAAGGATGTAGAGCGTGCGGCCCGTGGCGCGCTTCGACAGCTCCTTGGCGAGCTTCACGCGTTGCGCCTCGCCGCCCGACAGGGTCGTCGCCTGCTGGCCGACCTTGATGTAGGACAGGCCCACCCGGTTCAGCGTTTCCATCTTGGTCTGGATGCTTGGCACGGCGGAAAAGAACTTCTCGGCTTCCTCAACCGTCATGTCGAGCACGTCGGCAATCGACTTGCCCTTGTAGAGGACTTCCAGCGTCTCGCGATTGTAACGCTTGCCGTTGCAGGTCTCGCAGGTGACGTAGACATCCGGCAGGAAGTGCATCTCGATCTTGATGACACCGTCGCCCTGGCATGCCTCGCAGCGCCCGCCCTTCACATTGAAGCTGAACCGGCCCGGCGCATAGCCGCGCGCCTTGGCTTCCGGCAGGCCGGCATACCAGTCGCGGATCGGACCGAACGCGCCGGTATAGGTCGCCGGGTTGGAACGCGGCGTGCGGCCGATGGGCGACTGGTCGATATCGATGACCTTGTCGAGATGGTTGAGGCCTTCAATGCTCTCATAGGGCGCCGGGGCGTCAGAGGCGCCGTTCAGCTTGCGCGCCAGTGCCTTGTACATCGTCTCGATGATCAGCGTCGACTTGCCGCCGCCCGAGACGCCAGTGATCGCGGTGAAGGTGCCGAGCGGGATGGTGGCATCGACCTTCTTGAGATTGTTGCCGCTCGCGCCTTTTATGGTCAGAGAGCGGGCCTTCTTCTTCAGCCGCCGCTTGGCCGGGATGGCAATCTCTTCCTTGCCGGAGAGGTAGGCGCCAGTGAGGCTGTTCTCATTGGCGATGATGTCTTCCGGCTTGCCTTCGGCAATGACCTCGCCGCCATGCACCCCGGCGCGCGGGCCCATGTCGATGACATGGTCGGCAGTGAGGATGGCGTCCTCGTCATGCTCCACGACCAGCACGGAATTGCCGAGGTCGCGCAGCCGCTTCAGCGTTTCCAGCAGGCGCTCATTGTCGCGCTGGTGCAGGCCGATACTGGGCTCGTCGAGGACGTAGAGCACGCCCTGCAGGCCGGACCCGATCTGGCTGGCGAGGCGGATGCGCTGGCTTTCCCCGCCCGACAGCGTGCCCGAGGCGCGCGACAGGGACAGGTATTCGAGGCCGACCGCGTTGAGGAAGACCAGCCGGTCATTGATTTCCTTCAGGATGCGGCTTGCGATTTCCTTCTGCTGGTCGCTCAGCGAGCCTTCGACCGAGCCGAACCAGTCGCCGGCCTCCTTGATGGAGAATTCCGAGGCGTCGGCAATGTCGTGATCGGCGATCTTCACCGCCAGGGCTTCGGCCTTCAGGCGCTTGCCGCCGCAGGCCGGGCAGTCGGCCGCCGACATGTATTTGGTGATCTCGTCGCGTACCCACTGGCTGTCGGTCTCGCGATAGCGCCGGTTGAGATTTGGGATGACGCCCTCGAACGTCTTCTTCACCTCATAGCGGCGCAGGCCATCATCATAGACAAACTGGACTTCCTCATCGCCCGTGCCGTTGAGAATGATATCGCGGACTTTTTCCGGCAGCTTGTTCCACGGTTGGTCGAGGTCGAAATCATAATGGTCGGCCAGCGCCTGGAGGGTTTGCGTCTGGTACGGTGACTGGCCCTTCGCCCATGGTGCAATCGCGCCCTTGGCGAGCGTCAGGTCCTTGTCGGGCACGATCAGTTCCGGGTCGGTCTTCGACTGCTGGCCAAGGCCGTCGCATGTCGGGCAGGCGCCGAACGGATTGTTGAAGGAGAAGAGGCGCGGCTCGATTTCCGGAATGGTGAAGCCAGAGACGGGGCAGGCGAAATTGGCAGAGTAGGTGATGCGCTTCGGCTCGGTATCGCCCTCTTCAAGGTCGGCATATTCCAGCACGGCGATGCCGTTTGCGAGGCCAAGCGCGGTCTCGAAACTCTCGGCCAGGCGCTGTTCCATGCCTTCGCGGATGACGATCCGGTCGACCACGACATCGATGTCATGCTTGTACTTCTTGTCGAGCGTCGGCGGGCTTTCGAGGTCGTGGAACTCGCCATCGACCTTCACGCGCTGGAAGCCGTTCTTCAGGAGCTCGGCAAACTCCTTCCTGTATTCGCCTTTGCGCCCGCGGATCATCGGCGCGAGCAGGTAAAGGCGCGTCTTCTGAGGCAGGTCCATCGTCCGGTCGACCATTTCCGAAACGGTTTGCGACTGGATCGGAAGGCCCGTGGCCGGCGAGTAGGGAATGCCGACACGCGCCCACAAGAGGCGCATATAGTCGTAGATCTCGGTAACCGTGCCGACCGTCGAGCGCGGATTCTTCGAGGTCGTCTTCTGCTCGATGGAGATGGCCGGCGAGAGGCCCTCGATGCTTTCCACGTCCGGCTTCTGCATCAGCTCGAGGAACTGACGCGCATAGGCCGACAGGCTCTCGACATAGCGCCGCTGGCCCTCGGCATAGATCGTGTCGAAGGCAAGCGAGGACTTGCCCGAGCCCGACAGGCCGGTCAGCACGACGAGCTGGTCGCGCGGAATATCGACATCGATATTCTTGAGATTGTGCTCTTTCGCGCCGCGCACGCGGATCATGCGAAGGTCGGGGGCAGTCATCGGCAAAGCCTCTGGGAACGCTTCAGGTCTATCAATCTACATGTGTGCCCGGAGTCCAGCTTGACGACAAGAACAAAAAATGAACATCATGCCAGTGACAGTGGTTTGGGCGCAGGATTGTGGAAATATGGGGTGCGAGGGCGACACGCGCCAAGACACGTATTACACCCAAGCCTTACGATTCGAATGCGAAATGAATGGAGCGCGACATGGCAGGCTCGGTGAACAAGGTCATCCTCATCGGTAATCTGGGCGCCGACCCGGAAGTGCGGCAGTTCCAGAATGGCGGGCAGGTCTGCAATCTGCGTATTGCGACGTCCGAGACCTGGAAAGACAAGAATACCGGCGAGCGTCGTGAGAAGACCGAATGGCACAATGTCGCGATTTTCTCCGAAGGGCTTGTGCGCATTGCGCAGCAATATCTCAAGAAGGGCTCCAAGGTTTATATCGAGGGCAAGCTGCAGACCCGCAAATGGCAGGACCAGAATGGCCAGGACCGCTATACGACGGAAGTCGTCCTGCAGGGCTTTGACGGCACGCTGACCATGCTCGACAGCCCCGGCGGCGGTCAGGGCGGCGGCGGTGGCGGCCGCATGGGTGGCGGAGGCTATGGCGGTGGCAGCTCCGGCGGTCCGCGTGAACTCGATGGCCCGCCGCAGGACTTCAACCAGGATTTCGACGACGAAATTCCGTTCTAGATGCGTCGCGGCTGCGTCAGGCTAGCTGGCGCCTGCCTGGCGCTTCTGGCGGTGGCGTGCACCGGCAAAGAACCGGGTGCCGGAACAGACACCGGCTCCCTGCTTATCACCAATGCCCGGCTCGTCGACCTGTCGGGCGAGACACCGTCCATACTGGACGAGGCGTCGCTGCTCGTCCGTGACGGGCGTATCGCCGCCATTGGCGATGCATCGGCCCGTTTCGAGGCACCGCAAGTCATTGATGCGGAAGGACGGACCATCACGCCGGGACTGGCGGACATGCATGTCCATGTCTGGGACGAGGCCGAACTCGGCGCCTATATGTCTTACGGTGTGACCACGATCCGCAACCTGTCGGGCATGCCGTTTCATCTCGACCTGGCGCGCGAGATCGATGCCGGAGAGCGTATCGGGCCAAGGCTGCTGACTTCCGGGCCGATCCTCAACAGCGCCGGGCCGAATGCACAGCTCAATCACAAAATGGTCGAGGATACGGATGCCGCCCGCGCGGCTGTCGACTGGCAGGCGCAAGCCGGCTTCACCCGCATCAAGGTCTATTCGAACCTGCGCGCCGATGCCTATGCCGCCGTCCTCGAAGCGGCTCGCGCGCATGGCATGGCGGTGACAGGCCACACGCCGGAGGGCGAAAGGCGGCCCGGCATGCCGCTCACCGAGGCCTTCGATATTCCGTTCGAGGACATCCTGGATGACGGGTTCGAGACCATCGAACATGTCGAATCCATCGTTTGGCACGGGTTGAGAAGCCGCCATGACGAGGCGGCGGCGCGCGCGCTGGCCCGGAAGATTGCGGCTGCAGGCGTGCCGGTCACACCGACCCGCGTCGCCCATCGCAACCTCCTGCGCATGGCCGAGACGCGCGGTGACGCTGGCCGTCGCGAAGGGATGGACCTGCTCAACCCCTTCGTTCAGGCGATGGAACAGCCGGTGAAGGATCGATGGGCCAATAGCTCTTCGAGCCGGCTCGCCGAGAATGACGCGTTCCAGGCGCGCGTGACTGGCATTTTCAATGAAGAAGGCGTGCTGCTTGTGGCTGGAAGCGATGCTGGCATCTTCATCAATGTGCCCGGCCAGTCGCTGGTCGACGAGCTTGCCTTGCTGGTCGATGCCGGGCTGGAGCCTTATGAGGCGCTGCAGACGGCGACCTGGAATGCGGCGCTGATCCTCGGTGAAGAGGCACGACATGGCTGCATGGCCAATGGCTGCGCGGCAGACCTTGTTATGTATACCTGCGATCCGCTTCAGGACATTGCCTGCGTTGGGGATCTGGTGGGCGTGGTTCGCGCGGGTAGATGGCTGTCGCGGGACGACCTGTTTGCCTTGCGCGAGGCGGCAAAACGGCATGACATCGCGCGGACGCAGGCCAATCTCATGGCTGGGCTGCAGGCGCAGGGTACACCGCTCCCGGAGATACCGGGCAGACCGGCCGCGCAATAGTCTCCGGCCTTCGCCCGACCTGTGCTTGTCCTGCAGCCTTTGCCCGCTAAAGTCACTGCAAACGGAAGGGCGAGATTCATGGCCGATGCCGGACAAATGAACACGCAAGGCATCGACGCGGTTGCGGCAAGGTTTCTCGCGCGGGCCACAGCTGGCGACGCGCTGATCGTCGGACTGACCGGGTCGGTTGCGTCGGGGAAGTCGACGCTCGCCGGGCATGTCGCACGACACCTGTCTTCAGCCGGCCACACGTCCGAGACCGTTTCGACCGATGGCTTCCTGTTTCCGAATTCGGTGCTGGAGGCGTGCGAGCTGACCAACCGCAAGGGCTTTCCCGAAACCTATGACCGCGCCGCGATGGCAACAGCGATCCGGGCCGTTCGCTCAGGTCCGGCCCGTTTTCCGGGCTACAGCCATGAGACATTCGACATCGATCCGGCGCTCGCGCGCGAGATTGCCCGGCCGGATGTGCTGATCCTCGAAGGCCTCGGCCTGCCGGTGCCTGGCGGCCCGGAACGGGGCGCGGGCGAGCCGGACCTGCTGGTCTACCTCGATGCCGACATTGCCGACCTCGAAACCTGGTATGTCGAGCGCTTCGTGCGGTTCTGGGAGGCCGCCGAGCATGATCCGACGTCGTTCTATGCCCGCTTCAGGCACATGACGCTGGACGAGTTGAAAGTCTTCGCCCTGAAGGTCTGGAACGACATCAACCGCCCCAATCTAGACAACCACATCCTGCCGATGCGCGATCATGCCGACATTGTCGTGAAGAAGGACGCCGGCCACGCCGTACGGATCGTGGAGGACCGGCGGGCCTAGCTCAGCTCATCCCGCGATAGCGGCCGGGCTTGTGGTTGATGGCGACGGTCAGGTT
This sequence comes from Henriciella mobilis, assembly GCF_003576285.1. Classification (NCBI taxonomy): domain Bacteria; kingdom Pseudomonadati; phylum Pseudomonadota; class Alphaproteobacteria; order Hyphomonadales; family Hyphomonadaceae; genus Henriciella; species Henriciella mobilis. The sequence continues at coordinate 644,614 of NZ_QWFX01000013.1, read as the reverse complement.
CAGCACGAAGGCGCCGATAATCGACAGGGCGACCAGTTTCAGCGGCAGCATGAACAGCGCCACGATGAGGATGGTGAGGTCGACGATCAGCTGGAAGAGCCCGGCCCGCATCACGCCCTTGTCCTGCAGGAACTGCGACAGGATGGTGACCCCGCCAATCCCGGCCCGGTGACGCAGCAGGACGACCAGGCCGACCCCCATCATCGCCGCGCCCATGACCGCTGCAAAGCTCGGCGCAAGGAATGAAAAGTCGGCCCAGAGCGGGATCAGCCGCGTCAGCGCCGAGATCAGCGCGATGCAGGCAAAGGTCCTGAGTGTGAAGCCCCATCCCATGCGCATGATGGACAGGATGTAGAAGGGCAGGTTCAGCACGAAGAAGACCGGGCCAAAGCTCAGCGGCGTCCCGAATTCCACGAGCAGGCTGGTGCCCGCCACGCCGCCCGTTATCAGCATCGCCTCGCTGTAAAGCGTGACACCGAAGGAGAGCAGCAAGGTACCAAGCAGGATCGCCTGGACGTCCTCATACCATTTGTGCTGCTGCAGCGGGGCTGGATTGTCTGCGGTGTCTGCCATGGACGGGGCTTTCGCCCGCACCCGTCAGAAGGTCAAGGGCGGTAGATCTCCACGGCTGCGCTTGTCCGGCTGCCGCCGCGCTGGCGCGCACCGCCGATAAGATAGATGTCGTTTCCGACCGTCACGCCGCCGAGGCCATGGCGCGGTTTGGGCATGTCGGCAATGGCACGCCAGCGGTCCTCCATCGTGTCGTATTCCCAGGCCTCCCGGTACACCCCGCCGCCATTGTTGAAGAATTCCCCGCCAAAGGCGTAGAGCCGGTCGCCGACGACGCCCGCGGCCAGCCCGCCCTGCGCCTTGGGCATCGGTGCCAGGCGCTCCCAGCGGTCCGACCAGTGATCATAAACCTCATGCACGGGCGTGTTGCCACCGGACACGGTGCGTCCGCCGACCACATGCAGCCGGCCATCGGCGACAATGCCCGCAGCGCTGTTGCGCGGGGTCGGCAGCGGGGCGGCATCGCCCCAGGCGGTGCCGTCGAACACCCAGTGCGCGCCGGTATCGGTGTGGTCGTTCCAGTCGAGATTGCGCGTCCCCGACGGCTGGCGCCCGCCGACGACATGAAGGTTTCGGCCCAGAATGCCGACCACGCTCTCGCCATTCGGTGCGGGCATTTCAGGACCGGCCACCCAGCCCTCATCTTCGCCGGCATGACGCCAGACATCGCGCTTCATCTGCCAGGCGCCGGCCTGGTGCGATTCAAAGCCGCCAATGCAGTAGAGGCTGCCGGAGAAGCTGATGAGCTGTGGATGGTGGCGCGCAACGGGAAGGGGTGTTCCGGCCTGCCAGGCGCCGCTCGCGACATCGAGAACATGGTGCGCAGCGGTTGGTCCGGTGATCCGGCCGTCTGCGGCGACGAAGCCGCCTGCGACGTGGATCCGGCCTTCATGCAGGCAGGGATAGATTTCCTGCACGGGAACGGGAAGCGACGGCCCGTCGCGCCAGCCTGGCCGCTCATTCGCCATGGCACGAGGAGCCAGCGAGGCGATGCCCGCCACTGCACCGGCCTGCAGAAGCCTGCGCCGGTTCCACGAAGACTTCTCGCTCATGCCGATTCCTCCACGCTGTCCGACTCGACCTTAGCGGCGGCGCGCGGCCAGAGGCAATTCGAAGCTGCACTCCCGCTTTCCTCCGTGACCTCGCGGCAGGCGTGTGCAGCAGTGAAGATCGCCGCTAGGCTCGCCTGAAAGACAAACAAGGGAGGCCCGCTGTGGCGATTGATTTCACGATACCCGAAGAGGCGAAGAAGGTCCGCGAGCGCGTGCGCCAATGGGTGCAGGATGAGTGCATCCCGGCCGAGAAACGGCTTGAAGCCGGCGAGGACTACAAGACCGTCCTCAATGAGCTGCGCGGCAAGGCGCGAAAGCAGGGCCTCTGGCTGCCTTTCATTCCGGAAGAGCATGGCGGCATGGGGCTTGGGCCGCTTGCCAATGCGCTGGTCCAGATGGAGCTTGGCCAGAGCCATCTTGGCGCGCTGTCGATGAACTCGCAGGGCCCGGACGATGCCACCATGCTGACGCTGCTCGCGCACGGCACCGACTATCAGAAGGAAAAGTTCCTGAAGCCGATCCTGAATGGCGAGAAGCGCGTCTGCTACTCGATGACGGAGAAGGCCGCGGGCGCTGACGCAACCGGCATGCAGACCCGCGCCGAGAAGGACGGCAACAGTCACTACGTGCTGAATGGCGAGAAGTGGTACTCGTCTGCGGCGTCGGTCGCCGACATCGCCGTCGTCATGGCCAAGACCAATCCGGAAGCGCCGCGCCACGAACAGTTCTCCACCTTCATCGTCGAGCTGCCCGACCCGGGCTACAATATCGTCCGCGATATCCCGACCATGGCCGTCCATGGCCCGCTCTACGAGATCATGGGCGGCGGCCATGCCGAGGTGAAGATCGAAAACCTCCGCGTGCCGCAGGAAAACCTGCTGGGCGGGGAGGGCAAGGGCTTTGCCATGGGCCAGCACCGGCTTGCCTATGGGCGCCTGCGCCACGGGATGCACAATGTCGCCATGGCCCAGCGCGCGCTCGATCTCGCAACCGAACGCGTCACCAGCCGGTCGACCTTCGGCAAGGGCCTCGAAGACCGCCAGGGCGTCCAGTTCATGCTGGCCGAATGCGCAAGCCAGCTCTACATCGCGCGCCTCATGCTGATGCACATTGCCTACAAGGCGGAGAACGGCATGGACCTGCGCCAGGAGAACGGCATCGCCAAGGTGTTCCTCGCCAACATGGTCCACAAGGTGGTCGACACCGCAATCCAGCTGCACGGGGCGCTCGGCTACAGCCTCGATACGCCGCTCGCGGCCTGGTACACCCATATACGTTCGCAGCGCCTGGTGGACGGCCCGGACGAGGTCCATAAATGGATCACCGGCAAGAATGTCATCCGCGCCTTCAAGAAGGACGGAACGACCGCAGCCGCGGCCGGCGGGGACCTTCTTTAGAGGTTGGGCGACGTCGCCTGTGGAAAGGCCTGCCAGCGCTGCTTAAAGGTGGCGCCGAGGGTGGTCTCTGTGGCTGCCGCCTGCTAGGCTGAAAGCCAGATTCGGCGGGCGATTCGACGCCTGCGTAGGATAGCAGAAGGCAGGTCTTCCGTGAGCGACGAAAACACTCCGCCAGAAGAACCCGAGAACCCGCAGCCGCCGCACCAGGACGGCATCGATCCGGTCGATATCGAGGATGAGCTCAAGCGCTCCTATCTCGACTATGCGATGAGCGTGATTGTCAGCCGCGCGCTGCCCGATGTGCGCGACGGCCTGAAGCCCGTTCACCGCCGGATTCTGTATGCAATGCATGTCGGCGGCAACACGCCTGACAAGCCTTACAAGAAGTCGGCCAATATTGTCGGTGCCGTGATGGGTAACTTCCACCCGCACGGCGACAGCGCGATCTATGATGCGCTGGTGCGGATGGCGCAGCCCTTCTCCATGGGCCTCACCATGGTGGACGGGCAGGGCAATTTCGGCTCGATCGACAACGACCCGCCGGCCGCCATGCGCTACACCGAATCGCGCATGACGAAGGCGGCGCAGTACCTGCTCGCCGATATCGACAAGGACACGGTGCCCTTCCAGGACACCTATGACGGCTCGCAGCAGGAGCCGATGGTCCTGCCGGCGCAGTTCCCGAACCTGCTTGTGAATGGCGGCGGCGGCATCGCGGTCGGCATGGCGACCAATATCCCGCCGCACAATCTCGGCGAAGTGGTCGATGCGACGCTCGCCATGATCGACGATCCGGCCATTGACGACGAGGCACTGCTGGAAATCGTCCCGGGGCCGGACTTTCCGACCGGCGGCCTGATCCTTGGCTATGCCGGTTCGCGCAAGGCGCTGCTGGAGGGCCGCGGCTCTGTCCTGATGCGCTCGCGCACGGAGATCGAAGAGGTGCGCTCCGGTCGCCAGGCGATCATCGTCAGCGAGATTCCCTACCAGGTGAACAAGGCGGCGATGGTGCAGAAGATTGCCGAACTGGTCCGCGACAAGCGGATCGAGGGCATTGCCGACCTGCGCGATGAGTCCGACCGTCACGGCATCCGCGTCGTGATCGAGGTGAAGAAGGATGCGAGCGTCGATGTGGTGCTGAACCAGCTCTACCGCTTCTCGCCGCTGCAAAGCTCCTTCCCGGTGAACATGCTGGCGCTGAATGGCGGCCGGCCGGAACAGCTGAACCTGCGGGCCGTGCTGCAGGCCTTCATCCAGTTCCGCGAGGAAGTCGTTGCCCGGCGCACCAAGTTCGAGTTGAACAAGGCCCGCGACCGCGCACACGTCTTGGTCGGTCTTGCGCTGGCCGTGGCCAATATCGACGAGGTCATCCGCATCATCCGCCATGCGCCGGATCCGAATGCAGCCCGCGAGCAATTGCTGGCGAAAGCCTGGCCGATCATGGATATGGGCCCGCTGCTCGACCTCATCGCCGACAGGCGGACCCGCCGGGGCGATGGCGATACCATCTACCTCTCCGACGAGCAGGCCCGCTCCATCCTCGCCCTGCAGCTCTCGCGCCTGACCGGCCTTGGCCGTGACGAGATCGGCAATGAGGCGAAAGGCCTGTCGGAAAAGATCGCCGACTATCTCGACATCCTGCGCTCGCGGCCGCGTATCCTCGACATCATCCGCGCCGAACTGAGCGAGGTGAAGGAAAAGTTCGCCGTACCGCGCCGCTCGGAGTTCACCTTCGCCGATGCGGACATGGACGATGAGGACCTGATCGAGCGCGAGGACATGGTCGTCACGGTGACCCATGGCGGCTATGTGAAGCGTGTCCCGCTCTCGACCTACCGTACCCAGCATCGCGGCGGGAAAGGGCGCTCCGGCGTCTCGATGAAGGACGAGGATTTCGTCACCCGTCTCTTCACCGCCAATACCCATACCGAGATCCTGTTCTTCAGCTCCGAAGGCATGGTCTACAAGGAAAAGGTCTGGCGCCTGCCGGTCGGCTCGCCGCAATCGCGCGGCAAGGCGCTGGTCAATATCTTCCCGCTGGCCAAGGATGAGCGCATCACCTCGGTCATGCCGCTGCCGGACGATGAGGAGAGCCGCAACGAGCTCGACGTCATGTTCGCCACGCGCTCGGGCACGGTCCGCCGCAACAAGCTGAGCGACTTCATCCGCGTCAATCGCAACGGCAAGATCGCGATGAAACTGGATGAGGGCGATGGCATCGTTTCGGTGAAGATCTGTACCGAAGACAATGACATCATGCTGACCACAGCGCTCGGCAAATGCATCCGCTTCAAGGTCGATGATGTGCGCGTCTTTGCGGGCCGCAATTCCACTGGCGTTCGCGGCATCCGTCTGGAGAAGGGCGACGAAGTCATTGCCATGGGCATCATGCACCATGTCGAAGTGACCTCCGCCGAGGCGCGCGCCTATCTCAAGCATGCAGCCGCCATGCGGCGCGCGGCGAGTGGCGAGGACGATATCGACGAAGGCGATATTGCCGCCGACGATGAGGCCGACGAGAGCGGTGAGGAAGAAGCCGCGCTCAGCACCGAGCGGATCGCCGAACTGGGCGCCCGGGAGGAGTTCATCCTCTCGATCACCGATGACGGCATGGGCAAACGCTCTTCCAGCTACGACTACCGGGTCACCGGCCGTGGCGGCAAAGGCCTCGTCGCGCACAATATCTGGGGCCGCGACAAGAAGAAGGGGCCGGTCAAGAAGATCGCCCAGTCCTTCACGGTCGACGATAATGACCAGGTCATGCTCGTCACCAATGGCGGCCAGCTCATCCGCACCGGGGTTGACCAAATCCGCATTGCCGGACGGGCAACTTCGGGCGTCTGGGTGCTGCGCACCAATGAGGGCGAGCGTGTTGTCTCTGTTGCACGTCTTGTAGAAGACAGCGAAGACGATACAGAAGAGTAGCAGGCCGTCCTGGCCTGCTATTCAGTGCACGGGGCAGGGAGGAACCTCAATGGAACGCGTCGGACTTTACCCCGGAACCTTCGATCCGATCACGATGGGGCACCTTGATATTATCGGCCGGGCCCTCAAGCTGGTCGACAAGCTGATCATCGGGGTTGCCGTCAACGAAGCCAAGAAGCCGCTTTTCTCGCTGGAGGAACGGGTCTCGATTGTCGAGCAGGACACCGCCGACCTGCCCAATCCGCGCAATGTCACGATCGAGGTCAGGCCCTTCGACAACCTGCTGATGCACTTTGCCGAAACCTGCAATGTGAACGTCATCGTCCGCGGCCTGCGCGCTGTGTCGGACTTTGAATATGAGTTCCAGATGACCGCGATGAACGAGCAGCTGAATCGCGAGATTGAAACCGTCTTCCTGATGGCGGATGTTCAGCATCAGGCTGTCGCGTCTCGCCTGGTCAAGGAGATCGCGAAGTTCGGGGGCGATATCACCTCCTTCGTCACGCCGCGCGTGAGGGAGAGGCTTCTGGAGAAGTACAAGTGACGATGACACGCCTCGTTTCCGTTACCCTTGCCTGTAGTGCCTTGCTGGTCGCCACCGCCTGCGGCGAGGAGAGCGATGGCAGCGCGAATGCCGAACCCTCCAGCGCGAGCGCGCCGGAGTGGACCATGGAAGACGTGAACGCTGCGCCCGATGAGTGGCGCCAGGTCGATGCGGACAACATGCTGGTCTTCGAGACCAGCAAGGGGCGTATCATCATCGAGATGCTGCCGGACGTGGCGCCGAACCATGTCGAACAGTTCCGCACCATCGCTGAATCCGGCGATTTTGACGGCACCAGCTTTCACCGCGTGATCGATGACTTCATGGCGCAGGGCGGCGATATCTTTGCCCTGAAGGGCCGCGAGTCCGGCCTGCCGGACCTGAAGGGCGAGTTCACCTTCCGCCGCAACCCGCAGGAGATGAAGATCAATCCGATCGGTCCTGAGGGCGGCGCGACGCAGGGCCTCTACAAGGGCTTCCCGATCGCCACCCAGAGCGCCTATCTCGCCGAGATGACGAAGGATGGCAGCGTCGACAGCTGGGTGCCGCATTGCCCCGGTGTCGTCTCGACGGCGCGGACTGACGATCCAAACTCCGCCAACAGCCAGTTCTTCCTCATGCGCTACCAGGCCGAGCACCTCGACAAGGGCTACACCGCCTGGGGCCGTGTGATTGACGGGTTTGATGTCGTACGCGCCATCAAGATCGGGCCGGAACCGAATGGCACGCCGATCGAGGATCCCGACATTCTTGAAGAGGCGTATATGGCCTCCGAACTGCCTGATGATGAGCGTCCGGTCGCCTATGTCCAGCGCACGGATATCCAGGTCTGGACCGACCGGCTGGCCGCGGCAGCGCAGCTGAAGAACGACATTTGCGACATCCCGCGCGTGCCTGCCGTCATCGACGAATAGGCGCTACCTGCCTTGGACCTGACGGCTTACGCATTCGATCTTCCCGAAGCGCTGATCGCGCTGCGGCCGGCTGAGCCGCAGGATGCTGCGCGCCTGCTGGTCGTGCACGGCGATGGCCGGCTGGAGGATGCGGGCGTGCGGGACTTGCCGCGCTATCTCGCGGCCGGCGACACGCTGGTCTTCAACGATACACGCGTCATCCCGGCAGCCCTGAAGGGCACTCGCCTTGCACGCGATTCATCGGGGTCGGATATCGCCGTTGACGCGAATCTCGTCGAGCGGGCCGGGCCGTCCGAATGGCGCGCCCTGGCGCGGCCGGGCAAACGGCTGAAGCCGGGTGACCGGATCATTTTCGGAGAGGGCTTCGAGGCGGCGCTCACCAGCAAGGCGGAGACCGGCGAAATCACGCTTGATTTCAACGTGGAAGGCGAGGCGCTGGATCTCGCGCTCGATGCCTTCGGCGCAATGCCATTGCCGCCCTATATCGCCCGGCGCCGGGCGGCTGATGGCAAGGACCGGGAGACCTACCAGACCAGCTTTGCCGGAGAGGATGCCCAGTCGGTTGCCGCGCCCACGGCCGGCCTGCACTTCACCCCGCGCCTGCGCGAGGAACTGGCCGCGGTCGGCATATTGAACGAGACGGTGCGCCTGCATGTCGGCCTCGGCACCTTCTCGCCGCTCAAGGAAAGCCAGCTGGAAAGCGGCAAGCTGCATGAAGAATGGCGGCGCGTCAGCCCGGAAGTGGCCGAACGGCTGAACGCGGTCCGCGAGGCAGGCAAGCGTATCGTCCCGGTCGGCACGACAGCGCTACGTACGCTGGAAAGCTCGGTCGCGGGCGGGCTTATTGTGCCGACGGTTGGGCCGACGGACATCTTCCTGAAGCCCGGCGACAGGCTCCAGGCGACGGATGCGCTGGTCACCAATTTCCACCTGCCGGAAAGCTCGCTCTTCATGCTGGTCTGCGCACTGATGGGGACGGATGTGATGCAGGCGGCCTATGCGCATGCAATCAGGCAGGAATACCGGTTCTATTCCTATGGCGATGCCTGCCTGCTGCTGCCCTGATCAGGTGTTGTTCTGGATGGTCAGCCAGGGCCAGCGCGCCTTGTAACTCTCGGCCTTTTTCAGGAAGAGCGGATCGTCCGCCGTCTTCGGATTGGGGCGCAGGATACCGTTCCAGAGGTCCTGCAGGCCGTCCGGCGCGTGGATGTCTCCAGTGTCGACATTGATGCCGATGCAGGTGCAGGCGACAAGGAAGCCCTCAATCCCGTCCCGTGACGAAGTGAGGGGCGCGATGGGTCGGCCGAATTTCTGCTCATACCAGAGATGGACCCGCGCCTGGTTACGGATTTCAATCGTCGCATCAAGGTCAGAGAAGTGCTGCGCCGCGCGCTGGATGACCTCGTCCTCGGCCTCCCAGGACACATCGGACGCATCGAAATAGAAGATGTCGAAATCGCTGATGCCCCAACCTGGCGGGTTGCCCGAGCGATGGTTCCAGACGGGCTGGAACAGGCAGCCCGCTGCGAGGTAGCAATCCGGCAGGCCGAGCGCGGGCAGCCGCTCCAGAAGGGCCACATTGGTTGGCACGGCGCGGACATGGCGGAGAAAGCCGGCCTGATCGAGCAATTCGGATTCACCTCCTGTCCGTCATGGACGTCATGCCAGCCGCGATTGAAGGCTTGCCAGCCCCCTGCGGTTGAGCCACATGCCCTCGCATGGCGACTTTCCCATTCGAGATCAAGGCCCGCGAGGGGGCGGCGCGGACCGGTGTGCTGAAGACAGCACGCGGGGATATCCGCACGCCCGCCTTCATGCCGGTCGGCACTGCCGGGACGGTCAAGGCGCTCTATATGGACCAGGTCAAGCAGGCCGGCGCCGATATCATCCTCGGCAATACCTATCACCTGATGCTGCGCCCCGGCGCCGAGCGGGTAAAGCGGCTCGGCGGGCTGCACGCCTTCTCCGGCTGGTCCGGCCCGATGCTGACCGACAGTGGCGGCTTCCAGGTCTGGTCGCTGTCGCAGCTCAGGAAGATGGACAAGGACGGCGTGACCTTCCGCAGCCATATTGACGGCTCCGAGCACCGCCTGACGCCCGCACGCAGCATCGAGATCCAGGCTGACCTGCTCGGCGCGGACATCTCCATGCAGCTCGATGAGTGCACCGATTTTCCGTGCAGCCATGAAGAAGCCTTGCGCTCGCTCGAGCTGTCGCTCGACTGGGGCGGCAAGAGCCTCGGGGCGTTCGGCCAGCGCGAGGGCCAGACCCTGTTCGGCATTATCCAGGGCTCGAATTTCGAGGATCTGCGCGAGCGGTCTGCGAAGGGGGTCGTGTCACAGGGCTTTGGCGGGATCGCGCTCGGCGGTCTGGCCGTCGGCGAAGGCCATGACCAGATGTGCCGGACCATCGACATGACGGTACCGCACCTGCCGGACGACAAGCCGCGCTATGTCATGGGCGTCGGCAAGCCGATCGACCTTGTTGAGAGCGTTGCGCGCGGCATCGACATGTTCGACTGTGTTCTGCCGACGCGGGCCGGGCGCCATGGCCAGGCCTGGACCTGGGACGGCCCCATCAACCTCAAGAATGCGCAGTTCGCCGAAGACACATCCCCCATCGATGCGGCGGTCGACTGCCCAGCAAGCCAGGACTATTCGCGCGCCTATCTGCACCACCTCATCAAGGCCGGCGAGTACCTCGCGCCGATGATCCTCTCCTGGCACAACACCGCCTTCTTTCAGGCGCTGATGGCGGAGATCCGGCTGGCGATTTCAGAGAACCGGTTCGAGGCGCTGCGCGCCCATCTCAGCCATCGCTGGGCGGCGACGAAGTCGCGTCCGAAGCAGGACTAGCCTCTTCCGCTTCGGCCGGGCTCTCCGACCATTTGTCATCGGGCCATTCCTCGGGCCAGTCATAGGTCTCTTCGAGGCTCATGCCCGTATTCGGGGTCACCGGCGCAGACGCATCGGCGCTGGCCGGCCGGTATTGGGGCGGGGTGGTATCGACGAAGTCGACCGGCGGCGGGGCGGGCTCGACGGAAAGCGCTTCGTCTGAAGGTTCGCGATAGGGTGCGGCAATGCCCTCGCAGCCCTTCATGAAGCCCAGCGCCTTCAGGTAGGTGCGCCGGTGGCTGCCGCGTTTTTCGGCCTGGCTGACTTTCTTCTGGTAGGCCTTGGCCCCGCTGAGGCGGCGCACCCAGCTGCGATAGGGAATGATGGCGCCGGCTTCGTCGGCGATGATGTCAAGGACTTCCTCGGAGGCCTCATCGGCGGCGTAATCGGAAACGGTCGGATCGGCTTCATGTTGCGGCAGGGCATCCCAGTCCGGGCCCAGCACTTCGTTCAGTGCGGCAACCTGCTGGGAGATCTCGAGGCAGGAGATGTCAGCGGGAATGTCATACGGGTTCTCGATTTCCTGCAGGATGGCGGGAATCGGTTCGCGTTGCAGGTTGAGATCGCGCAGCGGGGTCATGGCGGCTGTCGTGGCGCCCGAGCGCGTTTCGCTGACGGCGCGATTGGCCGCAGCGCCCGTTTCGTGGCTCGCGCAGGCCGCAAGAAGTGCGGCGCAGGATATCGTAAACGCTACAACTGCCTTCATGGTTAATATTTGAGCGCATCAAGCGGGCGAAATAAAGGCGCCACATGACCTGCAATTCGCCGTCAAAGCTGCGTTGACCTCCACGGCGCACCCGGCTAGGTAACCGGCTCGGCGCGCCCATAGCTCAGTTGGTAGAGCAACTGACTTTTAATCAGTAGGTCACAGGTTCGAATCCTGTTGGGCGTACCATTTACTGCAGGCTGGACAGGAAAGGGGTTTCCTCGACCAGCTGCGTCGCAGCCTCCATGAGCACCAGCCTTTCGCGTCCCGACTGTCCGTCGGGCTCGGGCTAGCCGTTGAGCTGGATGAGCTGGATGAAATTACCGCATGTGTCATCCAGGACGGCGATTTTTACACCGCCCGCATCCGTCGGCAGTTGCCGGAATTCGACGCCGAGCGACTGTAGCCGCTCCACTTCGGCGTCCAAATCGTCTACGCTGAACGCCGTGTAAGGCATCCCGTCAGCATAGATCGCGTCCTGGAAGGTTCGCGCCGCCTTGTGGACATTTGGCTCCAGCGCAAGCTCGACGCCATCAGGCTCTTCCTTCGATACAAGGGTCAGCCAGCGGAATTCACCCATGGGTATGTCGTGCTTGACCGCGAATCCGAGCTTTTCGGTGTAGAAGGCCAGCGCCTTGCCCTGATCGTCGACCATCACGCTCTTGATGTACATTTTCATGGATCATCCCCCGTCGTCGCTCGCAGGGTATTGGATGGGCGCGGGCAGGCAAGGCCTTTTCGATTTGCCCGCGGGCTAGAGCTTTGAGGCAGGCGAAGCAGGGGCAGCTTTTCAGCCGGCCTGACGGATTGCGCGTGCGCAGCCTGTACACTAGGAGTAATCGCACATGTTTCAGCGCCGTTCGCGGCGGGACCGATGAGCATTTTCCCAACAGACCGCAGGTGAGGACACGACGGTGACAACCGAAACGATGCGAACGGAACAGGCCTCGTTCTGGGTGGATAAGGCGCTGTATTGTCTGCTTTTCCTGCTGATCATCGCGCCTGTCCTTTTCGTGCTTCCGCTCGGTGCGGACCTTGTGCCCATCTCGGACCGGGCGGCCAATTCGATCCTGATCGACCAGGCCAAGTCTGGCGTGGTCTGGCACGGTCATTATTCGCGCGTCGGTTTCGTTCACCCCGGCCCGTTCTTCATCTATTTGATGACCCTTGGTGAGGTCATCTTCCACGATCTTCTCAAGGTCACGTCGGCGCCGGTCGCCCAGAATATCGGCACCGCCATATACGCTTCTGTGTTTTTCATCCTTTCGGTCCGGACCCTGAGAGGTGTAGACCGCGAGCACCTGGTGGCGGCGATCGTTGCGGTCTGTGTCTCGATTGCCTGCCTGCACATGACGCTGGATGTCGTCTCCACCGTCTGGCCGCCCAACCTTTTTTTGGTGTGTGCTTTCCTACTGGGGGTCAGCGCCTGGGCCGTGCTCAACGGATCCGGCTTTGCGCTGATCGGCTTCTGCCTTGCGGGCGGGGCGCTCGTGCACGGTCATGCGAGCAATCTGGCACTCGTCCCGCTTATCGCCGTGCTGGTCGCGCTTCGCCTCGTCTACAAATTCGCCAGCAAAACGCCGTTCGCCTTCGATCTGAAACGGTCACACCTTGTCTGGTGCGCGGTGATCTTTACGGCGTTCGTCTTTCCGTTCGCCGTGCATAATCTCACCGTCATGCCGCCGGAAATCATGCGGTATGCGGAATTTTCGGACCGTGAGAGCAACTCGCTGGCCGAAGGCCTCTATTACACGGCCCATTACTGGAAAACCGGCTGGGCGCTCTTGATCCCGGTCCTGGCGGTGATCGCCGCAATCGTCCTTGCCGTGCGCCTGCGCGCGGGGCAGGTGGATCACACCGCGGCGACCGGAGATGCGTCCGACGTGCCGGGGACCGCCGGAACGGGGCGGCGGCAGGATTTCAGCGCGCTGGTCGATGCCATCTGGGTCCTTGCTGCCTTCACCCTCGCACTGGCCTATTACGCAACCGCGAAGATCGACAACCTGCACGAATACTACATCGGCTACTGGTATTACGGCGCGATTGCGTCTGGGCTTGCGGCTCTGGTTTTCATTGTGCTCCGCGCGATTCCGATCAGCCATCTGCTCTTCAGGGGGGCACTGCTTCTCGGTGCGGTCTCGGTCTATCTCGGCACGTTTTCCACGGGCGACACGAACCGGATCCGTGAGGTGATCCACGATCCTGGCATCGCGCCGGCCATGCTGGAGGCGACAGCCGGGCCGAAAGCGGTGCTCATCCCGCTGGAGCTGCGCTTCTGGCAGGAGGGGGCGATGATCGTGAACCTCTACGACCGCGCCAATGCCGGGGATATCTGCCTGATGCGGGATGAATGGCACGTCCTGTACGGACGGCGGAACATCTGCTCGGCGCAGGATATCGAAACGGCATTCGAGAATGGCGACGTGTTCTTCCTTGCCCGCAATGACAGCGGCGTCACGCCGACATTCGACCATATCCGCAATCCGCTCAATCTGATCGCATCCTATCAGACGACCGGGGTCTACAAGGCCGAGCGGGACGATTACGTCCTCTCGGGACGCTTCACGCCGGAAAGGATCGAGGACACGATGCTGCTGGATGTCCTGGCGATCGACGGGTTTTCGACAGTCGGTTCGGATGGCGTCTGGATGGACAGCGAGCATGCCGAACTGCTGCTCCCATTCGATGAGCTCGAACTCGGCGACAGGATCGTCCTGGACTTCGCGGCCTACCTGCCAAACGAGTCTTATACGCGCAGGCTGGTCGGCCGCATCGGCGGCGAAGACGTGTTCTCGCACACCTTCAGATTCGGCAAGATCTACGCGTCCGTCGAAATCGAGGTGACGCCCGATCTCCAGCTGCCGCGGACAAGCGTCCTGTCGCTTGAGGCTGACGGGACACTGTCGCCCGGCCAGTTCGGCAGCGACGATCATCGCAATCTCGCGGTCACGCTTCTGTCGATTACCAAGGTGCCCGCAGGCCAGTGAGCTCTGGCGCCATGCGGAACGGGCGGTCAGGGGAGCGCGAGCGGCCGCCGTTTGGGCGATGAGGCGCGAAATACAGGCTAGCTGTTTTCCATGACGCCGATGGACGAGCCGCGCCCTTGACACGTCATCGGGCAACAGGTTTGGACAGCATCTCGCAGCCGCTGGTTTCACCATCAGAATGTTAGGACGCTCGACGTGCCGAAAGTGTTTGTTTCTGGAGCTGCAGGCCTGGTTGGGCAGAACCTCATTCCGTCCCTGAAGCAGTCTGCGGACCTCGAAATCATTGCGGCCGACAAGCACCCGGCCAATACGCGTACAGAGGAAAAGCTGTCGTTTTTCCGATCAATCAACTGCTGTTTGCGTCAGACCGGTCAGGTCCGCCACAAAGCGAAATCGAGAACCGGTGATTTGGGGGCGTTCTTTCAAGTGATACTCCGTTATTCAAATGCGCGTGTCGATGATGTCGAAAAAGGACAGGTAGAGCGGCCATGGTGAGCCGGGAGTTCCTTTACTTCTTGCTGACCGGTGGTTTTGCTGCTCTGTGCAACTGGCTCTCGCGCATGGTGCTGTCGGCCTACATGTCGCTCGAGATTGCAATTGTCGTCGCCTACCTGATCGGTATGGCAGTCGCTTATACGCTGTTCCGAATACTTGTGTTTCAGAAAAGCGGACGCCGCGTTTCCAGCGAATTTACCCGGTTTGCCCTTGTGAACGTCGTCGCGCTTGTCCAGGTCTGGCTCGTCACAATCGGACTTGCCGATTACCTGCTGCCGGCCATCGGATGGACATGGCGCCCTGAAGACATAGCCCATGCGGCCGGTGTCGCTTCGCCTGTGCTGACAAGCTATCTGGGGCACCGGTATTTCACCTTCGGGCCGCGGGCCAAGAAGGACGTATGAGCAGGACGCCCATGTCGAAACACTTGCCGCTCATTGTCGATCTGGACGGAACGCTCCTTGTGACGGACACCCTGGCCGAAGGCTTTGCCAATGCGGTCCTTCGCAAGCCATTGAGGACCTCGGGCGGCCTGCTTACCCTGTTGAGCGGGCGTGCGGCGTTCAAGCGCTTCATCCATGAGACTGCCGAGGTGGACATTCATGCGCTTCCCGAGCGTGCCGACCTTCTGCCCTTCCTCCGCTCCGAAAAGGCGAGGGGCCGCAGCATCTACCTCGTCACGGCGGCGACGCAGTCGGTCGCGGACGAAATATTCAAACGCTACAGGGAGCTGCTCGACGGCGCCTACGGGTCATCGGATAGCGTGAACCTCAAGGGGCGGAAGAAGCGCGACTTCCTGCTCGAGACGTTCCCGGACGGCTTTGTCTATGCCGGAGACAGCAAGGCGGACCTTGCGATCTGGGAAGAGGCTGGCGGCATTGTCTTCGCTGGCGCTTCGAAAGCGATCCAGAAAAAGGCGCGCTCCTTTGGAAAGCCCGTCGAGCAGACCTTCGAGAACAAGCGGCAGAACCCGCTCGGTGTCTGGCTGAAGGCGCTGCGGCTTCACCAATGGTCCAAGAACTTCCTGCTGTTTGCGCCGCTCTTCCTGTCCGGCCAGTTCATGAATCCGGATGCATGGGGGCTTGCGATTCTCGGCTTTTTTCTGATGGGGATGGCCGCCTCCGGAACCTATCTTCTCAACGACCTGCTGGACCTGTCGGCAGACCGGCGTCACCGCACCAAACGCAATCGCCCGCTGGCCGCAGGTGACCTGTTTGTCCTGCACGGATTGATAGCGGCACCGCTGATGATTGCCGGTGCACTGGCGGCAGCCCTTTATGTCTCCGTCCCCTTCGGCATCGGATTGCTCACCTATCTCGGCCTGTCGCTGTCCTACTCCTTCGGTCTCAAACGCGTTCCGATGCTGGATGTCAGCGTTCTGGCGGCGCTGTTCAGCTGGCGGGTAGCGCTGGGAGCGTTCATCATCAGCCAGCCCTTGTCGGAATGGCTGCTGACATTTTCGGTATTCTTCTTCTTCTCGCTGTCGATGGCCAAGCGCCATGTCGAAGTCGCGTCGACGGCGCCCGGCCAGCAGGTCCGTGGGCGTGGCTATTACGCCGAAGATGCCCCGCTGACGCTCGGCATCGGCT
Source organism: Henriciella mobilis (assembly GCF_003576285.1). Classification (NCBI taxonomy): domain Bacteria; kingdom Pseudomonadati; phylum Pseudomonadota; class Alphaproteobacteria; order Hyphomonadales; family Hyphomonadaceae; genus Henriciella; species Henriciella mobilis. The sequence continues at coordinate 628,541 of NZ_QWFX01000013.1, read as the reverse complement.
TGTCGACCGCGGCGGCATCGATTGTGATCATGGTGCTGTTCCTGGCCGAAAGCGCCTTCAAGTCGGACATATATGTCTTCCAGGGCCTGCTCTGGGCTGTCCCGGTCCTCATCGGGTTCTGGCTGATGCGGATCTGGCTGCTCGCCCATCGCGGTGAACTGCATGATGACCCGGTTTCCTTCGCTGTTCGCGACCGGATCAGTCTCGGCCTCGGCCTGCTGCTGGCCCTTTGCTTTGCGGGCGCTGTCTTCCTGGACGTGCCATGACCCTGAAGGAAACAAAGGCGATCCGGTCATGGGGCGGTGTCACCCGGGAGCCGCACTTCGTAGCGGCGCCGGCGCGGCGCGACGGGGTGGGCGATGTCTTCGACGCGGCCGCCGGGATGGACAAAACACTGCTCGCGCATGGTCTTGGCCGCTCATATGGCGACAGCTGCCTCTCGCCCGGCAATGTGATCCTTGAGACGCGCGGCCTCGACCGCTTCATCGCCTTCGACCGCGACACCGGCATCTTGAGAGCCGAGGCCGGCGTAAGCCTTGGCGAGATCATGCGGGTGACCGTGCCGTACGGCTTCTTTCCGCATACGACGCCGGGCACGCGTTTCGTGACGCTGGGCGGGGCGGTTGCCAATGATGTCCATGGCAAGAACCACCATGTTGCCGGCTCTTTTGGCGAGAATGTCCGGGCTTTCGGTCTGCTCCGCTCCGATCGCGGCGAGGTGACAGTTACACCCGACTCCGAGCCCGAGCTGTTCCGGGCAACCGTTGGCGGGCTGGGCATGACGGGCATTATCACCTGGGGCGAGATCCAGCTGGTCAGGATCGCATCGTCAAACATCGAGCAGGAAATCTTCGCGATTAAATCCCTCGATCATTTCTTTGAGGTGATGGAGGAGAACACCCCGAAATTCGAGCACACCGTGGCCTGGGTCGACTGCACGGCCCGGAAAGATGAACTCGGCCGGGGCGTGTTCACAGGTGGAAACTGGTCGTCCGACGGCGTGCTGGAGCCGCACAGGACCGGAATGCTGAATGTCCCCTTCACGGCGCCGGGCTTCGCCTTGAATCCGCTGACGCTCAAGACGTTCAATTCCCTGTACAGATGGCGCCAGCTCTCGAAGGCGGGCCGCTCGAAGGTGCCTTACACCGCTCACTTTCATGTCCTTGATGCGATCAAGAACTGGAACCGCCTCTACGGCAAACGCGGCTTCTTCCAGTACCAGTCGGTCATCCCGTTCTCGACGGCGAAAGAGGCCACGCGGGAAATGCTGACATTGATCGCCGAATCCGGACAAGGGTCGATGCTGGCTGTCCTCAAGACCCTTGGTCCCATCGAGGGACGAGGATGGCTTTCATTCCCGAGGGAGGGCGTTACGCTCGCGCTCGATTTCCAGAACAAGGGACAGAAGACCCTGCAGCTCATGACCAATCTCGACAAGATCGTCAGCGCCGCTGGCGGCCGGCTCTACCCGGCCAAGGATGGCCGGATTTCCGCCGACATGTTCCAATCGGGCTATCCCGACTGGCAGCGCGTGGAAGCGCTTCGCGATCCGGCCATTTCCTCAAGCTTCTGGCAACGGGTCAGCCAATCATGAGTACAGCCTCCATGCCCAAGCATTATGTCATTCTCGGCGCGACCTCGGCGATTGCCGTCGCCACGGCCCGGCGGCTCGCCACAAAGGGGCACAAGCTCACCCTCCTGGCACGCAACAGCAGCGCCCTGCAGGAGATCGAGGACGACCTGCGAGTGAGAGGCGCCGAGATCGCGTCCAGCCACGCGCTCGACCTGGCGCAGGAAACCGGTCAGGCCGCAATTCTCGAGGAGATTGCGCAGACAGGTGGTCCGATAGACGGCTTGCTCGTGTTTTACGGTATCATCGGCGACCAGGCCCGCGCCGAAACCGATCCGGCGCATGCCCGCGATATCCTGCAAATCAACTTCAATTCGGCGGTCGACTGGATCCTGCCGGCGGCGCAGCTGATGGAGGCGCGTGAGCAGGGGGTCGTGCTGACCATCTCGTCGGTCGCAGGGGACCGGGGCCGGCGGTCGAACTATGTCTACGGCGCTGCCAAGGCAGGCCTGTCAGTCTTCATGCAGGGCCTCGCCCACAAATGGGATGCAATGTCGAAAGAGTTGCGGGCTGTGAACGTGAAGCTCGGCTTTGTCGACACACCCATGACCGATCATCTGGACAAGGGCGGCCCGCTCTGGGCCAAGCCGGATGGCGTGGCGGTTTCGATTGAACGCGCGCTCGAAAAGGGCGGGCCGATCGTCTACGCGCCGTGGTTCTGGCGGTGGATCATGCTGGCCATCAGGATGACGCCGAATTTCGTCTTCAAGCGCGTCAATATCTGACGCGTCAGGTTGCGTCGCCATCGGCAAGGGCGGCCTGATGCTCCGGTGCGGCGATGGCAAGCAGGCGGTCGCGGCGTTCGGTGAGCGTTGCGAAGCGAAGGTCGGCGATGCCGTGTTCGGTTACCACGAAGCCGACATCGGCCCGCGAAGTCGTCACCGGCCCGGACACCCTGTTCACGATCCGGCTGCGCCCGCGCGCTGTTGAGGGCAGCGCGATGATCCCGGCGCCGCCGCGCGATGCCCTTGCCCCACGCATGAAATCGACAGCCCCGCCGACCGCGCCGACATACCGCCCGCCAGCGACCTCTGCGTTGACCTGACCTGTCAGGTCGACCTCAATCGCGCTGTTGATTGCGGTGAAATTGTCGATGCCGGCCAGGATATCGGCAGCGTGCGTATAAGTGCTGGGCCGCATCGACAGGCGCGGGTTGCCGTTCGCCCATTGCATCAAGGGCTCGCCGCCGGCGAGCAGGCCGGCGACGGTGGTGCTGCGGTCGAAGGACTTGCGCGCATTGGTGATCACGCCGGCGTCCATCAGGTCGGCAATGCCCTGGGTAACCAGCCCGGAATGGACGCCAAGATCCTTGTGGCCATGTAGCGCGTCGAGGATGGCCTGCGGCAAGGTGCCGAGGCCGATCTGGATCGTCGCGCCATCGTGCACGAGACCGGCCACATGCCTGGCAATTCGGGTTTCAATATCGCCCATTTCGACCGTGGGCAGGACGAGGCAGGGGGTGTCGGTGCGCACGATGATGTCGATGTCGCTGCGCCGGATCTCCCGCCCGGTGCCGGTCGTCGGTGTCTGAGAGCTGACTTCGGCAATGACAAGACGGGCGGTTCTCAGAAGGTCTGCTGTATAGTCTGCGCCGGCGCCAAAGCTGAAATGGTCCGCGTCGGCGCCCGGGGCGAGACGGATCATCAGGACAAGCTCGCCTGCGCCGATCTGCTCCAGGGTCCGGGCCAGACGTGAATAGTGCACCGGGAGGATGTCGAGCGCGCGCCCGAGCGTCCGGTTCTGCCCGGTGCCGCAATAGGAGAGATAGCTGACCGCGTCCGTGAAACCGGGCGACACGCTGGGGCCATAGCTGATCCCGGCGAAAGCGCGAAACGGCCCAACCGCATGGCGCGCGTCCATGAGAGCCGCCGTCAGCCCGTTCGGCTCGGCGCAGCCCTGTCCCCAGACAACCAGCGATCCAGGCCGGACAAGCGCGGGCCAGTCGAGGGCGTCCAGGGCGATTTCGATCCCGTCTCTATCCATCACGCGCTGTCATAGAACGCACCTGCAGAGATTGGAATGCGTCCCCTGACGACGCAGTCCGCCGTGATTTCCCGACGGGGGCGGGCGAATAGACGTTTGGAAACCCGATCATTCAAGAGTAGTATGGGATAAAGTGCGGGGGCTCATGAGAACAGTTTATCAATGCTGAGGGAAAACATTGTCGACCTGATGTCCTTCATCATGGTCGCGCGCGAAAGCAGCTTTACCCGAGCGGCAACGCAGATCGGTGTGTCGCAATCGGCGCTGAGCCACTCGGTGCGCGGCCTGGAAGAGCGTCTCGGCGTCCAGCTGCTCCACCGCACGACTCGCAAGGTCACGCCCACCCGGCTTGGCCAACAGATGCTCGAACGCCTCGAGCCGCATCTTGGCGAGATGGAAGCCGACCTCGCGCGCATCCTGGAACGGAAAGACCGGCCGGCCGGGACAATCCGGATCCGCGCGTCCCGTTACGCCGAGGCGGCCATTCTCTGGCCGAAGCTTGCGCCGGTGCTCAGGGACTACCCCGACGTTCAGGTGGAAGTCGTCAGCGAAGATAGCTCGGCCGATGGTGCTGGCGCGCCGGTCGATGCCTGGGTAAGCCCCGGCGAACGGATCGATGAAGAGACTCTCGCTGTCCGCATCAGTCCGGATTTCCGCATGCTGGCCGTGGCTGCGCCCGCCTATCTTGAAGGGCGAAAGGCCCCGAAAAAGCCGCAGGACCTGACCGGGCATGCCTGCATCAGACTGCGCCCGCCTGCCTCGGGCGGATTGCCGGTCTGGACGTTCGGCAAGGCCGGCCGCGAGGTCCGCGTACGCGTCGATGGCCAGTTGAGCTTCAATGCGATCGAGCATGTCGTCGACGCGGCCCTGGAGGGCTATGGCATCGGCCATGTTCCGGAGGGCCTCGTCAGCCGGGCGCTGGCTGATGGCAGGCTTGTCACTTTGCTTGACGACTGGTGCCCGCCATTTCCGGGCTACTTCCTTTACTACCCGCAGCGGCGAAAGGATTCGGCGGCCCTCGAGGTTCTCACCGATGCCCTCAGTCATTCGGGCTAGACAATATGTCGTCTGCCCATACGCCGCGGCAGGTCTGGCCAGACGGGCACGGATGCGCGAGGCTTGGTTTACCCTGTCATACTCGATGGCCTGGCCTGAACCATGCCAAAAAGGAATTCGGCCCACCGCACTTGCCTGAGCGCTCGCCAGCCTTATCTGCACAGCCCATCACCTTCATGGAGTGCCCATGACCCAAACCCTCACCCTGACCATCAACGGAACGAAACACGACATCGAGCTGGAGGATGCACGGCCAACCTTGCTGGATGTGCTTCGCGAAAGGGTCGGGCTGACGGGAACGAAAAAGGGATGCGACAGGGGACAGTGCGGGGCCTGTACGGTTCTTGTGGATGGCCGGCGGATCAATAGCTGCCTTGCGCTCGCGATGAGTCATGACGGCGCCGATATCACCACGATCGAGGGCGTTGCCGATGGCGACACGCTCCACCCGGTCCAGGCGGCCTTTATCGAGAATGACGGTTTCCAGTGCGGCTATTGCACGCCGGGACAGATCATGAGCGCGATCGGCCTGTTCAGCGAAAACGGGACGGCGAATGACCCCGAGCAGCTGCGCGAGGGCATGAGCGGCAATATCTGCCGGTGCGCAGCCTATGCCGGCATCACCGAAGCGCTGCTCGACGCGCAGACCCGCCTGTCGGGCAAGGAGTGAGGGTAAGCCATGAACCTGTTCGACTATAAACGCCCCTCATCCATTGCCGACGCAGTCGCCGCTGGCGCCGAACCGGGCGCGGCCTATCTGGCTGGCGGCACCAATCTGCTCGACCTGATGAAGGTGGGCGCGCGAAAGCCGGATGTGCTTGTCGATATCTCCCGCCTGCCGGGCCTTGGCGAGATCGAGACCCTGCAGGATGGCAGCGTGCGCATCGGGGCGCTGGTCCGCAATTCGGATCTCGCGCGCAATACCGCCTTTGCGAAGGCGTATCCGGCAGTGGCCGAAGCGCTGCTTTCGGGCGCGTCGGCCCAGCTGAGGAATGCTGCAACGGTCGGCGGCAATCTGATGCAGCAGACCCGCTGTCTCTATTTCTACGACCAGCAGAGCCGCTGCAATCGCCGCCAGCCGGGCGCCGGATGTGATGCGATTGGCGGGGAGACGAGCAAGCACGCCGTACTTGGCTGGACAAACCAGTGTATCGCGACGCATCCGTCGGATTTCTGCGTCGCGCTGGCCGCGCTCGAGGCCGGTGTCGAGCTTGAAGGCCCGGACGGCCCCCGCAGCGTCTCCGTCGAAGAGTTCTACGCGCTGCCAACCGAAGACGCGCCGGGCGGTGCCGACATCCGCCCCGGCGAACTTGTCACCGCCGTGACCTTGCCCGCAGGCGCTGCGCGCTTTGCCGGACATGCCCGGTATATCAAGCTGCGTGACCGCACCTCCTATGCTTTCGCTATCGTCTCTGCCGCGGCCATGGCCGATATCAGCGACGGTGTCGTGCAGGAGATCCGGATTGCGATAGGCGGCGTCGCCGCTCGCCCGTGGCGGGCCCGCTCGGCAGAAGCGGCCCTGAAAGGCAAGGCGCCTTCGCCTGAGCTGATCGGTTCGGCAGCAGAGGCGGCACTGGCGGATGCTTCGCCCTCAGGCGACAACGCCTACAAGATCGAACTCGCAAAGCGGCTTGTACATCGCGCCATCGAACAGGCGCTGGCCGGAACGCCTCAGACGATACCGGCCCTGCCGGGGTCTGTGTTCTCCGCGCAGGCGGCAGGGAGGTAAGAATGGCTGATACACCCATCGCACCGGCGGGACACGTCCGCCTCGGCTCCAATTCCGGCCAGTCCATGACGCGCCGCGAAGGCGTTGCCAAGGTCACCGGGAAGGCCAATTACGCCGCCGACAACAAGCCCGAAGGCCTGCTGCATGCGGTCTATCTTGAAAGCGGTATCGCGCGGGGCAAGGTCGTTTCGCTCAACACCGAAGCAGCACTGGCCCATCCGGGTGTTGTCCATGTGATGACGCCGGAGAACGCGCCTTCACTCGCCGTTTCGCCGGATGAGAAGCCGATGCCGTTCAGCGCGCGCATGGAAGTCCTGCAGAACAATCGCGTGCGCTATGCCGGCCAGCCGATTGCGCTCGTCCTGGCTGAAACGCTGGAGGCTGCAACAGAGGGTACCCGACTGCTGGCGCCGGAATACGAAGAGGAGCCGGCCCGTATCGGTTTTGAGAACGGTGAAACCTACGACCCGGAATACGTCACGACGGGGAACCCGCCAGCCCGGCAGGTCGGTGACCTAGAGGCCGAAAGGCAAAGGGCCGCGCACACGGTCGAAGTCACCGTCGATACCCCGCTGCAGTACCACAATGCGATGGAGCCGCATGTCATCATCGCCCAATGGGATGGCGACAAGCTGACCATTGACATGCCGAACCAGGCAATCGGGCTCGCGCGGGCCGGGATCGCGACCTATCTCGGCATCGACCCGGAGAACGTCACCTTGCGCTCGCCCTATCTTGGCGGCGGGTTTGGCTCGAAAGCCGTTGTCTTCGGGCCTCAATACCTGGCGATGCTGGCCGCGCGAGAAGTGGGCCGGCCGGTCAAGCTCGTCCTGCGCCGCGACCAGATGTTCGGCCCGGTCCAGCATCGCAGCGCCACGCGCCAGACGGTCCGGATCGATCTCGACGAGGAAGGCCGCATCCTGGCGCTGGATCATCATTCCCTGTCGTCAACCAGCAGCTTCGACGACTGGCTTGAATCTGCCGCCAATGCCTCGCTCAGCATTTATGCGAGCCCGGCCATCAAGGTGTCTCATACCGGCCTGCGCGTCGATACGGGAACGCCGGGCGCGGTGCGTGCACCGGGCCTGGCGAGCGGCACGGCTGCGCTGGAAGTCGCGATCGATGCGGCGGCCTACCGGATGAAGCAGGACCCGCTCGATTTCCGCCTGCTCAACTATGCCGAGACCGATCCGGGAACGGGTAAGCCCTTTTCGGCCAAGGCGCTGCGCGAATGTTATGCCGAGGGCGCGGCCCGTTTCGGCTGGAAAGACCGCCCGCTCGAGCCCGGCCAGATGCGTGACGCGGACGGATACCTGACCGGCTGGGGCGTCGGCACCGCTCTTTTCCACGCGCCATTCTTCCCGGCCAAGGCCAGCGCCGTCATCCGCAGCGATGGCAGCGTCGCCGCACAGACATCCGGCGCCGATATGGGGCAGGGGGCCTGGACGGCGCTCGCCCAAATGGCCGCCGATGGTCTTGGCATGCCGGCCGATGAGATCGAGTTCGAGATCGGCCATTCCGGCCTTCCCGATGGCAGCGTCGCTGGCGGCTCGGCGCACACCGCGTCGGCAGGCGGCGCGCTGTTTGCCGCTGGCAGCGATGCGGTCCGGCAGGTGGCCGAGATCGCCATGAATGATCCGGAGTCGCCGCTTTATGGGGCTGGCAATGAAGGTGTCAGGGCGAGTGGTGGACGCCTGCACCGGATCGACGATCCGGCGCGCGGCGAAACCTATGCCGAGATCCTGACCCGGGCCGGTGTGGCAGAGGTCCAGGGGCAGGGGCGCGGGCGCCGTGAGAAATCGGCGGCCGAGCAATATGCCATGTATTCGCACGGCGCGGTCTTCGCGGAGGTCAAGATCGATCCCGATCTCTACCAGGTCCGCGTCAGCCGGCTTGTCGGCGCGTTCGCGGCTGGCCGGATCATCAATCCGCGGCTTGCCAAGAGCCAGCTCAATGGCGGCATGATCTGGGGCCTCAGCTTCGCATTGCACGAGGAAGGCATTCACGACCTGCGGTCGGGCCGTCCGATCAATAATGACCTGGCCGGCTACCATGTCCCCGTGCTTGCCGATGTGCCGTCGGTGGAGTCGATCCTGGTCGAGGAGCATGACCCGCACGCCAATGCGCTCGGCATCAAGGGCGTTGGCGAAATCGGAATTACCGGCACCGTGGGTGCGATTGCCAATGCCGTCTGGCATGCAACTGGTGTGCGGCCCCAGCGCTATCCGATCCATATCAAGGACCTGCTTGAGGGTGAGTTGGCCCGTCAGCGCGGTTGATCGGTACGGACAATCAGTATCGACCTTTGCCCGACTCGCTCGCTAAGGTAGGCCTCTCGACCAGGAAGAGCTGATGAGGGCCGGGATTTGGCAGATCTGACACCGGTAGAGCGAGGGGTACTCGTCGCCCTGATGGCGTCTGGCGGGTCGCTGAAGGAGAATGCCGACCTCTCCGGGCGCTTCCAGATCAAGATGACGCCCGCGCACCGCAAGAAGCTGGCCGGCCTCGGGCTGATCAGGACAAGCAAGAAACCCTTCGTGCACACGCTGACCGATGAAGGCTGGGCGTTCATGGCGGACGGCTTTCCGATGGACATCCCGCGCGATGGCATGAAGCTCGGCGCCCTGAATGCGCTCCTCTCTGGCGTGCGAGAGCGTGCCGGCCCCGACGCCGATGCCATCCGGGCCTTTTTCAGCGGCAAGGCGGCAAAAGGCAAAGCGCCGGCCAAGGCTGAAGAGACAAAGCCTTCGACGCCGCCGTCGCCGCCCTCAGGAGAGACCGATCTCAGCGATGCGGCCTGGAGCGACAGTGAGGAAGCCCTCGCCATGGCCTTGCAGGATATCGCCGCTTTCGGGGGCCGCATGACTGCCCTGGAACGGGTCATCGACGACAGCCAGAAGAATGCGGCCAAGCAGCTGGCCCTCAACGTCGACAGCATCTTCCAGAATATCCGTCAGGCGGCCCGCAAGCGCGGGCTGGAGACGGTTTTCGAGCGCGGCGAGGAAGTCGATTTCGATGCGGTTCACTTTGATTGTTTTGAAGAAATTGACGAGGGCGAGCCCGCAATCGTCCTGAAGCAACCAGTCGTTAAGCATACTGCGCGAGACCAGACACTCATTGTGCTGCGGGGCCTGGCAAGTCCCGCCGACTGAGGAGGACCCTCTTGGCGAAGAGCTGGATTCAAAGACTGTTTCAGAAGCGCGATATCACGCGTATCGGCTGTATCGACTTTGGCACCGCCTATTCGAAAGTGTCCATTGTCGCGTCCGAATTGTCGGAGGACCTGATGGCCCAGGATATCCATGGCCTGCCCATCGGCCGGGATATCTCGGCAAATCCTTTCCTGCTGCCGTCGCTGCTCTTCGTTGATTCCGACACGGTGCGTTTTGGCGCGAGCGCCGAGTCAGCCGCCCGGCGGGGTGAGCGCCGCGGGCGTGCCCCGTTCATGTCGCCGAAGCAGTATCTCAGCACCCATGCGCTCGATGAGCTTGACGACAAGCTGCCGCCTGAGATCGACCCGACCAATTCCTATTCGGCCCGCCGCCTGATCACGCTTTACCTCGCCTATCTGCTGCGCCGGGCCGAAGATGCTGCGCGCGAGCGCAAGATTGATTGGCCGCCGCGTTTCCGGATTGCCCGTCCGGCCTGGGACAAGGAGCGCGCCGACTGGGGCGAACAGACCCTTCGCGTGCTGGTGCGCCACGCCTTCATCCTGGTCGACCGCTTTGGCGACGATCTGCTCGCCAAGGATGGCCTCGCCCACGACGTCGTCCACGATGCCTTTGACGCCATTCCCGACACATCCGATTTCCCGGACAAGGAAATCTTCGAGATTTCAGAGCACGGCACTACGACCGTTCCGGAAGCGACGGCGGTCGCGGCTGCTTCGCTGCGGCCGGGGGAGCGGCGGGTTGTCGTGGTCGCCGATATTGGCGGCGGCACATCCGATTTCGCGGCCTTCGTGACCGGCCGGCCTGGCCATAATGTCGTCGCGGAGATTGAGGGCAGCGCCTGCGTCCTGCGCCAGGCTGGCGACTTTCTCGACATGCAGCTGCGGCGCCTGCTTGTGAACAAGGCGGGCCTCCTGCCGGACGATCCGGCAGCCCGCGGCGCCGTCGCCATGATCCGGGCGCGCCAGCGCAGCCTGAAGGAAGCGCTGTTTGCCGAGGGGCGCGTTGTTGCCGAGGCTGGCGACCAGTTCGTCGAGATGACGCTGGATGAGTTCCTCGCCGATGAACATGTCCAGGCTTTTGCCGGCCGCCTGAAGGAAACCTTCTACAAGTCGCTCGAACTCGCGGTCGATTTCGCACGCTATCTCTCGCAGGGCGCGCGGGCCCAGGTGCGCGTCGATATCCTGCCGACGGGGGGCGGGTACAATCTTCCCATGGTGCAGGAGATGATCCGCAAGGTGCCGATCGAGTGGCGGTTCAATACGATCGCGCCGGAACTGCTGACCACCGACAATGCCGACTTCAATGCCGTCAGCCGTCAGCTCGCCGTGTCAGTCGGCGGCGCGGTCCTCGAACTGCCAAGACAGGTTGGCGCTGTCGCGGCCTGACCCTGTCGCTCCAGCCATGGGCAGGCGGCGCATGACCCGCTAGACTGGCGGCATGTCCCTGCCGATCATCACGCCGCAGCAGATGTATGCCGCCGAGCAGCGCGTCTTCGATGCGGGAACGGCCAGCTTCGATGTGATGCGCATCGCCGGTGAGGGCGTGGCCGATCACCTCCATGACAGCTTTCCAGACGGCGATGTCCGCGTCCTCTGCGGCCCGGGCGGCAATGGCGGCGACGGATTTGTCGCCGCCGCGCGCCTGCGGGATCTCGGCCGCGCGGTCCGGGTCTATTCGATGAAGCCGGTCGATGCGCTTAGCGGCGACCCGGCCCGGGCAGCCGCCTTGTGGGGAGGGGCGGTCGGGACACTCGACGAGGGGCTTTCAGGCACAGCATCGGTGACATTGGACGCCTTGTTCGGTGGCGGGCTCTCAAGGCCGCTGTCCGGCGTCGCGGCGGCGCTGTCGCGGCAGGGTGGTCCGACCGTGTCGGTGGATGTGCCGTCTGGCCTCGACGGGCTGAGCGCGCGGCCGCTCGGCCCGTGCTTTCGCGCGGACCTGACGGTGACCTTCGCGGCATTGAGGCCGGCCCATGTGCTGATACCAGGGCGCAGTCTTTGCGGGTCGGTGCGGGTCCAGGCGATCGGGGTGCCCGTCGATGAGAGCGTTCGCACGAATGGCCCGGACATCTGGAGCGGGGCAGGTGATAAGGCTGGCGACTCTCTGGCGGTCCGCCTGCTCGATGGAGACGGCTTCCGGCGAGACTTCAAGGAGATCGATCGTGGCGCGCCCAACCCGATAGAAGCCGTCCGGCAAGCTGCTGCTGAGGCAGGCTCAGTCCTTTTGGTGCTGGGAGAGGACATCGTCATCGCGGCCCCGGAAGGGCGGTGTGCCGTTCAGCCTGGGATTGCGAGAACGTGGACGCTGGACGATGTCATGGCAGCCGTCCGCAAGGCCCGGGCGCAAGGGCTCCCGGGCTTCGAAGCAGCCTGCGCTGCCATCTGGCAAGCCAGCCGTCCAGACGGGGTTGAACATAAACCGGGTTAACCGGCGCGTTTGGAGAGATCGCTTGAAATCAGCCTATTTTTTGGGCACTTAGAAGAGAGATCAGCGCGATTCAGGAAACATTTTTTGCCTAGTGGCTGGTCGGACGGCACGATTGAACCAGTGTTGAGAAAGGAGCAGCCAAGCGCGTCATTCCATGTCAGATGAATCAGAGCCTTTCGATGAGATGTTCGGTCACGGCGACACGCCGCGCGAACCCTATCTTCATTACTGCAACTGGTTTGACGGGGAGGACACGAAGCGGCTGAAACGCAAGGCGCGCGACGCCGAGCATGCCTTTCGCCGGACCGGGATCACCTTCAATGTCTACGGTCGTGAGGAAGCCAATGAGCGCCTCATCCCGTTTGACATTGTTCCCCACATCCTGTCAGCGCGCGAATGGCAATCCTTGTCGGAAGGCATCGAGCAGCGCGTGCGGGCCCTGAACGCCTTCCTGCATGACATCTATCATCGCCAGGAAATCGTCCGGGCAGGGCGCGTGCCGCGCCACATGATCAGCGAGAATGAAGCCTACCTGCCAAAGATGATCGGCGTCGAGCCGCCGGGCAGCATCTATACCCACATCGTCGGGACCGACATCGTGCGCACCGGTGAGAACGAGTTCTATGTGCTCGAAGACAATGCGCGCACACCGTCAGGCGTTTCCTACATGCTGGAAAACCGCGAGACGATGTTCGAGATGTTTCCGGAGCTGTTCATCAAGAACAAGGTCCGCCCGGTCTCGACCTATCCCAAACGTCTGCGCCGGTCATTGGAAGCATGTGCACCGCCCGCCTGCAATGGCCGGCCGGTCATCGCCGTCCTGACGCCGGGTATCCACAACTCGGCCTATTTCGAGCATTCCTTCCTCGCCGACGAGATGGGCGCGGAACTGGTCGAGGGCCATGACCTGCGGGTCGTCGACGGGCGCGTCGCCATGCGCACGACGCAGGGCTATACGCCGGTCGACGTGCTCTACCGCCGTGTCGACGACGACTTCCTCGACCCTCTCAATTTCCGGCCTGACTCGATGCTCGGCGTGCCCGGTATCCTGGACGTCTACAGGGCCGGCGGAATCACCATCGCCAATGCGCCGGGAACCGGTATTGCCGACGACAAGGCGATCTATTCCTACATGCCGGACATCGTCGAATTCTATACCGGCGAGAAGGCCAAGCTCCCGAACGTGCCGACCTGGCGATGCTCTGAGCCGGATTCGCTGGCCTATGTCCTCGACAATCTCGCAGATCTGGTGGTCAAGGAAGTTCACGGCTCGGGCGGCTACGGCATGCTGGTGGGCCCGGCCGCCAGCAAGCGGGAGATCGCCGATTTCCGAAAGAAGCTCCAGGCCAAGCCTGATGGCTATATCGCCCAGCCGACCCTGTCGCTGTCGACGGTTCCGATCTTTACGGCCAAGGGGCTTGCCCCGCGCCATGTTGACCTCAGGCCCTTCGTGCTTGTCTCGCCGAAAGGCGTCGACATCACGCCCGGCGGGCTGACACGCGTGGCCCTCAAGAAAGGCTCTCTCGTGGTCAATTCCAGCCAGGGTGGCGGGACCAAGGATACCTGGGTGCTTGAATCATGATGCTCGGAAAGACAGCCGGCGGCCTGTTCTGGATGTGCCGCTACCTTGAGCGCAGCGCCAACAATGCGCGCCTGATCGAGGCGGGCTCGCGCATGATGATGACGCGGACCACCGAGGAGAATGCCGAGTGGGGGTCGGTTCTGGAAACGGCCAATGTCCGCCAGATCTATGATGAGCGCCACGACGCTGTGGACCGCCAGTCGGTGATCGACTTCCTGCTGCGGGACAAGGCCAATCCGTCCAGCGTGATGTCCGTGGTCGAGGCGGCCCGTTCGAATGCGCGGATGGTACGCGTCGCGCTGACCCGTGAAGTCTGGGAGGCCGTCAACGACACCTGGATGAAGCTCAAGGACGCGCTGGCCCGGCCCGTGCGCGAGACCGAGCTGCCCAATGTGCTGGAACTGATCCGCCAGCAGAGCGCGCAGGTGCGCGGCGCCCTGCACGGCACGATGCTGCGCAACGACATCTTCAATTTCTGCCGGATCGGTACCTTTCTGGAGCGCAGTGACAATGTCGCCCGCATCCTCGACGTGAAATACTATGTCCTGCTGCCATCGGTCTCGATGGTCGGAACGTCGATCGACAATTATCAGTGGGAGGCGATCCTGCGGTCAGCGGCAGCAGAGCGTAGCTTTGCCTGGCTGAACAAGGATTCCGGGCCGCGCACGATTGCCGAATTCCTGATCCTCGACCGGCGCCTGCCGCGGTCGATCGCCTTCTGTTACCTGAACATTGCGCGCAATCTCGGTTATCTCGAAGCGGAATATGACGAGTCCCGCCCGTGCATGGAGATCTGTGCCGAAACGCTGAACCGGCTGACCTCCACCGATATCGAGACCATCTTCCAGGGCGGCCTGCACGAATTCATCCAGTCCATCATCCAGGCAAACAATTCGCTCGGCCTGCAGATCGAGAAGGATTACCGCTTCTATGCGTAAGATCGAAGACTGCCCATGCGCCTGAAGATCGCCCACCAGACCCGTTACCAGTTTGCGGAGCCTGTCAGCTACGCGCTGCAGCAACTGCGCCTGACGCCCAAGACGCGGCGAGGGCAGGAGGTGGTTTCCTGGCAGATCGAACTGGAGGGCGGCAAGGAAGAAGTGGCCTTCGTCGACCAGTTCAACAATGCGACGCAGCTGATCAGCATCGAGGAGGGCGCACGCGAACTGGTGTTCAGGGCTGTCGGGGAGGTGGAGACGCATGACCAGGCCGGGATTGTCGGCGAACATGCAGGCTGGACGCCGCTCTGGCTGTACAACCGCAAGACCCCGCTGACGGCGCCGGGCCCGACGCTGCGAAAGCTCGCGCGCGGCCTTGGCGCAGACTTCGAGGATGATGTCGCGCGCCTGCACGGCCTGATGGAGCTGATCGGCGCGGAAATCGCCTATGAGACGGGGCAAACCCATGCGCAGACCACAGCTGAGGAGGCGGCCGCCGCCGGCCATGGCGTCTGCCAGGACCACACCCATGTCTTCATCACCTGCGCCCGGCTGCTGGGGTTTCCGGCCCGCTATGTCAGCGGCTATCTGATGATGACAGATCGTGTGCAACAGGATGCTTCCCATGCGTGGGCGGAAGCGTATGTTGATGGGCTGGGGTGGGTCGGATTCGACGTCTCCAATGCCATTTCGCCGGATGAAAAATACGTCGCGGTGGCAACCGGGCTCGATTATCTGGATGCTGCCCCCGTGTCCGGGATGACTTTCGGCCACGCGCAGGAGGGATTGGACGTTTCTGTCCAGGTGCAACAGCAATAGGCGGGGCCGTTTCGGCATAAGATGACATATTGTGTGGGACTTCGCCTCGACCGGGGCCTGGTGTTCATGTCCGACACCCGAACCAATGCCGGCGTCGACAATGTTTCCAGATACCGGAAGATGTTCACCTGGACCCAGCCGGATGAGCGCGTCATCGTGATGATGACGGCGGGCAACCTCGCCACGACGCAGGCCGTGGTCAGCATGCTGGACGAGCGCACCAAGGCGCCGGAAGAACGCAGCCCCTCCATCCTCGAAGTGCCGACCATGTTCCAGGCGGCCCGCACAGTCGGCAAGGTGCTGCGCGACGTGATCCGTGAAAGTGCACCGAGCCAGGGGCCGGATGCGGAATCGCCCTTCAAGGCGACGATCATCCTTGGCGGGCAGATCAAGGGCGCCCCGCCGCGCCTCTTCATGATCTATCCCGAAGGCAATTTCGTCGAAGCCAGCGAGGAGACGCCTTTCTTCCAGATCGGGGAGACCAAGTATGGCCGCCCGATCCTGGTGCGCGCCTATGACCCGGACATGAGTTTCGAGGCGGCGGTGAAGCTGATGATGGTGTCTTTCGACTCAACGCTGAAGGCGAATTTGTCGGTTGGCCTGCCGCTCGACCTGCTGCTCTATGAGACCGACAGCCTCGCCATCAAGGCCCAGCGGCGGATCGAGGAAGACGATCCCTATTTCAATCTGATCTCGGACAATTGGGGCGAGGCGCTGAAATCGGCGTTTGCCTCGCTGCCGGACTACGAGATCTGAGACCGTGGCCTGTCCTGAAAAGGGCATTTGCCTTTTCCAGTGAGAAGGACTATGTCGCCCTTTCCAAAATTCAGGCGCCTATAGCTCAGTTGGTAGAGCAGCTGACTCTTAATCAGCGGGTCCGAGGTTCGAATCCTCGTGGGCGCACCACCGTTCCTCTTTTTCGGCACCGCACCATCGCGTTCATTGCGCCGGCGGGGCAGGCTGGGCCGCTTCGATACGGTGCTCTTCTGTGATGAGCAGCGCCTTCGGACTGCTGGAGAGGGCATTCTCCAGGTGAACGCCCATGCGCCAGACATGATAGGTGCACCGGTGAAGCCAGCGCATCGTTTCGAGCTGGCGCATGGCGATGTCTGCATCGAGCTCGGCCTCGGTCATGTGGGCGATGGCGGCATGGCGCAGCGTCTCGCGCTGGTCACGGAAGTCCTGGCGCGCCGCATCGAGACGCTCGACAAGCTCGCCGGTGAAGCCGCCGTCATGGATTTCGCCCAGGATCGGCTTCAGGCTGCGGGCCGCGGCCTGGATATCGCCTTGCGCAAAGCTGAGCCGCGCCTCGCGCAAGCCCGCCATGCGTCGCTGCAGCCGGGACATGTGATCAAGGGCATGCAGGACAGATTGCAGGCGGTAATTTGCCGGCGAGCCCGGATCGGTCCGGATGCGAACGACATAGTCCGACAGCTCTTCCAGCGCGGCCCCCTCGGCATCGGTCGAACCGAGATGGCGGGCTGACGGATTGGTCAGGATCCGCTCCAGCTTGTGGACCAGGCTCAGCGCGATGCGGTTCGCCTGCCCGGCGGCGGCGTCTGTCGCGGCGGTGCCATCGCGCAGGAGGCGGTCTTCCAGTTCGCCGAACATCTCGCCCTCTCGGCCGGGTACGATGGTTTCGATCAGCCGGGCGAACTGGCGCGTGAAGCCGATGATCACGATGACGCCCAGTATGTTGAACGTGGAATGGAAAGCCACGAGCGCGATCTGTGCGTCGCCGGCCTGGTCGAGCGCCAGCCAGTTCGAGATGATCATCGCGAAGGGTGTCAGGATGCAGAAGGCCATGATGCCGGTCATCAGGTTGTAGACGACATGGGCATAGCCGGTGCGGCGCATGGCAGTGCCACGCCCGAGCGTCGCCAGGAAGGCGGTGAAGGTCGTGCCGACATCCATGCCAATGACGAGGGCGGCGGCCTGGCTGAAGGAGATGGCGCCCACGCTGAGCGCGACCAGCGCGGTTGCCACGCCGGCGCTCGAGGACTGGGTGACAATGGTGACGAGGATACCGATCCCGACAAGCTGCAGGCGACCGAAGATGGTGTCGCCCGGAAACGTGTCCGGCGTGACCGCGCTCTCCAGCACCGACATGCCCGATTGCAGCGCGTCGATGCCGATGAAGATCAGGCTGAAGCCGGCAATCGCCCAGCCGGTTTTCTGGATCCAGCCGCGGGTGAACAGGTTCAGCATCGCACCGAGGAAGGCGAGCGGAAAGACCAGCGCTGTCAGTTCGAGCTTGAAGCCGACCAGGGCGACGATCCAGCCGGTAATGGTCGTTCCGATGTTCGCGCCGAAGATGATGCCAAGCGCCTGGTTGAAGCTCAGCAGGCCGGCGCCGACAAAGCCGACCGCTGCCACGGTCGTGGCGCTTGAGGATTGCAGGATCGCGGTGGCCATTGCCCCGGTCACCGCACCGCTGAGCGGGCTTTGCGTGAAGCGCACCAGCAGCTTGCGAAGCGTCTCTTCCGCAAGGCCTTTCAGCCCGTCGGTCAGCACCTGCATGCCGACGAGGAACAGGCCGAGGCCGCCGAGGAATGTAAACAGGCTATCCATCAGTCACAGCGCGAGACCCGTTTGCTACAGCCTGCGAGTTTTGGCGGCCGGCGCGGGCGGGTGCAAGTGTGGAGACTACGGATAGGCGCGCGGGCCGGGTCGAGCGGTCAGACGAAGTCTTCAGTGTCGATGGTTCGTTGCAGGCGCTCGGGATAACGGTGTCCCGAGACGGTCGACTGGTTGATCAGCCTGTCGGCCTTGTCGAGGACGTCCTGGCTGACATTGAGAGCCAGCGTCTCGAAATTCTCTTCAAGATGAGGAATGGACGCCGTTCCAGGGATGACATGGACATGGTCGCCGCGCGACAGGACCCAGCTCAGGGCAAGCTGCGCCGGCGTGATGCCCGCCCCGTCTGCGAGTGCGTTGAACTGTTCGACCAATGCCAGGTTCGCCGGCCAGTTGGTCTCGTCGAAGCGCGGATGCGTGCGCCGCAGATCCTTGTCTGGCAGCGTGCTCGGATCCTTCACGCCGCGCGCGAGCGCGCCCCGGGCGACCGGTGAGAAGGCAACGAAAGCCACGCCGAGCTCACCGCAGGTCTCGAGCACGCCCAGCTCCGGATTGCGGGTCCACAGGGAGTATTCGGTCTGCATCGCTCCGACCGGGTGCTCGGCATGGGCGGCGCGCAGCGTGGCCGACGACATCTCCGAAAGACCGATCGTGCCGATCTTGCCTTCCGTCTTCAGGTCCGCCAGCGCGCCGACGCTCTCTTCGATGGGCGTGTTGAAGTCGCGCCGGTGCAGGTAATAGAGGTCGATATGGTCGACACCCAGCGTCGCAAGGCTCTTGTCCACGGCCCGGCGGATGGTGGCCGGCTGGCAGTCGATGCGGCGCCTGCCGTCGTCGAATTCGATCCCGCATTTCGAGGCGAGGAAGACCTCGTCACGGCGTGTCTTCAGCACGCGTGACAGCAGCTTTTCATTGTGGCCGAGACCGTAGAGCCGCGCGGTGTCGAAATGATCATAGCCAAGATCGAGGGCGCGGTTCAGCAGTCTTTCGCCATCTTCCTCGCTCGGAAGCGGGAAGTAGGCCTGGCTGAGTGACATGCACCCCAGGCCGACTGGGTTGAGGTCTGTTCCGCCAATGGCGCGCTTCGAGAATGTCATAGAGGCAGTCCGATGTAATTTTCCGCAATCGAGGTCTGTGCTGCCCTCGAACCGGCAATATAGTCAAGCTCGGCCACCTGCATGCGCCGGCCGAAAGCCCCGCCATCCGGGAAGCGGTGCATCAGCGTCGTCAGTGTCCAGGAGAAGCGTTCCGACTTCCAGACCCGGGCAAGGGCGGTCTGCGAGTAGGCGTCGATACCCTCGCTCCTGCCCTCCTTGAAGTATTCGATCATCGCACGCGACAGGTAAGCCACATCAGAAGAGGCGAGGTTGAGTCCCTTGGCCCCGGTTGGTGGCACGATGTGTGCGGAGTCGCCTGCCAGGAACAGGCTGCCATACCGCATCGGCTCGAAAACATAGGACCGCAGCGGGGCGATGGATTTTTCCAGCGCCGGCCCACGGGTGATGTGGCTGGCCGCATCGGGGCCGAGGCGCGTCGCGAGTTCGTCCCAGAGCCGGTCGTCAGGCCAGTCCGACAGCTTCTCGTCGAGCGGGACCTGGATGTAATAGCGCGAGCGCGTCTTCGAGCGCATTGAGGCGAGCGCAAATCCGTTCTCGTGATTGGCGTAGATCAGCTCGTCATTACAGGGTGGCACATCCGCAAGGATGCCGAGCCAGCCAAACGGGTAGACCCGCTCATAGGCCCGGCCGACAGTGTCTGGAATGGCCTGGCGGGATGGGCCGTGAAAGCCGTCGCATCCGGCGATGAAGCGGGCATCCACGCGGTGCTCGGTGCCGTTCTTCAGGTAGGTGACATATGGGCTTTCGTTGTCGATATCGTGCAGGGCAACATCTTCGGCCTCGTACACCACCTCGACGCCACGCGCCGCGCTGGCATTCATAAGGTCCCTTGTGACCTCGGTCTGGCCGTAGACCATGACAGACCGGCCAGTCAGCTCGGCCATGTTTATGTGGATCAGGCGTTCGCCATCGGCCAGGAAGAAGCCTTCATGCGGCAGGCCTTCCCTGTGCATGCGCTCGCCAAGGTCGAGTTCGTCGAGAAGATCGACGGTGACCTGCTCAAGCACGCCCGCCCGGATGCGCGAGAGCACATAGTCGGACGACTTGCGTTCGAGCACGACAACATCGATGCCGGCCTGGCGAAGCAGGTGGGCGAGCATGAGGCCAGCCGGGCCGGCCCCGACGATGGCGACATCGGTTTTCATCACTTCATGCCCTGTTCGAGTTCGTAGAGCGTCTCGTAGCAGGGCAGGAGCTTTGCGACTGAGCTGTTCGGCTCGCGGCCTTCCCTTATGGCGGCGATGAATTCGCGGTCCTGAAGCTCGATGCCGTTCATCGACACGTCGACCTTCGAAACATCGACCGGCTCCTCGCGGCCCGTGACGAGGTCGTCATAGCGCGCGATGTAGGTGCCGTTGTCGCAGATATAGCGGAAGAAGGTGCCGAGCGGGCCGTCATTGTTGAAGGACAGTGACAGCGTGCAGATCTTGCCGGTCTCGGTCTTCAGCTGGATCGACATGTCCATGGCGATGCCGAGCTCAGGATGGTGCGGGCCTTCAACGGCCTGCGCGACGACGACTTTCTCGCCGGTCTGGTACTGGAAGAGGTCGACGGTGTGCGCGGCATGATGCCAGAGCAGGTGGTCGGTCCAGCTGCGCGGCTCGCCCTTGGCGTTGGTGTTGGTGCGGCGGAAGAAATAGGTCTGCACATCCATCTGCTGGATCGAGAGTTCGCCCGCCTTGATCTTGTTGTGCACCCATTGGTGGGACGGGTTGAAGCGGCGCGTATGGCCGACCATGCAGACAAGGCCGGTTTCCTTCTGCTTGGCCATCACGGCCTGCGCGTCTTCCCAGCTGTCGGCAAGCGGGATTTCGACCTCGACATGCTTGCCCGCATTCATGCAGGCGATCGCCTGGGCGGCGTGCATCTGTGTCGGTGTGCACAGGATGACCGCGTCGACGTCATCCATGGCGAGGACCTCATCGAGGTCTGTCGTTGCCGTCGCGATGCCGCGCCGGTCAGCAATCTCTTTCGTCTTTTCGAGCGTACGGCCGACCAGGGCAACGACCTCCACGCCATCAATCTTGTCGAGTCCGTCGAGGTGCTTTTCGCCAAAGGCGCCGGCGCCAGCGAGTGCGAGTTTCATCAGGCATTCTCCAATACGATGTGTCCCAGGGCCGTATTCGAGGCCGGGACGTGATAGTGGCGGTGAAGTTCGCGGACATCGCCCTGCAGGGCGCCGCGCATGATCAGCCACATGACCATTTCGATCCCTTCCGAGCCGGTCTCGCGCAGGTATTCGATCGCTTCGATGCTGCGCAGGCGCTGTGGATCGGCCGTCAGGTCGTCGAGGAATTTCTGGTCCCATTCCTGGTTGATGAGACCGGCGCGAGGTCCCTGCAGCTGGTGGCTCATGCCGCCCGTGCCCCAGATCTGGACTTTCAGGTCTTCAGGATAGTCGGCAACGGCGCGTGCAATGGCTTCGCCAAGCTTCCAGCAGCGCTCGCCGGACGGGACAGGGTAGGTGACCACATTCACGGCGATCGGGACGACCTTCACGGGCCACGCATCAGGCTGCCCGAACATGGCAGATAGCGGCACGGTCAGCCCGTGATCGACATCCATCTTGTTGATGATGGTCATGTCGAACTCGTCGATGATCAGGCTCTGCGCGATGTGCCAGGCAAAATCGGCATCATTCTTCACGACAGGGACCGGCCTCGGGCCCCAGCCCTCATCGGCGGGTTCGAATTCCTCCGCACAGCCGATCGCGAAGGTCGGGATCAGGTTCATGTCGAAGGCGGAAGCGTGGTCGTTGTAGACGAGGATTACGACATCCGGCTTGTTCTCCGGTTTGCGGATCCATTCCTTTGTCCACTCATAGCCGGCGAAGATCGGCTTGAAGTAGTCCTCTTCGGTCTTGCCCTGGTCGATGGCCACGCCGATCAGCGGGACATGGCTCGTGGCGATGCCTGCGGTCAGCCTGGCCATGTCAGGTGCCCTCCCTGATGGAGCGAACACCGTCGGGCGAGCGGCCGCCGGCCATCATCATGGCCTTGTAGTCCTCGACGCTCATGCCGGTCATCGTCGAGACGGCCTGGACGAAGGACTGGCCATCGGTGGAGAACAGCTTGGCGAGGTAGTAGATGTTGCCGCCAAGATCGAGCAGGCGGTTATAGTCGCGCGCGAGGACGGCCTCTTTCTGCGCGTCGGTCAGTTTCCAGTCGGCGAGATAGGCCGCTTCGTCAGCGCGCCAGCGCTCCCGGTTTTCCGGCTTCATCAGGCTCATGCAGAACTGGTTCAGCCAGTATCCCTGTCGGGCGCGCCTGGTCGTATAGACCCGCGTGCCGGGGATATCGTCGAACTCGCTCATATAGTCGCTGACGCTTCTATGCATCGGCCATCAGCCTTTCGATGATCTTCCGCGCATGGGCACCGCCGGAATCGATGGACAGGACCCGCAGCTTCATGTCCGGATTGAGGGCGATATTCTTTTGCTGGCCTTCAAGGACTTCGATGTCTTCATTGAAGATGTTGTCCTGGCCGGCCTTGATGCGCGCGGTCACGCCGGCATCGTGAATGTCGAAATTGCGCGCCATGCCCCAGAAGTAGTGGCAGCTCGTCTCGGTCTCCGGTGTCATCGAGTCGATGACGAAACCGCGCACGCCGGAGTCGTGACTTTCCAGCGTGTCGCCCGCCTCGACCGGCGAAACGCCGACATCGATGATGACCGAGCAAGGCTCGATGAACTGGCAGATCTGCCAGCGGTCGACCTTGCCGGTTTTCTTCAGGGCTTCGCGCCAGAAGGGCGGCGGATCGATATTCGGCATCCAGCGCGACAGGAATACCTCATCGCCTTCCACCCGCGTTTCGAGCGGCGCCTCCATCAGTTCCTTCTGGCCGATGGACCCCATGTGGACATAGGTCTCGTGGGTCAGGTCCATGAGATTGTCGATGAACAGGCGATAGTCGCAATTCACCTTCATGTAGCCGCCATCGAAGACCCAGCCTTCGGCCGAGCAGGGCCAGAAGTCGGGGACCAGATTTTCGTCGGCCTTTTCGGGCTCACCGATCCAGACCCACACATAGCGGTGCTTCTCGACGACCGGGTAAACCGGCGTGGTGATCTTCTCATTGACCCGCTCATGGGTCAGCGGCATCTCGCACGGCTTGCCTTCCGGCGTGATGACCATGCCGTGATACTTGCAGCGGATATTGTCGCCCTCGCGCATGCCCATGGAGAGCGGCAGCAAACGGTGCGGACAGGCGTCGCGCATGGCGACAGCCGTGCCGTCGAGCTTGCGGTATAGTACGATCGGCTCGTTGCAGATCATCCGCGCGAGCGGCGCATTGGCGACTTCGCCATCCCAGGCGGCGACATACCATCTGTTGCGGATAAAGGTCACTTTCCCATCTCCTTCAGCCTTGCGTCCAGACGCGGATAGACCCGCCTTGCATTGCCCTCGAAGATCGCATGGCGATCCTCCGCGGAGAGGTGCAGCGCATCGACATAGCGTTTGGTGTCGTCGAAATACTGGCCGGTCTGCGGGTCGATGCCGCGCACGGCCCCGACCATTTCCGAGCCGAAAAGGATGTTCTTCGTGTCGATCACCTCGAACAGGAGATCGATGCCCGGCTGGTGATAGACGCAGGTATCGAAATAGACGTTCTGCATGACATGACCGTCGAGCGCGGGCTGGTCGAGCATGTCGGCGAGGCCGCGATAGCGTCCCCAATGATAGGGTACCGCGCCGCCGCCATGCGGGATGATGAAGCGCAGCTCCGGGAAGTCCCTGAAAAGGTCGCCTTCGATGAACTGCATGAAGGCGTTCGTGTCGGCGGCGATGTAATAGCTGCCCGTGGCGTGGAATGTCGGATTGCACGAGCCCGAGACGTGGATCATGGCTGGCACGTCGAGCTCGCACATGGCTTCGTAGAACGGGTACCAGTAGCGGTCCGTCAGCGGCGGCGCCGTCCAGTGGCCGCCCGACGGGTCAGGGTTGAGGTTGCAGCCGACAAAGCCGAACTCGTTCACGCAGCGGTGCAGCTCCGCGATTGAGGCTGTCATGTCAGCCTTCGGGTTTTGCGGCAGCATGCAGACGCCGATGAAGGTCTCCGGGTAAAGATCGACGACCCGGGCGATGAGATCGTTGCAGGCGCGCGACCAGTCGATCGCCGTTTCCGGGTCGCCAACATGCGGCTCCATGCGGGAGGCGCGTGGCGAGAAGATCGTCATGTCAGCGCCGCGCTCGCGCAGCAGTCTCAGCTGGTTGGCCTCGATACCTTCCCGGATTTCGTCATCGCTGATGTGCGGACGGTCTGGCCGGGGCAGCGACGGGTCCTTCAGGCGCGCCTTCTGCGCCGCGCGGTAGTCGAGGTGCTTCTGGGGGGCAACCGTATGGTGCCCATGACAGTCGATGATGAGGCTCATGCGGTGCGCGCCTCCTTTGTCCCTGAAATGAGCGAGAGTTTGTCTTCCAGCCGTGTGGGCGGTGTGTGATGGCCGAGCAGGCCAAGCTCTCGCTGGCGGCGGACGGTGCCTCGCGTCAGTGCCGGCTGGATGCCGAGACTCTCAAGCGTGGCGCAGACCTCTTCCATTTCCGCGGCCCGGCGATTGCCGTGAACCAGCATGCGTTCGAGATTATAGTTTGCGCGGCCTGGCCATTCCGCGCCGAGCGATTCCAAGACCTCATCGACGACACCGGCTGCATCGGCGGCCAGCACGCATTCGGCGGTCAGCGCCTCAATGCCTTTCACCATGACTGACCGGATCATCTTGATGACCGACGCGCGGCCGATCTCAGCACCGACCTGGCGGACCTTGCCGAACCCCAGCGCCTTGAGGGCCGGCTCGCCTTCTTCGGCATGCGGCCCGCTGAGCAGGAGCGGCACATCCAGCTGCGCGGGGTAGACCGGCGACATTACCGCGACATCGACATAGCGCCCGCCAGCCGCCCCGATGAAGATGGCTGCCTCGCGCTTGCGCTGCGGGGCGACTGAATTCATGTCGAAAAAGAGTGTGCCTTCGTTGAGGTAGCCAGACGCCGTCTTGGCTGCGGCAAGCGACTGGTCGGCTGTGACCAGGGACAGGACCTGATCGCCACTGGAAATGGCGTCTTCGCAAGACGCAGAGACGTCCACGCCCGCCGCTCCGAAGTCGCGCATCTTGGCGTCGCGGGCGCCCGCATCGTCGAGCTTCAGGTCGTAACCAAAGGCATCACCTGTCCAGCGGGGATCGGACGCAAATGCGCTCGCGGCTTCGCCAAATCCGAGAAATGCCGTGCGGACAGTCATGGCGTCTGGATAGGCACATGTCCCGGGCGTGCGCCAATTGGAAGTCGATCCAGACTATAAGTTTAAACGAACAGAATATCTTGTGTTGAAATGCCCTTCAGCGTGTCGATGAACTCCGATTGCAGGCGCGTCGGCCGCCAGCCTTCGCGATAGGTCAGGCCGATCGTGCGGGTGAGGGTTTCGGGCGCATTGGCGAGCACCGTCAGCCAGCCGGCTTCGAGCTCGACTTTCACCTGGTCGGGTGACAGCAGGGTCAGGCAGTCCGTTTTCATCAGGATCTGCCGGATGGTGATGACCGAGCCGCATTCCACCCTTACACGCGGGCACGCGATACCGATTTCATCAAACATGGCCTCCCAGCGGTCACGCAGCGGCACGCCCTTTTGCGGGACGCACCACTCAAAGGCTGCAACGTCCTCAAGCGTAACCGCTTCGGCCTTCTGCGCCAGGGGGTGGCTCGAGCGGGCCAGGATGACGGGCCGGTCATTGAAGAGGGGCGCCTGCACGAGGTCCGGGCCGGGCGGCGGGTCGCGCAAGGCGCCGATCAGGAAGTCGAGGTCGCCGTCACGCAATGGTTCGATCAGTTCGACATGCGAGCCCTCAGCCACGAAGATCTGGCTGCCCGGATTGCGGTCCTGGAAGGCCACAATGCTGCTCGGCAGGACGCGGGCCCGGCAGAGCGGCATCGCCCCGATCGAAAGCTGACCGGCTCTCTGGCCAAGCAGCTGGCGTATCTCGTCAATCGCGGCGGCGAGTTCCGCGTGTGCGATCCTGTAGCGGCGGGCGGCGGCCTTGCCGGCATTGGTCAGCTCCACGCCGCGGCCCCGGCGTTTGGCGAGACGCATGCCGAGCGAGGCTTCGAGGTCGGCGACCGCGCGATGCAGCGAGGCCTTGGCAAGCCCGGTGGCGGCGCTGGCCTCGGCATAGCTGCCGCCCCGCGCGAGCGCGACAAAGGCGCGGACCTGGGCGTGCGTGACTTTCGGCGAGCGGATCAGTTCGAGTGCGGCGGCGGCGCGGGGGGCGAGCAGGTGACCGGCCTGCGTCGGCACCATGCCATCGCTCTGACGGTCGAAAAGACGCACATTCAGCTGGTCCTCGAGTCTGACCAGGCCCTGCGTGAGTGCTGGTTGCGAAATGTGTACGGCCCGGGAGGCGGCCAGCAGTGTTCCCAGTTCGAAGGTTTTTACGAACGCCCGCAAATGGCGGAGATTGAAATCCCAGGGATCCATCATCAGACTATTAGCATATGCTTATAGTTATGTCTAAGTACGAATGGCCGAAATCCGCTGCCGGCGACTAAGACATTCCTGTTTCAAAGTGGAGGTTTTCGCGATGAGCGGTGTCGTGGTTCAGTCGATCCAGCGGGCAGCGAGCGACGTGATCGACGGATTGGGCAGGGCCGGGGTCGCCACGGTGCATGAGGCGCAAGGGCGAAAGGGCCTGCTCGCCAGCCGTCTACGGCCGATCTATAGCGGCGCGCGGATTGCCGGGTCGGCCGTCACGATATCCGCGCCGCCGGGCGACAACTGGATGATCCATGTCGCCATCGAACAGCTGAAGGCAGGCGACATTCTCGTCCTCGCGCCGACCAGCCCCTGCGAGGACGGCTATTTCGGTGACCTGCTCGCGACTTCGGCCATGGCAAGGGGCTGCCGTGGTCTCGTCATCGATGCTGGTGTGCGCGACGTGCGTGACCTCACCGAAATGGGCTTTCCGGTCTGGTCGAAGGCGATTTATTCGCAGGGTACGGTGAAGAACACGATCGGCTCGGTGAATGTGCCCGTCGTGTGCGCCGGCGCTGCGATCAGTCCGGGGGACGTGATTGTTGCCGACGATGATGGGGTGTGCGTCGTTGCCCGCGAAGAGGCCGAACAGGTCCTTGTGCAGGCAAGGGCGCGCGAAGCCAGGGAAGAGGAAAAACGCGAGCGCCTCGCCGCTGGCGAACTCGGCCTCGACATCTATGACATGCGCCCCCGGCTGAAAGAGATGGGCCTCAAATATGTCTGATGGCGTTCGCTGCATGTGGATGCGCGGCGGCACGTCGAAGGGCGCCTTTTTCCTGAAGGAGGACCTGCCTGCCGATCCGGATGAGAGGAACGCCTTTCTTCTGCGCGTCATGGGTTCGCCCGACACGCGCCAGATCGACGGGATGGGCGGCGGCGACCCGCTGACCAGCAAAGTGGCCGTCGTCTCGAAGTCGTCCCGTCCCTGCGCCGATGTCGACTATCTGTTCCTGCAGGTCTTCGTCGATCAGGCGCTGGTGAGCGACCAGCAGAACTGCGGAAACATGCTCGCCGGCGTCGGCCCGTTCGCGATAGAGCGTGGGCTGGTCGCCGCGGGCGATGAGACCACGCCCGTGACCATCTTCATGGAGAATACGGGCCAGACCGCTGTTGCCGAGATAGAGACACCCGGCGGCAAGGTCCGCTACACCGGCAGGGCAGCGATTGACGGCGTGCCTGGCACGCATGCGCCCATTCCGCTCGAATTCCGCGATACAGCCGGGTCCAGCTGCGGCGCCTTACTGCCCACCGGCAATGAGGCCGACACGATTGAAGGCGTGGCCTGCACGCTGATCGACAATGGCATGCCTTGCATCGTGATGAAGGCTGGCGATGTCGGCGCGACGGGCTATGAGACGCGCGATGAGCTCGACGCCAACACCGCGTTGAAAAAGCGGATCGAGCAGATTCGTCTGACGGCAGGGCCGCTGATGAATCTTGGTGATGTGACGGAAAAGTCGGTGCCAAAGCTTATGCTCGTTGCCCCGCCCAAGCATGGCGGCGCGGTCAGCGTCCGCAGCTTCATTCCGCACCGCGCGCATGCCTCGATTGGTGTGCTGGGTGCTGTGACCGTCGCGACGGCCTGCCTGCTGCCCGGTTCGCCCGCCGCTGGCGTTGCGGACGTTCCCGGGGGTCGGCGCAAGACGCTGTCCATCGAGCATCCGACCGGTGAGATGAGCTGCATCCTCACGGTGGGAAAGTCAGGCGATGTCGAGGCGGCCGCGCTGTTGCGCACGGCGCGCAAGCTGATGGACGGAGACGTGTTCGCATGACCCGGATCAGGAGCTGGACGCTGTCGCCATCAAGACCGGCTTTCGTGCCTCCGCCCGGCGCTGTCGACGCGCATTGCCACGTCTTCGGACCCGAAGCCGATTTCCCGTTCAGCCCCAAGGCCAAGTACCATCCCGAGGATGCTGGCCCCGAAAAGCTTTTTGCGCTGCGCGATCATCTCGGCTTTGCCCGCAATGTCATTGTCCAGGCGAGCTGCCACGGCACCGACAACCGCGCGACGCTCAATGCCATTGCCAAATCGGACGGACGGGCGCGCGGCGTGGCTGTGGTTGATCCGGCGATCAGCGATGACGGCCTCGATGCGCTCCATGAGGGCGGGATCCGCGGCGTGCGGTTCAACTTCCTGAAACGGCTCGTCGACGATGCACCAAAGGACAGCTTCCTTGAGGTGGCCAAACGCATCGACCGGCTGGGCTGGCATGTCGTCATCTATTTCGAGGCCGACCTGCTGGACGACCTGACGCCTTTCATGGATGCGATCCCGACCGACATCGTCATCGACCATATGGGGCGCCCGGATGTCAGCCATGGGCCCGATGGCGCCGAAATGCAGGCCTTCCGAACCTTTCTGCGGGCCCGCCCCCATGTCTGGACCAAGGTCAGCTGCGCCGAGCGCCTGTCGAAGCAGGGCCCGCCCTTTGACGATTTTGTGGAGAGCGTTGCGCCCCTGGTGGAGGAATTCCAGGATCGCGTGCTGTGGGGCACGGACTGGCCGCATCCCAACATGCAGGATTCCATTCCCGACGATGGTGCGCTGGTTGACCTCATTCCACGCCTCGCGCCGGCGCCAGCGCTCCGCAAGAAGCTGCTCGTCGACAATCCGATGCGGCTTTACTGGCCGGATGAGCGGAAGGCCTAGCTATTCGGCGGCGGCCGGCATTGTCCGGCCGGGATGCTCGGGAAAGATGAGTTTCAGGCCGGTCGTCTCAGGCAGGCAGGTCTGCAGTTCTCCGCCATGCGACTCGGCGATCCGGTCGGCAATAGCAAGGCCCAGCCCGGCAGCACCGCCCGGCGCAATGTCTGCACGAACGCCCCTTGCTTTCAGCTTTTTCAGCGTCGCTGCGTCGAGGCCGCTGCCGCCATCGGACACGGTTATGCAGGCGCCAGGTCCGGCGATGACCGAGACATTCCCGCCCTCCGGCGTGGCCCGCAGGGCGTTCGTCACCAGGGTTCGAACGGCTGCGCCAACGGCTTCCTCCAGCCCCGGGAAAGAGGACGGATCGTGCGTCTCGAAGGAGAGTGATCGTCCGCTCCCGATGGCTGCGGGGGCCATGTCCTCCACGATACGTCGGCCAAGATCGACCGGATCGATCATCCGGCTGTCCTTTGCGATCTCTGTGACGTTGCTCCTGGCCAGGAGCAGCAGCTGGTCGATCATGTCGGAAAGCGCTGTCAGATATTCCTGCAGCCGCCTGGTGTCGTGCTCTGGAAGTTTGTCCAGCTCCAGCGCAAGCAGGGCGAGCGGGGTCTTCAGCTCATGCGCGGCATCGGCGGCAAAGGCTTCCTGGCGCTCGGCATGTCTCGAAAGCTGCAGGATGAGGTCGTTGACCGCCGTCACATAGGGCCGGAGTTCCGTCGGCAGGTTCTCGACCGGGGCCTGGTAGGCCTGCAGGGAGCCCGCCGCGAGACTGACCTGCCTTGCTGTCGCGCGAAGCTTGCGCTCAAGGTCGCGTACGACAAGGAAGGCGCCGATCCCGAAGAGGGTCAGAAACACACCCACAGGCAGCACCACATGGTCGAAGATCTCGTGCAGGGTCTGTGTCGTTGAGAGGTGGTGCCCGGTCAGCAGACCGTATTGCTGGGTCACAAGCAGGACGAGTACCGAGCCGCCGATCAGCCCGGAGATCGCCAACCCCGCCAACAGTCTCGATCGAATGGATTGCATCAGGTTCTTCCCGTCCCGAGATAATAGCCGACACCGCGCACAGTATGCAGCATGTCTTCGCCGCATGCATTGGCCAGCCGCTTGCGAAGGCGGGAGGCGACAGCTTCCAGCGCGTTGGGTGTGACGGCCTCCATCGATCCGTAAACGGCCGCTTCGAGCTGCTCGCGCGCCACGACCCGTCCGGGCCGGCGAAGCAGGGCTTCGATCATGTTGGCCTCCTTGGCGCCGAGAGAGACCGGTTCGCCGTCGACGAAGAGCTGGCGGTCGGCCGTGTGAAAGGTCAGCGCGCCGAGCGTCAGGACCGGATCCAGACGGTGACCCGGCCGCCGCGAAATGGCGCGCAGGCGGGCGGCGATTTCTTCGGCGTCAGCCGGTTTTACGAGGTAATCGTCCGCGCCATTGTCCAGTCCACGCACGCGGTCCTCGAGCGATCCGCGTGCCGTCAGCACAAGGACGGGCGCGCGCTCTCGCGGGAGAGTCGAAAGCCAGGTCAGACCATCGCCGTCCGGCAGGCCGAGATCGAGCAGGATTGCGTCGTATCCACCCGCATGAAGGCAGGCGCCGGCATCGTCCAGCGCGTGGCAGACATCGCTGTCTATGCCGCGCACCATAAGGCGTTCAGACAGCAGCATGGCCAGCTTCTTGTTGTCTTCGACTACCAGGACACGCATCGTGATCTGCCTGCTGCTCATTTGCCGGCCATTCCCGCCAGCAACCCATTGAGACTACGCGAACACGAGCAACCTGTCGTGTCCCGTGGTGCTGAACAGCAATCGGCATGCCACAGGCCGCGTCAGCGAGATGTCAGTTTTGCCCGATATATCAGGGTTCATGTGCCGCTAAGCTTAGCAAGCATCCATTCGACTTCGCCTTGCGAAGTCAGGCACCAAAGAGCGGCGAGGCCTGCCTTGTCGCGGAGGGCGGAGCGAGTGCCACACCCCACCCGGCACTTCGCTTCGTCCTCTCCCTTCTTTTCCAGAACCCGCCCGGCCAGCTCATGGCAGGGATGCCAGAAGCTCGGCCAGGAACCCGGCCATGAGGCTGTTGCGCTTGAGCCCGGCAACGTCCTCGTGAACGGCCAGCCAGAAGGAGCGACGCACTTCGATGTCTCCGGCGAGCACCGGGACGAGGTGAGGCTCACGGTCTGCCATGAAGACCGGGAGAATGCCGAGACCGGCCCCCGCCGCAACCATTTCAAGCTGGGCAACGATGCTCGGGCTGCACAGATGGGGGGTGAGGCCGGGCAGCAGCTCATCGAGATAGCGCAGCTGCGAGGAATAGATCAGGTCTTCGGTGTAGCCGATCAGCGTGTGCTGTTCGAGGTCGGTGCGCGAGTGAACCGGCGGCGTGGCGGCAAGATACTCGGCCGTGCCATAGAGACGCAGCGAATAGTCGGTGAGCCTGCGCACCCTGAGGCGTCCCGCGCTCGGCCGGGTCAGCAGGACCGACATGTCGGCCTGGCGTTTCGGGACGCTGACAAAACCGGACAGGGCGATCAGGTCGACGTCGATGTTCGGGTGAGCCCGCCGGAAGTCGGCGAGGGCCGGGGCGATGACGGCCGATCCGAGTCCCTCCGTAGCGCCGAGCCGGATGCGGCCCGCGGCTGTCTGTTCCCGTGTGCTTTCGGCCATGATGTCAAAGGAGAGCGACTCCATGGCCTCGACCCGGTCGGCGAGCTTTTCGCCTGCTGGCGTGAGGGCATGGCCGCGCCGCGTGCGTTCGAACAGCGTCAGGCCGAGTTCGGTTTCGAGCCGCTTGATCCGCCGGCTGACGGTGGTCGCATCGAGGTGCAGGTGCGCTGCGGCTTCGTCCAGCTTTGGCTGGCGGGCCACGTCGAGAAAGATCTTCAGGTCGTCCCAGTTCATGTCAGCTTTTAACCTGCAAAATTGCAGGTGTCAGCTGCAAACCTTTTAGTGTACCCGCATGGTCGCCGTCCTTACGATAGGACGAGACAACATATCAGGGAGCCTCAGCCATGCGCAGCGTGCATCACTTCATCTCCGGCAAGAGCGTTGAAAGCCAGTCGGGCCGCTTCGGTGACATCTATAATCCCAATACCGGCGAAGTGCAGGCCAGGGTGGGCCTGGCGACGGAAGGCGAAGTCGACAAGGCTGTTGAGGCGGCCAAGGCCGCGCTGCCGGAATGGTCGACGACCAACCCGCAGCGCCGCGCCCGCGTGCTCTTCAAGTTCAAGGATCTGCTTGAGCAGAACATCGACGAGCTGGCCGAGCTGCTCTCCTCCGAGCACGGCAAGGTGGTCGCCGATTCGAAGGGTGATGTGCAGCGCGGTATCGATGTGGTCGAGTTCGCTTGCGGCATCCCCCACCTGCAGAAGGGCGAGTATACCGAGGGCGCAGGCCCCGGCATTGACGTTTATTCGATGCGCCAGCCGCTGGGTGTCGTCGCCGGCATCACGCCATTCAACTTCCCCGCCATGATCCCGTGCTGGATGTTTGCTGTCGCGATTGCCTGCGGAAACACCTTCGTGCTGAAGCCGTCGGAGAAGGACCCGTCGGTGCCGGTGCGGCTCGCCGAGCTGTTCCTCGAGGCGGGCGCGCCGGAAGGCGTGCTGAATGTCGTGCACGGCGACAAGACCGCCGTCGATGCGATCCTGAAGCATCCGGAGATCAAGGCTGTCAGCTTTGTCGGTTCATCCGACATCGCACAGTATGTCTACGCCACCGGCACGGCGCACGGAAAGCGCGTGCAGGCCATGGGCGGGGCGAAGAACCACGGCATCATCATGCCGGACTGCAATATGGAGCAGGCCGTGAAGGATATTGTCGGCGCGGCCTATGGCTCGGCTGGCGAGCGCTGCATGGCGCTGCCCGTGGCTGTTACGGTCGGCAAGAAGACGGGCGACGAGTTCGTTGAGCGCATGCTGGACGCCGCAAAGGGCCTGAAGGTTGGTGTGTCGACCGATCCGGACGCCCAGTACGGCCCGGTCGTGTCGGCTGCGCATAAGGCCAAGGTCGAGGACTATATCCAGATGGGTGTCGATGAGGGCGCCGACCTCCTGCTCGATGGCCGAGGCCTGAAGATGCAGGGCGCCGAGAATGGCTATTTCATCGGGCCGAACCTGTTCGACAATGTGAAGCCGCACATGAAATCCTACAAGGAAGAGATCTTCGGCCCGGTGCTGCAGGTGGTGCGTGCCGAGACGCTGGAAGAGGCGGCGGCGCTCCCAAGCAATCACCAGTATGGCAATGGCGTTGCGATCTTCACTTCGAATGGCCGCGCCGCGCGCGAGTTTGCCGCGCAGGTCAACGTCGGCATGGTCGGCATCAATGTGCCGATCCCGGTGCCGGTCAGCTATCATACGTTCGGTGGCTGGAAGCGCTCAGCCTTTGGCGACACCAACCAGCATGGCCCCGAAGGCGTGCGCTTCTGGACCAAGATCAAGACCGTTACCCAGCGCTGGCCGGAAGGCGATATCGGCGACCAGGCTTTCATCATCCCGACGATGCAATAAGTCTGACGCGAAGTTTGGGTTTTTGAAGGGCAGGATCGATGACGCTTCTGACGGAAGAACAGACGATGATTTCCGACGTGGCGAAGAATTTCGCCATGAGCGAGC
The DNA here is from genome assembly GCF_003576285.1 of Henriciella mobilis. Lineage (NCBI taxonomy): Bacteria > Pseudomonadati > Pseudomonadota > Alphaproteobacteria > Hyphomonadales > Hyphomonadaceae > Henriciella > Henriciella mobilis. Next base: position 594,739 of record NZ_QWFX01000013.1, on the reverse strand, counting down.
TGCGTCCCCACGCGGCAGAATGGGACAAGGCGGGGCATATGGATCGCGCCAAGCTGGTCGCGCTGGGCGAGCTTGGCTTTGGCGGGATCTACACTGGTGAGGAGCATGGCGGCTCCGGTCTCGGCCGGCTCGATGCAGCGCTGATCTTTGAGCAGCTCTCGCGCGGCGACATCAGCCATGCGGCCTTCCTGTCGATCCACAATATGGCGACATGGATGATCGACAGTTTCGGCCATGACCAGCTGCGCGCGAAATATGTCCCGCGGCTGACCGCCACAGACCTCATCGCCTCCTACTGCCTGACCGAGCCGGGCGCAGGCTCCGACGCGGCCAGCCTCAAGACGACGGCGAAGCTCGACGGCGACGAATACGTCCTCAATGGCGCGAAGGTCTTCATTTCGGGCGCGGGCTTTTCGGATATCTATGTCGTGATGGCGCGGACGGCCGATGGCGGCGCGAAGGGCGTCTCGACCTTCATTGTCGAAAAGGACGCGCCGGGCCTCTCCTTCGGCAAGCATGAAGACAAGATGGGCTGGCGCGCGCAGCCGACGGCCATGGTCAATTTCGATGATTGCCGTATCCCGGCGACGAACCGGGTTGGCGACGAGGGCAATGGCTTCAAGTTTGCCATGGCAGGCCTCGATGGCGGCCGGCTCAACATCGCCGCCTGCGCCCTTGGTGGCGCGCAGGACGCGCTCGACCGGGCCTTTGCCTATGTGCAGGAACGCAAGCAGTTTGGCCGCGCCATCATCGATTTCCAGGCGACACAGTTCAAGCTCGCCGACATGGAGACCGAACTCGCCGCGGCCCGTTCGCTGCTCTACGACGCGGCCCGCAAGGTCGACGCGAATGCGCCGGACAAGACCAAGTTCTGCGCCATGGCCAAGCGCTTTGTCACGGACACAGCATCCAAGGTCGCGAATGACGCGCTGCAGCTGCATGGGGGCTATGGCTATCTCGGCGACTATGAAGTCGAGCGGATCGTGCGCGACCTTCGCGTTCACCAGATCCTGGAAGGCACCAATGAAATCATGCGCGTCATCGTCGCGCGTGAAATGATGAAGGGGCAGGTATGAGCGAACCGACAGTCATCGCACGCAAGCAGGGCAGGGCCGGGCGGATCACGCTGAACCGGCCGAAGGCGCTGCACTCGCTGAATTCCGACATGGTCAAGCGCATGACGGATGCGCTCGTGAAATGGGAAGTCGATGAGAGTGTCGAGCTGATTGTCGTCGATCATGCCGAGGGCACGCGCGGCTTCTGCGCGGGCGGCGATGTTCGCATGCTGGCCGAATCCGGGGCCAAGGACGGCAAGGAAGCGCGTGAATTCTTCGCGGCCGAGTACCGTCTCAACACGCTGATCAAGGAATATCCTAAGCCTTATGTCGCGATCATCGACGGCGTGACCATGGGCGGGGGTGTCGGCATCTCGGTGCATGGCGACTATCGCGTCGCGACGCCGAACACGCTGTTCGCCATGCCTGAATCGGGCATTGGCCTGTTCCCGGATGTCGGCGGCGGCTGGTTCCTGCCGCGCCTGCCGGGTGAGCTGGGCATGTGGCTGGCACTGACCGGTGAGCGGCTGAAGGGCGAGGACGTGCTGGCGGTCGGTGTGGCGACACATTTTGCTGAAGAGACGGACGGACTGGCCGACGCGCTGTGCGAAGCCGGCATCTCCGCGCTCGATGGCCTGAAGACCGAGGCTGGGGCGAGTTTCACCGATCACATCCCCGAGATCGATGCCTGCTTTGCCAAGCAGAGTGTCGAGGAGATCGTGAGCTGCCTCCAAGCCGGCAGCGACTGGGCGCAAGGGCAGGCGGCCGGCCTGAAAAAGAAGTCACCGCTCACGCTCAAGATCGCCCACCGCCAGCTCCACGAAGGCGGCCAGTGCAAGGACTTCCGCGAGAACATGCGCATGGAGTACCGCATCGCTTCGCGGCTCGTCCTCACCAAGAGCTTCCATGAAGGCGTGCGCGCGGTGCTGATCGACAAGGACGACAAACCGGACTGGACCCCGGGCAGCCTTGAAGAGGTGCGTCCGGTCATCCTGAACACCTTCTTTGAGACGCTAGGCGAAGACGAACTCAAATTCATCGGAGAGAAATGATGAGCAAGCTGGCTTTCATCGGGCTCGGGAATATGGGCTCCGGCATGTGCGCAAACCTCGCCAAGGGCGGCTATGAGGTGGCGGCGTTCGACCTGAATGACGACGCGGTGAAGCAGGCCGTCAGTGGCGGCGCGACGGCTGCGGCCTCGGTCGCCGATGCCGTGTCCGACGTCGATGTCGTGGTGACCATGCTGCCAGCGGGCAAGCATGTTCACCAGGTCTATTTCGGCGCCGACGGCGTTGCCGCAAATGCGAAGCCGGGGACGCTGTTTCTCGACTGCTCGACCATCGCTGTGGAGGAAGCCCGTGAGGCTGCGAAGAAGGCTGAGGCGGCCGACTTTATCTATCTCGATGCGCCAGTCTCCGGCGGCGTCGCGGCGGCTGAAGGCGGGACGCTGACCTTCATGGTGGGCGGACCGGACGAGGGTTATGAACGCGCCAAACCCGTGCTGGAGAAGATGGCGAAGAATGTCTTTCATGCCGGCGGGGCGGGTAATGGCCAGGTTGCCAAGATCGCGAACAACATGCTGCTCGGCATCTCCATGATCGGCACCTGCGAGGCCTTCAACCTGGCCGAAAAACTGGGCCTCGACGCGCAGACCTTCTTCGATATTTCCTCCACGGCCTCTGGCCAGTGCTGGTCGATGACGAGCTATTGTCCGGCTCCGGGGCCGGTGCCGGCCGCGCCGTCGAACCGCGACTACAAGCCTGGTTTTGCCGTGGCCATGATGCTGAAGGACCTCAAGCTGGCGCTGGCGTCGGCGGAAGGGGCGGGGGCCTCGACCCCGCTTGGCCATCATGCCGGGGAAATCTATGCAAAGCTCGATGAGGACGGCCATGCCGGTCTCGACTTCTCGGGCGTCATGAAGCGGATCAGGGGCGAGATCTGATCCAGAGTCGCGGGGCAGGGCTTGTCGGCAACCGGACGCCAATGAGCTCGCCCGGCATGGTTAAAGTACGCGGCGTGTTTATTAACCCACTGAAAAGCATACGTTTTAATACATAATACATGATAGCGCCCTACCGCTGCTAGGCATGTATCAAATCCTCTCATGTGTAACGGGCGAGCATGGCCTGCTTTATGTGCTGGCGGCCGTTCTTGTTCTGGCAACCGGCTCAGTCTGCTCGGTCATCGTTTATCAGCGCGGCGTTCTCGCAGAGACGCGCATGCGCCAGCGCGTCTGGGCCGGTCTGTCCGGGGCGGTTACCGCCATTGGAATCTGGGCAACCCACTTCGTTGCCATGCTGGGGTACCGGCCAGGGTTTGCCGTCCAGTTCGACGGTCTGACGACGCTTCTCTCGGCCGGGATCGCCCTTTCGGGTTTCCTCGCCACGAGCCAGATCCTGATTGGCGCGATGACGCCGCTTCGCCGCGCGACCTGCGCATTGCTGGCGACGATCACCGTCACCACGATGCACTATTATGGCGTTGGCGCCCTGAAGGCGTCAGCGCTCATCGAGTTCGACACCGGCTATGTGATCACCTCGTTTGTCGCCGCACTGGCGCTGTTTTCCGCGACCTATTTCAGTCTCAGCACCGAAAGCAAGGCGCGCAACGTGGCCGCGCTCGGGACATCGATGGCGGCGGTCGCATCGCTCCACTTCATCGGCATGACCGCGATGACGGTCGTTCCGCTCGACGGATTTGCGCAGGCAGGCTGGGAGATTGCGCCTGCAACGCTCGGCAGCTGGGTCGTCCTCGGTGTCGCCGCCGCGATTGTCGCCGCTTCGGTCGCAGCCGGCTGGGATACCGTCCTTTCCAGCTTCCGCTTTCGCCAACAGCGCACGATGTCCCTGCTGGTTAACGCCGCATCGGAAGCCATCCTTGTTGTCCGCGATGATGGCGTCGTCGTGGAGGTCAATGAAGCAGCTGTCGCCCTTTTTGGCACGCCGCGGGACGCCCTGATTGGCGCACAGGCCACAAACCTGATCGGTCTCGACCCCCTGAGGACAGGGCCGGATACGGTCTGCGAATATGAAATCCAGTGTGCCGGCGAGGCAATCCCCGTCGACCTCAGCGTGCGCGATCTGGAAGACAGCGGTCGCGGCCTTGTCGCCGTCAGTCTCTACGACCTGCGCGACCGTATCCGAAACGAAGCCCACATCCGCGAGCTGGCCTATCTCGATCAGCTGACCCAGCTGCCCAATCGCGCCGCCTTCCAGAAAGCGCTCGACGAGCGGACCTCGCAGAACGCGCCGGCCATCCGGGACTTCAGCGTGTTCCTGGTCGACCTCGACGAGTTCAAGGACGTGAATGACCAGTTCGGCCACGAGGCCGGTGATGCGGTGCTCAAGGAATCGGCCCAGCGGCTGCGGATCACCTTCGGAAAGGATGCCATTGTCTCGCGCCTCGGCGGCGACGAGTTTGCGGTCATCTACCCGGATGGCAAGGATGAGAAGGCGCTCGTTGCGCTCGGCGAGGCATGTGTCCAGAGCCTGTCGCGCCCGATACGCTATAGTGCGGTCACAATTCGCTCAGGGGCCAGCGTCGGGATTGCCTCGGGCCTGATGTGGGAAGATCCCGCTGCCTTGCTCAAGGCGGCCGACCGGGCCCTTTACGTCGCCAAGCATGGCGGGCGCCGGACAGCGCGCTTCTATGACGGCGAGTTGCACGCGCAGGCCGAGACAAAGCGCAAACTGGAAGCGGACCTCGAGCGGGCGGTACGCGAAGAGGAGTTCGTCCTCCATTACCAGTCCAAGGTGTGTTCCAGGACGTCGAGGATACTTGGATATGAGGCGCTTATTCGGTGGAACAGGCCGGGCCACGGCCTGGTCATGCCGGGTGCGTTCATCGAAGTCGCCGAGCAGAGCCTGATCATTCAGGACATTGGCCGCTGGTCGATCTACACGGCTTGTGAGGCGGCCGCGCGCTGGAAGGAGAAGGTCAGCGTGTCGGTGAACCTGTCGGCCCGCCAGTTCCTCGATCCGAAGCTGTATGCCACTGTCCGTGACGCGCTTCGCAAGAGCGGGCTGGACGCCAGCCGGCTGGAGCTCGAGATTACCGAGACCTGTCTGATCCAGAACACGATTGTCGCGGCCCGCATCCTCGAGCGACTCAAGAAGCTTGGCGTACAGATCGCCCTTGATGATTTCGGTACCGGCTATTCATCGATGCGCTTTGTCCAGCAATTCCCCTTCGACCGGATCAAGATCGACAAGTCGTTCGTCCTGTCCATGGAGAGTGACAAGAAGGCCCAGGCGATTGTGGACGCCATCCTGCATCTTGGTTCGAGCCTGTCCATTCCCGTGGTGGCAGAAGGGGTAGAGACCGAATCGCAGGCGAAGAGGCTGATCGAGGCCCATTGCAGCGAGCTCCAGGGCTTCCTGCTCAGCCGTCCAGCCCCGCTGGACGTGGACGGCATGGTCATTTCGAAGCTTGCCAACGCCTCGTGAAAATTAGCTTTCTGTAACAAACAGGACGGCTTCGGCCAAAAAAGCCTGAGAAGTCAAAGCGTCCCAGCGCCCGGCTGGTGGCGGTCCCTCGGGGCTTAGCACTCTGTTAAGCCTCCGCGCGCAATTTCCCGGTAATCGTTAACCGTACTGGGGCTATTGTTAAGAGGGTCCGGCATGTTGAAGAAACAGGTGCGCTGGGGCGCGGAACTTGGCTACACGAAACCGGTCAAGCCACTCGATCCGAAGGTTGAGCAGAACCAGCACGGGCTGAAAGGCTCGCTCAAGGATGGCGAACTGGGCTTTTCGCGCATGGTCACCCGTCGGGTGGCCCGCAAGGATGCCCAGGACGGGATCCCGACGTCTGAATCGATCACTGAGGACCAGTGGAGCGAGCGCGAACAGCAGATCGCCGAAAAGGCCGAGCGCGTGCGCCGCGGCCTGAAGACCTGGATGAGTGCCACGTCGGCCTCTGTGCGCAACTTCATTTCCGACTGCACGCCGGGCGCGATCTATCCCGAGCAGCTCAAGGAAGCGATCAAGGCGGAAGAGAGCGAATACCGTCACTACGAATTCGACGATTCGACCGACGCCAAGGCGCATCACGAAGCCACGGTGGTTGAGCTGGAAAGCTTCAAGCAACGCTTCGGCGACCAGCTCCAGAAACGCACGCCCGACATCAAGAAGAATGTCGAACAGGCCATCGCGATCCTGATCTTCATCATGATCGTCGAAGGCTGTTTCAACGCGCTGCTGTTCAAGGATGCGCAGTCGTCCGGCCTGCTGGGCGGCATGATGGTCGCCTTCGGTATTTCCGCTGTAAACGTCCTCTTCGGCGTGGTTGGCGGCTTTGTCGGCCTCAGGAACCTCAACCATCCAGAGACCTATATGAAGGTGCTCGGCGGGATCGTTGCAGGCGTGTGCGTCGCGTGCGGCCTGTTCGTGAACTTCTTCGTGGCCCACTTCCGCGATGCCGTGGAGGTCGCCCTGCATGATGCGCTGGCTGAAGGTTCGCTCGCCGGTTTCTCCATGTTCGCGATTTCGCCTTCAGCGGTGATCGCCGACATGTTCCCGAACATTTTCGGCCTCGACAGCCTTGTTGCGATTGGCCTCCTGCTGATCGGCCTCACCGTCTTCGCGATTGCGCTCTATGAGGGCTATGACCGCATCTCCGACCGCTTCCCGGGTTATGGCCGGGTCTGGCGCAAGGAGCGCGCGGCTTATGAGAAGCGCCAGCAGGTGCGCAATGGCGTGCGCGACGACCTGTCGGATTTCTTCACCCGCTCACGCATCTGGTTCGAGACCCAGCAGCAGCGCCACCTTGCCGCCAAGCGCGAGATCGAGAAGGCGATGAACCTGCTTGAGACGCGCCGCGACATTGCCGTCGAGATCGCCGCACGGGCCGGGGACCAGGAGCGCTCGCTCAAGGTTGCCTACCGCCAGGCCCATCGCCGCGCGCGTAATGCCTGCCGGGACAAGCTGGGCGAACAGGCCGCTGTGCCCGCCTATTTCGACGAGATCGTCACGCCGAACATCCCGCCGCTCGACACCCAGAAAGAGCGCGAGCAGGCCAATGCGGCGATCAAGGCGATCGAGAACAACATCCAGGCGTTGAACATCGTGCGCGAGTGGATGGAAAGCCATATCCAGCAGGTCCAGAAGGGCCTCTCCTCCATCGAGGAGCGCGTGGGCGGACACATCCAGGCGATGCGCGACAAGCAGCATCACCAGCGTCAGGAACACCAGGCGAAAAGCGCCTGATAGCAAGCCGTCAGACGGGAAGGAGTCTCAGTCATGGCTAGGTCGAGAGAAAAGGGCCCCTGGTTCTGGCGGGGCATGATCGGGGCGATGCTGGCCAGCGTGTTTGGCCTGTTTGCCCTCGCCGCCTTCAGCGCGAGCCCGGCAACAACGCCGGAAACCGGTTGCCGCATGGACCGCAAGGACCCGGCGCACACGGTGGTCATGATCGACCAGTCGGACCCGTTCAATCCGAACGATTTGGGATGGGTCGCAGAATTCATCGACAGCGAGGCGCGCACCCTGCCGCGTTTTGGCCGGCTGACCGTCGTCACGCCGAATTCGGCCGATCCATATGACGCGAAGATCGTCTACAGCCACTGCTCGCCGGGCTCGGCCGAACATGCCAACCCTTTCCTGCAGAACCCCCGCATGATCGAGGACACCTGGCGCGAGACCTTCTATGAGCCGCTTTCTGAAGAGATCGAGAAGGCGCTTATGGACAAGCGCCAGCCGAGCTCACCGCTGTTCGAGGCGGTCTATTCCATTGCCGACCGGGCTGATTTCCGGGCCTCGCGCGGGGATCGCCGCATCATCCTCATCTCGGACCTGATGCAGCATTCCGGCGAGTTCTCCTTCTACAAGACCGGGACCGACAAGGACGCCTTCTCGAAGACCCGCCTTGCCGACCAGGTGCCGGAAATGGACGGTGTCGAGATCGTCGCCCGCGTTGTCCCGCGCCAGGAATACGACCTGCCGATGAGCGACGTGAAAGCCTTCTGGCGCGACTATTTCGAGAAGACCGGGGCTGAGTTCACCTCGGTGAACTGATGAAAAAAACACCCTCATCCTGAGCGAAGTCGAAGGACGAGGGTGTCTGGTTTTCATCGGGGAGCCTTGTGGTTCGACATCGCTCACCATGAGGCTTTCCTTGCCGGCCTAGATCTCCAGCACGATTTTCCCGAAATGCTTCTGAGCGGCCTGGTGACCGAAGGCCTCGGCGATCTTGTCGAGCGGGAAGCTGTCGGAGATCACCGGCTTGATGCCGTTCGCCTCGATGGCGGCGATCATGTCTTCCTGGTGGGCGCGTGAGCCGACGGTGATGCCGGACATGGTAAGGTTCTTGGAAAAGAACGCCGCCGTCGGCACTTCGCCTGAGACACCCGTCAGCACGCCGATGAGCGAGATATGCCCGCCGACACGAGCGGCTGCGATGGATTGCGCCATGGTGGCCGGGCCGCCAATCTCGACGACCTCATCAACGCCGCGACCGCCGGTCAGCTCGAAGGCCTTTTTGCCCCATTCGGGCGTTTCCTTGTAATTGATCAGGTGATCGGCGCCGAGCGCCTTCAGCTTGTCGAGCTTCTCTTGCGAGGAGGATGTCGCGATGACGCGCGCGCCCGCCGCCTTGGCAAATTGCAGCGCGAAGATCGAGACCCCGCCCGTGCCCTGCGTGAGCACCCAGTCGCCGGGCTTGACCTTGTTCTCGACGAACATGCCGCGCCAGGCGGTCAGGGCGGCGCAGGTCAGCGTTGCGGCCTCGGCATAGGAATAGCCGTCGGGCATGCGCGTGAACGCTTCCTGCGAGGCGGCGACGAGTTCAGCGCCGAAGCCGTCATCGCCATCGCCCGGCACGCTGGCAAATCCGGCGGCGCCAATCGGGCCGGAATGCCAGTTCGGGAAGAAGGTCGAGAGGACCTTGTCGCCCTCCTTGAAGCGGGTGACGCCCTCGCCGACGGCGACAACATCGCCTGCGCCATCCGACATCGGGATACGGCCGTCCGGGGTCGGGATGCCGCCCATGACGACGACAAAGTCATGATAGTTGAGCGAACTGGCGCGCACCCGGACAAGGATCTCGCCCGGGCCGGGCTTCGGATCGGGACGCTCCTCGATCTTCAGGTTCTCCAGGCCGCCCGGTTTCTTGACTGCTGCAACTTTCATGATCGTATCTCCCTTGAAGGTGTTTGAATCACACCAAGCATCGCTGCCGCTGCGACAGCCAAGAAGGAACTCGTCCGGCTGGCGCAAAAGAAAAGGGCGGCAGATCGCTCTGCCGCCCCATCCTGTCGAATTGCGGGTCGCCTTAGCGCGCCAGCGTGAATTCCACGCCGACAACACGGCCCTTTTTGAGCGGGCTGAACGTGCCGCCGCCCGGCAGGGCCTGGAAGGGCGACTGAACGCCGTTGGAGAGCGGCCCCGGGAAGGGCAGCTGGGTGTCGTTGCCGACCTGCACTTCGTCGAGCAGGTTGTCGCCGAAGAGCGAAACGGCAAAGCCTTCATATGGGGTCTCCCAGGTGAAGTCTGCCGCGAGCTGTGTCGTGCCCTGCACCCAGCCGAAATTGCTGTCGGTATAAGCGATGCGGTCACGATACTGCATGTTCAGCGTCGAGACGAGCGAACCCATGTCACCGAGATCGGTGTCGTGGATGAAGCCGAAGCCATAGGTCACCTGCGGCACACGCGGCAGTTCCAGGGCTTCGTCGCGCTGGTCGACCACGGTATCGCCGCTGATGTCGAAACGAACATCGTCATACTCGGCATCGATCAGGCCGGCATTGAAGGTGAAGAGCAGGCTGTCGGTCGCTGCCCAGCGGCCATCGACTTCGACACCCGTGATCGTCGCATCTGCCGTGTTGAGGATGTTCTGCACGACGCCGGACGGACCGGCCGTGTTCACCTCACGCTGCATGTCGGAGATCTTGGTCAGGAAGGCTGCACCGTTGAACTGGACGCGGCCATCCTCGCTGCTCGACTTGAAGCCGACTTCATAAGCGTCGACTTCCTCTTCGTCGAAGCCGAAGTCACCGGTTTGCGGAACGATCTGTCCGAGGAAGACGCCAACGTCCGTGATCCGGAAGTTGTAGCCGCCCGAGCGGAAGCCCTTGGTATAGGTACCATAGGTCTGGAAATTGTCGGCCCAGAAGTATTGCAGGCCAAGTTTCGGCGTCCAGTTCGACCAATCGTCGCCATCGGAGAAGCCGTTCGGCTCGGTGGCGCCCAGCGCGCCGAGGAGCGCATTGTTGCCATCGACCGGGCAGGTGCCGTCAACGACCGAGCATTCGAAGCGCGGACGGATATAGGTCACGTCTGCGTCCTTTTCCTCTGACGAATAGCGCAGGCCGACTGTCGCGATCAGGTCCGTCGTGATCGAGTAGTCGACGTTGGCAAAGACGCCATACACGGTGTGGTCCTGGCTGCCGCCGCCGTAGAACTGCCACGGAATGGAGGCCGGCAGGGCTGCCGGGCGCGTGGTCGGCAGGTTACGGATTTCCGTATAGTCGACTGTCTGGTTGAAGTAGTAGACACCCGTCGTCAGGTCGGTCTTGCCGAACGTGCCAGCATAGCGCAGCTCGTTGGAGATCTGTTCCTGTGCGAGTTCGGAACCGGAGTGGAACAGGGTGAACGGCGTCGCGTCGATATCGCCCGACGTGTCGGACGTGAACTTGCGGTAGCCGAGGATGTTGGTGATCTGACCGTTGCCGAAATCGACATCATAGTCGGTGCGCAGCGAGCTGAGGATGGTTTCCGACTCGCCGAAGCCCGGATTGTTGATCGAGAAGTCGAAGCTGTCGCGATCGAAGTATGAGCGGTTCTGGCCGGTCGGGCCATCGACGCGGCTGTCGCCATACTCGGCCTTGAGCAGGAAGGTGAGCCGCTCGGATGGGAAGTACTCCAGCGCGCCCTTGTAGATGGCGGTCTGGGCTTCGCCGTGATTGTCGCCGTCATACAGGTTCTTGAAGTAGCCGGCGTCGGAATTGTAGTAGGCGCCGATCTTGCCGTTCAGGACGCCTTCGACCAGCGGGCCGGAAACGGTTGCCTGGATGGTGGAGTTCAGGCCGCCGCGATCGTCGTCGATCGGACCGTCAAAGGTCGCGCGGGCCTTGTAGGTGAAGTCGTCGGTCGGGTTGGCGGTGTTGACGACCAGTGCGCCGCCCGTCGTGTTGCGGCCGAAGAGAAGACCTTGCGGGCCACGCAGGACTTCAACGCTCTCCAGGTCGAACAGGTCGACAACCACGCCGTTGTTCACGCCGAGATAGACGCCGTCGATAAAGACGCCAACAGCCGGGTCGATGGACGGAATGGATGAGTTCACGCCGAGGCCGCGAATGGCGAAGTTTGCCGTGCCGCGCGCCGTGCCGACATCGTCGAGCGAGACGTTTGGCGAGGTGAAGCTGAGGTCTTCGATCGTCGTCACGTTCAGGGCGTCGAGCGTGTCGGCATTGAATGCGGTGACCGCGATCGGAACGTCCTGGACGTCTTCAACGTCCTTCTTCTTGGTTGCCGAAACAGTGACTTTCTGAAGAACGCGGTCGACGGCCGTTTCACGGTCGCTGTCGCTCTCCTGTGCGATGGCGGGCAGGGCGCTGAAAGCGGTCGCCAGAGCTACGCCGGACAGGAGGATGGATTTGCGCTGCATTGAGGTCTCCCTAATGGTTTTATGTTGTTTTTCGGACCGGTCGTTGACGGGTCCGTTTCCGAGTGAATCACCGAAGCGATTCCGCTCCGCAGCCATATGTTTCGTTTATACGGATATGCAATGGAGACATGCGGTCACATGCTGCTGCGCCGCTCACAGTGATGCAATGATGCATCACATTAACGTCTATCCATCTGTTTATGACGATATGCGAGCGAAGGCTCGAAGCCGGCTGGGCAGCGCGGCGAACCCATCGATACGATTGTGAAAATGAAGGTCAGACGGTCGGGAAATCCGGCTTTCTCTTCTGGATGAAGGAGAGATAACCTTCCCTGAAGTCAGGTCCAGTGGCGGCCTGTACAAATCGCTCGCGACCTTCTGTCTCATCGAGCCCCTCCGGCGAGCCGAGCGCGGCGATGATCTCTTTCATTTCCCGCACCGAGTACTGGGAGACCGCAGCGACCCTGGCAGCCTTTTCCTTCGCCGTCTGCAGCGCCGTCCCGGGCGCGCAAAGCTCAGCCACCAGTCCGATCCGCAGCGCCCGCCCGGCATCGAAAATCGCGCCGGTGAAGAGGATGTCCCTGGCCTGTGCCGGGCCGACGGCTGCGAGCAGTCGCCGTGTGTCGCCGGGCGGGTAGACAAGGCCGAGTTTTGCCGGCGTCACGCCGAACCGGGCGTCTTCTGCTGCAATCTGGATATCGCAGGCCAGGGCCAGCGAGACGCCGCCGCCCACGCAGGCGCCCTCGATGGCCGCAATGACGGGCTTTCGGCATGTGGCCAATCTGTCCAGCGCATCCGAAATTGTGTCCCGGCTCTTTGCGGCCGACTCCCGGTCGGCATAGATCGTTTCGAATTCGGAGATATCGGCCCCGGCGGCAAAGTGACCGGTTTCGCCGCCGTGCAGGATGATGACACGGGCCTCCGGCGAGGCTTCTGCCTCGGCGATGAGGCCGGGCAGTGCGGCCCACATCTCGATATTGAAGGCATTCCGCCGGGCTGGCGCATCGATGATGATCTCAGCGACCGGCGCGGCAATTTCCAGCCGAAGCTGTCCCGGCATCTATTCGCCCAGTTCGTTGGAGTGAACGACGCCATCGGCCATCACGAAGTCGACATCCTCAAGCTCACGGACATCGTCCAGCGGATTGCCGCCGACGGCGATGATGTCAGCTTCCTTGCCGACTTCGATGGCGCCGATGATATCGGCCATGCCGAACAGGTCGGCATTGTTGATCGTCGCCGCCTGGATCGCCTGAAGCGGGGTCATGCCCCACTCGACCATATAGGCGAACTGGCGCCCGTTCAGGCCATGCTGGTAGACGCCGGCATCCGTGCCGAACGCCATCTTCGCACCAGCCTCGACGGCGCGCTTGAAGCTCTCGCGCTGCGCACGGCCGACTTCGCGCTCCTTGTCGAGCGACTCCGGCAAGATACCGGCTTCCTCGCCCTCCGACAGGATGAAGTCGGATACGTAGACGTCCATGGACAGGTATGTGCCCTGCTTCCTGGCGAGCGCGATGCTCTCATCGTCGATCAGGCTGGCATGCTCGACCGAATCGACGCCCGCCTCGATGGCCGTGCGGATGCCCTTGGTGCCATGCGCGTGGACCGCCACCTTCATGCCGAGGGCATGCGCTTCGTCGACAATGGCGGCCATCTCCTCGGCGGTGAATTGCTGCGCGCCGATCTTCGTGCCCTTGGAAAGGACGCCGCCCGTGCCGCAATACTTGATGACCTCGGCGCCATACTTGAAGTTCTCGCGCACCTTCTGGCGCACCGCCCATGGACCGTCGGCCACGCCTTCCGAGGTTGCATCATATTCCTTCGGCAGCAGGTTCATGTCGCAATGGCCGCCCGTGATGCCAAGCGCCACCCCGGCGGGGATGACACGCGGGCCCGGAATTTCACCATCCATGATCGCATCGCGCAGGGCGACGTCGGAATACCCGGCCGCCCCGACATTTCGCACCGTGGTGAACCCGGCCTTCAGCGTCGTCTCGGCATTGGCCACACCAGAAATCGTCGCGCGCGGCAGCGATATGGCGAGGCTGCGATAGCCGTGATCGTCATGCCGGCTGGTCAGGTGGACATGGCTGTCGGACAGTCCGGGCAGGACGTAGGCGCCCTTCATGTCGATCACCGTCTCCGTGCCGTCGAGGCCGAGCGAATCCTCACCGCCAAGGGCGACGATCCGGCCATCCTCGACCAGGATGGAATTGCCGGTCATCACATTGCCGGTCCTGACATCGATGATGTTCCCGCCTGACAGCACCGTCTTCTCTGCGTGTGCACCCATGGCGAAACTCAGCGCGGCGACGGACAGGGCAGTGAGGCGAAGGGACATGGCGAAACTCCGGTCGGATCAAAAGGATTGGTGCGCAACGTGTCGCCAGATTCAGGGTCTGGCAAGGCACGTTGCGCGACGGACATGCGGTCAGCCGAGAATGCCCGGCCTGCGGTCAATCCAGGGCTGGGCCGCTTCCAGCTCATAGGCGAGTGCGAGCAGAAGCCCGTCATCCCCGCGCTGCCCCGAGAAGAGGGAGCCGACCGGCAGGCCGCTCTCGGTCCACTGGACCGGGACGCTCATCGAGGCGGCACCGGCCACGTTGAGCGGGGCGGTGAAGGCAGCGAAGTCGGTAACAGACTTGCGGACCTCGTCATACGGTCCAGTCGGTGACTGCACGCCGATCTTCGGCGGCAGCGTCGAGACAGTCGGGGTCAGGATGACGTCGAAATCCTCGAACCATGAATGATAGAGCGGCTCGAACGCGGCCAGGTAGGCGACCGCATCCTCGAATTTGTCGGCCTTCCGGGCAAATTCCTGTACAAGGCCGAGCGTCCAGGGCTCGACGATGTCTTCCGAAGGCGGCTTGCCGAAATAGGCGGCGGCATCCTGCGCGAACTCGTAGGCGCCGGCCGCCCAGAGCAGCAGGAAGTTGTCGGTGAACTCCTTCCCGTCGATCGGCATGGACCAGTCGATGACCTCATGGCCAAGGCCGCGGCAGAGCTCCGCCGTGCGTTCGATGGCCGTCCGCGTTTCGGCGTCAAGCGCGGCGCCATTGATCGGCTCAGGCGCGAACGCGATGCGCAGCCGGCGCGTGGACGGGCCCATGACGCGCCCGACTTTGGGCAGGCCGCTATCGGGGTTTTCCTCGGCGGCGAAGATGGCGGCGCTGTCGCGCACCGTGAGCGTCACGGCGTGATTCACGCTGAGATCGATGCCTTCCTCGGTTCGCGATTCGATGATCGCGCCGCGTGATGGCTTCAGGCCGAACAGGCCGCAGCAGGCCGCCGGGATACGGATCGAGCCACCACCGTCGCTGGCATGCGCGAAGGGCACGACGCGTGCCGCTGTCAGGGCAGCCGCCCCGCCGGAAGAGCCGCCCGGAATGCGATCGAGGTCCCACGGATTGCGCGTCGGGCCGGTGACCAGCGGCTCGGTCGACGAGATCAGGCCCATTTCGGGCGTTGTCGACTTGCCGAGGACGACCACGCCCATCTCCCGCCAGTTGGCCGGGAAGATGTCGTCGGTGTCCGGCATGTAGCCCTCAAAGGCGCGGCTGCCATAATAGGTCGGCGCGCCTTTCCAGTTTGCGAGGTCCTTGATGAAGGTTGGCACGCCGCCCAATGCGCCTTCGGGACTCGCTGCAGCCTGCGCGCGGGCCTGGTCATAAATCGCGCTTGCAATGGCGTTGATCTGCGGGTTGACCGTCTCGGCGCGGGCGATGGCCGCATTGGTGAACTCCAGGGAGGTTATGTCCCCGTTCGCGATCAACTCGGCCATGCGCACGCCGTCAAGATCGCCCGAAGGCAGGCTGGTGGCGCTGAGCGCGCGGGCAGGGGCGCAGGCCGAAGCAAAAGGCAGCAACGCCGCTGTTGCAGCCGAACCGCGCAGAAAGTGGCGGCGGGTCAGGTTTGTCATGGTTCTAGTTCCTCCCGGGTCATTTTATTGCTGTGACGCTGCACCCGCCTTGTCCGTAAGGCAAGCGCAAGCTAGCCATTGATTTCAAACGCAACCACTTGCGCGCCGGAGCCCCCCTTTATGCTGTCGATCCTGGATCTCTTTCGCATCGGCCTTGGCCCATCCAGTTCTCATACGGTGGGACCGATGCGGATTGCGCGGCGCTTTCTGCAGGACGCGGCGCGGGCCGGAAAGCTCGCGGGTGCCGGGTCTGTCAGGGTCGAGCTGCAGGGGTCGCTGGCGCTGACCGGTGTCGGCCATGGCACCGACAAGGCGGTCATATTGGGGCTGATCGGTCTCAAGCCGGAAACGGCCGATCCGGAAGCCGCCGAGACCCTGTTCCGGCAGACGGCGCGGGAAAAGCGGATCAAGCTGGCCGAGGGGCCCGAAATCGCCTTCGACCCGGTGCGCGATATCGTCTTCCAGACCGATACGGTTCCCGATCTGCATCCCAATGGCATGGTCCTGCACCTGACGCCTGAAGGCGGAGAAGACCCGTTTTCACGGACGTATTTCTCCACCGGCGGCGGATTTATCGCGTCTCGCAAGCAGCTGGAAAAACCGGCGAGGGATGATGTCGTGGCCAGCGCCCGCGGCGCGCCGCATCCTTTCGGCTCGGCCAGTGAGATGGTTTCGATCTGCCGGGCAAAAGGCTGGCGGGTAGATGAGCTTGTCCTTCACAATGAGGATGCCCGGCGCGCACGAGACAAGACGGTCCAGCGCCTCGACAGCATCGTTGATACGATGATGGCCTGCATCGACCGCGGGCTGAACCAGACCGGCGTCCTGCCGGGCGGTCTTGATGTCTCCCGCCGGGCGCCGGGCCTCTACCGCAAGCTCCGCGATAATCCCGGCTCGAATGAGCGCGAGCAGCTGTTCGACTGGCTGAATGTTTTCGCCATGGCCGTGAATGAGGAGAACGCTGCGGGCGGGCGGGTCGTGACCGCACCAACCAATGGGGCTGCCGGTATCCTGCCATCGGTTATCCGTCACTACTGTCATGATGATGGCAGGCTGGACCGGACCAAGGCGCGCCGGTTTCTCACCACCGCTGGCGGGATCGGCCTGCTCTACAAGCAGCGCGCCTCGATTTCCGGCGCGGAGATGGGCTGTCAGGGCGAGGTCGGCGTCGCCTGCTCCATGGCAGCGGGCGGACTGGCCGCGGTCTGGGGCGCGGATGCCGAAGCGGTCTGCGTCGCAGCCGAGATCGGGATGGAGCACAATCTCGGCCTGACCTGCGATCCGGTTGGCGGCCTCGTCCAGATCCCCTGTATCGAACGCAACGCGTTCGGCGCGGTTAGGGCCGCCAATGCGGCGCGTCTGGCCCTGCACGGGACCGGCCAGCACAAGGTCAGCCTCGACCAGGTCATCGAGACGATGCGCCAGACCGGCATCGACATGTCGTCGAAGTACAAGGAGACCAGCAAGGGCGGCCTGGCGGTCAATGTGATTGCCTGTTGAAACCACCAGCTTGACCCGCGGTCACGCTTGGAGGCGGTTTTGCACCATGTCATTCTGCACGTATGGATGGATTTCAGACCAAGACACCGGCCAGAGCAGGGCTGGATTACCCGGTTGGCGACGTACCGGCGCCCGGCGAGACGCTGGAGATCCTGCCCGGGCTGCACTGGGTTCGGATGCCGCTGCCGTTTTCCCTGAAATGGATCAATCTCTGGCTCATTGATGACGGCGAAGCCGGCTGGACGATCGTCGATACGGGCATGCCGCTCGACGATACCAAGAAGGCCTGGCGGAAAATTTTCGAGGAAAAGCTTGATGGCCGTCCCGTCTGGCGGATCATCGTTACGCACATGCATCCCGACCATGTCGGCAATGCCGGCTGGCTGAGCCGGAAATTCCCGGGCGCCGAGCTGTGGATGTCGCAGCTGGAATACATTACCTGCCGGATGCTGGTCGCCGATACGGGACGCGAAGCGCCGCAGGCCGGGATCGACTTCTACCGCGCCGCCGGCTGGAATGAAGACCAGATCAAGACCTATTGCGGCCGCTTCGGCGGGTTCGGGCGCGGCGTCAGCCAGATGCCGGACGCCTATCGCAGGCTCGTGGACGGGGAGACGATCCGCCTCGGCGGGCATGACTGGCAGGTGATTGTGGGGCGGGGCCATTCGCCCGAGCATGCCTGCCTGTTCAATGCCGAACAAAATGTGATGATTTCAGGCGACCAGCTGCTGCCGCGCATTTCGTCCAATGTCTCGGTCCACCCGACCGAACCGCTGGCTAATCCGCTCAAGGACTGGCTGGACAGCTGTCGGAAGCTTCGTGGGCACCTGCCGGAGGATGCGCTCATCCTTCCCGCGCACAATGAGCCCTTCCGCGGCGCCCACAAGCGCCTCGATGATCTGATCCGCGGGCATGAGGTCGGGCTTCGCCGCCTGAAGCAGCGTCTTGGCCAGGCGCCCCGGCGCGTGATTGACGTATTCCCGTCCATCTTCGGCCGGGCGATCGGTGACGATGTCCTGTCCATGGCGACGGGAGAGGCCATCGCGCACCTGCGCTGCCTCATCGGGCGCGGCGAAGCGACGGTCAGCCGCGATGGCGACGGGGTGGACTGGTACACCGCAGCCTGAGCCGTTCCCTGCGACAGAAATTGTGGGTCGCCATGGTTTCGCCATGACGCTAGTCTTCCTTCTGCACGAAGGGAGACGACCATGAACGAACGCGGGCCGACAAGCTTCCTGTTTGTTATCGGCATTGGCCTGATTGTGGCGGGCGCTGCGATTTACGGCATCCTGACTGTGCTCGGCGTGAGCTTTGCCGTCGGCCAGGCCTCGGCTGAAACCGGCATGCCGCTCTATATGATGTTCGCCCTGCCAGGGCTGGTCTTCCTCGGCCTGCTCCTGCTCTTCATCAAGGTCGTCGCCGACCGGCTGGGCAGCAAGGAAGACGACCACTATTCGAAAAATGTCGACAAGTAGGAGACCACGCCCATGATCGTGACCATGGCTGACAGCGTTCCCGGCCGGGAGGTTGCGGACGTCCTCGGGATCGTGCGCGGAAATGTCGTTCGCACGCGCTTTTTCGGTCGCGACATCATGGCCGGGCTGCGTAACCTGGTCGGCGGGGAAGTGCCCGAATACACCAAGCTGATGGCAGAAGCGCGCGAACAGGCCCTTGACCGGATGCGAGACGACGCCCAAAGGCTTGGGGCCGACGCCATCGTCACGATGCGCATAACGACATCAATGATCATGGGCGGTTCTGCCGAGCTGCTCGCCTATGGAACAGCCGTCAGACTCAAATGAGCACCTCCTCCCAGACCCCGGATGCGCCTGAACAGAAACGGTCGCTGAAAGACAAGCTGCTGCATGAAGCGCGCGAATGGGCCGTTACGCTCGCGATCTTCATCCCCGCCTTCTACATCTTTTCCTTCCTGATCTACGAGCAGCGGGTGATCCCGTCCGAGAGCATGGTGCCGAACCTGCAGGTCGGTGACCGGGTGGCGGTCAACAAGTTTGCCTATGGTTACAGCCGCTACAGCCTGCCCTGGGGCGCCTGGCGTCTGCTGCCCGAAGGCGATGGGCGCGTTTTCGGCGGCAAGCCAGAGCGCGGTGATGTCGCCGTGTTCATGCACCCGCATACCGACCGCGTGATGATCAAGCGCATCATTGGCCTGCCTGGCGACCAGGTGCAGATGATCGACGAGCAACTCTATCTCAACGGCAAGCCGATCGAGCGCGACTTCGTGCGCCGCATCCGCTATGTCCCGCACACGCAGAGCTATGCCGAGACGGCGCGGGAATACCGCGAGACCATCAATGGCCAGTCCTGGCTGACGCATCAGTGGCAGCAGGGCGACAACCAGATGCGCTCGCTCGACACGACACCGGTCTTCGAAGTACCCGAGGGGCACTACCTCTTCATCGGTGACAATCGCGACAATTCCGAGGATGGCCGCTCGACGACCGGTCACTGCCCGCCGAATGAACAGGGCGTGATAGACCGGGCCGGCTGCGAACCGCCCCGCGGCATCTCGCCGGAGGAGGCGTCTGTCGGATTTGTCCCGGCTGAAAACCTGATCGGGCGCGCCGACACGGTGCTCTTCTCAACCTATTCATGTGCAAAGGCACAAGCCGAGCCGTGCATGAAAAAGCGTCTCTGGCGCGGCCTATAGTTAAGTTTCTCCTAACAGGCGAATCTGGCGTGGCGCTTGCAGATCTGCGCCTTGAACACGATGGGGTGATCAGGGATGGGACAGATGAAGTTCAGGCTGCTTCGACCAGCGCAGGTAAGTGAAGACCTCTGGGTCTCGTTTGCCGAACTCCGCAATGCGCGCGCAATCTATGACGACCCCTTCTTCGATCCCATTTATGCGCGGCTTGTCGGCGGCCTGCGCGACGACACGCGGATCGCTGTGGCTGAAGAGGGCGGCGAGCCGGTCGGCTTCTGGGCGCTGCATCGCCGGCCGGGTGCCTGGGCCCGTCCTATCGGTGGCCCATTCTCGGACTGGCACGGCCCGGTCCTGTCTGCCTCGACGGACCTGACGCCCGCGGCCTTCCTGCGCGGGGTTGGCCTGCTTGGCATGTCGGCATTCGGATGGATGCCGCAGGATGCTGAAAGTGAGACGCATCTTACGATCTCGGGCGCCAACATCACCCATGTCGGGGACGACTGGGACGCCTATCTCGAAGAGCAGGCGCGACGCTGGCCGAAACATTTCAAGAAGATGCGGCGTCTCGAGCGCAATATCGAGCGGGATTTCTCCAACATGGAATTCCGGTTCGACGACACGAGCGATGAGACCTTTGAGCGCCTCATCCTGCTGAAGCAGGAGCAGTTCCGGCGCACCGGCCGCCATGATGTGCTGTCGCCTGACTGGGTGCGCGTCCTTCTGGAACAGCTGCGGGTCACGCAGGGCCCGCGTTTCCGAATGCGCCTTGTAAGCCTCCACTTCGATGGACAGCATGCCGCCAGCGAGCTGGTCCTGCAGTCCGACAAGGTTGTCCACGGCTGGATTACAGGGTTTGAGCCGGAATTCAGCCGGCATTCGCCAGGCAACGTGCTGGTGCAAAACATGCTGGAGAGGATGAGCAAGGACGGTCCGGCCATCTATGACGCCGGTCCCGGCATGGATCATTACAAGCGCCATTATGCGAACTACCAGCTGCCCATCGGATCGGGTGTGATCCGTGCACGGGAGCTGGCGATCCGGCCCGACCGGCTGCTCGGCCAGGCCTGGCGCAGTGGCGAAACCTACATTCCCGGCGGTGTGGCCAAGGTCATGACCCAGGCGCGCCGCCGGCTCGACCAGATATGTCTGGCGGAAACGGACACGATGGGGCGTATCCTCGGGCTTCGCGACGCCTTCTCCCGCACAAGAGCAGCCACGGAGCTTGCCGACTCCTACCAAGCCGACTAATCGCTGAACCTGTTGATGGTTGGCGTCCGGACAGGCATGGTCGGCTCGTCGGACGGGGTATGAGGCTTGATCAGGAATGGCTGCCAGCAAGACTGACAGACAGAAAAGTTCCCGCGGGCCGATTATCGTGTCCCGTCACGGACGCCCGGCGCTGGACCGCGCAGCCGGGCCGCGCCTGGACTGGCGGGAGTATCGTGACTGGTGGGATCAGTATGAGGCCGGCAGCCTGGCTCCTGGCCAGCTTGTGCCCGACAATCTGCGAGAGGCGGTGGCCGATGCTGACATCATCCTCAGCTCGACAGCGCCGCGTGCCATAGAAACGGCGCGCATGGCCAGCGACCGGGAGCCTGAAACCGATGAGGTTTTCTGCGAGGCGCCGCTACCGCCGCCCCGCTTCAAGAATCGCAAATACCTGCCGAAAACCTGGAATGTGATCGCCCGGACGGCCTGGCTTTACGGGCATAGCCTTGATGGGGAAAGCAACCGGCAGGCGCGCGAGCGGGCCAGGGAAGCGGCCAGCCGCCTGCATGAGGCGGCCGCTGACGGAAAGGTCTACCTGGCCGCGCATGGCTGGTTCAACCGGATGTTGCGTCCGGCGATGGCCCGGCTTGGCTGGGTTTGTGTGCGCGACGGCGGTGACAAGTACTGGAGTTACCGGATTTACGAATATCGCGGCAAATCTTGAATAGCCGCCATTGTGCAGCGCCCAACACCTGCTTAGGGTGCGCGCAATCTCTTAGTCCCGGGGAGCGAACGAATGGCCGAAAAGCCAGCACAGGCAATCGAGAAAATGAGTTTCGAAGAAGCCCTCAAGGAACTTGAGGAAATCGTCCGAAAACTCGAATCCGGGAATGTCGAACTCGAGAAATCCATCGAGATCTATGAGCGGGGCGCCAAGCTGAAGGCGCACTGTGAGTCGCGTTTGAAATCAGCCGAACTGAAGATTGAGCAGATCGTGCAGGGCAGCGATGGCAAGCCCGGCACCGAGCCCGCCAGTTTCGACTGAGGATGCCCGCATGGAATTCGAACAGCGCCTGACCGAAATCGCCGACAAGGTCACCGTGGCGCTCGATCAGCTCATTCCGCCCGCCCAGGGGCCGGAAGCGAACCTGATGAGAGCCATGCGGCATGCAGCGCTCGCCAATGGCAAGCGGATGCGGCCTTTCTACGTCATCGAGACCGGTGCGCTATTTGATGCCGATGAGACCGCGCTCTTGCGCGCAGCGGCGGCTCTGGAATGCGTGCACACCTATTCCCTCGTTCATGACGACCTGCCGTGCATGGACGATGACGACCTGCGGCGCGGCCAGCCAACCGTCCACAAGGCTTTCGACGAGGCGACAGCCGTGCTGGCGGGGGACGCGTTGCTGACGCTGGCCTTCAAGATCCTGTCGGGCGAGGACACGCACGGCGATCCCATGGTCCGCCTGCGGCTGATCGAGCGGCTCGCAGACGCGGCTGGCGCAAAGGGCATGGTCGGCGGCCAGATGATCGACATGCTTGAAGAGGAGAGCCCGCGCGATCTCAACACGATTACACGGATGCAGCGCCTGAAGACGGGCGCGCTCATCTCCTATTCGGTCGAGGCTGCCGCAATTATCGGCGGAGCGAGCGAAAATTCCCGCCACGCGCTCGCCGGATTTGCCCAGGACCTCGGACTGGCCTACCAGATTGCCGATGACCTGCTCGATGCTGAAGGTGATCAGGACGTTGTCGGAAAGACGCTGCGCCGGGATGAAAGCGCCGGAAAGGCCAATTTTGTTACAGTCCTGGGCATTGAAGGCGCGCGCGAACGCGTGCGTCTCCTTGCCGCGCAAGCCAAGCAGCACCTCGCAATTTTCCGCGATAAGGCCAATATCCTGCTGCAATCAGTTGATTATGTTCTCGACAGGACGCGATAGACTCCGAATTTAATGAAAAGAGCCCGTCTCGAAGGACGAATACATGACGCTCCCCTCAAAGACCCGTCTTCTGGATACCGTATCCTTGCCCGCCGATCTGAAAGGCCGCTCCCGTGAGGAGCTGAAACAGATCGCTGACGAGCTGCGCGCGGAGGTGATCGATGCGGTCTCTGTCACGGGCGGCCACCTTGGTGCCGGGCTGGGCGTCGTCGAGCTGACGCTGGCGATCCATACCGTCTTTGATACGCCCGATGACAAGCTGATCTTTGATGTCGGCCACCAGTGCTACCCGCACAAGATCCTGACCGGCCGCAAGGACCAGATCCGCACGCTGCGCCAGGGCGGTGGGCTGTCCGGTTTCACCAAGCGGGCCGAGAGCGAGTTTGACCCGTTCGGTGCCGCGCACGCCTCGACCTCGATTTCCGCCGGCCTCGGCTTTGCCAAGGCGCGCGACCTGACGGGCAAGGACAACAAGGTGGTCTGCGTGATCGGCGACGGCGCCATGTCGGCCGGCATGGCCTATGAGGCGATGAACAATGCCGGCTCCGACATGAGCCGCATGCTGGTCATCTTGAATGACAATGACATGTCCATCGCTCCGCCCGTCGGCGCGATGAGCCACTATCTTTCCAAGCTCGTATCCTCGCGTTCCTATCGCGGGCTCCGCAAGTTCGCCAAGAGCGTCGTCAAGCCGATCGGCCTCGCCAATCCGGCGCGCAAGGCCGAGGAATACCTGCGCGGCTTCGCCATGGGCGGCACGATGTTCGAGGAGCTGGGCTTCTACTATGTCGGCCCGATTGACGGGCATGACCTGGATGTCCTTCTGCCGGTGCTGGAAAACTGCAAGGCGATGGAATCCGGCCCGGTCCTGCTGCATGTCGTGACGCAGAAGGGCAAGGGCTACGCGCCGGCCGAGAATTCCGCCGACAAGTATCACGGCGTCGCCAAGTTCAACGTTGTCACTGGCGAGCAGCAGAAATCGAAGTCCGGCCCGCCAAGCTACACCAAGGTGTTCGCGCAGAGCCTCGTTGCGGAAGCGCGCAAGGATGACCGGATCGTCGGCATAACGGCGGCCATGCCGGGCGGAACGGGCATGGACCTGTTCGAGAAGGAATTCCCCGACCGCATGTTCGATGTCGGCATCGCCGAGCAGCATGCCGTGACCTTCGCCGCCGGTCTTGCCGCAGACGGCATGAAGCCCTTCGCGGCGATCTATTCGACCTTCCTGCAGCGTGGCTATGACCAGGTTGTCCATGACGTTGCCATCCAGAAACTGCCAGTCCGCTTCGCGATTGACCGCGCCGGGCTGGTCGGCGCTGACGGCCCGACCCATGCCGGCAGCTTTGACATCGGTTATCTCGGCGCGTTGCCGGACATGGTCTGCATGGCGGCTGCGGATGAGGCTGAGCTGGTTCACATGGTCCGCACGGCTGTCGAGATCGATGACCGGCCGAGCGCGTTCCGCTATCCGCGCGGCAATGGCACCGGGATTGACCTGCCGGAGGTCGGCCAGGCGCTCGAGATCGGCAAGGGCCGTATCCTGCGCGAAGGCACCAGCATTGCCATCCTGTCCTATGGTACGCGTCTCGCCGAGGCGATGAAGGCGGCCGACATGCTGGCTGCGCAGGGCCTGTCCTGCACGGTCGCCGATGCCCGCTTTGCCAAGCCGCTGGACGAGGACCTGGTCAACCGTCTGGCCAAGGAACACGAAGTCCTGATCACCATCGAAGAGGGCGCCCGTGGCGGCTTTGGCGCGTTCGTGCTGCAGCACCTTTCCGATGTTGGCGCCTTCGACACAGGCCTCAAGATCCGGACCATGTGCCTGCCCGACATCTTCCAGGACCAGGACAAGCCGGAGCTCATGTATGAGCAGGCCGGTCTCGACGCCCGCAGCATTGCCGCGCGCGCAATCGAGGCGCTCGGTCGCGGCAACATGCAGGCGATCGACCAGCTCGCCCGCGCCTGACGCCAGCACCTGCGGGCGATGGTCTGCCCGCCGGATCGGCAAAATTTGTCATAAAAGCTTTTCGCCTCTGAGGTGAATTCGTCAGGATTTTGTGGTGACCTCGCCGGGAGCGGGTGTTAACACCTGAGTGATCTGGCGTTCATGGGGTGGGCGATGAAGACGTATTTGCTGGCGGCAGCCTGCGCTGTCATTCTTGGAACTGGCATGGCCGGTCCGGGGCCGTTTGCGGCAGTTGCCCAGTCGCCACAGACGCTGTCGGAAGCGGCCTATGAGGCGCTGCTCGCCGAGGCCAAGGCCCACGAGAACCCAGTTGCTTATGATGCGGCCCTCACATCTATCCTGAACCGTAGTGACCTCAGCGACTACCAGCGCGGCAAGACGCTGTTCGAGCGGGCGACGCGGCGCTGGAAGGACGGCATGGACAAGCTCGGCGCCCTGGACGACTTCGAAGCCATCCTCGCCATCGATGCCAACCATCCTTTTGCCAACAATGCGAAGATCGAGAAGGGTTGGGCGGAAGACGAGATCATCTGGATCGAGCAGCAGCATGAGGACCTGCAGACCATCGCAGAATGGTTTGACGGCGTCTTTTCCCTGGGCCGCCATGACGAGGCGGTCGCCCGTTACCGAAAGTCCGGGATCAGTCCGACGCCGCTACAGGTCCAGACCATGATGGCCTTCGGCTATATCTGCGAGGACCGCCCCGATGCGCCGAAGCTGCATCAGTTCGGGCCCGAGCGGCCCGATCTCGCCAATCTGCACTGGTGCGGGCCGGCAGCCGCCATGCCCGGGCCGGACAAGGCCCCGCGCCTGCTGACCGCTTCAGCGCCGGCCACCGGGTCACCCGCGCCGGGCGACGGCAAGAATGCCGCCGCGCGCAAGGATGAGGCCCAACCCGCAATTGCCGTTGCAGGGCCATAATGTTGCCTTGCCCCGCCGGTTAGAACCAAGGCTCCAACGAGTTTTATCGGGATCGAACTGGAGCACATCATGAAACGCCTGAGCGCGCTACTTTGCGGGGTCGCCATCGCGGCCTGTACCACCGCCCCTGACACCGAGCCGGCAACCGTCAGCGAACCGCCAGCCGAAACGTCGATTGAGCAGACCAAGTACAGCCTCGCCATCGGCACGGTGAATTCGCTCGTCGAGGCGGGCAATGAGCAGATCGCAATCGACCGCCTGACCCAGCTCCTGGGCGATCCGGGCCTCAGCGAAGAGCAATTTGCGGAAGTCCTCTTCAAGCGGGCAGAGCTGCGCTATGGCGGCGGCAGCGACCTGGAAGGCGCCATCGCTGACCTCAAGGAAATCAAGACCGGTTACGCCAACAGTGCGGTCGCCGCCGACGCAGCATCGCTGCTCGAGACGGCCGAGGCCGAATATTCGACGCTGACCGACATGCTCGCCTCCGGCGAAGTTTCGCCGATGGAGCGTTTCGAGATCCTGTTCCGTCTTGGCCGCCACCAGGAAGCAGCAGACCTTATGCTGGCTGGCGCCCTGGAGCCGGAGAACGAATATCTCGTCGACATGTACCAGATCGGCTATCTCTGCGACGGTGACGAACTCGCAGGGCCGGTCTTCAGCATGACAGAACCGGACGGCACGGCGCGTAACGTCCAGTTCTGCGAGCTTGGAAAATAGAAAGCCTGCCATCGCGGTGCGATGGCATGCCGATTGCTGCCCCTCCTGGATCTTTGTCCAGGAGGGGCATTTCATGAAGGACGTCCTCACAATCTTCTTCGCAGCGCTGGCCTGCCTCGGTGTCCTGCTGCTCTGGCCGCCAGCGGGTGATACTGTTGCGGGCGAAACCATCGCAGCACCCGCGAAGACCGTGTCGGCGCGCTAGGGCGTCCGGCACGAACTGTTTATGTTGCGGGGCTTTGCGCGCGGCCGTGCCACACTTCCCTTCGTCTGTTTCTCGTGATTGATTGCAGAATAAACGATCAATCTGGAGGAAGACAGAATGGCAGCGGATTCAGGATCGGCCTGGCCGGCACTTTCGATTGAGGATGCCAACCGGAAGCTCGCCGAACCGGGCACGCCGCTCGCGGTCAGCGAAGGGGTCATCGACGGCATATCGATGAAGTATTATCCCGAGGCGCCGCCGACCATTCGTTTCCTGGCCGAGGCGTCGGCGCTGCATGGCGACCGCGATTTCCTCGTCTACGAGCATGAGCGCGCATCCTTCCTGGCCCACCTGAAGGCCGTGTCGCATCTTGCGCATGCCCTGAAGGACCAGTTCGGGATCGCCAAGGGTGACCGCGTCGCGATCATCATGCGCAACTATCCGCAATGGTCGGTCGCCTTTTTTGCGGCCCTCTCCGTCGGCGCCATCGCCACGCCGATGAATTCCTGGTGGACCGGGGAAGAGCTGGAATACGGCCTGCAGAATTCCGGCGCCAAGCTCGCCATCGTCGACCCGCAGATCTATGAGCGCATTCGCGAGCATGTTGATCAGCTGCCGGAGCTGGACTCCATCATCATCGCCCGCGAAACCGAAGAAGAGCGCAATCATCCCGGCGTCTACAATCTCGAGGACATCATCGGCGAGACGAATGATTGGGCGGGGCTTGAGCCGCGCAGCCTGCCGGATGTCGAGATCGCGCCGGACGACGACGCCACGCTGATGTACACTTCCGGGACGACCGGCAAGCCGAAAGGCGCGCTGGCGACGCATCGTGCTGTGATCTCGAACTTCCTGAACTCGATGACCTGCCAGGCGCGGATGTATCTGCGCCGCGGCGAGGCGCTGCCCGAACCGGACCCGGATGTGCAGCGCGCCACGCTACTCTCGATCCCGTTTTTTCACGCGACCGGGGCGTTCGCCATCCTGATCCCGACCCTGCTTCGCGGTGACAAGATCATCTGCATGTACAAGTGGGACGCGGACAAGGCGCTGCCGATCATCGAAAAGGAAAAGGTCACCACCATTGGCGGCGTGCCGGCGATCGCCTGGCAGGTGCTCGAACACCCTGACCGGGACAAATACGACCTCTCCTCCATTGAAGTCGTGTCCTATGGTGGCGCGCCGTCGGCGCCTGAACTCGTCTCGACCATCAAGAAGCGCTTTCCTGAAGCAGCACCCGGTAATGGCTGGGGCATGACGGAAACCTGCGCGACGGTCACCCTCAACATCGGTGAGGACTATGTTCACCGGCCGGACAGCGCCGGGGCGCCGCCTCTCGCCGTTGACCTCAAGATTGTCGGCCCGGATGGCAAGACGTTGCCGCCCGGCGAAGTCGGTGAGCTGTGGTGCAAGAGCCCGTCAAACTGCAAGTCCTACTGGAACCGGCCCGATGCCACCGCGGAGACCTTCCGCGATGGCTGGGTCGTGACCGGTGACCTCGCGCGCCTGGATGAGGAGGGCTTCCTCTACCTGGTGGACCGGGCCAAGGACATGCTGATCCGCGGCGGCGAGAACATCTACTCCATCGAGGTGGAAAGCGCGCTCTACGACCATCCAGCCGTCATGGATGCGGCGGTGGTCGGCATCCCGCACAAGGTACTGGGCGAGGAAGTTGGCGCGATCGTGCAGCTGAAGCCGGGCAAGACGGTGAGCGAGGACGAGCTGCGCGCGCATGTCGCCAGCCAGCTCGCGGCCTTCAAGGTGCCGGTCGAGATCAAGTTCCAGAGCGAGCCACTGCCGCGCAACGCCAATGGCAAGATCCTGAAACCCGAGCTTCGCAACCGGTTCAAGCCGCGCGATTGACGGGAGGCTCCGATGAGCAAGGACCGCGACGATATCGGCAGCGCCGGCAAGTCGGTCGCGCTGGAGCAGCGTGACACCGGCGAGGACGGGCGGCGCTATTCGCCCTCGGTCGCGCGAAACCGCGAGCCGATTGCGGAAGTCTTCGCGCGCGTGATGCCGCTGGATGGCAGGGTGCTGGAAATCGCGTCCGGCACGGGTGAGCATGGTGCCTGGATGACGGAGCGGTTCGATGCGCTGCGCTGGACCTATTCAGACCTCGACGAGATGAGCCGAGACAGCCAGCGCGCCTGGGTGCAGCTGGCACCGTCCGGCGAGCGTCTGACCGGGCCGTACACGATTGATGCGTCCGCAGATGATTGGGGTAAGGCCGAGGCGCTGGCGCCGCTCGACGGGATGTTCTGCGCGAACATGATCCATATTGCGCCCATTGAGGCGGCAGCGGGCCTGTTGCGTGGGGCTGGCCGGCTGCTTCGGCCCGGCGGAAAACTGTTCCTCTACGGACCGTTCGCGCGCAATGGCGCGATCGCCGGGTCGAACGCCCGCTTCAGTGAGAACCTGAAGCGCCGGGACCCGGCCTGGGGCGTTCGTGATCTCGACCGGGAGCTGATGCCGCTCGCCGTTGCTGCCGGGCTCGAGCTGGAAACGGTTGTCGACATGCCGTCTAACAACTCCAGCGTGATCTTCCGTCGCGCCTGACGTCTACAGCCAGCGCATCTTCCGGAAGAGAAAGATCAGCCCCGTCGACAGGGTCAGCATGCCGATGCAGAGCAGGGTGAAGGCCAGTGGGCTGTTGACGCCCGGCATCCCGCCGACATTCACGCCGAACAGGCCGGTGACGAAGCCCAGCGGCAGGAAGACAGCCGAGATGATCGACAGCACGAATAGGCGCTGGTTCATCCGTTCGGCGCGCTGTTCGATGATCTGTTCCTGCAGCACCGTCGAGCGGTCGCGGATCGTGTCGAGTTCCTCTCCGATCCGGGTGACCCGGTCTGCAACCTCACGAAGCTGCATGATCTGGGCGCGCGTAAACAGGCCTTCGCCCTCGCGGATCATCTGTGCCAGCGCGTCACGCTGCGGGATGATGTAGCGGCGGAGCGTCAGGACCTTCCGCCGGAAACTGGATAGCGCGCTTCGCGGCAGCTTGTCATCCGACGTCAGGAGCGTTTCCTCGAAATCGTCGGCCTTTTCGTCGAGTTCCGCGATAACGGGTTCGATCCGCTCTGTCAGGCCATTGGCGAGAAACGTGATGATGGCGCCGGTGTTTTCCGTGACACTGCCTGCCATGATCCGTTCACTGAGGTCCTGTGCGGCCTTTATGTGAAACGCGCGTAGCGAAACAACGACATCGGACGTCATCCAGATGCGGATCGCGATCATGTCTTCCGGGTCGGAGCCCTCATTGAGGTTCACGCCGCGCAGATTGATCAGCAGGCCGCCATCATGAGCAAGGCAGCGTGGCCGTGTATCCTCCTGCAGCAGTGCCTGGTCGATGACCTGGTCGATGCCGCTGTCTCGCGTCAGCCAGGTCTGCACGGCCGGCGATAGCCGGTTGAGATGCAGCCAGCGGCGAACGCCCGGACGCGCGGCCGGCCCGCTGGCGACGTCTTCCCAGGAAAGGCGGCGCGCGTGACCGGATTCGTCGAATTCATAGCCGAAGATAAGCGTGCTTTCGCTGCTGGTATTCATGAGGTTTGTTGCATTTCGAGGAACACACCGAAGGCCTCGATCCAGTCGATCACGTCTTCGCCGACGCCTTCCCGGCGCAGGAAGCCTGTGAAGGCCGGCACGAACTCCTGCGGACGCCCGCATTGCGCGATGGCGTCATTCAGTTCCGGCATCACGATCTCGTTGAAGTCGCGCACCAGGTCGTGGGAGTCGGCAGCAAGGCTGGCGATCCGGATGGCGGTGAGCACGGACGGATTCTCGATCCTGCCCGACACCTCGCGCAGATCGCGAACCGTGCCGCGATGCGCGTCGGCAAACTTGTCGAGGACCCGGTCGGTCTTCCACTCGACCCATTCAGGCGTGCACGGCTCCGGTTGGGTGACGCAGGCTGCCGCCATCGAGCACATGGCAAGCACAAGGGCAATCGGTCGCATCGCAGGCGCGCGCATATGGAATCCTTCCGGTTTCGCGGCCAGCTTAACCGGGCAGGCGGGTCAGGCGAAGCGGAAAGTGTTGACCTCGTCTGCGGTCTCTACCGTGACAGCAGCGCCGACAGGCGAGCTGTCCTCGCGCAACCGCTCCAGGGCGTCCGGCGTGGCCTTCGCGATAAAACGCTTGCCGTCCCCCGTGCGCGCGAAGATGACGCCATGCTCGGCGCCCTTGCGGCCGTGAACCACGGTGAAGGTCTCGATCGTGCCCGTGGTTGGCGCGCTTTCGAGCTCCACCTTTTCTGTCGCCTTCACGGATGCGGCGGTCGGCTTGTACGCATCAGGCCGGGCCGTCGACCAGACGCCGGCGGCCTCCTTGGTCATCCAGCCGCCATTGGCAAGGACAAGGCCGAAGCTGCCGGGGTCGGCACGCAGCGCGTCCGCCATGCTGGCGAGGCCGTGCATGGAGTAATTGTTGCCCGGGCCGCCGAAGAAGGGCAGGCCACCCGTCAGCGTCAGCGGACGTTTATCGGTAAACGGATTGATATCGAGGACTTGTGCCGATGAAAAGACCGCACAAGGAAAGCAGGAGTACAGATCAAAGTACTTCATGGTGCCGGAGTCCTTGCCGGCCTGGTCCAGCGCCTTGCCGATGGCCTGTTCCATGGCCCAGGACCCGTCGAGCATGGGGCGCTCGGAAATGAAGCTGTCGCTCGCCTCCCCGCCGCCATGCAGGTAGACGCGCTTCTCCTTCGACACGCCGAGGGCATCGGCCTTGTCTTCCGACATGACCAGGATGGCGGCGCCCTGGTTCACGGCATCCTGTGCGATATGCCATTTGAGATAAGGGTCGGCGAATTCGTAATTCTCCGGCGACGGCGTCTTCAGGAAGTCGACGCTGCGCTCGACGGGGAATTGGGAGTAGGGGTTTTGCGCGGCCCGGGCCGTGAAAGGCTGGAACAGTTTCGCCATGGCTTCGCGCTGGCCTGACCGCGAGCGGCCCTCCCGGGCGGCGATGGCGTTCTCGAACATGGCGTAGAAGAAGGCCGGTGCGATGAGGCCGTGCTTGATTTCCGGCCGGCTCAGCATCTGGCCGCCAAGGCCGCGATCCTCATAGGCCAGGTCACTATCATCGGCCCAGTCGATCTCGACGCCGTTCTTGCGAGCGCCCTTCGAGGCGCGATTGGCTTCGGAGCCAGCAACGAGGGCGACGTCGAACTCCCCGGCATGGATGCGGTTTGCCATCTCGTTGGCAAGCGCCTGGGGGCTCTGCCCGCCGACATCGGAATAGATCAGCTTGGATGGCGAAGCGCCGAGGTCTCGGGCCAGCGTGCCGGGAAGGTTGGTATTGTGGCCGTGCGGGTGCGGGGCGCTGGGCACCGAATCCTCGAAGATCCGGACAAAGGTCAGCGCGTCGATCTCTCCGGCGTCGACGCCAGCATCCTTCAGGGCCGCCTTCGAGGCATCGCGAGCGAGGCTGAGCGGGGAAGGGGCGCCATCCGCGCCGGACTTGCCGTCCCACTGGCTCATCGATTGTCCCACGCCCACCAGGACGGGCATCGCGCCTTTGGCCATATCGTCTTACTCCCTGTCTGTTGTCAGGGTCTGTGATAGGGGCGGCAGGGCAGTGTTCAATCCATGACGCTGCGGGAATGGCTGCTAAGGCAGATGCTACTCAGGCCTTCTTCACGAACTCGGTCTTCAGGCCCATCTGCCCGATGCCGTCAATCTTGCAGTCGATGTCGTGGTCGCCCTCGACAAGGCGGATATTCTTGACGCGCGTGCCGACCTTCACGACCGATGAGGAGCCCTTGATCTTGAGGTCCTTGATCACGGTGACCGTGTCGCCATCCTGCAGCGTGTTGCCATTGGCATCGCGCCAGACTTTTGCGGACTCGGCATCGGCGGCGGGCGACCATTCATGGGCGCATTCCGGGCAGATGAGCAGCGCGCCGTCTTCATAGACGAAGGCGGACGCGCATTTCGGGCAGGGCGGCAGCGTGCTCAATTGACGATCTTCGCGGCGGTCTTCTCGTAGATCTCGTCACGGGTGACGCCAGGCGCGATTTCCTTGATCTCGAGGCCGCCTTCGACGACGTCGAAGACGCCGAGGTCGGTGATGATCCGGTTGACGACGCCCTTTCCGGTCAGCGGCAGGGTGCATTCCTTGATCAGCTTCGGCTCGCCCGATTTCGACGTGTGGTCGGTGATCACCACGATGCGTTTGACGCCGGCGACGAGGTCCATCGCCCCGCCCATACCCTTGACCAGCTTGCCGGGGATCATCCAGTTGGCGAGATCGCCATTTTCCGCGACTTCCATCGCGCCGAGGATCGCCATGTTGATCTTGCCGCCGCGGATCATCGCGAAGCTCATCGAGCTGTCGAAGAAGGCCGTGTGCGGAAGTTCCGTGATCGTCTGCTTGCCGGCATTGATGAGGTCGGCGTCTTCCTCGCCTTCATAGGGAAAGGGCCCCATGCCCAGCATGCCGTTTTCCGACTGCAGCGTCACCGAGACGCCATCCGGGATGTAGTTCGCCACCAGCGTCGGAATGCCGATGCCGAGATTGACATACATCCCGTCTTCCAGCTCCTGCGCGGCGCGCTTGGCCATGTCGTCACGTGTCCAGGGCATTATTCGTCTCCTGTGGAATTGTTCGTCCCAGCTGGTTTGGCAGCGTCGCGGGTGGGGATAGAGCGGTGCAAGGCGGCGCGATTGCGCTCCTGCTCGAGTTTCAGTGCCAGTGCCCGTCCGACCGATTCGTCCGGGACGCGGTAAATATCCTGAACGACACAAAGCTCACCGCGAACCCGCAACCAGTCGCGGCGGCAAATGTCCTCAATGTGCGGTGTCACGCCTCTTTGCGCTTTTCGACAGGTGTCGGAAAACTCGACGAGGTAGCCATTGTCGCGCCCTGTCCGCTTTGCGTAGATGTAGCGACCGTCGAAAACGTCTTCGACAAGCGCGGTGGTAAAGGTCGTCTTTGGCGTCTGCAACATGCAGGAGCGTTCAAGCCTCATCGCGGCTGGGTCCGCAAGAGCCATCGCTGCCGCGTAAGCTTCAGCGTCGTGACCCGAGGCTATTCCGGTCGAGTTCTGGCACGCACAAACCAGGAGTGCCGAAAGCCCGGAGAGCAGATGCTTTATCATGTATATCCAAACCTCTGATTTCAGACCGGTAGGCTGGTTGGGACGGCATCAGCCCTCTTCGCGCTTCCGGGTCGTGCGCTGCTCGATACGCTTCTCGAACTCGCCCTGTACCAGCCGGTGCACGAAGACGCCGGGCAGGTGGATATGGTTCGGGTCCAGTTCACCCGGCTCGACGATCTCCTCGACTTCCATGACGCAGACCTTGCCGCACATGGCGGCGGGCTCATTGAAGTTGCGGGCCGTCTTGCGGAAGATGGCATTGCCTGTCGTGTCCGCCTTCCAGGCCTTCACGATGGCGAGGTCGGCGAAGATGCCCTCTTCGAGGATGTAGTGTTCGCCGTTGAAGACCTTCACTTCCTTGCCTTCGCCGATCTGCGTGCCATAGCCGGTCTTGGTGTAGAAGCCGGCAATGCCGGCCCCGCCGGCGCGCATCCTTTCGGCCAGCGTGCCCTGCGGATTGAATTCCAGCTCCAGTTCCCCGCCGAGATACTGGCGCATGAACTCCTTGTTCTCGCCGACATAGGACGAGCCCATCTTCTTCACCTGCTTGCTTTCCAGCAGCACGCCAAGGCCGAAGCCGTCGACGCCGGCATTGTTGGAGTAGATGGTCAGATCCTTCGTGCCAGCCGCGCGGATAGCAGCGATGGAAAGCTCGGGGATACCGCAGAGACCAAAGCCTCCGGCGGCGATTGTCATGCCGTCGAAAAGCACGCCATCAAGCGCGTCTGCGGCTGTCTTGTAGATCTTGCTCATGGCCGCGATCCTTACGCATGGTCAGTTGCGGATGCAACCCTCAACGCTTGTTGAAATTCGAGAACCCTATTCCCGCATGAACTCGACTTCGATGATCAGCTCGACCTCATCAGACACGGGCCCGACAAACTTGCTGATGCCGAAGTCCGAGCGGTTGATCGTGGCGGTCGCGGAAAAGCCGGTGACATAGGCGCCGCGCAGCGTGTCATTCGCTCCGCCGTTAAAGGTCACTTCCAGCGAGACCGGATGGGTCTGCCCATGCAGGGTTAGATCGCCGGTCACCCGGCCGGTCGCCTCGCCCGTCACCTCGATGCCGGTCGAGCGAAAGATGGCTTGCGGGTAGGCCTCGGCGTCAAACCAGCCGGGCCCCATCAAGGTTGCGGCGAAATCCTTGTCCGGCAGGTTGAGGCTGGTCATGTCGACAATGGCTTCCAGGCGCGTGCTCTCTGGATTTTCAGCGTCGAAGTCGAGGCTGGCATCGAAGTCGTCGAAACGGCCGACAAAGTCGGAAAAGCCCATATGGCCGATCTTGAAGACCAGCGCAGCATGCGCGGTGTCGAGTTCATAGGCGCCCGGGCGCAGGGCCTCTGGCGTCGCCTCGACATCAGGCGTGAGCAGCGCGGCGCAGCCGGCCAGGCTGAGCGCCAGGGCGGCGAAGGCTGATTTTAACAGGTGACTGGGCATGGCGGGCTCCCTTGCTGACAGGTCCAATCTAGCCCGGCCGGCCCCGATTTCACGCATGAAAAAAGGGCGGCGCCGAAGCACCGCCCTTGATTGGGTCTGGATGTTGGCCTTGGCAGCGGGATTGGGGGCCGCCGCCGTCGCCGTCCAGGGAGGCCGGACCTAGAAGCCCATGCCGCCCATGCCACCCATGCCGCCCATGTCGGGCATGCCACCGGCGCCTTCGCCTTCCTTCTTCGGAGCTTCGGCAACGCCAGCTTCGGTGGTGATCAGCAGGCCAGCAACAGAGGCTGCGTTCTGCAGGGCAGAGCGGACAACCTTGGCCGGGTCGATGATGCCCATCTTGTACATGTCGCCATATTCCTCGGTCTGGGCGTTGAAGCCGTAACCGCGGTCTTTCTGGGCGAGGATGTTGGCCACAACGACCGAGCCTTCGAGGCCAGCGTTCTGGACGATCTGGCGGACCGGGGCTTCGAGGGCCTTGCGGACGATGTCGATGCCAGCTTGCTCGTCAGCGTTCTCGCCCTTCACGTCGATGTTCTGGGCAGCCCGGAGCAGGGCAACGCCGCCACCCGGAATGACGCCTTCTTCGACGGCAGCGCGGGTTGCGTTGAGCGCGTCGTCGACGCGGTCCTTGCGTTCCTTCACTTCGACCTCGGTGGCACCGCCGACCTTGATCACGGCAACACCGCCGGCGAGTTTGGCAAGGCGCTCCTGGAGCTTCTCCTTGTCATAGTCGGACGAGGTGTCTTCGATCTGCTTCTTGATCTGGCCAACGCGCGCTTCGATGTCGGCTTTCTCGCCAGCACCGTCGACGATGGTCGTGTTGTCCTTGTCGATCTCGACCTTCTTGGCCGTGCCCAGCATGTCGATGGAGATGTTCTCCAGCTTGATGCCGAGGTCTTCGGAGATGACCTGGCCGCCGGTCAGGACTGCGATGTCCTGCAGCATGGCCTTGCGGCGGTCGCCGAAGCCAGGGGCCTTCACGGCTGCAACCTTGAGGCCGCCGCGCAGCTTGTTGACGACCAGCGTTGCGAGCGCTTCGCCATCGACATCTTCAGCGATGATCAGCAGCGGGCGCTGGCTCTGGACGACCTGCTCGAGGATCGGCAGCATCGGCTGGAGCGAGGAGAGCTTCTTCTCGTGCAGCAGGATGAACGGGTCTTCGAGTTCGACGCTCATCTTGTCCGGATTGGTCACGAAGTACGGGCTGAGGTAGCCGCGGTCGAACTGCATGCCTTCGACGACGTCGAGTTCGGTTTCGAGGGACTTGGCTTCCTCGACCGTGATCACGCCTTCATTGCCGACCTTTTCCATGGCCTTGGCGATCATGTCGCCGATTTCGCGGTCGCCATTTGCGGAGATCGAGCCGACTTGCGAGATCTCGCTGTTCTCTTTCACCTTGCGGGAATGATGGGCGAGGTCGGAAACGACTTCGGCAGACGCCTTGTCGATACCGCGCTTCAGGTCCATCGGGTTCATGCCGGCGGCGACGCGCTTCATGCCTTCGCGGACGATGGACTGGGCGAGCACCGTGGCGGTCGTGGTGCCGTCACCGGCAACATCATTGGCCTTGGAAGCGACTTCGCGCAGCATCTGTGCGCCCATATTCTCGAACTTGTCTTCCAGTTCGATTTCCTTTGCGACGGTGACACCGTCCTTCGTGGTGCGCGGGGCGCCGAAGGACTTCTCGATGACAACGTTACGGCCTTTCGGGCCGAGGGTGACTTTCACCGCATTTGCAAGGGTGTCGACACCTTTCAGCATGCGCTCGCGCGCATCGGTGCCGAATTTGACGTGTTTTGCAGCCATATTCGTATTCCTTTTTCAGATTACGTCTTGGTCTTGGGATTGTTGGGGAAGGGGTTGCGTTACTCGACGATGCCGAGGATGTCGCTTTCCTTCATGATCAGGAGGTCCTGACCGTCGACTTTCACTTCCGTGCCGGACCATTTGCCGAACAGGATGCGGTCGCCAGCTTTGACTTCCAGCGGGATGACTTCATTGTCGTCACCGACAGCGCCTTTGCCGACGGCGATGACTTCGCCTTCCTGCGGCTTTTCCTTGGCGGTATCGGGGATGATGATGCCGCCAGCGGTCTTTGCTTCTTCCTCGACGCGTTTGACGAGAACGCGGTCATGCAATGGACGGAACTTCATGTGCTTTCCTACCTTTGACTGTTACCCTGACTGGGCAATGAAAACAGGATTAGCACTCACCTGGGGTGACTGCTAACGGCGTTGAATTAGGAAGCGCGCGCGCTGGCGTCAACGGGGGAAAAGCTGAAATTTTTGCGATATTCGGGAAGGCTGTCCGAACCTGCCGGCCGGGCGTGCTGGCAGCCACGCTTAACGGCTGCTAACATATTGAAATATATACATTTCTTGACAGGCGCCGCGTCTCTGGCACACTTCTGTATGCGGATCAACCGCATGACAGAAGGAATCACTGAATGCAGCACGACGATTTCAGGAAACAGCTTTCCGGGGGCGGGCTTCTGACAGCTGAAATCATTTACTACAGGCCAGACTTTCCAAAACTCCTTCAGAGCTTCGTCTGGCAGACCGTGGACATGGCGCCGAAATTCCCGCGCCTCGCACAGTTTCTCGACCACTGGCGCCGCGAGATCGAGGCGGTCATCCACTCCATCAACATCGCGCATAACGACATGCTCCGTCCGGCGCAGGTGCGCTGGGTGGACGAGGAACTTAAGATCCAGAAACTGAACTAGCGGGATGGTGGCCAGCCCGGCGCGCAGGCCAGGCTGGCCACAGACAGCCTAGCCCTTGAGCGACAGCCTTATGAAGGCGCCGCGCCCGGCGCCGGGCAGGCGTGTGCCGAGAGCGACATCGCCGAACCCGTTGCGGTTATAGCCGGCGAGATGGTCGCGATAGACATGGTCGAGCAGGTTCTCGATGCCCGCCGAGACTGTCACGCCGTCCTTCACCTGCCAGTCGCCATAGAGATTGAGCACGACATAGCCGGGTGTCGCGGCCTCCTCATTGGTGGCAGACACCTTGTCCTGCTCGGCGGCAGCCCGCGTTTCGAAGGTCGCTGACCAGCTGTCGGCCTCCCAGGTCAGGTCCAGCGTCAGGCTGGCCGGCGCGATCCGGTAGAGATTGTCGTCTATGTCGCGGCGTTCGCCCCGGACATAGCTCAGCACGCCATCAAGGCGCAGCGGCCCGTCAAAATCGTAGCCGGCATCCAGGTCGAAGCCATACAGCCGCGCATCGACATTGGCCCAGCGCAGCGGCGTCGGGTCGCCATTCATGCTGGCGATCATCTCGACCGGTGTGTCGGCGATGCCAGGTGACGAATCATAGAGCACGCCCTGGATGTAATCGTCGATCTGGCGAACATAGACGGTTGGCCGCGCATAGAGCGCGGGCGCCGCATAATCGAACCCGGCTTCGGCAATCAGCGCCGTCTCCGGATCGACCCCGAGATCGCCGACATAGATGTTGCCGTCGGCGAGGCCGCCGCTGGCGCTGATCGGCAACCAGCCAAAGCGCTGGATGTAGCCCGGCATGGCCTGCTTGCGGGCAAGCGTTGCGCGCCAGGACAGGCCATTGCGCTCCGGCGTCCAGATGCGCGCGACCGCATCCACGGTGGTGTCCTGCGTGCTGCGGTCGCTGGCGTTGAAGACGGCGGCCAGCATCTGCGCCGGCGGGGGCAGCATGGTGGCCAGCGACGCGTCGCCCGCATCGTGATCATGCCAGTCGGCCCTAACGCCCAGCTCGCTTTCCACCGGGCCGATGGTGCCGGTCCATTGCGCGAACGCGCCCGTCCGGTCGATCGTCACATCCGGGAAGGGCGTCACGAAGAAGGCCGCCATATTCGGGTTGGTGATGATCGCGTCATGCTCGGCGCGGGCCGTGTCGGTGCCGATCTCCAGCTCGCCGCCCTGCCAGTCGAAGCTGGCACTGAGTTCAGCGCCGCGCGTGGTCGCCTCGGTAAAGGTTGCCCGGGTCTGCATCGGGGCGGGCGAGGGCCGCAGGCTGAAATTGTCCATCAGGTGGTCGACATCGGTGTAGTTGACCGACGCGTTCACCGTGACGCCGTCCAGATCCGCCTTGTAGGACAGCTTGGCGAAGTCGGTATCGACATACTGGATATCCATCGGGAAGGGCGGGTTGCCCGACGGGTCCGCCTCGTGACGGCGAAGATCGAGACCGACCTCACCGATGCCGAGCTTCGCCCCGGCCGACAGGCCATAGACACTCCGCTGGAAGGACGATCCGCCAATCGTGCCATCGCCATAGTCGGTGTCACTGGCATCCTCATAGGCGCCGAGCAGGTTGAAGCGCCAGCGGTCCGTTGAGGCGCCGGCCATGCCGCCGACCGAGAGGCCGTCATTCACCGAGCGCGCGCTGGCGGTGAGGTCGTAGCCGAAGTCGGCGCCCGGCCCGTCTGTAAAGTCCTGTCGCTTGAAGACGGCGTCCGCGCCCCCGGCGAGCCCCGGGCCTTCCGAGACCGGGCTGACGCCCCGGTCGATGATCACCGCGCTGACGAGCGGGGCGGGGGCGTAATGGAACACCGGGTCCATCAGGTTCGGACCGCCCGAGGCAAAGCGCTGGCCGTCGACGCGCAGGTTCAGGCGTTCGCCTGAGAGGCCGCGATAGGCCATCTGGCCGGACAGCTCCCCGTTCGAGAGCCGGGCGCCGCCGGGTGTGCGCGCGGCCAGCCGGGTGATGTCGGCCCCGTCGAGCGGGCTGGCA
This sequence comes from Henriciella mobilis, assembly GCF_003576285.1. Taxonomy (NCBI): domain Bacteria; kingdom Pseudomonadati; phylum Pseudomonadota; class Alphaproteobacteria; order Hyphomonadales; family Hyphomonadaceae; genus Henriciella; species Henriciella mobilis. Next base: position 554,780 of record NZ_QWFX01000013.1, on the reverse strand, counting down.
TCGGGGGCAATGCCGGTCTGGGTTGCGGTGTCGTACCTGGAGCCGGTGACGATGATGACGTCCTGCAGGGCAGGCGCCGATTCCTGCGCCGACGCGGCCTGAACGGCTGCGCCAAGCGCCAGCAGGCTCGCGCCTGCGACGAGTTTGTAAGTCATGATATATCCTGAAGGCCCGCACGGGCGTGCAGGCTGTCTGTTCGTTGGAATGGAATTCTGGAAACGATCAGACGGCGGCAGGCGGGCTTCGCGGCGGCATGGGCGGGCGCGCCGAGGGGCGCACGGCCGGCCGGGTATAGGGTTTGCCGCCAAGCATCGGCTGGCGGATGGCGATCATCGCCGGCAGGGCCGGCGCGGCGACTGTATCCATCAGGGAGGACAGGGCGAACGGGCACATGGCGCCTTGCTGCTCATGCTCGGGCATGTCGCCCGGCTGGCCGTCCGTCATGCCATGTGGTTCGGCCTCCCCGGTTGGCATGGATGCGCCATGAGCCTGATGATCATGCATCTGGTGACTGGTATGTCCGCCGGTCGCGGGCGCTGCCGCAGGGCCGCGATCCATCTCATGCAGCCCGCCGCAGATACGCAGGACGATGGCGCCGGTCTCCGGCGAGCGGTCGAGCATATAGCCATCCGGCACAAGCCCGCGCAGCGTGATCAATGCCACGAAGGCAAAGGTCAGCAGCTGGACCGCGCGAAGAGGAGCCGGGCACGTCATCCGCGTTTCGTAGTCTCTTGCGCGGCCTCGATCCACTGGCTCCGGGCAGCGCAAATTGCCACACAAGCGGCAGGCTTGCGTGCACATTGCCGGACTGCCGCCTAGCCCGTATAGCCCATACCAGAAACAGAGCCCGGAGATATCCGGGCCGCACAAGGAGTGGAGGAAACACGTGGCGAATATTTCCCTGTCGCGCATCCTGGCGCATTGGGCCGAGATCCAGCCGGACCGGGTCGCGGTAGACCATGAAGGCGACCAGCGCACCTGGCATGAGCTCGAAGCGCGGACAAACCGGCTGGCCCGCGCCTATGCCGCCCTCGGGGTCGGTGAGAACGATTTCGTCACCATCGCGCTGCCGAACGGCGTCGAATTCTTCGAGGCCGCCTTCGCAGCCTGGAAGCTCGGCGCGACACCGCAGCCCATCTCCGCGAAGCTGCCGAAGTTCGAGCGCGACCAGATCATTGAGCTCGGCAAGCCGAAACTCGTCGTCGGTGTCCCGGCGGGCGAGTATCCCGACATGGCTTCGGTCGAGCCGGGCTTCGAACCCGATGCCAGCCTGTCGGATGCGCCCCTGCCGGAGAAGACCGCCGACTCCTTCAAGGCGATGACGTCCGGCGGGTCGACGGGGCGGCCGAAACTGATCGTGTCGCGCCAGCCCGCCGCCTGGGATCCCGATCCCGACTTCCTGGAAATCCGCAAGCAGGGATCGATGCTGGTGCCCGGCCCGCTTTACCATAACGGCCCCTTCCTTTGGGCAATGATCGCGCTGTTCAAGGGCGCCACGGTCGCCGTGACGACGCGCTTCGACGCGGAGCAGACGCTGCAGCTGATCGACCGGCTCAAGCTGGAGACGGCCTACATGGTGCCGACCATGATGCGCCGGATCTGGGCCCTGCCGCCGGAGGTGCGCGCGCGCTATGACCTCTCCAGCCTGAAGGCGCTCTGGCACCTTGCCGCGCCCTGTCCGCCCTGGCTTAAGCAGGCCTTCATCGACTGGCTCGGCCCGGAAGTCATCTGGGAACTTTATGGCGGCACTGAGGGGCAGGGATCGACGACCATCCAGGGCACCGAATGGCTGACTCACAAGGGCTCCGTTGGCCGGCCCGTCGAGACCTGCGAGATGAAGATCGTCGATGAGGACGGGAACCCCGTCGCCCCCGGCGAGGTCGGCGAGGTGTTCATGCGTCCGCTCGCCGGGCCCGGGACGAGCTATTACTATCTCGGCGCCGAACCCAAGGCGATCGAGGGCGGTTGGGAGAGCCTCGGCGACATGGGCTGGATGGATGAGGAGGGGTATCTCTATCTCAGCGACCGGCGTTCCGACATGATCGTCGTCGGCGGCGCGAACATCTATCCGGCGGAAGTCGAAGCGGCGATCGATTCGTGGCCCGGCGTGCGCAGTTCCGCCGTCATCGGACTGCCGGACGAGGATATGGGCGCACGCCTGCACGCTATTGTCGATGTACCGGGCGGTACGCTGGATGAGGACGCCTTCATGGCCCACCTCGCCGAGCGGCTGGTGCGCTACAAGCTGCCTCGCTCCATCGAAGTGGTGACCGAGCCGCTGCGCGACGATGCCGGTAAGTCCCGGCGCAGCGCACTCCGCCAGGCGCGGCTCAGCCAAACGGCATGATCAGGCCGAGAGGAACCGCCGGACCGCGCTGACTTTTCCCCTCTCCCGGGGGAGAGGAGTTGGGGAGAGGGGATGCAGGCCTGTATGCCGGGCGCGATCCTTTCCAAACCAGTCCCCCTCATCCCCGTGCTCCGGCGCATCGACATGCGATGCTTCTCCCTGCGCACTCTCCCGAGGGAGAAGGGAGAGGCGCTAATTCATCCCACCCCCACAAAACCCGTGGTCCAATTCGGGCCATGCTGACCCGCGCCTGGATTCTTGAAACGCTGGCCTTGCTGCCGCTCTACTACTGGCCGGTCTTCTTCCTCGAAGTCTGGCGGTTCGAGCGGTATTATCGCGCCTACCGGGCCGCGAACCCGGTTGGGATGCTCGGTGTCGCCGTGCTGCCCAATGGCCGGCTGGTGATCACGCTTCAGCTGTCTGGTGACCGGCCGGACCCCGATGACTGGACGAATTTCGCGCCGCGTGCGCCGTGGGAAAGGCTCGCGCCGGGCGGGTTTCTCGCCGCACTCGGCGCCAGACTGGAATCATACCGGAATTGGACTGTTCTCGTACTGGAATCAGACCCGAATTGTACGGCCGCCGGACCGGCCTTTCTGGATTCGAGCTGACCTCCCGTCCGCGTGGTTCGACTTCGCTCACCATGCGGACTGATGTTTCAAACAGCCCTGAGCCCGATCCATCGCGAAGCGGGGATCAAAACAAACAGCCCTGAGCCCGATCCACCGCGAAGCGGGGATCAAAAGAAAAGACAGCCCTGAGCGCGATCCATCGCGAAGCGGGGATCAAAAGAAAAGACAGCCCTGAGCGCGATCCATCGCGAAGCGGGGATCAAAACCAAAGACTCCCTGAGCGCGATCCATCGCGAAGCGGGGATCAAAACCAGCACGCCGCACGTCCCAACGGACGCTGCGGGCGCTGGTGCTGGCGCCGCTTCATCAGCCTGCCGGGCGTTGGCCGTGTATCGCTTCGATGGACCGGATCGCTTTCCAGGCCAGGATTTTTGCGGCCAGCTTTCCATCCGGCAGGCGCCACTCGGCCTCGACATAGCCGGTTGTGCGCGAGCGATTGATAAGGTGCGCCTCGATGGTGATGTCGCCCAGGGAGACAGGGCGGAACAGCTTGATCTGCAGGTCCTGCGTGGTGAAGGCCTCGCCCTCGGTGAGCCCGGAGAACATGCAGATGGAGACCACATGGTCCGACAGCGCGCCGACCCAGCCACCGAAGGTACGGCCCGGCTGGATGTCGTGAGAGCCGTCATTCGGCCAGACATAGCGCACATGGCCGGGCTCGATATGCTTCAGCCAGTTCTCCGGCATGATGCCGAGCTTTTGCAGGCCCTTGGGCTTGTTCGGCCAGTCGCCGCTGAGAAGGCCTTCCAGGAAGGGCTGGAAGTGCGGCGAAAACTGGCTGGTATCGACATCAAGGCTCATGCGAGGCGGGCTCCGTTCGGGACCGGTGTATCCGGTGAGAAAAGGACGATTGCGCCGTCAGTGTCGGGAAAGCCGAGCGTGAGGACCTCGGACATGAACTTGCCGATCTGGCGCGGCGGGAAGTTCACGACAGCGGCAACCTGGCGTCCGACAAGCTGGTCGGGCGAATAGTGATCGGTGATCTGGGCCGAGCTCTTCTTCGTGCCCACGCCTTCGCCGAAATCGATGAGCAGGCGAATGGCCGGCTTGCGGGCGCCCTCGAGCGGGGCGGCTTCGAGGATCGTACCGACGCGGATATCGACCCGCCTGAACGTGTCGAAATCGGTTTCGGCTTCCGGCGGGTTTCCGGGAAGGTCAGTCTTGTGCATGGCGATTAGACGATGACCGAGCCGCCATCGACGACGATCATCTGGCCGGCCATGTATTTGCCGGCATCGGACGCCAGGAAGATCGCCGCGCCGGCAATGTCGACCGGGTCACCGATCCGGCGCATCGGGGTGCCTTTCTCGATCCGCTCTGCATTTTCGGGATTTTCCCAGAGGGCGCGGGCAAAATCGGTCTTGATCAGGCCTGGAGCGACGCAGTTGACGCGGATATTGTGGGGGCCGAGTTCGATGGCGTAGTTGCGGGCCAGCTGGAAGTCGGCGGCCTTGGAGATGTTGTAGGCGCCAATGACCGGGGAGCCCTTGAGGCCGCCGATCGAGGAAATGATGACGATGGCGCCGTCTTTGCGCGCCTTCATCTCCGGCGCAACCAGCTGGATCAGCCAGTGATTGGAAATAATGTTGTTGGACAGGATCTTCTCGAACTGCTCGTCGCCGATCTCTTCCATCGGGCCGTAATAGGGGTTCGAGGCAGCGTTGCAGACCAGAACATCGATCTTGCCGAATGCCTTGCGGGTCTCGTCGACAAGGTTGGTGAGGTCTTCCTTGGAGGAAATATTGGCGGGCACGGCGATGGCTGTTCCCTCGCCATGCTTCTCGTTCAGCTCGCCAGCAACCTCCTGACAGGGGCCGGGCTTGCGCGACGAGATGACGACCTTGGCGCCCTGTTCGGCCATCTGCTCGGCAATCGCCTTGCCGATTCCGCGCGAGGAGCCCGTTATGACGGCGACCTTCCCGCTCATGTCGAAGAGACTGGCCATGATTTCCTCCATTTATTTCACGTGTGTAGTATCGCCGGCACCTTATTCAAAACACGCGTCCTGCCAATCCCCGGCAGGAGGGTGCGCCTGGAAAATCTGCGATGCATCTGCAAGAAGGGGCGCGGACGGCTGGTGATGCAAGCGGTCAGCTGTCCAGGTCGCGGCCGATACGGCTGATCTGATCGAGCACAGCACTCCACGATGTTTCAGCGGCTGGCGTCCAGTCGTCAGCCAGCACGTCACGGAAGACGTCTCGAATGATCTCGAACATCTCGTCGATATCGCCGCTCCCCAGGCCATAGCCTTCATGGTGCAGCCGGGCCGCTTCCAGTTCGAGCCGCGGTGTTTCGCTGCCTTCGGCGACCCCGAGTAGGCAGTTCAGGCTTGTCGTGAGCATATTCGCGCGAATGCCGCCATCCGTGTCCATGGCGAAGAGGTCTTCGAAATGCGGATGGCGTTCGAAAAGGCGGGCATAAATCAGGTCATGCGGATCGCCTGCGCGGGCCGCGACCTTCTCGAATGTGTCGATGACAATCTCGGCCTGGTCCATGGTTTTCACCTTATATGTTCGCACGCCCTGTAGAAAGTTTACCAGACCGGTGAAGCGTCAGGCAGACCGCAAAACGCCTACCAGGACGAGCGCCCACCCGGCCAGTAATGCCAGGCCGCCAATAGGCGTGATGGCACCAAACCACCGCGGTGCGCCCAAGGCGAGGAAGTAGAGCGTCGAGGAGAAGATCGCCGAGCCTATGATCATGGCCCAGCCACCTGCCAGGACCTCGTCCTTCCTGCCGGTCAGGCCGATCACAAGTGCGGCGACAGCATGGATAAGAAGGTAGAACGTTCCCGTGTCCCACCAGGCTTCGGCCTGGGGCGTGAACTGGCCCTTCAGCCCATGTGCGCCGAACGCACCCAGTGCGACACCGACAAACCCGAACAGGGCGGCGAAGAAGGAAAGAGGCGGCATGCAGGAATCCTTTCTGTCCGCCTCTTACCGTGTGTTTGCCGATGCGCCTATGCGGCGAAGCTTCATCTCAGGCGGCATCGGCCTTGTGCGTGTCGATGGTGTGGCCCTGGGCATCGGAGTATTCGAAGACATCTCCACCGAGATCGATTTCCGGCAGGTCATCCTTCTCGTGCCAGTAGTCCTGGGTATGCTGCCACTCGGGATGATCGGCCCGCTTCGGCATCAGGTGTTCGCCGCGCTTGAGGTAACCGGGGTTGAAGTCGTCCGGATTCATCCAGCTGAGGCGTTCCTTTGCCTGGACGCCGGCTGGAACCTTCGGGCAGACTTCTACGGCGCCGACCTCGTCCATATGCTTAAGTAACCGGACCATGAAGTCACCAAGCAGGTCGACACGAAGTGTCCAGCTGGCGCGGAAATATCCGAACACAAACAGCATGTTGGGGACATCCTCGATCATCATGCCACGCCAGGTCAGCTGATCGTTCCAGGCGACAGGCTTGCCGTCCACCTCGAACGGGATGTTGCCAAGGAATTTCAGATTGAAGCCTGTTGCGGTGATGATCACATCGGCTTCGAGCACATCCCCCGATGTCAGCCTGATTCCTTCCGGCACGAACCGGTCGATATGGTCGGTGACGATGCTGGCCTTGCCACTGGCGATGCCCTGGAAGATGTCCCCATCAGGGACGAAGGCGATACGTTGCTGCCAAGGCCGGTAATGCGGCGTGAAGTGGCTCATATCGAAGTCTTCCCCGAGAAAGGCCTGCACGCCCGCCAGCAATTCATCTTTCACCGATTCAGACTCGTCCTTGGCCCGCTGTGTGAATTCGTGCTGGTCGACAAGAACCTTCTTGCGGATGATCGTATGGATCCAGTCCTCATCGATCTCCAGACGCCGCAGCTCGTCGGCGAGCTCGTTTACGTTGCGGCCCGGTACGAAATAGGTCGGTGAACGCTGGAGAAGCGTCACATGTTCGCATTGGTCGGCAATGTTCGGCACGAGGGTCGCCGCCGTGGCGCCTGATCCGATGACGAGAACCTTCTTGCCGGAAAGGTCGATATCGTCCGGCCAGTTCTGCGGATGAACGATCTCACCCTTGAAGTCGTCCATGCCATCCCAGTCAGGCGTGTAGCCTTTGTCGAGGTCGTAATAACCCTGACACATCCACATGAACCGGGTCTGGACGGTGTGTGCGCCGTCCGGCGTTTCGTAAGTGACGGTCCAGAGCTTGTCTTCGGATGACCAGGCGGCCTTGGTGATCTTGTGATTGTAATGGATCAGCGGACCGAGGTCGTTCTCCTCGATAAACTCGCCCATATAGGCGAGAATCTCATCGGCAGTGGCGATCGGCGGGCCGGTCCAGGGCTTGTCGCGATATCCGAACGTGTAGAGGTCGCTGTCGGAACGAATACCCGGATAGGTGTGGACTTTCCAGGTGCCGCCGAAGCTGTCGAGCGCTTCGAAGACGGCGACCTTCTTGCCGGGACAGCGCGTGCGCAAATGATAGGCCGCACCAACGCCCGATATTCCTGCGCCGACAATGAGGACGTCCAGGACGTCGGTCCCTTTTCCAGTAGGCATGTAATTCCCTCCGCGATCTGTTCTGTTTTCGCGACAGGCTACCTCATGAAGACGACAGTCCAATAGGTAATCGCCCGGATGACGTGGCGTCAGTCGGTTTCCGGTGCTGTTCAGGCGGTTGGAATTGAATAGGTCACGATTGCATGGCTCGCGACCTTGCTGGAGCCTTCAGCCCGTATTTCAACCTCGGCCACCGCCAGTGTCCGGCCAAGTTTCATGAGCCTCGCCTCTGCGATGACGGCCTCACCGATACAGGGTCGCAGGAAGTTGATGTTCAGATTGCTCGTCACCGTCATTGGTGTGATCCCGAGCTTTGTGAAGATAGCCATATAGGTCACGCTGTCGGCCATGGTCATCTGCGTCGGGCCAGAGATATAGCCGCCGGGGCGCAAGTTCTCCGGACCGGCTTTCAGGCGCATGACGGCGTGGCCGTCCTCCATCAGCATGACTTCGGAGCGGTTCTTCGCGTCGCTGAAGGCCTCGTGCAGGAACGAGTTTGCCTCATCGACAGAGACCTTTGATGGCATTGGCGTTTTCCTTTTCCCTGACGTCAGCGATTGATCCGCTTGTCCGCTTTGGCCAGTCTAGGAGAGAGAACTGGCCCGCCAAGAGGTCACGCAAGGGAGGTTAGAACCGCATGCTCACCTGGGGCGACGAATATCCAATTCACCAGACACCGGAGCCCGTCTGGGTGGCTGGGTCAGACCGGAACTTTTACGACCGGTACTTCTTCAATGGCTATTCCAAGGACGGATCCGTGCTCTTTGGCGCCGCTTTCGGGGTGTACCCGCATCTCAATATCAAGGATGGCGCCTTCTCTGTCCTCAAGGATGGCGTCCAGAAATCGGTCCATCTGTCGCGCATCCTGAATTTCGAGCGGATGGATACGCGTGTTGGCCCGATGAGCATCGAGGTGGTCCAGCCGCTCCAGTCTGTCCGCATCAAGCTGGATGATGCCGAGGGCATTTCCGCCGATCTCACTTTCGAGGGGCGCCACTTCCCGGTTGAGGAACCGCGCTTCACCAGGCGCAATGGCTCGCGCATGATGATGGATGTCACGCGTATGACGCAGAATGGCCGCTGGTCTGGCAGCATCACGGTCGATGGCGACACCATAGAGATTTCGAGCGATAATTTCTGGGGTACGCGGGATCGCAGCTGGGGTGTCCGCCCGCTTGGCGCGCAGGATCCGCAACCCGTTGTGCCGCAGCAGCTGCCGCAGTTCTACTGGATCTGGACGCCGATGAACTTCCCGAATGCCTCGGTCTATTTCCACGTCAATGAAGACCGGCACGGTGACCGCTGGAACACCCGTTCAGTGTTCGCCATGGACGGGGCAGGGGCAGATGGGCTGACGCATCTTGCCAATCCCGTGATCAAACCGGAATTCGAAGCCGGAACGCGGCGGGTTCGTTCGGCGGTCCTGACGGCGAGCGATGCCCATGGGCGCGAGCACAGGATTATTTACGAGCCCATCGCGACCTTCCAGATGAAGGGCATCGGCTATGGCCATCCCGAATGGGGCCATGCGGCCTGGAAAGGCGAATACGCCATTGGCCGGGAAGACTTCAAACCGCTGGCCATGCCGTGGAAGCAGCCGGACAATCTTCATATCCAGGCGATTTCCAAGGTCCGTCACGAAGGCCCGGACGGGCAGGGCTCGGAAGGTATAGGCGCCCTTGAGCAGCTCTTTATCGGTCCGCATGATGCATCGGGCTGGAAGGACATGCTGGATGCCTGAGGCGGTCATCGACAATCCAGAGCTTGCCCGCCAGTTCGAACCCTATGCCGAAGCTCATATCCCGGGCGCCAAAAACCTCCGTGTGGTCCAGATGCGCCGGATCCATGGCGGGGCCAGCCGTCAGACCTATTCGGTCGACATCGCCTATGAAGATGCCACCGGTCTCAAGACGAAAGGGGTCATTCTGCGCCGTGACCCGGCGGACAGTCTGATCGATACCGAGCGGCGGGTGGAGTTTGCCGCGATCCGAACAGCGCATGGAAAGGCCGGTATTCCGGCGCCTGAAGCGCTGTTTCTCGAGACCGATACCGGACCGCTTGGCGCGCCTTTCTTTGTCATGGGGCGGATCGAGGGCGGCATGCCGCTCAATCCGTTCCAGATCGATGCGGTGGAACCTCATCGGGCCGAGGTCGGCCGGGAGTTCTTTCGCCATCTCGGGGCCATCGCGTCCCTCGAGATCGACGGCACGCCGATTGCCGAAGAGATCGAGACGCCGGCTCCAGACCAGTGCTGGAAGCGCGAGCTCGACTATTGGGCCAATGAAATCCGCACCAATGCGCGCGAACCGCAACCCGTGGCCGAAGCAGCGATCCGCTATCTTGCCGCCAATCCGCCGCCGCCCGCGCAGAAGCTGTCGCTCGTGCATGGCGATTTCCGCTCGGGGAATTTCCTCCATGACGGGCAGGGGCGGATCAACGCCGTCCTCGACTGGGAGATGGCGCATATTGGCGACCCTTATGAAGATCTTGCCTGGGCAACAGACCTGCTCTGGTGCGGCAACGACCAGGAACGTGCGGCCGGATTTATCCCCTGGCCCGACGCGATTGCTGTCTGGCAGGAGGCGTCGGGCTGCAGTTTCGAACCGGCGGCGTTTGAGTGGTGGAGCCTGTTTGCGCACCTTAAAGGCCTCGGTATCTGGATCACATCCGCGCGCGCCTTTGCGGACGGCAAGAACGATGACCCGATCCTGGCCTGGTCTGGATGGTTTACCCACGCCGCCCACGAGCTGATGCTGGCCAGCCGCCTGGCGCCGAAATTCGGAGTGAAGCTATGAGCGATGTCGGCATGATCCTGCAGAGGCTGGGTGCGACGCTGGTCAATGAAGTCGCCCCGAAACTTGAGGGCGACTATTCGGGTGGCCATGCCAGCATGGCGGGGCTCATGGCCGTTATGGCGGGCGAGATGTGGGAAAAGGAGGCAGACCTTCTCGTCAATGAGATCGGCCGCATGAAGGCGCTTCTCGCCGCTGCCGGTATTGGTGAGGCCGAACCGCATATCGAGTCATTCCTGATTTCGGACCTGAAAGCCATGCGGAACGAGCTCGCGATGCAACTGATCGAGCTCCAGGCCTCGCTTGAGGCGAAGGACGATGAGGGATCGAAAGCGCTCAACACGCAGATCTGGGGTCATCTTCTCGCGACATGTGCGGGGCGCATGCCTAGCCCGCCGGCCTTTGGCGCGGCGGGGGAGGGCGAGCCCTGACATAGGATATATGCCACGACTCGACGTTCTGCCTGCGGCGCGGGCGCCCATCTGCTCGGGCGATGCCAACAAAGGAGAATGTCATGGCACGCTTTGAGAACAAGACGGTCCTGATCACCGGCGGGACGTCCGGTATTGGACTTGCGACCGTGGAAAGATTGGCGGGAGAGGGCGCCCGCCTCGTCGTGACCGGGTCCAATGAGGCGCGTCTGACAGACCTGCGTCGCCGGTTTCCCGGTGTATTGACAATCCAGGCGGACAATCGTGATCCAGCGAGTGCCGACACGATTGCCAATGCCGTTACCGCAGCCGGCCTGACACTGGACGCAATCTTCCTGAATGCCGGTTTTGGCCGCTTTGTCGCGCTTGAGCAGACCGACGCGGACCAAATCGATGAGCAATTCGCGATCAACGTCCGCGCGCCAATTCTTCAGGTCCGCGCACTTGCGAGCCTTCTTCGTGACGGCGGGAAGGTCGTCTTCAACACATCTGTTGCCCGCAATGCAGGCTTGCCAGGCGCTACGGTCTACAGCTCGACAAAAGGGGCGCTGCGAACGGTTGTCCGCGGTATTGCGCGTGAATTTGCGCCAAGGGCGATCAACGTAAATGCTGTCAGCCCCGGTCCAATCGGCACGGACTTCTTCAACCGCAGCGGTCTGAGCGAGGAAGAAAGCAAAGCGCTTTCAGAGCAAATCGTGACAGGCGTGCCGCTCGGCAGGTTTGGCGAGCCGAAAGAAGTTGCCTCGGTCGCGACCTTTCTTCTGTCGGACGATGCGAGTTTCGTGACCGGCTCGGAATACGTGGTCGATGGCGGTCTGAGTGAACTCTAGGTCCGTGTCTAACCCCAAAGCTGGGGCGAGGGTGGGAAGACGTTCCCACCCTCGTATTTAAGACCGTGCTCGACGTCGTGGGCGAGCCATAGCGGGCCATCGAGATCCACCGCATCGGCCAGCATTCCGAGCAGGACAGCCGGTGCCATGCTGATAGAACCGGCGACCATGCAGCCAACCAAGACGCCAAGGCCTGCAGCCTTGGCCTCACGGGCGGCTGCAAGGGCTTCAGTCAGCCCGCCGGTCTTGTCGAGTTTGATATTCACGACGTCGTAGAGCCGCGCGAGATCTTGGATATCTTTCGATGTGTGCATGCTCTCGTCGGCGCAAATCGCCACTTCCGGTGGACGTTTGAGAAGGTATCCATCCTCGCCGGCCGGAAAGGGCTGTTCGATCATGACGACGCCGAGCTCGGCCGCAGAACGGACGATTCCGGGAAACAGGCCGGCATCAAGTCCTTCATTGGCGTCGAGGATGAGCTTCGCGTCCGGACGGGCGTCGTGCACCGCCTTTACACGTTCGATGTCCTGCGCGCCCCCAAGCTTCAGCTTGAGGATGGGACCGGTGGTTTCAGCGGCGGCGTTTGCCATCTCCTCGGGCGGCGCCAGGCTGATCGTGACCGCGGTCGCCAGCGGCTGCGGCTCGGGGAGCCCGGCGAGTTCCCAGGCAGGCTTGCCGGACAGTTTGGCTTCAAGGTCCCAGAAGGCGCAGTCGACTGCACAGCGGGCTGCGCCAGGGGGAAGGGCGTCCTGCAGGGCAAGCCGGTCCATGCCGTCGGCAAGTGCGCTGCGCAAGGTTTCAATCTGCTGGGCGACGGAGTCGATGGTTTCACCATAGCGGCCATAGGGAACGCATTCGCCGACGCCCTCCTTGCCATCACGCTTCAGCCTGACTTGGATCGTCTCTGCGCTGGTCTTCGCCCCGCGTGAAATGGCGAAGCTCTTGCGGAGCGGTGAAGAAACGGGCTGAAGCTCAAGTTTGGTCATGCATTAGCAGTCTGACAAAAATAGATTTAATTTCACAGTCTGCCCTGCGGCATCCTTAAATTCCGACTGTTAGGGTAAACAGCAAACCAGCCACAAGTGAATTATGCCGACCGCGCCGCGCTACCATCTGAATGTCACCGACCACCGGGCGAAACTGGTGATTGAAGGCGATTGGACGGTGCACACGCTGTCTGCGGTCCAGCCCGAGCTATCGCATCTGGAAGCGGCCGACGTTCAGGCCCTGGAGGTTGATCTGACCGGCGTAGGGCGGTTCGACACCGCGGCTGCCTTTCTTATCGACCGGTTCGCCTGCGTTCGAGGGATCGACGCCATTGAAGTAGAGGGCGGTTCGGATGGCATGCGCCAGCTGTTGACGCAGGCAGCATCCCTTCGTCCCAAGCCCCAGGAAGAAACGCCGCACGAAGAACCGCACGGCCTGGTGGACTTGCTGGAGCGGACCGGGCGCACGACGTCCAGCCTGGTTAATGAAGTCGTCGATACGCTTGCCTTTTTTGGTGAAACGCTGATGTCGATGTTCATGGCGCTGGTCCGGCCTACGCGGATGCGATGGACCGCGCTCGTGGCCGTGATGGAGGACAGTGGACTCGACGCTGTTCCGATCGTGGCGTTCCTCTCCTTCTTTGTCGGCATGGTGATCGCCTTTATCGGTGCAAGCACCCTATCTGAATTCGGCGCGACCATCTTTACGGTCGAACTGGTCGGCATTGCCGTGCTGCGGGAATTCGGCGTCGTCCTGACTGCGGTGATCCTGGCGGGGCGAACAAATTCAGCGTTCACCGCGCAGATTGGTGCCATGCGCATGCGTCAGGAAGTCGATGCGATGACAACGCTCGGGCTTGATCCCATGGATGTGCTTGTCGTGCCGCGTGCCTTTGCCATGCTCATCATGACGCCGGTCCTGACGCTTGTCGCCATGCTCTTTGGCGTTGGCGGCGGCGCATTCGTCAGCTGGGTTGCGCTCGATATTAACCCGACCGTCTTTTTCAACCGTATCCAGGAATTCGTGCCGATCGAGAATTTCTGGGTCGGTATGTCGAAGGCACCCGTCTTTGGCATGATCGTGGCGCTGGTTGGCTGCCGGCAGGGCCTGCTCGTAGGAGGCAGCGTTCAGTCGCTGGGTCGTTCGACGACCAAGTCGGTGGTGCAGGCGCTCTTCTCGGTGATTGTCATCGATGCGCTGTTTGCTGTCTTCTACATGGAGCTCGGCTGGTAATGGCGAAGGTGGCGATCAAGGTCCGCGATCTCAGGACGTCCTATGGCGCGCATGTCGTGCATGAGCATCTCGATATGGATGTCTATGAGGGCGAGATCGTCGGTGTCATTGGCCCGTCGGGATCAGGCAAGTCGGTCCTGCTGAGGGCGATTGTCGGCCTGAAGAAGCCGGATCATGGCACGGTTGAGGTCTATGGCGAGGATGTGACCGGTCTTGAGGGTGACGAATTGCGCGAAGTGCAGACGCTCTGGGGCATCATGTTCCAGGATGGTGCGCTGTTTTCCAACCTGACCGTTCGAGAGAACGTCATGGCGCCGATGCGCGAGCATACGGACCTGTCCAAGCCTTTCATGCGCCAGCTGGCCGACCAGAAGATCCGGATGGCGGGGCTGGAAACTGCGGCGGGCGACAAGTTCCCGTCGGACCTGTCTGGCGGCATGCGCAAGCGGGCCGCCCTGGCGCGAGCGCTGGCGCTCGACCCGCCCATCCTTTTCCTCGACGAGCCGACAGCGGGACTTGATCCGATCACTGCCGGCGCCTTCGACAAACTGGTTCGCGACTTGCAGCAATCGCTCTCGCTCACCGTGTTCCTTGTCACGCACGATCTCGATACGCTGGCGGCCACGTGCGACCGGATCGTGGCGCTGGGCGACAAGCGTGTGGTTGCTGCCGGGACGATGGATGAGCTGCGTGCCATGGACCAGCCATGGCTGCAGGAGTATTTCGGTGGCCCGCGCGGCCGCGCCGCTGCGGCAGGAGTGAAGTGATGGAAACACGTGCCAATTACGCGATGATCGGCGCCTTCGTGATATTCGCCGTGATTGCCGGCCTCGGCTTCATCCTCTGGCTGGGGCAGTCGCAATTCAATCAGGAATACGATCTCTATGACGTTGTCTTCGACGGCCCGGTCAGTCTCGAGGAAGGGGCGTCCGTGCGCTATATCGGCATCAAGGTCGGCGAGGTGGACCGTATCGGGATCGATCGAAACGACGCTTCAAAGGTCCGCGCGCGTATCCGCATCGACTCCGAGACCCCGGTCAAGACCGACTCCACGGCCAGCATTGAACTCGCAGGGATTACCGGTGTGACCTTCGTCCAGATCAATGCAGGCTCGCCCGATGCTCCCAGACTGACGGTCGGGCCTTACCAGGAAGTGCCGGTCATCCGATCGATCACAAGCCCCTTCGCCGAGCTGTTTTCCGGCGGTACGGAAGTCATGGGACGGGCCAATGTCGCGCTGGAACGCTTCGACGCACTGCTCAGTGAAGAAAACATCGAGTCCGTCAGCAACATTCTGGACAATATCGAAGCGGTGACCGACCTGCTGTCGGGTGATGAGGCCATGACCGAAGACGTTGCATCCACGCTCGCAGCCGTGAAGGAAGCGGCCGACAGCATCAATGAAGCCTCCCAGGCCTTCGAGACGCTCAGCCGCAACACCGACGGCGAAGTTGTGCGCGTCGGCCAAGAAATCTCTACACTGATCGGCGAGCTTGAAACCATGTCGGAAGGCGCCCGCAAGAGCATCGAGGCCAGCCAAGGCGCGATCACGGCTGCAACGGACGTCATCGAAGGGCCGGCGACCGATGCGATCACCGATTTCCGCCTGATTGCGCAGGACCTGCGGGTCCTTATCCGGCGGCTCGACCGGGTCACGCGGGAGCTTGAGCAGAATCCTCAGGGCCTGCTGCGCAGTGAGCCGCTACCCTATGAAGGAGATCGCTAGTGACTGCGAAGAGACTTCACCATTTTGCCGTGGCCCTGGCTGGGCTTGCAGGTCTTGCTGCCTGCGTCAGCGTGCTGCCGGAACAACCGACGCCGGAGGCCGTGTTCCGGTTTGCCCAGCCTTCTGACCAGCTGCCTTTGCCAGCGGTTCTTGTCGTGCGTGAACCGGAAGCGTCGCGCCTCCTGGCTGGACGGCAGATTGCCGTTGAAGGGGCCAATTCCGGTCTGAAGGTCCTGCGCGGTGTCGCCTGGGCCGACCGCGCCACGCGCCAGTTCCAGGTTGCCATGACCGACAGTTTCAGTGGCGGTGCCGGATATGCCATGGATGATTCTGCCGGGATCAGCGGCGACTACGAGCTCTATTGGCATGTCGCCGACTTCACGCTGAACGGGGACACAGGCACCTGCAAACTTCGCCTGACCTTGCTTGATGGCGGGTCACGTACACCGCTGGTGCAATGGAGCGCGCAAGCGTCATCAACCGCAGCCAGCAGCAACGCGCAAGCTCGGGTGCGGGCGCTGGCCGAAGCGGGCGACCTTTGTGTGGCAGAGGCCGCGAAAAGGGTTTCCAGCGAGGTTGCAGGGCTCGAGACTGACGACTAGGCGACGAAGCGGTCTTCGCCCGGCTCTTCCTTGGCAACCGGCAGATAGAAGCAGACCAGCGTTCCCTTGCCTGGCTCACTTGCGATCGTGAGCTTTCCGCCGTGCATTTCGGCGAAGGACTTTGTGAGTGCAAGGCCAAGCCCTGTGCCCTCAAAGTTGCGTTCGCGCGTGTCCTGGACCTGTTCAAAAGGCTTGGCGAGACGTGGCAGGTGTTCTTTCGGAATGCCAATGCCGGTATCGCGGACAGCAACCCGGATAAACGCGTCGCGGTGCTGGACGCTGACTGTGATCTTGCCGCCCGCATCGGTAAACTTGATTGCATTGGACAGCAGGTTGAGCACCATCTGGCGAATGGCGCGGTGATCGGCATCGGTCTTTGGCAGGCCATCTTCTGCCTGCAGAATGACTTTCACACCCTTGTCTTCTGCCTTCCGGCGGATCATACGCACGGCGGCGTCAACCGGATCGACAAGATCGATCGGCTTCGGATCGATGGTCATCTTGCCGGCCTCGATCTTCGCGATGTCCAGGATGTCGTTGATCATGTCGAGTAGGTGCTGTCCCGATGTGAGAATGTCGGTCGCGTAGCCCTTATAGCGCTCATCACCGAGTGGACCGTACATTTCATTGACGAGAATTTCCGAGAAGCCGTTGATCGCGTTTAGCGGCGTGCGCAGCTCGTGGCTCATATTGGCAAGGAAGGCAGCCTTTGAGTCGGCGGATCGTTCGGCCTTGGCCTTCTCTTCATTGTACTTTCGAGCCAGCTCCGACTTGTGCCCTTCCGAGCGTTCCAGCTCCTGAACAAGGGTTTTCAGCTTCTTCTTCTGCTGTTGGAGTTGTTCTTCATTGCGCACGTCATTGGTAACATCGAGGCCAAAGCTGATCAGCGTTCCGCTGGTCGTCGCGCGCTCGACCAGCTTGATCCAGATACCATTTCTGAGGCCAAGCAGGACCGTGCCGGCCTCTTCGGGACTGGTTTTTTCGCTGATGACATTGCCGCTACGCGCGACCATCACCGTTTCGTGGCTGACTCCAGGCCGCAGCACGTCCGACAGGTCGAACATTGTCTCGAAGGCCCGGTTCCAGAAGGCCAGCCGTCTGTTGCTGTCCCAAAGTGCAAACGGGCAGGGGAAGCTTTCGATCGCGCCACGAAGGCGGGCTTCGGCTGTCTTCTGCCGCTCGCGGCGACGCACTGCCTCGGTGACGTCGAACATCACGCCGCTGATGATCGCGGTGTCCGTTCCCACATCGAAGACCTGACAGCCGCGTAGCTCCAGCCACGTTTCGCCAACCGATGTGGACGTCGCTGCGTTAATGCTGAAGGCGTGGCTAGGTCTTGCGTCATCGATCGCTTCAGACAGGTTGTCGCGATGGGCAGCATGGAATGCCTCGATGAACTCCGCCTGGCTGATGGCACCCGCGCTCTGTCGTCCGAGCAGGCGGGCAGCCTCATCATTGATCCATCCGGATCCGTCGCCCGGGCGGATGTCCCAGAGTCCGATGCCGGCATTGGCCGTCGCAAGCTCTGCCTTTGAGACTTCCGTGGTCTCACCACGCCCATGGCGATGATCGGCCTCGTCGGCGCGATCGCGTTTTGACTGGTTGTAGAGGCCAATGATCGCAAGAGCGGGCGCAGACACGAGAAGGATGTTGAGGAGTAGGGAAAGAAGGGAGTCCAGCGTCAGGAGCGGACTTGATCGCGACAGGCACATGGAGAAGCTTGCGCCATTGATGTCGATGCAGGCCGATGCAGAGCGCTTTTGGATGCTCTCCAGGCGGAAGCCGGTGCCAGCATCCCTGATGGCTCGGTTTGCCGGCAGAATACCGCTATCGCCCAAAGACACGGTTGCATCGCCGTAAAGCACGAGCCGCAGACCGTCATTCAACTCAGGGATCCAGCGGGGCGCATCCACAATCCCGACGACCGTGCCGCCAACGGTTGGCACATGACTGAGGACCAGCTTGCCGTCGTCCAGCAGGCCGATACTGTTTCCGGAGCTGGCAAGATTGGCGGCGAGTTTGCCGGCCTGCGCCAGGGCTGGATCATCCGATGCCATGGCAGCGTCGATACTTTGAATGGAATCGAGGCCGATATAGGCCGGATCAATCGAGGACAGGCGGGCGCCGGCGCGCAGCTCATTTTCCAGCCGGTCGGATGCGCGATCTGCATTTCGGATGAAACGCTCGCCAACCAGAAGGGCATCGCGCTTCAGTACCTTCAGTTCCTGCCCGTTACGGGCCTGATGGCTGTTCCAGATCATGAGGCCCAGCGCGGCGCTGAGGACCATGAGCGTCAGAACCAGAATCGCTTTCAGCGACCCTGCCGATCGCACATGGGGCCCGCTAGCCTCATCCCTGCTATTTGCCCGGCCAAAAGATGCCAACGACTCGGTTCCCGACGCAGATTCAAACGATCCCGGACAATCCGGTCAAATGCTTGCACCTGCGTTAATGAAGCCGAGTCGGTTGTTAATCCAAAGCCCGGGTCACAATATCCATGGCGTTCTTGGACAGGCCAGCCTCCTGGAGGCGCTCCAGTACGGTCTTGGCGCTGGCGCGGGCTTTCGGTTCGAGCTTTTTCCATTGCTCAAAACTGGTCAGCAGGCGCGCAGCCAGGGCGGGATTGAGCTTGTCGGCACGCTGGATGATGTCCGCAATGACCTCATGGCCCTTGCCGTCAGGTGCGTGAAACGCGGCGAGGTTGGTCATCGAGAAGGCCGCAGCTACCGAGCGTACGCGGTTCGGGTTCGACATGTCGAAATCGGGATGTTCAGACAGGCGCCTGGCATCCTCGGCTGTGCCCTGACCCGCCTGCACGGCGAACCATTTGTCGATGACAAGCGGATTGTCCTTCCAGCGCGCGTAGAAGGTTTCGATTGCTTCGTCCCGCGCTTTGCCGGGCAGGGGAATGAGAGAGCGCAGACAGGCAAGACTTTCGGTCATGTTGCTCGCCGAGTCGAAATGGCTTTTCAGCTGGCTCGCAGCCTCCGGCGTGCCAAGGGCGCCCGTCAGGCCGATCATGGCGCCGCGAAGCGCCCTGGTGCCGGCTTGCTCTGCACTGGGCTTGAATGGGGTGGGCGACGGTTGCTCGAGGATCCGGGTGATGTCGCCTGCGAGCGCTTCGGCGAATGCCTTGCG
This sequence comes from Henriciella mobilis, assembly GCF_003576285.1. NCBI lineage: Bacteria > Pseudomonadati > Pseudomonadota > Alphaproteobacteria > Hyphomonadales > Hyphomonadaceae > Henriciella > Henriciella mobilis. Next base: position 535,568 of record NZ_QWFX01000013.1, on the reverse strand, counting down.
CAGGCGTTTGCGGGCAGAATCCAGTCCCGCCGGATCGGCAGGCTCCCGGTCCTGGAACAGTTCGCCAACGTCTGGAAGCACGGTCAGAAGAGCCGCAAAAGCCGGATCGCTCTCATTCAGCCGAACCGCATCGGCCATCGCTGATACGAGGGCATCGTCCGGCGGCGACTGGGGTTCGTCGAGCAGGCGGAAGATCTCGGTCTTGGCGAGGGACTGGAAACAGTCCCAGATGTTGAACGGATCGGTCTCGGCTGCGGCCAGTTTGAGCAAGCCTGCCTTGTCGAGATCGCGGCGGACGCGCACAGGCGCGCTGAATTCGCGGTTTATGGACAGGAGCGGCCGGGCGCTGCCCTTGGAGAGGTTTACCTTCACCGTCTTCTCGGCCTTATCAAGGACGATAACGGTCTCGCCATCTTGCCAGCCCTCGGCTTCAACGTGGCCGCCCTTGCCATCAAGCAAGGCAGCACGCAGCGGAATCGGGACTGGCTTCTTTTTGTCCTGTTTCGGCGTAGGCGGCGTTTTCTGGCTGAGCGTCAGGGTCAGCTCGCTTTTGGCCTCGTCCCATTCCTCCACGACTGTCACTTCGGGCGTACCGGCTTGCGCATACCAGAGGCGGAACTGGCTGAGATCCTTGCCGGAGGCTTTCTCGAAACAGGAATAGAAATCCTCGATGGTCGAGGCTGTGCCGTCATACTCGTCGAAATAGATCTGCATGCCCTTGTTGAAGGCATCATCGCCGATCAGCACAGTCAGCGCCCGGATCAGTTCTGCGCCCTTTTCGTACACCGTCGCGGTGTAGAGGTTATCGATCGAGCCATAAGCCTGCGGGCGCACAGGGTGCGCGAGCGGCCCTCCATCTTCGGCGAATTGGCGCGCGCGAAGCCGCATGACGTCCTTGATCCGCTGGACCGGCCGGGAGCGCAGGTCGGACGAGAATTCCTGGTCGCGGAAGACGGTCAGGCCTTCCTTCAGGCAGAGCTGGAACCAGTCGCGGCAGGTGATGCGGTTGCCCGTCCAGTTGTGAAAGTACTCGTGACCGACAATGCTTTCGATGGCCTCGAAATCCGCATCGGTCGCGCTGTCCGGGCTTGCAAGCACATAGGCCGAGTTGAAGATGTTGAGGCCCTTGTTCTCCATGGCGCCGAAATTGAAGTCGCGCACGGCCACGATGTTGAACACGCCAAGGTCATAGGCGCGCCCGAAGCGCTCCTCGTCCCACTTCATCGACGCCTTCAGACTTTCCATCGCCCATTCGGCGCGGTCTGCCTGGCCCTTGTCGACATAGACGCCGAGGTCGACATGGTCGCCATTCATCGTGGTGAAGCTGTCTCTCCAGACATCATAATCGCCAGCACAGAGGGCAAAGAGATAGGACGGCTTGGGATGCGGATCGTCCCATTCTGCGAAATGACGTCCGCCTGGCAGGTCGCCCGCCTTGCCGGGAGTCCCGTTCGATAACAGGATAGGATAGGTGGCCTTGTCGGCGTCGATGCGGACATGGAACCGGCTCATCACGTCCGGACGGTCGGGCCAGTAGGTGATCCGGCGAAATCCTGTGGCCTCGCACTGGCTGCAAAAGCGTCCGGCGGAAACATAGAGACCCGACAGTGCGGTATTGGCCTTCGGATTGATCGTCACATCTGTTTCGAGCGTGAATGTGTCGGGAACGTCCGCGATGGTCAGCTTGTTATCGGCGATCTTGTAGTCCGAGACCTGCAACGGGCTTCCGTCGATGGAAATGTCATTCAGGGTCAAGCCCTCGCCATCGAGAACGAATTCGCCAGGGCGCACGCGCCGGACCGACATCTTCGTGCGCACGCGCGTCGCTTCCAGCTCGAGCGAGAAGTCGAGCGAAACCGAGTCAATTTCGAATGGGTAGGGTGTGTAGTCTTCGAGCTTGACCGAAACCGGCGTTTCCGTGCGCATGGCGTGTCCTGTCCTGTCTCTTGGCAAATATCGTTGCGCTAGAGATAGGACGGTGCGCCGCCAGCCACAATCGCGGCCAGCCTCTGAACGCAGTTATTCGGCCGCGATTTTGGGGGAGTCGCCGACCTCATACACGTGCCGCAGGATGCCCTGGCAATTGCGCACGGCTTTCTGCAGCTCTTCGGGAAGCTCGCCGGAATGGCGCGAGGCGTATTCCGACAGCTGCCGGCAGACCTTCAGCATGCGCGGCGCATTCATGATCAGGCGGGCCTGATACTCGATTTTCGACGGGTCGCGGTCGTATTCCGATCCGGGCACGCGCCATCCGCCCCAATCGTTCTCATCGGTCATCACGACCGGAAAGGTGCCGGGATAAGGGTGGGAGGCAACTTCATCGCCGTCCTGCCAGCGGTTCTTGGCGCGGTAAATTCGCCAGTTTTCGAGCTCGACAGCATCGTCGGCGGAATTACCGCCCTCTCGCCGGCGCATAACTTCTTCGGATACGAGTTCGCCGGCGGTGAATTCGCGGCCAAGCCCGACATCATAGGTCACCCGCAGCGGTTCTTCGACGTCCTTTACCCAGTGCGGCAGGACTTTCTCTACCAGAGCCCATGTGCCGACAGGCTTCACATAGACGCGTTGCGATTTGTGATAGAGCGCTTTCGCCATGACCAATCTCCGAAGTTGGTGTCTTTTGGCACGTCTCGTTTGAGAGCCAGTGAAGCCGGTCTGCAAAATTTGATACTTCTCGCATGAAATTGCCGGGGCGACGCTAGGTCCTTCCCCTGCGAGACGGCTTTTAGTCGACACCGGGCGCGCTATTGTCTGGTCAGAACAACCGATAAACCAGGGAGACGAAGTCGTATGAATTTCGACTTTTCCGAGGACCAGAAATTTCTTGCGGGCGAAGCACGCAAATTTCTCAGCGCCCAATGTACGACGGCCCATGTGAGGGAAGTACTGAACGACAAGGCGAAATCCCATCATGAAGGCGTCTGGAAGCAGGTCGTCGAGATGGGCTGGCTCGGCACGGCGATTCCGGAAGAATATGGCGGGCTTGGGCTCGGTATGCTGGAAATGTGTGTCATTGCCGAAGAGATGGGCCGGGCGCTTGCGCCGGTGCCGTTCGCATCCACTGCCTACTTCTTTGCGGAAGCCCTGAAGATCGCCGGATCGGAAGCGCAGAAAAGCGACATCCTGCCCAAGGTCGTCTCCGGCGAAGTCGTCGGCTGCTATGCGTCCAGCGAAGGTCCGGGCAATCCCGACCCGGCCAAACTGTCCACCAGCTTCGACGGTTCGAAGGTTTCGGGCACGAAAATCCCGGTGACGGATGGCGACATTGCCACGCATGCCATTGTGCTTGCCAAGGAAGGTGCTGGTGCCAGTCTCGTCCTGGTGGACCTGAACGGTCCCGGCGTCACCCGCACTCCGGTCGAAACGCTTGAGCCCACACGCAGCCATGCGGAGATCAAGTTCGACGGCGCTCCCGGTCAGCGGATCGGTGAAGCAGGTGCCGGCGGCGATCTGCACGACGCGCTGCTGAACCGCGCGGCTGTCCTTCTTGCTTTCGAACAGCTGGGCGGCGCAGACCGTTGCCTCGAAATGGCGACCGATTTTGCCAAGGAGCGTTATGCCTTTGGCCGTCCGATTGGTGGCAACCAGGCGATCAAGCACAAACTCGCCGAGATGTATGTGAAGAACCAGGTTGCCCGGTCCAACTGCTATTACGGCGCCTGGGCCCTTTCCACCGATGCGGCTGAATTGCCGGAAGCGGCGGCTGCCTCACGCCTCGCCGCGAGCGAGGCCTACTGGTTCGCTTCGAAAGAGAATATCCAGACACATGGGGGCATGGGATTCACCTGGGAGGTGGACTGCCATCTTTTCTACCGCCGCGCCAAGCTGCTTGCCGTGCAGGCCGGCTCACCTAAAGTCTGGAAAGAGAAACTTGTCAGCGCTCTTGAGCGCAAGAACGCCGCTTAAGGAGGAAAAGTCATGGACTTTAACGATACCCCTGAAGAAGCAGAATTCCGCAAGGAAGCCCGCGCTTTCCTTGAAAAACACCTGAAGCTCAAGGACGGGGCTGGTGGCCGTCACCGATCCTCCGATGACTTCCTGAAACGCGCCAAGGCGTGGCAGAAGACGAAAGCCGAAGGTGGCTTTGCCCAGATCACCTGGCCCAAGGAATGGGGCGGGCGTGGCGGTACGGCCATGCAGCAGGTCATCTGGAACCAGGAAGAAGCCAAGTTTGATGCGCCGGTCGGTCCGTTCGCCATCGGTCTCGGCATGTGTGTGCCGACCGTGATCGCCTTCGGCTCGGACGAGCACAAGAAGCGCTACGTTGAAAAGGCGCTTCGCGGCGAGGAAATCTGGTGCCAGCTCTTCTCCGAGCCAGCCGCCGGTTCTGACGTTGCGGGTGTTAAGACTCGCGCCATCAAGGACGGCGATGAATGGGTGATCAATGGCCAGAAGGTCTGGACCACCGGTGCCCACTTCTCCGATTACGGGATCCTGCTGACCCGCACGGACCCGAAAGCGCCCAAGCACAAGGGCCTGACCATGTTTATCGTGGACATGCATCAGAAAGGTGTCGAGGCAAAGCCGATCCACCAGGCATCCGGCGGCCGGGAATTCAACGAGGTGTACTTCACCGATGTACGCATTCCCGACTCCGATCGCCTTGGTGAAGTCGGTGCCGGCTGGAAGGTCGCGCTCGTCACGCTGATGAATGAACGCTTGGCCGTCGGCGGTTCGCCCGGCCCGGACTGGAAGGAAATCATGGACTACGCCCGTGGGACGAGCTCGCTCACGGACCAGGCCTTCCGCGAGAAACTCGCCGACTGGTACGTTGCTGCACAGGGTTACAACCTGACGAAGTTCCGGACCCAGACAGCACTTTCGCGCGGCGAGACGCCCGGCCCGGAGAACTCCATCGGCAAGATCATCACAGCGAACCAGTTGCAGGATATCTGTAACTCGGCGATCGAGATGCAGGACCATTTCGGGATCATGACCGACTCGGAAACCATGCCGTCCAATGCCCTGTTCCAGCAGAGCTTCATGTGGGCGCCGGGCCTTCGCATTGCCGGCGGTACCGATGAGATTCTTAAGAATATCATCGCCGAACGTGTGCTTGGCCTGCCGCAGGATGTGCGCGTCGACAAGGACGTGCCGTTCGAGTCCCTGAAGCAAGGTTAACAGGCGTTTTCTTGTGCCGCCCGGCCGGGATCCCTAGACTCGGCCGGGAGCAATCCACAAGGAGACTGCCTTTGTTTAAATCAATCATGACCTGCGCCGGCCTGGCCGCTTTCGGCGCAATGGGCCTTGCTGCGACGGCGCAGCAGGCCCCTCAGGCCGAGCCAGCCCAGCAGCAGCAGCAGATTCCGCCAGCCATCGTCGGTGCGCTTGGAGGCTTGCACGTTGCTGTCCTTCAGGACGCGGAAGGCGGCGTCGTCACGGTGCAGAACCCGCAGGGCGAGAATGCTGTTGTGCTGTTCCTTGAACCGGGAGCAGCGGAAGAGGCAATGCAGAACCCCGCGATTGCCGATATGTCCGTTGCGACCATTCCGCTGTTGCAGATGATGGGGAGCTGGCAAGGTCCCGTCGTGTTCGAGGCAAGCAGCGAAGAAATCAGTTACGCGAACGGCCTGAATGCCGATGATGCGGATTACGGCGCGCCTGTCTTCTTTGTCCTGATCGACGGGAAGGAAGCCCAGATCGAGGCTGGTGCCGGGCCGATCACGCCCATTCTGCTCAGCTCCGGTGACGCTGCCGACATGGCGGCGCAGGTCTCTGCACAGGGCGTTGAGGCCAGCAATGTAGAAGTCATGCCGATCGAATTCGGGGCCGTGATCAGCCAACTCGCATCCATGCAGCAGGATCAGGGCTACCGCGTGTTTACCCATCCCGATACGGCTGCGCTCATCCAGTCCGCCCAGTCGGGAACAGAAGGAAACAGTCAGCAATGAATCCGGAATTCCGTGACGTGGAGACCAATGGCGTCAAGCTAAGGGTCGCCATCGCCGGCCAGGGGCCACTTGTTCTCTTCGTCCACGGATTTCCGGAAAGCTGGTATTCCTGGCGCCACCAGCTGGAAGCGGTCTCGGCGGCGGGCTTCACTGCGGCGGCCATTGATGTGCGTGGCTATGGCGGGTCGGACAAGCCGCATCCCGTTGAAGCCTATTCAATGGAAAACCTGACGGCCGACATTGCAGGCGTTGCAAAGGCTTTGCAGCCGGAAGCGCCGGCAATTGTCGTTGGCCATGACTGGGGGGCTCCGCTTGCCTGGAACTCGGCCTTGCTGTTCCCGGACCAGTTTCGCGCCGTTGCCGGGCTGTCGGTTCCCTACATTCCGCCCGGCGATAAACCGGCGATTCAGGTCTTCCGTGAGTTCTTCACCGCGCGCGGGATGTTCTTCTACCAGGTCTATTTCCAGGATGAGGGGCCGCCAGAGGCCGAGCTCGAAGCTGATCCGGCAGCGACGATCCGCCGGTTCTACTACGCGATCAGCGGCGATGCGCCCGACGGGACCTGGCCGATCGACAAGAAGCACGGCGACACGTTGCTTCATCGCCTGCCCGAGCCGGACATGCCGCTGCCATGGCTCAGCAAGGAGGACGTTGATTATTACGCCTCGCAATTTGCCCAGTCCGGCTTTCGCGGCCCGCTCAACCGCTACCGCAATCATGAGCGCGACCATGCTTTTCTGACGGCGCTGGAAGACCACAAGATCTATCAGCCTAGCCTTTTTATCGGCGGTACCCGGGATCTCGTGCTGAAGATGTTTCCCGGCGATCCAGTCGAGATGATGAAGCCGAACCTTCCGGGCCTGCGAGGCGCACATCTCCTCGAGGGGTGTGGTCACTGGACACAGCAGGAACGCCCGAATGAAGTGAACAGGCTCCTCGTCGACTGGCTCGCAACGCTTTAGCCGCTGGCATCAGCCATCATTGAACAGCGCCATGGCAGCCGCTGTCATGGATTTCACACCCGTTTCGATGGTTGGGGCCGCGTCAGGCGCGAAGAAGGGAGAGTGCAGAGAGGGAAGGCTGGTCTCGCCATTCCTGGCTTGCTCATAGGTTTCGGGTGAAATCGCGCCTAGCCAAAAGATCAGGCCCGGCACGTCTTCCTGCGTACGGCCGAACTGGGAAAAGTCCTCGCCGCCCATAACGGGTGTGACCTCAGTCACGTTGTCCTCGCCGATCGCGCCGCTGATCGCGGCCATGGCGGTGCTGGTGAGTGCGGGATCATTGTAGGTCGACGGCGTGTAGTCGGAATCGATTGAAATTTCCGGTTCTGGGGCGCCGAACGCTTCGGCTTCAGCCTTCGCAATACGCTTGATACCATCGAGCAGAAGCTGGCGTGTGGCATCATCATAGGAGCGGACGGTCAGCAGCAATTCGGCCGAGTCCGAGATGATGTTGTGCTTGGCGCCGGCGGTGAACGCGCCGACTGTCACCACAGCCGGCTTCTGGGGGTCGACATTGCGCGAGACGAGCGTCTGAAGTGCCATGACGATGGCCGAGCCGACCACGATAGGGTCCTTGGTGGTGTGAGGGTAGGCCCCATGACCGCCGACCCCCTTCACGTGGATATCGACGCTGTCGACATTGGCCAGTGCATAGCCGGATGAGTAGGCTACCGTGCCGGCGGGCGCAGATGCCGACACGTGAAGGGCAAGATTATAGTCCGGCAGCGGGAAATCATCATACAGCCCGTCCTCGATCATCGCCTTGGCGCCCAGGCCGAGTTCCTCTGCCGGCTGGGCGATCATCACCAGCGTGCCTGACCAGTCATCCTTGTTCTCGATCAGCTTGCGGGCTGTGCCGATCCAGCTGGTCATGTGGATATCATGGCCGCAGGCATGCATCACCGGGCTTTCAACGCCCGTCCAGGTCACGCTTGTGACCTTGGAGGCGTAATCGAGCCCGGTTTGCTCGGGCACCGGCAGGGCATCCATGTCAGCACGGATCAGGACGGTCGGGCCGTCGCCATTCTCATAGACGCCAACGACGCCGTAACCGCCGACGCCGTCTCGCACAGTGCCTTCGTCGCGCATCGATTTCTGGCGAACCCAGTCCTCGCCGATCCGGGTCGAGACGCTGAAACCGAGCGCTTCAAGCTCGGCAGCCATGATCGAGGCTGATGTTGATTCCTTGAAGGAAAGCTCCGGATTGCTGTGTAGCCAGGTGTAGACGTCGATCAGCTCGGTGTCCGGGGTTGGTTTCGATTGCTGGGCTGAAACCGGCAGCGCGGTTGCGATTGCAAGTGCGGAGAGCGAAATGGCGAGACGGCTGAACTTCATCCTGGCATCCTTCCATACGGGTTGGCTTGCGCCACCCTAACAGATGCGGGGCATACGGCCAGCGGTGCTTTGGGCGCGCCGCAGGAAATCTCGAAAAGCTTTTGCGCCATGCGGCCCCTCGGCTACACTGTCCACCAGACGCCACAGTGAGGGGACGCCATGAGCGACACAACACCGCCGTCACCGCCGCCGCCAGACAAGCCGCCGGAGTCGTCAGCCGCGGTCAGCCACTCGGCTGCAAAGACGCCCCAGCCGAGCAAGGGTGAGCTTCTGGACCGGAACCTCCTGCAGCCGATGAAGGTCTATACGCACTCGCCCATCCTTTACTGGTGGCCGATCTGGCTGCTCGGCTTTGTCTTCTATTTCCTTCAGGCGACGGGAATCGTGGGGGAGCTGACCAATCAGAAAGTGCTTGGCCTGATTTTCGTTTTCACGCTGGCCTTCGTCATCTTCTCGACAACGGTCAGGCTGCGCGGGGCCAATTCCGTCATATTCGGCCTGATCCTGGTGATTGGGTTTATCCTGCTGACCTTCGCCAACCTCTCTGGCCCGATCGCGGATTTCCTCGCCCAGCTTGATATCCGGATGAGCAACATGTTCTACCTGGTGACGGCCGTGCTGATCTTCGTACAGTGGGCGCTAATGATCTTCGGCTTCGACAAGGTCCGCTACTGGGAGATCGTGCCCGGACAGCTGCATGAGCGCGTCTTCTGGGGCAGCGGGGACAGGGCCGAAAGTGGCGCAAATGCCCGGTGCCGCTACCGTTCGGACGATTTCCTGCGTCACCGTATTCTCGGTCTTGTCGTGACAGGTGATATTGAAGTCACGCTCGGTGATGGCGAGGTCTGGCACATGCACAACGTTCTCTTCGCCAAACAGCGCACGCGCCGCATGAATGAGCTGATCGTCACGCGGCCAGTTGATTGAAGCTCGGGTGAAGTTTCGGCAAGTAGCCACCTCTTAGCGCTTCAAGCGATGCCGAAGGTGTCAGGCATCCAACGTGATCGGAAGGCAGGTCGGATACGGCCTGGTATCCGCCAAATGACCATAAAAGCGCTCTGTCCTGCCATTTCAGCCAGGCGCGAGCGTCATGTTCGAACATCGCGCCGTCCGGCAGCGAATTTGCCGTGCAGCGAAGAAGTGGCAATTTTTCCCGGCGGCGCGCCTGGACCTCGCCGGCGATCAGCGCATCAAGTTCACTCGCTGAAGGTGTCTCATCGAAAACTTTTCGAGAGATCAGAGCAGCGCGGAAGGCGAGGGCATCGCCGCGCCGGCATTCGAAGCATGGCCTGTGACCGGCCGCGAGCGCCGTCACTTCATCCAAAAAGAACAATTCGGTGTACTGGCCCGACTGCATGAGTTTGCGGCGCCGCCCCTTGAACGCCAGCAAGCAGGTTATCCAGTGCCGGCTTGCCCAGTGTGTGGGTTTCAGCGTCTGGTCATCTCGGTGGAAACATCCACCGCGATTGCCCATGAACATGCCTCTTTCCGGCGCAGCGTGCACTTCACCAAACGGATCAACGCGGTTCTGAAGGACCATGGCTGAAGCCTTAAGGTCGCCAATAACCCTGATCCGATACCGCTGTTCGGTGTCGAGATTACGACAGCCGACAATCCAGTCTCAGCTCTCCCCGCCGAACTGCTCGGTCCAGGCGGTCACCTGATCGTCTTCGATCTTGCGGAAGAGAACGTCTGGCGGCGTGATGGCGAGGCCGTGCGGCAGCGCATCGAGCAGGCCGCCATAACCATCCCGCCCGATCCGGTCGGCGTGCAGGGTCCGGTTGTCCTCAGGGATGTCGAGAGCATCGAGGATCATCCTCGCGGCTTCCGGAATGATCGGCTGGGCGATGATGCCGAACAAGGCAGCGAGGTTAAGGCCGGTCCGGACACCGACTGCGGCTGCGTCGACGTCGCTCTTGTACTTTACCCAGGGCTCGGCCTTGGTGAGGTATTCATTGCCCGCCGCCCAGATCGCCCGCGTCTCCGCGGCAACCTTCCGGAAGTCCATGTTCTCGTAATGCTCGAAGAGCTGCGGCAGCCGCGTTTCCAGTTCCGAGACCATCCAGGCTTCCGCCTCGCCAGTCTCGCCCGCCGACGGCACCTGTCCGTCGAATTTCGAGGCGCAGTACTTCGTGATCCGGTTGACGAAATTGCCGAGCACATTGGCAAGATCGGAATTGATCGAGGCCTGGAAGCCCTCCCAGGTAAAGGCCGCGTCGGAGCCTTCGGGCGCATTTGCCGTCAGGTACCAACGCCAGTAGTCGGCCGGCAGCAGGTCCAGCGCCTGGTCCATGAAGACGCCGCGCTTGTTCGAGGTCGAGAACTTGCCGCCATACCAGGTGACCCAGTTGAAGGCCTTGAGCTGGTCGACCAGCTTCCAGGGTTCCTTCGACCCGATAATGGTTACCGGGAAGGAGACCGTGTGGAACGCGACATTGTCCTTGCCCATGAACTGGATGTATTCGACATTGTCGGCCCCTTCATCCGTCCGCCACCAGCTGCGCCAGGCGTCGGGTTGGCCGGTGGCTTTGGACCATTCTTCAGTTGCGCCAATATATTCAACCGGCGCATCAAACCAGACATAGAAGACCTTGTTTTCAAAGCCTTCCCGGATCGATCCGTCCGGGTTGGTGACGGGCACGCCCCATGACAGGTCGCGCGTGATGGCGCGGTCGCGCAGGCCTTCATCCAGCCATTTCAGGGCAATCGACCGGGCAAGCTGCGGCCAGTCCTTTGACTGCTCGACCCATTGCCGGATCGTGTCCTGCATCTTCGACTGCAACAGGAAGAGGTGGCGCGTCTCACGGACCTCGACATTCTTCGATCCGGAGACCGCAGAATAGGGATCGATAAGGTCGACCGGGTCGAGCAGGCGCCCGCAATTGTCGCACTGGTCGCCGCGGGCCTTCTCGAACTCGCAATACGGGCAGGTGCCTTCGACATAGCGGTCCGGCAGGAAACGCCCGTCATCGATGGAGTAGACCTGTTCCATCACCCGCTCTTCGATCAGGCCTTCAGCCTCGAGCACATGCGCGAAATGCTGGGTAAGGCGGGCATTCTCCTCGCCCGAGGACCGGCCGAAATAATCGTAGGAGAGCTCAAAGCCTTCGCCAGCTTTTTTCTGGATCTCGTGCTGCTCGTCGCAATAGGCGCGAACCGACATGCCGGCCGCCTGCGCCGCGAGTTCGGCAGGCGTGCCGTGTTCGTCCGTCGCGCAGATATACAGGACATCGTGTCCGCGAAGGCGCTGGAAGCGCGCATAGACATCAGCCGGCAGCATCGATCCTGCGAGATTGCCGAGATGCTTGACCCCATTGATGTAGGGCAGGGCGGACGTAACGAGGATGCGGCGTTGGCCAGGTGTCGTCATGGTGTCTTCCGTCGATCAGCGATTGAGGGCAAGCTGCATGCCCCGCGCGGGTGGGCGACACTCATAGCGCGGTGGATACAAAATGAAACGGGGCAAGGGAGGATCATGCACATGCCACGTCTAGCGAATGTAAACCTGTTGGGCGTCCTGCTCGCGGCAATCGCAATCTATTTTGTCGGCTTCCTATGGTACGGACTATTGTTTTCCGAAGCCTACATGAACGGCATCGGCGTTTTTTTCAATGAGGCCGGAGACACGGTCCGTTGGCTTGAGGCGGACGGGATCAGCACGCGCACCGGCATGGGCGAGGAGGGGGCCTGGATGGCCGCCGGCTTCCTGATTCCGCTCGTGCTTTCCTTCGGACTGGGCTATTTTCTGAAGACACAGGCTATTTCTTCGATCGGGGGCGCTGCGGGCTTTGGCCTTGTTCTGTCACTTCTGGTTGGAGTGCCGCTGATGGCCTACGGGCTGGTCTATTCACCCTGGCATTCCTGGCCGGCGTTCCTGGTCGATGCGTCTCACACAGTCGTCAGCTTCGTTGCAGGCTGTATCGTGCTGTCATTCTTCGACTGATGCGAAAGGCCCGCCGCTGCTCAGGCAGGGCGGGCCTTGTCCGGACTGTCCTTGTCGGGCGGGTCTAGCCGACCTGGGCGGGTGTTGCCTGCAGGGTCAGCTTGACGTTCCGTGCCATGACGGCGTCCTGCGGGGCCGCAGAGACATCCATTTTGAGATTGGCGTTAACGGCGCGAATGCCGTGGGAATCGAGCGCCTCGACAATGGCGGCGCGGCGGGCCGCGGCGAGCGTCAGCTTGTCAGATTCCGCTTCGGCATCGTTGGCGCTGGCAAGGCCGGTGATCGACGTCACGGCGCAACCGCTCAGCTGATCATGGGTCTCGCGGATGACACCACGGGCAAAGGGGGTGAGCTCGGCCTGGCCGGGCTCGAAATAGATCGTCAGGTCTATGTCGTCGCAGGCCTGTGCGGCTGGCGCGAAGTACGGGTCGGAGGGAGGTGTGCGCGCATCGTCGGCCAGGGCCGGCATCGTGAAGACAGAAATCGCAGCGCAGGCAGTGATGATCGACTTGCTCATTTTATTGCTCCTTCTTGCGATACTGAAGGAACAACGCAGCGGCGGCGAAAAAGTGCCGCAAACCGGGTCAAATGTGGCAATGCGGTGATCTTACAAAGGAATCTTGCCCTCCAGCGCCGCGCGCCTTAAACGAACTGCGTCGCCGGTATAGCTCAGCTGGTAGAGCACCTGATTTGTAATCAGGGGGTCGGGGGTTCAAGTCCCTCTGCCGGCACCACCCAGACCTTGAAGAATGGCCCCTGCTTGTCCCAGGAAAGGCGATCCTGGCAATCGCGCGCCAAGGCGGGCAGGCTGGTTCAGTGCGAACGGGCGATGCTCGAATCGACAGGCCGGCAGTCATTTGCGTGACGCAGGCGGCTGGCTCCTTCAACAGCGCTCGTCCGGCTGCGCCCGGCAAGGCCAGGCATGCGGGCTGGCCTTGGCTCGACCCATCGTTGCGCCGACTGCTTGCCGGCCAGTTTCGCAAGCGCTTGCCAGTCCAGAACCTTGAACCGGTCCGGTTTGGGCAGGTCAATCACGCCGAGGTCTTTCATACGATGCAACATCCGGCTGACGGTTTCGAAGGTCAGCCCGAGATAGTCTGCAATGTCGCTGCGGCTCATGCGGATCACGATGTAGGCGCCAGGCGCGCGAGCGGGTGATTTCTCGTACAGAAAGCAGAGGAAGGACGCCGTGCGTTCGAGCGCCGATTTGCAGCCGAGCAGGATGGCCTGTTCCTGCGCCGCAAGGAGGCTTTCGGTGAGGTAGCTGAAAATCGCGCGACGGAAGTCGGCATCGCGCTGAAGGGCCTGTTCGAAGGAGGTGCGTTCATAGACCTCGACCGATACCTCTGTAATGGCCTCAGCGTAATGACGATATGTACGGCCAAGGTCGAGGGCGAGAAAGTCGCCCTGAGTCGCAAAGGAATAAATCTGGCGGCGACCATCGGGGAGCAGGCGGTAGACGATGACAACGCCTGACGTGACGCGAAAAACCGAGTGGGCCGGGTCGCCGTCGAGATAGAGTGACTGATGGGGTCTGTATCGGACCTCGTGCTCGCTTTTAATGTCGCTGGCAAGTCTGCGGGACGTAAGCTCCATCATATGCACGTCTTTCTCTCCGAACGAATTCGTTCCTCCCACCTCGCGAGAAATGTGCGCACTTGCAGCCAATTGGTTAATTCGGAAAACTACCTAACCGTATCTTGCGGTCTCCGGCCGGCCGCACCGTGACCCGAACACAGGCCCGAATCCGGCACATCCTGGATTCCTGTGGTGGACCCGGCGGTCTTTGCGAACAGAAATATTCGTTTCAGGTCGCGAACATGCTTTGATCGGCGTCAACTCGGGCACGATGTGGGTTCGATACAAAAGAGCCTGGACCCGTGATGCCGATCAGGAAGAGGACACCGCATGAAACTGCCCAACAAGACAATCGTTGCGCTCGCCGACGGCGGCCGGCAATTGCTTCTCGTCAATCAGGGCGACGAGCAGATCATTGACTTGCGCCATGTCGATCATGACGAGCTGGATAATCCGCCGGCGCGGGAGCAGGGACGTTCGAAGCCGGGTCAGTTTCAGGCAAGCGGCCATGCTGGCGGCGGGCCCGAGGGGCCTGACAAGCATGAACGTGCAGAACGCCGTTTTGCCGAAAGGATGGTCGAAAAGCTGTCGAGCCTTGCGGCCAGCGGGACGTTGAAAAACCTCGTCATTGCGGCGGATCCAAAGACGCTCGGCGAGATGAGGGGCTGTTATACAGATCCGGTAAGAGCGGCTCTCAAACATGAGATTCCAAAGGATCTGACAAAATTGCCCATAAAGGATATCGAGCAGGCCATAACAGCCTGGACCGCCGACTAAGACGGGGCGCGCCCGTTTATTCTCCGCCCACGCAGGATGCGAGATAATCCAGGGTCTCCTGCGTACGGAAAACCTGCGCATCATCCGCCCCCGCTGGCGCGGGACCCAGCTTGATGTCGATATATGCCTCGAAACGCGTCGCGGGCGATGGGTCGTCAACAACCGCTTCCGCGTCGGGGTATAAGACAAACTGGGAGAAATCTGCCGGAGAATAATGACAGACGGTGGTTTGCAGACGGCTTTCGATGAACGTCGACGGCTCGGTGTTGCGGAGCACGGTGAATGTATCGGCCTGATGCTCATGGGCCACTTCGGCTGCCCTGTAGAGGAGATAGTCCTCAACGGTCTTGTAGGACGTTACCGCATTGCCTTCGAAGCTTATCCGGTAAATGCCTTCCCCTAGGCTTGTTTCGCTATACCCGGCGCCGGACTCTCTGGCTTGATAGGGGGTTGGCTCTATTGTCTGACATGCTGCGACCGCAAGCGAAGCTGCCAGTGCAAGACTTTTGGGCAGATGTACGAGATTGGTCCGACGCATTGACACTTTTCCTGCTCTCTTTGGAATACACATAGGCGGCCCCACCCGGCCTGCGGAACGCATTCGAATGTGCCTGATTGCCATCATGCGGCTTTGATCTTGATCAAGGCGCGGTGACCGGCTCGCCGTAACCTTCAGCCATCAGAAGTCTTCTCCGAAAGGATGACCGCTATGAGTGAGGCTCTTCCCGTTTTCGCGCAAACGCAGACTGAGACGTATGAGTTCATCGACCGTGTGGCCGAGGAACTTCAGCTGAATGACCGTCATCATGGCTACGCGGCACTGCGGGCGGTCCTGCATGCGCTTCGCGATCGTTTGCCGCCGGCTGCGGCTGTGCATCTGAGCGCGCAGATGCCGATGCTGCTTCGGGGTATATTCTTCGAAAGCTGGAAATTTTCGGAGTCGCCGACAAAGGAACGAAGCGCCGACGATTTCGTGGGCCGTGTGGATGACCGGTTGCCGCATGGCTATCCCCTCGATCCCTGGCCAACCACGCGGGGCGTCCTCGCTGTGTTGTGGGAGCGAATGGATCCCGGCGAAATCGATAATGTCATCGCGACTTTGCCCGAGGCGATCAAGCGCCTCTGGCCGCAGAAGTACGTGGCTGGCCTCTGAGAGGATTGGAAAAGCAGACGCAATGACACAGAGACCTTTCGACCTGACAATCGATCCGGCCGTGGCTTACCGGATCGCGGAACTCGCACGAGAGTTTACGGCCGAGGATTACGGCCCGCAGCCTGATGATGATGACCGCGAAAGTGATCCGGTCCAATACGACGAGGCGGAGCTCGACGAGGATGCGAATGCAGGGCCAGTCGACCCGGTTCATGCCGAGCTAACAGGCGTGATCGAAGCGCTTGATATTGACGAGTTGCGTGACCTGCTCGCACTGATCTGGCTCGGCCGGGGCGATTTCGATGGCCGTTGGGACGCCGCCCGGCGACAGGCGCGCGAAACCGAAAGCCTCCACCTCATTTCCTATCTCGAACAGACCCCGCTGGCGGACGAGTATCTAAGCCAGGCGCTCGACCAGTTGGGCTATCCAGCTGAGGAATACGGCCAGCAATAGCGGCGGAGTGGCGAACGCCGTCCGGATCACCGCCGGCGGGATGGCGGACGGGTCCTTGGTTCAGGGGCATATTCGACGCTCTGGCCCATCCGCGTCGGCTGGGGATACATCGTCATCAGGTCGAGAACCGATGAGGGCATATCCAGGGAGATGTTGAGACCGAGGGCGGAGGCTTCCTCAGCCGAAATCGGATAGTCATGCGTCCAGTGCCCGCTGCTGAGCGCGTCAACCAGGGCGGATCGCTTGCCCGGATCGACATCGGGAGACAGAAGCGCTTCTACCGTTTTGCGCAGCTGATCGAGTGCCTTGCGGGCGACATCGGCCTGGATCAGCGTTTCATCGTCGATTTCGGCAACCGGCTTTCGGGCAACCACGTCGAGGATGGACACGGCCGGGTACTGGTTGATCTGCGGATCGACGGGCCCGAGCACCGAATGCGGCGACATGACGATTTCGTCCGCCGCCAGGGCGATCAGCGTTCCACCGGACATGGCCATATGGGGAATGTAGACGGTGACCTTGGCGGGATGTGCGCGGATCGCCCTTGCAATCTGGGTCGAAGCGAGGACCAGCCCGCCCGGTGTATGGAGGATCAGGTCGATCGGGACATTGTTCCCCGTCATCTGGATGGCCCGAAGGACGGCTTCGGAATCCTGCATGTCGATGTAGCGCATGACCGGAAATCCCAGCAGCCGCATGGTTTCCTGCCGGTGGATGAGCGCGATTGCCCGGGAACCATTGGCCCGTTCGATCTGCGATAACTTCCCGCGCCGGGACCATTCCATGACGCGAGTGCTTATGATCGGCTGGAGCGCGAAGACGAGAAATAGGATCCATATCAGGTCAGTCATGTCGTTGCGTTTTCTCTCCGGTTTAGCCCATCGCCGTCACTGTATTCAGTTGTCGCCCGGAAGCCATGCCTTCAATAGCGCAGCAAAGCGCCGAAATTTCGGTTCCGGTCACCTCGCTTATTTTCATTGCGGCGCAGGCCGGATTTGACATTGCGCAAGGCGCCCGCTTCGCAGCTGCGCCAATGTCCAGCGGCAATCAGGCCGAGGAGGACCAGTTTCATGCGTATTGCACTTCTGACCGCACTTGTTTCCGCTACGCTGCTTGCCGCCTGCCAGACGGCAACACCCTACGGGCCAATGGACGGACAGTATGGCTACAGCGACCAGCAGATCGAGAGCGATCGCTATCAGGTCGCGTTCCGGGGCAACAGCGCCACGCCGAGGGAAACTGTAGAGGCTTTCCTGCTTTATCGGGCCGCTGAGCTCACCGTGGCGAATGGTGCCGACTATTTCATGGTCGTCGAGCGCGCGACCGATACGAGCTCAACCTGGCGCGCCGCCGGCCATACACCCGCAGTATACGGATACTATCCCTATGCGCGCCACCGCTTCCCATACTATTCCTATGGCTATCCTTGGGCATACGATGCCACGGACCGTGAAAGCCGCCGCTACGAGGCACATGCCTATATAAAGCTATTTAGCGGCGATAAGCCGGAAGATGGCGCAAACGTTTATGATGCGCGTGAAGTGTTGGCTAATCTCGAGCCGATGATCCTGAGTTCGCAGGCCAGCAGCGGCTAGAAAACCGGCCCGCTTGTTGGCGTCGTTGGCCTCTGTCTGCTAAGTCTGCCGGCAGGGGACAACATGTATCTGATTGCGCAGGTCATACATTTCGTGATCCAGCCCTGGCACCTTTGCCTTGGTCTGGTCGGGCTCGGGCTCGCCATGCTGGCCCTCGATTACCGCCGGCTGGCCAAATACAGCTTCTGGGCGTCCGGGGGGCTTGTGGCCCTTATCTCCCTCACCCCTTTTGCAGACTGGCTAGCCTGGTCGCTCGAGGACCGCATAGAGCCGGCCGCATATGACATCGATGAGATCCAGGGCGCCATCGTCCTCGGTGGTTCGACCGGCTCGGGAGAACTGACGGATTTGCGCGGCGTCTACCTTCTCACCGGCTCGGGTGAGCGGCTGGCGGCCATTCCTTCCCTGCGTCGCCATCGCCCGGACCTGCCAATCATCGTCACGGGCAATCCCGATGAGGCGAGGATTACACGCGCTTTCCTCGCCGATGTCGGCGTCGATCCGGAGACGATTATCTTTGAGGACGAGTCGCGAAACACGCATGAAAATGCGATGTTTTCAGCCGACATGCTGCCGGATCCGGCCGGCCAGTATCTTCTCATTACCTCGGCGCGTCACATGCCTCGTTCGGTCGGAACGTTCCGGCAGGCCGGCGTGGACGTTATTCCGTACCCGGTCGATTACAGGGCCTTGCCACCATCCTGGGCGGTGAGCCGCATGAATCCGACCACACGGTTCGAACTGCTGGATGACGTCGTCGATGAGTGGGTCGGCCTCGTTTCCTACCGACTGCTCGGGCGGACGGACGCGCTCTATCCCGACGATTGACACTGTCCCTGCATCACCTGAGGTCCTGCGTTCCGGAGGTGCCGGCGCGGTCGGGGGGTGGGGCGTCGGAAATGGCTTCATAGACCGGGTCGAACCAGCCGATCCTGTCAATCCGCCGGCCGAAGAATCGGGCCCCCACGAGGGTATGATGGCCATAATCGTAGAAGAACTTGTTCAGCTTCTCATCCATCGAGTAGCAGGTCGCCCGTTCGAGGGCGCACGCATAGCCCATCCTGTCGAGCTGGATCAGCCGTGGGAACTGCACCGACAGATCGTCCAGCAGGCGGACTGAGGGTTTGGAGCGCCGCTCGCGGCTGAGCGCATCAAGGTCTTCATAATATCGCTCGTCGGCCTCGTCACGGATGGTGTCGCCATCCTCGATACCAGCGCGCGTCTGTTCGATGACAGCGATATCCGCAAGGGTGAGCGTGCCGCCAAGGTGCTCATCGAAAGAAACGATATTGCGCAGTATGGCGACGATCTTCCCGTCTGCCTCGAAGCGCTCAAGGACTGTCTCGAGATGTTTCAGGTCCTGCCAGTTGTTCTTCGATGCCAGGATGATGACGTCGGCATTTACATAATTAGGTGACCCGAAGAAGGTCTCGTCGATATGGCCGGTCTGAACGCCATATCGGGCCAGTTGGAACACCTTGCTGACCTCGCTGAACGACAGGACATTGTAGAGATCTTTCGAGAAGGAGTTGCCAACAAGCAGAAGCCTTGGCCGCTCATCATCGAGATCGAACCAGAGCGTCCTGTCAAATGGATTGTTGTCGACGCGATAGTGCGGGTCGCCGCTTAGGTCCCGCAGGGGGTCCCAGGTCGCCTCCTGCAAGGTCCGGTTGTCAGGATTATAGTCCAGCAGCTCCACATGATAGGTCGTGGCATCGGGTTGCAGCAACTTGCCATTTGTGGCCATGCCGACAATGCCAAGGGACATGCAGGCCGCTATGCCTGCCGCCGACGCCCCGAAAACCTGGCCGCGCGAATAGAGCGCTCGGTTGCGGAAAGGTGTCTCGACATATTTCCAGCTGAGATAGGCGAGAATGAAAGTCAGGATGGCGAGCGAGGCCATCACGAACATGGATGGCCCCTCAATGGCGAACTGATAGCGCGCGAAGACGAGCAGAGGCTGATGCCACAGATACGCGCTGTAGGAAATCAGGCCGATCCCTACCAGAACCTTCAGGCTCAGCAGTGCCTTGACCCATGTGCCTGGCCTGGCGAACAGGATCACCAGCGCGGTGCCGAGGGTTGGCGCGACGGTATAGAGGCTCGGATATGGCGTGTCGGCGCTATAGGCGAACACCGAGAATACAATCAGCGCAAAGCCTGCAAGGCTCGCGCCCTGGCTGACCATGCGGGACGGCGTCCAGCTGGAATACATGAGCTGGAACGCCACGAGAGAGCCGATGGCCAGCTCCCAGGCACGGGTGGGCAGCAGGTAGAAGGTTGCGACCGGCTTTGCCGATGAGCCCCACTGGGCCAGGCCGAGGCTCATCACCAGCGCGACAACGAGAACGATAATCGTCTTGCGCGTGCCGAAGGGCTTCATGAACATCAGGAAGAGCGGGAAGAGGATGTAGTACTGCTCTTCAATGGCGAGCGTCCATGTGTGCAGGAGGGGCTTAAGCTCCGTCGCGGTGTCGAAATAGCCGCTCTCCTGCCAGAAGAAGATGTTGGATGAGAAGAGCGAGACCGAGAAGATGCTCTGTAGAAACTCTTCCATGGCGCGGTGCGGCAGCCATATCCAGGCGAGCGGCAGGGCAACCAGGATAACGAGAAAGAGCGCAGGCAGGATTCGCCTGGCGCGCCGTTCGTAGAACTGGACAAGGCTGAAACGATCCTCATCAAGTTCGGTCTTTATGATGGTGGTGATCAGGTATCCGCTGATGACAAAGAAGATGTCGACGCCGACAAAGCCGCCTTTCAGCACGTCGAACCCGGCATGGTAAAACACGACCGGGATCACGGCGATGGCGCGAAGTCCGTCGATTTCCGCTCTATATTTCATGGTTCTAGCCGGGAATCCCACCGGAGCAGACGCCAGGGCACGCCGGCCGGGGCCTTATAGCGGCCGAATTCCGCGCGATGCCGGCTCTGGCCGCGGCGCCGCCTGTGATTGAAGGTCTTGCGTTCCACATTGCTGTCCCCTTGTGGATCAATAACAATCAGCACGGGCGCCCTGAGGCCGCCTGCACGTTTTCTGTTGATTGTCCCCACCCAAGCACTGCGCTCACATCATATTTGTATTCCGTTTCCCATCGGTGAGAATGCCATTGTCATCTGGTTCGCCGGCCCCTTGGTGAGACCGTCAATCTATCCGTTCCTTGCCTGGAGTTTTCTGCGCCCCAGCAGGCGAAGCGTGATGTTCCGGCCCGTGCGCAGGACCGGATAGATCAGGGCAGACCGCATCCGGGACTTGAAGACCCAGCTATTGAACCGGCTGAACAGACCCTTTGGCGCGCTGAGAAGGGCGAGCATGTGGACGCAGTCGTCACCATGGTAAAGCCGGTCTGACACTTTCAGCACCATGCCCTCATCAAGGTCGAGGCCTTCGGCCAATGCCTCCTTCAGCTCCGGTCCTCCATTCCGCGCATCGATCAGCCGGAGCGGGCCGGCCGTCTCACGGATCCGCAGGAGCTGGACATACCGGCTGCAGAACGGGCATTCACCGTCGTAGAGCAGCCAGTTATCGAGCTTTGGGGGAAGGCCCGGTTTGCCGTCCGCGCTGTTATCGTTCAGTGCAGGCAATAGGACACCTCGCCTTTGAATACGGGACGGAAATAGGCGAGCTTGGCCAAGACGACCGGCGGGCGGACATCAAGGTCCGCATCCACATTGTCGTCTGCACCGCGCCTGAACTCACGCAACTCGCCATTGCGCCGATAGGTGATCTGAAGGTCATTTGGGCCTTCAAGGCTGCTCACCGCGCGGCGGAACTCGAAGTATGGGATGTAGACTTCGAATTCCTCACCCACAAAGCCATAGCGCGCCGGATGGGTCTTGAGATCGAGTATGTCCGGTGAGTTCGAATCGACGATTTCGACTAGGTCGTCCTGAAAGTCGAAAAGTGCCACCTTTGGCATGAAGAGGTGGTTGTTCACCCCGCCTTCGGTCCGCATGTTGCTGTACATCGCGACATTGGATTCAGTCTTGAAGCCGATATAGGGCGAGGCGGAATTGGCAATCGCCAGGACAAAGAAGACCCAGAGTATGCCCGGCCTCGTCGTCCACATCGGCGTTGCGCCCGTGCCGGAAAAGAGGCCATGGTGAAAGTGCTCGCGCATGACGGCGACCATCAGGACCGCTGACAGGGCGCTGGTCCAGAGCAGCCAAATCCAGCTCGGTTTCAGTACCACGACGCTGGCCAGAAGCAGGCCGTTCGCTGCGGCAAACAGCAATGTGCCCGGTATGGCCGGCACGACGCGTTGCCTCATCTCTTCCAGACGCGCCACCAGTTCCTGCGCAACGCCTTTCAGCGCGGGCATGGCGACCAGGACATAGAGCGAGATCATGAATGACGAGAACGGCCAGTGCCCCATCAGGCCCAGCAGGATGTGGAATGGCACGCCGAAATAGAAGGCGGCCAGCCGCGTGCGCCGGAAGGCGAGCATGACGGGCAGGGCGGCTTCGGCGACGATGAAGAACCAGAAGAAGAACTCCACGCTGAACAGGGATAAAGGCCCGGAAATCAGAGGCCGGTTAGCCTGCGCTTCCTCGATCATGCCTGACAGGCAGCTGACATCGAGATCGAAGAAGCCTGCGTTCAGTTTCGAGATGATGATCGAGAAATACATGAAGGCAAAGATCGCCCCGCAGACGGGGGCAAACTTCACGAACCAGGCCTCTGCCGTCTGCCGGCTGAATTGCGACGGTGACGTCATGTATCGCAATGCCATCAAGCCAAAAGCGACAAGCATGGTCAGCGACACAAAGGTATCGACGAACACGTGGTTAACCACAAATGGCCACTGCGACACGAAATAGGTGACGCTGGCGATCACCATCGGCACGAACAGGAAGAGCCGTCCCGGAAAGACGAAGACAGCAATGGACAGGGCCGCGAAAATGTAGCCGAGGATGTTTCCCTGGCTTGCCCAGTCCTTGAAAAAGACCAGTTGCACCAGGCTCTGCGCCGCCCAGGCATACGAGAATATTGTCAGGGAGTCGGGCACAGCTGATCGCGCCCGGTCACTCGGGATAGTTGCTTGTCCGCTCACGATGTCCCCCAACGTTAGCGATGATTGTCCCCGAACGCGCAAGGCGCACGCTCCGCCTCAGTCTCTGGATTATTGTAAACCATGTCAATACTCGGTGAAGGTGAATATCGAAGGACGTGATGCCGGTCTTGCGCAGTATAATTTCCGCGATGACCGGGCATTTTGGACTGAGAATTGGCATTCTGGAAAATCATCAGGTGGATGCGGCCGTGCGAATACTGGGATAAAGGGGATCCGGTGCATTTTCCCGAAAGGAACACGAATCCAGAGACTCTTGCCACGCCCGGCATGTGGCCAATTTGCGTCACTGATCGATCAAATTCGGATGGGAGAACACCTCCCTCAGAAAGCTATTGTGCATAGCGATTAAAAAGCTATACTCCATAGCGTTCAGGCTGGCCGGCTACGAGAGAATGGCCCGGCAGTTGAGCGTGGAGGAATGACTGGCGGGATGGCGAACAACGCTGGCTGCGCGCCTTTTGGTTCGTGAGCATGGTTGTAATTCAGTTCCAGCCAGTCGGGCCTCCTCGATAAACAAAAGGGAGGAATTCATGTTTATTGGAAAATCACTTGCGCGCACCTTGCTGGGCGCAACCGTCCTCAGTTCTGCGCTCGCCGGCCACGCCTTCGCCCAGGATGAAGGCGGCGAGGCGGAGGCGTCCGAACAACGCACCCTGAAATCTGTCCAGGTGACGGCCCGCCGGCGCAGCGAGAGCCTTCAGGATGTTCCTGTATCGGTCAGTGTGGCCGATGCAGAAGACCTTGAACGCCAGGGCATTTCGGCCACGACTGACCTGACACAGATCGTGCCGAACCTTCAATTTGCCACTTACGGAACGCTGACGGGCAACAATTCGGCAGCGCAGGTCTTCATCCGTGGTATCGGCCAGACCGATGCGACGCCCGGGGTCGATCCCGGGGTCGGTGTCTATATCGACGAAGTCTACATGGGGCGGTCGGTTGGCGGCGCGATGGATTTTCGCGATATCGCCACAACGCAGGTCCTTCGCGGGCCGCAGGGCACACTATTTGGCCGCAACACGATCGGCGGCGCTGTCTTGTTGACCACAAACCGTCCAGGAGCCGGCAACACGATCCGCGTTGGTGTCGGTGAGGATAATCTCTTCGAGGGGTTTGCCGCGGTAGATCTTCTCGATCTGGATACGGTAGGCGTAAGGGCGTCGCTGGGCGCGCGGTCGCGCGACGGCTATGTCACGCGGGCTGTGGATGGCGCCGATCTTGGCGATGAGAACAGCTGGACAGGTCAGGTGTCGCTCGAATGGGATCCGACTTCGTCCCTGAACGTCCTCGTGCGCGGCGACTACGCCAAGGAGGACGAAAACGGCTCGCCCTTTGTCTTCCTCGACATCAATGAAACCGCGGCCTTCCCGATGATTGCCAGCGCGTTTGCCGGATGTCCCGGATCGTCTTTCCCTCCGCCGACGCCGGTCCCGAACGTCGACGACCCGCGCTGCGCGAATGACTTTCAGGACAGGGGTCCGTTCGTGAATGGCGGCACAGGGCGCATATTCTCGACGCTTGAGAATAGTGGACTGTCTGCGGTCGTTACCTGGGACGTCAATGAACAGTGGACGCTGAAGTCGATTTCTTCGGGACGGAAGCTCGAATGGGCTGGGGCCCGTGATGCCGACAATACCCCGCTGCTCATTTTGTACACGAACTATTCGTCGGAAAGCGACCAGTTCTCGCAGGAGCTTCAGGCGCAATATACCGGAGACCGCCTGAATGGTGTGGTCGGCGCCTACTATTTCGATGAAACCAGCAAGGACCGTGTCATTGTCCAGCTGGGCACACCGGGGACATCCTACGATACCAACCGCGTCGAACTGACCACGGAAGCCGTGGCCCTGTTCACGGAGTGGACGTATGACCTTACCGAGGCGCTGAGCGTCACCGGCGGTCTTCGCTACACCGAAGAAGAAAAGGGCATTCAGGGCGCCTGGTTCAATGTTGCTGGCGTTGGTACGCCAGAACCGTCGATCCCGACGGACCTTTGCCCGGTTGTCGGCGCGCCTGTTGCTGGATGCCTGTTCGTGGCCCGCACGCCTTTCACCGAGGATTTCAGCTCGGTCACCGGCTCGGCCAACGTTGCTTATCGTTTCAACGAGGGCCTGATGGCCTACGCATCGTTCTCGCAGGGTTTCAAGTCGGGCGGGTTCAACCAGCGTTACAATGCGCTGCTGAATACCGATGGCAGCCCGCTGGCCTTCGATGAGGAAACCGCGCAGTCCTTCGAGGTCGGTTTCAAGTCAAACCCGGCGCCGTCGGTCAGGCTGAACGGTGCCATCTTCTCGAATGCCTATGACGATATCCAGCTGACTTACCGCGTTGGTCCGGCGCCGCTCCTGTTCAATGCGGGGGAGGCGACCATCAATGGCGCGGAACTCGAACTCTATTATGCGCCGACGGATGCGCTGATCGTCGACGCCAGCATCGGCTACCTGGATGCTGAGATGGACACGGTTCGCACGGTGCCCGACCTCGGTGCACAGACGCCAACTGCGACAACACAGGCGGGCGACCGTCTTCCGCGGGCGCCAGAGACCGAATTTCATATCGGCGCATCATACGTGTTCGACATCGGATCGCGCTTCGAACTGACGCCGCGTCTTGATGTGAGCTACCGGGACTCGATCTTCTTCGATGCCGGCAATGATATTGGCGAGGACTCCGTGACCCTGCTGACGGGTTCGCTCACGCTGGCAGATGTCATGAATGACTGGCGCATCAGTCTGCGCGGGGACAATCTCACCGATGAATTGTACCTTCTGTCGGGAACGACGTCCGCGTCCACGGCGACCGGCTATTCGGAGGGCATCTACGCCCGGCCGCGCACCTTCAGCCTTGTCTTCACCAAGGACTTCTAGGCGCTCATATCCTGCGCGGGAAAAAGCCCCTCCCGGATAGATGGCCGGGAGGGGCCTTTTTTATCTGGCGGCGCTCTCTAGTCGTCCGCCGGTGCCTCGTCATAGACGAGCCGGAACCCGATATGGTTGGTGCCGAGGCCTGTTTCCTGTGGGTGACGCGCGGCCGGACGATAACGATGGCAGTAATTGTCTGCGCACAGAAAACTGCCACCCTTCAGCACCCTCGACGGCACACCTGGATTGGCGGGGTCGAAGCTGCGGTTGCGTGGAATGCCCTTCGGATTCTCGGTCCCCGTGTCATGGACAGGCGCATACCAGTCGGCTGTCCATTCCCATACATTGCCGAGCATGTCGTAAAGCCCGTTGCCGTTTGGCTGGAAACAACCCACGGGGGCGACGCCCTCAAAGCCGTCACCAGACGTATTGGCGATTGGAAAGATACCTTGCCAGGTGTTCGCATTCTTGGGGGCGGGTTGGGCCTCGAAGGTAGCCTGCGCCTTGCCACCGAGCGCGGCATACTCCCACTCCGCTTCAGTGGGCAGCCGGCCACCTTTCCATGCCGCATAGGCGGCTGCGTCGTCGAATGCGATCTGGGTGACGGGCGCCTCATCGTTCGCTGCGGGCGCGTCAGGCCCCTGTGGATACCGCCAGGTAGCGCCCGGTACATATGTCCACCAGCTGAGGCCGCGTGAGATGCTGGCGACGTCGGGCGTAAACACCGCACCGCCGGGTTTGAATAGGTCTGCCAGCTCCGGATTGGCTTCAAGATCAATGCTTGGGTAGTCGGCCGGATCAAGCGCCTGTTCTGCGAGTGTTACATAGCCGGTCGCTTCGACGAAGGCGCGAAACTGGCCGACCGTGACCTCGGTCGGGTCGATCCAGAAACCCGATACCCGCACCGTCCGGGCAGGGCCCTCTTCGCGATAGGTCTGATTGCTCCCCATCACAAATTCACCCGGCTCTATCTGCACAGGTGTGCGTCCAGGGTGGCAAACAGGCGCGGCGAGTGCGGCCCCGCCGAACCAGACACAGGCGAGACAAAGCGCGCCCAGCACTGAGCCTTTCGGGCGATGTTTCCGGTCACTTCTTGGCTGTTCGCTCATGGCCGGCTCGTCCTCATTTGACGTGAACGGGTGTCTGTGTGTTCGTTCTGCGGGGCTTCCGGTTTTACTGTGCGGCCTAAGGCCATGGCAGGCAATGCGCGCGGTGTATGCAGCGGCTGTAGAAAAAGCGTCACACGCCGGGGCTATGACGGCGCGCGTTTCGTCACAAACCGCTGGAGGCTTTCATGAAACGCGCGCTTTGCCTGTTTGCAACCGCTGTCATCGCTGCCTGCAGTGCGGGTGAAACGTCTGCTCCGACTCTGCCACATACTCCGGTTGAAGTCTTTCCCGGCCAGGCGCCTCCGACGCCCTTTACCCGCGCCTACGGGCTGACGGAATCGCCAGATGGGTCGGTGCGTGTCTTTGCGCGCGAGCAGAACGACCTCACAAATCTGTACGAGCTTCGCCGCCAGCCGGATGGCAGCTGGAGCGAGCCGCAGGAACTCGATTTCCCGCGCCGCAACAAGCTCACCAACCCATCCTTCAGCTTTGCCGACGGGATGCTTTACTACGCGTCGGATGTCGACATTCTCGAACGGGGCCAGCGCGACGCGAATATCTGGCGGGTGGCGCTGACAGAAGAGGGGTGGGGCACACCCGAGCACCTGCCGGCGTCGATCAATACCGGCGCCGACGAATTGAACCCGGCCATGGACCGGGCCGGACGGCTCTATTTCACCTCGAATGGCTATGACAGCATTGGGGGGCACGACATCTTCGAAGCGGCCCTCGACGCCGAAACGGGTGAGTGGCAGGTCACCGCCATGCCGGATGGGATCAACAGTGCCAAGGCGGAAGCCCATCTTGCTGTCACTCCGAATGGCAACCGGCTCTTCTTCTACAGCCATCGCAATCCCAAACTCGGCGTCGTCGATATCTGGACGATCGCACGCGGCGAAGATGGCCAGTGGGGCAAACCCGAGAATCTCGGGGCACCCGTCAATACGCCTGGAATCGACTTCGGCCCTGGAATGTCTGGTGACGGACAAATCCTGTTCTTCTCCCGAGACGGCGTGCTTATGGAAGTCGCCCTCGACTCGGCGCTTGAAGGTGTGGGCACGCTGGAGCCGGACAGCTGAGCAGGCCGCGGCTCCTGAAGGCCGATCAGGTTACATTCTTCGCAACCGCTGCAATTGATTGAGCGTGTGGTATTTCCGCAGCATGCCTCTTAGTGCCCGGAAAACGTGCAAAAAAATAGTTATTTGGAGTTGCCGGAAGTGAGACTGTCAGTATACGCATATCGCGACTGCATGTCTTCCTGTGGCGAAAACGCTCGAAGTAACGTGCGTTGTTATACTGCCGCCAATACTGCGTGTGTCACGCGCTCGTCGTAAAAGCTAAACAAAACTGACATCGAATAGTTTTGTGAATGTTTTATGATGTCGCAATAGTGTTAATGAGCTGTGCAATAGCCCTGCCGAGTTCGGCACATCCCCGATGATGCCGCTCGTCAGATGGATCGAAAAGCCTAAGGGGGCTCCCATGAAAACGGCTAAAAGCCTACGTCTCATTTTCCTTGCCAGCGCCGCGGTTCTCGCAATCGCCGGTTGTTCTGATACGGACATTTCCTCCCCCGGCGCAGCAGCGCCGCCGACTTCCCCTCCACCGCCGCCTCCGCCGCCCCCGCCGCCTGCCGCGTCCACCATTGACCTGGTGCCAACTGCGGGCTGCCCGACCGGCACGAGCGAGACCACTTTCGCTGCGATCGCGTCGGAAGGCTTCTCCAGCATCGACGTCTGCGCAATCGGTGATGCCGGTGCGACGACGACGACGATCACCAGCGACCTGACCATCCCCGCGAACACCACGGTTGCCGTACGCGGCGCGGTGTTTATCGGTGAAGATGGTGGCACATCCGCCACGCTGACCCTCGAAGAAGGCGCCGTTCTTTATGGCGCGGCCGCTGCCGGGACCGGTGACGGCTCTGATGACTATGTCGTCATCAGCCGCGGGTCGCAGCTTGTCGTTAACGGCACCGAGACCAACCCGGTCCGGATGACGGCGCGCGCAGCCATCAACGACGAGAACACCAGCTCCTCAATCATCGAGGCCGGCACGAACGCCCAGTGGGGCGGTCTGATCATCAACGGCTTCGCGCCGATCAACGCCTGTATCGACGCGACGGCCGCTGGCGGCTCGGCCGGTTGTGAAAAATCCGGCGAAGGCGCCTCCGGCCTCTTCGGCGGCGACGATCCGACCGATTCTTCCGGTTCCATCGACTATCTGATCGTCGAGTATGCAGGCGCACGCCTGACAAATGAAGACGAACTCAACGGCATCGCCTTCCAGGGTGTCGGTTCCGGGACGTCTGTCAGCCACGTCCAGGTCCACAACAACCTCGACGACGGTATCGAATGGTTCGGCGGCACGGTCAGTGCGCAATACGTCGTCATCACTGGCGCGGGCGACGATTCGCTTGACTGGACCGACGGCTGGCAGGGCTCGCTGCAATACGCTGTCGTCAATTCGACGGTTCCGTCCTCTGGCGATCCGCGCGGCATCGAAGCTGATAACCGCGACGGCGATAACTCCAAGACGCCGATCTCGAGCCCGAACCTCTCGAACTTCACGCTGATCGGTTCGGCCGGCAACCAGCAGGGCATCCTGCTGCGCCGCGGCACCCGCGGCAATGTCGTCAACGGCATCGTGGCCGGTGGCTACACGCCGGGTCTCGATATCGACAACAGCTTCACCTACGAGAACCTCGCCAATGGCGACCTCGTGGTTGGCTCGCTGTTCATCGACGCGGACGCAACGCTCGCATCCGACACAGACGACACCACGGATTTCGATCCGGCCACGGCAGGTGTCCAGACGCTGGCGACCTATGCTGCTGCCAACAATATCGTCGGCGGCAACAACTCGCTTTCGGATCGCTACTTCCCGGGCGTCGAGGAGCTGGGTGTACCGGTCTTCGCGACCGCTGGTATCGGAAACCTCGTCGCAACGAGCTTCATCGGCGCGTTCAGCGACACCGAAACCGAAGCCAACAACTGGGCGAACTTCGCACTGCCGGGAACGCTCTTCCCGCCAGCTGACTGCCCGGTCGGCACGACCGAGAACGGTACGCTGGACGGCAAGCGTCTCTGCCAGATCCCGGGCGGTGCGCTGACCAGCGACATGACGCTCGCCAATGGCGATGAGCTGATCTACGCGCTGAACGGTACGGTCGTCGTCGGCGCGGACCTTGGTCCCGACCCGGCATCGCCGCTGGCCGGTGGCAACTCCGTCACGCTGACCATCGATCCGGGTGTCACCGTGGTTGCCGAAGGCAATGACGATTACCTGATCGTTGCTCGCGGCTCGCAACTCGTTGCAAACGGCACGGCAAGCGCGCCAGTCGTCTTCACGGCGAAGGGTGTCGTCGATGGTTCGGTCACCGCAACCGACAGCCTGAAAGGCGTCTGGGGCGGCCTGGTCATCAATGGCCGTGCGCCGATCAATGCCTGTATCGACGCGTCCGCCACGGGCGGCACGGTCGGCTGTGAAAAGTCGGGCGAGGGCGCCTCTGGCCTCTTCGGCGGTGCGACCGCTGACGACAATAGCGGCCGTCTTCGCTACACCCGCGTCCAGTATGCCGGCGTCCGCCTTACCAATGAGGACGAGCTTAACGGCATCGCCTTCCAAGGCGTCGGTTCGGGCACGGATGTCAGCTATGTGCAGGTTGCCAACAACCTGGACGATGGCATCGAGTGGTTCGGCGGCACGGTCTCGGCCAGCAACATTGTCGTAACCGGCGTCGGCGACGACTCGATCGACTGGACGGATGGCTGGCAGGGCTCGCTGCAATATGCGATCGCCTATCCGGGCGTCGCTGGAACCGATGGCGGCATGTCTGGCGACCCCCGCGGCATCGAGGCCGATAACCGCGATGGTGCCAACGACAAGACGCCGTTCTCGGCGCCTGACCTGTCGAACATCACGCTCATCAACTCCGGCGATCCGGCAACCCAGCAGGGCGTCCTGCTGCGCCGCGGCACGCAGGGCACGCTGGCGAACAGCATTGTTGCTGACTGGTCCACCGGTCTCGACGTCGACAGCGCGCAGACCTTCACGAACTTCACCAATGGTGACCTCGTGATCGCTTCGCTCTTCCTCGACAACAGCGCCAACTTCGCCACCGATGGCGACAATCCGGCGGATGCGAGCCTCGGTGTTCCGGCCTTTGTGGCGGGCGACAACATCGTCACCGGCACGAAGTCGCTGTCGGGCTTCAGCTTCGTCAGTGGTGCGACCGGGGTTGTTCCGGGCACAGCCGAGGCTGGTGTTCCGGTCTACGACGTGACCGGTATCGGCAACCTGGTTCCGACAACCTATGTCGGCGCCGTCGAAGACGCGAATGACGACTGGTTCCTCGGCTGGACGGTCGACCTCTCAGGCAATGCTACGAGCAACTAAAACCTGTTGAATAACCGGGGCAGAGCGGTCCGGAAACGGTCGCTCTGCCTCATCGCATTCTCGGATATCTCACAGAGGAGGAAACTCCTCTCCTCCCAGGGGGAACCTATGTTGAAACCTTCCACCTACTTCCGTCTGGCGCTGCTGACAGGTGCTTCACTTGTCTGCATGTCCAGCCTGGCCGTTAGCCAGGAAACCGAAGAGTCGCAGGAAGAACTGCGCCAGCAGAGCGTCGTTGTTCGCGGCCAGTTCATTCCGGACGAAAAGCGCTCGACCTCTGAGGTCTCAAGCCTCATCGACGCGAGCGACTTCCAGGTCTCCGGCGACACCGATGCCGCTGCGGCTCTTGCGCGCGTGGCGGGTATCTCGACCGCCGACAATCGTTTCGTCTATGTCCGCGGCCTCAATGAGCGCTATTCCAGCGCGACGCTGAACGGATCGCCACTGCCGAGCCCCGAGCCGCTGCGCCGGGTCGCCCCGCTCGATCTCTTCCCGACCTCTGTCCTGCGCAGCATCCTCGTGCAGAAGACCTTCTCGCCCAACCTTCCGGGCGAATTCGGCGGCGGTCTGGTCGACATCCGTACCAAGACCGTGCCTGACGAAGCCTTCTTCGAAATGTCAGCCTCCGTCAGCGGCAATACGCAGACGACCTTCCAGGATGGCCTGCTCTATGACGGTGGCGATCTCGATTTCCTCGGCTTCTCCGACAATACCCGCACCATGCCGGACATTCCGGAGACGGGTGTGGACGCCAACTTCGCGCGTTCACTGACCAACAATTCCGGCCTCCTGATCATCCAGGAAGGCATCGTGCCGGCTAATATCGGCCTCAGTGCGACGGGCGGCCAGCGCTATGACATCAATCAGGACATTTCGATGGGCCTGCTGGGGGCTGTGTCCTATTCCAATGACTGGACCACGAAAGAGGGCACGCGCGGTTTTGCCGACAATAATGGCGATGGCCTGTCCGCCCGGTTCGAGAACGAGCTCTACTCGACCGAGAACTCCGTCGGCCTGAATGGCTTTGCAACGGTGGGTTTCGACCTGTTCGACAATCACGAAATCCGCGGCACGGCGCTGATCGCCCGCTCCAGCGACAAGAGAGCACGGACCGTCCAGGGCATCGACTTTGACGACAACTTCGAGCGCGATGACAATATTGAATGGTTCGAGCGCCAGCTGTGGACGACCCAGATTTCTGGCGAGCACTTCTTCCCGTCGCTGATGGACCTGAAGGTCGAGTGGCGAGCGTCCTATTCAGAAGCCCTTCGGGATGCACCCTACCAGTTCTCGATCCTCTACCAGGACTCCGGTAATGGCCTGCAGACGCTCGCGAACTCAGCCGATACGACCTTCACCTTCAGCCGGATCGATGATGATTCCACCGATCTCGGCATCGACCTCGAGCTGCCGCTCGAACGGGGCAGTGACTGCTATCTCTTCTGCGAAACGGACCTGAAAGCCGGTTACGCCTATGTCGAGAATGACCGGTCTGCGACCTCGCGTATCTTCGCGATCGAAGGCGTCCCGGTCTCCAGCACACGGATCGACTATCTGTTCGCCAACCTGTTTGCGACCGACCAGCTCGGCGCAAGTTCGATTGGCGGCGCCACCTTCCCGGAAAAATATATCGCCACGCTCGAAGTCGACGCGCTCTATGCCGGCTTCGACACCCAGATCACGCCATTCCTGCGCGGTGCGATCGGTGCGCGGTATGAGCGGGCGATCGAGGCGGTCGACACCATGTCGATCGGCGCAGATCCGGCCCTCAATTATGTCGAAGCTTGCGTCGACCGTGAGCCGGATGGCAGCTGCGACTATGAGTACGATATCCTGCCGGCGGCGACGATCACCTGGAACCCGTTCGATGACCTTCAGGTGCGTGGTGGCTATTCCGAAACCGTGACCCGCCCACAATTCCGCGAGCTGGCGCCGACGGAATTCCTCAACACCGAGACGGACGTGAATTTCCTCGGCAACCCGTTCCTGATCAATGCGTCGATCAAGAACTATGACGTGCGGGCCGAGTACTATTTCGGCCGCGACCAGTTCATCACGTTCGGCCTGTTCTACAAGGACATGGAGCGCCCGATCGAGGAGATCAACCAGCGCACCGGCGATACGCCGAAGACGACCTTCATCAACGTGCCGAGCGCCGAATTGTATGGTCTCGAGGTGGAGTATGAGCAGATCCTGCCGCTGTTCGATGTGCTCGGCCTCGACTTCTTCCGCGATCGGGACCTGACGGTGAAGGCAAACTATACCTGGTCCGACTCCGAAGTGACGGCCGGACGTAGCCCGTCAGATCTCGGCCTCACGACAGCGCAGTTCTGTGCTCAGTATGCTGACGAGTGTGTCGTTACGAACCAGACGCCGCTCAATCCGGAACCGTTCCTGCTGCCGGCTGCCGGCCTCATCGAAGGGGGGCGCCGCCTGCAGGGCCAATCGGAGCACCTGTTCAATCTTCAGCTTGTCTACACGGACGAGATGAAGGGGACGGAGGCCAACCTTCTCGTAAACTATGCGAGCGAGCGGATCCGTTCGGGTGAAGCGCTTGCACTGAATATCCCCGCCATCCTTGAAGAGCCGCCGATTTCGCTCGATTTCGTGCTCAACCAGGCCTTCGAACTGGCCGGGGGCGATTATGAGTTCAGCTTCAAGGTACAGAACCTGCTTGGCGACGAGTACGAAGCCTACCAGGTACGCGGCGGCGACCGGGTGGACGTGGATGTCTATGACATTGGCACATCCATCTCGTTCGGCCTGAAGCGCCGCTTTTAGGATGGCCTGTAGCGGGCGGTCGCGGGATCGCCTGTTCTGGCCTAGTATGTAGCGTTGAGGGCGGGGTGACCCGCCCTCGTTCATTCTGTCCCGTCAGAGGGCATGAGGATAAAGATGAGGGTGATGGACCCAAGGCTCGTCGAAACCGCCAGGACCGGCGCAATGCTGGTGCTGCTGGTTCTGCTTGCCTGGTTGGTAGCCCGGATCGCCTGGCTGCTGATTGCGCCCACAGATGCCGTATCGACGCTGACGCCGCGCGCCCTGCCAACGCCGGTCTCGCAAGTCAGCGGGCAGGCCGTGCGCGCCGATCTCAGCCTTCTCATGAAGGACAACCCGTTTTCCGCCAGCGAAAGCGCGGCGCCTGCGATCGAGGACGCGCCGGAAACCGACCTTAATCTGAAGCTGGTCGCCCTGTTCATGTCGAGCGGGGAGGACGGGATCTCGTCTGCCACAATTACAACCCCGGACAACAAAACGACCCGTTATGAGCCCGGTGATGAAGTCCTGCCGGGCGTGGTGCTGGAACGTGTCCTGGCCGACCGGGCAATCATTTCGCGCGATGGCCGCGATGAGACGATCATGCGCAGCGGCCGCGATGCGGGCCTTAGCGTGATTGAGGACCGCGACGACCTTCGCACGGAAGGCGGCATTGTCGAAGCGGCAAGCCCTCCAGTGTTCGCCCCAGGCGTGTCTGCGCGCACGCTGCTGGCAGGTCTCGAAATTACGCCTGAGGTCGAGAATGGCGAGGTTCGCGCCTTCGTCGTCGGGCCTCAGGGAAACAGTCGTCTGATGGGCGCAGCTGGTCTGGCGCCCGGCGACCGCCTGGTCAGCGTCAATGGAAACGGGGTGGCGAGGATTGATGTCGCCAGTCTCGCGGACGAACTCGCCAGCGGCGGTGTCGCCAGAGTCGGTCTGGTTCGTGCAGGTACGTCCCGGTCGATTGATATTCGCTTCGAGGAGGAGTGATACAGCTCATGAAGAAAATCGTGATCGCGCTCTCGGCGCTTGCGCTGGCCGGACAGGCCGCCCAGGCAGAAATGCAGTCGCCTCAATCGGCGCGCCATGTACTCAGCCTCGACAATGTTGAGATCACGTCGCTCATCGACGATGTCTCGATCATCACGGGCTACACCTTCATCCTGCACCCGGATGTCGCGCGCACCCGTGTGACGGTGCTTTCACAGGCGCCTATGACGACCGACGAGGTCTTCCAGGTCTTCCTGTCGACTCTTCGCGTTCACGGCTTTGCAGCGATCCCGGCCGGCAAGGGCGTTTATCGCGTTGTGCCTGAACAGCTGGCCGTGGGCGAAGCGGGAGTCGCGAATGCCGGGCCGAACACCTTCATCACGCAGGTCTTCAGCCTTGAGACGTTCGGGGCGGTCGAAGCTGCGCAGATGGTAAAGCCACTGGTGGATGCGCAGGGGCAGGTTGTCGCGAATGCGCGCTCCAATTCGCTCGTTGTTGTCGACTATGCCTCGAACATGCCGCGTATCCGCGACGTCATCCAGACGCTCGATCAGGATGACCGTACCGATGTGCGCACACTGGCATTGAAGAGCGTGCCATCGCGCGAGATGGCGCAGCTGCTGACCGACCTGCTGGGTACGCGAAACGGAAACCCGGTGGACAATTTTGAAGTGACGTCGTCCCCAACCAGCAATTCGGTTGTCATCCGCGGCGATGGTGCGCTTGTCGAGCGTGCCCTGAGTGTTGCCTCCGAACTCGATCGTGCCGAGCCGACGCGGGATAATCTGCGGGTCATCCAGCTCAACAATTCCAAGGCGGAGGAGATCGTCCCCATCCTGGAGAAACTGGCTGCGACAATGGCCGACCAGCAGGGACCGGCGGACACAGGCACACCGCGGGCGACGATTGCGCACCATCCGGAAACGAACTCGCTCATCATCAGCGCGACGCCTGATACGCTGATGTCGATGGAGCGTGTCGTCGAAGCCCTGGACAAGCGCCGGGCCCAGGTCCTTGTCGAGGCCATCATCGTGGAGATGTCCGACGATACGGCGCGCGAACTTGGTGTGCAGTTTCTGCTGTCCGGCACCGGCGATTCAACCACGCCGTTTGCGACGACGAACTTCTCGCGGTCTGCGCCGAACCTGCTGGCACTTGCGGGCGCTCTGATCACGGACGGAGACCTGCCGGGCGGTTCGAACGGTAGTCCGTTCACGGATGCGGCGCTGAGTTCGCTGCTCGGCGTTAACGGCGCGCTGCTCGGTGTGGGCGGTCAGAGCGGCGATACGCTGTTCGGCGCCGTCATTACTGCCGTGGAGCAGGACACGAATTCCCGCGTTCTTTCCAAGCCATTCAACATGACACTGGACAATGGCACGTCATCGCTGCTCGTTGGCCAGAATGTCCCGCTGACGTCCGGCGAAGTGCTGGGCTCGGCCAATACCAATCCGTTCCGAACCGTGCAGCGCGAGGAAGTCGGCGTCAAACTGGAAGTGACCCCGCGCATTTCGTCCGATAATACGATCCGGCTGGATATCTTCCAGGAAGTGTCGAGCGTCTTCGGCGCGGTGGGCAATACGTCGCCGGACCTTATTCTGAGCACGCGGAACATCTCGACCAGCGTCCTGGCCGACGACGGTGAAATCATCGTGCTGGGCGGCCTGATCGAGCAGACGGAATCGACGCAGAATTCGAAGGTGCCGATCCTTGGTGACATCCCTGTAGCCGGTAATCTGTTCAAATCGGAAGGAAAGGGCGGCACACGGACAAATCTGATGGTATTTATCAAGCCGACAATCGTCCGGGATCGTGAGGATGCGTCGCGCGTAACGGCGCGCAGCTACAATTACATTCGCGCACAGGAGATCATGCGCGGAGAGGATGTCGATGTTTCGATCGACGAGTTTCTCGGCGAAGTCCTGGGTGCGCCCGTGCTGGATGAGGAGTAAGCTGGTAGGCTGACGTGCCTTCGGCGTAAGATGTAATCATGAGTGAGGCCGAGACCAGACCGCTGCTGACCTATGCCTTTGCCCGCGACAAGGGACTGGTGGTCCTGTCGCAGGAGGATGGTGCTGTCGCGCTGGGTGTGCGGGCAGGCGCCGACCCGATCGCTATCCTTGAAGCGCGCCGCGCCATCGGCCGGCCTTTGCGGTTCCAGCATCTTGACGCCACGCGCTTCGAGCGCGCCCTGTCCGAACACTATGCGCGTGCGGCGATTGACGGTGGTGAGACCGAAGCCGCCATGGATGGCGCTGGCGACCTCATGTCGCTCATTGATGAGATCCCGCAGACGGCTGACCTTCTTGATGGGGATGATGATGCCCCGGTTGTCCGCCTGATCAACGGTCTCATTTACGAGGCTGTGAAGCGCCGCGCCTCGGACATCCATATCGAGCCGCATGAGGACAATCTGTCCGTTCGTTACCGGATCGATGGCGTTCTGCAGGAAGTGCTGACGCCGTCGCGGCGGCTGGCGGCGCCTTTGACCAGTCGGGTCAAGGTCATGGCGCGCCTGGATATTGCCGAGAAGCGTGTGCCGCAGGATGGCCGCATATCACTGTCCATCGGCGGGCGCTCCATCGATGTACGGGTTTCGACACTGCCTTCGCGCTATGGCGAGCGGGTCACGATGCGCCTGCTGGATACCCGCAATGCACTGCTCGGCCTTGATGAGCTCGGCATGGATGAGGACACGCTGGCTCGCTTCCGTTCTGTGCTCGCACAACCGAACGGGATTACCCTCGTCACCGGGCCGACCGGGTCCGGCAAGACGACAACGCTTTATTCGGCGCTGTCGGTGCTGAACAATGGCCAGCGCAATGTCATGACGCTGGAAGACCCGATCGAGTATGGCCTGGAGGGGATCAGCCAGACCCAGATGCACCACAAGGTCGGTCTGACCTTTGCCGCCACGCTACGTGCGATCCTGCGCCATGACCCCGATGTCGTCATGGTCGGCGAGATCCGCGACCTTGAGACCGCCAAGGTCGCGTTCGAATTCGCCTCGACCGGGCGCCCGGTCCTCTCGACCGTTCACACCAACAGCGCCGCGGGCGCCATTCAGCGCCTGCGCGACATGGGTATCGAGCCCTATGTGCTCGCCGCCACGATGCGCGCCGTGCTCGCCCAGCGCCTGGTTCGAAAGCTTTGCGATCACTGCAAGGAGCCGCATGAGGCAAGCGGGGACGAAAAGCAGATGTTCGGCCTGCCGGCTGACCAGCACTACGATTTCTACCGCCCGCGCGGCTGCATGTCCTGCGCGCAGACCGGCTATGAAGGCCGGCTTGGCGTCTACGAACTGCTCCTCGTCGACCAGGAGGTGCGCCAGCTGATCCGGGACGATGTCTCCGACGATGAACTGGAAGCGCGCGCCTTCAGGGACAACGACACACTGTTCCGCAATGCCCGCCGATACGTCGTCTCCGGCCAGACCAGCGTCGAGGAAGTCCTGCGCGTCTGCCGCAAGGATGAGGACTAGAGATGGCAGTCTACGACTATCAGGCCATCGGTTCGGACGGAAAGCGGACCTCG
The DNA here is from genome assembly GCF_003576285.1 of Henriciella mobilis. Taxonomy (NCBI): domain Bacteria; kingdom Pseudomonadati; phylum Pseudomonadota; class Alphaproteobacteria; order Hyphomonadales; family Hyphomonadaceae; genus Henriciella; species Henriciella mobilis. The sequence goes on along the minus strand of NZ_QWFX01000013.1, from coordinate 497,123 downwards.
GGCGTGATCACGGCCGACTCGGCGCGCGCGGCCCGAAAGGAGCTGCGCCTGCGCCAGCTCTCGCCGCTCGATGTCAGCGAGAGCCGCAAGAAGGCTTCGCAGGCAACGGCAAGCGGTCATGACCAGAAACTGCCCGGTGGCGATCTCGTCGTCGCGACCCGCCAGCTCGCCCTGCTGGTCAAGGCCGGTACGCCCGTTGAGGAAGCGATTGGTTCTGTCGCGGCAGAGGCGGAGAAGACGGCCACACGCAAGGTCTTCATGGGGGTGCGGTCTGCGATCACTGACGGCTATTCGGTGTCGGAAGCGCTCAACAGCGCGCCGCGCGCCTTTCCGGCTTTCTATCGCGCTGTGGTATCGGCCGGGCAGGCATCGGGACGCCTCGATGAGGTGCTGGAGCGCCTTGCCACTCACCTCGAGAAATCGAGGAAGATGAAAAACAAGATCCTGTCGGCGCTGATCTATCCGATTGTGCTCAGCGTCATTGCGCTAATTGTCGTGACGCTTCTGATGATCTTCGTCGTGCCCGCCATTGTCGAGCAGTTCGACACGCTCGGCCAGGACTTGCCATGGCTGACCGAAGCAGTGATCGGCCTGTCTACCTTCCTGCGACAGTGGGGCATCGCGGTATTGATCGCAGCGCTTGCAGTCGGCTGGGCATTCCGCCGCCTGATGCAGGCAGAAGCCGCAAGGGAAGCGCGCGACCGTTTCCTGCTCTCGCTGCCGGTCATCGGCCGGCTCGCACGCGGCGTGGCAGCGGCCTCTTTTGCCCGGACCTTCGCAACCTTGTCCGGCAGCGGCGCGCCCGTGCCTGAATGCCTTGGCGCGGCCCGCAATGCGAACGGCAACGCTGTCTTTCGCCGGGCCGTCGCCAGTGTCCGGCGCAAGGTCGAGGAAGGCTCGACGCTCGCGCGGGCGATGCGCGCAGAGGCCGTCTTCCCGCCCATGCTGTTGCACATGGTGGCCAGCGGCGAACGCGGCGGCGACCTCGCCGGCATGATGGAGCGGGCCGCGGAATACCTGGAAGACGAATTCGACAATGCGTCGACTGTAGCACTCGGACTGCTGGAGCCGATCATGATCGTCTTCCTGGCCAGCATCGTGGCGCTGATCGTCCTGTCCATCATGCTGCCCATCCTGCAGATCAACACATTTGCCATCGGCTAGGAGGTGACCTCGATGAAACTACGCAAACCCGCCCGGCGCCCGTCAAAGGAAGCCGGTTTCACGCTGACCGAGATCATGGTGGTCGTCTTCATCATCGGCCTCCTGTCGACGGTGGTCCTGATCAATGTTCTGGGGGCGCGTACCGATGCGCAGCTCAAGACGGCCCGCACCAATGTGACGTCGCTGGCAAACGCACTCGAGCAGTACAGCCTCGACATGTATGATTATCCGACGACGGAGCAGGGGCTTGAAGCGCTCGTAACCGAACCGCCGGGCGCCAGCACCGCCGGCTCCTATCGCAAGGGCGGTTATATCAACAAGGTGCCGCTCGATCCCTGGGGCCGCCCCTTTGTCTACCGCCGGCCTGCTGAACGTTCCGACAAGGCATACGATCTCTACTCGCTCGGCGCCGATGGCGAACCCGGCGGCGAGGAAGAGAATGCCGATATCGGCAACTGGAACTGAGGCAGCATGAGACGCCGAGCCCGCCTCTCGAGACAGGCCGGCATGACGCTGGTCGAGGTGATGCTCGTCGTCTTCATCGTCGGGCTGGTCGCGGGCGTGGCCGTGATGACCCTGCCAGACCGTCCGGCTCCGCATGAACGTGCCCTGCGCGATCTCGGACAGGCGGTTCGCGAGGTCCAGGACATGGCGGTTCTGACCGGTGATGCGCTGGCGATCAGCGCGGTGGATGGCAAGGTCAGCCTTGTCCGCTGGGACGGATTTGACTGGCAGCCGGCCGGGCGTGACCTGGCCAGCCTGCCGCAGGGTGTCTCCGTGAGGCTGGTGCGTCCGGGAGAAACAGGACGCGATAATGAGCGGGGTGAAAGACTGCTGGTTTTCGATCCGTTGGGCGTCAGCGAACCGGCGGACATCATCGTATCGGCCGGGGCGTTCGAGCGCACCCTTCACATTACACCGGATGGCGAGGTGCGTGATGGCCAATCGGGATAGCAAGAAAACCCGTCGCGAAGGCGGCTTCAGCCTGGTCGAAACCGTGGCGGCGCTAGGCATCCTGGCGCTGGCAGCGGTTCCGCTCATGCAGCTGTCATCGGACGCGCTGCGCAATTCCGGGCGCCTCGAAGCGCGACTGCTGGCGCGCACGACGGCCGAGAATGTCCTGTCCCGCGCCATGGCTGACCGCCAGCCGGTTGAAGTCGGGCAGACCTCCGGCGCCGAGGAACAGATGGGCCGCCGGTTCACCTGGACGCTGAGTGTCGTGCCGACGGGGCAGGCGGACCTGTTCCGGCTCGAGGTCCGTGTGCAGCAAGCCGAGACCGAGCAGGATCTGGCCCGCCTCATCACTTTGAAAGCCCAGCCCAGATGATCCGCCCGCAATCATCTGCCCGGCAGGCCGGTTTTACCCTGGCCGAGATGCTTGTGGCGCTGTTTATCCTGTCCATCCTGGCGGTCGCGGGCGGCAACCTTCTGCTCCGGGCCACCGCGTCCGGCGAACAGTTGCGGGACCGCGAAGCGATGGTGCGTGAGCTGGATATTGCGCAGGCCCTGATCCGCGGCGATCTCGAAGCGGTTGTCAAACGGGGCACAGAGCCGGTGGACGCCTATGACGGCCCAATGACGCTGGCCGGTGGTGAAACCAATCGCGTCGATGGCCTGCTTCATCTCGTGCGAAATGGCTGGATGAACCCTGACGGGACGGCGCCGCGTAGCGATCTTCAGACGGTTCTCTACGATCTTTCTGCCGACGGGGAGCTTGTCCGGACGGCCTGGCTGCGGCCGGACGCAACGGCCTCGACCCCGATTGCCAAGCGCGTCTTGTTGCGCGATGTCGCGGAGGTCGAACTGGCCTTCTGGAAGGGTGACCAAATGTCGGCTTACTGGGAAGGCACGCCGGAGCAGCCTGCCAATGACCTGCCTGATCTGGTGGATATCCGTATCCGTTTTGACGATGGCCGCACACTGACGATCGCGTCTGGCGTGGGAGGCGGTGGATGAGCGCTTCCAATGAGCATCACAAGGAGGCAGGGGTGGCGCTCGTCACTGTGCTGATGATCGTCGCCTCGATGACGATCGTTGCGGTGATGATCTCTTCCGCGGTTCTGGCCAGCACGAACCGGGCCAAGACCCTCGATGCCAGCGCCCAGGCCGACTGGTTTGTCGCCGGGGCTGACCAGTTCGCAGCCCTTGCGATTGAAGACCTTGTCGCCACCTCCGGTGCCAGGCTCTTCGATGGCATGCCGGGGCTGTCTCAGGCGATGAATTTCGACCTTGAAGGCGGCGTGATTTCGATCACGGGCACTGACGCGACCAATTGTTTCAACGTGAACCGGCTGAGGGATGCGGGCCGTGCAGCGGCGGGTGACGCCTCGGAAGTGGCCACGTCTGTTCGTGATGATTTCGAAATGCTGCTCGACCTCGCAGGTCTTGAGGGCCTCAATCCGGAGACGATGACATCGGCCGTCATCGACTGGATGGATCCCGACCAGTCGCCCGGCCTCGGCGGCGCGGAAGACAGTTATTATGCCGGCCTGCCTTTGCCTTACCGGACGTCTGGTCAGCCCCTCGCCAGCCTGAGCGAGCTTCGGGCGATCCGCTATTTCGAGCCGGATCTGATCGATGCGCTGGACCCGCTACTCTGCGCGTACCCGTCGGAAGAAAACCAGGTCTTCAATATCAATACGCTGACCGAGCAGGAGGCGCCGCTCCTGTCCCTGGCCATGTCGGGTGCACTGACGGTTGAAGCCGCGCGCGATGTTCTGTTCCAGCGTCCGCCCGGTGGCTGGGAAAGTGTCAGCACCATGATGGAATTGCCGGAATTGGCACAAATATCGCCTGAGCTGCGTCGCGCTGATATGCTTTCTGTAGAGGCCAGCCATATTGGCGTGCGAACGGTGATCGAGTATCGCGGGCTGCGCAGGATCTACGACGTGCTCTTCAGCGTCGAAGAGAATGGCTCAGTGACGGCCATTCGCCGGGAACGAAAAGGATAGGGATTGGCAGAACTGTTCATCCTCTTACCGGAAAACCACGGCGACGACACGCTTTTCGCCTGGCGTTCGGCGAGTGACTGGGCTGTGGATACGGCCCCGCCGCGCGGGCACGGCCAGGGCGAGCGCGCCGTTGTTTTCGTCCCCGGGACCCGCGTTACGGTTCACCGCGCCGATATTTCCGTGAAGAAGCCTGCAGAGGCGCGCCGGGTCGCCTTGTTCGCGCTTGAGGATGACCTCGCCCAGCCGGTCGAGGCCTTGCACGCCGCTCTTGGCGCCCCAGGCGATGGTCCCGACCGGGAGGTCCAGGTCGCGAGCGTAGCAGACATGCAGGCCTGGATCGCGGCGCTGCAGGCCGCCGGGGTGCCGGACGCCGATCTCGTCGCGCCGCAAGCCTGCCTGCCTGACGTGCCGGGAATGATAACCGGGCCGGGCGAAATCCTGGTCCGCACCGCTCAATCGGTTTTCGCGCTTGATCGCGATGTGCCGGATGACCTTGTTCGTTCGCTCGCGCCGGACGCACAACCCACCGGCGAGGCAATCGAAGACCGCAACAGTTGGCTTGTCCAGCTCGCCGCCTGGTATGAGGCCGCCAGCAGCGTCACGTCGCTGCGCCAGGGAGACTATAGCGTCCGCCGCCCGTTGCAGCTGGATGGGCTTGCCGCCTGGCGCCCCGTTGCCGGAATCGCTGCGGCAGCGGCCATTCTCTGGCTTGGCTCGGTCTGGCTCGAGACCCGCGCACTCGAAAAGCAGGCCGGACTGCTGGAAGCCCAGACGCGTGACCTCATCATGGCGGTGGCGCCGGATGCGAATGGCCGGCTCGCGGTCGCCCTTCAAACCCTGCGCCAGGGACGTGCAGCCGGATCGTCCAGCCTGCGGCCCACAATGGCCACCGCAGCGCTCTATGAAGCGATCGAACCTGTCGAGGGCGCCGAAATCCGCTCGCTGCGCTACGATGCGTCGGCGGGCCGGCTGAACGCCATGGTCGTCTTCGGCAGCTATGCTGACGCTGATGCCATCGGCGCACGGCTGGAAGAAAAGGGCCTGTCGGTCCGGCTTGGCGAAGCGCGCCAGAACGGTCAACGGGTCATGGGCGAGTTCGCGATCGAGGCGGCGTCATGAGCAGCTGGTGGCAAGGTCTCTCGGCCCGTGAGAAAGCCCTGATCGCAAGCGCTGGCGGCCTGCTTGCGCTGGTCATTATCTGGTACGGCATGGTCGCGCCGCTCCTGTCGGGGCGGTCCGATGCGCTTCAGGCACGCCAGCAGGCGGCCGATGAACTGGCGCAGCTGGAACACCTGTCTGCGGCCAGCCGGGCCCGGTCGCCAGTCAGTACAGGCATCGCGGTCTCGACCGGCTCGAGCCTCGATGCGGATGCGTTCAAGACGGCCGTCACCCGCGCAGCCCAGCAGTCCGGGCTTTCGATTTCGCGTCTGCAGGGCGGGGCGCAGGGGCGATTTTCGCTCGTGTTTGAGCAGGCCGATTCCCGGCAGCTTTTCTACTGGCTGAACGAGGTTGAAACCCGGCTGGGCGGCCGGGTGGAGCGCTTCAGCATCGACCAGGCCGGTGCAGGCCGCGTCCGCGCTACTGTCGAGATTTCCGGAGGCGAGGCATGATTCGTTTCCTGCTAGCGGTGATAGCTGTTGTGGCGCTCGTCTGGTTTGCCGCAGCGAAAATTCCGCTCGGTTACGTCATGCGCAAGCTGCCGCTCAATGGCATGGGCGTGCAGTGGACCCAGTCTGAAGGCACGATCTGGAACGGCCGGGTCATGGGGGTCTATCTGAACGGCCAGCCGGTTGGCGATGTCGACGTCGCACTGAAGCCGCTCTCGCTGCTGTCCTTCAAGCCGACGCTCGATGTGCAGTGGGGCGGCGCCGGCGGGCGCGGGGCCGGCTCTCTGACGCTGATCGACCAGGACTCCATCGAGGCCAGCGACATTCGTTTGCAGCAAAACATTTCCGCGCTCGAAAGCCTGTCGAGCGACCTGCGGTCAATTGGCGGCACGTTCCGGCTCACTGACGGTCATGTCCGCATTGACGGCCAGCGGTGCAGCGAGGCGAGCGGGGCCCTGCATTCCGACACGCTATCCATCGCTGCCGAGCAATTCGGGCGCGAATTCTCCGACCTGACAGGCGCCCTCGGCTGTGAGAACGGCGCTTTCGACATCGCGCTTTCAGGTGACGGCCCATCCGGTGATTCGGTCAATATCGATGCCGCTGCGACGCTTCAGGGCGCTGCGACGATCAATGTCGTGGTCAATACCGCAGACCGCGACATCGAGATGTTGCTTGCCAATGCGGGCTTTTCCCGGGAGGAGGGGAGCTGGACCTATCGCCGGGATGCTGTGGCAGGAGGAGCCGGTACGCCATGATCAGACACATCAGCGCGATTCTCCTAGCGTCGGCCCTCGCAACCGCCTGTTCGTCGCGCCCTGACCCGGCGCCCGTAGAACAGGCGCGCCAGACGGTCGACCCGCAAACGCTGGTACCAGCCGTGAATGTCGTTCCCGAATCAGGCCTCGGCCCGCAACAGCTTGAGCGCAATGAATGCGGCCTGTTCCTCTGGAACCGGACAGAGCCGACCCAGTTCATTTTCTTCGAAAAAGCGCAGTCCGGCCGCGCGACGATGCAGATCGGCGCAGAGGCTGTCGAGGTCACGCAGACCATCAATCGCGGCGAGATCTTCGGCGAGTTCATGACAGAGCAGGGATTCGCCGCGCCGGGGGGAGAGCAGGTCATGCTGACTGTCGTGCCGGGCGAGCCGCTGCAGGGCGGCCAGCGTGTCGAGCAGGGCAAGCTGGAAATCATTACCCCAGAGGGCTGGCGCACGCTGATACCGGTGCTTGGCGTGCGGGCCTGCCAGCCCTGAACACGGGCTGATTCCTGAAAGTCGGTTGTGTGGGAGTTCGCTGGCTCCGCGAGTAGGACTCGAACCTACGACCGGGCGATTAACAGTCGCCTGCTCTACCAACTGAGCTATCGCGGATCACCTGCGAGACGGCTCCAATAGCAAACGAAGCGCCGGTGTCAAACGCCCGTGTGCATGCAGCTGACAAAAAAACGGCGGGAGGTGAAACTCCCGCCGAGGCGTTGGGTGATGGTGGGTGTCTCCAAAGAAGACAATGCAATTTATCGGGCGGAATGGTTAATGCGGAGTAAACCGGTTTGGTGAACTTCGCGTACCGTATGCAAGCTTGTTGAATTGTCTGGAAAAAATCATTCTGGCTGGAAGTAGGCGCTGCGTAGCGGGATCCAGGACATGGCTTGCTCTGGAGGCCCCGGCCGGAATCGAACCGGCGTACACGGATTTGCAATCCGCTGCGTCACCACTCCGCCACAGGGCCCGTGTCAGAAGCGAGGCGGACAGATAGCAGCCGCTCTTTCAGCTTGCAATCGCATAAAGCGGCGTTTCGCACATCTGGCCACATTGCCAGTTGGCATAGGCTGGGATATGGGCAGGCTCTGGATGCCCAAACCAGCCGGCAATAGGGGAAGGCCAATGGATTTCGCGAAGATGCGGCAGATTATGGTGGATTCCCAGATCCGCCCGGATGACGTTACCGATCCCGAGATTGTCAGCGCGTTCCTGCACACGCCGCGCGAGGCGTTCGTGCCCAAGCCAGAACAGCCGGTGGCCTATTCCGAATACGAGATCCAGACCAGTGACGGGCGTGCGCTCTGGACGCCGCGCGACACCGCCAAGATGATCAAGGCGCTCGATCCCCAGCCGAACGACTTCGCCCTCGTGATTGGTGCCGGTGCTGGCTATGAAACCGCCTTGCTGGCCCGGCTTGTCGAAACCGTCATTGCGCTGGAGGATGACGAAGCACTGGTCGACGAGATGACACAACGATTCGCGTCACTCGGTGTCGATCGTGCCGTTGCGGTCCATGGCGACCTCAAGAAGGGACTGCCGGATCAGGGGCCTTTCGATATCATTCTCGTGCCGGGAATGATCGAGGAAGCGCCGGAAGCCTGGTTCAACCAGCTCGCCGAGGGCGGTCGGCTTGGCCTGGCCGTGCCGGTTGGCCGCGATCTCGGACGCGCCCGCATCTTCACGCACTCAGGTGAGATCACCGCATATCGTGATGCGTTCGATGCCTGTCCGCCGCGCATGCCCGGTTTCGAAAAGAAGCCAAGCTTCACTTTCTGATAGCCTGCAAGGCTCATTCTCTCTGAACGCGATTCATAAAGTGAACACTGTTCACAATGATAATCCCTGTGCTAAGGGTGGGGCGTGAGGAGAGGGCGAGTGACATGAAGCTTCGCTGTTCAATTCGGATGGCCGCTCTTTCGGCCGCCTGCCTTGCTGGCCTGTCGGTCCCGGCTAGCGCGGAAACCCTGCAGGAAGCGCTGACGGCGGCCTGGCTCAACAATCCGGGCCTCGACCAGCAGCGTGATGCAGCGCGAATCGCACAGGAACGGATTACCGAAGCGCGCGCGCAGCGCCGGCCGACCGTCGATCTCTATTCGGGCTATGTCTACCAGTCGATCGATACCAACCGGCCATTCGCCTTCAATACAGGTGACTTCCCGGTTGCATCGGCGCAGCTGGAAACGCGCCTGCCACTTTACACAGGCGGGCGGATTGTCGCCGGGGTGCGGCAGGCCAGGGCCGGTGCGATGGCCGCGGATGCGCAGCTCGACAGTGCAGGGCAGGCGCTGCTGCTTGATACGCTGACGGCCTATGTAGATATTCTCCGAGACCGCGAAGTGATCCTGATCCGCCAGTCGAGCATCGAACTTCTGACCGGCCAGCTGACCCAGTCGCAGGACCGGTTCGAGGTTGGTGACGTGACGCGCACCGATGTCGCCCTCTCGGAGGCGCGGCTTGAAGGCGGGCGGGCACAGCTCGCCGCCGCCGAGGCACAGCTTGAAGGCAGTCTTGCCGTTTATGGATTTCTGACGGGACTAGAGGCCGGAGAGCTCTCGCCGGTGCCGCCGACACCCGCGCTTCCGGCAAGTTTCGAGGAGGCGCTGGAGATTGCGCTTCAGTCCAATCCGGACATCACGTCGGCGCGCCATGCCGAAAAGGCCGCTGCCGAGGGGGTGGAGGTCGCACGGGGCGCGCTGCGGCCAGAGGTCTCGATCATCGCGCAGGCCGGGGTCGAGGAGTATCACACCGAAGGCTTCACGGACACGAGCGTCGTTGCCGGGGCGCAGGCGCGCATTCCGCTCTATGCGGGCGGGGCCAATAGTTCGGCGCTTCGTCAGGCGCGTCTGGAACGTAGCCAGGCCCAGTCGCAGCTCAGCCAGCTGCAGCGGGCCGTGCGCACGCAGGTCGCGCGGGCCTGGTATGCCCATCTCGCAGCAGAACGCGCTGTGGAAGCCTCGAAGCGCCAGGTCGATGCGGCAGAAATTGCCTATGAAGGGGCCCAGCAGGAATTGTCTGTCGGGACCCGCACAACGCTCGACGTTCTCGACCAGGAACAGCAGCTTCTCGAAGCACGCCTGTCCCTGGCGACATCGGAACGCGACCGGTACGTTGCGGCTCATCAACTGCTCGCGGCGATGGGCAAGCTGACACCCGAACGGCTGGGACTTTCTGTGTACTAGCTGCCTGCGAAGGTGCATTCGCGGTTCGAATCCGTCATAACACCTCATTAACCGACGCGGTGTAGCCCTTTTCAGGGACACTTGAATGGACACGTTCTGGAGCTGGGAATGGCCGAGAAAGCACAAGCAGAGCCGACGATGGAGGAAATCCTTGCCTCCATTCGAAAGATAATTTCGGACGAAGGTGAAGGCCCGCGGCCATCCAGTCCGGCATCTGCAAAAAAGGAAGAACCGAAAGTCTCGGTCAATGTTTCCGATGACGAGGACTTCGAGGAATTGTCGCTCGACGATGTCATCGAGCAGGCCGGCGTTTCGCAAGACGATACCGCTGGTGACACCTCTCTCGATGCGATTGCCGACGATGCTGACGACGATCTTCTGAACGATGTCGACGAATCCATGTTCGACGACCTGTCGCTTGATGAGGCGGCGACGCCGTCGGACACGCCTTCCGACCCGCTTGAAGGCGTCGACGACCTGTCGCTCGAAGATGTCACCCTCGACGATGAAGAGCCGGTCTTCGCACGCGCTGACGAACCCGCCGAAGCCTTCGGCGGGGACGAAGACCAGTCGGATGAGGAATGGGAAGACGAGTGGGGCCGTGATATACCGGCAACCGACGAGGCACCGGCGGTAGAGCCTGCGGTGTCGCAGGAGCCCGTTCGCGAGGAAACAACCATGCTGAGAGGCAAGACTGAAGTTGAGGCGCCTTCGGCAACGGCTGGCGCCGGTCTGACCGATGAGCGGATTGCGGGTGCAGCGGCAAGCGCGCTTGGCAAGCTGATGGTCAAACAGTCGCAGGAAGCCGGCAATCCGAACCCGAATACGCTTGAAGGCCTGATGATGGAGTTGCTGCGTCCGATGATCAAGGAATGGCTCGATGCCAACCTTCCGGCGATTGTCGAGCGCAAGGTCGAAGAGGAAGTACAGCGCATCGCCCGCATGGCGCGCTAGACCCTCGTTCAGACATTGATATAGAGACGAGGCGCGCCCGAAACGGCGCGCCTTTTGTTTGTGTTTTTGACGTGATGATGGACTGACCCCGACATGCTCGACCAACGCTTCGATCCGCAAGGCGCAGAACAGCGCATCTACCAGCGCTGGGAGGAGGAAGGCTGCTTCCGTCCTTCAGGCGATACGAGCGCCGAGGCCTATTCCATCGTCATCCCGCCGCCGAACGTCACCGGCGTGCTGCACATGGGCCATGCGCTCAACAATACGCTGCAGGACATCCTCGTCCGCTTCGAGCGCATGCGCGGCAAGAATGTCCGCTGGCAGCCGGGTACCGACCATGCGGGCATTGCCACGCAGATGGTCGTCGAACGCCAGCTCGCCCAGGATGGGGGAAATGAGAGCCGCGCCTCGCTGGGCCGCGAAAAGTTCGTTGATCGCGTCTGGGACTGGAAAGAGCAGTCCGGCGGCCAGATCATCAACCAGCTCAAGCGCCTCGGCGCGTCCTGCGACTGGGAGAATGAGCGTTTCACCATGGGCGACCGGCACGATCCGGACGACCAGATGCAGGAAGCGGTCCGCAAGGTCTTCGTCGACCTCTACAATGAGGGGCTGATCTATCGCGACAAGCGGCTGGTGAACTGGGATCCGCATTTCCAGACCGCCATTTCCGACCTCGAAGTCGAGAGCCGCGATGTCAAAGGCCATATGTGGCACTTCAAATACCCGCTCGCGGGCGGCGAGACCTACACCTATGTCGAGAAGGACGAGGACGGGAACGTCACGCTCGAGGAAGAGCGCGACTATATCTCCATCGCCACGACCCGGCCCGAGACCATGCTCGGCGATGGCGCGGTGGCCGTGCACCCGGACGATGAACGCTATGCCCCGATCGTTGGCAAGCTCTGCGAAATCCCGGTCGGCCCGAAAGACCATCGCCGCCTGATCCCGATCATCACCGATGAGTATCCGGATCCGGAGTTCGGTTCTGGCGCGGTGAAGATCACCGGGGCGCATGATGAGAACGACTATGGCGTTGCCCAGCGCAACAACATCCCGATGTACCGTCTTATGGATGACCAGGCCCGCATGCGCACGGACGGCGCATCCTACGAAGAGAGCGCAAAAGCGGCGCAGGCAATCGCAGGCGGCAAGGTGGCGACGGCAGCTGAAGTCGACGCGCTGAACCTCGTACCGGAAGCCTATCGCGGGCTCGACCGCTATGAGGCCCGCCAGCAGGTCATCGCCGATATCGATGCCGACGGCCTGATGATCGAGGTTGAGGACAAGCTGATCACCCAGCCCTTCGGCGACCGGTCCGGCGTCGTCATCGAGCCAATGCTGACCGACCAGTGGTTCGTGAACGCAGCCGAGCTTGCCAGGCCGGCCATCGAGGCGGTGCGCACCGGCAAGACGAAGTTCGTGCCGGAGAACTGGACCAAGACCTATTACAACTGGATGGACAACATCCAGCCCTGGTGCGTCTCGCGTCAGCTCTGGTGGGGACATCGGATTCCGGTTTGGTACGGCCCAACGCTGATTGTCGAGGAGAAAGGCGGCGAGCGACATTTGAGATACGATATCGACGTGCCTCGGACATTTTGCGCAAACAGCTTTTCGGAAGCTGAGCAGCAGGCTCGTCAATATTACGACTCTTTTGGCTTGCAGCCGGAAGACGTTTTTGAGGCGGAATCTGCCTCAGAAGGTAAACAGGCGGTGTCGCTGGCGCCTCGCGCGGTTGTGCTTTGGCAAGACGAAGACGTCCTCGACACCTGGTTCTCATCCGCCCTCTGGCCGTTCTCGACACAAGGCTGGCCGGAAGAGACCGAGGCCCTGAAGCAATACTACCCGACCAGCGTGCTGATCACCGCGCATGACATCATCTTCTTCTGGGTCGCCCGGATGATGATGATGGGCATCCATTTCATGGGCGAGATCCCGTTCCATGACGTCTACATCCACGCCCTCGTCCTCGACGAGAAGGGCCAGAAGATGTCGAAGTCCAAGGGTAATGCCATGGACCCGCTGGAACTGGTCGACGAATACGGCGCCGACGCGCTGCGCTTCACCTTTGCACGCCTCGCCGCGCAGGGCCGCAATATCCGTCTCGCCAGGCAGTCGGTCGAGGGCTTCCGCAACTTCACCACCAAGCTCTGGAACGCGACGCGTTTTGCAGAGATGAACAGCTGCGAGTTCGGTCACGACCTCAAGCCGGGCGACCTGAAGCTGCCGCTCAATCGCTGGATCGCCGCCGAGCTCGCCAAGGCCGAACGCGCCGTCACCGCGAGCCTCGAAGCCTACAAGTTCAACGAGGCCGCCGATGCGCTCTACCAGTTTATCTGGAACGTGCTCTGCGACTGGTATATCGAGCTGATCAAGCCGGTCATGAACGGAGAGGACGAAGCCGCCAAGGCCGAGACGCGCAAGGCTTGCGGCTGGGTGATCGACCAGACGCTGAAACTGCTTCACCCCTTCACGCCCTTCGTGACCGAAGCCCTGTGGGAGCAGACCGAGGACGCTGAGCGCAAGCGTCCCGGCTTCCTGATGCTGCAGGACTGGCCGCGCTATGGAAATGCCTGGGCTGATGCAGAGGCCGAAGCCGAGATGGCCTGGGTGCTCGACACCGTCTCGGAGATCCGCTCTACGCGGTCGGTGCTTAACGTTCCGGCCGGCGCGCAGATTTCTGCCTCGCTGATCGATGCGTCCGACAAGGTGAAGGGCTGGGCCGCGGCCAATGAAGTGCCCATCAGGCAGCTTGCGCGCCTTGGCAGCTTTGCCATCGCCGACGTAAAGCCCGCCCGCTCCGTCACCATCGCGTCGGGCGAGGATTCCATCGCGCTGGAAGTCGAGGAATTCATCACCCCGGCTGACGAGATCGCTCGCCTCGACAAGGAAATCGCGAAGCTCGAAAAGGACATCATGGGGACTGAAAAGAAGCTCTCAAACGAGAATTTCGTCGCCAAGGCCCCGCCCGAGATCGTCGAGGAGAATCGCGAGCGTATCCGCGAATGGACGGCCACGCTTGCAAAGCTGTCCTCGGCACGCGAACAGTTGAAGGATATCAGCTAAATCGAGGAGGCTGCGCTGGCGGTCTGGTTGTTCCTTGCCCTCACCATCTTTCTGCTTGGAGATGCTGTCCTCCTCTACTGGCTGTGGCGAACAGGCCGGATCGGGCGCCGCGGGAAGCGTGGGTGGCCAGACAAGGAAGGATGAGAATGCGCAGACTGTTGATCACCATCGCCGCGCTGGCTGCTGTTGCATGCACCACGACAGCCCGGTCGGCCGGGGAGACTGGGATGGCTGAAAGCACGCGTCCGGACTGGCGCATCGTTATTCACGGCGGGGCAGGGGTGCTGCTTCGCCAGAACATGTCCGCCGACAAGGAAGCGGCGTATCGCGCCGGGCTTGAAGCTTCGCTGGCCGCGGGTGCGGACGTCCTGAGTGCTGGCGGCAGCGCGGTGGATGCGGTCCAGGCGGCTGTCATCGTCATGGAGGATGACGAGCTGTTCAATGCGGGCAAGGGTGCGGTGATGACAGCGGCCTATGAGCATGAACTCGACGCTTCCATCATGGATGGCCGTGACCGCAATGCCGGTGCTGTGGCGGGTGTGAAGCGCGTGAAGAATCCGATCCTCGCCGCGCGTGCCGTCATGGACCAGTCCGAACATGTCATGTTCGCAGGCGAGGGCGCCGATGCGTTCGCCGAGTCGGTCGGCCTCGACATGGTCGAGAATTCATACTTCACCACCGAGCGCCGCCTGAAGGCGCTGGAGCGGGTGCTGGAGACGCAAAGCCGCGCAGATGCAGACCGGCATGGTACCGTCGGCGCGGTCGCGATCGACAAGGATGGCAACATCGCCGCCGCTACAACGACCGGTGGCATGACAGCCAAGGCACCCGGCCGGATCGGCGACTCGCCCCTGATCGGCGCGGCAACCTATGCCCAGAACGGCGTCTGCGCTGTCTCCGCGACCGGCCATGGTGAGTATTTCATCCGCGTCGGTGTCGCCAAGACGATCTGCACCCGGGTCGAGCTCGCCGGCGACAGCATCGATGCGGCCGCACAGAATGCGCTCGGCCAGGTCGCAGACCTCGGCGGTGATGGCGGCGTGATCGTCATGGGCGCCGATGGGCAGTATGCCTATGTCTTCAACTCACAAGGCATGTATCGCGGCATGGCCGATTCCACCGGCGCGCTGGAGACGGCGATCTTCGAGGTGGCAGAGTGAAAGGCAGCCATGGCGAATGAGACCTCGACCTTGGGCCTCACCGTTCGAGACGCCGGTACGTCTGACCTGGACGCGCTTGTGGCCCTTTCGCGCAAGACCTTCACCGACAAGTTCGACCACCTCTATCGCGCCGAGGACCTCGCCAGCTTTCTGGAGGCGGAGCATGGGCGCGAGGTCTACGAGACAGCCCTCGCGACGCCCGGCAGCCTTCTGCGCGTTGCAGAGACCGGCGCTGGCGCTCTGGGGGCCTACCTCGCCTGTGGCAAGCTGACCCTTCCGGCAAGCGATGCGCCGCCCGGATGCGTGGAACTGAAACGTCTTTATGTGGATGTCCCGCTCCAGGGTAGGGGGCTCGGCACGCGCTTCGTAGAAGAGGCGCTGGACTGGGCCCGCAAGCAGGGCGCGCCGGCGATCTATCTCAGCGTCTTTTCGGAAAACTACGGTGCGCAGCGCCTCTATGAGCGGTTCGGTTTTGAGAAGATTGACGAATTCTGGTTTCCGGTCGGCGAGCATCGCGACCTCGAATTCCTGATGCGTCTGAATTTGGAAGATTATTCCAAGAAATAGACCGCGAATCTGGAATCATACCGAAAATGTACTGTTTTAAGACTCCCGGAACGGTGGATAGGGGCAGGATATTTCTCAGGCTTTCCGCTGGAAAATTGCGGAAAACGGGTAGCGCCGCCGGGCTCCCAGCCTTATGGAAACAATCCAAAGAAAGCATAGTTGAAAGAGCCGTGAAATGAGCAAGACCTGGGACAAGTCACGCCTGCCGTCGCGCCATGTAACCGAAGGGCCCTCGCGCGCCCCGCAGCGTAGCTATTATTACGCAATGGGCCTGTCGACAAAGGACATTCAGAAGCCATTTGTCGGCGTTGCTTCATGCTGGAACGAGGCAGCCCCCTGCAACACCGCGCTGATGCGTCAGGCGCACGCCGTCTCCGAGGGCGTCAAGGAAGGCGACGGCACGCCGCGGGAGTTCTGCACGATCACCGTTACCGACGGCATCGCCATGGGCCATGAGGGCATGCGCTCCTCGCTGGTTTCCCGCGAGGTGATCGCCGATTCCGTCGAGCTCACCATGCGTGGCCATTCCTATGATGCGCTTGTGGGTATTGCAGGTTGCGACAAGTCGCTGCCGGGCATGATGATGGCCATGCTGCGCCTGAACGTCCCCTCCGTTTTCCTCTATGGCGGCTCCATCCTGCCGGGCCGGTTCGAGGGCCGGGACGTGACCGTCATGGACGTGTTCGAGGCGGTTGGCGCGCATGCCGCCGGTGACAACCAGATGTCCGACGAGAAGCTGCATGCCCTGGAAAAGCTGGCCTGTCCGGGCGACGGCGCCTGCGGGGGCCAATTCACCGCAAATACAATGGCTTGCGTCTCCGAAGCGATCGGCCTTGCGCTGCCGCTTTCCTCGGCGCTTCCTGCGCCCTATGCCAATCGCGACGAGTATGCCGTCGAGTCCGGCAAGGCGGTCATGCGGCTGATAGAGTCGGGCTTGCGTCCACGCGATATCTGCACGCGCGAAGCGTTTGAAAACGCAGCCATTGTTGTTGCCGCCACGGGTGGCTCGACCAATGCAGCGCTGCACCTGCCAGCGATGGCGAATGAGTGCGGCGTGAAATTCGAACTGAAAGACGTCGCCGAGATATTCCAGAAGACGCCATATATTGCATCGCTCAAGCCCGGCGGAGAGTATGTCGCCAAGGATTTCGGCGAAGCGGGCGGTGTCCCCATGCTGATGAAAACCCTTCACGAAGAAGGCCTTATCCATGGTGACTGCATCACGGTGACCGGCAAGACCTGGGCGGAAAACCTAAAGGATGTGACCTGGAATCCGGAGCAGAAGGTCATCTATCCAGCCAGCAAACCGATTACCAAAACAGGAGGTGTCGTTGGGCTCTGGGGCTCACTCGCGCCAGATGGCGCCATTGTGAAAGTGGCGGGCCTGCATAATCTCAAATTCCGCGGTCCCGCGCGGGTGTTTGACGGTGAAGCTGCCTGTTTCGAGGCGGTCGAAAAGCGGCAGTACAAGGAAGGCGACGTGCTGGTCATCCGCTACGAAGGGTCCAAGGGCGGGCCTGGCATGCGCGAAATGCTTTCAACTACCGCTGCCCTCTATGGACAGGGGATGGGCGACAAGGTCGCGCTGATCACTGACGGTCGTTTTTCCGGTGCGACCCGCGGTTTCTGCATTGGTCACGTCGGCCCGGAAGCGCAGGAAGGTGGCCCGATTGGCCTGGTGAAGGACGGCGATATGATCTCGATCGATGCTGAAAACGGTACGATCGATCTCGAGGTCTCCGAAGCTGAGCTGGAGCAGCGCCGCAAGGCGTGGTCGCCCAAGGAAACCCGTTATGGTTCAGGCGCCCTTGCCAAGTTCGCCAAGCTGGTTGGCCCGGCGCACAAGGGAGCAGTGACGCACGAAGGTTATGCAGCCGAGCGCCACGTCTATGCAGACATCTGAATCTGACTTGAGGTGATCGCAGAATGGCCCGATCAAGGCCAGACTGTGGTCACCTTGTTCAGCAAGGCTTCACCTGTGTCTAGATAGATTAAGCGCATGATGAGAGCTGTAATCACTTCTGCACTTTTCGCGTCGCTGGCCATATCCGCGTTGATGATGCCTGCATCAGCCCAGTCCACGGTTGCGCGGGCCTCATGTCATTCGCAGGCGCAGTCGATCAAGGCCGGCCAAAAGGAAGCCAAGGCCCTTCAGGCCGAGCGCTCGGCGCTGCTTGAAGAAGTCGAAGCGGCTGGTGACGAATGGGAGGCGGCCGAGAGCACACGCCTGTTCGGTGACGCAGAGGTCGCCAAGGCAGATGCCGCAAAGCAGGAATATGAGGCTCTGAAAGCAGAGCTCATGAAGATCGATGAAGACCTTCAGGCACAAGTGGCCGAACTGAATTCTGCTGTCACCGACTACAATAATCGCTGCGCGACAAAGAAGGGCTAGGGTCAGTCCGTCAGTTCGGCAATTATCGGGACGTGATCGGACGGCTTTTCCATCTCACGCGCTTTCTTGAATATTTCAACCTTTTCAAGCCGGTCAGCCGCTTGCGGCGACAGGAGCAGGTGGTCAATGCGGATGCCATGACCTTTCTGCCAGGCGCCGCCCTGATAGTCCCAGAATGTGTATTCGTGGGCCCGGCCATCCGCGGCCTCATAAGCCTCGGTCAGGCCAAGCCATTTCAGCTTCTGGAAAGCTGCCCGCGTTGACGGCAGGGCGAGGGCGTCATCACGCCAGACTGCCGGATCCCAGCAGTCTTCATCACGGGGAATGACATTGTAGTCGCCGGCCAGGACAAAAGCGTCTTCCTGCTTGAGGAGCTCGGTGGCGTGGCTAAGCAGGCAATCCATCCATTTGAGCTTGTAGTCATATTTGTCGCCGGGCGCTGGATTGCCATTGGGCAGATATAGCCCGCCTACGCGGATGGGATGCTCGCACATCACCAGCGCTTCGATGTAGCGGGCCTGATCGTCACCTTCGTTGTCCGGCAGGCCTTTAACCACGTCCTCTAGCTGATGTTTGGAGAGCAGCGCGACGCCATTATAGGTCTTCTGGCCGTGAACGGCGCAGTTGTAGCCTAATTCCTCGATCTCCAGATACGGGAAGGCGTCCGTTTCGCATTTGATTTCCTGCAGGCAAACCACATCGCAGTCGATGGTTTTGAGGACCTCCAGTACGGTAGGAAGCCGGGCCTTGATCGAATTGACATTCCACGTCGCGATTTTCATGCGATCCGTATAGGCGTGATTCACGGCTGAGGCCATCATTCTACGGGCAGTTCTGCTTAATCCGGTCCGAGAGTCAGCTGCATGGGGTGACGGCGCGATACGAACTCAGTTATCGGAGTCAGTGTGTCAGGGGAAAGTGAACTCATGTTGCGGATTGCCGGACTCGTCTTGCTGATCATCTCCAGTGTTGCCGCATGCGGACCGACACCGCAGCCGCGCCAACCGGATCTCTCCGAGCTTTACGCGTCCGCGCCGAGAGGGCCGCTACCGGACGGTGTGCGTCCGACACTGTACACGCTCGACCTTGCAATAGATCCTCGGCAAAAGCGATTTGGCGGCCATGTAACGATTGAGCTGGACCTCGACCGTCCAGCCACGGGTATTTGGCTCCACGGCCAGGACCTTGAAATCCGGAATGTCGTCGTTTCGTCCCCCAACCGGAATAGCGCGGAGGGTGTGTGGCGCGATGTTCTGCAGTCCGGCGTTGCCTGGCTGGGATTCCCGAGGCGTATGGGCCCGGGACCCGTCACAGTGGACATTTCCTATACGGCGCCATTCGACGCTAATCTCGCCGGTCTGTTCAGGGTCGATGAACAGGGCAATGCCTATGCGCTCGCCAAGTCTGAAAGTATCCAGGCCCGCCGCTTCATGCCGGGTTTTGACGAGCCAGCCTTCAAGGCGCCCTTCGACATCAGACTGACCATCAATGAGCGTGACACGGCGATCACCAACACCCCTGAAAAGTCATGGGAAACTCTTGAGAACGGGCAGATACGCGTTGAGTTCAAACGCACGCGGCCATTGCCAACATACCTGCTTTCGCTGGCGGTTGGATCATTCGAGACGGTCGAGGGGCCCGACCTTGCACCGAATGAGGTGCGCGATGTGGAGATCCCTCTGACTGGCTATACGCGCGCTGGTAAGGGCAAGGAGATATCCTACGCGCTGATGATGACCGAACCGATGATCGACTTCTTCGAGCGGTCGCTGCAAGTGCCCTATCCATATGAGAAGCTCGACATTATCGCCGCGCCGCAATGGCCGAGCGGTGCGACTGAACTGGCGGCGGCCATTACCTACCGTGAGAGTCGCATCCTGTTCGGCCCTAGTAGCGGACCAGCCGCTCGGCGAGCCTTGCTTGGCATCCATAGCCACGAAATTGCGCACATGTGGTTCGGTGACCTCGTCACGCCGCCATGGTGGGACGATCTTTGGCTGAAGGAAGCATTTGCCAGCTGGGCGACAGGAATCGTCCTGGCGGAGCTGGAGCCAGAAGGCGGTCATGAACTGGATGCGATCGCGGATTCAGTCAGCGCGATGGGGCTCGACAGCCTGGCGAGCGCAAGGGCTGTACGCGAACCAATCACGCTCAACGAAGACATCCGGAACGCCTATGATTCAATTACTTATGACAAGGGGCTCGCTGTCATTGCGATGGTCGATGCCTACTTCGGCGCTGAAACATTCCGACCGGCGCTGGGCCGATACATTCAGCGCTTTGAAGACTCCGTCGCCGACAGCACGGATTTCTTCGAAGTCATAGGCCAGGAAACAAATGAGCCCGATCTCACCAAGGCGTTCCGGAGCTTTGTCGAGCGGTCTGGCTTGCCCGTCATCAACACTGAACTCTCTTGTCCCGACGATGGTGTGCCTGAGATTCGCCTGACCCAACGGCGCTACAAACCGCTAGGGAGCATGATCGAGCAGGCCCAGCCCTGGACGATACCGTTCTGCATGACGGCTGGGACGAGTGAAGAGACTGTGCGTGCCTGCCAGATGATCAATGGCCGCTCCTCAACGCTGAGATTGGATGAGGCCGGTGCGTGTCCGGCCTGGGTCATGCCAAACGCGGACGGTAAGGGCTACTGGCGTTTCGAATTGGCAGATCCGCAATGGGCGACATTGGCGGTGAACTTCCATTTGTTGAGCGGCGGCGAAGCTCTGGTCGCCGTCGATAGTGCGCTGGCCAGCTTCGAAGCGGGCAGCATATCGCTGTCGTCCCTGACCGCGATCCTGGAAGCGGGGGCGCGGCGCTCGGAACGGCAGGTCGTGACGGAAGCGATGGACGCTTACCGGTCGCTGATACCGCTCGTCGAGGGACGACCAGAGGCGCTGGCAGGCTTCCGGTCCGAACTGATGCGTGTTTTTCGTCCGAGACTGGCAAGTCTCATGTCCTCGGAGGATGAGAATGACCGCATTCTGCAGCAGCGCATAGAAGCCTTTCTGGCCCGCCAGGGGCGCGATGAAGCGCTTCGCGAGGAATATGCCAATGCCGCCAAGGCCTATGTCGGCATGCGGTCCCGCCGAGGCGCACGTGAACTCACCAGCGATGATTTTGCCACCGCTCTCGCCATTGCAATGCAGGAGGAAGGCGAACCATTTCTGAAGGCCTTGCTGCGCAGCCTGAAGTCGATCGATGATCCTACTTTCGCAGCAGCGGCCGCATATGCGATCGGACAGAACTCTGATCCCGCACTGGCCGACGATATCGGATCGCTGACCTTGTCTGGAATTCTGGGGACCCGAGAGAATTACACGATCATTGCCGGACAGATGGACCAGCCCGAGACGATGAACGACACATGGTCCTGGCTACAGATTAACTTCCCGGAATTCCTCAAGGTCATTCCAGGCCAGCGGCCTCGTTCCACGCCTCGGCTCGCGAGGAGCCTCTGCACGCGTCAGGGCCGGGACGAACTCGAAAACTTGTTCGAGGTCTATGGTTCTCTCGCGCAGGGACACGAGCGAGCCTTGGCCGAAGCCCTAGAGAGCATCGATCTCTGCATCGCACTACACGATGCGAAAGCGGCCGAGGTCCAGGCTCATTTTGCCCGATTTGCACCAGCCGAGCCTGTGGCCCCGGTAACTGGTCAGGTTGTTGAGAGCTCTCCCGTGACAACACCGGCTTCGAGCAATTGATCGATCTCGGTGCTGGACCGCCCGAGGCTTGCAAGCACGTCGCGCGTATGTTCGCCAAGCCGCGGTGCCGGGCCCTTCGGGCCATCATCGGCGCCGGGAAAACGCACGGGAGATGCAGGTGAGGAAAAGGTCGTTCCATCGCCGGCAGACGAGGGAACATCGACAATACCTCCAGCGGCCTTCACCTGCGGGTCCAGGGCCGCTTCGGCGAGCGTTTGCACGGGGGACCAGGCGAGCGACTGTTCGTCCAGTCGCTTGGCCATTTCTTCGCGCGTGTACTTCGCAAATCCGGCGTCCAGAATTTCGACGCATTCCTTTACGTTGCGTCGTCTCCCCTTGGCTGAGTTGAAACGTTCGTCGTCGATCAGATCTTCGCGTCCAATAGCGCGGCAGATGGGCGCCCAGTCCGCTTCTCCCTGGCGCGAAACAAGGCAGATCCAGTGGTCGTCGCTGGTCTTGAAGAAGTTCGTGATGGGAACATTCTGCTCATGACGAGACTTGGTCGAGCTGAGGCGCCCAAAGAAGAGCTGGATTGCGAAATCGGAGCCAACAGCAAACAGGGCGGTTCTCAGCAACGAAGACTCGACCAGGCGTCCCTTGCCGGTCTTGGTGGCTTCAACGAGCGCTGCACAGATGCCCGCCGCAGTTGCGATACTGGTCGTGTGGTCGCCAAAGGCCGTTCGGCAGGGAAATGGATCCTGTCCCTTTGGCACGGTTGCGCTCGCAACACCCGACCGCGCCCAGAAACTCGCAATATCGAAACCAGGTTTGTCGGCGTCGGGGCCTTCAAGGCCATAGCCGGTCAGGGTGCAATAGACGAGTTTCGGATTGTCGGCCTTGAGCTGTTCGTAACCGAGACCGGAGCGTTCCAGCCCGCCCGGACGCACGTTCGTCAGAAAGACGTCCGCATCCTTGGCCAGTTCGCGCAGCAGTGCATTGCCTTCATCTGTGCGCGTATCGATGGCGATGGATTTTTTGCCCCGATTGTCAAAGTCGAAGACCGGATTGTCCTGATAGTCTGTTCCGAGCGTCGCGAAAAACTTCCGAATCGGATCGCCGCCGGGCGGTTCGACCTTGATGACCTCCGCGCCCCAGTCACTGAGAATGCTGCCCGCGCCGGGAGCAGCCATGTAGGTCGCATATTCAATTACCCTGATGCCTTCGAGCATTGCGTGTGTGTCTCCCTGTTTTTTCCGGCAGGTCCAGCCGTTATTGGTAAACCGGAAATTAACCGGCTCGATCCAAATGTCTGCACATAAGGATCAGGTACTAGAGAGGCCCTTTCCCCATGGGTATAGCAACAATGCGTTCTCACCTGTCGCAGGGGGATATCGAAAAGCTGATGCGTGGCGAGACGTCTGAAGAGCGGGCGGGCATCGCGCATCGCCTTTGCCGCCGGATTGCGGCTGACCCGCTTACTGACGAAGAACGGGCGCATGCGGAAGAGATCATCAAGATTCTTGCCGATGACGCAGCAGACCTCGTCCGGCGTACGCTGTCTGTTACGCTTCGAAATTCGCCGCGCCTGCCGCGTGATGTTGCCTTGCAACTGGCACAGGATATCGAAGAAGTGGCCGTGCCGGTCCTGGAATTTTCTCCATCATTCACAGACGAAGACCTGATCGAACTTGTCCTCGCCGTTACCGCTTCAAAGCAGGCCGCCATTGCCTCCCGTCGATATGTCAACGAAGAGCTTACCGATGTGATCGCGGAGCATGGCGCTCCGGAAGCGGTCAGCGTTCTGACGCGCAACAAAGGAGCGGCGTGGACGAATTCCGCGTTTGAACATTCGATTCGCCGGTTCCACGACAATGATGACATCAAGGAAGGCATCATCAGCCGCGAACAGATTCCGATCCACATCGCCGAGAAGCTGGTTTCGCTTGTGTCTGGGCAGGCTTTTGATTTGCTCGTCAACAAGCATGAGCTTCCCGCGCAGATTGCAATCGACCTGGCTGCGGGCGCACGCGAGCGCGCCACGATCGACCTGGTCGAGCAGGCCGACCGCACGCAGGATATGGAGTATTTTGTTCATCAGTTAGATTTGAATGGCCGCCTGACTTATTCGCTTATCATGCGAGCCCTATGCGTAGGTCATATGAAGTTTGTGGAGTATGCCCTGGCCGAACTATCGGGCGTGCCGCACAATCGAGTGTGGCTCATGATCCACGATGCCGGCCCCAGTGGGTTGGCGGCGGTGTTCGACCGGGCAGGGCTGCCGCGAAAACTTCTTCCAGCCTTCAAGGCGGCGGTCACTGTTTATCACGAGACCGAACTTGACGGCGGCGCCAATGACAAGGCCCGGTTCCGTTCGCGCATGATCGAGCGGGTCCTGACCCAGTTCCAGGCGATTCCAAAGGCAGATCTCGACTACCTTCTCGAAAAGCTCGATATCTACTCAGAGCAGGCCGAGGTGCAGGAAGAGACCGAACAAGAAAACGTGCGGTATATCGGGAACGCCTAGGCGTCGGCGGATGGCCGCATGGCAAGTTCGACGCCGATCGAGGCCAGTTCATGCCCGTCGCGATAACGGGCGCCTTCTGCGATGACCGAAATTCCGCAGGCAACAGCAGCCTCGACGCGGTTCATCAGATCCTCGTCGCGGAAAAGCTTGCGCGAATCTACGCGGACCGTGTCCAGCATGAGGCGAAGCCCTGTATCGAGCGGCGTGTTCCAGGAGTGCGTCGCGATCACGCCAATTCGAAAACCCTTCCGGCGAAGATTTTCAATGCTGCGCGTGACATCCTTTCGGGATTGAGACAGCGACGCGTCGGTGACCTCGATGCAGATTTCTTGAGGAAGCAGGCGGCTACGGGCAGCTGCAGCTTCGCAAGCTATCGGCGTGTCGGGATGCATCATGGCTGATACAGGGGCTTCAAGGTGGATCGGACGCACGTCCATATCTGTAACACGTGCGCGCAGGGCCACGTCTTCGATCATGTCAGACAGCCAGTTGGCCGGGCTATCGACATTTGAAACCAGGCCCGACGCCCCGAACGCTGCGAGTTCTTCGTAGCGACGGGTCGACTGGACGGCGGCGCAGGTTACGTCGCCGGTCACGAGGTGAACAACCGGCTCAAATCGAAGAAGGCGTCCTGCGCCTGCTACGGGTCCGGTAGATTGAACGCGCATTCTGGCGTGTTGCATGTCTCACCTGTGTCTGTGATTGTCGGGAAACAAAAACCTAGCGAAACAAAGTTGAAATCAGGCGCACGACCCAGAGCCGATTTTCTTCAAATTTCTTGAAAGTTTGGGAGGACAGACCTTGAACGAACCCGCAGCCGCGCCGAAGCTTTCTTCGACGATCCTGTTGTTACGTGACAATCCCCGCCTTGAAGTCCTGATGGTGAAGCGCCACTACGAGATTGATTTCGCGGCAGGGGCCCTCGTTTTTCCAGGTGGGAAAACAAATGAGGAAGACGCCTCTGAGGCATGGATCGAACTCTCGGATGGCGATTTCCACGGTCCGGAACTTGCCGCGCGTGTCGGAGCCGTTCGAGAAGCCTTTGAAGAGTCCGGCATTCTACTGGCGCGAAAAATAGGTGAGCGCGGGCCTGGAAAGCCACTCGTCGACGCGAAGCTTGCAGCGTCGCTTGAGGCTCATCGCGGCCCAGTTGATCGACAGGAGGAAAGCTTTGTCGAGCTGGCGCGCAAAAATGGCTTCGTTCTGGCGCTGGATACGCTTGTTTATTTTGGACACTGGATCACGCCAACCATGATGCCCAAGCGTTTCGATACGCACTTCTATCTGGCGCCAACCCCGCCGCAACAGTTGGCAACCCATGATGGCCGAGAGACAACCGAAGCCGTCTGGCTTGAGCCGCAGGAAGCCCTAGACATGGCCGAAGACGGACGTGCCACGGTCATTTTCCCGACGCGAATGAATCTTGGAAAGCTCGGGGAATGCGCCCAGGTAGCCGCTGCGGTCAGTCGTTTTGCGACCGAATCCGTCGTGACTGTGTTGCCGGTGGTAGGCAAGGACGAGATGGGCAATCCGTGTCTGCACATCCCAGCGGAGGCCGGGTATATGCAAACCACCGAACCTATCGAGCGCGTGGCAAACGTAGCAAAACGCTAGTGTGGGTCGGCCTAGCGCTTGTAGGCTAGCGGCCGCTCGCTCTCGTCAAGATTTAGGTAACGGTCACGCAGCTTTGTTTGGCGGCTTTCCAGGGATTGCTCGACGCCGTTGATAAACACGTGGGTTGGCGCGCTCATCACTTCGAGAGGATCGCCGTCCCATATGACGAGGTCACCAACACTTCCGGGGGTGAGCGAACCGAGATCGTCCAGGCCGAAAATTGAAGCTGGTGCTGACGTGATCGCGCGCAAAGCATCTTCATGTGAGACGCCATTGGCCACCGCATTCCCGGCGCTTTGCAGCACCAGACGCGTCTGATGGCTGTCATCATCGAAATAGGCGAAGGCAACAGCAACACCTGCATCCAGAAGGCGTCCGGCGTTTTTTTGCGTGGATGCCAGGTTTTCAAAGCGCCCAGGCAGATTTGCATACTGATTCAGGATAACCGGAATTCCTGCTTCGCCCAGTTCATCGGCGACAAGCCAGCCTTCGCTCGCGCCGACTAGGGCGACATCAAGTTGCCTGTACTCATCTTTCAGGGCGATCACTTTGCGGATGTCGCTTGCTCGATCGACGGAGATCAGAAGCAGCTGCTGACCCCGTGCCGCCGCTGAGAATTCCTGCGCATCGAGCCGGCCGAGCACATCGCCTTCATCAGAAGCGATGTAGCGGGCCGGATAGGTCCGGGCGTCCGACAGTGCGGCCCGCAGCGTCGCCCACGCAGACGCACGCGAGCCACCAGACAGGCCAGCACCGCCTTCGCCAAGGTTGATGAAGCTGAATGCCTGGGCTTTCGTGATTGAGTCAGCTTCGCCGGATGTATCGGCGACAAATCCCTGTCCACCAAACATGTTTGCACCAAATCCGGGAACCACGGCAATTCGTGTTACGCCTTCAATCCGTGTGACCGGAATGGTCGTGGCAGATGGGTTGAACGCGTCTGAAAGGTGAAGGGCAGGTCCGAACGTCGCTGATGGAGCAGTTGTATCATTCGTTGAGTCTTCAGCGCCCACTTCCACGACGCCCACGCGCGAGAATGCGGAGAAAATACCCGGTGTAACCCAGGCGCCTTCAGCATCTATGCGAGCCATGTCGGCAGGAATGGAGGCGTCCGGCGCTACGGCGGTCACCCGGCCGTCACGGATGACAATTGTCGACCCTGCGACCATATCGTCGCCAGTCCAGAGATTGGCGTTCGTAATGGCGACGGACTGCGCATTCGCGGCAAAGGCGATAGCGGCGGCTGCTGAGCAGGCGGAGAGAAGTCTGCGGATCATTTCGTGTCTCCTTCGCCAGGCTGGCCGAGTTCGAAATCTGTAACCGGATTGAGGTCGGGATTATTGCGATCGAACATCAGCACGCCGTCAATGTAGACCTTCTCGGCTTGGGAATAGACGCTGAAGGGATCGCCGGACCAGACAACAACGTCGGCATCCTTGCCGGCCTCAAGGGATCCGGTGTGGTCGAAGATGCCAAGGGATTTCGCAGGATTGGCCGACAGCCACGTCCAGGCATCGGCCTTGGAGATATCGAGCCCGGCCCTGTTGCCGTCAGCGAGCGCCTTGGCGGCTTCCTGGTTGAGACGCTGGACACCGATGTCGCTGTCGGAATGAACGATCGCACATGCGCCCGCATTATGGACAAGGGGTATGTTCTCCCGGATGCCGTCATAGGCTTCCATCTTGAAACCCCACCAATCGGCCCACATTGCGGAACAAATGTCTTCTTCCGCCAGCTTGTCGGCAATCTTGTAGCTCTCGACAGCGTGGTGGAACGACGTCACCTTGTAGCCGAACTCTTTCGACATATCGATGATCTGGGCCATCTCGTCGGCTCGGTAGCAATGCATATGGACGAGGATATCACCGTCCAGCACGCCCTTAAGCGTATCCAGCTCTAGGTTGCGGCTGGGAGGGTCGCCGCCCTCATCTTCCCATTTTTCCCATTTGCGCTTGTATTCTTGCGCTTCAATCCAGGACGAACGGTAACCGGCAACGTTGCCCATGCGCGAGTAGGGGGCGCCGCCTGGAAACCGGCCGCCGCCATAACCGTAGACGCGTTTCGGATTTTCGCCGCACGCCATCTTGAGCGTGTAGGGCGCATCCGGAAATTTCATGCCTTGCACCGTACGCGACGGAACGTTCTTTACCGTCACACCCCGTCCGCCAAACAGATTGGCCGATCCGGGCAAAATCTGCATCGAAGTTACACCACCAGCGAGGGCGCGGACGAAGCCAGGATCCTGCGGCCATGCACCATGCTCAGCCCACACTTCTGCGGTAACCGGCCCAGAAATCTCATTGCCGTCACTGTGCGCCGATACACCGGGTGACGGGTAGACGCCCAGATGGGAGTGATTGTCGATGATGCCGGGCGTAACGAACTTGTCGCTGGCATCGATAACCTCAATGCCTTCGCCCGGCTCTAAATCGGCGCCGATCTGAATGATGTCGCCATCACGCAAAAGAACATCGTAGTTCTCGAATACGCCGCCAATGCCATCATAGACCGTCGCATTCTGCAGCAGGACGGGGTTGGAAGGGTAAGGTTCGTAAGTGGACGGAAAGGGATCCTTGTCGAACGCTCCCGATGCCGCCTTTGATGGCGCGTCGCCTGTCCCGCCTTCGCTGCACGCCGCCGCGCCAAGCAAAAGAAATGCGGCGCTCGCCGTTCGCCATGCGTATTTCATTTCAGCCCCTTATTGCCGCTCCCAAGGGCGTCATACTGCCCTGATTGCGACGGGATTCAATGCTTGCGGATGCAATTTGCGATCGTGTGGCTTAATTGCCCTTCGGCGGAATTGACCTCGTCTTGAGGGCGTATGCAAATTCCTTCAAACGGGAAAAGGCACCGAACTCGGAAACAGCAATCTGGTCCAGGCGGCGCTGCAAGCGTCCTGTCGTTGAAGATGGCGTGTCGGCACCGGCGAGCTTCCAGGCCATCCGGCTAGCGCGGTGCTGGAGGGCTTGAAGGCCTGACCCCGTTTCGAAGACCGGCCGAGCCGTGCGGTGATCATTCGAAAAGTACTTCTTGTAGTGGTCGTGCCCATTGGCCAGGTCGTATACGCGCAACCCCATATCTCGCATATGCTCCAATACGCTCATCAGCAGAACATTGCCGGGTGAAAAGTGGGCAAAGGCGGGATTGAAGGCAGCGATCCACGGATGAAACGCATTACCAACCCGGACACCGAAATGCCCGCTGATCAGCGTTCCGCCGACGCGCAGGGATGTCATGAAGCTGTAAGGACTGCGGGCGACAGCGTCGAGGATTTCACGCGCTTTGGTCGCATTCGTGAGATCGACATAGCCGCTCTGGCGAAATTGGGCGCTCTTGAATTGCAGTAGTGTCTCAAGCGTTTGCTCATCGGGGCGACCCCAGTCAAACACCGGCACGCCCGCCTCGCGTTCGAGCTGGTTTCTAAGCCGCCGGAAGTTCTTGAAGCGCTTGGCATGAGCCGAGCGCTGGTTCTCGTATAGGTCATCCGGATTTTGGTCTGAAATTCGGATGATATGACTGTCGATTTCGATGCCTTCAGCTGCAGCTTTTGCACCGGTATGTAGACATCGCCAAGGGTCCGGAACCGCTGATGAGGAAAACGCGGCAATACCAGCGAGTGCGAGTGTATCCTTGATGGTGAGCGGAAACCCTTCGGCGATGACAGGCCCCGAATAGTCGGAAAAAGGCATGCCGAGCGGACGAGCATAGCCATTTGGGCGAAGGTGGACAGGAAGCACCGCTTTCAGGTCGTCTCTGTCATGAATCCGGATGATGCGAACATCATCACGCACGCCAGATATGACGTGTGCAAATTCGGGCGTCAGCAGCGCGCTGTCATAATCCTGGTGCGCGCGGCAGAGATTTCTCCAGGCTTCCACATCGTTTGCACTGAGGGCATCATAGCGCTCGACGGTAGCATGGAGGTGAGAGAAGGCGGTTTTTACCTTCATGATAGGTTCGCCTCGACTGCGAGAGGTCGCGTACATCCCGGGGCTTCGGGATCGACTATGAATGAAGCAGGGGTTGGTGTGCGACCGACTGGCTTGCGCTCCGATTGTTTCAGGAGCCTGGCGAGGGCCGCCTTTCCGATCACGCTCGGAGACACGGTATCAGGTCGTCCGGGATGGGCGCCAAAGTCTCGGCGCAGCCGGCCGTTGGTGTACAAGGCATTTGCGCGCAGCAGGGCCGGTACAGTCATGAATTCACAAGACAATGATACATTCAGCATGTCGCCGTTCTGCACACGATGCGGTGCTGTCTGTGGCCAGGTGATGGCCATTCCGGGCTTGAGGAGGACTTTCTTAGCTTCCGTTTCAAATTCGCTTCGGAATGCCAGTCCCTCCTCCTGCTGACGCAAGACAATAGCTTCTAGCTTTTCGTTCGGTGCATAGCGGTCTGTCGCGGGGTAGACCCAGACCGTTTTCTCGCCGCGTATCTGGAACAGGGCAACGACCGGGATATCGAGGTGGTAATGCACATTGATACCTGGTGAGGAAATCAGCACGCCCATGTCGCGCTTGAAGATCTTTCGTCCGGTTGCGGCTTGCAACCCGTTGAATATCTGATCGGCAATCGGAGCGTAGTCCTCGACCAGCTGGTTGGTTGCGCGCAAGTTCAGCCAGATGCGGCCTTCACGGACGGCTTTAAGGAGATCCTCGCCAGACAGGTCGGGCGCGACACCGCGTATGGGCGCTTCTTCCCCTTCACCGTGAGCTGCAAACGTCCAGATGCCGAGCTGATCGCGCGGATACGCATCTAGTAGCGCAGCGAGCGATGCGTCGCAAAAGGAGGGCGATCGATCCAGCGTGTGTGAAGCGCTAATCAGCGTCTTGCCGAATGAGGTCTTGATTTCGTTTTGCCAGTCGATCGCCATGATCTGTCCCGTCCTGCAACAGTTTCTCGCTTTCGCCCGGTTGGAATGGCGTAAAGCAGAAGAGTCGCGTGACAGGCGAGCAAATATCGGACCGAACCTTGAGAAGAGGCTTGGGGCTACACGTCTAGGTCATCTGCGAAGTGCGCATTTTCCTGAATGAAACGGAACCGGTGTTCGGCCTTCTTGCCCATCAAGGTATCGATGAGTTCTGCCGGGCGCAGTTCGGTTAACTCGTCCATCGAGTCAGGAAGAGTGATGCGGGCGAGGGTCCTCGTGGCCGGATCCATGGTCGTTTCCTTGAGATGGATCGGGTTCATTTCACCCAGACCCTTGAAGCGGCCAACATCGACTTTCTGGTTGGGCTTGAACTCTTTCTGCATGAGCTCTGCCTTCTGCTCATCATCCATCGCATAGACCGACTTGCCCTTGAAGCTCAGCCGGTAAAGCGGCGGCATAGCGAGATACAGCCGACCACTCTCGATGAGCCCAGGCGTCATTTGGTAGAAGAAGGTGATAAGCAGTGACGCGATATGTGCCCCATCGACATCGGCATCCGTCATGATGATGACGCGCTCATAACGAAGATCGTCGATATTGAAGCGCGTCTTTAGGCCGGTTCCCAGGGCGAGCATCAGGTCTGCCAATTCCTGGTTCTTCTCCAGCTTGTCATCTGACGCCGAAGCGACGTTGAGGATCTTCCCGCGAAGGGGGAGGATAGCCTGTGTCTTGCGATCGCGGGCCTGTTTCGCGGAACCGCCCGCCGAATCGCCTTCGACGATGAACAGCTCGGTACTTTCCGGTCCATTGGCCGAGCAGTCAGCGAGTTTGCCAGGCAGGCGCAGCTTCTTGGTAGCGGATTTGCGCTGAACGTCCTTTGCCTTGCGCCGGCGCGCACGCTCATCCGCGCGCTCCATGGCCCAATTGAGGAGTTTGTCGGATTCCTTGGGGCTGGCAGCCAGCCAGTGATCGAAACGATCGCGTACGGCATTCTCGACCAGCCGGAATGCGGCAGTTGTCGAGAGCTTGTCTTTGGTCTGGCCAACGAATTCCGGATTGCGAATGAAAACCGAAAGGAGGATGCCCGCATAGGACATGATATCGTCCGCGGTAATGCTGGAGGCTTTCTTCTGGCCGGTCAGTTCGCCATAGTTTCGAAGACCCTTTGTGATCGCCGAGCGCAGGCCCGCTTCATGCGTCCCGCCATCCGGCGTCGGAATGGTATTGCAATAGGAACGGGAAAAGCCGTCTGCCTCGCCGAAGCCCGATGCGGTCCAGGCGATCGCCCATTCGACCTTGCCGTCGTCTGTTTCGACCAGGCCGGAGAAGGACTCCGCGGTGATCGTATCCTTGCCCTTGAAGACCTCATCGAGCTGGTCGGCGAGTCCGTTAGGGTAGGTGAGCACTGCTTCTGCCGGGACTTTGGAGTCTTCAGGCAGGAGTTCAGGGGCGCAGCTCCAGCGGACTTCGACCCCTCGGTAGAGGTAGGCCTTGGAACGTGCCATCTGGAACAGACGCGCCGGGCGGAAGCGCAGCTTTTCACCGAAGATCTCGGTGTCCGGTTTGAAGCGGACGGTTGTGCCACGCCGGTTGGGCGCCGCCCCGGCGAGGTTCACCGGACCTAGCACTTTTCCGCGCTCGAACATCTGGACGTAGAGCTTCTTGTCGCGGGCGACCTCCACTTCCACCCGCTCTGACAGGGCGTTCACGACAGAGATCCCCACGCCGTGCAGGCCGCCGGCTGTCGCATAAGCTTTGTTTGAGAACTTTCCGCCCGAGTGCAGCGTGGTCATGATGACTTCGAGTGCCGACTTGTCGGGGAACTTTGGGTGTGGGTCCACGGGTATGCCGCGTCCATTGTCCACGACTGTCAGGTAACCGTCCTCGGCAAGATGAACTTCGATACGGCTGGCATGACCGGCCACCGCTTCATCCATCGCATTGTCGAGAATTTCGGCAAAGAGGTGATGGTAGGCCCGTTCGTCCGTGCCGCCGATATACATGCCTGGCCGCTTGCGGACCGGCTCAAGGCCTTCGAGGACCTCAATGTCCTTCGCAGAATATCCGGATTGGTCTGGTGTCATATCGTCGAACAGGTGCGCTTGGTTCTGGGCTGCCATCGAGAAGACTCCGTCTAGACCGACTCATGGAAAGGATACGAGCCCCAATGACATGCCGAAGCTGTTAATGGCGCGTTAACCCTATCGGATTCCCACAAGAGTCTCGATTTCAGTCAACAAGTTCGCGTGCCCGGGCAAAAACAGCTTCGAACATTTCAGCGGTGAGTCGGCCCGTATTCGTGTTGTAACGCGAGCAGTGGTAGCTCGATAGCAGCGTGCGTCCATCGGGCAGGGGATATTCGCTGGCGTGACCGAAGGGATATTCCTTCAGCCGCAAACCAAGCGTCCGGACGGTGGAGTCGTGGGCAATCTTGCCGAGGCACAGAAGGACCTTGAGATTTGGCAGGGCGCTCATTCGTGCTTCCAGGAAGGGGCGGCAAGTGTTTATCTCCGCGCCAATCGGTTTGTTCGCGGGCGGGACGCAACGCACCGCATTCGTGATCATGGCCTGTTTCAGCCGAAGCCCATCGTCGGGCCGTGCCTGGTAGGTGCCTTCGGAGAAAGCGAACTTATCCAGCGTCGCATAGAGCAGGTCGCCGGCCCAGTCGCCCGTGAATGGTCGTCCGGACTTGTTCGCCCCGGTAACACCTGGCGCAAGTCCTATAACCAGCAGCGCTGCTCCGGCGTCGCCAAAAGAAGGCACCGCACCGTTAAACCACTCCGGATGTTTGCGGGCGTTGTCCTCTCTGTATTCAACCAACCGAGGACAAAGTCTGCAGTCCGCAGGCGCTTCAGGAGGCGTGCTCGTGTTTTTATTCATATTCATCGTCTGTCCGGGATTGTTCTTCAGAATCACTGTCACGGCGAGGGCGGGCAATCAGTTCAGCCATATCATTCAGATCAATGAAGACATCAGCTTCCCGGCGCAGTTCGTCTGCGATCGTCTGGGGCTGCCCCTTGACTGAGGACACCACGGTTACTCTAGCACCACGCCTTTTGGCGGCTTCGACAGCGCGCCGGAAATCTCCGTCACCGGCGAACAGCACAATATGATCGACCAGGCTGGCTGTCTCGGTGACGTCCACAGCCAGTTCCACATTCATGTTCCCCCGGACACGCCTGCGCCCTTCGCGGTCCGTGAACTCCCGGGCAGGTTTGGTGACGACGTTAAAACCGTTATAGGCCAGCCAGTCGACAAGCGGTCGGACGGGGCTGTACTCATCGCTCTCAACAATAGTGGTGTAGTAGCTCGCGCGCAGAAGGCGGCCCCTGTCCCTGAATTCACGCAATAATTTCCGGAAATCGACTTCCAGATTAAGCGCGCGCGCCGAAGAGTACAGACTGGCGCCGTCGATGAACAGCGCCAGTCGCTCGTCCTTGTAAAAGACCATCTATAAAAGTCCGCTCTGGAGAAACATTCTGATGCAATGGCATTCAGGGTAGGTTTCAACTGCGTTTCAGACAAGAAGCCGGGTTGTCTTGCATTGGTGCAGCGCATATAAACAACGGTTACAGGAGATTTCCCCCATGGCACGCGTTACTGTTGAAGACTGCATCGAGCAGGTTCCCAACCGTTTTGATCTCATTCTGCTGGCGGCGCAGCGCGCCCGTATGATCCGCGAAGGTTCGCCCCTAACGGTGGACCGCGACAACGACAAGGATCCGGTCGTTTCTTTGCGTGAGATCGCAGATCGTTCGGTTTCCCTGGACGTTGTGCGCGAAGGCCTGATTGCAAACCTGCAGGAAGTTCGTCCTGGCGAAGAAGAAGAGCGCGAAGCAGACCGTGCAGCTCTCGAAGCCGCTCCTGCGGCAAGCGAGGAAGACGTGATGCGCGCCTACCAGGCTGAGCTCGAATCGGGGCGTGACGACAGGTTCTAGACAACTCATGGCCAGCGCGACCGTTACTTCCACTGATCGGTCGCCCGCAAATATGGAGCGGCGCGAGAGCGGTGCTCCGCCTGCTGTCCCAACAGCGGACGACCTCGTAAATGCCGTTGTTTCGTATCACCCGTCAGTAGACAAAGTCCGTCTGGCTGAAGCGTACACTTTCGCCAAGGAAACGCATGGCGAGCAGCTGCGGAAATCTGGCGACCCATATTACACTCACCCGGTGCAGGTCGCGATGCTCCTTGCGGAGACGCGGCTCGACGAAAACACGATCATGGCAGGCCTCCTCCATGATACGGTTGAAGACTGCGATGTCTCCTTAGACGAGATAGAGCGTCGGTTTGGAACCGATGTGGCCGAACTGGTGGACGGCGTCACAAAGCTTGGAAAGCTCGACTATAAATCTGAGAAGTCCAAGCAGGCGGAGAACTTCCAGAAATTTATCCTCGCAACTGTGCAGGATGTGCGGGTGCTTCTGGTGAAGCTGGCCGACCGGTTGCACAATATGCGCACGCTCCATTTTGTGCCGAAAGAAGAATCGCGCCTTCGGATCGCGCGCGAAACCATGGAGATTTATGCGCCACTCGCGAGACGGGTCGGTCTCTACGCGGTCGCATCGGAACTCGAAGATCTCTCTTTCCACCATGTCAATCCGGCAGCCAGGGCGAGCATCGTCCAGAAGCTGGAAGATCTAACGTCGGAAAACGCCGACGATCTTGAGAGAATCCGCTTTGCCATAAAGCAGATCGTTGCGGAGCAAGGGATCAAGGCACGGGTGAAGGGACGCCGCAAGCAACCATATTCTATTTGGCGCAAGCTCGAGAAGAAGTCGATTTCCTTCCGCGACGTCGCCGATATATTTGCCTTCCGGATCATCGTCTCGGATGTGAAGGAATGCTACCAGTTGCTCGGTGCGTTCCACACCGTGTGGGCCTGTTTGCCGGACCGGTTCAGGGATTTCATTTCTGTGCCGAAGCCCAATGGCTACGCTTCATTGCATACGACGGTCCGTGCATCGGGCAATCGCCTGGTCGAGCTGCAGATCCGCACGGAAGCCATGGACGAAACGGCCGAGCGCGGCGTTGCGGCCCACTGGACCTACAAGAACAGTGAATACGGCTTCGACCTCGAATCCTCGAAGGCCGCCGGTCTTGACCCCGGCGCGAACCTCAGAGCCTTCGGTGAGCTTCTCGCGGATGGTGCTGAGCCTGACGAATTTCTTGAGCATGCCAAGCTCGAGATGTATCGCGAACACGTTTTTGCCTTCACGCCGAAGGGCCGTCTTATCATTTTGCCGGGCGGCGCGATGCCGCTCGATTTTGCCTATGCAGTCCACACCGCAGTCGGTGACACGTGCGATGGGGTGAAGATCAATGGTGTGGTCCGAACGCTCCGGACGCCTCTAAAGAATGGTGATGTCGTCGAGATCCTGCGTCGACCGGAGGCCCGCCCCGTCGTTGGCTGGGAAGCACTGACGATTACCGGACGCGCCCGGTCTGCGATCCGGCGTCTGATACGCGACCGCGAGCAGGCTGAGTTTGTGAAGCTCGGGCGCACGCTCATCGACCGGGATTTACGCCGTGCGGGTCTAGACCCGTTCGAGGTCGATTTGCCTCGCGTTGCGCGGCGCGCTGACTTCGAGAGTTCCGAAGCGCTTGCCGAAGCCATCGGGCGCGGACGGTATGACACGGCAGAGTTCATCCGAACCGTGTTCCCCGGATATGAGCCGGTCCAGTCCATTCCGACCGATAGAACCGTTCTAGATGACAGTCATGCCAGCCTGATGGTGGCAGGTGAAGACCTGACGCCTGGCGTAACCCTTCACTTGGGGGAATGCTGCCACCCCATACCGGGCGACCGGATTATCGGATTGCGGGAACCCGAAAAGGGCCTCGTGATTCACACGATCTATTGCCGCCGGGTCGCTGAATATGAAGACCGTCCCGACCTCTGGGTTGACCTGCGCTGGAATGAGCTTGCACGCCAGGGTGTCGTCGCGGTTGGGCGGATCAATGTCCGGGCCATTAACAAGCGTGGCGTCATGGCAAGTCAATGCTCTGCGATTGCGCAAGCGGGCGGGAACATCACCCGAGTCGAGACGAGCGAACGGAATCCGGACTTTCTTCAGCTGGTCTTCGATATTGAGGTTGAGGACCTGCGCCATCTGGAGCAGATAAAGGCCGCATTGCGAGCGCTCGCCGTCGTGGAGAGTGTCGAGCGGATTGAGGAGTCGGCGACTTGACCAGTGAAGACGTGCTCGAAGTATTTCGCGAGGCAGGCGCTCTTCTGGAAGGTCATTTCATCCTGTCTTCTGGCAGACGAAGCCCTGTCTTCCTGCAAAAGGCACTGGTTTTTTCCCGGCCTGAATTGTCAGCACGCCTCTGTGGGGCGCTAGCGGAAAAAGTACGCGAGACATTCGGCAAGATAGATGTTGTTGCGGGACCGGCTGTGGGTGGGATCATTCCAGGATATGAACTCGCACGCCAGTTGGGCTGCCGGTCCATTTTTGCTGAACGTGTGGACGGCCAGCTCACGTTTCGCCGCGGTTTCTCGATCGCCCACGGCGAACGCGTGCTGATCGCTGAGGACATCGTCACCACCGGCTTGTCATTCCGGGAAACTGTCGAGGCGCTTGCGAAACATCCCGGGGTAGTTGTCGGAGGGTCCTGCGTCATTGATCGGTCGAACGGCAAAGCAGACGTTGGCTGTCAACTTGTCTCGCTCGCGCAGGTCGACTTTCCCGACTACGACCCGGAAGATCTCCCGCCAGAACTGGCTTCCGTGCCCGCCGTCAAGCCGGGTAGTCGCGGCCTGGCCTGAACTGAACAATAGAGGCCCGAGCGTCCATGATCATCGGAATGGGCAATGACATGTGCAACAT
Source organism: Henriciella mobilis (assembly GCF_003576285.1). Classification (NCBI taxonomy): domain Bacteria; kingdom Pseudomonadati; phylum Pseudomonadota; class Alphaproteobacteria; order Hyphomonadales; family Hyphomonadaceae; genus Henriciella; species Henriciella mobilis. Next base: position 459,843 of record NZ_QWFX01000013.1, on the reverse strand, counting down.
CGAGCGGATCGAACAGTCGATTGCGCGCTTCGGTGACCGTTTCAAACAGCGCTGTTTCACGGATGTTGAGATTGCTCTGGCCGAGCGCCGGCGCAGGAGTGCGGAAACCTATGCCAAGCGGTTTGCAGCGAAAGAAGCTTGTGCGAAAGCGCTTGGCACAGGCGTACCCCGGCGCGGCGTACATTGGAAGCACATGGGCGTTGTGAACCTTCCGTCTGGCAAACCGACCATCGCCTTGACGGGCGGAGCGGCTGTAAGACTGGAAGCGCTTCTGCCGGACGGGCATGAGGCACTTATTCACCTAACCATCACGGATGACCATCCGTGGGCGTCGGCTGTTGTCATCATAGAGGCGATGCCGATAAGAACCGCGCCATGAAGAAAGTGCGCCCCAAAAGGACCCGGTTGCGCGCGGCCGGAAAATCAGTCCGCCGAAAGCGGCCTGAACTGGACGATGACCAACGCGCCGACCTCGAAGGGCGTCTCGGCTACACGTTCGGCCGGGTTGATTGGTTGAACCGGGCACTGACCCATCCGAGTCTAATTGATAACTACGCTGGTGACGCGCAATTCTCGAACCAGCGTCTCGAGTTCCTTGGCGACCGGGTGCTTGGACTCGTCATGGCAGAGGTTCTGATCGCAAAATTCCCGGCGGAGCGGGAAGGCTACCTCACAAAGCTGTTTCACCATCTTGTGAGTGGCGAGACCTGTGCCGAAGTCGGGGAGGCCATGGGCCTGCGATCGTTTCTGTTCCTCGACCCGTCCATGGAGAAGAACAAGCGCGGAAGCTATGACAAGAGCGTTGCGGATGCGGTTGAGGCAATTATCGCGGCTGTGTACCGGGACGGTGGTCTTGAGGCGGCCCGAAAGGTAATCGACAAGCATTGGATCATGGATCTTGTTGAACGCGAGGTCTCGCAACAGAACCCCAAGACCCGTCTAAGCGACTGGTGCGGGGCCAATCGCGCGCCCTATGCAGTGTATGATATTATTGAGCGGTCGGGGCCGGACCATGAGCCGGAGTTCACGGTGCGCGTGCGGGTTGACGGGATTGGAGAGGCGATCGAGACAGGGCGGTCGCGACAGGAAGCGGAAATGGCAGCCGCAGACAGGCTATTGAGAGATATTCAGCGCAATGAGTGATACGGCGACAGACATCACGCGAGCAGGCTTCGCTGCCATCATCGGTGCGCCGAACGCGGGCAAATCCACACTGACAAATGCTATGGTCGGCACCAAGGTCGCGATCGTGACGCACAAGGTGCAGACGACCCGGTTTCCGGTCCGCGGCATTGCGCATGCCGATGGCGCCCAGATCGTTATTGTCGATACGCCCGGCATCTTTGGTGCCAAGAAGCGTCTCGACCGGGCCATGGTGCGGGCGGCGTGGACGGGAGCTGAGGATGCGGATGCTGTCGTTCATCTCATCGACGCCGCCGCCTGGATCGCTGTGGAAAGCGGTAAACCGACAGCCGCTCAGAAAAAGTCTGTGCAAGACGACCGCGCCGTTATCGAAACCCTGAAAAAATCCGGTCGGAAGGTCATGCTTGCATTGAACAAGATCGACCTGTTTGCGCATGACCAGATCCTTCCGCTCATGGCGCAATTCGATGAGGCAGGGGTGTATGCGCAGATCTTCATGATCTCTGCAGAAAATGGCGACGGTGTCGATCAGCTGATGTCCGCACTGGCGGCTTCCATGCCAGAAGGGGGGCCCCTTTATCCGCCGGAGCAGTCAGCTGATATTCCAATGCAGTTGCTTGCTGCAGAGATCACGCGCGAAAAGCTCATGCTGCGGTTGCATGAAGAGCTGCCTTACCATCTCACGGTGCAGCCTGAGGCCTGGGAAAACTTCCAGAACGGTGATGTGAAGATACAGCAGGCCGTGATTGTGGGACGCGAAACCCACAAATCCATGGTGCTCGGAAAGAACGGCCAGACGATAAAGGCGGTCAGCAAGGCGGCGCGCCAGGAACTGAGCGAATTGCTTGGCCGGCGCGTCCATCTTTTCCTGTTCGTGAAAGTTGATGAGAAATGGCAGGAACGTCGTGAATCCTATTCCACGCTCGGCCTCGAGTTTGATGCCTGATGCATTGGCGCGATGAGGGCCTAATCCTCGGCGGGCGCAAATTCGGAGAAAGCGGCCTTGTCCTGGATGTGCTGACTCGAAGCCGAGGGCGGCGGTCCGGCCTGGTTTATGGCGGCGCCTCCCGAAAGAAACGAGGACAGTATGAACCTGGAAACCAGGTTGAACTGTCCTGGACTGGGCGGCTTGAAGAGCAGCTCGGGCGATTTGACGTCGCCGAAGCGACAAAGTTGCGGGCCTCCAGGCTGTTGGACCGACCTGACGCACTTGCGGCCGTTGCGTCCGTGTGCGCGATCCTGCGCGGGGTGCTAAATGAGGGCGACGAAGCGGGTTCGGCCGTATTCGAGGCGACACAGATGCTTCTGGACGCCATGGAAGATGACGTCTGGCGAGCGCTTTATGTACGCTGGGAGCTCGGTTTGCTTTCTGCGCTTGGTTTCGGCCTCGATCTGGAAGCGTGCGCCATTAGTGGGGCAAATGATGGACTGACACACGTGTCGCCAAAGACCGGAAGGGCAGTGCGCGGGTCTGAAGCGGAAGAATATGTGGACCGGTTGTTCGTACTTCCCCGCTTTCTGATCCAGCCGAATGCTGGAGCTACGCGCGAAGATGTTTTGCATGGTATTGAGTTAACTGGTTTTTTTATCGAACGGCGATTGTTTCATGCTGTGAACAAGGATTTGCCAGAAGCGCGCCGTCGCCTTGCATTGCGTTTGCAAAAGGACCGTTAGCTGCAGAGGGCGCCGTTCCCCATGTCAAAGTGAAAATGGTCCGCGTGGTCGGCATTATAGTCCGGGCCGAGGACAACCGAAAATACTCTGCAGGCGCCGGTATGAATCTCATCGAGAAACGCACCTTCTGCGCTGTCTTCACGCCACTGTTCGCGAACCTGAATTTCTCGGCCGTCTTCAAGGCGAAAGCCGATGATGTCGATTGCGTTCGCCCGACCATGCTCACTCAGACGGTTTGTGCCGGCGATGTTCCTGCATGAATAGCTTCCGTAGGTCAGCACTTCTTCGATACGGCTGCCGAGCAGAGTTTGGGCTTGCGGTCGGACGACATCGTGTTCCCAGATGTAAAGGGCGGCCATAGTCGAGCAGGTCATGCGAAGCGGGGTGACAGAGTAGGGGAAGTTTGAACGATCGAGTACAAGCGCGCGCTCAAGCGGACATGTAGGGTTGCCGGCATTTTCGCCGACGGGCGAGTAGCCTATGCCAGCCTTGTCCAGGAGAGTGTAGCAGAGGCTGGTATCGCTCTTGATCCGGGCCAGTTTATAGTGCGTTGCAACGCCAATCGGATCGTTGAGATCAATCGGGCGAAGAGGATTGTGTTGAGGCGGCAGAAAGCGGTTCAAGGTTAGGATCGCCAGGATAACGGCGGCAGCGATCCCCAGCTGCTTGATTGTGCGCCTCAGCGTGTTGTTCATTCCTTAACCAATGCGGCCTTTCTGTTAACGTAAATTCTGCGGCGCTGATTCTGTTCAGCGGTCGAATCGATCCTAAGGAGCCGACATGTCCGATATCCTGGACCATGAAGATGGCAACATTATCAATGAACCGCTGAGCGAGGCGCTTACCAAGCGATACCTTGCCTATGCGCTTTCGACCATCACGTCTCGCGCCCTGCCAGATGTTCGGGACGGCCTGAAGCCGGTCCAGCGGCGTATTCTCTACGGCATGCGTGAGTTGAAGCTCGACCCGGATGCTGGCTATCGCAAGTGTGCCAAGATCGTTGGTGATGTCATGGGTAACTATCACCCCCATGGTGATAGCGCGATTTATGACACGCTTGTCCGTCTCGCCCAGAACTTCTCCGTTCGATATCCGCTCGTTGATGGCCAAGGCAATTTCGGCAATATCGACGGCGATAGCGCCGCTGCTTATCGGTATACCGAAGCTCGCATGACCGAAGCCGCCAAGCTGATGCTCGAAGGCCTCAGCGAGGATGCGGTCGACTTCAAGGACAACTATTCGGAGACCGACACCGAGCCGGTTGTTTTGCCGGCCGGGTATCCAAACCTGCTGGCGAATGGGGCAACGGGCATTGCGGTCGGAATGGCCACATCAATTCCGCCGCACAATGTTGCCGAAGTGATTGATGCAGCGCTCCTGCTGATCGAGAATCAGGACACGCCGATTGCCGAACTGATGAACGTCATGCCAGGACCGGACTTTCCGACTGGCGGCGTCATCGTTGAGCCGCGCAGTGCAATCCGAGAGGCATATGAGACCGGGCGCGGCGGATTCCGCGTGCGTGCGCGCTGGCATACCGAAGACCTGGGCCGGGGTACGTGGCAGATTGTGGTCACGGAGATCCCGTTCCAGGTGCAAAAGTCGCGTCTCATCGAGAAGCTTGCCGAGCTCATCGAGACTAAGAAAGCGCCGCTCCTAAGCGATGTGAAGGATGAAAGCGCGGACGATATCCGGATCGTTCTCGAACCACGTGCCAAGACAGTGGAACCCGATGTCCTGATGGAGAGCCTGTTCAAGCTCTGCGACCTGGAATCGCGTTTCCCGATGAACATGAACGTGATTCACAAGGGTGCGCCGCGCGTTATGGGGCTTCGCGAAGTTCTGCAGGCCTATCTCGACCATCGCCGCGAGGTGGTGGTGCGCCGCGCGCAGTTCCGGCTCGACAAGATCGACAAGCGGCTTCACCTGCTCGATGGCTATCTCGTTGCTTATCTGAACATTGATGAGGTGATCCGGATCATCCGTGAAGAGGATGAACCCAAGCAGATCATGATGGAACGCTTTGGGATTACGGACATCCAGGCCGAAGCCATTCTCAATCTCCGTCTGCGCGCCCTTCGCAAACTCGAGGAGATGGAGATCAAGCGGGAGCATGAGGCGCTTTCAAAGGAACGCGAAGACATCCAGTCGTTAATCGGATCGACGCGGCGTCAGTGGACGCGCGTTGGCAAGGAGCTGAAAGAAGCGCGCAAGGCCTTTGACCCCGACACTGAGCTTGGCCGCCGCCGCGCAGCTTTCGAGGATGCGCCGGAGATCGATCTCAGCGCCGCTCTCGAGGCCTCTACACCGAAGGAGCCGGTTACCGTTGTCCTCTCTTCCATGGGTTGGATCCGCGGCATGAAAGGTCACGGTCTCGATATGGACTCGACCAAGTTCAAGGATGGCGACTCGTTGTTCAAGAGTGAGGAAGTCTACACCACTGACAAGGTCGTTCTTCTGTCGAGCGATGGCCGAGCCTTTACGCTGAATTGCGACAAGCTCCCTGGCGGACGAGGTCATGGCGAACCGATCCGGCTGTCTATCGATCTAGAAGACAATGTCGACATCGTCGCCATGTTCAAACTTGAGCCGGAGCGCAAGCGTCTCGTTGCGTCGGACATTGGCTACGGATTTATCGTGCCGGAAAGCGAACTTGAATCGAACCGCAAGGCCGGGAAATCGGCTGTGAATACAGGCGCTGGAAAGCTTGTCGTTTGCGAGATTGTGCAGGGCGACCATATCGCTGTGATCGGCACGAACAAGAAAATGCTCGTCTTCGCCCTTGATGAGTTGCCGGAAATGCCGCGCGGCAAGGGCGTCAAGCTGCAGACCTATCGTGGCAAGGACGCACTGGCAGATGCCATGACATTCTTCAGCGAAGACGGCTTGTTCGTTCGAGACGCCGCAGGCCGCTCACGCGGCTTTCCAGAATGGCAGGAATGGCTCGGCAAACGTGCGCAGGCCGGCAAGGTTGCGCCAAAAGGATTCCCGAAATCGGGGCGTTTCAACGGATAGCTTGCCACGACGGGAGCCTGCGTTTAGTCAGGAAAACAAGGTTTCAAATGATGCTGGAGATCCTTGAATGACCGCACTTTATGTTCTGCTCGGGGCTCTGGCCATCGTCGCGGTCTTCCTGATCGGCATTTACAACTCGCTGGTTTCGAAGAAGCAGCGTTGCAATCAGGCGTTTGCGGATATCGATGTTCAGCTGAAGCAGCGCCAGAATCTCATCCCGAACCTCGTCGAGACGGTGAAGGGCTACGCATCGCATGAGCGGGAGACGCTTGAGGAGGTCATTCAGGCACGCAATTCGGCTGTTGCGGCTGGGACGCCCGGCGAAATGGCGCAAGCGGAAGGCGTGCTGACCAGCGCGCTGGGCAAGCTTTTTGCGCTGTCAGAAGCCTATCCGGACCTTAAGGCCAATGAGAATTTCAAGGATCTTCAGGACGAGCTGTCGGTGATCGAAGACAAGCTCGCTGCTGCGCGGCGCTTCTATAACGCTGCTGTCCAGGACTACAACACCTCCCGCGAGCAGTTCCCGAACTCGATTGTGGCCGGCATGTTCAACTTCCCTGAGCGCGAGTTCTTCGATCTCGGCGGAGACCGCACAGCGCTTTCGACAGTCCCGGAAGTCAAGTTCTAGCGCGCGCTTTGAACCATGGCGCCAGCCGCGCGATCGCCTCACGCGTTTCAGCCGTCGAAACAGCGAAACTGAAGCGAATATAGCGGTGTCCGTTCTCAGGATCGAAATCAATGCCTGGGGCGAGGACGACCCCGGTGTCTGTTAGAATTTCCTTGCACATTGCCATACTGTCATCGCTGAAACGTTCAATATTGGCGTAAACATAGAAGGCGCCGTCCGGCGGTGCGATCTCGTCCAGACCCATCTGCGGCAACGCTTTCAGTAGAAGCGACCGGTTTGCCCGGTAAGTTTCCAGATGTCCCTGAAGTTCAACAGTTTCGTCCAGCGCAACAAGCGCGGCATGCTGGGCCAGCGAAGGCGCGGTCAGGAACAAGATACCAGTATAGGCTGCTGCCTTGTCGGCATAAGCATCGGGCGCGAGCAACCAGCCGAGCCGCCAGCCGGCCATGCTGAAATACTTCGAGAAACTGTTGATCACAAAGGCGTCCGGCTCGAATTCAAGCATGCTGTGAGTCCGGCGCGTATAGCTCAGCCCGTGATAGATCTCGTCGGAAATAATGGCGATCCCGCGTTCCCTACAAACACTGGCTAACGCGCTGAGTTCTTCGCCCGACATGATGGTTCCGGTTGGATTCGCTGGGCTTGCGATGATGAGCCCGTCCGGGGCCGGATCGAGCGTAGCGATCCGCTCAGCTGTGAGCGAGAACCTGTTTTCCGGCCCGCAATCCAGCTCCAGAGCCTTCATTCCCAACGCCTTGACGGTGTTGCGATAGGAGACGTAACCGGGCCGTGCCATGGCAATGGTGTCGCCGGCGGAAAATCTGCAGGCAAGCGCCGAAACGAGGGCCGCCGATGCTCCGGCTGTGATGGCTATCTGTCCCGGACGAACCGAAACGCCATAGGTGTCGACGTAGTACTGGCATAGCCGCTTCTTCAGTGGGGCGCTTTCCCAGTAGCCGAGACTCTCTGCGGAGAGAATCTTCTTGGCTTCTTCAATCGCTCGGGCAGGGGCTCCCGTGGACGGCTGGCCGAACTCCATATGGATGATCGAACGGCCCTGGGCCTTCAGGTCATGTGCGATCTTGCTTACCGAGATCGCGTGAAACGGATCGATATCAACACCCATGCTTACCTTCTTTGCGTCTCTTCTTATTTCGCAGCGATGGATGGCAGCCAGGTCGCCAATTCCGGCACCAGTGCGACCAGGAGGATAATCATCAGCTGGAGGCCAATGAACGGAATGGCGCCATGCCAGATCTGAGATGTCTTGATTTCCTCTGGTGCGGCGCCCCGCAGATAGAACAGCGCAAATCCGAATGGCGGGGTGAGAAAGCTAGTCTGCAGGTTGAGCGCCATGAGGATCGCCAGCCAGACCGGATCAAAACCCATGATGATCAGCGGTGGTGTCACCAACGGCACCACCACAAACACAATCTCGATGAAGTCCAGGAAGAAACCGAGGACGAACATGACAAGCATGGCGCCGATCAGAGCGCCCCATTTGCCGCCGGGAAGCGAATGGAGAAGGTCGGCGACGATTTCATCCCCGCCAAACCCCCGGAAAACAAGCGAGAAGAGAGATGCGCCAATCAGGATCAGAAACACCATGGAGGTGATATGCACGCCGCTTTGTAGCGCTGGGGACAGTTGCGACTTGCGATACAGAACCAGCATGCTGGCGAATACACCGGCAAAGAAAACAGCCGTCGCGACGAGGGATACTGCCACGCCAGCATAGGCGAGCGCGCCAGCATCAGCCACGCCAAGCCGGAGATCCACGAGATTGGTGATCATCAAAATGAGCGCTGCGCTGGCAAAGGCCGCATATATCAAGGGCACCAATCTTCGGTCTTCAGCTTCTGAAAGTCGAAGCCCGGCAAGAAGGAGTGCGCCGGCCACACCGATGGCGGCTGCTTCAGTAGGCGTTGCCACACCTGAGAGGATCGCGCCGAGAACCGCAAAAATAAGAAGCAGGGGGGCTCCTAGCCCGAACAGTATCTCCTTGCGGGTGAGCGGATCGCTGCTGGACGTGGTTGCAGCCGGACACCGCTCAGGCCTGAGCCACGCATTGAGGGCGATCCATAAGAGGTAAAAGCCGACCAGAATTAGGCCCGGAAGCAGAGCGCCAGCAAACAGGTCACCAACAGACACAACAAAAGCGCCAACATTCATTTGCGAAGAAGCCTGGCTTGCGGCGTTCGACACCGCATCAGCGAGCAGGATCAGTACAATGCTCGGAGGGATGATTTGGCCGAGCGTTCCGGATGCGGCGATCGTTCCAGTTGCCAAGCGCGGATCATAGTTTTGCTTTAGCATGGAGGGGAGCGCAATGAGTGTCATCGTGATCACGGTGGCCCCTACAATGCCTGTAGACGCGGCCAAAAGCGCCCCCACCAGTATGACCGCGAAGCCAAGCCCCCCATTGATGCGCCCGAGCAGGCGGCTGGCAATGTGTAGCAGGTCCTCGGCGACTTTCGATCGTTCGAGGATGACACCCATCAGGACGAAAAGCGGTACGGCAACCAGTGTTTCGTTCTGCATGATGGCGCCGCCTTGAATGCGGCTTGGTAGGGAGCCGAGCAGGGATTGTGGGAATACGCCGAGCGCCATCCCAATCAATGCAAAAATAAGAGCGACGCCGCCAAGGGTCAGCGCAACCGAGTACCCTGCAAGCAGGGCAGCGATGGCTGTGGCAAACATGCCCAGAGCCAGAAAGATCTCAAGCTCCATAGTGAGATTCCGTTTCAGGGTCGTCTTGGGCGTCGGCAGGCAAGCCGCCCGTTAGCTTCAACGCGGCCCGGAGGGCAACGGTAAGGCCCGCCGCTATCATCAACACAGCAAAAACCGGCACGAGCGTCTTGAACAGAAATAGAATTGGAAGACCGTCGCTTTCCCGCGATCCTTCGAACAGCAACCAGGAGCGACTCAATCCCTGTTCACCCAATGTGATCAGGCGGATCATGATGGGAAACAGGAACAAGTAAGTACCACCGAGCTCGATCCAGTAGCGTCCGCGTTCTCCAAATTTGGGTCTCAAAATGTCGACCCGCACATGTGCATCATTGGTCAGAGCGGAGGCCGAGCCCAGCATGAACACCGCCGCGAACGCGTAGATCACAGCTTCTGACAACCAGGTCCACGACAGGGCGAAAGCATAACTCGCAATTACGACGGCCAGTTGAGCCATCACCAGAGCAATGGCAAAGAAGATAGCGGCGTTAAGTGCCCATCTTATTGAGCGGTCAAGATAATTCCTGAGACGTCGAGCCGGTTCGGAGAAAAGCCTGGGGAATGTCAGTGTCAGCAGGGGCAGCAACAGGATAGGCACCAGAAAAAAGCCGATCCAGTTCAGGAAAGCGCCGATCCGCAAGAATACCTCAGGCTCTAGCATTTCAGCCTCTAGCGCTTCCGGCCGAGTTCGCGAGCGGCGTAGTAAGGACCATCAGATACGTTCGCCCAATTAGACATGCTTGCCAGCGCGGTCTCAAAGCTTTCGTAAATGCGCTTCTCGATTCCATCTTTTCCTGCCGCCGCGCGAACGTCCCGTGAGGCTTCTGCCATTGCCTTCACGACGTCTTCGGGAAAAGACCTGAGCTGAACACCATGTTCTTTCGTCAGGATGTCGAGATAGACCGCATTCTGGTAGGTGAATTCGCCAAGCGAGGTATGATTTGTACTTTCGCAAGCGGCCTTCACGACTGCCTGCTCGCTCGCCGACATGCTATCCCACAGTTTCCGATTGATGCCGACGGCGAGGCTGGCACCTGGTTCATGGAAGCCTGGTCCATAATAATATGGCGCTTCTCGGTAGAAGCCGAGCGAATAGTCGTTCCAGGGGCCCACCCATTCGGTCGCGTCGATATTGCCCGTCTGAAGGGCCTGGTAAATTTCCCCGCCCGGCAACGATTTGGCCGCTCCACCAAGCGCTCGCAGGACATCACCGCCTTGGCCGGGTATCCGCATCTGAAGGCCGACCAGGTCATCAAGGCTGTTGATTTCCTTTCGAAACCAGCCGCCCATCTGGTGGCCGGTATTTGCGCCCTGAATTGGTTTAATGCCGAAGTCGCCAGATAGCTCATCCCAGAGCGCCTGTCCCCCGCCAAAATCGATCCATCCCATGATTTCCTGTGCCGTCATGCCGAAGGGCACAGCCGTGAAAAAAGGGTAGGCAGGTGATTTCGCTGTCCAGTAATAGTCAGCCCCGTGATAAATGTCCGCGGAGCCGTTTGCCACGGCGTCGAAGCTTTCAAAGGCGGGGACAAGTTCGCCTGCCGCGAAGACTTTGACCTCAATAAAGCCTTCTGACATCGCGCTGATGCGCGCGGCCACACGTTCTGCCGCTTCACCCAGACCCGGTAGTCCCTTTGGCCAAGTCGTGACCATATTCAGCTGTCGGCGGTTTCGGCTGATCGACGGCGCGGATACACTAGACTGAGTGCCAGGGTTGCTGAAAGAGGCAGCGGCGCCGCCAAGCCCCAACAGGCCTGCGCCCAGCAGATTGCGTCTGCGCATCTTTTCCTCCCCCGGAACTCAAATTGGCTGCACCTGCTTCAGGCAGGTCTCGTTGTCTATTCGTCTTCTTCAAGCCGACGCCAGACGGGCCCGTCAAGCACCTCAAGAGGCTGGAAGCGTTTCTTGTAGGCCATTTTGGGACTCTGCTTGATCCAGTAGCCCAGATAAACGTGAGGCAACCCGTAGGATTCCGCGTTCCGGATATGATCGAGGATCATGTACGTGCCGAGGCTGCGCTTTGGCTGACGGGTATCGAAAAAAGTGTACACCATCGAAAATCCGTCGCGCAGGATGTCGGTCAGGGAAACAGCGACCAGCGGTGAATCCTCCTCTGGGCCTTGCCTGTACTCAAAAAGAGCCGTTTGCACCGGGGTTTCATTCACCATGCCGGCATATTCGCGGAAGCCCATATCGGACATACCACCGCCCTCGTGACGGTTGACGAGATAATGCTTCAGCAAACGGTACTGCTCTCGCGTGGCGCGTGGCTCTACCGGTCGACGAATCAAGTCGCTGTTCCGGCTGAGAACCCGCAGCTGATTTCGGCTTGGCGAGAAGCTTTGTGCATCGACGCGGACGCTCCGGCAGGCATTGCAATTCGGGCACGCAGGTCGATAGGCGACTGACTGGCTGCGACGGAACCCAGCTTCGCTGAGCTGGTGGTGCAAAGCGTCGGGCGCTGCCTGGCTGAGATGTGTGAAGGCTTTGCGCTCGAACTGGTCCGGCAGATACGGGCAGGGCGTCGGCCCCGTCACGTAAAACCGCAATCCACGGCGAACGCCCGGAACAGTAAAGAGAGATTCATCAAGCTTCATCGTTACCGATTAACACACTCAAAGGTCAAAACGCCAAGGGGCCAGCAGCGTAAATGCCACCCAGATCACCAATACTAATGGACCACCGAACTTTACGAAATCCGAAAATTTGTAATGTCCGGGGGCCATTACAAGCATATTCGTCTGATAGGCGACTGGAGACGCGAAACTGCAGTTGGCTGCATAAATGACCGCCAGAATGAACGGCAGGGGGTCAGAACCGGTTGCGTGAGCCGCTTCCAGGGCAATGGGCGCGAACAGCACGGCTGCAGCCGCGTTGCTCAAAATATTGGTCAGAAACGCGACGCAGAGGAAGACTGCAGACAACACCGCGAGTGGGCCAAACGGCTCAGATGCATCAACAACGAGATCAGCGATCAATGAAGCGGCGCCAGTTCGTTCGAGGGCTGTTCCCATTGCCAAAGCTGCGCCGATGACCAGAAAAATACGCAAATCCAGAGCGCGGCCTGCCTGCCGCACGTTCAGGCACCGGAACAGGATCATCGCCGTAGCGGCTAAAACGGAAGCGATGAGAATGGATGTCAGTCCCAGCGCCGCGAGTAAAACCATGCCTACAGCGATAAGCCGTGCGGCATAGCCCCGCGCCGTCATGGGAAGCTCGCTCTGAGACCATTCCAGCAAGATCAGGTCGCGGCTCGAACGAAGGCTCTGAAAGGCATCGATTGGTCCGCAAAGCAACAGCGTGTCACCGGCTTCAAGCCGGATTTCACCGAGTTTGGCTCTGATCATCCGCGATCTTCGCTGTATGCCCAGAACAACAGCCGATGTGAGACGGCGAAAGCCGATAAGTTCAACCGTGCGGCCTGCCATGCGAGAGCCTGGCGCAACCACCGCTTCCATAAGGCTGAGTGGCGGCACGTTGTCATCTACTGATTCGGCGTCGCCTCCGCCGCGCCAGAGCTGCTGGAGCATGCCCGGTCGGGACGCAAGCAGATCAGTTAGGGCTTTTCGCGTGGCAGCAATAATTACAAGGTCTCCGGGTTGAAGCCGGATATCCTCAAAAGGCGGCAAGATTGCTCGTTCGCCTCTCTGAATCATTCTCACGGTCATGTCCCTGAGGTCGGGGAACATGCCTGCGACTGGCTCTTGCCCGTTGAGAAAGTGGTCGTGGGTGATGTCGATCTGAGCAAGAAACTGTTTGCCGGACGGCACCAATTCGTCAGCGAATGTGTCCCGGTTTGGTAGAAGCACCCTGGACATCAAAGCAATATAGGCGAGGCCGACGCCAGCAAGCATCAGACCCATGGATGTCTGCTCGAAAAACCCCAGTCTTACCCCGTCGATACGACGAAGCGCGTCAGCCGCAAGAAGGTTCGTTGATGTGCCAATCAGCGTGGTCATGCCGGCCAGGATTGAAACGAAACTGAGAGGCATCATCAAACGCGATGCGCTCGTCTTCATCCTCATCGCGATGGCGCTCATGACAGGAAGGAACATCACCACGACGGGCGTATTGTTCGTGAATGCGCTGATGCCGAACACGGCGAAGAAGGTCGCGAGCAGTGTCGATACCGGCCGTTTCCCGTACTGACTGACGAGGACTTTTGTCGGCCCTTCGATCGCGCCCGTCTGGAACAGGCCCTGTCCGACCACAAGCAGCGCCATGATTGTAATCAATGCGGGATTGCCGAAACCGGCCAACAGGTCAGCAGACGAGATAGGAGTCCCGCCGGTCCCCGTGGCGCCAGGCAGTGAGAACAGAATTAGGAACCCGGCAATCACACAAATGGAGACGGTCTCCATCGACCACCGGTCCAGCATGTAAAAAACGATGGTAACGGAGACCGCCAGCAAGCTGGCCCACATGGGCCAATTCGACATCAATTCAGCGGTCATCCGGCCTCCTCGCCCACGAGAGCGACCTTGGCTCAGGGACGCTCGTCTATATGGACGACTATGCTCAAGCGACGGTTTTGTGGCAAGTAAGGTGCGTCGGGACGCAGTGGTTTGGTGTCCGAAAGGCCGGAAACGCTGGCTATTAGATACTCCGGAAAGCCGTTTGCGATCAGGCCGCGCCGCGCCGCATTGGCCCGACCGGAGGACAGCTCCCAATTGGAATAGTCTTGGCGATTGACCGGTTGACTGTCCGTATGACCTTCCAGGGAGATGGGGCGCCCAATCGTTTTGAGTATGTCGGATGCGAGGGCGATCAGCGATTCGCCTCTTTCGTTGAGGTTTTCCATACCGTTTTCGAACAGCGGTGCCTGGTCAAGATCGATAAGTTCGATCCGAAGACCATCCTTAAAGCGCGTCAGGGTCACATTTGTGGAATTGTCAGAGAAGAGAGCGGACTTCGTGAGCAAAGCTTCCACATCGGAAACTGTCGATTCTTGGTCTGGCTCTACGGAGACGGCTTCCATTTTACCGGCCCCAAATTGCCGGGCGAGGTCAGCACGTTCCTCAGAGCTGGCGCCAGACACCATCCACATCACGATAAAAAGGGCGCAGAGGGCGGTGAGGAAGTCTGCGTAAGCAAGCTTCCAGGCTCCCAGTCGCCTAATCGGCGCTTGGGGCGTTCTGCCTTCCAGCGCCTGTGATGAATAGTGTCCAGCCATTGGCTCCGATCTTTCTGATCTGGTGCTTGTTTACCATGCCATTCTTGAGGGCCGGTCTCGTCAAACGTTTCAATTTGAACGAAATCTGAGAGACCGGCATATTTTAATTGCGTAACAGGAACGTGCGTCCATCCGGCGGGTGTTACTGGCTCACCTTTCGCGGTAGGCAATTGTTGCAATGAAAAGGTGAGATCATGAGCAAATGTGCATTCCTTGGCCTTGGCGTTATGGGCGCCCCCATGGCTGGTCATCTTGCCAGGCACGGACATGACGTGAAGGTGTGGAATCGTACGGCTAAAAAGGCTTTGGACTGGTCCAAGTCGTATCGCGGTGAACCTGCCAAGGATGCGGCTGATGCCGTATTCGGTAGCGAGTACGTGTTCATGTGCCTCGGCGATGACCCGGATGTAGAGGAAGTTTTTGACGCGATCGAGCCAAACCTCGCTGCGGGAATGATCGTTGTCGATCACACAACGGCAAGCGCCGAACTGGCCCGAAGGCTTCATGCCCGCTGCGAGGCGCGAGGGGCCAGTTTTATCGATGCCCCGATTTCCGGGGGTCAGGCTGGCGCCGAGAACGGCAAGCTCACGATCATGTGCGGTGGTGATGCGGCTGGCATGGAAAAGGCCATTCCGGTCATGAAAGCCTATGGCCATCGCATCACACACATTGGTGAAAGCGGGGCCGGACAGCTGGCCAAATCCGTCAATCAGATATGCATTGCAGGCATCGTGCAGGGGCTGTCGGAAGGCATCCACTTTGCGGAGCGCAACGGCCTTTCCGTTGAAAAGGTGATCGAGGCAATTTCCGGAGGTGCGGCCCAGAGCTGGCAGATGGACAATCGCTGGAAGACGATGAGCGAGCGCGAGTTCGACCATGGTTTCGCCGTTGACTGGATGCGAAAGGATCTCCGAATAGCCCTCGACGCCGCCCGTGCGTCCGGCGCAAGCCTCCCAGTCACCGCGCTGGTCGATCAGTTTTATGCAGATGTTCAGGCCATGGGCGGGCGGCGCTGGGATACTTCGAGCCTGCTCAACCGACTGAACAGCAAAAAAGCCGACTGACGTGCGCCAGATAGATGTACACGTGAAGACGCGCGACAAGGACGCGGTGATCCGGGTGGTTAAGGCGTTCAAACCGGTGGACTGGATGATCTTTCCAGTCGAGCAACATGATCGTGCACTTGTGCGCATCATCATGCACGACGGTCGCAGTCAGTCGTTGAGCGACGGTTTGCAGGACGCCTTACGTGACAGCCGGGACTGGCGCATCACAATGATTCCGATCGAAGCGACTTTGCCTGTGCCTGAGCCGCTCGAAGACGAGGAAGCGAAGGCAAACCTGCAGGTCCTGCGAGAAGAGTTGCTGGACGATGTGACTCGCGACGCGGCCTTGAACCGCGATTTCCTGATCTTGTCCGGTCTGTCCACAGTGGTTGCGGCGATCGGTCTGAATTCAGATGGAGTCGCAGCCGTGATCGGGGCCATGGTCATTGCGCCTCTGCTTGGGCCAATTCTTGGTTTTGCTTTGGGAGCCGGGCTCGGCAATTTCAATCTCATAGGCAAATCGACTCGCACGCTCGCAGCGGGCATTGGGGTCGCGCTTCTGACGGCTTTTCTATTGTCGTTCCTGCTTCCAATAAACAAGGAAAGCCATGAACTGATGTCGCGCGCGGAAGTGCGGCTGGACGGCGTTGCTTTGGCTCTTGCCGCTGGTGGCGCGGCCGCGTTGTCTATGGCGCGAGGGCGGTCCGCCGTTCTTGTTGGCGTGATGGTTGCCGCGGCGCTTTTGCCGCCCGGCGCAGCCCTCGGCTTGTTTATTGGATCGGGCGAATGGACCTTGGCCACGCGCGCAGCGATGCTGCTGTTGCTGAATATCGTCTGTCTGTTTCTCTCTGCGCTAATCGTTTTTCGTTTCAAGAAGATTCGACCGCGTGGCTGGATCGATCAACGAAACGCCAGCCGCGCAACCAGGATAAATGCCGGGCTGTCCGCAGGATTGTTGATTCTGCTGATTGTGCTGATTGTTGTTCTCGATCTTGGGTCGTCAGTCGACCTGACCTAACAGGGTGTGAACGCTCTAGTTTCGTGACGGGTAAATGCCCTGCAAAGCGATGCAGGTTTTGAGCTTCGCAGCATCATTTGCACCTGGAGAGGCCGGCTGTGACGGATTTGTCTCGCCGTTGTTGCGGATAACGATGCTGGATACTCGGTCGTTGAAGCCCTCATTAACGAGACACGCATCAGTACTGCTCGCCGTCATGCTTGCTCCGTCCAGCGCCGTGCCGTCATAAAGCGTCGCCGTCCATCCGTCCGGCAAACGGATTGAAGACATGTCATTGTCCGTAAAACCCAAGAGTGCGGATAGCGGGTAATCGCCCGGCGCGAGCGAAACAGACCAACCCGAAAACTGGCAGTGCTGATAGACCTCTGCCTTCAGGCTTGACGCCGGAGGCGGCGACGACCTCGTTGGACGAAGATCAGGCAGAGCAAAGGTGGTGCGCCCATCGCCACCGAATTGAGTGCCGAGAAGGCTGAATAGTGCTGTGTTTTGATTGATCGGCAGGAGTTGTCCTTCGGCCGCCGCCCAACCTCGCGGGCAAAATTGGTACGGAAACTCTTGGATTGTTCCGAGATAGGTGTCCTGAGCATGAGCGCCTGGTGCCAGCGCCACAAGGGCGGCGAATGCCGTGGCCAGTCCTGTTGTCAGCTTGTTTTTCATTGCGTCCTCCCTTGATCGGGCCACTATGGCCGAGTGCAGTTGGATCGCAAGAGGTTTCCGGGTGACTTCAGGGATGAGAATCTTTGGCGAAATCAGATAACAAGACAAAACCGACCGGGCGATCTCCAGAAGCGTTTGTGGCAAGTGTCGAAAACGAGACCCGCAGACGTGATGCGGAAAGACTGCTCGTTCTATTCGCCGAAACGACCGGCATGGTGCCGAAGATGTGGGGTCCGAGCATCATTGGATACGGCCGCTATCAATACAAATATGAAAGTGGGCGGGAGGGCGAATTCATGCTGACGGGGTTTTCGCCCAGAAGGGCCAATCTCGCCATTTATGTCATGCCCGGATACTCTGCGATGTCGGACAAGCTGGACCGCTTGGGAAAGCACAAAATTGGAAAATCCTGTCTCTACATCAACAAGCTGGCTGACGTGGACGAAAGTGTGCTCGCTGAAATCATTCATGATGGCTTGCAATACATGCGTGCGAAATACGCAACGTGGGACAACTAGCCGTTTGATGGTCAGAGCGTTTCAATAAGCGAGCGGAGTAGGGCGTCGATTCTTTCTCGCGCTTCAGCGTGGGACATCGCGCTGTCATTGAGAAAGATTGTGAACGCGTAATCGCGTCCACTTTCGGAACGAAAGTAGCCGGCCAGGCCATCCACGCCAAACATTGTCCCGCTTTTTGCACGCACAGCGCCTTCCTGGACGCCGCGCGGAAGCCGGTATTCGAGTGTTCCATCTTTTCCATTTGCGGCGAGTAGGCCAGACCAGCTTTCATACCAAGGTTGGCGGGTAGCCCACACCAGAAGCTCCGTCATCGCATCCGGCGTAATGCGGTTGTAGGAAGAAAGGCCGGAACCGTCCGCAATATTGAAATCATGCTGATCGGCGCCCGACTCGATCAGCAGATGCTCAAGCAGGCGAAGGCCAGACTCTGATGTCCGGTCGCGGAGTGTTAATGAAACGTGGTGAAGGAGGACTTCAGAATGAAGGTTGTTACTTTCATGCAAGATTTCTCCCATCGTCTTTATTGGGTCCGGCGCAGGATGCTGAAAAAGCAGCCTAGGCGGGAGACTGCTGTCAGTTCTAACCGGAGCCTCTTCGGAGCGAAGGATCTTCCCCTCGACCAGTACTCCAGATTCAGCGAGACGTTTTCGGAACAGTTCGCCAGCGTAAATTGAAGGATCGTCCAGTCCGAAGCGTAGCGGAACCCGACCGGTGTGCAGCCCGATAGTTCCTTTAATCTCAGCCCAGCGTGAGCCCGGCCTTTTGAGGAAGTCGAGATCGAAGCCGTGCAACACAGTGTGCGCCTGAGAAACATCGACATCGAAAGCAGGCAAATCCAGCCATGTAAGGATGGGCGGCGTATCGATCTGTGTCCCCGGAGCAATCGTCGCGTGGGCTGTCGCGTCATCGACCGTCAGGGCCGAAACGGCCGCGCCAAAAGCAAACCGCAGATCATCCTGGGCCCACCCACTCGGCCAGTACGACTTTTGGAACAGGCTATCATCGATGATGATGTCCTGGACGCGGGCAATGCCCTGCGCCTGCACAGCATCGACGAACTGGCTAAGACAGGACGTCTCGCAAGCCTCGTCATCGGACAGGGTGGCATCACCACTTCCCCTCAGTATGAGGGAAGGCAGTGGTGCATCAGGCCCCTGTTTGATTAAGAGGGCCGTGCCGCGCGGCCAGCCGCCGTTCTCAAAATCACCTAAGAAATGAAGCGCCGCAGCCGTTGTGACCAGTTTCAAAGTGGATGCAGGCATAAAGCGCTGGTTGCCATTCGCTGTCAGTTCGGCGGAGCCGTCCACGGCGCGGACGCTGATACCCCATCGGCCTCCGTCGACATCGATCAGGAGCCTGTCATCTACCGCTGTTTGAGCGTTTGCTGCGGCACACGTCGCGAGCGTGCTTATGATAAGCCAGCTTCGAACAGCAAGCGCAGCGGCCTGCATGATTTGCGAAACCATCAAGCCCCCAGTGCGGCTGCAGCCTCTTCGGCAAAATAAGTGATTATTCCTGCGGCGCCGGCGCGTTTGAAGGACAGAAGCGTTTCCATCATGACACGGTCTCCATCGATCCAGCCATTCTGGCTGGCGGCCTTGATTTGGGCGTACTCGCCAGAGACCTGAAATGCGATCGTGGGGACGGCAAAGGTTTCGGAAACACGCCGAACAATATCGAGATAGGGCAGGCCTGGCTTGACCATCACCATATCGGCGCCTTCAGCTATATCCATCGCAACTTCGCGAAGCGCTTCGTCGGAGTTGGCAGGGTTTTGCTGATACGTTTTCTTGTCGCCCTTCAGGGCGGTCGCTGATCCGATTGCATCACGATAGGGACCATAAAATCCGCTCGCATACTTCGCCGCATAAGACAGGATCATCGTGTTGGCGTATCCCCCGTCCTCCAGGGCATCGCGGATTGCGCCGATCCTGCCATCCATCATGTCAGATGGTGCAACCACGTCCGCACCAGCCTCAGCCTGGACGAGAGCCTGCCTGACGAGCAGGTCGGAGGTTTTGTCGTTCAGAACGTAGCCATTCGCGTCTATCACGCCGTCGTGCCCGTGGCTTGTGAAAGGATCCAGCGCCACATCGCAGATGATCCCGACCTCGGGCGCTGCATCTTTCATGGATTTGATGACGCGCGGTATTAAACCCTCCCCGTTGAGGGCTTCACTTCCCATCTCATCCTTGTGCGCAGGATCGATATGCGGAAAAATCGCTATTGCGGGTATTGAAAGCTCTCGAGCCCTGCGCGCTGCCTTGGCAGCTTCCTCGACATTCAGCCGAAACAAGCCCGGCATGGAGCCGACTGGTATCTTCGGGTCGCTGCCATCATGCACAACCATCGACCAGATCAGGTCGGACGGCGTAAGGACGTGCTCTCCTGTAAGAGATCGGATCCAGGGGGCTTGTCTTAGCCGGCGCAGACGAGTGCGCGGGAACGATTGAGGAAACGGTGTGGTCATTGAGCTTTTTTACTCCGAAAGAGTGTCTTGCGAAGGCGCTTTCTCATGAAGGTTCGTTTGGAAACATCCATGAATTCGGCCTGAGCTGTCTCGATTTCCAGCATGAAGGGCCTCAGATGCGACCGCTTGATATGTCGAAAGCCAAGCGTTGCATAAAAGGGGGCATTCCACGGAAGGTCGCGGAATGTTGACAGGGTCAGTTCCAAAATATCCCGGTTGTGCGCTTTGCCTTCAAGGTTTCTCATGAGCGCGGTACCGATACCTTGTCGGCCATAATCGGGCGAAACGCTGAGCTGGTCCACATAAAGCCCGCCATCCCGTACCGTTGCCATGACAAATCCGACAACGGCCTTGTCAGGCATTTCTGCAACCAGCAGCCAGTCCTGGTTCAGCGCGTCCTGCAGGGCTTGCGCAGGGACATGATCTGCCAGTGCTTCTTCGCTGAGCAGACCGGTAGGCCCGAATAACAATGAGGCCGACTTGTCCACTTCAATGATCTCGGAGAAATCTGCGCGTATGGCAGGTCGAATTGAAAAAGCGGCCTTATGACCGGCGCCATTCTGGAACGATCGGGATCGCAACGTCTTCTGCCTCGGTAGTCACTCGAACAGGTTGGGCGGATCTAAATCGTCAGACTCACAGATTGATTGTCTGCGAGCTGAGAAGCCTTACGCCGACAAGCGGTCCCCGCTGCCATTGTCGTGAAGCCTTGCACCGTTTGATCTTGCGATTGTCCGGACTAACGATTTCTACCGTGAACCGGGGGGGCAAGACGACGCTGTGCTGAAGCAGCAGTTTCGCGCCCCGTTGAGACATGTCCTTGACGACGAAAGGAATCTTGAAGCCAGTCTCCAGCACCAGAGTGCCGTTCGTGTTGACGTCAAATCTTGGATGTTCGCGGTTCTCGGACATGTCGTCTTGTCCTGCATTATCCACTGCGGGTTTCGCGGCATTAGTTCCAAATTTCTTGTTCGTTGCCGACGCCATAGTCTTCGTCCGTAGAATATTCAGGCTCCGAGAGCTTCACTAAACCCGATCCTGCCCGTTGAAGAAATCTAAGATCATGATTGATGAAGTGCTTTGCCAGCTCTTTCAAGTGGTCCTTAGCGCGTAAAAATTAACGTTTAGCCCGGGGATTGTTAACATTCGCGCGCCGGGGAAGGGGTGTGTTTAACGAAATATCAGGAAGAGCAGTTTAAATCAGATCAAACTACAACAAAAGTTGAGTGATGATGGTGGTAACAATGAACAACACTGCGCAAGCAGTGACCGGAGAAGAGCCGGTTGCTGAATCCTTTCTGAAGTCGCTTTCTCTTCTTGAGCAGGCGCATCGTCGACTTCACGACGTGGTCAAGGATGACCTGGAGCGTGGCGGCGAACGTCACCTGACAGGCGTTCAGGCCCTGCTGATCTATGAGATCGGCGAAGGAGAGACCCCAGCGTCCGTACTGCGAGCTCGTGGCGCATTTGCTGGCACCAGCCTTTCCTACAATATCAAGAAACTGCAGGAAGGCGGCTATCTGGAGCAGTCGCGATCGGAAGCCGACAAACGGACTGTCCATCTGCGGCTGACTGAGCGTGGCCATAAGGTCCGTGAAAGGGTTGAAGGCTTGTTTTCCAAGCAGGCGTCCGCTCTCGAGCCGACGGCGAGCGTGCGCCCTACGGATCTTGCGCAGCTGAACAAGACAGTATCCCGCCTTGAACGCTTTTGGTCGGATCAGATCCGTTTCCGCCTCTAAATTAATGCTTCTCAACATCAGATGGAGCCCTTAAACTGGGTTCCATCTATGTTGAGGTGGGTTTCGATAGGTCTTTCGGCGACGTTTGTTGCGTCGCCTGCGCTTGCATCGCCGTGGTCGCGCGGGGACAGCGAGCTTTATGCCCGTCTTGCCATCTCCAGACATACGGTCGATGGGCTCGATGGAATCCGATGGGATTCCTATTCCGAATACGGCCTATCCGATGACTGGACCGTTTCTCTTAAATACGAGCGTCTTGAGTTTGACCGCTTTGGCGAGTTTGATCGTGACGGCTGGCGCGTGACCGCTCGTCGCGGTTTCACACTGCCCAAAGGTCTCGTTTTTGCGCTGGAAGGAGGCGCCTTGTCTGGCGACGCAATCGGCGGTGCGGCCGGTTGTGAGACTTTGGGCGCCGAGGCACGGGTTTCTATCGGTCAATCCACCAGAGTGGGTGGAGACACGGTTGGGCAGGACATTTTCTGGTTCGCGGAAGGGGCCGTTCGGGCGCACGAAGACGGGTGCCAGCGCGAACGCGCGGAAATCGGCCTGGGGCAGCGGCTCTACAAGGATGTCTGGCTGGTTTCCCAAGCCTGGTTCGACTCCGGCGACAGCAACGCTTCTTCGAGCAAGTACCAGTTCGAATATCTCTGGAAGGCGGATGGTTTTGATATCTCGGCCGGCACACTGATCGAGTTTGGCGGAGAATTCGACGAATCTGCCGTTTTCTTTGCAGTGGCCCGAACCTTTTAGGGCGTCGCTGTTGTCTCGGATTCGGGGCCGTATCCGGTCTCATGCATGACATAAGCGATAACTGCGTGACGGGCATCCTGACGGTGGACGCCTGAAAATGTCATGTTGTTGCCAGGCAGGAATGTTCGGGGATTGTTTAGCCACTCCTCAAGTTTTTCAGGCGTCCAGCGAAAGCTGGCCTCTTGAAGCGCGGTCGAATAGTTGAAGCCGGGCCGGGATCCAGCTTCGCGACCAATTATGCCAAAGAGATTTGGGCCGACCAGATCTGGTCCGCCTTCCTTGAGCGTATGACAGGAGCCGCAGAATTTGAACGTGCGCCGACCTAGGGCATAGTCGGCTTCGTTGTAGGGAGAAGGAAGCGAAGAAAAATCTCGAGACGACTCTGTTGACGTTTCTGCTCCGTTATTCGTCAGTTCCTGAGCGGGCGCCGCGGGCCCAACTGCGCGCACTTCTTTGCCTGAGTCGCATGCGGCCAGCCCGGAAATCAGTAAAATTATTAAAAATCGGGAGCTTAAGGGCATTATATAATCTCGTGAATGAGGTTTGAAGTTGTCCTGCAATTGGATTTTTAGACCTTTCAGTGGAGGTTGGCTCGTACGGCGCGTTGTCGCAAGCAGCTCGGGTGATCGTCCTCCTTTGAAATTTTCCGTTTCAGGGAAGTGCGGAATTAACATCGGTCGGCAACTATCGTAGCGAGATGCGTCGACAGTTGATCACCTTCCTGTTGGCGGGGCTTTCCTTGCTGACTGCGCCTTCAGCCGCCGTCGCTGATGCCATGCCGTCAGACCGGCCGCTGGCAGTGTCGCAACCCGCCAATGCATTGTTGTCGCCAGACAAAGCGTCTGTGCGGCAAACTGAGGCCGTTCACAACGTTCAAATTGGTGAGCAGACGCTGGCAGTAAAGGTTCGCTATGGGCAGCCCGACCGGATCGATGCAACCAGCGTTGCGGCGTTGAGTGGCGCAGTTTTTCGCAGAAGTCGGCAATTGTTGATTGTCGATCGGCCTCAGTCCGGCGAGCGAGCAGAAATGAGCCTTCATACGGGCCAGTTGTGGATCGATGGGAAGCCGGGCGCGCCGGTCGACACGGCGGGCATTGAAACAGACAGCCGTCTCTGGCTGAGCCCGGATGCGCTTTCCTCGCTAGTCGGTCTCCCGGTTTCCGTATCAGGCCGGTCCGAGCCGGAGAGGCGGGATCGATCCGCGAGGACGACCATCGCGAAAGCTAATCTGTTGTTTCCGGAACCCACAACTCTCGAAGGCTCCTCGCAAGCTCGTCTGCTATTGGCGGCACATTCGCCGGAAAAGAGGGCAGGGAAGTCACCTTACCGTTTATCCGTTCCTGATCTGGCCTCTTTCGAGGGCGCCTTTGGTGGTTCGGTTCGGAAGCGAAGCTCGTCGGCGATCGCGGGCGACTGGCGAAAGAGAAAGTCCTGGCAAATTGAAACGGAAATTCGAAAAACGCCGGAGGCAAGGCTGGTTCTGGCGTCTGTGACGTCCCGTTCCAGTGATGATGGTGAAAAGGCTCATCCGAGGTCTCCGGCGAAGTCAGCAAAGATGTCGAGTGAACATGTCAACGAGTTTGGGCGGACTCATTCGCGCATCGTAGCGGTGTCGTTTTCTCGAAGCTTCTCCGAAACTGTAGCGAATAGTCGCGTGCCTGTGCCTAGTTTGAAGGCGCTCAATTTTCGGAAAACCGGTCGCGGCATTTCAGAGCAGAAAGCCGTTCCGGAAACATCAGCAACAGAAGTCAGTCTTTCAGCGCTATCTGTCGGTTCGGATGAGAAAAATGCCAAGACGACATATGAGCAGCCTGGTCCGGCCATCAGAGGTACTGTGTTTATTGACCTAGATGGCAACGGTCGGGTTGATCCGATTGATCAGCGGCTTGAGGGCGAACTGCTCACACTGATCAACATCGAGACGGGGCAGATGATAGAAAGGCGAAGCGCAGCGTTTGGTCGGTTCGGGTTCGCCGACTTGCAGCCTGGCCGGTACAGGCTGCGAGTTCTGGCGGGATGGCAGGAGCATGTCGCTGAACTGAATATCAGATCGGGTGACATAGCGAGCGACGTGCCGCTGGCCATCGCTACGGGACCGCCGGCAAGCGCTGGGCGACAAATCAGGACCGCGCCGCCAATGACGCATCAAAAAGCCCGGCGGGATGAACCTGCCGGGCTGATCGAGGCGTGATGGCCTTGGCTGCTGCCTACTCTTCTTCTTCTGCGAGAAGCTCTTCTCGCGAGACCTTCTTTTCCTTCACATCAACTTTTTCAAGTAGGTGGTCGACGACCTTGTCCTCGTAGATCGGCGCACGGAGCTGAGCCATCGCATTTGGATTCTTCTGGAAAAACTCAATGACCTGGCGTTCCTGGCCGGGGAAGCGTTGCGCTTCTCGGATCATGGCCTGCTGCACTTCCTGTTCGGAAATCGTGATTTCCGCCAGACGGCCCATTTCGGCGAGGACCAGACCGAGGCGAACACGACGTTCAGCGATCTTGCGATACTCGTCCTTCAGTTCGTCTTCGGACTTGTCTTTATCTTCGTCCGACACACGACCAGCGTCCATTTCGGCTTGAAGCTGCTGCCATATCTGGTCGAACTCCATATCGACCATCTTCGGCGGAAGTTCAAAATCATGCTTCTCGTCCAGGGCGTCGAGCAAGCTGCGCTTGGCCTTCGCGCGTGACGCATTGTCCAGCTCTTGTTGGAGCTGTTGTTTCACGAGGTTCTTCAGTTCGTCGAGAGACTCGATGCCGAGGCCCTTGGCGAATTCCTCATCAATATCGGGCGTCTTGGGAGCGCGAACTTCGTGGACAGTTACGTCGAAAACGGCAGCTTTGCCGGCAAGATGTTCTGCCTGATACTGCTCAGGAAATGTCACTTCGACGGCTTTTTCGTCGCCAGCCTTGACGCCGATAAGCTGGTCTTCGAATCCTGGAATGAAGCTATTGGAGCCCAGAACCAGCGTGTGGCCCTCTGCGGCGCCGCCCTCGAAAGGTTCTCCGTCCAGCTTGCCGACAAAATCGATAACCACAGCATCGCCTTCACGAGCTTTTGCCGTCTTGCCGCGTGCTTCGTATTTGAGATTGTTTTCCGCAACGCGCTCGAGGGCTTCATTCAGAGCTTCGTCATCAACTTCTGCAACGGGACGCGTAACCTTCAAGGTGGCGGCATCGACGGGCTCGAAGTCCGGCATCACATCGACGTGCATGTGATAGGCGAGATCTTCCTTGCCCTCAAGCACGGCCTCCATGTCACTTTCCATGTGCATGTCAGGCTGGGAAGCGGGACGGACATCAGCGTCGGCAATGGCCTTTTCGCTCGATTCCTTCATGACGGCTTCGACAACCTCGCCCATGATCGATTTGCCGAACATTTTGTGCACATGCGCAGCTGGCACTTTGCCCGGCCGGAAGCCTTTCAGCTTCATTTGCGGACGGATTTCTTCAATGCGCTGGTCCAGCCGGGATTTCAGTTCGCTCGCCGGCACCTTGACCTTGTACATGCGGCTCAGGCCATCGGTGGTTTCGGTGCATTCCATCGTTCTAATTCCTTGTGCGCTCGGGCGCTTTCGTCAGGGGATTGGCGTTGTTCAGTCTTGAAGCGGGCGTGTATGTCATAGGCCTGCTTCACTGTCTATGCGGCGCAGTAAGCCAATGTCATGTGGTGCGGATGGAGGGACTTGAACCCCCACGCCTCGCGGCGCCAGAACCTAAATCTGGTGCGTCTACCAATTTCGCCACATCCGCATCAGTAGAGAGCCGTTCTCGTAATTGCAGCCTTGCTGGGGATCAAGTCCTCGCGGCATAGAGTTCGTGAAGCAGCGCTGGCAGCGCCTCAGGCAAGTCTTCCGCAATGAGGCCAGGGCCGAGCCGCAAGCCAAGCTCGCCGTGGACCCAGCAGGCTGCGCATGCTGCATCGAAGGCGTCCATTCCCTGAGCCATGAGCCCACCCGCTATGCCCGCAAGGACATCACCACTACCGGCCGTCGCAAGAAAAGGTGACGCATGGGTGTTTTCGACGAGGCGACCATCGGGCGAGGCGACAAGGCTGGATGCGCCTTTAAGAATGATTACGGCGCCGGACTGCTTTGAGGCCTTCGATACAGCATCCACGCGGTCGCCGGACACCGGAAGGTCCGGGAAAATGCGCCGAAATTCGCCCTCATGCGGTGTGAATAGCGCTGGACCTTTTATTGCCGAAAAGAGCCTTTGCGGTTGCTCCTTGAACATCGTCAGCGCATCCGCGTCCAAAACTGCCGACGCAGCACCTTCGAGAACGGCTAACGTGTTATCTATCGTGTCCCGCGTAAGGCCGGCTCCCGGTCCGATGAGCGTGCATTGCGTGCGGCAGGCAAGAGCCTTGAGGGATTCCACATCAGAGAACGACTTCACCATGACGGCCGTCTCGTGACTGGCGTTCACGAGGACGGCCCCAGGTGGTGAGAACAAGGTTACGAGACCCGCGCCTACGCGCAGGCCCGCCCTTGCCGAGAGGCGGACGGCTCCCGTCGACGATGCTGGCCCCGATACGCAGCCAAGATGTCCGCGAACATGTTTGTGGCTGTCTCGATCCGGCCACGGCCATGAGTTCATCCACAATGAGGGTGAGTTAGGAACTGCGGCCTGATTGGTCATACTCGCGTCTCAATTCAGAGTCGGCCCTTGTGGGCGAAAATTGCGCTCTGCTGAAAATCAAAGTGGATACAATAGTCTTTTGCAATGATGGATTACTTGCCCGCGAAGGTTCCAAACGCGAAGCGAGCAGCGGATGCTACGGGCATTCAATAGGGCAAGATTTTCTTGGATCGCAATTCTTTGAGGATTTCAAAGAACGCGTGTGGCGGATTCGCTCCCAAGTTCCCGAACAGCAAGACCTGAAGGGCCACGCACCAGCATGGTCATGGAGCAATAGCCAGGCCTGAAACTGGTAACGAGTTGTGAACCTTCCAGATGCCCGACAATGGTATTGATCGCTACAAAATGGGTGAAGACAACGCTGTGATCAGGAAGCGCTTCCACGGTCGAAATCAAGGCGTTTCGCCAGTCTTGCAGAATAGGCTCGGCGTTATCCCAAGTGCCCGACATGAAATTCTGCAACCAGCTAATGCGGTCATCGAGCCCCTGTACCGTCGGAATTTCACTAACATTCGGCTCTGTAGCAATCTCAATGCCGGACTTGAGTGAGAAGGGCTGTGAGGTCTCCTGACATCTGGTCATCGGGCTGGCAAAGCCATGCTCGAAACCCATTGTGGAAAGCTGTTCACCGACGGCTTCGGCCTGCTGTCGCCCGAGGGAGGACAGGCCCGGATCCTTCGCGTGGCCCCAGCCGGCTGCGGCTTCGCCATGCCGAACCATGTAGATCATGCGGCCATCGCTTCATAAGGGTCCAAGCCGTGCGCGCGTATAACATCGTGTGCGCGCCTGTAGGCTACAGGTTCGTTGATGTTCAGCTCCCTGCGCACTTCCTCCAGTTGGCGAGGAAGGAGGGCCTCGATATCCTGCTCAATAATCCGCCGCGCCAGTTTGCCATTGCGCCGGCCTTCCCGGATAACGTCTTGTATCCGTGCATCGCGCGGGGCGGCTTTTGCGAGCTGACGTCCCCCCATGAATGCTATGAAACTGATTCCGAGTCCGCCATGCTGGCTGTGCGTGAAACCGAGAAGGGCGGCTTCGCCAAGAGCGTCTCGCCCGTAACCGGTCAGGATGTGCATCATGTCGTGAGTATCGCGTAAAAGGTTTCCATACCAGAGGAGGTCGTCGTCGATTTCGCGCCAGGCTGCGGACCGCCGCTCGCTTTCGGCTACCAACCCCGCAGCCGACAGCCCTTCGCGCTCCATGAATTCTACATAGGTTCGCCCAACGCTGCCTTTGGGCAGGGCAAGAAGCGGTTCATGATTGTCCAGGATAGGCGGCAGGTAGTCGCGCTTCTTTAACCGGGACCGACCTTCGGGCGTCGACAAAAACCGATCGAAATCCTTGAGCGCTGAATCGCCATTCAGCGCTTCAATAATGTGGAACACCTGCTCGGTGTCTTCCTTGTTAGCTATTAGCTGCTGCATGTGTCGCCATGCCGTGATCGGCTTTAGTTTTGGTCGTTCGCGAGCGGGGCTGATGTACACGTTCGAGCGATTCATTCGTCATCCATCTGCGTTGAAATGATGCGATGCTTTCTCATCTATCATTTTCGGTTTCGCAAAACAATGACGGAGGCGTCATTTTCGGGTAAGTGGCGCTGCTCAATTTTGCATCATTCGCGCCAAAACCTTGTGCAAATGCCGTTCTGATTTTCCGATTTTTTCAAAGGGATTATCGCGCCCTTCGAGCATGCTGCTACGTCACCGAACATTATTGAGGGAAAGGTTCAGGCGCCAATGAAAAAGATTGAAGCGATCATAAAACCCTTCAAGCTGGATGACGTGAAAGAGGCGCTCCATGCGGTTGGAATGCAGGGTATGACGGTAACGGAGGCCAAGGGCTTTGGCCGGCAGAGAGGTCATACGGAATTGTATCGCGGCGCAGAGTACGTTGTCGACTTTCTCCCGAAACTGAAGGTCGAACTCGTGATAGCGGACGACAGCGTCGCAGGGGCTATTGATGCGATCTCAAAAGCCGCGCACACAGGTAAGATCGGTGATGGCAAAATTTTCGTTTCCGAAATTACTGAGGCTGTTCGCATCCGCACCGGCGAGACCGGCGAAGGCGCGCTTTAAACTGAACAACAAATGACATCGCTGCCAGGCGGTGGTTCCAACATTACTAACTGGAGGGCTAAATGGCCGAAAACCTAATGAAGCTGATGAAGGAAAAGGACGTTGAGTTCGTCGACCTTCGCTTTACTGACCCGCGCGGCAAGATGCAGCACGTTACCTTTGACAAGGGCATGGTCGACGATGACTTTTTCGTAGAAGGCCAGATGTTCGACGGCTCTTCCGTCGCCGGCTGGAAGGCTATCAACGAATCCGACATGCTGCTCAAGCCTGATACGAGCGCGGCGATCATCGATCCTTTCTTCCAGCAGACGACGCTTGCCGTATTCTGCGACATTCTCGATCCGATCACGGGACAGGCCTATGGTCGTGACCCGCGTACGACAGCGAAGAAAGCAGAAGCCTATCTCAAGCAGGCTGGTGTCGGCACGACAGCCTATTTTGGCCCGGAAGCCGAGTTCTTCGTTTTTGACGATGTTCGCTGGTCAACAGAGCCCAATAAAACAGGCTACTCCTTCGACTCCACAGAGCTTCCGTTCAACACGGATAAGGAGTATCCGACTGGAAACATGGGGCATCGCCCGCACTCCAAAGGCGGTTATTTTCCGGTTCCGCCGATCGACTCCGAACAGGACATGCGGTCCGAGATGCTCGCAATCATGGGCGAGATTGGGCTTGAGCCTGAAAAGCACCACCATGAGGTTGCTCCGGCCCAACATGAGCTTGGCTTGAAGTTCTCGACACTGACCAAGATGGCCGATCGCCTGCAGCTTTATAAGTATGTGGTTCACAATGTGGCTGCCCAGTACGGCAAGTCGGCGACCTTCATGCCGAAGCCATACTTCAAGGACAATGGTTCGGGCATGCACGTTCACCAGTCCATCTGGGACGGCTCCACGCCGACTTTTGCAGGCGACCAGTATGCAGGCCTTTCAGAGACCTGCCTCTATTACATTGGCGGCATCATCAAGCACGCCAAGGCACTGAACGCGCTGACGAACCCGTCGACGAACTCATACAAGCGCCTGGTACCGGGCTACGAAGCACCGGTCATGCTGGCCTACTCGGCGCGCAACCGTTCGGCGTCCGTTCGCATCCCGTTCGGCTCGAGCCCGAAAGCGAAGCGGATCGAAACCCGTTTCCCGGACCCGACGGCAAACCCGTACCTGGCTTTCGCAGCGCTTCTGATGGCTGGTCTCGATGGTATCGAGAACAAGATCCATCCAGGCGATGCCATGGACAAGGACCTGTACGACCTGCCGCCGGAAGAGGCCGCCTCGATTCCGCAAGTTTGCGGCTCGCTCCGTGAGGCGCTTGAAAGCCTGAAGGCAGACAGCGGCTTCCTGACCAAGGGAAATGTGTTCGATGACGACCAGATCGATGCCTATATCGAACTGAAGATGGAAGAAGTGGAGCGTTTGCAGCTTCACCCGCACCCCGTCGAATTCGACATGTACTACAAGGTCTAAGCGCCGAATCTCTGTAAGAATGTTGCGCCGGGCTGGAAAAGCCTGGCGCAATTTTTTTGGGTGAACAGGATATCCACCGCTGTAAACACTCCCGGTCTTGCGTGAGCCGCATGCTGGACAAATATTCAAAGCTCTGCGACGACGCAGATAAGATTCATTCAATTAATGGCTGGAAGCGATCGAATGTACGACCCCCACGAAACCGCGCTCAACCTCGTCCCAATGGTTGTCGAACAGACCAGCCGTGGCGAGCGGGCCTTCGATATCTTTTCCCGCCTGCTCAAGGAACGGATCATTTTTGTTACGGGCGGAATTGATGACGGGATGGCAGCGCTGATTACCTCGCAGCTGCTCTTCCTTGAATCTGAGAGTCCGAAAAAAGAGATCTCCATGTATATCAACAGTCCGGGCGGGTACGTATCGTCCGGCTTGGCGATTTACGACACGATGCAATATATTCGATGCCCCGTCTCCACAGTCTGCATCGGCCAGGCAGCAAGTATGGGCTCGCTGCTACTGGCGGCCGGGCAAAAGGGAATGCGTATCGCACTTCCGAACGCTCGCGTGATGGTGCACCAACCCTCAGGCGGTTATCGGGGCGTTGCGACCGATATTGAGCGGCACGCAGAAGAAATTCTCGAATTGAAACGCCGTCTCAACAATATTTACGTAAAACACACCGGTCAGGATTATGACACAATCGAGCGTAAGCTTGACCGAGACACGTTCATGACGGCTGAAGAGGCGAAAGAATTTGGTCTGATCGACCAGGTTTATGAGCGCCGCCAAGGCGACGACGACAATTAGTCCGGGCGGATGCGCAGGTCCTCTTGCGTGTCCGGACTTAAAAAATAAGATCGAAGGCAAGCGATTTTTTTGCGCGCGGCATAAATCGTGCGTTAATCGATCGCAAGCATTGAGGTGGCCATGACCAAACAAAACGGCTCCGGCGATTCGAAGAACACGCTGTATTGCTCCTTCTGCGGCAAAAGCCAGCATGAAGTGAAAAAGTTGATTGCCGGTCCGACGGTGTTCATTTGCGATGAATGTGTCGAGCTCTGCATGGATATCATCCGTGAAGAGAGCAAGGCGTCGGGCTTCAAGTCGAAGGAAGGCGTGCCTGCGCCTCGCGAAATTTGTGATGTCCTGGACGATTATGTGATCGGGCAGTCCTATGCAAAGCGCATTCTGTCGGTGGCCGTTCACAATCACTATAAACGCCTTTCCCATGCATCAACGTCTGATGGCGTGGAGCTGGCGAAATCCAACATTCTGCTGGTCGGCCCTACGGGTTGCGGCAAGACGCTGCTCGCCCAAACGCTGGCGCGCATTCTTGATGTGCCGTTCACGATGGCTGATGCGACCACGCTCACGGAAGCCGGTTATGTCGGCGAGGATGTCGAGAACATCGTGCTCAAGCTTTTGCAGTCGGCCGACTACAATGTCGAGCGGGCCCAACGTGGCATCGTCTATATCGATGAGATCGACAAGATTTCCCGCAAGTCAGACAACCCGTCCATAACCCGCGACGTTTCGGGCGAAGGCGTGCAACAGGCGCTGCTAAAGATCATGGAAGGCACGGTTGCTTCGGTACCTCCACAAGGCGGGCGCAAACATCCGCAGCAGGAATTCCTGCAGGTCGACACGACGAACATACTGTTTATCTGCGGCGGGGCCTTCGCTGGCCTCGACAAGATCATCAGTTCGCGCGGTGAAGGTACGCGCATGGGATTCGGTGCAGATGTTAAAGACCCGGATGCGCGCGGCGTTGGGGAAGTCCTGCGTGATGTCGAGCCGGAAGACCTCCAGCGGTATGGCCTGATCCCGGAATTTATCGGGCGCCTGCCGGTCATTGCGACGCTTGAGGATCTGGATGAAGAAGCCCTGATCGAGATTCTGACCCAGCCGAAGAATGCGCTGCTCAAGCAGTACCAACGCCTCTTCGACATGGAAGAAGTGACACTTACCTTTACGGACGAGGCTCTGACTGCTGTTGCCCGTAAGGCTATCGCTCGCAAGACAGGTGCGCGCGGCCTGCGTTCGATCATGGAAGGCATCCTTCTTGATACCATGTTCGAACTGCCGAACCTGCGCGGCGTCGAGGAAATTGTGGTCAATGGTGAAGTGGTCGAAGGGCACGCAGCACCACTGCATGTGCACGCCAAGGCGGCAAAGCCGAGCGAAGCTTCCTGATCCACAAAAAAGGTCTGCGCAAGCCAGCTTGAATGGCGCGTATTAACCTCCACATCTTCCTGTAGAAGCCGGAATCGTCCAGACTAAAGGGGCGCCGGCAGGATCGCTGCTGAGCAGGATCCAGGAACTAAGGAGGCATGAATGCCCAAGCAAACCCTCCCAGTCCTTCCTTTGAGGGACATTGTTGTCTTCCCTGACATGGTCGCGCCGCTTTTTGTGGGCCGTGACAAGTCTGTCCGGGCGCTCGAAATGGTCGATGAAGGCGAGAACGAGATAATGCTCGTTGCTCAGAAAGATCCGTCGACAGACGAGCCAACAGCTGATGACATTCACCAGCTCGGTACCGTTGCAACCATATTGCAGCTGCTGAAGCTGCCCGACGGGACCGTCAAAGTGCTGGTAGAAGGCTCGAGCCGTGCACGTATCGTTCAGTTTAACGATCGCGACAGCTATTTTGATGCCGAAGTTGAGCTGATTGAAGCTGAGGCTGGTGATACGGGTGAAGTGCAAGCGCTCGCACGCGCCGTCATCGACCAGTTTGAAAACTATGCCAAACTAAACCGGAAGATCCCCCCGGAATCCGTCGCGACGGTGTCGCAAATCACCGAACCTGGAAAACTCGCGGATGCGGTTGCGTCGCAGCTCCAGGTCAAGCTCTCCGACAAACAGGAGCTGCTTGAGATGTCGAATGCTCGTGAACGCCTTGAAAAGGTATTCGCTCTCATGGAGGGCGAAATGGGCATGATGCAGATGGAGCGGAAGATAAAGAACCGCGTCAAGCGTCAGATGGAG
Source organism: Henriciella mobilis (assembly GCF_003576285.1). Classification (NCBI taxonomy): domain Bacteria; kingdom Pseudomonadati; phylum Pseudomonadota; class Alphaproteobacteria; order Hyphomonadales; family Hyphomonadaceae; genus Henriciella; species Henriciella mobilis. The sequence continues at coordinate 426,118 of NZ_QWFX01000013.1, read as the reverse complement.
AAGACCCAGCGCGAGTATTACCTGAATGAGCAGATGAAGGCTATTCAGCGTGAGTTGGGCGATGCTGGTGATGGCGAACGCGACGAGGTTGCTGAGCTTGAGGAGAAAATCCGCGAAACGCCGCTCAGTGAAGAAGCTCGTGCGAAAGCGGACCAAGAAGTAAAAAAGCTTCGTCAGATGAGCCCGATGTCAGCGGAATCGACCGTTGTCCGGAATTATCTCGACTGGCTGCTTGCGCTTCCATGGGGTAACCGCAAGGAGATCTCGACCGATCTCGACAAGGCCGAGCAGCAGCTCGACCATGACCACTATGGTCTGGAGAAGGTCAAGGAGCGGATCATCGAATATCTTGCTGTGCAGAAACGCACCAAGAAGATGAAGGGACCGATCCTGTGTCTTGTCGGTCCTCCCGGCGTAGGTAAGACGTCACTTGGCCGCTCGATTGCCGAAGCGACTGGACGTGACTTCGTTCGCGTTTCGCTTGGTGGTGTTCGTGACGAAAGCGAGATTCGCGGTCACCGCCGGACCTACATTGGTTCCATGCCTGGTCGCATCATCCAGTCCTTGAAAAAGGCCAAGTCCGGCAATCCGTTGTTCCTGCTTGATGAGATCGACAAGATGGGTATGGACCATCGCGGCGATCCGGCCTCTGCGCTTCTCGAAGTGCTGGACCCAGCCCAGAACTCGACGTTCAACGACCACTACCTGGAAGTTGATTACGATCTTTCTGACGTTATGTTCGTGACGACTGCGAATTCGCTCAACATGCCACAGCCGCTTCTTGATCGGATGGAGATCATTCGCATCGCCGGTTATACAGAGCCGGAGAAGATGGAGATTGCGAAGCGTCACTTGCTGCCGAAAATCCGCAAGGACCATGGTTTGGCGGAAAGCGAGTGGATCGTAAGCGATGACGCAATACGGGATCTCGTGCGGTACTATACGCGTGAGGCCGGGGTGCGCAGCCTGGAGCGTGAACTCGCGAGGCTTGCTCGCAAGGCCGTTCGTCGTATTGCACAGAGCGATGAGTCGGTCATCGAGGTTACGGCGGAAAACCTTTCTGACTTTGCCGGCGTGCGGAAGTTCCGTTTCGGTCTTGCCGATGAGGAAGATCAGATCGGGGCGGTAACCGGACTTGCCTGGACCGAAACGGGCGGCGACCTGCTGACCATCGAAGCGGTCCAGATGCCCGGCCGGGGCATGATGAAGGTTACGGGCAACCTGCGTGACGTGATGAAGGAGTCGATCCAGGCGGCCAGCTCGCTTGTTCGGTCCCGGTCGATCATGCTCGGCATCAAGCCCAGCCAATTCAACACGACGGATATCCACGTGCACGTGCCAGATGGTGCAACGCCCAAGGATGGCCCATCGGCCGGTATTGCAATGACCACAGCGATTGTATCGCTACTGACGGGTAATCCGGTCCGACGGGATGTCGCCATGACAGGTGAGGTGTCGCTGCGCGGACGGGTCCTACCGATTGGGGGGCTCAAGGAGAAGCTCCTGGCTGCGCTGCGAGGCGGCATCAAGACGGTGCTGATCCCTGAGGAGAATGAGAAGGATCTCGATGAGATTCCTGATCAGGTCAAGGAAGGGCTGAAGATCGTGCCCGTTACGGACATCAATGAGGTGTTTGCCCGCGCCCTGACGCGCCCGCTGACGCCCATCGAGTGGTCGGATGAAGACGAGGCAGCCTTGCAGGCCAGCCTCGCAGGAAAGTCATCCGATCCCGATGTCGGTGACACTATCCGCCACTAGTCAGCCTCTTTAATTGCAAACTGAACGGCCCCTGCGCTTATGCGGCAGGGGCCGTCTTGCATTTCAGGACAACCTCACGCACAAAGCGGATAGAGTAGGGCGGTTAGCTCAGCTGGTAGAGCATCTCGTTTACACCGAGAGGGTCAGCGGTTCGAACCCGTTACCGCCCACCATTTTCCGAACGGGAACTCCAAAGAAAGACAAAGTAGCGTGGTACGGGAAGCTTTATCTGGCTTCCGTCATTTCGCGCTTGCGTGCTCTTGCGGCTTCAACATCCGAAATCAGACCTAGGTAGGTATCTCCGAGTGGAGGCGAGGACTCGGATACGCCCAGCAGCTTGACCAGGTCATCTATCGTGACCTTTTCCTTCGACCGGCTGGCGATCCGGGCGACAATGCAGACCCGAGCGGTTTCGGAAGCCTTGTGCAGAAACCGATGCTCCAAGCAGAGGTAAGTTTCACTCCAGCCGACGAGCCGGGTTTCCACGGAAAATGTTTGATGGGCGCGCAGCATTCCTGCGAACGTTACGGACTCAGCACACACAACGGGAAACCAGCCCCTTTTTCTGAACTGTTTCCAGGCGCCTGTGCGAACCACATAATTGATGATGCCGAGATCACTGAAGGAGAAGTACCGGCTGTTTGTCATGTGCGAAAACATATCCTGATCCGTCAGCATGACCCTTGAGCGAATTTCAGTTGTATCAAACAGGCTGGCTCGTTTTGTCGAAAAGCTGGCGCGCAGGAATGTTAGAACAAGTCTCAGGAAAAGGTTCATCGGCTGGTCAATCTCTCCCGGCCACTCAAGCTTCGCGCTTTAGCCTTCTGACGAGGTCTGCATTGAAGTTGACGATGTTGGATACGGCCTCATGCGAGAAAGTCGCGCCTGCGTACCAAGTCGCCGCCTCTCCTTGCATGTCCCGGAACCTTTGAAGTAATCCATTCCGGATCGCCTCGCAGTCATACTGAGCGAAATACTTCCAGCTCTTCTGAAGGATAACGTTCACTGGACGACCGCCTTGGGCCGTGATTTCGGAGAGCAAGATTTCCTGGAGTTCTGCGTCAGAGTAGCTGCCTGTCAATTGGCCGGTCAGATACAACTGTCCGCCGAGTTCGGGTTCCTTGCCATCTAGCCGAGCAGACATCATTCGGCCATATGGTGCGCCTGGAACGACTGCTGCGCTGTATGCCTGAACGGTCACGTCGTCAAACCAGTCCTGAACAGCGACGAGCGTGGTTGTATAACCGTTCCACTTTACAGCCTCGACGACGGCTTTTTCATTCTCTGTCGGATCGGCGATAGCATTGAAATCATCCATGGCAATCGTACAGACGATCAGGTCGAACTCCTGAGCGACGCCAGTTTCAGTTGTTATCGACGGCAGCGCACCTGTCCGATCGACTTTAGTGACGCGGCTTGCGAGATTTACATCCAGACCGGCCGCCGCCCGCTCCCAGAATGCGCTCCATCCCTGCGCTGGCATCTTAAGCTGTTTGAGTAATCCCGTCAGAATAAGATCCAGATCGTTCCAACGCATGGCTTGCACTGTCGGTGTCTCATCGACAAAACCATAGCCGAGATTGGTCATGGACCTGTACATGAACCGTTCGATCTTGTGCAGCTTTCGTTCGCGCAACCATTCTGCAATTGGTTGAGCCGCCTGTTTCTGGGCCCAATCGGGTATTCGAGCACGCCCCAAGGCGGACATCAGCCGTTGGCGTGCATAAAGAAACTGTGCGACCTGGACAGCGAGCGGTGCTCCGTCTCCTCGCTTTACGTAATCCAGAAAGTCTTCGCCATCGAAAAGCTGTTCGCCAAGGGGCCGCAGATCAATTCTGGCTTTCTTCATCCAATCCAGAACACGTCTGTGTGCCCGGGTAGTGTAACAAGTGCCCATTTCGACGACAGCGTCGCCTCTGACAAAGGAAAACGACTTGCCGCCCAGATAGGGATTGGCCTCAAAGACCGTTGGGTGGAATCGTCCTGTCTCTTGTAGCAGCCGCGCCAGGCTGAGGCCGGCAGGGCCGCCTCCGATTATTCCTACGCTACGCTTCATGAGTAGAGTTTAGTCCTAGGGGCAGTTTCGGGCCGACGATGGTTCAAGTGATTTCTCGCAATAGCGGCTTTTACAAGCGAGGATCTTCTGCAGGTCTCAATGCAATTTAGACATTTGGACTGCTTTGTTTTGCAGGAAGTTAAGATTGTTCTTGTACCAGCGTCTCTTAATGGCTGCGCCCTCGACTACTCCGTCATGGATCAGACTTTTGTTTGATCGACTGCCCGCACCGCGCACGGCAGTGGAGGGACGCGTATACGGCGAGATGCAGTCGCTTCTGGTGCGATTGCTCGTGCCAATGGCTGTCATCAACATCGTAAACGGCCTTATCTATTCTGCTGCCTTCCTGCAGGTGGTTGAAGTCTGGAAGGTTGCCATCTGGTTTGTGCCTGTTGCGCTGTATTCGCTCATGCAGACCCTGGCCTACATGCGGCTTTCCAAAAAGAAGACGCCGACTCACGTATCTGGACGGTTCCTGCGCAAGGCTGAGCTATCGTCTCTTGTGCTTGGCGTGATATGGGGCGTTTCTACCTATCTCTTCCATTCCGACAATCAACTCGCGAACCTCTTTATCTGTATCGTTATTGCAGGCATGGGTGCGGGCACAATGTCGATTCTTGGGCCTGTTGCCCGGGTCGGTAGCCGATTTCTGATCGGCAGCGTCACGATCATGCTGGCGACGAATATCCTTAAGAATTCGCCATTTGCGGTCGAGGTGACCCTTCTGGCGCTGTCCTTCACGGCAGCATTGCTGATTGGCGGCGCTCGCAACTACCGTCACATCTACGACATGATCGTCCAGGGTATGCAAAGTGAGACGGCTAAAGAGTTGCTCGCTGACGCTATTGAATCGTCCAATGACGCATTTGCCTTTTATGAAGCGAACGGCGACCTCATGGTCGCTAATGCGCGACACCGCGACTGGATTGGAACTGAAAAGCCGGAGTTTCATGTCGGTGAAGACCGGGTGCCCGTCCTTCTCAAGAACGGACGTTGGCTAATGCGTTCAACCCGGGAGACGGGGAAGGGCGGCGCCGTTGTTGTTCATACGGATATTACAGCGCTCAAGACGCGGGAACGTGAGCTGATCGAAGCTCAACGCGAGGCCGTAGAAGCAGATGCGGCGAAAAGTCGTTTCCTTTCGACAATGAGCCATGAGCTTCGCACGCCCATGAACATCATTCTCGGTTTCTCGAAGCTCATGAACGGCGATTCGAAGATCCGTCTTTCAGACGAGGAAATCCGCGAGTATGCAGACAATATTCACACAAGCGGCACGCACCTTTTGAAGCTAATCAATGACATCATTGATTATTCAAAGGTCGGCCTGGATCGCATTGCAATCAATCCGACGGCAGTGGAGACACAGGCGTTACTGACCGAAGCGATTACGCTGGCGGCCGGATTTGAGAGTAAGCCATCAGTGGACTCGTTTGATGTTTCGGTATCACCGAAGCTGTCGATGATGATGGTCGACGAAACCGCGATGAAGCGAATTCTCATCAACCTGCTGACCAATGCCATCCGTTTTAATCGTGAGGGCTGCAAAGTTGTGATCCGGGCGGGGCTCAATGGCGAGGGCGTACCATTCATTGCAGTGCGCGATTTCGGGCCAGGTATTCCTGAGAACAAGCTCGAGCGTGTTTTCGAAGCATTCTATCAAGGCGACTCGAATCTTGACCGTCAATATGGTGGGACCGGGCTCGGTCTCACGCTATGTCGGCACTTGGCGCGTCTTTTGGCTGGCGATGTGATCCTGAAGTCGCGTGTGGGCGTTGGCACGACAGCCATCCTCACGCTTCCAAAATCTGTACTGGTTCATGAAGAACAAATCACTGTCGCCGAAGCCAATACTGAGAGCGAAGACCGGGACGTTGCGTAGTTAGCGGCTCCACAAATTGTCTAACGCTTCCCCAATTGCATAGGCCGGACGGGCCATGGCCGGTGTCGTACGCAGACCGATCATGGCAGAGCCTGTGAGTGCGGTGTCCTTGTCGCTCTCGGGCGGCCAGTGAGTGCCTGCAACAAAGCCATAGTCGAGGCTGGCCAGGAATTGGCCGAACTCAAGTTCACGCTCGTCCTTGAAAAGTGGCATCCAGACCAGAAACATGGCCTTTGGCCAGCGTTTCAGGGCTCGCGGAATCCAGTCGGCCAGTGCCTCCATATCCCGATCAGTTTCGTAGCTCGGATCGAGGAATGCAATGAGCCGCTCCTTGCTGCGCGGCTGGAGGGTGAGCGCGCCTTTATAGCCGTCTTCCTTTAAGGCTCGTGTCCTCTTGTCGCTTGCGAGTGAGCGCGACAGCTTTTCATATTCAGCAGGATGCTTCTCGAAAAAGACCATACGGTCCTGATCACGCAAGCAATGACGGGCGAGGGCAGGGGAGCCTGGATAATTCCTGACAGTGCAGCTGCGAACAAAATCCAGCCATGGGCCAAGCGGTTCAGGTGCCTGCCCCATATCCAGAAGGCGCGTCACGCCTTGATCGGCTTCACCAGTCTTGCGCGATTGGCTGCTGGTCAGGTCGTAATTGCCTGCAGCCGAGTGCGTTTCGATATACAGCCACGGGTGATCGGCACGCGCGGCTATTTCCAATATGGAAAAGAGGACGGCATGCTTGAACACATCCGCCCTGTTTCCGGCGTGAAACCCATGCTGATAGGAAAGCAAGACTGTGCGCCCTAGTCGCCGCGACCGGCCAATGAGTCCTGGCGAATGGCTTCAAACTCATTTCCTTCGTACCAGGTCGGCCAGGTGTCGGAATTGATGACTTCCAGACCCACTTCGTAGAGCGCTGTGATATCCTCCACCATGCCCGAGAGGTCCCAGTTCTCATTATACTCGTCCATCGGCTTGTGATAACGCTGAACGGTGTAGGCTTCCGATGCCGCCATGCCCGCCGCTTCGCCACCGTCGCGCTTGTCGACTCCACCGTCGGCGTACAGCATCGGCACGCCCTTCTTCGCAAATGAAATATGATCCGAGCGATAGAAATAACCGGCCTCGGGCTTTGGGTCAGGCTTGACGACGCGATCCTGTGATTGCAGCTCCGCCGTCAGAAGGTCTTCAAGTTCGGACGCACCATATCCGACAACGACCATATCCTTTGTGCGGCCGATTGGCAGCATGCCGTCCATGTTGATACCGGCAACAATCCGGTTCATTGGCACAGTCGGATTTTCGGCGTAGTAGGCTGAACCGAGCAGGCCTGACTCCTCAAGCGTAACGGCCAGGAACAGACCTGAGCGTGGATGCTCGTCTTGCGCCATGGCTTCCGCTATTTCGAGAAGGGCAGCAGAACCGGTCGCATTGTCGACAGCGCCATTGAAGATGTCGTCGCGATAAAAGTCTTGTCCGGGTTCGCCGGCGCGTTCTTCGGATTTCTTGCCGAGATGATCCCAATGGGCTGTGAAGAGCATATACTCATCTGGCGCAACCGTACCGGGCAGAACGCCGACTACATTGCGGGATTCCATTCGGGATACGGTCTGCACAATTTTGCCAGAGGCGGTGAGATCTCCCATATCGACAGCCACGAAGCCAGGTTCCTTGGCGGTTGATTTTTGTTCATCGAAATCTAGTCCGGCTTCGGCAAACAGGCGGCGCGCAATGTCGGAAGTGATCCAGGATTCGAAAACCGTCCGGCTTGCGCCGTCATCTGATCGGACCAGGTCGGCCTGCGCGCCGGACCATGAATTTGCCACCACGTCCCAGCCATAAGAGGCTGGCGCAGTTTCATGGACAATGATAGCCCCTGAGGCCCCTTGGCGGGCCGCTTCTTCGAACTTGTAGGTCCAGCGGCCGTAATAGGTCATCGCCTTGCCATTGAAGAGGTCGTCGGTGCCGCGAGCGAAGCCTGGATCGTTGACCAGCATGACCACCGTCTTTCCCTCGACATCGACGCCGGCGTAATCGTTCCAGCCATATTCTGGTGCGACTACGCCGTAACCAACGAACACAAGCTCGGATTCCTGGAATGACAGTTCATTACTGGCCTGATGCTTGGTCCAGAGTACCGCATCCGTTTTGAGTTGCATGGGATAAGCTTCGCCAGAGCGCCCGCCATTGAAGGTCAGACTCGATTGACTTTCGTCGAGCGTTTGTTCGACCATGCCTACGTTCTGGAACCAGGTTCCGTCATCGCCGCCTGGTTGCAGGCCTATTCTTTCCATCTCCGCAGCGATCCAGTCCGCGGCTTTTTCGCCATTCTCCGAACCCGGACCGCGGCCCTCGAATTTGTCGTCTGCAAGCGTCTTGATCCGCGCGTCGAGGTCCTCGGCAGTGATGGCTGCGACAGTGTTATCGGGCAGGGGCATTAGCAGGTCACTGGATGAAGCCTGCTCATTTGCGTTGGCTGGCGTTTCGGTTGCGCCCGTTTCTGCGCCGCTACCTGGCGCGTCTTCTTCCACAGACGCTTGAGAGCAAGCGGCTAGCGCGAGTAGGGCGACAGAAGACCAGAGCACGTGTTTCATGTAGATTTCTCCCGAAGAGGTTTCGAAACCGCTTCTCGCATAGGGCTCATGTACGAACAAGCAACGCGCTGCCGCGGCAATTGAATGAACGATTACATCAGTCGTCCGGCAGGGGAATGAATTCACTTTCGCCCATGGGAAGCTGGAATGGCGAGCCGGAAAAGCCGTTTTCAATTGAGGTTCGCCAGTCATCCCGGGCTGTGTCTATCAATTGAGAATCGCTCGCGACGAAATTCCAGTTGATTTTACGTGGGCTATCCATCGCTTTTCCTCCCGCCAGCATCAGATAGCTTTCTGGAGTCGCTTCGACGCGTACCGAGGCGCCGCGAGACAGGATAGCCATCGAACCGGCCTCGATCTTTTGACCGTCAATACGGGCTTCTCCACCGGCAACATAGATCGCGCGTTCTTCAGCGGCATCATCTGGAACGTTGAATTGCGCGCCGTTCGTCGCATTGATGCCAACGTACCAGATACCCCAGGGAAACTCGACAGGTGAAGCATGCCCCCAGGCATTGCCCGCGAGCACCTGCGCGGTTGCGCCGCCGAGGTTGAATTGAGGCAGCGTTTGCTTTGGGTGGTGGGTAAATGAAGGCTCGATTTGTTCGTGCGTTTGGGGAAGGGCCACCCATGTCTGGATCCCATGAAGGCGTTGGCCACTTCGGCGCTCGGGTTCAGGAGTTCGTTCCGAGTGCACAATACCTTTGCCGGCCACCATCCAGTTAACAGCTCCGGGGCGTATTACGATGTCGGAGCCTACCGTATCCTTGTGTCCAATGGCGCCTTCAAACAGGTATGTGACGGTTGCAAGGCCAATATGGGGATGAGGTCGAACATCCATGCCATCGCCGGGCTGGTAATCGACCGGACCGAAATGATCGAAAAAGATGAACGGTCCCACCATGCGGCGTTTATGAAACGGAAGCACGCGTCGAACTTTGAAGCCGCCCCCAAGTTCATGAACGCGGGACTCGATAAGCAAGTCGATTGAATCTGTCATCCCATGTATCCTCGCTGTTGCCCAGTGCTGTCATGATGGCGCATCATTGGCATGTGACCAGCTCTCTCAGTGAATATTTGGAAGCAATACGGTCGTGTCGGCTTTGCGAGGCAGACATGGAACGCCCACCTAATCCAATTCTTCAAGCTTCGGACAGCGCCAGAATACTCGTAGCGGGGCAGGCACCCGGCAATCTGGCCGACCGTTCTGGACGGCCGTTTACTGATCCTTCTGGCGTTCGGCTGCGTGAGTGGATGGGGGTTTCTGAGGACGAGTTCTACGATCACCAGCGTATTGCAATTGTTCCGATGGGGTTTTGCTTTCCTGGTTATGATTCAAAAGGTGGAGATCGCCCGCCGATGAAAGTCTGCGCGCGTACCTGGCATCTGGGGCTACTGGCTCGATTGCCAAGACTCGAACTCATACTTGCAGTTGGTGGCTATTCGCAAAGCTGGCACCTGAACTTGCCGGGTTCGGCCCGCCTGACTGAAGTCGTGCAAAACTGGCGTCACCATCTTGAAAACAGCAACACGATCCCGACCCCACATCCAAGCTGGCGAAACAATGCATGGCTAAAGAAGAATTCATGGTTTGAGGAGGAGCTTCTTCCGGTGCTCCGCGAAAAGGTGAGATCACTTTTATGAGATGGCTCGCCGTCCTTATACTGTTTGTGACTTCAGCGTGTGCGACGCCCAAGTTACAGTCGCGCCTTGATCTGGAAAGTACCGTGCACCCCAGTTTTACGCCCGAGCAGAATGAATTCACGTCATTCGACGGGGCCAAGTTGGGACTGAGCGTCTGGGAGGCCGATCTGCCAACGCCCGAATATGTCGTCGTCGGTCTCCACGGCATGAATGATTATGCCAACGCGTTTCATATGCTGGCGCCCTGGATGGCTAAGCAAGGTGTTACGACATATGCCTATGATCAACGCGGTTTTGGGCGATCGGACAATCGCGGAATATGGCCGAAACCCGATCTCATGCGGGAGGATCTGAGAACTGCGATCGAGCTTGCACGGCAACGTCACCCGGACATACCTGTTGCGGTCGTCGGAATCTCAATGGGCGGCGCCGTCGCCATGACAGTATTCGGGTCAGACAATCCGCCAGTTGGCGTGGATAGGCTGATATTGTCCGGACCAGGTCTGCGTGGCTGGGGAACATTGAACCCGCTGTACAAGGCAAGCCTCTGGCTATCGACGCATGTGAGACCAGGCTGGGTGGTCCGCCCTCCAAGAGGCGTCAAGATCGAGCCTTCGGATAATGTCGAGATGCTCCAGGACCTCTGGCGCGATCCCCTTGGCTTGAAAGAAAATCGTATAGACCAAGTCTTTGGCCTCGTAGGCCTTATGGAAGAAGCGCATGGAGCCGCACCTGCGCTTACGCCAAACGTTCCAACCCTGATCACGTACGGCGCCAAGGACATCGTCATTCCACCGTCCGCCATCAAGCGGACCATACGTGTATTACCCGATCATGTGCGCACGGCCTATTACGAAGGCGGTTATCACATGCTGCTGCGTGACTTGCAGGCGGAAACAGTTTTTGCCGACCTTATGGCTTTCCTGAAAAATGATGCCAGCGAATTTCCTTCTGGAGCACCGAATATTCCTCGAGACTGAGCCGGCGGGTTGACCATGCCTTTGTGATCGCTAAGCCGCCATGAGGCAGTGCGGGAGGCCGTAGATGTTTGACCATCCTTCTTATGACCATCATGAAGGCGTCCACTTTTTCGAGGATGCGGCCAGTGGTCTCAAAGCGATCATAGCCATTCATTCGTCTGCGCTTGGGCCGGCGGCGGGTGGTTGCAGGATGTGGCCATATGCCACCGGAGAGCAGGCTTTAAGGGATGCGCTGCGCCTGTCTCAGGGCATGAGCTTCAAGAATGCGATGGCTAGTTTGCCGCTCGGCGGCGGAAAGTCGGTTATCTGGGGTAACGCAAAAACTGACAAGTCGCCTGCGCTGTTTGAGGCGTTCGGGCGCGCTATCGAGTCCCTGAATGGTCGATACTATACCGCAGAAGATGTCGGTGTGACGACGTCGGACATGGCATTGGTCGCGTCGCAGACGAAATATGTTGCAGGGCTGGATACGGGCGCAGCAGCGAGCGGAGATCCATCACCTATCACGGCCGGCGGCGTCTATCGTGGCATCAAGACGTGCGCCGAGCGCGCTTTTGGCTCGGCAGACCTTTCCGGAAGAACGATCGCCGTTCAAGGTGTTGGCTCCGTTGGCGGCTATCTGTGTGATCACCTGGCTCAAGAAGGAGCCAGACTATTCGTTTGCGACATCGACCAGGAAACCGTGACCCGTGTTTGCGAACGGACAGGCGCTTCCCGGGTCAATACCGACGATATTTATGACGTCGACGCGGACATCTTTTCCCCGAACGCACTGGGCGCCGTCATCAACAAGGCGACGCTTGGCCGTCTGAAAGTAAAGGTCGTCGCAGGTGGTGCGAACAATCAGCTTGCTAGTCCTGACATGGATAGCGCTCTTCGCGAAGCCGGTATCCTTTATGCACCCGATTATGTCATCAACGGCGGCGGGATCATAAACGTGGCCGCGGAGATTTCCGGCGAATACTCTCGTAGCTGGGTTATGGATAAGCTCGATGTTCTTATCGAGACATTGGGCGAGGTGCTGGATGAAGCCCTTAAAGCCTCTCTACCTACAAATCTCGTTGCTGAGCGTATTGCACGTCAGAGGATCGCAGCCGCGAAGCGCGGCTGAAACCCTCCGAGGCGATTGTCGATTATTTACCGCGTGACCACCAGCCGCGACGCTTAGGCTTCGCTTCTTTTTCGTCGCCGTTTTCATCGCTAACCAGCACAGGCTCGCTCGCAAGCGGTTTGTCGGCATCAAACACCACCGCAGTGGTTGCAGTTTGTCCCTCGTCCTTGTCTTTAGAGGTCTGGTCCGCATCGTTTGCTGGCTGTGGAGTTTCTCCAGCATCGCTGGCAACAACTTCCGAAGCAATGGCCGTTTCGTCGACAGGGGGAGCCGGTGAACTCGGCTCGCTGATATCAGGCTCGCTCTTCAGCTCTGCGTCCGGCACGTCATTGTCCGTCTTTTCGTTGATAGAACCTTCGGACGGCGCGGATACATTTTCAGATCCCGCTTGTCCTGGTTCGGTCGCCGCCGTTTCTGAGACTTGATCGGTCCCTGTAGATTTGTTTCGGCGACCGCCCCGTGACCGCCGGCGACGGGTAGGCTTCTTTTCAATCTCCTGATCGTCAGCTTTTTCCGCATCTAGAGCGACGGTCTTCGCCAGCTGAGGCTGTGATGACGTGGCGCGGTTTGCAGCTTGAGGATCGGGCAGGGCGGGCGGCTCGTCGTCTAGAAGGGCAGGGGCGCTTACAGAAAGCCCATCCAGTAGCGCGCCACCATCAGCCGGCACAATTGGCCCGCTCTCACGACGTCTGCGGCGGCCACCACGGCGACCACGGCGACGGCGCTTACGCCCCTGCGAAGACTTGTCATCTTCTGTCGTGGCGTCGGTTGCCTCACTGTCGACTTTTGCGTCCTCATCGATTTCGTCTTCCGCGGAGTCTTCGGAATCGTCATTTTCCTGCGGAAGCAGGTCATCATCGTCGTCGCCGCTAATGTGCTTGCTGCGGTCTGAACTCTTGGATTTACGCCTTGATTTGCGACTGGGGTCCTTCTCGGCATCGATCTTGAAGTCGCCTGGCAAGAGGTCGTCGGATGAGCGAACCGATATAGCGAAACCTGCTTCGTCTTCGATTTCTGTAATCGCTTCGCGCTTGTTATTCAGGAGGTAGAGTGCCACTTCGGTCGGCGCATGCACGGTGATCGAAGCCAGCCCGCCACCAGCCGCCCGTGCTTCGAGCGTGCGCAATAACTGAAGCGCAGCAGAAGGAACAGAGCGACGCCTGCCGGTGCCATTGCAGGCATCACAGGGATCAGACGTAGCCTGCAGGACGCCAGCTCTACGGCGCTGACGTGAGATCTCCATCAGTCCGAACTGGGAGATTTTTCCGCACTGGACCCGCGCACGGTCAATCTTGAGGCAGTCTTTCAGCTTCTTTTCGACGGCCCGGTTGTTCTTGTTCTCCTCCATATCAATGAAGTCGATCACAACAAGGCCAGCGAGGTCGCGCAAACGCATCTGACGGCAGGCTTCCTCGGCGGCCTCGAGATTCGTTCTAAGTGCGGTCTGCTCGATATTGCGCTCTCGTGTTGCCTTGCCGGAGTTCACGTCGATGGCGACAAGCGCTTCGGTTTGATTGATGACGAGATAGCCGCCTGACTTCATCTGAACGACGGGAGAGAATATTGAATCGAGTTGTTCTTCGACATTCTCTGAAACGAAAAGCGGCGCCTGGGATTTCCACTGCTTCACCTTTCGAGCCTGCGTTGGCATGATCATCTTGGAAAGGTCCTTGGCCTCTCTGTAGGCCGTCTGGCCTTGAATGATCACCTCTTCGATGTCCTTGTCGAACATGTCGCGCATGGCCCGATGAACCAGTCCGCCTTCCTCATGGATCAGGCAAGGCGCGATGGATTCGAGCGTCTTGGAACGGATATTATCCCATAGCTTTTGCAGGTATTCGTAGTCCCGCTTTATTTCGGTCTTCGTGCGTTTGGCGCCGGCCGTCCGTACAATAAGGCCCATACCCTGCGGGACATCGAGGCTTCCCATGATGTCCTTCAGGCGCTTGCGATCCGAACCATTGGAGATCTTGCGTGAAATGCCCCCGCCACGCGGTGTATTCGGCATCAACACGCTGTAGCGGCCAGCCAGAGACAGGAAGGTCGTCAGCGCGGCACCTTTATTGCCGCGTTCTTCCTTTACAACCTGAACCAGCATGACTTGCCGCCGCCGGATGACTTCCTGAATCTTGTATCGCTTCGAAAGTGATTGCGAAGACTTCTTCCGGGTTTCCGGCTCACCGTCCGAAGCGTCCTCATCAGAATTGTCGTCGTCATCGATCAGGTCTGCCGGTGAATCGATTTCCTCATCGGGGTCATCAACATCAAGGTCTTCATTCTCTGCCGCGGCGCGCGCAGCGTCTTGAAGAAGCGCTTCACGATCTTCTTGTGGCAGCTGGTAATAGTCTGGATGTATTTCGCTGAAAGCGAGAAAACCGTGGCGGTTGCCACCATAATCCACGAAGCATGCCTGAAGGGAAGGCTCTACTCGCGTTACTTTCGCGAGATAGATGTTACCTCTTAGTTGTTCCTTGCCAGTCGTTTCGAAATCAAAGTCATCAACTTGCCCATTCGAAACGAGCGCCACCCGGGTTTCTTCCGGGTGGACGGCATCGATCAGCATTAGTTTGCTCATTTAGGATCGCCTTGTTGGCTGGCGGCGCGGTCCTGCGAGATTGTTCGCAGGCTCTGCGGCTATCGCCAGTGTTGTTTTGTGAAGAGCCCAAGCGCCAGCTCGTCCGCGCGCCTTGGGGCGCAATACGTGACAGTCTCTGCTGGTGATCAGGCAACATGAAGTTGTTCATCCGTGGCCGACCGGCGCCCGCTGCGGGACAGTCGTCCCGGCTATGCACCTGTCTGGGATTATCTTTTCCCCGCACGCTGCGAGGTGGTCTGAACATGCCCAAAGCCGAAGGGAATGAAAAGCGTAAAATGACACAAACGCGAAAAACGCAGTGGCAACGCTGACAGTAAATGTTGGATTAATCTTCACTGTGGCATCAGGCACAGGGTTATGCACAGTGTTACGCGGGAGAAATGGTGACCGCGCTGATTCGAATTTTGCTACTTTGGACGATTTTTTGTCTGAGCGCTTCTGCCGCGACTGCCGCAGTAGTCAGCGAGATCATTGTGTCCGGAGACAATGAGTATACGCGGATATTGTTTGCGGCTGACGAGCCAATCGAACAGGAAACCTTTCTGATCAGCGACGCGAATGGCCGGCGGGTCGATGTCAGGCTGCCAGGCGCCACCGTATCGCTTGGTGCTCATACGCCGCCCCCCAATGGGGCCATCGATGCTTATGAAATCCGTCAGGGAGAAGTCGTTTTTAATCTGACGACACCCATGATGGTATCACGCACGCTTAATATGGCCCCGACGCGTGCAGATCCGAGGCACCGACTTCTCATCGACCTGGTACGCGTTGCGCCGATCAGATTTGACAGGGCATCCATGGAGGATGCTGTGCTGCGGCAGCAATACCTCGCTGCTTACACTCCAGACTCGTATAGAAAAGCCCAGCCACTTGGTTCGAAGCCGGACCAGTATACGGTGGTCATCGATCCCGGACATGGTGGCAAGGATCCGGGAGCGTTGGCGGCGACGAATCAAAAGGAAAAAACAATCGTCCTGCAGACATCGCTCGCGATAAAACAGGTCCTTGAACGGTCTGGCCGCTATCGTGTTCACCTTACGCGTTCGGACGATACCTACGTTGATCATGAAGACCGTGTGTCCATGGCTCGAAGCTGGGGGGCGGACCTCTTTATTTCCGTACACGCGGATGCTGCGGGCAACCCAGATGTCGCAGGCGCGACTGTATACACCTTATCAGCTCGTGGCGAACGCCGGATCGATGGCACGGCGAAAACCAATGGCTGGCATCTGCCAATCGAAGACGGAACTTCGCAGGAAGTATCCGGTATCTTGGAAGACCTGATCCTTCGGGAAACCAAATCCAATTCAACCGTGTTCGCCGAGCTGCTCACGCCGGAACTTGAAAAGGCGGGTCCGATTGTGCGCAATAGCCATCGGCGAGCTAATTTTTTCGTCTTGCTGGCACCGGATGTGCCCGCGGTTCTGCTGGAAATCGGATTTCTTACCAATCGTTCGGATGTTGCACGATTGAGTTCAGAAAGCGGGCGCAGAAAGACTGCGGAAGCAGTCGGGCGGGCCATCGATGCCTATTTTGACAGGCGCGATGTGCTCTACGCAGCGAACTAACTGCTTTTTGCCTTTCGGCTGATTGGCGAACGCCTTACTCTAGCCAGACTGTGTTGTCAGACAGCATTATCCGCAATTACAATTCCAGGCTGTACAAAGATGACTGAACAAGCGACCAGAAAGCGATTTCTGACGTGGAAGCTCTTCCGGCGTGTTTTTTTGGGCCTCGTAATTCTGGGGGTCATCGCATTCATCGCTTTGGCAGTTTACGTAGCGGTGCTGGCTCGCGACCTTCCTTCCCACAAGCGGCTTGCGAGTTATGAGCCGCCGATCACCTCACGCGTTCACGCGGGCGACGGGACGCTGATCGCTGAGTTCGCTGAGGAACACCGAGTGTTCGTGCCGATTGAATCGGTGCCTGAACACGTGATCCAGGCGTTCGTCGCCGCAGAGGACAAGAAGTTCTTCACGCACCACGGTCTGGATTATGTCGGCATTCTTCGGGGCGCTATCAATTCAGCCAAGATCAAACTCACTGGTGGCGGCAATCTGCAGGGTGGTTCAACGATTACCCAGCAGGTCGCCAAGAACATGCTTCTGACCCGGGACCAGACAATTGACCGGAAAATCAAGGAAGCGATTATCGCCCGACGCATGGAGGATGCGTTTACAAAGGACGAGATCCTTGAGCTCTACCTAAACGAAATCTATTTGGGAGTGCGCGCATATGGCGTCGGGTCTGCGGCTCTGATTTATTTCGATAAGTCGCTTCCCGAGTTGAACCTGTCAGAGGCGGCAATTTTGGCATCGCTTGCCAAGGCCCCGTCGACCGTCAACCCGTATCGCCGGCCGGAACGCCTGCTGGCCCGTCGCAACTATGTCCTCGGCCGCATGGTAGAAGATGGCTACATCACGCAGGACGAAGCAGACAGGGCCATGGAGAAGGGTCTTGAAGTAACCGAACGTCTGCGCGGACCCGAATATGCGGCCGCGACATATTTCGTTCAGGAGTTGCGCAAACAGCTTATCGAGCAGTATGGCGAGGAAGCGCTTCAGCGTGGCGGCTTGTCAATTCGAACAACGATTGACACACGCCTTCAACTGGCGGCGCAGGACGCCTTGCAGGCCGGCCTTGAGAGCTATGACCGTCGCCACAACTATCGAGGGCCATTTGCTACCATCGATGCTGATGGCAATGTGCCCGAACAGCTTGAAAAGCTGACCTTGCCGCCAGGTTACGGGACCTGGGAGGCTGGCATGGTCTCGCGTGTGGGTTCTGAGGGGGCTAGGCTGGTGCTCAAGGATGGACGCGAAACGTCAATTCCCAAGGAAGATGTCGAATGGGCGCGCACTTGGACACGCGATGGTGGCGGGGCTGGCCTGGCGTCTGGCGATGTCGTGCTCGTCGAAGTTGCACGCACGGAAGAGAAGAAGCCCGGCGCAGAAACTCGAGACGGTGAAGCGTCTGAGGACGAGTGGATTTACGTTCCCGCAGAGACCGCAATTCTCAGGCAGGTGCCGGAGGTTGAGGGCGGTATTGTTGCGCTTGATCCGCACACCGGACGCGTACTGGCAATGGTTGGTGGGTACTCTTTCTTTAAAAGCCCGTTCAATCGGGTAACCCAGGCTGTTCGCCAGCCGGGCTCTTCCTTCAAGCCGTTCGTATACGGGGCGGCTCTTGAAAACGGCTACACGCCTTCAACCCGCATCCTCGATGCGCCGTTTGTCTATTATGACGAACATACCGAGGAGATGTGGAAGCCGCAGAACTATTCAGAAGGGCGTTCCTACGGCGAAGTCACGATGCGCACGGCACTGGAGCGCTCGTTCAACCAGGTGACTGCGCGCGTCGCTGTGGATATCGGTATGCCGGCCGTGTCTGAGTTCGCCGAGCGCTTCGGCTTGTACGACAATCTCCCGCCTTATCCGGCCATGGCATTGGGTTCAGGTGAGACGACGCCTTGGCGAATGGCACGTGGCTACGCCGCTTTCGTGAATGGCGGCAAAGAAGTCACGCCGACGCTGCTCGACCGCGTTCAGGACCGCCACGGCAATACGCTCTACAAGCACGACACGCGCCCATGCGAAAGTTGTGACGCACTGGAGTGGGACGGTGGCAAACCACCGGTGCTCCCTGACGAGCGCAAACAACTCGTGGACCCCGTCATTGCCTATCAGATCGTGCACATGCTTGAGGGGGTTGTGGAGCGCGGCACGGCGCGCCGGGCAAAACGTGTTGGAAAGCCACTGGCCGGCAAAACCGGTACTACTAACGATTATGTAGACGCCCTGTTCTACGGCTTCTCTCCAGACCTGGTCGTGGGAATCTGGGTAGGGTTTGATACACCCAAGTCACTCGGGGAAGGTGAGGCCGGTGGATCGATCGGTGCACCGATTTTCACCGACTTCATGGAAGTCGCCTTGCAGGATGAACCTGCACTGCCATTCCGAATTCCGCCCGGCGTTCGACTCGTCCAGGTCGATCACGATACCGGAGGACTTCCAACGGCCGCTTCGGGAGAAGTCATTGTTGAAGCGTTCCGTCCGGGGACGGAGCCAGGCGCCGTTTTCGACGAGGATACGGACTTCTCGATTTCAGGAAGCCGTTCGGGTAATGGCGAACAACGAGACGATATCGCGGATCCCTTCTCGGAGGGTTTTCAGCCGCCTGGATTCGGTGATCAAGGCGGTGACGACGTCGCCGATGAAAACCTCAGCGGCATTTATTGACGCCAGATGAGGTTTTATGCATCGCAGGCTTCAAGCAAACCACAGGAATAGAGCCATCACCATGTCAACGGACATCAAGACCCTTGTTGAAGAAATCAAGCAGTCGGCCGAACTGCTGAGGAGGCGTCTTTGACTGGGACGTTGCCGAAAAACGTCTCGACGAACTGAACGCTCTCTCCGAGCAGCCAGAGTTCTGGAACGATCCTGAGGAAGCCCGCAAGTTGATGGCCGAGCGCCAGCGACTGGAAGATGGCATCCGCATGGTGAGAGAGCTCGAAAAGGAAGCGGCGGACGGTCTGGAGTTGTATGAGCTAGCCGATGGCGACGAAGACATGATTGCCGATGTGCGGGCATCTCTACAATCGGCCCGGGAAAAAGCAGCCAAAGCCGAACTGCAGGCACTTTTGTCAGGCGAAGCCGACGCCAATGACTGCTATTTGCAGATCAATGCAGGCGCTGGCGGGACGGAAAGCCAGGACTGGGCGTCGATGCTAAGGCGGATGTACGTTCGTTGGGCAGAGTCGAATGGCTATAAGGTCGAAGAAGAAGACGCGCATGACGGCGACGAGGCGGGCATCAAATCTGCGACGCTGTTGATCTCGGGGCACAATGCCTATGGCTGGCTGAAATCCGAGAACGGCGTCCATCGGCTTGTCCGGATTTCGCCATTTGATTCCTCGGCGCGCCGGCACACGTCGTTTGCATCAGTTAGCGTCTCGCCTGTAATCGACGAATCGATCGAGGTTGAGATCGATCCTTCTGATGTGCGAACGGATACTTATAGATCCTCCGGGGCAGGGGGGCAGCATGTGAACAAGACGGATTCAGCGGTCCGCTTGACCCATGACCCGACCGGCATTGTCGTCGCTTGCCAAGCGGGCAGATCCCAACATCAGAACAGGGCGAAGGCATGGGAAATGCTGCGCTCGAAATTGTATGAGCTGGAACTCCAGAAACGGCGGGAGGCGGCTCAGGATAGCCACGATTCCAAATCCGATATCGGTTGGGGGCACCAAATCAGATCTTATGTCTTGCAGCCCTATCAGCTCGTGAAAGACTTGCGGACGAATTACGAAACGTCAGACACGTCCGGTGTATTGAACGGCGATCTCGATGCGTTCCTGAGCGCTGCTCTTGCGCACTCTGTTGTTGGAAACGAAGAGTCGGCAGCGTAAAATCATTTATGCGTTCATACGCATTAAAAAGGGCTGCACCTTTAGACGGGTGCAGCCCTTTAAAAATAACTAGACTGGACGTTCGTCGAAGTTCTTACGAAAGAGCTGAAGGACCGGTCGAAAACGTCGAGGATGCGCTGGTCGAGGACTGCTGGGAAGAAGCACTACCCGAAGCGGTGCTCGTTGAATCGGAAGCCTTGGATGCCGGGCGGTCGCTGTTGGCGGGTTTCGGCGCAGAGTCTTTCAAAGGGTCTTGATCGTGTTTGACCTGGCCTTCGAACATCGCGTTCGGCTGGATGCTGAGCGACGAATGGAGAATGTCGCCGTGCACCTTGGCGCCGGTTTCCAGCTCGACTTTGCGGGCACGAATCGAGCCGCGTACTTCGCCTTTGACCTTGACGGCTTCAGCTTTCACTTCACCAATCACGGTACCGCCGGCACCAATCGTAATGTCAGCGGCGGAAACGTCGCCATCGACGAGTCCATCAATCTGAAGTGCACCTTCCGATGTGATGGAGCCATGAATTTCCATGTCGCCACAGATGATCGATGCTGCCGAACGGGCAGTTGGTTTGCTGGCCGCGCTTTTTACAGCGTCTTGTGCCGGATTTATGCTGGACATCTGTGTGTCACTGTCTTTCGTCTTCGTGAACATGTTTACCCGCCTTCAAAAATTCTACTGGGTCGTAGGGTTTACCGTTGAACCACACTTCATAATGGAGGTGTGGTCCGGTACTGCGACCTGTCGATCCCATGGCGCCTACGACATCACCAATGGCAACAGTATCACCTTTTTTAACATTAATCCGCTTCATATGACCGTAGCGGGATTTGAATCCGTGACCGTGATCAATCTCCACAGTCCTGCCATATCCGGATTTCGTGCCAGCAAAGCTGACCGTTCCTGGGCCGGTCGCTGTAATCGGGGCGTTCCAGTAGGCGCCGATATCAACGCCATTGTGCCAGCCTGGACGTTTGTTGAACGGATCAACGCGCAAACCGTAATTTGAAGTCACGCGCCATGGCACGCCGACGGGGCCGGCAAGCGGGAGGTTGTCGACAACTTCCTGATAGTAGCGCGCTTCTTCCATGCGAGCGGCCACCTGGGCGACGCGCTCAGCGAATGCTGCTTCTTCCGGCGTGTCGAACTCTCCACTAGCCAGACTTGCAAACTCAATCAGCGGACCGCCCATTTCGCGATTATTTTCAATGCGATTTGCCCCCACCGCCGTCAGGCGAAGAACACCTCGCGCTGCTTCGGCGCGCTCGACTGCGATCTCCTCGACTTCGTCAAGGAAAGCCTGTTGCTCTTCCCGAATAGCGCCGATCTGTCCGCGTAGGCCGACATTCGTTGTATCACCGTTTGGGAGAGAAGAGGGGCGGGACTGGCGCCGATCAGCCTCATCAATTGAGGCATTGACGAGCAGGGGCGCATCATTGCCGCGTAGCGCTGCTGCTTCCAGCTCTCCACCATTCTTAAGTGTGTTCAGCAGGACTTCCAATGTCTGATGCCGGCGTTCGAAATCTACTGTGGCCTGCTGGAAGGCCTCGGTGCGTTCGACAAGCTGCGAACGCGAAAGGGCGTCACGTGCGCGCAACTCCTGTACCCATCGTTCATACTTGTCGATTTCATACTGACCGCCCGCCATGGCGGTCTGCTTCGGCAGGAAAATCATATTTGCCGTTGCGAACAACGACCAGCCAACAGCAGCAGCTACAGCGATAGCTATTACTGCTTGTTGTGAGGGAGAGATCGTGAAATAGCGAACGGTACCGCCGCTGCGGTGGTAAATCTGGCGCTCTGGAAACAGGCGACTGAAAAGTTCACGAACCTTCATCGTCTTTTTCTTCATTTCGACTGCGCCTACCCTCGTTACTCTAACGCGTCGCACTCCCAGCGACTAGCTCCCCAGCATGCCTTATGTAGTAACCCAATTCGGTCCGGCGCGGAAAGGGTGCGATCCCACAATTCCCCTTATTTTTTACACAGGTGCGTAAATTCTCGCTTAATAGGCGAGCTCGTTATTCAAACATGCCTAAATATTACGCGTTCAGCCGCTCAAGAACCGCTTCGGCGTGGCCTTTGACGCGCACCTTGCGCCAAACGTCCGTGACGATGCCCTCAGGATCGACAAGGAAAGTGGAACGCTCGATTCCCATGAAGGTCTTGCCGTACATTTTCTTTTCAACCCACACACCAAAGGCCTCGCAAACCGAGCCGTCCTCGTCGCTTGCGAGCGGAATCCGGAGGTCCTGCTTCTCGATGAATTTTCTATGGGACGCGATGCTGTCACGCGAAATGCCAACGACGTCATATCCTTTTTCCTGAAAGTCTCCGAGCAGGGCACTGAATGCCTTGGATTCGGTCGTGCAGCCCGGCGTATTGTCCTTCGGATAGAAAAACAGCACGATGCCTCTTCCGTTAGACGCCGGAATCCGCATTGAGGTTTCGTCTGACATCAAAAGTGTGAGGGAAGGGCAAGCATCTCCGGGCTTGATAGGTGCACTCATGCTGTTCAATCGTCCTAATTCTGCTTCATTACGTCTGTAGTTTTTACGGTCAGACAGTCATAGAGGGCAACAGGCATTGGTCAGACAGACGGCCACAGTTATAACGTTTGAACTGCTTGGTGGCATTCTGCTGCTTGCAGTGTCGGCTATTGTCATCCTGGCTTTCATGCTCGCGCAAGGGCCGGTCGAGCTCAACATCTTCAAGGGTGATGTCGAGCGGGCTCTGGAAGAAGCGCGCGATGGCAGGGATGTCGAGATTGAGAACCTGACACTGCAATGGTCACCAACGGACCGCAGGGTGATCGTATCAGCGAACAATCTGTCGCTTGCGGACGACGACGGCAACATAGCCGCTAAAGCATCACAAGCGCTTATTACGCTAGATGCGGGGTCATTGTTTTTTGGCCGCACTGAAGTGTTGAGAGTAGAACTGCGCGATGGCTGGGTGGATGTCAGGAACGTCACACCAACTCTGTGGACATTTGCGGGAGAACCGCTTCCAGAATTCGAAGCCAGGCAGCTACCACAAACTGCGGATGGTTGGCTTGAACTCCTCAACAGAGTTCTGGGAGACGTCCTGGTCGGTGTCGAACTGACGCGCAGGGAGGGCACACTGGAGGCAGCGTCTTTTGAGACGATGGATCTCCGCTTCCACGCAGCTGATAACTCGCTGATCGGTGAAATGAGTGATGCGACTGGCGCGCTCGAACGCAATCAAGACGGCTTACGCGTTGCTCTAGCCGGCAGCGGTACGGGGCTCGGTTTGCCTGGGGATCTCGATGCGACACTCAATGTACCAGTAGACTACAGCTCTCTTTCATTGGAGGTCGAGGTTTTCGACTGGAGCGTCGGCGATCTGGCCGTCCGATTGGGCATATTGGGTGACCGCATAAGCGGTTTTCCTGCGGATATCGGTTTGGTGGTCAATTACCAGGCCAGCGATGGCATATCAGAAGTGCAGCTCAACGCCAGCGCAGAAGCTGGGGAGATCGTGGTGACGGGGCGACCTCAGTCGGTCGACGCATTGTCTTTTGAAACAGTGTATAGGCCTGACAGCGATGAACTCACGATTTCGGAATTGGACATCCAATCGAAACGGCTAACTGGGACCTGGTCTGGAACTATTGGGCAGCCCACATCCGAGAGCTCGATTTCGAGTTTCAATCTTCAATCGGACGAGACGAAAGTCGACCTCGTCCCCTACTTTCCCGATGCGTGGGATTTGAGCGACATTACCGTTGAAGGCGACATAAACTTCGTTGATCACACCGCGACATTCGAGCGTTTTTCCTTCACGTCACAGGACGCGACGGTTGAAGGTGTAGCTGATTTCCAGTCGCGGGCTTCTTCAGATGAAGGCCAACTTCCGTTCGCCATACAACTGAATGCCGAAATGACTGGCATGCTGGACAAATCGGAAGCTCTCCGCTTCTGGCCCGAAACACTCAGTCCGAGTGCGCGCAAGTTTACACGCGACAAGATCGAGTCGGTCAGGGCGACGGCTGCCAGCGTCGATCTTGACCTTAAGCCTGACAGCATCACGGACGGCCGACTGCGGGATGAAGACATTGAAGTCCGCTTCTTCGTCGAAGACGCAACGGTCCGATTTCTTGATGCGTTTCCGCCCGTAACCAAGGGCATCGGATCGGCGCGCCTGACCGGAAATGGCTTTTCCGTGCAGCTCAATAGCGGCGAGTATGGCGGATGGCCGTTGAGCGAAGGAAGTGTCACGATTCCTCGCTTTGATAGCAGGGAAGATCGGCTACGCGTGTATGCAAAAGGTGCTGGCCCAGTCGTCGATGCGATGCGCAACCTGGTGAATTCGGGAATTATGGGCGAGGATGGAAACGACTTCGATCCTGAACGGTTTTCAGGCGACGCGTCCATGACGTTCGAGCTCTTCATGCCCTTGCGAAACCGCGTTAAAAGCGAAGATATCAATATCAAACTAACTGGCACAGTCACCGATGGCGGCTTGACCGATGCGCTGCCGGGGCTCGATTTGGTGGGCGGGCAGGTCGACGTGCTGCTTTCAGAGAATAGGCTCGTCCTGACCGGATTTGGAGACCTCGGGCCTGCGCCGGTGCAGTTTACCTGGCGCGACGACCTCGACGACGATGGCGCGCCGGCCAATCTTTCCGCGAGTTCGTTCATTTCACCAGACTTTCTGAACAGGTTTGGTATCGTTGGGCGGGCCTATATCAGCGGTGACATTCCGGTCGAATTACAGGCTTTGGTCACCGCATCAGGCGTTCGAAAACTGGATATCAGTTTTGATTTGCAGTCGGCCAGAGTAGATGTCTCCGAGCTTGGATGGATCAAGTCGTCGGGCGAGCCCGCACGCGCGACGCTTTCTTATGGCGAAGGGGCGCAAATAACCGATTCGACGCTGCAGTTTCGAAGCGCCGATGCGCGCTTTGACGGTGATCTGCGTCTATCGTCCGGCGGCCAACTACAGAACCTCAATGTCCGGGAGGCTTATTTGAAAGACTTCATCGACGTAAGCGGTGAGATCACACGTGAGGCCGACGATTCCTTCTCAAGTAAGCTCAGCGGCGCCTTCCTGGACGCCAGCGCCTTCTTCGGCGATTTCGGTGCAGTTGGAGGCTCGGGCTTCAGCATTCCCGTAAAGCTTGATGCCTCGATTGAGACACTCCGTTTGCGCAACATGCTGGAACTGAACGATGCAACTCTCGCATTCGAGAGCACGCGAGCAGGTGTGAAGGAAGTCGTCGCGCGCGGGAACATTGGATCAAGCACAGACTCTTCCGTGGTCGCTGCCTATGTCGGTCCGACGGCAAGCAGCGCGGCGCGCTTGCGGCTGCAGAGTGATGATGCTGGGTTCCTCATGAGCGCACTGCTTGGCGATCAATTCATGTCTGGCGGGTCAATGACGCTGAATGGTCAGATGGCGAGAGGAGAGGTTCCCGCAACCCTGCGGCTAGAACTGGAAAATGTCAGGATGCAGAATGCGCCGCTGCTGACCCAAATTCTTTCGCTTGCATCACTGCGAGGTCTTTCTGATACGCTTTCGGGCGAAGGGATCCTGTTCACAGACGTCACAGTCCCGGTGACGCTGGCTGGAGATCGCCTGATCTTTGATGGCGCTACCGCGAATGGCCCAGCGCTTGGGCTAACGCTAAATGGATGGATCGGGCAGACAAATGACGAAATCCGCGTCAGCGGCGTTCTGGTGCCCAGCTTTGGCATGAACTCGATGCTGAATGCCGTCCCCATTATTGGCGATCTATTTGTTGGTCGGGACGGGGAAGGTATCTTCTCGCTGACCTATTCGATCAGAGGAACGCTCGACAGGGCACAGGTCGTTGTCAATCCGTTGTCGGCCGTCACGCCTGGCATTCTTCGCCGCATATTCGAAAACCCGGCCGACACGACCATTCCGGACAGCCTCCCGATTGATCCAAACAGGACACCGCCCGCGCCGCCCATGCCAGATGCCGAATTCATTCCTTCAGCACCAGGCTCAACGCCAAACAACTGAATGTCCGCAGCTTGGCTATTCCTTCGCTTTAACAGCTTTCCAGAGTCGATCCTGCTCTTCAGGCGTCAATGAATCGAAAGCTTGGCCCCGGCTTGCGGCCAAAGATTCCATGGCGCGAAAACGCCGTTCGAATTTTGCATTTGCCTTGCGAAGTGCGATTTCTGGATCGAGCCGAAATCGCCGGGCGAGATTAGCCGCAACAAAGAGCAGGTCGCCAATTTCATCTTCGATTTCAGCGACAACTCCACCCTCAATGGCTTGGGCGACTTCATCCGACTCCTCGGCGAGCTTGTCGAGGATCTGCTTTGGCTCTTTCCAGTCGAAACCCGTTCGCGCGGCACGCTTCTGCAGCTTCTCGGCACGCATCAAGGCCGGAAGCGCGCGGGCGACCCCATCCAAAGCGGACGCGGTCTGTCCGGTAGCGGCCTTGTCAGCGCGTTCCTGCGCCTTGATCGCTTCCCACGCTTCCGTCTGACCATCGGCATCCCGGCCATCGGGTGCCCTGAAAACGTGGGGGTGCCGGCGGACCATCTTGTTGTTGATGGCTTGCGCCACGTCATCAACTGTAAACAGGCCCGCCTCAGCAGCCATCTGGCTATGAAAGACGACCTGCAACAGCAAATCGCCAAGTTCATCGCGCAGATCGGAAAAATCGCCGCGATCTATCGCATCAGCAACCTCATATGCTTCCTCGATCGTGTAGGGGGCTATCGATGCGAAATCCTGCTCGATATCCCAAGGACAACCGCTATCAGGATCCCGCAGGGCAGCCATGATCTCCTTAAGGCGATCGAACTCGGAGGAGGGGGAGGGCACCATTCAGCGTTCCTTTCAGCAGCCAACGCGGGGCCTAAACTGCAATCTAATTATCCACGCGGCAATCACTGCGAGCACAGCATGCTTGCGAAGTCCAGATATCCGCCAGTGCGGTGCCGTCGCCAGCTTATCCGGACTTCATAAGAAGATTGCATAATCAATATTATGGGAAATGGGATGTTCGAGCCTAAACCGTGAAATCGAGGCAGAGGCCGTCATAGGCAGGCCTGACGTGGGACGGCAATTCGTTGCACAGCGTATGATAGTCCATATCGACGTGGAGGTTCGTCAACCACGCAGTGCCGGGCTCAATGTCTTCTATCCAGGCCAGCGCCCGGTCAAGATGGGCGTGCGAAGGATGCGGTTTATACCGCAATGCGTCGAGAATTAGGATTTCTACGCCTTTCAAGGCATCGAAACTCTCGCTGGGAAAGTCATGCAAGTCATTGCAGTAAGCGAGGTTGCCAATGCGAAAACCCAGACTCTTGATGCGACCGTGATATTGGTCAAATGGCAGGATCGACACCGGTCCGCCCGGCCCTTTGACGGAGAACGGCTGCCCTGGCATCAGCAGCGGTTGCCGGTCAAGGATTGGTGGATAGCCCCCCTTCCCCTGAAAGCAGTACTCAAATCGGTTCAATAGCGCGTCAGCCGTAGGCGCATCCATGAAGGTTGGAATCGTTTTCTGCATCCGCAGGACGAGCGCCCGTACATCGTCTATCCCATGGGCCTGATCGGCATGCGCATGCGTGTACACCAGTGCATCGAGGTGCTGCACTTCCTGCCGGAGCAGCTGCTCGCGCAGGTCCGGTGCGGTATCGATGAGGATCCGAGTGGATCGTTCCGGCATGTCTGCAGGCCCAACATCAAGCAATGCGCTGCAACGTAAACGACGGTTTCTCGGCTCTTTCGGGTCGCATGCCCCCCAATCGTTACCGATCCGCGGAACGCCCCCGGAAGACCCTGTCCCCAACAAAGTAAATCTGGCCTGCACACTCATGAAGAGATTTTCTTAAATAGTGTCAGTGCGTTTTCTTCGCACACTGATGCAACGTGCAAAGCGTCTTCCTCCCCATGTATTGCCGCCAATGCTTCTGCGACGTGTATCAGAAAGGCCGGTTCGTTCCGTCTGCCCCTGAATGGCACTGGAGCCAGGTATGGGCAATCCGTTTCCAGAATGACGCGATCGAGTGGAATTGTGGCGATAACCGCGCGCACATCTTTGGCGTTCTTGAAGGACAGAATCCCGGAAACGGAGAAGTACGCGCCAAGATCCAGCGCCCGATCTGCCAGCGCCTGTCCGCCTGTATAGCAATGTAACAGAATTGGAAATGGACCTCGGCGGAACTCGTCTTCCAGAATGTCGGCTGTCAGATCGTCGGCTTCACGCGTGTGGACAATGAGTGGCAGGCCAGTCTTACGCGACGCCTCAATATGCCGCCGAAAATTATCGACCTGCGCGGCTTCTGCAGAGTAGCCGTAATGGAAATCCAGGCCCGTTTCACCAATTGCGACTGTCTTCGCGTCTTCCGCGGCTTCTACGAGCGCTTCAACCGAGAGTCCCGTAAAGTCCTTCGCGTAATGAGGGTGAACGCCGACACTGTTCCAGATGTCTGCATTTCCAACCGCAATCTCAGCGACCCGGTGATAGTTGTCGAAGCGGTCACAAATTGCGAGAAATCGGGTGACGCCAGCGTCGCGGGCGCGGGCAAGCACAGCCTCCAGATCGTCGGCAAATGCCTCTGCGTGCAGATTTACATGCGTATCAAACATGAACCAAGCGTCTAGCGGTTAGCGAAGGCGGATTGAAGCTGTGTTACCAGTTTAGCCGCAGCCTGGTCTGCCGGGATATGTAGCGATTTTTGCGCAGACACGATCTTCTGCCCCTCAAACCAGACTTCAGACCAAACTGGCTCTTCGACGGCCTTTTCGCTCACCCAATTCAGTATCGTGTCCGCAAATGCGCTGAATGTCTGGTCGTCTTCCCCGGCACAAAGGATCGCATGGGATAGTTGAGCCTCATTGGCCGATGGCAGGCTTTTTACAAGTGATTGGGCGGCACTGGAGGCAACCATCACCTTGCCTCCCGCCAGCTCCTCTGCCCGACCGGGTCTACCGCGCACCAAGCTTGCCAGTTCGACTGGGTTTTCCATTTCTGTAGTTTCGAGCACGGATTGTGTGTCTTCCAGAGCCAAAGGACGAAGGCGAAGTGTTTGGCACCGAGAACGAATGGTCGGAAGGATTGGCGCTGTAGCATGGGAAATCAGGAAAAGCAGACAATTGGCCGGCGGTTCTTCCAGCGTCTTCAGGAGCGCATTCACGCTGCTTGTGTTCAGTTCATCGAGAGCATCGATAATGCCAACCCGCCACCCACCTAACGCGGGCTTCAGACTAAAGAACGCATTTAGTTCGCGGATCTGATCGACGGAAATATCCTGCTTGAGATTTCCCTTGTCGTTCAGCTGGCGCTGAATGAGTTTCAGATCCGGGTGACCGTTGGACAGAATCTTTTGCATGACAGGGTCGCTAGCCGGAGCCCCGGCCGGATCTTCAGAAATTGGTTTGGCGCCAAGCTGAAGCGCGGCAAGCCGCAACGCAAAACGTGATTTTCCGATGCCTGAAAGACCCTGGATGATCCAGGCGTGGTGCAGACGTCCACTGTCTCTCGCGGCGAGAAAAGCGCTCTGCGCATTTGTGTGTCCAAACAATGGAAGGGCTGGCGCAACCGTCATGAGACCGCCAGACGCTCCTCTATTGTAACGAAGGCGGCTTCGACGAGCGCTTTGGGCGACAGCATCGCGTCGAGGACCACACATCGCTCAGGATTCGTTTTAGCGATTTTAAGGAATGCGTTCCTCACCGCATCATGGAATTCTCGGGGCCGGTTCTCAAACACGTCGCTGGTGGCCCGATTGATGCGGCGCTGCAGCAAGTCCTCCGGAGAGGCATCGAGGATCAGCGTCAAGTCGGGGCGCGCCTCACGCGTGACTTCAGCCTGCATGGCCTTCAACACATTCGGGCTGACACCGCCTACACCCTGGTAGACCAGGGTTGAATCGGAATACCGGTCGCAAAGCACCCATTCCCCTCGCTGAAGGGCGGGAAGGATTTTCTTTTGTACATGGTCGCTGCGGGCGGCATTCATGAGCAATGCCTCCGCCAGAGGGCTCCATACGTCACCCTCGGGCGGGTCAAGAACGAGCTTGCGAACGCTTTCCGCCAGTGGCGTTCCACCCGGTTCGCGTGTCAGCAGAACGGTCCTGCCTTCATCAGACAGTTTCTTCGCGAGTCCCTGAAGTAGCGTAGATTTTCCGCAGCCTTCGCCACCCTCCACAGTCACCAAGAAGCCTCGCGTTACGCTCATGAAGCTGTCTCGTTACCGATCTTGAGGCTCAAACCTTCAATTGCGCGCCCGATAAAGCCCAGCTTTTCGACATTTTCAGTTGCGATAAGCGGCGCTTCAACCGGATCTTTTTTGCCAGCAACGGTTATCTCCAGAGTTGCTATGCGATCACCCGCCTGAACAGGCGCCTTGATCGGTCCGTCAAAAACAATAGCCACCTCGGCCTGTGAAAATGCACTCTTGTGAGCGGTTACACTTAGCGGTTCTGCCAGTTTGACGCCAACTTCTCGCGCTTCACCATTCCATACCGGCAAAACAGCCAACGCTTTTTCGCCTGGTTCAATTGTTCGCGTGTCGAAAGCGGTGAAAGCCAGACGCATGAGACGTGCTGCTTCGTCTGCGCGGGCCTGAGAGGAAGGAAGGCCGTTAATGACCAATATCCGGCGCTGACCATCACGCTCCGCTGATGCGGTCAGCCCGTACCCGGAAATCTCAAGGTGCCCCGTCTTCAGGCCATCGGCGCCGTCGAGCGACCCGAGCAGCGGGTTACGGTTCTGTTGTGTGATTCCATTCCACGTCATCTCGCGCTCGGAGTAAAACTTGTAATATTGGGGGAACTTGTCGATCTCCATCCGCGCCAGCCTGGCGAGATCGGCAGCCGAAATGACATGTCCTTCAGCGTAGAGGCCGCTGGCATTTTCAAACTGCGCTGAATCGAGTCCCATTTGATGGGCGAGTTCCGTCATGCGCCGAGCGAAAGCCTCTTCAGTGCCCGATAGCCCCTCGGCCAGTACGATGCAGGCATCATTGCCAGACAGAATAATAACGCCTCGGAGCAGCTCCTCGACCGTGGGCGTTTCACCAATGGACAGTCCCATTGTAGAGCCACCGGTCGCCCAGCCGCCTTCACGCCATGCCCGTTCGCTGACGGGCAGCCGTGTTTCGAGGGTCAGTTCCCCATTCTCGATCGCTTCGTATATGACGTGCGCCGTCATGATCTTCGTCATGGACGCGGGGATCATGGCCTCTTCGCCATTCTTGGAGAACAGAATCTCTTCAGTCTCATAATCCATGATGACCGCATTGCTGGCTTGCGTATCTATCAGCTGGGCGTGCGCGGAAAAGCACGCCGACAAAGCGGCCGCCAGAATGATGAGGTGTTTGGGCTTGAGCAGCAAAGCAGCACTCCTCCTGATCACGGTTTGCCTGTTGGCAAAACCTGACTCAAGAAAAGGGCTGCTTTGAGACGAAGGTCAATGTTGATGACAGATATCAGCGCAGAGCGACAAAGCTGTCATTGATCCCGCGTGTGCGAAGCTGGACCCGGGCCCGCTCAGCTGCGTCGCGCGTTGGAAACGGACCGACCATGACACGAAAATAGTCCGCGCCATGCATCTGAACATCCTCGACTTTGACCGGAAACATGCCGCCAACCTGTGCGTGTCTGCCTTGTGCATTTCCAATATCCGCAAAGGCACCGATCTGGACGTATATTTCCGGGCTGAACGTTGTTTGGCGGACGTTCATGGTGCGTGGCGATGCACTGACGGTCCTGACAGCAGGTGCTGGCGCTGAATAAGGCTGGAGTGGCGGAAGCGACTCTTCATTGATGTCGGCCGGAACGATGTCCGTACGCGTTTGCGACGGAGAAGCGAGCCGAGCCGGCGTTGCAATAGAATTGCCAGGGTCCGGAACGCCCAGCGATGGCTCATAGGCGCCGAGCAGCATATCCTCGTAAAGGTCAGGCCGGCTCATTCGGCTGGATGCTTCGTTTGCCATTTCTGTATTCCGCACGTCCGGCAAGCTCGTCTCTGCATTGGCAAACTGCGTAGAACCAAGTGCTGGAGCCGGTCCCAGGTAGCGCACGATCAACGGGGCGTCTTGTTGTTCAGCGAAGCCGAGAGCATCAGCGGCTCTCTTCGAGAGATCAATAATGCGTCCGTCTTCAAATGGACCACGGTCATTGACGCGAACGACAATTTCCTTGCCATTACGCTCATTTACGACTTGGACGAGGCTGGGAAGCGGCAGTGTCCTGTGGGCCGCAGTCATTGCATACATGTCGAATATTTCGCCATTTGCGGTCGGCTGGCCGTGAAAATCCTCACCATACCATGACGCCAGACCATGCTCTTCATGAGGCACGCCGGATGCTTTCGGCGTCACGGTCTGAGAGACAGCGGGTTGCGACGAAGAGACGGCGCCTTCACCAAGCGTGAGCGTGCTGACAGACGGAGATTTCGAGGCCTCAAGAGGTGAAGCGGACGCTTCAGCGGGCCAGAGTCTGGTCGGTATTTGTGGCTGGGAAGCCAAAGGACTTGAGTCAACGCTAGCATACTGGCGTTGCTGGGCGACCGATTGTGAACCTGAGCCAGGATAAGAAAACCGCACTTTTTCGCGGCTCTCCGGCAATTGCACGGCGCGCGTCTGGGTAACCGGACCGCGCCACTCATCGTATGTGGCGCCTGAGTTGGGTTTCGGTACACTACTTGTCTGGCGAGTTTGATCGGCCTGTATCCGAGCGCCGCCCTGCCCCACGCTGACATACTCGATGGGCGCAGGATGCTTGCGGTCGGCGGTCGCGGCCGGGGCCATTGTCACGGCGAGCGCTGCGATGGCTATTGGTGAGAATCCAGACTTGAAACGGCGTGCCATTTGAACCTCATTCTGTGGTCTCTTGCATGCGCGACTTTTCTGTCGGCAGCCCAGGAACGAATTCCTGATAAAGGCCGTTTACCATGTCACAATGGACATAGCATGAATGGCTGCATCGAGATTCAAGCGCGACCAAAACACAATATTAACTATCTGGCGAAATGAGGCGGAAATGTGGTTCAGCCGCCCTATTGCTTTTCGCGCTACCATGTCGGAAACAGGCGCCCGGCCACGGAGGAGTGGCAGAGTGGTTGAATGCGGCGGTCTTGAAAACCGTTGAGCGTGCAAACGTTCCGGGGGTTCGAATCCCTCCTCCTCCGCCAGCCTTTTTTCTCGGCGCGACGCCGGTGTGGAGCTCTTCGGCGTCGAAATCCGCTTCATTCGCAGGATGCTGGCTGTTGCGAAGTTCGAAAAGCGCCTTCAATCTCCCTGGAGGGAGGTGGAAGACGATGTTGCGAGTAATTCTGGGCACAAGCCTTTTCTTGTTGATTTTGACTGCGTGTAGCGAACCGCGGGCCGCGCAAGACCTTCCGGAGGCGGCCCCGCCCGATCATGTTGAGCTGTTGGGGCGCGGCGAAGCGATCGCTGAAAATCTATGCGCCAAATGTCATGCGATCGGCATTACCGGAGAAAGCCCGCATCCTGATGCGGTACCATTGCGGCAACTGTCCTGGAAGTATCCAGTTGATGAGCTTAAGCAGCCTTTTTTGCAGGGCATCGTCGTGGGCCACCCGGACATGCCGGAATGGCAATTTACACAGCAAGATGTCGATGCACTCCTTGCCTATATCGAGAGCATCCAGGAACCGCAGACTATCTGACAACGGGCGCGTGTCCGTACATACACTGATTGCGACCGGAACGGGCTTGGCCTTCGGTCGGACCAGCTGTGAAAAACCGATGGAAGATAACAGATGGCTGACAAGATTACATTTCTTGGCGGGGCAGGCACGGTCACAGGGTCGAAGTACCTGGTCGAGTCCGGTAACAAGCGAGTTTTGATCGATTGCGGCTTGTTCCAGGGTTTCAAGCAGCTTCGTTTGCGGAACTGGAAGCCCTTGCCCGTTTCGCCATCCGACATCGATGCCGTTCTGCTGACGCATGCGCACATCGATCATTCAGGTTACCTACCGCTTCTGGTGAAAAACGGATTCAGGGGAGACATTCATTGTACCGAGCCGACCAGGGCGCTTTGCGAGATATTGCTACCTGATAGTGGCCACCTGCAAGAACGAGAGGCGGAGTTTGCAAACCGCAAAGGGTTCAGCCGTCACAAACCTGCCCTGCCCCTGTACACACAGGACGATTCCTATCGCTGCCTCCAGCATTTTCGAACGCATCCGTTCTCCGAAGCCATCGAAATCATCGAAGGCGTTGAAGCAGTATTTCGCGAAGCCGGACACATACTTGGAGCAGCATCCATTGAAATGCAGACGAGCGACAATCTGATCGTCTTTTCCGGGGACCTTGGAAGATACGGAACGCCGATCATGCATGATCCTGCGGAAATCAAGCAGGCCGACTACCTACTCGTCGAGTCGACATACGGCGATACCACGCATGCTGAAACAGATCCCGAGGACGTGCTCGAGGCGATCCTGAACCGGACTTTTTCGCGCGGTGGAACGGTCGTGATTCCATCCTTTGCGGTTGGCCGGGCACAGACGCTGCTGTTCCATATCAGTCGACTGATACATTCTGGGCGTATTCCGCAGGTGCCAGTTTATCTCGACAGTCCAATGGCGATTAACGCGTCCGAGTTGTTCGTTCGGTTTGCCAAGACGCATAAATTGACGCGTGCAGAAGCTGAAGAAGCCTGCGGCGTTGCTGAATATGTTCGTGAAGGCAAAGATTCCCAGAAATTGGACCAGGACCAGACTCCCAAAATCATTATCTCGGCAAGTGGCATGGCCACGGGTGGTCGTATTCTTTATCATCTGAAAGCGTTCGCTCCAGATTCACGAAATACAATCCTGTTCGCAGGATACCAAGCCGGCGGAACGCGAGGCGCCGCGATGCTTGCCGGCGCAACGAAGATCAAAATCCATGGTTCCTATCACCCGGTTCGCGCTGAAGTGCAAAACCTTCATATGCTTTCGGCCCACGCGGATTCCGACGAAATCATGCGTTGGCTGGGATGTTTCGGACACGGCCCGAAAGAAACGTTCATTGTTCACGGCGAGCCCGTGGCCTCTGATGCTTTGCGCCTGCGGATTGCTGAGGAGCTCGGATGGTCCGTCGTGATGCCGGAACATGGCGAAACGCGGGACCTCCCATGAATGCTCCCTCATCAATCAATCAGTTGCATGCGCGTCGCCTCGGACTTCTCAGTCAGCATGAAGCCGTCGCGCTGGTTCATGTGGATTGCCCCATTTGCCGATCGGAAGGTGTGAGCGCGCATAGCCGGGTGACCCTCACCAGCGGTGGCAAATCCATTATTGCTACGCTCTACCAAGTATCAGCTGACTGGCTCGCGACGAATACCATTGGACTATCAGAAACGGCCTGGACCGGGCTTGGTCTTGACGACAAGGGAGAGGTCACTGTCACGCACTCCCCGCCAGTTCAGTCTCTCTCTTTTGTCCGCCAGCGAATTTTTGATGATGGCCTGAATGAACGCCAAATCAGTTCTATTGTCCGCGATATCGTTAGTGGTGCTTACTCTGATATCCATCTTGCGGCTTTCGTCACGGCCATCTCAGCCCGCCCACTTTCGGATGGCGAGGTAACATCGCTTACGAGAGCGATGATCGAAACCGGGGATCAAACAGAGTGGGATGAAAAAACCGTCGTAGACAAGCACTGCGTGGGTGGCCTGCCCGGAAATCGGACAACGCCAATTGTTGTTGCCATCGTTGCCGCACATGGTTTGCTAATTCCAAAGACGTCGTCGCGAGCAATCACGTCTCCCGCGGGAACCGCCGACACAATGGAAGTCCTCACACGTGTCGATCTTTCTGGAGACGAAATGCGAGAGGTTGTTCGTCAGACGGGAGGGTGTTTTGTCTGGGGTGACGGGGTGGGATTCAGTCCGGCCGATACAGATATCATCCGTGTCGAACGAGCGTTGAACTTTGATGCCCCGGGGACGATGGTCGCGTCCGTCCTATCCAAGAAGATCGCGGCCGGGTCTACCCACATCGTTATTGATATGCCCGTGGGACCGACGGCAAAAGTCAAGAACGTCGTCGAAGCCCGCCAACTTTCAAACGTCTTCGATACGGTCGCATCCGCTTTTGGAATTCATTTGCGGATCGAGGTAACAGATGGCTCTCAACCCGTTGGAAGGGGCATCGGGCCGGCGCTTGAGGCACGCGACGTCCTTGCTGTGCTGGGAAACGAGCCGGACGCACCTGCAGACTTGTTTGAGAAGTCATGTCTGCTGGCAGGCGCCATCCTGGAGCTTGCGGGCATCGCGCCGCCTGGCGAGGGCAAATCAATGGCCGAGGATACCATCGCGAATGGAAAGGCCTGGGCAAAATTTTTAGCGATTTGCGAAGCGCAAGGCGGTTTGCGTGAACCGCCAGATGCGAAATACAAGCGTCCGGTTTACGCGCCATTCAACGGTCGCGTGGCGTCGATCAATAACAGGAAACTCGCGCGTGCGGCCAAACTGGCTGGCGCACCGGACGACAAGGCGGCTGGTCTTGATCTCAAAGTACGCCTTGGTGACCAGGTCGGTCAGGGCGAAGCGCTTTTTGTCTTACATACCGAGACGATCGGCGAGCTAACTTATGTATTGGACTATGTCCATGCCAACCCGGACATCATCGAGCTGACACATTGAGCCCACAGCAGATACTATATGCCCTTCCGGGGAACGATGAACTGTACAACGCCATGCTCAGCGCGGGAGGCTTTGACGGTGGTTTGCTTGAGGTGAGCCGCTTCCCGGATGGCGAAAGTTATTTAAGGTTCGAGACCAATCCAGAAGGAAAACATATCGCCCTGTTCGCAAGCCTGAATGACCCAGATGCGAAGCTTGTTTCATTGCTTCTGGCGGCGCGAACGGCTCGTGATCTGGGGGCGGCTTCAGTTGGGCTGATTGCGCCATACATGCCTTACTTCCGCCAGGACATCGCATTCAGGCCAGGTGAATCCGTGAGCGCCCGCCATATCGGGGCAATCCTGTCAGACAATTTCTCATGGGTGGTTACCGTTGACCCCCACCTGCATCGACTGACTCAAATGGCAGACGTATTTTCGATCCCTGCATCAGTCGCATCTTCCACTAACGCGATGGCCGCCTGGATAATCAAAAATACGGAATGCCCAATCATATGCGGTCCTGACTCTGAAAGTGAACAGTGGGTCAGCAAGATCGCTGGGGCTTGCGGTGCGCCATATCTCGTATTCCAGAAAACAAGATACGACGCGAAATCCGTTGAGGTCGCAGTTGCACCCGATCTGGACATATCCGGTTATACCCCGGTGATAATCGACGACATCATTTCAACGGGCGGAACGGTCATGTCTTTGGCGAAGGAACTCGCCCGGCTTGGTAGCCGGCCTGCGATCTGCTGTGTGGTTCACGCACTTTTTTCAAGCGATGTCGAAGACAGAATTCTTGGCGCGCGCGTTGACCGCGTAATCACAACGAATTCGATTTCTCACAGGACTAATGCGGTCGACATTTCCGAAGCACTTGCCGAATCCACTAAGGCGACTTTTTCCACTATCGCGAACATGGGGACAAACATCGCTAAGTGACGTAGCTTTTGAACTTATCGGGCTTCGAGGACTGACAAGGCGTCGCGGGCGATCACGACTTCTTCATTCGCGGGAATAACAAGCACTTGCACCTTGGACGCAGGTGTCTGGATCTCTCGGTGCCCAGCATCGTTTGCGCTCGAATCGATTTGAAGCCCCATCCACTCGAGATGGGCGCAGATATCTTGACGCACGGGTGCCGAGTTCTCCCCTACTCCGCCAGTAAACACAAGCGTATCCACGCCGTGGAGAGCCGTCGCAAGTGATCCGATTTCTCGGGCTATCCGGTAGGTGTACACAGCCAGAGCTTCCATTGCAGCGGTCTCAGAGTTCTCAAGAAGTTCGCGGACATCGCCACTGATACCCGAAAGGCCCAGCAATCCTGACTCCTTGTAGAGCATTGTGGACAAGTCGCGGGCGCTCATGCCCTTATCCATCATCAGGTGAAGGAGCAATCCAGGATCCACGCTGCCTGCCCGGGTCGACATTGGCACCCCATCCAATGCAGTCAGGCCCATCGACGTTGCTATGCTTTTTCCGTTCAGCATGGCGCAAACGCTCGCACCGCTACCGAGATGTGCCGCAATAACTCTCGAACGTTTCCCTGCCTCGGTCAGTCCTTCAAGCTGAGAAGCTATATGGTCATAGGAAAGACCGTGGAATCCAAAGCGAAGGAGGCCTTCTTCAGATAGATGTCTGGGTATTGCATAAAGCTGCGCTACTCGAGGCTGGGTTCGATGAAAAGCTGTGTCGAATGAAAGTGTCTGGGGGATTTCGGGCCAAATCCTGGAAATCCCCTTTACGCCATCCAGGTTGGCGGGCTGGTGCGATGGCGCAAGGCTGGATAAACCGCGCAGATGTTCGAGTATTTTTTTATTCGCGAGCACGGGACCATCAAAGTCACGTCCACCATGTACGACGCGATGGCCGATTGCTCTTAGGTCGACATCCTGCAGCGCATCCGCAGCCCATTTAGCCAGCGCGCCAACGAGTTCTTTCTGGTGGGACACACGAGACGAAAGGGCCTCGGGCATTCGGTCCAGGCGTTCTTCCGGTGTCTTCGCCACGAAGCGCATATCATTGGGTAAACCAGACAGGTTGACCTTCAGCAGGCAGTTTCCAAGGGTCATGCCCGAGCGCTCATATGCCGACAGTTTGATGCTTGATGAGCCGGTATTGACCGTCAGGATCGCCTCTCGTCTCAATGCGTCATCCCCATCGCTCGCGCAAACAGGTTGGCAAGGGCACAAGAACCGACGCGCTCTGCAGCACTATCGGCGCGGCTCGTTAGAATTATTGGCACTTTTGCCCCGATGACGAGCCCAGCAGCGGCGGCGCCGGCCAAATAGTCAAGTTGCTTCGCGATCATGTTGCCCGCCTCGAGTGAAGGCACCACCAGAATATCTGCTGCTCCTGCGACAGGTGAGGTCATTCCCTTAGCCGCAACCGCCTCAGCAGAAATTGCCAGGTCAAATGCAAGCGGACCATCCAGCAGGCCGCCAACGATCTGCTTCCGGTCCGCCATTTTGCACAAGGCGGCCGCGTCGATGGTCGAAGGAATGTTCGGGTCGACCTCTTCTGTGGCGGAAAGGATCGCCACCAGCGGCGTTGGAACACCAATCGCGATGGCGAGCTCTATTGCATTTTGAACGATGTCCCGTTTCGTTTTGAGGTCCGGCGTAATATTGATGGCGCCATCCGTGATCATGAGATGCTTGGGGTAAGCCGGTGTCTCCATGACGAAGACATGGCTCATCCGGCGTTCAGTCCGCAGGCCGTTCGACTTGTCGATGATAGCCTTCATGAGCTCGTTTGTGTGAATTGCACCTTTCATAATGGCGTTCACACTGCCTTCGCCCGCTATTTTCGCTGCCATGGCGGCCGCAGCGTGGCTGTGAGGCGTGTCTATCAACTCCACGCGCGATAGATCGATTCCTGTGGATTTAGCCGTAGATGCAATCTTGTCCCTCGGGCCAATAAGAACCGGTTCTATCAGTCCCGCAGTCTTTGCATCCATAGCGCCGCCAAGAGAAAGGTGATCAACTGGGTGCACCACAGCCGTTCGAAGCGGCTTGCCTTTTGCTTTGGCAATCATCTCTTGAAATGCTTGCGTGGGGTCCGAAGCGGCGGAAGAAGACATCGACGCGTACCTTTTGGCTGTCAGCGATCCATTGAGCCCCGTTGAACGGCCCGCATCAAGAGCCAGCGAAGCGAAATACGCAGCGCCTCGCTCGTTACGCGACTGGTTCCGCAGCCTAAGCCGCTTTCCCAACGGGATTATTGCTCGTGATGGCTGATTCCAATACGCCAGGACGATGCCAAGCGCCCTCCGGTCGGATCAAGACGTATGGATCCGAGTACGGCGTGATCGTGGATGGGTGCAGCGGTACGGGAATATCGATTTCAAGATATTCATAGCCTGAGAAAGAAAAACTCGGTCGGTCTTCGCGGAGCTTGCAGATCAGCACCTTTGACCAGAGCCGCCAGAGGCGGGCCTGAATTTGTCCGATCATCAGCCTGTAGCCCTTTATCGCTGCTATTTCAAAGGCGTGGGCGAGCAGGATCCGATCCAGAAATCGCCCTCGGGCGCGCGGAAGAATGCAAACCCTTTCGATTTTTCCGAAAGCGGAGAACCATCTCAGCCTCAATGTGGCAACAGGCTCGTCGTCAATAAAGCCAAGCAGATGCAAACCTGCGAGGTCATTTCCGTCATACTCCTCATCATATGGGCAATTCTGTTCGGCCAGGAAGACAGCAGCCCGCAAGGCGAAGACTTTCTGCAGGTCGTCCAATGTCCTAGCCACTTTGACCGTCGTTCGATCAAAATTATGCCTGCTGGGTTTCGTGCGAAGCACCGCAGCACCAGTACCCGGATAATCAAGTGAATTTGAATTCTTCATGCCACAGGATCAAAAACAAAGAGGTCCGGAAGTCCTCCTTGAAGACGCCGGAAACCGAGTGACATCATGGACCGCGCGCCATCCTCCGTTGCGCCACGTGCATAACACGGCACGGGTGCATACAGAGACACCCTGACCGACGCAGAAGCAGACATGACGGAACGGCGCGCTGCTTTTGTTCCCCCCGCATAGCATCCAACATACAAGCCGAATATCGGAGTATTGGCAGGAGCAACGTGGCGAAGGGCCGGATCAGACGGGTCGAATTCTCCATCCTCAACGCTGGCCCTACCCTCGAAGGTCAACGGAACGATTAAATAGAGCCCGTCTATTGGATCTCCTGTGACCCAGATCGTCATTTTGGTAATCATATCCAGCGTGTACACAACTTCTGCTCGCGCAAGTGTGCCGCCGATCAGCATTTCGCCGAGCGCGAGAGCCGCTTCAATATTGCTGGGCTCACATCGCCTCAGGCCATGGGCCATCATTGCCTCAGTCATCTCCTCAGGAGTAACCGTGCAATACGGATAGCTGGTAAATGGCACAACCGACTGGTGAATCGTCATCGTAATTCTCCCTTCACGGGAGATGTTTGTTAATTCGCGTGTAAGTTGTCAACCAGCGAATTTACTTTTCGGCCCATGCCTTGCTACTAGCCAAACGAGGCCGCTGAGATGTCGGAAGGATCTGATCATGAGCCAAAACCAGTTGGACTGGGACAAGCTGCGCGTGTTCAGCGTAGTTGCCGATCTGAAAAGCTTCACGGCCGCTGCCAAGAAACTTGGTGAATCGACGCCAACAGTCAGCCGCAAGATCGATGACCTTGAGCGGAAGCTTAACTGCGAACTCCTTCTACGGACACATAGGGGCGTCGAGCTGACGGAAGCGGGACGTGTCGTGGAGGCGCACGTTCACGCAATTACGGAAAAAGCCAACTCGATCTGGTACGATGTTTGCGCGCTCGACATCGAAGGAACCGGTAGAATCAGGATGGCCGCTGGCGATGGCGTTGCCTCTCACTGGCTAACGAGAACCATTCCGGAGTTCCTGGATACACACCCCGGAATAGAACTCGAACTGAAAATTTCGGACGAAGAAGTAAACCTGTTGTCGGGCGACGCAGACATGACAATTGCGTGGGAGCAGCCACGCCACCGCGATCTGCTGTCACAGCGCCTTGGGGTTTTGCACTACATGTTTTTTGCTTCGCCCGAATATTTGGCACAACACGGCGAGCCGGAAAGCCTGTTTGATCTGCAGGGACATACTTGCCTGCTACACTCAAACTACCAGAATCAGATCGATGCATGGAGCACACGTGCCCACGACCTGAAGAAAGCGCTTTCTTATTCTGTCATCACAAACTCAGGAACTGTTCTTCGCGAAGTCTGTGCACGGGGTGGCGGAATAGCCGTGTTGCCATCTTATGTGGCTGAACTCGATCCGGAGCGCCTGGTTCCTCTGGCGCTTCCTGAAATAGCGCCGATCCGATTCTGGCTAGTCTATACGCAGCGAATGCAACGCCTCTCCCGCGGTCGAATTGTCATAGACTGGATGCGGAAACAGTTTAGTGAGGATGTCAGCCCGTGGTTCATGGATACGTTCGTCCATCCGGCCAAACGAAGTCGGCCAGACGGCGAACAATCAGACCAAGCCAAATCTGCTAGATCGTCTTGAGGATCGTGGCGATTGCCTCAAGTTTCTTTGGATCATCGATCGTCCGGATCAGCCGCGCAATCTCTCCACGACTACGATCCAGTTCGGTGTCGCCATTACCCGAATCTGCAAGAGCATCTTCCGGGAATAGGTGATCAACGGGAACCGACAAGATGTTGGCAATGGCAGCCAAAGTCCCGGCACTAATCCTGTTCGTGCCGTTCTCGTACTTGTGAACCTGCTGGTAGGACAAACCCAGTTTCTTTGCGAGGTCATCGAGGGTCATACCGACGCGACGTCGCGCCTGTCTGACCAGTTGTCCAATCCCACGATCTGCATCGCTCACCTTTCTTGGTGAGGCTGAAAGCACAGTTGCCATATTCCCCTCATTCTACTTGAACTAGCGTGAATTCCTACCTTTATAGTTTCGACCTAAGATCGCGTAAGAGCAATACGGGGGAGTGTTACAATAACTTTGTATGTGGGTTCGATTCGAAGAAATATCCAAGCTGGCACAACGATCAAAAAAAGAAGGCCGCCGAAATGGCGGCCTAGTTATAGCAAGAAGGACGTCATCCTTTGAACTCAACGTAGTAACGTCGCTTTCAAGGCTGACAGTCACTTTCTAACAGATGCAAGCTGAACGTTATAAATGACAGGTTGTTGTGAGCTGTTCATCTAGCTTCTCGAAGTGATCAAGTCCTTAGAAGCTGTATCAGGCGATCTTCCAGTCCTTGAGGATTTCGTCATTGTGAGCGCCCGGAGATGCCGGCGGCCGCTGAATAGCCCCGGGGGTTTTGGAAAACCTTGGCGCTGGGGCTGGTTGCGTGACCCCCTCGACCTCGACAAACGTTTCGCGCGCCAAATTGTGCGGATGCTGCGGTGCCTCAGCAAGGGAAAGGACGGGGGCGAAACACACATCTGTCCCCTCCATTAAAGCGCACCACTCGTCTCTGGTTTTTGTCTTGATGACGGCCGTGATCTTTTCTTTGAGCTCTGGCCACTGGTCGCGCGCCATCTGGTTTTGAAATGCCGGATCGTCCAGGCCCGCCTTTTCCAGTAGCAGCGCGTAGAACTGAGGTTCGATTGATCCAATCGAAACATACTTGGCGTCGCTGGTCTCGTAACAGTCATAGAATGGCGCACCGCCATCAAGCAGATTGGCCTGACGTTCGTCTGTCCAAATACCCATGGCGCGCATTCCGTAAAACATCGACGTCAGGGATGCTGCGCCGTCTGTCATCGCCACATCAATGACCTGACCTTCGCCTGTGTTGCGGGCGCTTATAATCGCGGCAAGCAGCCCAAAGGCGAGGTAAAGCGCGCCGCCTCCGTAATCACCGATAAGATTAAGGGGCGGGTATGGAGCCTCTCCCTTGCGTCCCATCGCGCCGAGCGCACCCGTCAGGGCAATATAGTTCAGGTCATGGCCAGCCGCATGTGAGAGCGGACCCGTTTGTCCCCAACCTGTCATTCGGCCATAAGCCAGTTTCGGATTGCGTTTTAACGCAACGTCCGGCCCTAGCCCGAGCCGTTCCATGACACCAGGTCGAAACCCCTCAATAAGGCCATCGGCTTTTTCAATGAGCTTCAGCGCCGTTTCGATGTCGTAGGCATTCTTCAGATCCAAGGCAATGGAACGACGCCCGCGCGACTCCACATTTGCAGGTGTCGCAGCTCGGCCGCCCCCACCAGCCCGATCAATGCGGATCACGTCGGCGCCGAGATCCGACATCAACATGCCGCAGAATGGCCCCGGGCCTATGCCCTGAAATTCCACAATTTTTATTCCGTCGAGTGGTCCGCTTGCCATTGAAGGCCCTCCCTTGCGTCAGTGCGCCGGCTGCGCGCTGTTTGGTTCAAGTTGTGGTCGGGAACATACGCGCGGAAAGTGCACTGTGAAGGCATTCCCCAACGTCTATCGATGGTATGCGAAGGCTCAGGACGAGACCAACAGTCCGGATAGCTCTCCAAGTAG
This sequence comes from Henriciella mobilis, assembly GCF_003576285.1. Classification (NCBI taxonomy): domain Bacteria; kingdom Pseudomonadati; phylum Pseudomonadota; class Alphaproteobacteria; order Hyphomonadales; family Hyphomonadaceae; genus Henriciella; species Henriciella mobilis. Next base: position 382,019 of record NZ_QWFX01000013.1, on the reverse strand, counting down.
ATTTCGAACAAGCTTCACACGCCTGTCGTTCTCGGCGGGCGACTGCGATATCACCAGCTTTGAATCTGGACGCAGCCGATACAGGTTCGGTCTCGACCGAACCAGTGCCATCAACTGGCCCGGGTCGAGAGGCGTGTCTTCCCGGAACGCCATAACAATACCCTTCGGCCCGGCATCCAGCTTCGATATTCCCAGCGCTTTGCAAGCGGCCTTGATTGAAGTGATATCCAGGAGTTGCTTGGTCTCTTCCGGCAGAGGGCCGAAGCGATCAATGAGTTCTGCCGCGAAGCCTTCCCTACCTTGCTCTGTATCAATATCAGCAAGCCGACGATAAAGCCCCAGTCGGACGCTCAAGTCCTCGACATAGTCTTCAGGTATCAGAACGGCGACACCCAAATTGATCTGCGGGGACCAGTCATCAGCGACCTCTTGGTCCTCACCACCTTTTCCGGCCTTCAGGGCATTCACGGCGTCTTCCAGCATGGACTGGTAAAGCTCGACCCCTACTTCGCGGACATGTCCCGATTGCTGGTCTCCCAGGAGGTTACCCGAGCCCCGCATGTCGAGATCGTGACTTGCGAGCTGGAACCCGGCACCGAGACTATCTAGCGATTGGAGGATTTTAAGGCGGCGCTCGGCACCGGGGGTCATGACCTGATCACGTGGTGTCGTCAAATAAGCATACGCCCGCAGTTTCGAGCGGCCGACCCGCCCCCGAAGTTGGTAGAGCTGCGCAAGTCCGAAACGGTCTGCGCGGTGAACGAGCAACGTATTCGCGCGCGGAATGTCCAGTCCACTTTCGACGATCGTGGTCGAAAGAAGGACATCATACTGGCCCTCATAAAAAGCCGTCATAATGTCTTCTAGTTCAGTCGCTGGCATCTGGCCGTGTGCGACAACAAAGCTCACTTCGGGAACGTTATCCCGCATGAAGGCTTCAAGCTCGTCGAGGTCTGCGATCCGTGGGGCGACAAAGAATGCCTGACCGCCCCGATACTTCTCCCGCAAAAGGGCTTCGCGCATGGCAACCGTATCAAACTCCGTTACGTAAGTACGCACAGAGAGCCGATCGACGGGCGGTGTGGCGATGATTGACAAGTCGCGAATGCCCGTGAGCGCCATCTGAAGCGTGCGCGGAATCGGCGTGGCGGACAGCGTCAACACATGTACGTCAGCTTTTAGCTCTTTCAGCCGTTCCTTGTGCTTCACGCCAAATCGTTGCTCCTCATCAACGATCAGAAGGCCGAGCCGCTTGAATTCCATCGACTGGGACAGCAGGGCATGAGTGCCAACCACAATATCTATCTCGCCACTCGCCAATCCATCCCGCGTTTTCGTTGCTTCGCCCTGACTGACCATGCGGGAAAGGTGGCGCACCTTCACAGGCCAGCTCGCAAACCGCTCGCTGAAGGAATTGAAGTGCTGGCGTGCGAGAAGGGTTGTTGGCGCGATGACAGCGACCTGCATGCCACTCATCGCGGCAACGAAAGCTGCGCGCAGAGCCACCTCCGTCTTGCCGAAGCCCACATCGCCGCAGACGAGACGATCCATCGGCTTGCCACTTGCCAGGTCTTCCAGCGTGTCTTCGATGGCATTCAGCTGGTCGTCGGTTTCTTCGTAGGGGAACCGGGCGGCAAATTCTTCATAAAGCCCCTGCCCCGTCGTTGTCGGCTCGGCGCGTTTGAGTTCGCGTGCAGCGGCAATCTCCAGCAGTTCCGCGGCCATTTCCAGAATTCGCTTCTTGGCCTTGGCCTTGCGGCTCTGCCAGCCAGCACCGCCCAGCCTGTCAATCGCGCTTTCCGCATCTTCACTGCCGTAGCGGCTGATCAGATCGATATTCTCAACCGGCAAATATATCCGATCACCACCGGCATAGCTGAGTTCCAGGCAGTCATGAGGCGCTCCGGTGAGCTCAAGCGTCTTCAGCCCCTCATAGCGCCCGACACCGTGATCGACATGAACGACGAGGTCCCCAGTGTTTAGCGAAGCAGCTTCAGCTATAAAATTTGCTGCCTTTCGCTTCCGCCGAGGGGCGGCAAGCCGGTCACCCAGGATGTCGGGCTCGGCGATGAAGACCAGACCGTCACTTTCAATCCCTTGCTCGAGCGGAATCTCTACAACGGACAGTCCAGCCGACTGCGCGGCCTCGAGGGAATGGACGATTGGCAGATCAGCCAGGCCGTGATCTTCGAGAACATTGACGAGGCGGTCCGCAGAACCAGCGGTCCAGGCGCCAAAAACGACAGTGCGGCCTTGTTCGCGAACATGTTTTGCGTGTTTTGCAGCCTCCTCGAAGACATTGCAATCTGGCTTAGCCCGCTCCGGCGCGAAATCGCGCCCGGGCCGTCCGCCAAGATCGAAGCCACCCGCTCCCGAGGACGGCTGGAACCTTGCGACGCCGCGGTGAGAGAGCGTCGCATCCAGCTCGGCGGGATTGATGTAAAGGTCGTCGGGGGGCAGGACGCGAGCCGGCCGGCCGTCGCTCGCGGCTTCCATGCGCGTTGCGTGATAGTCTTCAGCTTGAGTGCGTCTTTCTGCAGCGGCTTCGCCGGCGAGGTAACCGAAGGCAATCAGCGCATCTTCGCCCATATAATCGAACAGGGTTTCCAGATGCTCGTGAAACAAGGGGAGCCAGTTTTCCAGGCCTTGGCGACGTATTTGGGCCCGGGCCGCCTCATACATCGTGTCACCCGACGGCGCTCCTATGGCTGAAAGATACTTTTCCCGAAAAAGGCTGAGCGTTTCGTCCGAGAAGAGAATTTCAGAAACTGGGGCCAGTGCAACAGAACGCAAAGTGCCGGTCGAGACTTGCGTCTCGGCATCAAACGACTTCAGGTGTTCCAGAGTATCCCCGAAGAGATCCAGCCGTATTGGTTCAGCACTCGTGGGCGGAAAAATGTCGATGATCCCGCCGCGAATTGAGTAATCGCCTCGCTCACGTACGGTGCTTGCTCGAACATATCCGTTCACATTGAGATAATCTACCAGGGCCTTTTCATCGACACGCTCGCCTACCGCCAAGGAAAAGCTGGCCTTGCGCATCGTTTCGCGAGGCGGCACGCGCTGGACAAGCGAGGACCCTGTTGTGACAACGAGCACCGGCTTTGAGTGATGGCTTGCGTTCGCCAGCCGTGCGAGGGCCGCACACCTTTGAGATGCGATGGCCGGACTCGGGCTCATTCGGTCGAAGGGCAAGATGTCCCAACCCGGAATGTAGATAACATCCATGGTCGGTCGATTGAACTGGGCGATCTTCAGTGCCGTCGACGCCGTCTTTTCGTCTCTTGCAACGTACAATGCCCACTTGCCAGCGGAGTCTATCGCTTGCTGAAGCGCTAAAAGATCAAATCCGAATGGTGCACCGGACACGATTGTCGGCGCAGACAAGGCACTGAGAAACTCGCTGTTCGGCATTTGGGGGACGATTTCAGTATTGGCAGATGGACGAAGCGACTGAAAGCCGACACACGGCCGGATCAGGCCCGAGGGTCGTACTCGAAGCTCAGAAGCCGGTCCAGAACCGGGCCTGCATAATTAGGCGGAACCGGCTTGTTACCCACAATCCAAGCGTAGACCTCCCAGTCAGGTGTCGCCAGCAGGCGTTCGAACTCCTGAAGCTCATTTTCAGACATGGCCCCGATATGCTGGTCCGCGAACTGGCCCATGATAAGATCCATTTCGCGAAATCCACGGCGCCAAGCGCGGAAATTCAGTTTGCGTCGTCTCTCGTCCATGACTTTCATTCCGTTTGCCCGTCCGGTGACTTAGTGCAATCCAGCCACACTTCCCAGAGGCGAACATCAATTGCTCCTGACGGCGCTTTCGCTATTGTCCGGCGCCATGCGCGACGAGCGACTCTTTGCCCTGTTCGAACCTATAGACAGCTTGCCAGGTATCGGCCCGAAGCTGCGCCCGGTCTTCGAGCGGTTGGTGGACGGTGAGACCGTTTGGGACGTTTTGCTGCACCTGCCGGAAAAGTGGCTCGATCGCCGGGTAAAGGCATCATTTGAAGAGTTGGTTTCTGGCGAAGTGGCAACGGTTCAGGGCGAAGTCCACTCCTACAAAGCTCCCTACTCAGACCGCGCACCGCATCGAATACAGCTGTTTGACGGAACAGGGTTTCTAACGCTGACCTTCTTTCGAGCTGACCCCCGATGGTTACAAGGGCAATTTCCGATTGGAAAAGAGCGCATTGTTTCCGGTGTCGTAGGAGAGTTCCAGGGCGAACGGCAAATGTCGCATCCGGATTACATAATAGATCCAGCCAAACCCGAGCGTCCTCCCGCTGTTGAGCCCATCTATGGATTGACAGCCGGACTGTCGAACAAGCGATTTCACAATGCCGCAGTTGCAGCGCTCGACCATGTCCCCGATGACCTCCCGGAGTGGTTGCGCAGCGATTTGCTGGCAGAAAGATGCTGGCCTTCATTCAAGACTGCGCTGATAGGGCTACATGCACCGGACATCTACGACGAAGCCCGTTTCGCAAAGTGCCGGGAACGGCTTGCTTATGATGAGGCTCTTGCCAGGGAGACCGTGTTTGCCTTTGCACGCCTGTCCCGAAGCCAGAAAGATGCGCCGCCGTTACGCTCGGACAGTCAGCCACTGAATGAGGTAGCGAAGTGTTTGCCTTATAAAATGACGTCGGCACAGATCCGGGCGGTAAAAGAGATTTCCGAGGACCTGGAACAACCGCACCCCATGCGCCGGATGCTTCAGGGCGATGTTGGCGCGGGCAAGACACTGGTCGCAATCCTTGCGGCTGTCAAAGCGGTCAATGCCGGCTATCAGGCGGCCTTCATGGCGCCGACGGAAGTCCTCGCCCGACAGCAGTTTGATAGCGTGGCAAGTTTGCTGGAACCGCTCGGATATCAGGTCGCCGCTCTGACGGGGCGGGACAAAGGCGCAAGCCGCGAAGGAACGCTCATTGGCCTTGCCGATGGCTCAATACAGATCGTTGCGGGGACTCAGGCCCTGTTCCAGCAAGGCGTCCACTTTAGGAAACTGGGACTGATCATTGTCGATGAGCAGCATCGTTTCGGCGTCATGGATCGCATGCGCCTGGCGAGCAAAGCGACCGCTCCACACATGCTGGTGATGAGCGCAACCCCTATTCCCCGCACACTGGCTCAGGCCGTCCATGGCGATCTCGATATCTCCATCCTCGACGAAAAGCCCGAAGGCCGTCAGCCCATCGAAACCAGGATAATTTCAGACACTCGTATCGATGAAGTTATCGACGCTGTGGGCCGTGCAAGTGCTCGCAACGAACGCGTTTTCTGGGTTTGCCCACGTGTCGATGCAGACGACGACGATTCCTCCGCCATTCAGCGGTCCAGGATGCTGCAGGAACAGCTCAACGTTCCTGTCGGTCTCGTGCACGGCCGCATGCGCGGCGAAGACAAGGATTTGGCTCTGGAACAATTCAGGACGGGTCAGACACGTATTCTGGTCGCCACGACAGTCATCGAAGTTGGCGTGGATGTCCCGGACGCAACAATAATCGTCATTGAGCGCGCGGAAGGATTTGGCCTCGCGCAACTCCACCAGCTGAGAGGACGCGTCGGACGCGGGCAAAAGAAATCGTACTGTATCCTGCTGTACCGCCCCCCGCTGGGGGATTTGGCCAAGGAGCGCCTTGAAACCCTGCGGCGGACTGAAGACGGCTTTGAGATTGCCGAAGCCGATTTCCGCCTCAGGGGGCCGGGAGACCTTCTCGGTGTACGCCAGTCTGGCGCAGTCGATTACCGAGTCGTTGATCTCGCAGCGCATGCAGACCTGATTCCAGTCGCGCGAACTGATGCCCGTTATGCCATCGAAGGCGATCCCGGACTGACCGGAGAACGCGGGAAGGCCCTAAGCCTTCTTCGCGAGCTTCTCAGCCCCCTCGTCCGGGAGCGGCAGTGATCTCTGGTCGTCGGGTTCGTCGGAAAAGTGGTCCGGCACGACGAGACCTGCAGAGAGGATCATTTTAGCCCCTTCCTCGATCGTCATATCCATTTCGATGCACTCTTCGGTCTTTACATACATCAGAAAACCCGAGGTCGGATTCGGCGTGGTTGGCACAAAAACGCCGATATAGCCTTCCCCGAGCCGCGTTCGAATCTCGCCTTTGGCCCCGGTTGAAACGAAACCGATGCACCATGATCCCCTCTTCGGGTATTCGATCAGGACGACGCGATCATAAGACGATTGCTGGTTATTGGCGATGACTTCGGTGAGTTGCTTGAACGCCGCATAAACGTTCCGAACGATCGGCAATCGGGACAGGATCCGATCAGCCGCGCTGATGACTGACCTGCCGATCAAGTTGGTCGCGACCCCTCCAAGAATTGTCAGGGCTACAATCATCACGAGCACGCCGAATCCCGGGATGGCGTAGTTTGTATAAGTCTCCGGCTGTATAACCGGAGGCAGAAGCGGCTTCACCCTGTTGTCGATGAAGTTAATCAGGAACTGCAGAACGTAAAACGTAATAGCGATGGGCGCAGCAATCACCATGCCTGCCAGAAATCGACCTCGCAGCCAGGCCCATAGACTGATCCGCCGGGGTTTTGGATTCATGATCCCGTTCTCGTCCAAGGTCGGCTTTTTGGCCATCAAGGCGCTCCTGAAACTGCGGTCGGTTGACGTTGGAGTATGGCTTGGAGTTGCTCTTCTTTCCGTTAATTGTGGCGAAGATGAGTGACTTGCAAGAATTCCGTCAGCTGCTTCAAACCGTCCTTAAACGGGTATACGGCGATAAGCTGCGTGTCGATGACGTCAACAGGCTGTCCGGTGGTGCCAGCCAGGAGACGTGGCTAATGAATCTTTCGGGCGGTTCGGCGCCAGAAACGCTGATCCTTCGCCGGGCGCCGCAGCGCTCGCAGGATGCACCTAGCTCCGCTGCGATCGGGCTTCCCAACGAAGCGAAAATTATTGGCTACGCAGAAAAGGCAGGCGTGCCCGTTCCGAACGTTGTTTACGTGCTTCAGGAACACGATGGCCTCGGTGAAGGCTACTTTATGAGCCGTGTTCCGGGTGAAACGATCGCCCGTCGAATCCTGCGGGAGGACCGTTATGCCGAGGCCCGCTCGGCTCTGCCAGCTCAATGCGGACAGGCCCTGGCCGGTATACATTCGATAGGTATCGGGGATGATCCTGCATTGAATCTTAGCCAGGGACTGGATCAGTTATCCCAATACGAAGACTTTTACCTCTCCCTCGGCGCGTGTCGGCCGATCTTCGATCTGGCGATGGTCTGGCTGCGGGAGAACGCCCCGGACCCTCTGACGCCTGTGCTGCTTCATGGCGACTTCCGACTCGGCAACATCATGGTCGACGAGACCGGTCTAGCCGCTGTTCTTGACTGGGAGCTGTGCCACCTGGGGGATCCGCGCGAGGATATTGCGTGGATGTGCACCAATTCCTGGAGATTTGGGAACATCGACAAACGGCTAGGCGGCTTCGGAGACTTGGAGCCTTTGCTGGACGCATACGCGGCAGATGGCGGGCCCGTGATTTCACCGAACGACATCGACTGGTGGGAAATGATGGGCAGTGTGAAATGGGGCGTTATGTGCATGATGATGTACGAATCTTTCCGCACAGGCGCAGAGCCGACTGTTGAACGTGCAGCGATTGGACGGCGTGTGTCGGAGACAGAAATGGATCTCATCAGACTGTTGGAGGCACAACGTCATGCATGATCAGCCAAGCGTTCGTGAGCTGGTGCAGGCCGTCAAGAATTTCGTGGACGAAACGGCTATGCCGGAATTGACAGGCAGAGCAGGTTTCCACGCCCGCGTCGCCTCCAATGTGCTAGGCACGATCCTCAGGGACATCGACACGCGCTTTGACGCCGATGCCAGCGAAAAAAACCGCCTTTTGGACTTACTCGAGGCTCCTGCCGACACATCGCTTAGCAAGCTTAACGAAGACTTGCGCCAGCGAATACGCGCGGGAGAACTCACGATAAGGTCGGATGATTTGATGCGTCACCTAAAAATGACCGCAATTGACCAGCTAAAGGTTGACCAACCCAACTATTCCGCACTGAAGAAAGCCATTGAGGAGCCGTGATGCGCAAAGTCCTTATTGCCGCCGCCATACTCGTCGTCGGTTGGTTTGCCCTAAAGGACTGGGCCTATACCGCATTGCAAGGGAAGTCCGACGCAACACCCGAGGCACCAGATTACTATTTTGAGGAAGTCTGGCTATCAAGGCCAACCACCCCGACGTCCGGTGGGTGGGAAGTGCCGTGGGGTATCGATCTGTTCCTGATTGCACCCCCTGTATCGACTCCGATGCCCAAGGGCGCCATAGCCGCCGACAATAATGTGCTGAAAGATGAGTACGAAGCGCTCATTGAGGATTTGGGATTAGCCGACCAGGACCTTGTTATATACGCACCGTCTTACCGGTCACCTTCCCCGGCGTCTTCAAACTCCGAGCGCGATCATGAAATCAAATTCGCTCAGGACGATATCGCAGCCGCGATGAAGCGCTATCTTTCTACGGACAACAGGCTCCGTGGGCTTGTCATTCTTGCAACGCCGGACACAGAGCCGATGCTTTACGCTGCTTTGCAGCAACTTCCGAAATCCCAGGAGTTCCGCGAACGGTTTGGCGGTGTTCTCATGCCATCCCGGAAAGACGAATCCCGTTGGAACGACTTTATTGGCACATGCAGCCCCGCATTCGAGGCGTGCGCGCGGGCGACGACCCTTGTCGAGACAACGGAAAGTCTCAGCTGGCTCACGCCGAACCTTCCCCGGAAAAAGCTCTCCTATGCTGGCGATCCTGGCCTGGGCGACGAAATCGCTACGCGTATGCAGGAGCTCAGCAACTGGCTTGATCTAAATGCCGAAAAACCAGCAGAACCGTTCGACACTTGGGCCGCTGACGAAGTTGTCGATGTCGCGCCAATACGTCGCCCGAACGGCGATGAAGACATCTCAGGCGAACGAGGGGACTAGGTTTTTGATCGCTCGAGAATCGCGGTCGTCGATTGTCCATCTAATAGTTTGACGATGTGAACATCCCCGCCATTAGCCTGAACCGCGGATGCTCCGACAATGGTTTCAATCGTGTAATCCCCTCCCTTCACCAGAAGGTCAGGCAAGAGGGCCTCAATCAGAGCCTTTGGAGTGTCTTCGGGAAAAAATGTCACGGCATCAACGGCGCCAATACCCGCAAGCATGCGCGCCCTGTCCTGTTCAGAGTTGATTGGCCGCGTTTCACCCTTCAGTCGTTTCACTGAAGCGTCTGTGTTGATTGCAACGATCAGCCGATCGCACCTGGACCGTGCTTCCTCCAGAAGTGCGAGGTGGCCCGGATGCAAAATATCGAAGCAACCATTCGTGAAGCCCACCCTCAGCCCAGCCGCTTTCCAGGTTCGGACCTGCGCCTGAGCATCGCTCTCAGATAATATGGGTGCACGCAGATGGTGATAAGCGGGATCAAGCGCCGTCCGGATTTCTTCGGCGTCCACGGTTGCAGTCCCCGTCTTGGCAACGGCTAGCCCCGAAGCCGTAACCGCCAGTGCGACAGAGTCGGCTAGACTGGCGCCAGCGACGACACCAAGGGTCAGTGCGGCCATGCTGGTATCGCCCGCGCCTGATACGTCGAAAACCTGCTTCGCTTCACCGCGTTTGTGAGAAATATCCGAGTTCTTTATCCAGGACATGCCCTTCCCGGCTCGCGTCACAACGATGTTTGTTCCGGGCACCGAGGCGGCAACCGTTCTGAGGGCCACTTCAACCTGGTCGTCTGTCGACGTGGGCAATCCTGTGGCTTGCGCCAGTTCTGACGCGTTCGGTTTGATGAGATGAGCACCCTCGTAAACGGAAAGGTTCTGCGATTTCGGATCAACGAGCAGAGGAATCCTGTTCTTTCTCGACGCCTCAAGACATGCGTGGAAGGTCGCGGGCGTGATTGCGCCTTTTGCGTAGTCCGAAACGACGACGGCCGAACAAGCCTTTGCGGCCTTCTCGATCGCGCTGATCAGGACCGCTTCACTGATGCCCAATGCTGGAGACGATTCTTCACTGTCCACCCTTAGCAACTGTTGATTACTGGCAACAAATCTCGTTTTGACAACCGTCTCCAGAGAACTGACCTTCGCGAGACGGGTCTCAATCCGTTCATGAGCATTGAGCGACGCTTCAAGAGCCTCGCCCTCAGCATCGTTGCCTATGCAGCCAGCAACGATAACCTGAAGTCCCATCGCAGCCATATTGCGGGCAACGTTACCGGCCCCACCTGGCATCTCCACCGTCGATACTTTTCGCAAGACAGGTACGGGTGACTCCGGCGATATTCGATCCACCGTGCCATATACAAAGCGATCTAGCATCACGTCACCGACGCAAAGGACCGTCTGGCCCTGCGCCTTCGTAATAATGTCTGCAAGATGCTGTCGCATGAAGGGTCTCCGGATGCGCTGACTTCATAGGCCCGTCAGACTTTTCCTATCCAATTCCGTTCAATTGAACCAGAAACGGAATGTGGACCAGCTGAGTTTGATCCAATAGCCGCGCATTCACGTAATTGTTCCTGACACGTTCATTACAGGAGGCCGCTCTGCCTAAAGAAACCCAGCAGCCAACCCTGGTCTGGCTTCGAAATGATCTCAGGCTCACCGATCACCCCGCAATCGCTGCCGCGGCCGAGAGAGGCGGCGAGGTGATCTGTGTCTACATTTTCGAAGAAACGGACGCATTGCGTGCGAAAGGTGGCGCCTCACTCTGGTGGCTCGACAAATCTCTGAGAGCCCTTCGCTCTGACATATCTTCGTTGGGCGGGAAGCTTATTTGCCGCAAAGGCGATCCGGAGAAAATCGTTCCAGCATTGGTTGAAGAAACGAAAGCGACATCAGTTTTCTGGGGCAGGCGCTATGGCAAGGCTGAACGCGAGATCGATGGTCGTATAAAGCAGGCGCTACAGGATAACGGCATTGACGCCAGGAGTTTCAATACAACCCTCCTGACAGAGCCGTGGCAGATCGAAACGGGGTCCGGGGGCTATTACAAGGTCTTTACGCCGTACTGGAAAGCAGTGCGAGAAAGCTATGAGGCGCCATCCACGCTACCTCGACCAGAGAAGCTGGGAGGTATGGGGGTTAATGGTGAAAGGATTGAGGATTGGGCGCTGCACCCAACCCAACCTTATTGGTCCGAAGGTTTCGCGACGATGTGGACTCCCGGAGAGGCCGGAGCCGCTGCTCGCTTGTCGGATTTCCTTGATCATGGCGTGCGCCAGTACGAGGATATGCGAAACCGTCCAGATTGTGACGGAACGTCTGGACTGTCACCCCATCTGCACTTCGGCGAATTAAGCCCGGTGCAGGTCTGGCGCGCTGTGAAGTCCAGGATCGATAGCGGTCTCCAACCGGAGAGCAGCGCCTGGTCGTTCCTGTCCGAAATTGTCTGGCGCGAGTTCTCTTATGTTCTTCTGTACTTCAACCCGGATATGGGCTGGGAGAACTACAATCCGAAATTCAACGCCATGCCCTGGAAGAAAGACAGCGCATCACTGACGGCGTGGAAAAAAGGACAAACTGGGTATCCCATCGTGGATGCGGGCATGCGGCAGCTCTGGGCGCGTGGCTGGATGCACAATCGAGTGCGCATGATTGTCGCATCCTTCCTTACAAAACATCTTTTGATACACTGGCGAGACGGCGAGGACTGGTTCTGGGACACGCTCGTGGATGCAGACCCGGCATCCAATTCATCAGGATGGCAATGGACCGCCGGCTCCGGTGCCGATGCTGCGCCATACTTCAGGGTCTTTAATCCCATCACCCAAGGGCAAAAGTTCGATGTCAGTGGACGATATGTTCGAGAGTGGTGCCCGGAATTGAAGGATCTGCCGACCAAGTACCTGCATGCGCCATGGACGGCAGACCCCGAAACCCTGAAGCGTGCCAAAGTTGATCTGGGCACCACCTATCCAAAGCCGATTATTGATCATGCTGAGGGCCGTGAGCGCGCACTGACGGCCTGGGAAGCTCTAAAAGAAAAGCAGGACGCCGCATGAAGAAAATAGCGATTATCGGGTCTGGCATCAGCGGTCTGGGCGCAGCTTATGCACTCAGGAATTCAGCCGATATTACGGTTTTCGAGTCACGCGACCGCGCCGGCGGCCATGCGCACACGGTATCAATCGATTATGACGGAACGCCGATCGATGTGGATGTTGGCTTTATTGTCTATAACGGGCTCAATTATCCGAATCTGACTGGCTTTTTCGAGGCTCTCGGTGTCGAGACCCAAGCGAGCGATATGAGCTTCGCGGTATCCAATCCGGGAGGTTTTGAGTGGGCGTCGACCGCCTATGGCATGTTCGCCCAAAAGCGGAATCTCTTTCGGCCCCGTTTTCATGCCTTCTGGCGAACAATTCTCCGGTTCAATGATGTGGCACGGGCCGCATTGATGAATGGCGAAGTCACCGAGGAGAGTCTTGGAATTTGGCTGCGTCGGCATGATTTCAGCGACGACTTCTGCCAGAATTATATTCTACCTATGGGGGGCGCGATCTGGTCCACCCCACCGGGCAAGATACTCGACTATCCAGCGCGGAGCTTCTTTCAGTTCTTCGAAAATCACAGGCTGATGCATCGTGAGCGCCCGAAATGGCGCACAGTGTCAGGCGGTTCAAGGCACTATGTGACCAAGGCTTCAGAGCTGATCGGCGATAAACTGCGTCTTGGCTCAGGTGTTGAACGCGTCACCCCGTTTGGAACGGGCGTTCGGCTGGATTTCGACGATAGGCGAAGCGAAATTTTTGATGAAGTGATCATGGCCACCCATGCCGATACGACTCGTCGTCTCTTGTCTGGCACCTATCCGGAAGCGCAATTCCTACTCAAATCCGTTCACTATCGACCCAACCGAATTTTTCTGCACAGGGATCCATCATATATGCCCCGCAGGAAGTCCGCCTGGGCCAGCTGGAATGTGCTTGGCAAGCATTCAACGGAGAACGACATCTGCCTCAGCTATTGGATGAACCGGCTTCAGGGTCTGCCCCGCCAATGCCCATTATTCGTTACGCTGAACCCTGAAACGCCGCCCAATGAGAATCTGGTGTTTAAAGAGGTCGTGTTCGACCACCCGCAGTACGACGGCGCCGCATATGCCGCTGTTCGATCTCTTGAGCGCATCCAGGGTCGGCACGGCATATGGTTTGCTGGCGCTTGGCTCGGTAGCGGATTCCACGAGGACGGTCTGAAGAGCGGCTTGCGGGCGGCCCTATCGCTTGGCGGGCAGGTTGAGTGGGACCCCGTAGGCGTCGAAACGGTTTACCTGCCGGACCGGCACGCGCCAACCCAAGCAGATCGCCGACTATCGGTGGTGAAATGACAACCACGCCGCCTGCTTTGCGACTTCATTTGGGGGAGACACGCCACAAGCGTTTCACCCCCTTCAAGTCGTCCTTTCGTTATCGGGTCGCTATGATCGATGTCGATATCGACCGACTTGAAGAGGCTAGCCGACAGACACGCCTTTTTTCAGTCGAAAAGCTTGGGCTCTTTGGTTTTCGCCGGAATGACCATGGCTCACTACAGCAAACTGCTTTGCGTCCTTGGGCTGAGACGACCTTTAGCGATGCCGGTATAGAGCCCCCCAAAGGCGCTATTCGCCTGGTTACATTTCCAAGGCACGCCTTCTATAAGTTCGCCCCCATTTCGCTCTGGATCGCGCACACTCCAGAGGGGCACCCCGAGGCGATTTTGTATGAGGTACGCAATACGTTTGGCGAACGTCATACATATGCTGCGTCCCTCCAAGGCAATTGGAGCCGGCACGAAGCCCCCAAGCGGTTTCACGTCTCTCCGTTTTTTGATGTGACCGGCCGATACAGCTTCTCACTGAGGTATGATGCCGACGCATTGCGGCTTGGTGTAACGACGATCCAGAATGGCCGCCCCGTCCATTCCGCTGGCCTTGCCACGTCGGTTGCACCAGCCAGCGACCGCTCTCTCGCCGCCTTGGCGATGCGTATGCCATTCTCCACGATAGGTGTTACACTAGGCATCCATTGGGAGGCAGCGAAACTGTGGGCTATGGGTGCCAGGTACCACAAGAAACCGCTGAAAGTACAAAACGATCCGACACTGGCCCGAACTTCCGGTCAGGAAAATTGAGGACGCAAGAGATGAAAACGGACAAGATTGTTCCTACCAGCGTTTCAACCATCCGCGCGATGAACGATTTGCCAGCGTCCTTCAAGCTTGCGGGCATAATGCTCTTGCGGGCAGAAAACGGATCACTTCAGTTCAATTTGCCCGACGGCAGGATTGTCTTGTTTGATCAAGGAAAATCGGGTCCACGTGCCATTGTCGACGTGCATGATTTTTCCTTCGCCAAACGTGCATTGGCCGGTGGCGACATCGGCTTTGCGGAAAGCTACATGGACGGCGCTTGGTCGACTCCCGATCTGACGGCGGTTCTTGAGTTCTTTTCGGAGAACTTTGAGGCGGCCGGCAAACTCGCCGTCGGCGGTTCCGTTGTAAAATTCTTCAACAATATCCGGCACTTCTTCAACAGAAACAGTAAAGCTGGTGCGCGCCAAAATATCATGGCGCATTATGACCTTGGCAATGCGTTCTACGAGTCGTGGCTTGACGACACAATGACCTACTCCTCAGCGCTTTTCGAAAACCCCAATCTTTCTCTCGAACAGGCGCAAGCAGCGAAATATCAAGCCATCGCCGACCGTATTGGCGCGGGCCCCGATAGTCATTTGCTTGAGATCGGGTGCGGCTGGGGCGGATTTGCTGAATATGCAGCGAAGGTCCGGGGATCCAAGGTGACCTGCCTTACAATTTCGGAGGCGCAGCGGGCGTATGCAATAAACCGCATTCAGAAGAATGGATTGTCGGACCGCGTCGAGATCCGTCTGGAAGACTATCGCGATCACAGGGGATCCTATGATGGCGTCGCCTCAATTGAAATGTTTGAAGCGGTCGGTGAATCCTACTGGCCCAGTTATTTTGCAAAAGTCCGGGAGTGCCTGAAGGACGGCGCACGGGCGGCGCTGCAGATCATCACGATCGATGACGATCTTTTCAAACGCTATCGCAAGCGGGCCGATTTCATTCAGCACTATATTTTTCCCGGTGGCATGCTTCCAAGCGAATCTGCGCTCAAAGCGTCATTCTCACAGGCCGGCTTGAGATATGAAGGTGTCCAGTATTTCGGTCAGGACTATGCTAGGACGCTCAAGCTATGGGCTCAGCGGTTTGAAGACGCGTGGGATCACATCCAGTCGCTAGGATTTGATGAGCGTTTTCATCGCCTTTGGCGATTTTACCTGAGTTATTGCGAAGCCGGTTTCCGCAATGGCCGCATCAATGTCGGCCAGTTTCAGGTGTCGTCGGCCTGATCAATAAAGGCGGGATAGACGATAATCAATCTTTTGGCCGCGTGCTTCAAAACTTAGCTGAACCCAACGGTTCTGATCATCATACCACAGATCAACCGTCAGGTCTGAAACAAGCCTGTAGTGCGTGGCCTCTACGGGCTTGCCGTTGATCTGGATCGTGTCCGTGCCCAGCCTGGTCACGCTAGTATCCAGAATTTCCCCATTCTCTGTGGACAAGATCGCCTTACTGAAAACCTGCTGGATGTTCCAATGGCTGGAGGGAATTATCCCTAAAGGCACCTCGCCGGAATAGCCCGATCCGGTCACTTCAAGCGCGTTTCCCTTGACGGAAGCGGTCACGCGCTTCGTGTCGCCGTCATCATTCGTTTGACCGTCGAGGGCGACAAGACGATCTTCATCCCATGTTTCAACGGAGTCCAACGAATAGCGGAACAGCGTGATCGGGCCGAGCCCAGCCTTGAGATCCACGTCAGAGGTGACGATTAGCTGACCGTCTTGTCCGGAATCGAATTTGACAATGTGAGAGCCAAACTTCTTGTCACCTTGGCGGAAAACGTCAAAACGGATTTCGTCACCCGCTTGAGGGCTCCAAGGCTGTGGAGCCTTTGCACTTACCAGCGCTGATTGCTGATCCGGCGTTCCGCTGTCGGCGAACGCAACCCCGGATCCTATGCCAATAATCGCGACAACAGCAGCGACATGCTTCATGTCAGCCTCCAGAATGGTCTCGGCGACCGGGCAACATAGCAAGTGCAGGCGCACTGACCGAGTGCGGCGGGCCTATGTTTAACCCCGGGTATAGCAAGCAGGATGTCACCTTGCTGGTATGATCCGTGCCCATCTTCCAGAGCGCCTTCCAGAATGACCGTCGCTTCCAAAGCTGAGTGGCCATGGGCGAATACGTTTTGCCCCGGTTCCAGCCGCATCAGCTGCCCGGAAGCGTTCGAGACATTTGAATACCGGACGCCGGACAGTCCACGCCTCCACCGTACCTCTTCGTAGTCCATGTGGATGATATCCAGAGCAGCCGATACGGCTGCATCGTCTTGCGCCTTCTGACCAGGGTTTGCGTCGTCTTCAAGAAGCACTTCTCTCACGCTTTCCCAGAGCGTAGCCGCCTCGTCTCCACAGCTCGACATAAGCCGATGGATGCTTGCCGCGACCTTCAGACTTGGCGCCAGGTTGCCGGCTGCATAATCCAGCATAAATGCGTGATAGGTGTCTTGCGTCGTCATCCCGCGGAAACTTCCCTTTTCGTGATAATCTGCTTTACGTCGCCGAATGCATTTCGGATCACCCCGCAGAGTGTTGTCACTGCATGGCGTGGCAGCTAAACGGGTTCGAAGACTGGAGTGTAGACATGGTGCTGAATTCGGTTCTCGATGCGATCGGGAATACCCCGCTGATCAAACTCAAACGCGTTTCCGAACAAACCGGTTGCACAATCCTTGGGAAGGCGGAGTTTTTGAACCCGGGCCAGTCTGTCAAAGACAGGGCTGCTTTGGGCATTGTACGCGATGCTGAGGAATCCGGCCTGTTGAAGCCGGGCGGCACGATCGTGGAAGGCACTGCGGGCAATACCGGCATCGGCCTCGCACTTGTCGGCAGCGCACTTGGCTACCGTGTCGTTATCGTGATGCCACGAACACAAAGCACGGAAAAAAAGAACGCAGTCCGGCTGCTGGGGGCCAAGCTCATCGAAGTCGATGCAGTGCCCTACTCCAATCCGAACCACTATGCCCGCTATTCAGGCCGGCTGGCAGAAGAACTCGCTAAGTCAGAGCCAAACGGAGCGATTTGGGCCAACCAGTTCGATAACATAGCGAACCGCGACGCCCATTATAATACAACCGGTCAGGAAATCTGGACGCAGACTGAGGGTGCCGTTGATGGTTTTATCTGCGCCGTCGGATCGGGCGGAACGCTTGCCGGGGTTGCAAAAGCTCTCAAGGAAAAGAACGCCGATGTGAAAATCGGTATCGCCGATCCAGGAGGCGCTGCGCTCTACCAGTATTACAAAACCGGCGAACTCAAGGCTGAAGGTACATCAATCACTGAAGGAATTGGGCAAGGTCGCATTACCAAGAACATCGAGGAACTCGAGGTCGACTACGCCTACCGCTGCACGGATACCGAAGCTCTGGAAATCCTGTATGATCTCATTTTGCACGAAGGCCTGTGCCTGGGGGGATCAGCTGGTATCAATATCGCCGGCGCTGTACGCTTGGCGAAGGATCTTGGACCTGGGCATACAATCGTGACCATTCTCTGCGACTACGGCAATCGATACCAGTCCAAGCTGTTCAATCCGGAATTCCTTCGCTCAAAGGATCTGCCTACGCCCCCATGGATGGAGGACTAAACTCATGACCTCCCCGCTCGTTTCAGCCGCCTGGCTCAAATCCAATATTTCGGCACCCGACTTGCGCATTATCGACGCAAGCTGGTTTCCTTCATGGATCGCGTCGGCTAATGCCGGTCGCGCCGCATATGAGCGAGGCCACATACCGGGCGCCGTCTATTTTGATATTGACGACATTTGTGCCGAGGAAAGCGACCTGCCCCACATGATGCCCGACTCGGTGAAGTTCTCTTCCCGGGTCCGCAAACTGGGCGTTGGGGACGGCAACCGCATCGTCGTCTACGACTCCAATGACTTCATTGCCTCCGCAAGGGTATGGTGGATGTTCAGGGTCATGGGACATGAAGACGTCGTAGTCCTGGACGGCGGATTACGAGCGTGGGAAGCGGAGGGAGGCGATCTTGAGGATCTCCCTCCAATTGTCACTGGGGGACGGCATTTTACACCCCGCGTGCAGGCACACCTCATAAAATCCCGGGAACAGGTCCGCGAAGCATCGTCAGGTGCGACGCTTCCAATTCTGGACGCCAGGCCTGCCGGACGTTTTAACGGCACCGAGGAAGAGCCTCGCGCTGGCCTGCCTTCCGGACATATCCCCGGCAGCGTCAACATTCCATCCGCGAAACTGGTCGCCCCTGATGGTCGTATGGCTGATGAAATCCAGCTAAAAAAACTCTTCGACGACTACAGAGCTGGGCCGGTTGTCGCCACTTGTGGCTCTGGCGTTTCTGCAGCCGTGCTAGCACTTGGACTGGCTCAATTGGGCAACTGGGAAGCGGCGCTGTATGACGGTTCCTGGACTGAGTGGGCGAGCGACAAGGATAATCCGGTAGAAACGTCCACAGCATGAAACGATCCACCCGCCTCATTCATAACAGAGCGGGTACCGGTCCGAGACGAACGGTGAATCCACCGCTTGAGCACGCCTCTACGATCATTTTACCAGATGCAGCCTCCTTGTACTCGCAGAACCCCGCCTATGGCCGGATGGGACTGTCAGTTCATCAGGAGCTCGAAGCAGCGCTTTGCACGCTGGAAAAAGCCGATTTCACCAGGCTGACTCCGTCGGGCCTAAGCGCATGCGCCGTTGCCGCCGCAGCTCTGGTCAAGGCAGGTGACCGCATCCTGGTATCAGATTCCATCTACGGTCCTTCCCGTCGGTTCTGTGAGCGCCGTCTAAAGCGCATGGGAGTTGAATCCGAGCGCTTTGACCCTCGAAATCTGGGTCAGATCGAAATGCTCATGTCCGAGGGCGCCGCCGCAATTTTTCTGGAGTCGCCGGGCTCGTTGACATTCGAAATCTCGGATACGCCCGCGATCGTTACCCTTGCGAGGGCACACAACGTAAAAACGATAATGGATAATACGTGGTCTGCCGGTGTCTTTTGCCAGCCGCTCGACCTCGGTGTCGACGTCTCGGTACAAGCCTTGACCAAGTACGTTGTTGGTCATGCTGATGCTTTTGGCGGCGCAGTTATGACAAGCGATCCCGGCATCGTGCGGGAAATTCGAGACCTGACGGAGGACTGGGGCATCTCAATCGGGCCCGATGACGCTTATTCAGCCCTCAGGGGCACCAGGACGCTCGAAACCCGCCTCTCGCAACATCAAGCCTCGGCGCTCCAGCTTGCGAATTGGTTGAGCGGCGTGCCAGGCGTCAACCAGGTTATCCACCCTGCCCTGCCGTCGCACCCCGATCACGCACTTTGGCTGCGCGATTTCAGCGGTAGCTCCGGCCTTTTTGGCTTTCTGCTTGATGCTTCAAACCAATCAGAGCTCGATGCCTTTCTTGGTGCGTTGGAACTATTCAAGCTCGGCTTTTCCTGGGGCGGCTTCGAAAGCCTCATTATCCCTTGCGATGCGCAGCTTACGCGGTTGAAATCCGATTGGACGTCGGAGAAAAACGGACACCTGTTACGCGTTCATGCAGGCCTTGAGGACCCTGACGATCTCATTGCCGATTTTCAGCTCGGTTTCGATGCACTAAGCCGGAAAAAAAATACTTGATCTGAGGCACATTTTTACATATTTCCACCGCCGACAAGCAAGCGAGCTACGACGGTCCCGAAAGGGCGTCAGTACGGGTGAGCCCAACTGTCTTCACTTCATCACTGGCCGAAAGCCAGTCATGCATGCCGAGGATACTTGGATGACGCCCAACAAGTTCGCTTTTGCGACGATGCAGAGCCGTAAGGATGTCGCGTTCGACACCGGCCTCTATAATTATTATGATCGGAAATTCGGGGACTATCGGGCCGCTATTGCGGAACTCATAAGGCCCTAGCGGGCTCGCGCCCGCCGAACCATGCCGCGTTTGATCCGTTAGTGGATTGAGCAGTCAATGAGTTCACTGGCGTACTGCCAGTTACAAATCCGAATCTTTCCTATCATGTTCAAGTCTGATTACGCCACATTGGCGCGTCCCGCCATTCTTCCCGATTCCTCAAACCGCTCCGGCCTTCCGGCTTTCGCGAGCGTGGGAGACGTTCTTCGCGCTTATGAAGGCGACGATGCCATCTTTGTCCTGTATCCCAAAAAGATCGCGGCGGCAGCGCGCACATTCCTGAACGGATTCCCGGGGAAAGTTATGTACGCCGTTAAGGCGAACCCGCACCCGACTGTTCTGAAGACGTTGTGGACAGCGGGCGTTCGGCACTTTGACGTCGCCTCGACCCGTGAAGTCGATCTCGTGAAGGCAATCGCCCCGTCTGCGAAGCTGTTCTTCATGCATCCTGTAAAGTCGCGTGCGGCCATTCGGCATGCTTATGCCGAGGGTGTTCGCGACTTCTCATTCGACTGCATCGACGAACTTCATAAGATTCTCGAAGAAACTGGCTATCCAGGCGACCTTAACCTCCATGTTCGTCTTGCATTGCCAAAAGGCGATGCAGTCATGCCGCTTTCCGGCAAGTTCGGTGCTGATCGCAGCGAAGCCGTAGACCTGTTGACGTCCGCCCGGCCACACGTGGCGATGCTTGGCATGACGTTCCATGTTGGTTCGCAATGCCTGAATACCGATGATTATGGCCGTGCTCTCGCCTGGGCGCGCGAAATCGCTGACGACGCCGGAGTTAAAATCGACTCAATAGATTGCGGCGGCGGCTTCCCAGTTGCTTATCCTGGTATGTCTCCAAGGCCGATGAGCAACTATTTTTCGGCCATAAAGGAGGCTCTGGCGGTTCACGGCTTTGAGGACATACAAGTCCTCGGAGAGCCTGGGCGCGCGTTGTGCGCCCAAGGCGGCTCGACCCTTGCCCGTGTTGAGCTTCGCAAAGGGACCGATCTTTATCTGAATGATGGAAGCTACGGTTCACTGTTCGATGCAGCCCAGTGCGCCTGGAAGTTTCCGGTGAAACTTCACCGTTCAGCGCCCCGCGAAGCGGATAATAACACTGCATTCCGTTTCTTTGGGCCTACCTGTGACAGTCTCGATGTCATGGAAGGGCCGTTCGAACTGCCCGGAGATGTTGAAGAGGGCGACTGGATCGAGATTTGCCATCTTGGTGCCTACGGCCAGGCCCTGGCTTCCCGGTTCAACGGTTTCTTTTCGGAGACAACTGTCGCCGTAATGTCATAACTCACGTCAGTCAGGCGCCTCTGTCAATTCTCGAAAGAGGCGCCTGTCTGGACCCTACCCTCGCCGCCCGCTAGAAGGCGAGCGAACCCGATTCCGGAGTCCCCAAATGAACGCACCCACAAATCGCAAAGCAGAGCTACTCAGCAAGCCAGTCGAACACGTCGATATCACCAAATTCGACGCTCGTCCGATAATCGAGGCGATGGGCAAGATGTCCTTCTCCTCAAGAGATGCCGCTCGCGCCACCGAGATTTTCAACATGGCAGTCGAAGACCCGGACTGCTCGATCATCCTCACGCTTGCAGGTTCCACGTCCGCCGGCGGCTGTATGCATGTCTATCGCGATCTCGTGAAATACGGACTGGTCGACTGCATCGTCGCCACCGGTGCTTCAATCGTTGACATGGATTTCTTCGAGGCACTTGGCTATCAGCACTATCAGGCACCTGAACAAGTCGATGATAACACGCTTCGCGATCTCTACATCGACCGGATTTACGACACGTTCATCGACGAGGAAGAACTGCAGGCCTGTGATCACACGATCAAGGACATCGCCGACAGCCTTGAGCGCCGCCCCTATTCTTCCCGGGAATTCATTTGGGAAATGGGTAAATGGCTCAAGGAAAACGCCAAGAAGAAGGATTCCCTGATCGAGACCTGCTACGATCACCATGTTCCAATCTTTGTGCCGGCATTCTCGGATTGCTCAGCAGGTTTTGGACTGGTCAAACACCAGGTCGAAAACCCCGGCAACTATATGTCTATCGACAGCGTCGCAGACTTCCGTGAACTGACCGATGTGAAGATTGCGGCAGGGTCTACAGGCCTTCTTATGGTCGGCGGCGGCGTCCCCAAGAACTTTGTCCAGGACACTGTGGTTTGCGCCGAAATTCTCGGCAAGGAAGTCGAGATGCACAAATACGCCGTTCAAATCACGGTAGCGGACACTCGCGACGGCGCGTGTTCGTCCTCGACGCTCAAGGAAGCGGCAAGCTGGGGCAAGGTGCAGACCGTGTACGAGCAAATGGTCTTTGCGGAAGCAAGCACCGTGATACCGCTCCTCGCTTCAGCATCCTGGCACAAGGGCGAATGGAAGAAACGCAAACCAAGAGAGTTCGCGAAACTTTTCCTTTAAGGCACCGGCCTTAAGCACAAATTCCATGACGCCGGGGCATCCATTGTCCCGGCGTTTTTGATTCTGCACAGTCCAACTTCGCCGTCAGAACCTCAGCGGGAGAAAGCCATGTCGGATCGGATTGAAGTGAAGAATGTTGATGGTGTTGCAGACGTGAGACTTGTCCGCAGAGACAAGATGAACGCTCTCGATGAAAAGATGTTCTCAGCTCTCGTCTCCACGACCGAGGAACTGGCAAATGACAATTCGGTCCGGTGCGTCGTTCTCTCAGGCGAGGGCCGCGCGTTCTGTGCCGGTCTCGACATGGGCAATTTTGGCAAAATGGCCGAAGGCAGCGGTGGCGGGTCACCAACCGCCCGGGCCCCGCTCGCCGAACGCACTCATGGAGTCGCCAACCGGCCCCAGCAGGCTGTATGGGGCTGGCACGCGCTCCCGGTTCCAGTCATAGCGGCCGTACACGGCGTGGCCCTCGGCGGGGGCTTCCAGCTGTCGCTTGGCGCTGATATCCGCATCGTTCATCCGGCAACGAAAATGTCGATCATGGAAATCAAATGGGGTCTTGTCCCCGACATGGCGGGGACAGCCATCATGCGGAATCTATGTCGAGATGATATCCTGCGGGAGCTTACCTATACGGGCCGGATCTTCTCAGGCGCGGATGCTCTGAACTATGGATTCGCAACTGAGGTCAGCGAAAAGCCCTACGAACGGGCTATGGAGCTGGCCAAGACAATCGCTTCCAAGAACCCCGATGCAATCCGGGCAAACAAGCAGATATTCAACAACCTGCCTGACCTCAATGCTGCGGAATCACTGCTTCAGGAATCTGTCCTTCAGGACAAGATCATTGGTTCAAAGAATCAGATTGAAGCCGTCATGGCCGAGCTGCAAAAGCGTGCCCCGGTTTTCGATGACGGGTGACTGAAATCAAGCTCCAGAATCAACGAAAGCCGGAACCTGAAGGCTCCGGCTTTATCGTTGGCCTGATCTGGCGCGAGTGACGGGGCTCGAACCCGCGACCTCCGGCGTGACAGGCCGGCACTCTAACCAACTGAGCTACACCCGCACAGATCGGCCACCGCATCCCGCGGTGAGGCGCCTGATTAGACAAGGCGGCTTGGCTGGTCAAGCGGGAAGTGCCATGAGAATGCCATGACTTGCAGCTAGGGCTTAGCAGACTTCAGGAATCGGGTGTTCTAGACCTATGAAACGTGTCTTCATTTTCGCCGGTGCCGGACTCGGTCTGCTTCTTATTGTTCTCGCGGCCCTCCCCTTTTTCATACCTGCGTCTGTTTACAAGGCGCAGATTGAGACGGCTGCAAGCAATGCACTTGGTCGCCCGGTAAGTGTCGATGGCGAGGCCAGGATATCAATCTTCCCGGTGATCTCAGCGTCGGTAGAAGACGTGCGCGTTGCCAATCCCGACGGTTTTGAAGCGCCCAATATGATCGAAGCGGGGGCCTTGCGCGGCTCGGTAAAGTTGCTGCCACTGTTTTCTCGGCGGGTAGAGGTAAAAGAGATCTCATTCGAGGACGCATCTGTGCGCCTGACTCGTACCGCCGCCGGAGAGGTCAATTGGGAGTTTGAACGCAATACAGCGCCCGACGACGGCGCGAATCCGCAGCCTTCAGGTGACCCTTTTTCTGCCAGTATCGACAGGGCGCGGCTGCGCAACGCATCACTGGTCTACGAAGACCTTCAAAGCGGCATTCGGTACGATCTCTCCGACTTCAATGCAGAAGCTTCGTTGAAATCGGCTGATCGGCCGATGACCCTTCGGGCGAATGGCGTCTTCCAGAATGAACGGTTCGAGTTCGATCTGACCTTGACGTCACCTGAAGCTCTCCTGTCCGGTGTTCAGGCCACAGTCGACGCCCGGCTCGGTTCGGATCTCGGCAACGTCAGTTTTGACGGAACCATAACCAACAAAGACGCCATGAACGTTTCAGGGCGTTATTCTGCAAACATTCCTCAGTTAAGCGACGTCACATCCTTCTTGGAAATCGCTCTACCTGTCGATCTGGCACCGCTGGGTGGGCTGCGCGCCAGCGGATCCATTGAGGGCGCGCTGCCAGATCTGTCTCTTAATTTTTCTGACCTGACCGTTTCCGGTGACGGGCTGAATCTAAACTACAATGGGCTGCTTCATATCCGCGATACACCAGAGTTCGACGGACAGGCCAGTCTGGATGTAAGGGACGCGTTTGCGTTGAGCCGGGAACTTGGACTGCCTCTGCAACCGCTAAGCGCCTTCAAGCAGCTTTCAATTAATTCTAGACTGGAAGGGCCTGCGACTGCACTTAACTTCGCCGGAATGACGGCTCGCAGCAACAGCCCGTCGCTCAGTGCATCCTACTCCGGATCAATTTCACTGGCCGACGACGGCCGGGTCGATGGTGATCTGTCCGCAAAAAGCGACCAGCTGCGCCAACTGCTATCCCAGCTTGGCGTCGAACTACCAGAAGGCACATCGCTGAAGTCAGCCTCAGTCTCCGGTAGGGCGCGCGGCAACTTCCAGCGACTCGGACTCGAAAGCGGAACATTTGCGCTCGACGACACGCAGGCTACCGGTTCGATTTCCGCCGATCTGAGCGCGGCTGTTCCAGCCGTCAAAGCCGACCTGAAGACCAGTCGCCTGGATCTATCCCCGTTCCTTGGCTCAGATGCCGACCAGCCAGCGGCAAGCCAGCCTTCTGCGTGGAGCGAGGCTCCTCTAGACCTCGCAGCGCTAAACTTGCTGGATGCCGAGATTGCTTTGGTGGCCGACGAAATTGATATCGGAAAGATCCAGCTCAAAAACTCGGATCTCTCGGTTTCGCTGAAATCTGGAAGGCTTGATGCCAACCTGAACCGGTTTTCGGCATTTGGTGGAAGCTGGAACGGCAAGGCGATCGTTGATGCCGCTGGATCGACTCCGGCTTTCGACTTCGAAATGGCAGCCTCGAGCGTCGAAGCGCAATCCCTTTTGTCCAGCCTTGCCGGTTTCGACAAGCTCAGTGGGGGCGGACAGTTCTCAATTGATGTTGCGGCGTCCGGCGCCAGCATCAATCAGATTGTCAACGCTATTGATGGCAGCCTGTCGCTCGAAATTGGCAATGGTGCGTTACAGGGTGTCAACCTCGGTAAACTCGTCCGTTCCGCGGGCTCGCTGCGCGAAGCATTGTCATCGGGAAATCTGACGCTGCAGTCACTCGGAGAGGTCGTCTCGCCGCAGGCTGAAACAGACTTCACCAATTTCTCGGCGACTCTGGATATTCAGAATGGATTGGCACAAATCCAGTCGCTTTCTCTCGTCAATTCAGTGATGAATGTCAGCGGCGCAGGACAGATTGGTATTGGCGGACGCACACTCGACGTCAAGCTTACCCCGGCCATCGACCGGGCTGGGCAAGGCAATACAGCAACGGTTCAGCTGAACGGAATCCCGGTGCCACTTCGGGTCCAAGGCAGCTGGAATGCTCCCCGATTTACTCCTGACTTCTCTGGTGTCCAGTCGGCGCTGGCGTCGAATGTCCGAGACAGGGCGGCATCGGAGCTTCAGGACCGGATAGGCGGCGAACTGGGAGCTATTGCTTCGGATGTCATCGGCGGTCGCCAACCTGGCGCATCGGCGGACAAGACGGGAAGCCAGCCACAAAGCCCAGCAGACGATTCACAAGAGTCTACGACATCGTCTGAGGCAGACGCGCCGAACGAGAGTGAGGGCGAGGACGACGAAGAAAGCGAAAGCGAGAAGGCAATGGATGTATTGGGGCTAATTCTGGGGCCAAATTAGGCCTCACCCCGCCGCATATTTTTTCGGCAATCTGTCTGCGGAATCGTTGCCGGTTCTATCCCCTTCCTCAACGTGTTCATCCGATCCGGACGGCACGTCTCGAATGTCGATGAGGTGGGTCAGTTTGTCGAGCGGCTGGGGACGACTGATCAGGAAGCCTTGAAGTTCATCGCACCCGTTTTCGGTCAGAAACTGTTTCTGGCCTTCGGTTTCCACGCCTTCCGCTGTGCAGACCATATTGAGCGCCTTGGCGAGTTGCAGTGTCGCCCTCGCGATCGCTCTGCACTCTTCGCTGTGATCAATATCTTGCACGAAACCTTTGTCGATTTTGAGCTTGTCGAATGGAAACCGTCTCAAGTAACTCAGCGAAGAATATCCTGTACCAAAGTCATCGAGCGAAATCCGCACGCCCAATTCCTTGAACTTGCGAAGGCGTTCAAGTGTGAACTCGGTGTCGCTGAGCAATACGGATTCGGTAATTTCCAACTCTAACCGCGACGGGGCGATCTGGTTGACCGCCAGAGCATTGACGATTGTGTTCAACAGATTGGCGCTATGTATCTGGAGTGGCGAAATGTTCACCGCGACGCGCATATTGTCAGGAAATCGCCTGGCGACACGCAGAGCTTCTCGCAAGGTCCAGTCGCCAAGCCGGGTGATAAAACCGGTGTCTTCGGCGTGTTTGATGAAACTTCCAGGACCTATCAGGCCTCGCGTCGGATGCTTCCACCGAAGCAGAGTCTCGCAGCCAACAATTTCACCTGTGCTGGCGCACATTTGTGGCTGGAAGTAGGTCAGCAGTTCGTTGTTCTCAAGTGCCCGATGGAGGTCGACTTCGGTCTCACGGCGAATGCGAGCTCTTTCGGCAAGCTCATCTGAAAAGATGCACCAGGTTCGTTTACCCGATTCTTTCGCCTGGTAGAGGGCAAGGTCGGCGTGTTTGAGGAGCGTGGAGATGTCCGTGCTGTAGTTATCGATGATCTTGACGCCAATACTCGCGCCACAATGGGCTGAAGATCCCCAGATTTCGTATGGCGTATTGAGCGATTCGCTCAAGGCTCGAACTTGCGCGACCAGTTCTTCCTTCCCGCGGCTTTCAACCAGGATAGCAAATTCATCACCACCCAGACGCGCAATGATGAGAGCGTCCTTTGTCCCTTGTTTGAGCCGCGATGCGACCTGGCAGAGCAACTCATCGCCTGCCGGATGTCCAAGCGTATCATTCACCCACTTGAAGTTATCGAGGTCCAGCCAGAGAAGTGCGCGAAGCATCCCGTCAGGCGCGGGTGTTTGGGATAACTGATCCAGACGTTCGTTAAGGCAGGCGCGGTTTGGCAAAGACGTCAGCGGATCAAAGTGCGCCATGAACGCAATACGATCTTCGATCTCTTTTGACTGCGAAATGTCTGATGCAACGCCCCGAAAGCCGGAAAAACTGCCCGCGCTGTCAAACACCGGCTTGCCTGTTAGTGACCACCAGACGCCATCCTCGCCGGCGACCTGAAGAGCAATGTCACGGAACGGCTGACGGTTCTCCAAATTGCTTATCAGCAGGGTTTTCGCATCATTGTCCGTGAACAGGGATGAGATCGCCGTTCCCTGCACCATCGCACTTACGGCTGACTTCTTTCCTGAGACCGGAAGTGGGATGTCTTCCAGCAATCCGGCTTCGTCGGTTTGCCACAACCAGTCCGAGGTGCTCTCTTCGAAATCACGAAGCAAAAGTCCAATTAGCTGCGCCTGATGTTGAACAGCAGCCCCGCTGAGATGTTGTTCAACGAACTGTCGATAAGACCAGCGAATCGATATCCAGAGCACGGATGCGTAAACTAGGGCCAGGATGGACAGAAAATCATTTCTTGGGTCGTTGCCGAGCTGAAGTCCAACAACAAATCCGATCGTTGTTGGGATGAGGAAAGCCTGGGCCGCTTCCGGGATCCGGCTAATCAGAACAACACCGCCAAACATCATGCCGGCCATGATGATGCTGACAGCCAACTGGCTCGTTGCATCATCAAAAGGCATGATCAGGAGCGGAAGAATGCCCCAGATCAGCCCAACAAAAGATGCGAGGCGAGAAAACCGTTCAATCCCCTGCTGGGTCTTATCGGTCGAACCGGCTATTCCATTCTTCTTTCGAAGTTTGGCCTTCCGACGGGCACGCATATTTGCAATCAGCAGGATGGCCGAGGCGACGAAAAGCAGGGCCGCCCACAGGCCAAGTAGCCTTATGGCAGGTGAGTGCCAGAAGGAAACAATAACCACGGATGCGTTGACGAGGTTTGCCAGCACCATCACTGGCGTCAGGCGCCCGGCTGTTTCCAGCTGTCTTGCCCTTATGCTGGCCGCCTGATCTTCAGGGACGTCGATCGACTTAACCAGGGCGGCCAGTGAATGGCTATCGCTATCAATCGCCCGAAAAAACTTTCTCACCCCGAACTCCTGATCGGAAAATCCGAGTGTGGTTTACGACAAATGTATAAACATCGCAGAAGACCGAAGCTTGAAATTTGATCTATCTGGTCGCGTGCCTCCAATGCCGCTAGGTTTCCGCTATGGCTTCCACACCTCTCATCCTTTCCATCGACCAGGGGACTACTTCTAGCCGATCCCTCGTCTTCGACGCCAACGGCCGAATCGTCTCTTCGGCTCAGTGTGAGTACAAACAGCACTTTCCGAAACCGGGTTGGGTCGAACACAATCCAGACGATATATGGCGCACGACAGTGCAGACGGCTGATGAAGCGATGACTGCGGCGGAACAGCAGACAGGCGGTAAGATCGAGTGCATCGGCATCACCAATCAGCGGGAAACCACCGTCGTGTGGGACAAGCGGAGTGGGCAGGCCTTGGGAAACGCAATTGTATGGCAGGATCGGCGAACTTCCGGCCATTGCGAGGAACTTCGCTTATCCGGCAAGCTAGACGAAATTGTACGGCGAACCGGTCTAACGATCGATCCGTATTTTTCGGCAACCAAACTGCGCTGGATTCTCGAGAACGTCGAAGGCGCAATTGATCTGGCCGAGCAAGGCAATCTGGCCTTTGGGACGATTGATGCGTTTCTGATCTACAGACTAACAGGCGGCAAGCATCATCTGACGGATGAAACGAATGCCAGCCGTACGCTCTTGTACAACATCAACGAAGGCGACTGGGACGACTGGCTCCTGAACCTGTTTGAAATACCAAGGTCCGTCCTGCCTGATATACGATCAAGCAGCTCTTCATTCGGCGAAACTGATCCTCAAATCTTTGGCCGGAGCATTCCTATACTTGGCGTTGCTGGCGATCAGCAGGCCGCTGCATTCGGACAAGCGTGCTGGCATGCAGGAATGATCAAGAGCACGTACGGCACTGGATGCTTCATGCTTGCGAGCTCCGGTAACAAGATCGTGCGCTCCCAAAGCGGACTGTTGTCGACTGTCGCCTGTCGCACAAGCGCTGAACGCCAGTTTGCGGTCGAGGGCTCGATATTCATAGCCGGAGCCGTTTCACAATGGCTGAGAGACGAACTCCACATAATCGAGGACGCCGCTGAAACAGAAAGTCTAGCAGCGTCGGTATCAAGCAATGAAGGCGTCTACGTCGTGCCGGCCTTTACGGGCCTGGGCGCCCCTCACTGGGACAGCACAGCCCGCGGTGCGATATTTGGACTGACACGAAACACCGGCCGGGCGGTCCTGACTCGCGCCGCAATCGAAGCGGTCGCTTATCAGACAAACGATCTCGTCGCGTCCCTCATTTCCGACGGTCTCTCAGTCGACGCCATCCGCGTTGATGGTGGCATGGTCGCAAATAGCTGGTTTCTGCAATTCCTGTCGGATATTCTGGAAGTGCGTATCGACCGCCCGGTGATTATCGAAAGCACCGCGCGGGGGGCCGCTTTCCTGGCAGGCCTCAAGGCAGGCATTTTTTCCAATACGGAACAGCTTGAGGAATTGTGGGCGCACGATCGTCAATTTACACCGTCCATGCTGGCCTCGGAACGGCAAGCCCTTGTTTCGGGCTGGCAAGCAGCCGTAAAGGCTACACTCTTTCACGCCAGCCTGAATTGACTTAGCAACTTTCAGAACCGGTAAATGGTCGGAGCGGCGGGATTCGAACCCACGACCCCTTGTCCCCCAGACAAGTGCGCTACCGGGCTGCGCTACGCTCCGACGTCGAGTGCTTTAGTCTCGCCTGCAGATGATTGCAATGACCGAGACTGCTTCACGCAGCCTTGGCGATCCGGGCCTTGTCCAGACGTGCCTTGATGTCGACCAGATCCGCCAGCATCGACTCCAGCCGTTCTCGGGAATCGCTGTCCTCCGATACCGCTTTCTCGCCAGATGCAAATGCGGTGCGGATACTTTCCTGAAGCTCCCGTGCAGGGCTTCGCTGAGGAACGTCCTGACTTCCAGCCGAAAGCGTGGCCTGTCCGGCGAGAACCCGTGCGATCCCCTGCTCGTTGATAAGTTGCTGAGCGCCTTTAAGCGTCATGCCACGCTCATGTACGAGCAACTGGATGGCCCGCAGGGCCTCCATGTCCTCCGGCCGGAACATGCGACGACCATCAGGCCGCTTCAGAGGTTTCAGATGCCGGGTAAACTTCCCCTCCCAATAGCGCAGCACGTGCGGTTGCAAGCCGAGTTCATCCGCCGCTTCACCGATGGACCGGTAGGCATCGGCGGACTTTTCGACTTTCTTGGCAGCTGCTGACATTTGGGATTCCCTCTTTCTATTTAATTGCCGTCTTCGACCTTGCTCTTCAGCATGGGAGAGGGCTTGAACGTGACCACGCGTCTAGCTGAAATTTTAGCCTCAACACCGGTTTTTGGATTGCGGCCTGCACGGGCAGATTTCTTGCGAACAACGAAATTGCCGAATCTCGAAAGTTTGACCTCGTTCTCGTGTTCGAGGCTTTTCCCAATCAATTCGAGCATCCGGTCGAGAATGTCGCCGGACTCCTGCCGGGTAATTCCGACTTCCCGTACAATGGCATCGGCTAGTTCGACGCGAGTTATGGTTTTGCTGGTCACGTAATCAGCTCCTCTGGTTAACAGATACGGCCGATATCTTAACGAAAGAATTACAGCCGGAAGAGAGTGGCACCCCACGAAAAGCCACCCCCCATGGCTTCACTTAGCACAAGATCGCCGGTTTTTATCCTCTGGTCTTCTATTGCCGTGTGTAGGGCGAGCGGTATTGAGGCTGCTGATGTGTTCCCGTGACGGGAAACAGTCGATATGACCTTGTCTTCATCCAGTCCGAGCCGTTTAGCGACACCATTCAATATCCGCTGGTTGGCCTGGTGGGGAACAAACCAGTCAACATCATCAATCGTGTGACCTGTATCATCAAGCACACGCTCGATCGCGTTGGAAATATTCGTTACAGCATGCCGGAAAACCTGATTCCCTTGCATGCGGACATGACCGATGGTGCCTGTCGAAGAGACCCCGCCATCGACGTAGAGCAAATCGCTTTTGGTACCATCCGTCCGGATATGATGCGCGATCACGCCTTCATCTGCTGCACCTTGGTCCGCCTGCAACACTGCTGCGCCGCTTCCGTCGCCGAAGAGAACGCATGTTGAGCGGTCAGACCAGTCCAGAATTCGCGTAAACGTCTCTGCCCCGATAACGAGCGCAGTCTTGAAAAGTCCCTGACGCAACATGGAATCTGCAGTAGCCATGGCGAATAGAAAACCCGAGCATACCGCCTGGACGTCAAACGCGGCACCTCCGGAGATGCCGAGTTTGGCCTGAACGGCGGTCGCCGTTGCGGGAAAGGTCCTGTCAGGTGTTGTGGTGGCAAGAACAATCAGATCAACGTCGCTCGCGACCAGGCCTGCATTCTTCAAGGCAACCTTCGCGGCTTCCGTGGCCAAGTCCGATGTCAGCTCTCCCTCCGCCGCAATATGGCGTTGATGGATACCCGTCCGTTCGCGGATCCAGTCATCGGACGTGTCGACCATTTTAGCCAGATCGTCATTGGTCAGAACACGGCGTGGCAGATAGGCCCCCGTGCCTCGAATAAAACTTTTCGTGGTCTTCATTACTCAACCGTTTCCGGCGCAATTCCGAGTTGGGATACGCGTTTCAAGCCTGAGGAGACTTCTTCCATATAGTGGCTGTTGGCAAGGTCCGCCGCCAGTTTAATAGCGGTCGCGAACCCTTCGGCGTCTGTCCCGCCGTGACTTTTAACAATCACACCGTTGAGACCCAACAGGACCCCGCCGTTTACACTCGAAGGGTTGAGCTTTGTGCGCAGGTCCCGCAATCCAGAGGCTGCGAGCGCTGCACCCGCCTTGGATAGCAAACTCGACGTTAGTGCTTCCCGGACATATCGCGACACAAGGCGTGCTGTGCCTTCGGCTGTCTTCAAAGCAACATTACCCGTGAAGCCGTCTGTTACGATAACATCGGCGACACCCATCGAAATATCGTTGCCTTCAACGTATCCCTTGAACTCGATTCCAATATCCCGTGTCCGCATGATTTCGCTAGCGAACTTTACCGCGTCCCGCCCTTTTTCATCTTCCGCCCCAATGTTCAGGAGTCCGACCGTTGGACGCTTCGTGCCAAATACTGCGCGTGCGTAGGCTTCGCCCATGACGGCGAACTCAACCAGTTGGTCCGCATCCGCATCGAGATTGGCACCGACATCCAGAACAACCGACCGACCATTCAGAGTTGGCCAGATCGCCGTCATGGCTGGTCGATGAACGCCGGGCATCTTGCGCAGGATCATCATCGACATGGCCATGAGGGCACCCGTATTCCCCGCGGAAACGCCGGCAGAGGCTTCACCCTGTTTCACCGATTCGATCATGCCCCACATGCTGGTCGTCTTGCCTTTTCGTAGAGCGGAGGATGGCTTCGCGCTCATGCTGACAACATCGGGGTGATCAATCAGTGCGCAGCGGCTTGCCAGCTTGTGCTTTGAGACTAGCGGAGCGAGTGCGTCTGATTGGCCGTGAAGCAGAAAATTGACATCCGATCGCCTCCGGCAAAAGAGCTGCAGCCCTTCCAGAACCACTTCAGGGGCGTGATCGCCCCCCATCGCGTCAATCGATAGAGTTACTGAGGACATTTCAAGTTCTTACCCGCTGCCAGAGTCGGGGAAAGTACGCCCCTGCCCTCCGATCCGCAACATGTGGAACGCAAGCAGGCTGCGCATGACCATGCACCTACCAAGGCGCCTTGCCTGCGAGAAGAGCTTCATCCGCGACGGACGGGAGCATCTGCGCATCCTGAACGATTATCTCGGCGACCTCCAAAGCCCCTCCTGGAGATGTAACTTCATTTCGTTCGAAGACGTTGGCCAGAGACTCGACGGCCTGCTCAGACTCGAGAGCCTCCTTCGCCGCCCTGGCCAGACCAAAGAAGCGTTCCCCAAGCTTTCGAACCTTTCTGGCAATTGACGCATCACCCACACCAGTTTCCCGGAGCGCGCCGTCAATGTCGCTGAAGACCCTATCGTTCAAGATCCTGGAGATCGCCTGTCCCTTCTCCCCTGCTTTCTCAAGTCTGGGGAACAGCAGAGCCGAGTACAGACAAATTGCATTGAAGCGCCCGTCGAACGTGTCGGGTATTTTATCTTCACCAAACAAGACCGGATCACGCGCCTTGCCCACAATTGCATGGTGAAGCCGTTTGGCGACCTCTTCCGACTTTCGACGATTTGAACGCTTGAAGTGCCGCAACAAACTCACTTATGCGCTCCGTAACTTGCCAATCCGATGATGTCGCCTGTAATCCAGTGGGAACAGGAAGGAAAGCCGCATGAGCAAAACGATTATAGCCGCAAGTCTGGCCCTCGCCTGCTTCTCAGCCACAGGCTGTATATCAACTGTGAAAGCCTATCATGGCTACGCACCAGACGAGATTAACCCGGCCGATGTGGAGCCAGGTCTCGATACGCGTTCCAGCGTTCTGGCACAGCTTGGCTCTCCGAGCACGGAAAGCGTATTCGACGACAACACCTGGATGTATATCACGACGATACAGGAGCGCTTCGCATTTTTCCGTCCGGAGATTTCCACGCGAACCATCACAGCGATTCGATTCAGCGAAGAAGACGTCGTCGAAGAAGTTCTCAAATACAATCAGGACGATGGCCGCGTGATCAGCTACGCCTCCAGAGAAACCCCAACACGTGGCCGCGAGCTTGGCCTATGGGAGCAGATCTTCGGTACAGTGGGCCAGGTTGCCTTGCCTGCAACCGACGAGGCCACACCTGGCAATCCGACGGGACGCCGCTAGAGACGACGGCTTTCGAATTCTAGTATGTTCGAAAATGAAAGCCCTCCCGCTTCATCTGCGGGAGGGCTTAGCTTTTGAAAGCGACCGATTACTGTTCGGCCGCCAGGCCTTAGAAGTGGGCGAGTACAGCCACCATTAGCAAGGCCACAATGTTCGTGATCTTGATCATCGGATTGACCGCCGGTCCCGCGGTATCCTTGTAAGGATCGCCGACCGTATCGCCTGTCACAGCAGCCTTGTGGGCCTCCGAGCCCTTGCCGCCGTGATTGCCGTCTTCAATGTACTTTTTCGCATTATCCCAGGCACCACCGCCTGAGGTCATGGAAATTGCTACGAACAGACCTGTCACAATCACGCCAAGCAGCATCGCTCCGACAGAAGCCAGCGCAGACGCCGGACCCGCGATGAGCCAGATGACGGCGAGCAGGACAATTGGCGAAAGCACAGGGAGCATCGATGGAACGATCATCTCTCGGATTGCTGCCTTGGTCAGCAGGTCGACCGCCTTGCTGTAATCCGGCTTGACCTCGCCCTTCATGATGCCGGGCATTTCACGGAATTGTCTGCGAACCTCCTCGACCACCGATTGGGCCGCGCGCCCAACAGCCATCATCGACATCCCGCCAAACAAGAATGGCAAGAGGCCGCCGAATAGTAGGCCAACAACAACGTAAGGGTTGGCAATGGAGAAACTGACCTCTCCTACAGATGCAAAAAAGCTACCCGGCTCTGCTGTTTCCGCAAAGTATTTGAGGTCTTCATTATAAGCCGCAAACAGCACCAGAGCACCGAGACCGGCAGAGCCGATTGCATAGCCCTTAGTCACCGCTTTGGTCGTGTTGCCAACGGCATCGAGCGCATCGGTGGTGTCGCGTACCTCGCTCGGCAGATCGGACATCTCAGCGATGCCGCCTGCATTGTCCGTCACGGGGCCAAAGGCATCCAGCGCGACAATCATTCCAGCAAGCGCGAGCATCGTCGTCGTCGCGATGGCGATGCCGTACAGCCCGGCGAGATTGAAGGTCAGAATGATACCCGCGATGATCGTGATGGCGGGCAGCGCGGTCGACTCAAGCGAAACGGCCAGACCCTGGATTACGTTGGTGCCATGCCCGGACTCGGACGATTTGGCCACAGAGCGGACCGGTCGATAGCCCGTTCCGGTGTAATACTCCGTAATAACCACGATCAGAGCTGTTACGCCCAGGCCCGCCACACCGCACAGAAACAGGTCAAGACCAGTAACATCACCAACCAAACCAAGTTCACTGGCAGCACCATCCAGTACGCCGAAGCCGTTCGGAAGTGCCCAGTTTATGGCGACGGCAAGCCCTGCGAGCGAGAACACGCCGGTTGCTATGAGCCCCTTGTACAGGGCTCCCATGATGTTGGTTGACCCCTGACCAAGGCGTACGAACCAGGTCCCGGCGATCGACGCCAGGATACAGACTGCGCAAATAGCCAGCGGCAGCAACATAATGGAGCCAAGGTAGCCCAGACCACCAAAGTAGATCGCGCCCAGCACCATGGTAGCAACGATGGTGACCGCATAGGTCTCGAACAGGTCCGCTGCCATGCCGGCACAGTCTCCGACATTATCGCCAACATTGTCCGCAATCGTCGCAGCGTTGCGCGGGTCATCTTCAGGAATACCAGCTTCAACCTTGCCGACCATGTCGCCGCCAACGTCAGCACCTTTTGTAAAGATGCCGCCACCGAGACGCGCGAAGATCGATATCAAGGACGCGCCGAAGCCGAGTGCGACGAGGCCATCCACGACCGAACGGTCATTCGGCGCAAAGCCGACCAGCCCGGTCAGGATGCCGTAATAGGCAACGACGCCGATTAGCGCGAGGCCGACCACGAGCAGGCCCGTAACGGCGCCCGACTTGAAAGCCATATCCAAACCGCCCTGCAGACTTTTGCTTGCAGCCTGCGTCGTGCGGACGTTCGCTTGGACCGACACTTTCATGCCGATGAAACCAGCCGCACCTGACAATACGGCACCAATCAAAAAGCCGAGCGGCACCTCCCAGCTTCTGAAAGCAATGAAAAGCAATACGATGACGCCCGCACCAACCATGGCAATCGTTGTATACTGCCGGTTCAGGTAGGCATTGGCGCCCTCCTGAATGGCTGCCGCGATTTCGCGCATCCGGTCAGACCCGGAGTCTGCTTTCATAATCGAATTCGACTGAAGCCAGCCAAATATTACGGCCGCGAACCCGGCGACCAATGCAATCCAATACCATAGGGTCATTTGTGCCCTTCCTCCCATTCGGCCGATTCCGCTTGTATAATTACGGATCGAGCCAGTTTGTTTATGACTCGTCACTGCCAAATGCCGCGCGTTTAAGCAAGCTGGATCGCGTCCGAAGCGACCCGGAGGCCCTAATTACCGTGGACGAAGCCTAGTTTCGCAGGTACCGGGACGATTTTCCCTCGATGTTTCAGCTGGAGTTCGTCACCTGCCGCCACATGCCCGATTCGCGTCAGTCTGATCCCTGCGGATGCGGCATCCTTGATGGCAATATCAAGCTTGGATTCTGGTAGCGTCATCAAAACCTGATAGTCGTCTCCACCTGTCCCAAGCTCTATCATGTCAGCCACGGAAGCGCAGTTCCGGGCCCATGGGACGGTTTCCATGTCCAAGCAGATAGCCTTGCGGCTTGCTCGTCCCACATGAATGGCTTCGGCGATCAGTCCGTCAGAGATATCGATGGCGGCGTTCGCATGCGCCGATAAAATCTCGGCAATCTCTGGGGCGGGTATATCCGGCACCCTGAAATGCCGGGCGAACGGACTGTCCCTGCCCGCCTTTGCATCATCCAGGCCCTGGTACCCCGCGCCTATGGTTCCGGACACACACACAGCGTCGCCCACCATTGCACCGGATCTGGCGACAGGATTCGGAGAAAGGCAGCTTCCGGTTACCGTCATCGTGAGAACCAGAGGACCGGGCGTTGAAACGAGATCGCCTCCGACAAGTTTCACATTCCACTGCGCCAGGTCATGCCCAAGCCCTCCGCAGAAGCGCTCGAATCGAGGTTCATCGAACCAGTCTGGCAACGCGACGGATAGTAAGGCATCTTTTGGAACAGCCCCGTTGCAGAGGATGTCTGACACATTCACACGCAGGATCTTCTTCCCAAGCGTCTCGGGAGGATCGCCACGGAAGAAGTGAACGCCTTCAACCAGCGTATCCATTGTAGCAATCAGCGGCCGATCAGGGGGCAATGAGGCCAGGATGCCCACATCGTTTTCAAGCGACATTGCGCCTTCGCTCGTTGCGATAGGCTTCAGGTACTTTGAAATCCAGTCGAATTCGGACACCGGGCCCATCCCGCGCTATTGCGGCGTTCGTACGTCCTTGGCCATATTCTCAAGGACGGCATTGACGAAATTGGCTTCCGTCTTGTCGAAAAAATCGTGGGCGAGCGACACATACTCGTCCAGGATAACCGCGTTCGACAATTCCTGATGTTCGATCAGCTCGGCACAAGCAGCACGAAGTATCGCGCGTGTGGTCGAGTCCAGACGCGATAGTTTCCAGCCCGAGGACAAGCGGGCCAGTATTGCCGCATCGATGGTCGCCTGGTTCTTCACAACAGCGTTGACGACTGCCTTGAAGAGATCGGGATCGGCTTCTTCAACGGGTTCTTCGTCCGGCCCGAAGCCGAGCCTGTCTTCCATGAACTCGCGGATAACGGC
Source organism: Henriciella mobilis (assembly GCF_003576285.1). Lineage (NCBI taxonomy): Bacteria > Pseudomonadati > Pseudomonadota > Alphaproteobacteria > Hyphomonadales > Hyphomonadaceae > Henriciella > Henriciella mobilis. The sequence goes on along the minus strand of NZ_QWFX01000013.1, from coordinate 343,835 downwards.
TTTCGCGCTCTCGCCCGTCTGTTCCATCTGATACAGAGCCTGGACGGCCGCCAGCCGGGCTCCTGCCCTGCGCGCGCGGATCACCTCAAATGGCAGTTTCTGGCTCTCGATCATCTAACGAATTTCTTCCGCATCTTGAGCATGGCGAGACAGGCGTCAGCCGCATCCTTGCCCTTGTTTTTTTGCTTTCGATCCGCTCGCGCCAGCGCTTGGGCTTCGTTCTCAACTGTGAGAATACCATAACCGATCGCGAGACGGCGCTTGACCGCCAGGTCCATCAGGCCTCGGGCACTTTCGCCGCATACATAGTCATAGTGGGACGTTTCGCCTCTGATCACGCACCCAAGCGCGATGTAACCATCATACTGACCGCTGTCGGCAGCCATTGCGATTATACCGGGTACTTCGAAAGCGCCGGGCACTTCGATCACCTCAGTTACCACATCCTCGTCGGAAAGTGCTTCCAGCGCGCCTGCTTCGAGCTCCCGAGAAATGTGATCATAGTAGCGTGAGGTCGCAATCAGAATACGGTGCGCCATTCTAGTCTTCTTCCTGTGTCAATCGCTGCCAGCCTTCAATGCTGATGCCGTAGCCTTCGAGTCCTGCCACGCGGGTTGGCTGGGTGTCGGATAAAAATATCATTCGCCGCACACCCAGTTCACGAAGGATTTGAGCGCCCACGCCGTATTCTCGAAGCGGCTGGTGGGAGTCATCACCATCGCTGGTCTTTAGACCAAGACGCGCCGCTAAGGAGTTCGGACGCATCGTGTTCACGAATACCACAACCCCTGCTTTCTCTGATTGGGCGATTGCGTTCATCGCCTTCTCCACGAGATTGGCGCGTGGTCCTTTCTCTCCAAGAATGTCAGCAAGCACGTCCGTGCGATGTACCCGGACCAGCACCGTTTCATCGGAGGAAATCGTACCGTGCACGATGGCGATATGTTCTGAATTATCGAGCGCGTTGCGGAAGACGACGGACTTGAACCCATCGCCATACTCACTGTCGAGCGGCGCCTCTACGCGGCGTTCGAGATATCGGTCGTTCTTCCGGCGCCAAGCTATCAGATCTGCAATCGTACCGATCTTCAAGCCATGCAGCTGAGCAAACGAAACGAGCTCGGGCAACCTCGCCATGGTGCCGTCGTCATTCATGATCTCGCATATCACGCCGGCTGGATAGAGGCCCGCCAGACGGGAGATGTCGACGGCCGCCTCGGTATGCCCGGCCCTCACGAGCGTGCCGCCATCGCGCGCCACGAGCGGGAACACATGCCCCGGCGAGACAATGTCGTCGTAGTCCTTGGTGGGATCGATCGCCACAGCGACGGTTCGGGAGCGGTCAGCTGCGGATATACCCGTCGTCACGCCATCCTTTGCTTCGATGGAAACGGTAAAAGCCGTCTGCATACTTTCGCGATTATCACGGGCCATCATGTCGAGATTAAGCGTCTTTGCACGCTCTCGTGTCATTGCTAGGCAGATCAGACCTCGACCGAACTTGGCCATGAAGTTAACCGCTTCAGGCGTTGCGAAACTGGCAGGAATCACAAGGTCGCCTTCATTCTCGCGATCTTCAGCATCGACAAGAATGAACATGCGTCCATTGCGGGCATCTTCGATAATCTCATCAATTGAGGAGATCGCGTCGTGTATAGTGTCGCTCATCCAGCAGGCCCCTGTCGCGGCGCATCTACGCCGACCATCCGGGCCACGTAACGTGCAAGCATGTCGACCTCAAGATTGACTTTGCGGCCCACCTGCATTTGTCCGAGCGTCGTCACCTGCCATGTGTGAGGGATGACCGCGACTTCGAAGTCTCCGTTGTCGAGCGCTTCGGCGACAGTAAGGGAGACACCATCGACGGCCACAGAGCCCTTCGTGGCAAAAAAACGTGCCAGCGCTGCTGGGGGGCGGATTCGCACCCGGTGGCTCTGGCCTTCGTCCTGAATCGACACGATTTCACCGAGCCCATCAACGTGACCAAAAACGAAGTGGCCGCCAAGTTCGGAACCAAGTTTCAGTGATAATTCGAGATTGAGCCTGTCACCTGCGGATAGCTCCCCAAGATTGGTCTTGCTCAGAGTTTCCGGAACGGCCTCTACCTCGAACCAACTTCCATCCTTTCCGGCACCGAAATCGACTACCGTCAAGCAAACGCCTGAATGCATGATGGAAGCGCCCATAGAGAGATCGCTAACCGGATAGTTTGACACCACGCGGAAGCGCCGCAGACCGTTCCGGTCTTCAGCCGTCATCACCTTACCAATATCTGTCACCAGTCCAGTGAACATTCCATCCCTCCAGGACGTCGATATAGGAGCCGGAGCCGGCGACGCCAATCAGTCACGTAAAGTCAAGAAGAGCAGGCTCGCCTAGTCAGCTTTCACCCAACTTTCCAAAATATCGTTTCCGATCTTCTCGGACTGCTTCAGCCGCCAGTGACTGGCTTTGCTGATCGCGTCCAGGCCAAGCCCAGCAATTGCGGGCAACCCGTCTCCCCCCAGAATGATCGGCGCTCGAAACCATTCGATACGGTCCACGAGACCCAGACGGACAAAACTCGCGGCCAGTTGACCGCCACCTTCCAGGAAAATCCGGTTGAGCCCTTCGCCGCGAGCGCGTCTGAGCAATTCCGATGGATCGACCCGCCCGTCCACCCCGCCCACTGCCCAGGTTTCAACGCCAGCGGGCATCGCTTCACGCTTCGAAGCCAACTCGCTGCCATGGGCTATGACGACTTTTCCTGCTGACGCCGACTGTAGCAAGCGCGCCGAGGACGGCGCCCGTAAGCGGCTGTCCGCGACGATGCGGACCGGTTGCATTTGCGGAAGTGGAACCGTTCGGGCCGTCAGAAGTGGATCATCAGCGAGAACTGTCCCTATGCCCACCAGCACCGCGTCGTGCGCCGCGCGCATCTGATGTGCACGTGCGCGCGCCTCCGGTCCCGTTATCCACTGGCTGACACCATTGGAAAGCGCTATCCGGCTATCCAGGGACGTCGCAATCTTCAGCGTAACGGATGCTCTCACCGTCACTCTTCGTCGTTTCCGTCATCAAGCGCCGAGGTCTCGATAAAGCGAGCGAAATCGCTTGGATCCTTGAAATCCTTGTAGACGCTTGCGTATCGGACGTAGCCAACCGGATCGACCGTTTTCAGCGACTCCATGACGAGGTCCCCAATCTCGGCTGACGTCACTTCAGTCTCACCACTGCTTTCCAGCTTGCGCACAATACCGGATACAAGCCGTTCGACACTCTCGTCGCCGACAGCTCTTTTCCGAAGCGCTATCGTGACGGATTTTGCCACCTTGTCCCGATCAAACAGGGCGCGCTTGCCATCGCGTTTAACGACGATGATTTCGCGAAGCTGTACCCGCTCAAATGTTGTAAACCGGCCGCCGCAGACCTCGCATGCGCGACGCCGGCGAACGGCCGTATTGTCTTCTGCAGGCCGGGAATCCTTAACGGCCGTGTTCTCAGCGGTGCAGAACGGACACTTCAAGTTTAAGCCCCCGCACCGCCGTAGATAGGAAATCTGGCAGTTAGTGCTTTCACTTCCTCGCGAACCCGGGCTTCAACACCTTCCGACTCGCCCTGAGCGACCGCATCGACGATCTCACCGATCCAGCGGCCAATTCGACGGAATTCATCTTCTCCAAATCCTCGCGTCGTCCCTGCTGGCGAGCCGACCCGAATGCCACTTGTGACCATCGGCTTTTCGGGATCAAAGGGCACGCCGTTCTTGTTGCAGGTAATAAAGGCACGGCCAAGCGCCGCTTCCGCATCGCGGCCCGTTACATTTTTCGGCCGCAGGTCTATCAGCGCGACGTGAGTATCCGTCCCACCGGAAACGAGATCCAGACCACAGTCTTTCGCCGCTGATGCCATTGCGCGCGCGTTCTGTACCACGCTTGCAGCATAGGTCTTGAATGCCGGGGTCAATGCTTCGCCGAAGGCAACGGCCTTTGCGGCGATGACATGCATAAGAGGGCCGCCCTGGATGCCCGGGAAAACGGCTGAATTTACCTTCTTGGCGATCGCTTCATCATTGGTGAGCACCATTCCGCCACGCGGCCCACGAAGCGTCTTATGCGTCGTCGTCGTAGCAACGTCGCAATAGTCGAGCGGGTTGGGATGGACATCTCCGGCGACGAGGCCCGCAAAGTGAGCCATGTCTACCATGAAGTATGCCCCGACTTCGTCCGCGATTTCGCGGAACGTCTTGAAGTCGATCTGACGGGGATAGGCCGATCCGCCCGCGATAATCAACTTTGGCTGATGTTCCTTGGCCAGAGAACGAACCTGGTCAAAATCGATGAGATGATCCGACTCCCGTACGCCGTACTGGATCGCATTGAACCATTTGCCCGATTGGTTCGGCTTGGCGCCATGCGTCAGGTGACCGCCGGCATCCAGGCTCATTCCAAGGATCGTGTCGCCCGGTTTGATTAGAGCCTGAAATACAGCCTGATTGGCCTGGCTCCCGGAATTCGGCTGCACATTGGCGAAGTCGCAATCAAACAGCGCCTTGGCACGATCGATCGCGAGGTTTTCAGCGATATCTACGAACTGGCAGCCACCATAATAACGTTTGCCGGGATACCCTTCGGCGTACTTGTTCGTGAGAACCGATCCCTGAACTTCTAGCACAGCACGCGATACAATGTTCTCGGACGCGATGAGCTCAATCTCATGCTGCTGGCGTTCCAGTTCATGCTGAATCGCTTCGGCAACAGCTGGATCGCTATCCTCAACGCCGGCCGAAAAAAACCGTGTGGCATCGAATTGTGTCGCGGGGGACGTGTCAGGCATGTGCAGACTTCTCCTAGCAGCTTCGAAGTGGGTTTACGTGCGTTGGCCCTTCGCAGCAAGATTGCTCATCACGCATTTCCGCATGGGTCATTACGCCGGTGTACAGTCAGTTTTCAATTTTATCGACCAAACCTCGCGCATGCTCTTGATATAGTTGAACAAATGGAGTTTGTGTCCGACTTCGCTGGCTGATGGGGGAGAAAACATGCCGGGGGGCGATCAAGATTTACTGCTGGAACTCACAACGGATGTGATTGCTGCATTCGTGTCGAAGAATCCTATACAACAGAACCAGTTGCCTGCTCTTATTCAGGAAGTACATTCGACCCTGAATTCGCTAGCTGAAGGACGTCCAAGGCGAGCGACGAAAGCTGCACCCGCGATATCACCCGCAAAATCGATCACACCGGATTTTCTGATCTGCCTGGAAGATGGCCGTAAACTCAAGATGCTGAAGAGGTATCTGCGCAATCGGTACGGGCTAACACCTGAAGAGTACCGCGAAAAATGGTCGCTTCCGGAGGATTACCCCATGGTCGCGCCGAACTATGCGGCTGAGCGGTCGAAATTCGCAAAGCAGATTGGTCTGGGACGCAAGCAAAAGCCGGCTATCTAGGCGGCCTGTTCCAGACCCAGCTGCTTCCACACAGCAAGAATGGCAGAGACAAGCTCATCCATCATTGCTTCGTCGTGGACGGGGCCCGGCGTAAAACGCAGACGCTCGGTTCCACGCGGGACCGTCGGATAATTGATCGGCTGGACGTAGATTCCGAAGTCGAACAGCAACGTGTCAGAAAGCGCCTTGCACTTTTCCGGGTCACCCACCAGCAGAGGAACAATGTGCGTCACGCTATCCATGACGGGCAGCCCAGCTTTTCTGAACTTTTCCTTCAGCAGCGCCGCTTTTGCCTGATGGTCGACACGCAGTCGGCGCCCTTCCTCTCCGCGCAGTTTGCGGATGCTGTTCAGCGCTCCAGCTGCCATGACGGGGCATGTAGACGTCGTGAAGATGAATCCGGAGGCCATTGAGCGGATTGCATCAATCACGGATTCGTGCGCCGCAATGTAACCGCCCATCACGCCAAACGCCTTGCCAAGCGTTCCTTCAATGATGTCGATGCGGTCCATCAGGCCTTCGCGCTGCGCGACGCCTGCACCTTCCTCGCCATACATGCCAACAGCGTGCACTTCATCGAGATAGGTTAGCGCGTTGAATTCATCCGCCAAATCGCAGAAGGCTTCGATCGGACCGATGTCTCCATCCATCGAATAGACGCTCTCGAAGGCAATCAGCTTCGGACGGTCCGCATCGTCATTCTCAATGAGCGCACGCAGATGCTCGACATCATTATGGCGGAAGATCCGCCGATCCGCTCCAGACCGGCGGATCCCTTCAATCATGGAGGCGTGATTAAGTTCGTCCGAATAGATAATCAGGCCCGGAAGAATCTTGCCGAGCGTGGAAAGCGTGGCGTCGTTTGCGACATAGCCTGAGGTAAACAGCAATGCGCCGGATTTGCCATGCAGGTCTGCCAGTTCGTTTTCCAGCTCGACGTGAAATCTGGTGGTACCGGAAATATTCCGTGTGCCACCAGAGCCAGCGCCAAAGCTGTCGATCGCCTCATGCATACCGGTCAGGACATCATCGTCCTGCCCCATGCCGAGATAGTCGTTCGAACACCAGACGGTGATTTCCCGCTCGCCGTCTTCAAAACGCGCGGTCGCCTTGGGAAAACGACCGCGGTGGCGATGCAAATCGACAAATACGCGGTATCGTCCTTCGTCGCGGATGGACGTCAACGCATCTTCAAATGCCTTCAGGTGTTTCATAATCGCTGTTCCTGTGCACCGGCTCTTCTTTTGCGGCTATATGGCAAACGACAGGCCGTATCTCCATAGGTGATTGTGCGTAAGCCGCAATTGTCGCAGTTGATCGCCGTTAGGCGTCGTAGCCTGGCAACTCGCGATCGAGCTTGCGTTTCAGGCCAGGCCAGACAAGACGTTCTGTAAGCGTTTCCATGCCGCGAGAGCCTTGCCCCGCCACTTTCTCCTGAATATCACGGTCGCATTCCAGAACACCGTCTCGCCCTGCCGAAAGCGCCATGACCTGCATGTTGCAGGCCCGCTCAAGGAAGAACATCCGCGTAAAGGCCATAGCGGCAGTCGTTCCACATGTCAGCGTGCCATGGTTCTTGAGAAGCATGGTCGACTTTTCCGTGCCGAGATCCGCGACGAGACGCTCACGCTCATCGAGATCGAGGGCTATACCTTCGTAGTCATGGTAGGCGAGGTCTTCGCGCACAATCATGGCCGTTTGCGAAATCGGAAGCAGCCCTTCCTTTTGGGCCGATACCGCCACCCCCTGATCGGTGTGCAGGTGGATCACGACATTCGCATCTTCACGGCTGGCATGGATTGCCGAGTGAATCGTGAATCCTGCAGGATTGATGAAGTACGGTGAGTCCATGACAATCTGGCCTTCGAGATCGACTTTGACCAGCGACGAGGCCGTGATTTCCTCAAAGAACATGCCATAGGGATTGATCAGGAAATGGTGTTCCGGCCCCGGGACACGATGGGAAATATGAGTGAAGATCATGTCATCCCACCCGTGCATCGCGACGAGCCGGTACAGCATGGCGCAATCGACGCGGGCCTTCCATTCTTCGGCCGAGACTGCATCCTTGACGCTGATTGGTTTCATGTCGTCGGGCATTTGATCCTCCAGATTCTTCTTTTTCTGCCCACACTCTACAGGAAAATAGCCGAACATGGCCAGCGAGAAGAAGTGTTTGCTTGACGAGACCTTTTGAGCCGCTGACATGACCGCCATGAAGATTCAGATTGCATTCAGGGCCTCACGCCGGCCCGAAGCCCAGGAAGCGCTGCAAAGACTGACAAAGCGCTACGGTCAGTGCTCAGAGGATGAGGCTGAAATCATTGTTGCGCTGGGCGGCGATGGGTCCATGCTTGAAGCCATGCGCCGCCGCTTCAGCGACCGAAAACCCGTATACGGCATGAACCGCGGCACGGTCGGCTTCCTGATGAACGACTTCGAGGAAGACAATCTCTACGAGCGGATCAACAAGGCCTCAAAGGCCACGCTCGTGCCGCTGAGGATGATTGCTACCGATGTCCACGGCGAACGCTATGAGCGGCTCGCAATCAATGAGGTGTCCCTGTTTCGCGAAACGGCACAGAGCGCGAAGCTCAGCATCCGTGTTGATGGGCGTGAGCGAATGAGTGAGCTCACTTGCGACGGCATCATGGTCGCCACACCCGCTGGATCTACGGCCTACAACCTGTCCGCGCACGGCCCGATCCTACCCATCGGTGCCAACCTGCTGGCCCTCACGCCCGTCAGCGCGTTTCGGCCACGTCGCTGGCGCGGTGCCCTGCTCCGGCACGACGCGAAGGTCGAGTTTGATATTGTCGAACCAAATCGCCGTCCTGTCGCCGCCTCGGCTGACAATCAGGAAGTGCGTGACATTGCCCATGTCAGCGTACTCGAGGATCGATCGAAACCGCTCACCATGCTTTTCGATCCAGGCCACGCGCTTGATGAGCGAATTCTTCGCGAGCAATTTGCCTTCTGATCAGACGCCCTGAAAGCCCTGCACTTCGCGGCGCTGTTTCTCTCCCTGGTCGAGGCCCAGCATAAGCACGACGGCAGACGCAACAAAGACCGACGAATAGGTCCCGATGACAACGCCAAAGATGAGCGCGAAGCTCATGCCGCTTAGCACCGTCCCGCCGAACAGGTAGATGCTGAAAAGCGCCAGCAGCGTCGTACCGGACGTCAGAAGCGTCCGTGAAAGCGTCTGATTGATAGCCAGATCAATAACCTTGGCCGGCTCCATCTTCTTATACTTTCGGGCTTCCTCACGAACCCGGTCAAAGACGATCACCGTATCGTTCATTGAGTAACCGACAATTGTCAGCAAGGCTGCGATGGTCGACAGGTTAAACTCGAACTGGGTCAACGAAAACATGCCCATCGTGATGAGGACGTCGTGGAACAGCGCAGCCACGGCGCCAAGGGCATACTTCCACTGGAAGCGCACCGAAATGTACAGCATCATCAGCGCCAGGGCGACGCCGAGCGCGATCAGACCGCTTCGCAGGAGTTCACTGGAAACTTTAGGTCCCACAGCGGCACTGCTCCGGATCTGCACACCGGGGAAGGCTTCTTCCAAAGCAGCACGCACGCTGTTATTGGCCACCTGTTGCGCTTCTTCCTGATCGACGCCCTCTCCGGCTTGCTGCGTCGCGAACCGAATGACGATGACCTCGACTGCATCGACGCCAGTTCCCCGGGCAGCGTTCACGCCAACTTCACCAAGGTCCAGCGTCTGGAGGACGCTGCGCACATCCTCTTCGTTTACGTCGGCGGGCCTCTCAATCTCGATGACCGATCCACCGGCGAAGTCGATCCCGAAGTTTAGCCCTTTGGTGAAAATCAATCCGAACGAGGCAGCGATCAATAGAAGAGAAAAGACGAAGGCCGGAAAGCGCAACGCCATGAATCTGACATTCGTGCTCTGAGGCCAGTATTGAAGTAGCATCGCTCTATCTCCTCAGATCGACAGCCGGCGCGGCTTGAAGGTTTTCAGCCACATTGCCGTGAACCAGCGCGTTACAACGAAAGCGGTAAAGACAGAGGTCACAATGCCGATGGCGAGCGTGACAGCGAAACCTTTTACCGGGCCAGATCCCAGCATGTACAGAATCGCCGCCGCAATGAACGTGGTGATGTTTGCGTCAAGAATCGTCGCAAGAGCACGTTCATACCCGGCAACAACCGCGGTCGCGGGAGACCGCCCCGATCGCTGTTCCTCCCGGATGCGCTCGAACACAATCACATTAGCATCAACGGCCATACCGATCGTCAGGACGATACCGGCGATACCGGGAAGGGTCAGCGTCGCGCCTAGACCAGAAAGTGCGCCCAGAATGAGGACGATGTTCGCAAACAGCGATCCCACGGCAAAGCCGCCAATCAAGCCGTAAGCGATGATCATGAAAACGCCGACCAGCACCAGGCCAATGATACTCGCGCGCGTGCCGGCCTTGATGGAGTCCGCGCCGAGACCCGGGCCAACCGTTCTTTCTTCAATGAAATTCAGTTTCGCAGGCAGTTCGCCCGCCTCGATGATAGCTGCAAGGTCCTGGGCTTCCTGCATGGTGAACTGGCCGGTAATCTGGACATTCCCGCCCCAGATCGGCTCGTTGATCCGAGGGGCTGACATAACCGTTCCGTCGAGGACGATCGCGAAGATCTCGCCGCGATTGTTCGCCGTCGTCCGACCAAAGCGTTCAGCGCCCGCCCCGGACAGACGGAAATCCACGGCCGGAGAGTTGTCGTCTGGATCGTAGCCTTGATTGGCTGTTGCAATGTCGCTGCCCGTCACGACTGGTGTCCGATTAACCAGAATTGGCCGGCCATCCATATCCACCAGCAGCTCCCAGCCCGGCCGCGGCCGCGTGGCTTCGGCGGCACGGATTGCGGAGGGGTCGGTATTGGCCATGTTGAACGTCATCCGGCCAGCCTGGCTGAGGATGTTCTTGATACGCCGGGGGTCGGCCTCACCCGGGGCTTCGATAACTATTCGCGTATCGCCTTGCGGTGTGATCGCGATCTCGCTGACGCCATCCGGGTCGAGGCGCCTGCGAATGATCTCGATCATCTTGTCTTGCGCGTCAGCGGCCAGTGCCGCCATCGCATCGTCAGACACGCGAATGTCGATGAGACGGTCGCTCTGCCGCTCGATGGTCAGAATTTTCTGGCTTCCGACCGCACCGACAGTCGGATTCAGGCGGCGCAACCGACGCAGCGCTTCATCCATGTCTTCGGGATTGTTGAGCATGATCGGCAGCCGGGTGCCCTGTTGCTCGGGCTGCGGGCGTTCAATCAGGGGCGCGCGGTTCAAGGCCTGCACGATATCGGCCTGCAGCGTTTCAAGACGATTGGCTGCAACTTCTTCCGGTTCGATCTCGGTGAGGAGGTAGACACCGCCTTGAAGGTCGAGCCCAAGATTGACTTTCCCCGATGGCATGAATCCGGGCCACCATGACGCTTCAGCCGCTTCCATTTGTTCCTGGTATTCCGCAACAGACTGCGCGTCCGTCGCACCGGTATCCACCGGCCGTACACCAAGAAAGCCGTCGCTAAAGGCGTTCGGCAGAGCCAGAAGCCCCCCCCAAAGCAATACGATGGCTATGAGTGCGACTTTCCAGCCCGGAAAATTCAGCATCGACTTCGTCCCTGATTAGCTCAGCTCGACTTGGTGTCGTTGGCCGGAGCAGGTTCGTTCTTGCCGCGAACATCAGCGATCATGCCTTTGACCACGCGCACGCGCACGCCGTCCGCCAGATCTACGCTAAGTTCCTGGTCGCTCACCTTGACGACCTTGCCGATAAGTCCACCGGAGGTGATGACCGTATCGCCGCGCGCCACCGCCTCGATCATTGCCTTGTGTTTTTTCTGGCGCTGATTGGCGGGGCGGATCAGCAAAAAATAGAAAATAAGAATGAGCGGAACGAAAAAGATCAGCTGACCAATTAGGCCGCCGGTGGCACCACCCTGCTCCTGCGCAAGTGCGGCTGGCGCACTGCCGATGATCGCCGCGGCAGAAACCGCCATTTTGAGTTTCATTCTCGTTCTCCCCAGATTTTCAGGACCGTGCGTATATCTGTGGAGGGCATACATTGCAAACAAGCCCATTCAATGCGCGATTACAGCAAACACGAAAAACGAATATGTTAGTAAGCGCTCACTTGCGTCCGGCGAAGAAACTGGTATTGTGGCGCAAAGGAGATTTCGTTGATGCCACCACCAGCCAACAATCCGCCAAGACGAGGCGCAAAGCCAAAGATTGAACGCGCCGCATTGAAGCTTTTCGTGGACGAAGGCGTCGATGCCGCGACGACCCGACAAATAGCCAATCAAGCCGGCGTGTCAGAGGGGGCACTTTACCGGCACTACAAGGGAAAGGACGAACTGGCGCTCGCCCTTTTCATGGAAACCCACAATCGATTAGGCGAAATGCTTAGTGAGGCCCTTTCCTATCCGGGCAGCGTCGAAGAGAGAATCCATCGGGCCGTGTCTTCCTATTGCGGCCTTGCCGACGAGGACTGGCTCCTTTTTTCCTTTCATCTTGTGTCGCTCAACCGCTTTCTCCCTCATGACACGCGTCGCGAAGACGATCCACTGACGAGAATTGAGACGATTCTGGCAGCGATGATGTCCAGCGGCGATATTCCAAAGTCGGACCCGGCGCTCGTGACGGCCATGTGTCTCGGCGTGATCACGCAGGCAGGCCAGAACAAGATCTACAACCGTTTACCCGGCCCGTTCAGTGCTCACGTGGATGCGTTCACGAGGGCCATACTCGCAATCCTGTTTCAGAAGTAAGGCGGACTGTCCCATGATACGAGGCGTGGCCTTCACAGGCATTTACTATGTGCTGTCCTTTTTTTACGTCCTGGCCGCATTGCCGACACTCGCATGGCCGGGGCGCGGCGCGACCACCTTCGTGATCCGTTCTTATACGAGAGCGATTCGACTCGCCCTGCGGGTTGTCGGTGGAATAGGCCTGAACGTGAAAGGACGGGAAAACCTGCCGGACGGCCCCTTCATCGTCGCAGCGAAACATCAGAGCTGGGGCGATGGGTTCATGATTTATCCGGAGATCAAAAATCTCGCCTTCGTCACAGGCGATCACCTCGAAAAATTCCCTTTTGTGAAAGGTATCCTCCGAAAACTTGGGGCGATCGTGATTGATACATGCGGCGGAGGTGATCGTAAGGCCCAGTCGCTGGCCAATGGCATGGCCCGTGCGCGTCAGGACGGAAAGCGGATCCTCATCTACCCGGAGGGCCACCTTGCGCCCCCCGGTTACCACTTCCGGTACAAGCCGGGCGTCTGGCACATGCAAAAGTCGATGGACGTCCCTGTCGTTCCGGTCGCGACAAATCTGGGTTGTTTCTGGAAGCAGGAAGAGATTCGAAAAACGCCGGGAAAGGCCACAATCGAATTCCTGGAACCCATCAAACCCGGACTGTCCAAGGATACATTTCTGTCGGAACTGACCGCAGCTATCGAATCGCGATCGGCTGAACTGATCGCATTGGCTCAAGATCAAGAGCCGTCGACAACAAGATATCTCCCTGATCCCGTCAAAGGGTCTGTGAGCCGTTGAAAACACGAAACTTTTTAGGCGCTACATCTGCTTTTCAATAAACTATTGTCTTTTTTCAATAAGTGGTTATTGTTTATCAATAAGCTTATTGAGGAGAGTGAACATGAAAAAGTTTATTGTTGCTACAGTCGTCGCGGGCTCTATGGGCTCGCTCGCTTTCGCTAGTGCAAGTGACATGGACACATGGCGCGTTGCATCCACATCGGATGAAGGCACTGTGCTGACGGTCGTGTCGGGAACCGACACGAAGGCGGGAACCTTTTTCAGCTGCACCAACGGCACGCTGAAATTTGGTGTCGGCCTGGAAGGTGGAGACCTTGCCGAAACGCTGGCAACCGATACCCATCGCCAGAGCCGCCGCCAGGCCGAGACCACGATCGGTGACGGCGAAACGTTCGAATCCGACTGGACCTACCTGCCTTCCATGAAGGTCGCGATTGCACGTAACGAAGTGACGGCCAAGAAGTTTTATAACGCTGCGGTCCGCAAGGACACCGTGAGCTGGAAGCTCGACCGGAAGTCCGAGATCGAACTGTCATTTCCGGAGCTAAACGACGCGTTCAAGAGCTTCGCGAACGATTGCTCGGTGACGAATCCCGACGCTCAGTAATTCCAAGCGGTTTTGATCTACTATGTGGCGGGAGCGATCGTAACGCTCTCGCCACATCCGCAAGCATCTGTCTGATTGGGATTACGAAACACGAATTTCTCGTGCAGCATTGTTGTCTCGAAATCCACTATTGAGCCAAGCAGAAACAGAACCGCCTTGGCGTCAACGACGATCTTCACGCCATTGTCCTCGACAATCTCGTCCAGCTCTTCAGGTGCATCGACATAGTCCATAACGTATTCCATGCCTGCACAGCCACCATTCTTGACGCCTACACGCAGGTAGCCGGCGCCTTTTTCTTCCATGATTTCACGCACGCGCTCAGCAGCGGCGTCGGAAAGCGTTACAAGTTTGGGTCTAGGTCGTCTGGCCATACCGGTTAGATGAGAAGGCTCACCTTCCCTGTCAACTAGAGCATGTTCAGAGCGAGGCGGGCTTCGTCTGACATTCGCGAAGGATCCCATGGCGGATCAAAGGTAAGCCGAACTTCGACGTCCTTGACCCCATCAACGCCCCGCGCGGCCGTTTCCACCCAGCCAGGCATGTCACCAGCGACAGGACAACCCGGCGCGGTCAGCGTCATTTCGACGTCAACCTTGCGGTCATCATCGATATCGACCTTGTAAATCAGGCCAAGTTCATAAATGTCGACGGGTATTTCCGGATCGAAGACCGACTTAAATGCCGCGATGAGATCGTCGGTGATCCGATTCAGCTCGTCCTGCGGAATTTTGGACGAATCTGCCTCCGCCTCTGGCTGTGCAGAGCCTTCAACAGATTCAGGGAGTCGCATATCGTCTGCCATTCCAATCCTTATAACAGCATGGAGCGCGCTTTGTGGAGGGCATCAATGAAGGCGTCGACTTCTTCCACTGTATTGTAGATACCAAAGCTCGCCCGCGCCGTGGCACTGACTCCTAGATGGGTCATCAAAGGCTGAGCGCAATGGTGGCCTGCACGTACCGCTATACCATACCGGTCCAGCAGCTGCGCGATGTCGTGCGGGTGTATTCCGTCTGCGCTGAAAGAGAGAACGGGCCCCTTCCCGCTTGCCTGTCCGTGCATGCGAAGACCATTGATGCTCGACAGCGCGTCGAATGCCCTCCGGTACAGGCGGTCTTCGTGTTCGGTGATTTCCTCGAAGTCGAACGCGCCAAGCCAATCTATCGCTGCACCGAGGCCAATGGCTTCCAGGATAGGCGGCGTTCCGGCTTCGAATTTGTGTGGCGCTTCATTATAGGTCACGCGATCCTGTTCGACGATTTCAATCATTTCGCCGCCGCCCTGATAAGGGGCCAGCCTGTCCAGGGCTTCGGCGGTTCCGTATAGAGCGCCTATACCCGTCGGGCCGTAAATCTTGTGCCCCGTCAGCACGTAAAAATCACAGCCGAGCGCCTCGACATCGATATCGAGATGGACACCCGCCTGACAGCCATCCAACAACACCTGTGCGCCGGCGTCGTGAGCAAGGCGGACTATGCGTGCCGCATCTGTGACTGTACCAAGGACGTTCGACATGTGTGTGACTGAAACGAATTTTGTCCGTTCACTAAGCACGTCCTGGTATGCCTGCATGTCCAGCGAACCGTCTTCCAGTACCGGCACCCATTTCAAAACTGCCCCGTAGCGCTCCCTGAGAAAATGCCATGGGACGATATTGGAGTGGTGCTCCATAACGGACAGCACGATCTCATCGCCTGACTGAATCTGCTGGCCGATGCCGGAAGCGACGAGGTTCATCGCCTCGGTGCCACCCTTTGTGAATATAATATTCTCCGGTGCCGGAGCATTTATGAAGCGCTGAACGACAGCGCGTGCGTTTTCAAAAGCTTCCGTTGTTTCATTCGCCAGCGTGTGGAGGCCACGGTGAACGTTGGCGTATGCATGACTAGCCTGGCCCGTCATGGCTTTCAGGACCGCTTCCGGCTTCTGGGCGCTGGCTGCATTGTCGAGGTAAACGAGCGGGTGTCCATTCACTTCGCGGCGAAGGATCGGAAACTGCTGGCGTATTTGATCAATGTTTAGAGCCATGAGGACCTACTCGCCAGATCCGCGCAGAAAGTCTCGCGACGCATCCAGCAATGTCTGCAGTACATCCGGATGTGCCGTTTCGAGCGCCTCGGCAATGAATGCTTCCGTCAGCATCGCACGGGCCTCAGCGACCGGGATGCCACGCTGGCGCATGTAGAAGAGAGCGCTTTCATCCAGCTGACCTGACGTGTTGCCGTGGGCACATTCAACGTCGTCCGCATAGATCTCCAGCTCCGGCTTGGCGAAGACTTCCGCCCCATTCTCAAGCAGAAGGGCTTGATGCTGCATGTCTGCGTCAGTGTGCTGCCCTACGCTTCGTGGAACGTGAAACTTGCCTTGGAAAACGCCGCGCCCACCATCCGGCACTGCGCCCTTGGTCAGCTGCCGAGTCGTGCAGGATTCCGCGCCGTGCCAAACATGACTCGTAAAATCGACATGCTTGCCATCCGCTGGCAAGTACGCCGCATTAAGGAATGCCGCCGCATTTGGGCCAGAATACCAAACTCGCGTCTCGATACGCGCGACCTTTGCACCGAACGCCAGGGCCGTCTGTTGAAACTCGGAATCCTCATCGAGACTGACCAGCCCTGTAATTGCTGTAGCTTCCTGATGACCGCCAGATTGCAAAAGCGTACGTGACGCGCTCGCCCCTTTTTGCAGGCCGAACTCGACCAGCATGGCACTGAGGCCTGCGCCACCTGAATGCTGCTCGATGACGTCCACCCGCGCGCCGGGACGGACAACGAATGCGATCCGAGCGAACGCCATTTCCCGGCCGGCGCCGGCGAAGTCAAGAAAGATGGGCTGCTCCTGCGAAGAACTCACTTCAATCTGCAGGATATCACAGGTCTTCGGCTGCCCGGTCTGGCTCGCGGTCAGGGCCGCCATGGGCAACTGCTCTGCATTTCCAAGCGCCTGCGCAGTGTCTTTCTCGAACACACGGAAACCGTCGGGCAAACCGTCTGGGACATCCCAGGACCGCCCATCAAACCTTAGCACTATTGCATTCGCCGGCGGAGCCATGCGCGGTCCCGACTGCGCCGAAGACGCCTCAATCGACTGAATAGATTGCCGAAAGTCGCTCCACTTCCATTGCTCAAGCCGCCGGTGCGGCAAACCCGACTGCGCGAACGCGTCGAATGCCCGCGCGCGCCGTCCGTCTTCAGGCAGCTCACCATATCTCGCGATCAGCTGAAGCTCTGCGGGCGTCGGATCCTGAAAGCGGGTGCGCAGCTCAGCAATTGTCAAACCGGCTCTCCCAGGATGCCATCGTATCCTTCCCGTTCAAGCTGCTCAGCCAGTTCCGGTCCACCGGACTTCACAACCCGGCCCTTGGCGAACACATGAACCTTGTCAGGCCTGATATGATCCAGAAGTCGCTGATAGTGGGTGATCACAAGCATGCCGCGATCCGGACTCCGCAAGGCATTCACGCCGTCTGAAACCGTTTTAAGCGCATCAATATCGAGCCCTGAATCCGTTTCGTCGAGGATGGCGAAGCGCGGCTCCAGCATCATCATCTGGAAAATCTCCAGACGCTTCTTCTCACCACCGGAAAACCCGACATTGACCGGACGCTTGAGCATTTCAGCATCAATCTTCAATTTTTCGCCTACTTCGCGGGCCTTCTTGATGAAATCTGGCGCTGAAATCTCTTCCTCACCTCGGGCCTTGCGCTGGGCGTTCATCGCGGCGCGCACAAAGGTCATGACGGGCACACCGGGGATTTCTACCGGGTACTGGAAGGAAAGGAACACGCCTTTGGCCGCGCGTTCTTCCGGATCCATGTTCAGCAGGTCTTCGCCCGACAGTGTTGCCGACCCACCATCCACTTCGTAGCCATCGCGGCCGGTCAGAACGTAAGCCAGCGTCGACTTGCCCGCGCCATTCGGCCCCATCACAGCATGGACTTCGCCTGCAGGCACTTCCAGCGTCAGGCCATTGATAATGGACTTGGCTTCGTCGCCCTCACCGATCCGGGCTGTCAGATTTTCGATTTTCAACATGTCGCGGATGTAGAGAGTCGCGCGATAATTTCAAAGCCTGAACTTGCTTATTCAGAGCTTGAATGTCAGCGGATTCGATCCAGTCCATAAAAGTTCGGTCCCGACATGGCCGCTTCGAGGTCGATCGGCGCCACCAGAAGCTCCGCAACGAACTGCAAGCTTTCCTCATTTCCCAATAGAATGCGCTTCAGGGCTGTATTGATGGGTGTGGCGACACCTTGGGGACCAACAAGCACAAATGTATCCAGGCCTGCATCGTCACCATAATGTTCGGTGAAGTAAGGATTGGCGGAAACGAAACGGTCAAATCGCTCCCACCGCCAGTCGAGGGATGAGTTCGCCCGAATGACTTCACCGAGGTAAAGCCCTGCTAACATTACAGAATTATCACCCCGACCATCGCTTATCAGGGATTCGCCAGCCCGGCCGGGCTCTGCCTGAAGCTTGTTGATCGTATGGATATCCCTGAGCCAGGCATCAACCAAAGCAAGGCTCTCAATCGAGAAGTCCAGCCTCGACCGGTCGAGACGGTTCGGCAAAAGAATCAGCTTGCTGCCGGAAGGGGCCAAAAACTCGTCCAGCGCATTTGGAATCTGCGATACACTTATGGTTTCGGATTCACCCAAACGCTTAAGTTCATAAGACGCTGATACCGTAGGAATTTCGGCTCCGTAGCCATCGTAAGGTATGTACCGCGGCTCGGTTGCCGGCTTTGCGGCACACGAGGCCAGCAGAAGTCCACTCAGGAAAAGAATGCGGGGCATGAAGCACGTCAGAATCAGCGAACAGATGCGCAGCATGACCTACCGCCCCACCATTGACCAGCCAGTCGAAACGACAGGCTTGGATCACGCATCAGTATCTCTCATCAAATCCGACTGTCCCGGCTCAATGGAATTCCACCACTGTTGCAGGTGCGTGCAAATACCTGAGTCATCAAGGACGACCCTCATGATGCCCTCCTGCCGAACTGGATCGTCTGTTCCAGTGCGAGTAAAGCCGCATGCCCAATGCGCCCAACCCTCATCGTGCGCTGGTGTTATGACTTCAGCAGTAAACCTTATGCTTTCGCGCGCGGCGAGCGTCTTTCTGAAATGGTCCTCAACGGCTTCGCGCCCCCGGAGAGGCGCGTCAAAAGGTGACAGGTGAAAAACCACATCAGCCGCGAACAGAGCTGCCATCGCGTTTGACTCTCCGCTTTCCATGCGCTTTCCGAAAGCGGCGAGCCAGTTCCTGAAGGCCTGCTCTTCCTTAGCCAACACTGCCTTCCAGACTGACCTCAAGAAGCTTCTGAGCTTCGACCGCAAATTCCATCGGCAGGTGCTGCATGACGT
The DNA here is from genome assembly GCF_003576285.1 of Henriciella mobilis. NCBI lineage: Bacteria > Pseudomonadati > Pseudomonadota > Alphaproteobacteria > Hyphomonadales > Hyphomonadaceae > Henriciella > Henriciella mobilis. The sequence continues at coordinate 324,838 of NZ_QWFX01000013.1, read as the reverse complement.
CACGGACAAAACCGTTCACAAGCAGCGCCACGGCCGCCTCTTCGTCCAGGCCGCGTTGGCGGGCATAGAAGAGCTGATCATCTGAAAGCTTGGTCGTCGTCGCCTCGTGCTCAAGCTGTGCGTCAGCCCGCCGGTTTTCTACGTATGGCACCGTGTGGGCACCGCAATCTCCGCCTATCAAAAGCGAGTCGCACTGCGTGAAGTTACGGGCCTTCTCGGCTTTCTTGTGGACCGATACCAGCCCTCTGTAGGTGTTGTCCGAACGGCCGGCAGAAATCCCTTTTGAAATAATCCGGGAGCGCGTTCGCTTTCCCAGGTGGATCATTTTAGTGCCCGTGTCGGCCATCTGGCGGCCATTCGTTACCGCAATCGAGTAGAATTCACCGGAACTGTCGTCGCCACGCAGAATGCAGGACGGATACTTCCAGGTCACAGCAGAACCCGTTTCGACCTGGGTCCAGCTGATCTTCGAACGCGCGCCGCGGCAGTCGCCGCGCTTGGTTACGAAGTTGTAGATGCCGCCCTTGCCGTTTTCGTCGCCTGGCCACCAGTTCTGAACTGTCGAGTACTTGATTTCGGCATCCTCGAGCGCAACCAGTTCGACGACTGCAGCGTGCAGCTGGTTCTCATCGCGCATAGGCGCCGTGCAACCTTCAAGGTACGAGACGTAAGATCCCTTGTCCGCGACGATCAATGTCCGCTCGAACTGGCCCGTATTCTCCGCGTTCATACGGAAATAGGTCGACAACTCCATCGGACACCGGACGCCTTCAGGCACATAAACGAATGTCCCGTCAGAAAAGACCGCACTATTAAGCGTGGCGAAGAAATTGTCGGACTGCGGCACAACTGAGCCGAGATACTTCTTCACCAGCTCTGGATGCTCACGAATAGCTTCCGAGATGGACATGAAGATCACGCCAGCCTTTTCGAGTTCCTTGCGGAATGTCGTAGCGACGGAAACAGAATCGAACACCGCATCCACGGCAACCTTCGAGCTCGTTGCCCCGCCCCTGGCCTCCGCAGCCGTTTCGGACGCGCCTTCCACGCCAAGCAGCACTTCGGCTTCTCGTAGCGGGATGCCGAGCTTTTCATACGTGTCGAGGATTTCCTGAGGGACGTCGTCGATCGACTCATACTTCGCGCCCTGCTTGGGTGCCGCGTAGTAGTAGAGGTCCTGATAACCGATCTTCTCGTACTGAACTTTCGCCCAGCCTGGTTCCGTCATGGTTTTCCAGCGCTCAAACGCCTTCAGTCTCCAGTCCAGCATCCATTGCGGCTCGCCCTTCTTGTCGGAGATAAAGGCGATGACATCTTCGTTCAGGCCTTTCGGTGCGTATTCGGTTTCGATGTCTGTCTTGAAACCGGCCGAATAGTTCTCCGACTGAAGCGCCTTTGCGGCGGCCAACGTACCTTTGTCTATGCCTTCTTTGACTTTTACATCGTCAGCCATATCAGGCCGTCTCCTTCAGATTTCGGCGATGAAGTATTTCGAGCCAGGCATCCGCCGTGCGATCAAAATCGCTCACCTCACTTCTCCAACCATAGCTGGTGCGTATTGCAGATTCCGCAAGGGTGTCGGATGCGCCCATGGCCGACAGGACTAGCGAGCGTTTGACCTTGCCACTCGAACATGCAGAGCCCGATGAAACCGCGACCCCGGCAAGATCCATCGCCATGACCTGCGTTTCCGCACGAAATCCTGCATAAGCGAAGTTCGATGTGTTCGGAAGGCGAGGCACTCGCTTGCCGAACACCGTTACACCTGCTTCGGATATGAGCCGCTCCTCCATCGCGTCACGACAGCTCGAAAGCGCTTCCATTTTCGACAGCGCCGCGACAGCGGCATCCACTGCGGCGCCGAAACCAGCGATGCCCGAAAGGTTTTCCGTGCCGGAACGAATTGAACGTTCCTGACCACCGCCGAAGAGGATCGGCAGCAGAGGCGCACCGCTGCTAAGCCAAAGCGCCCCAACACCTTGAGGGCCGCCTGCCTTGTGGGCGGACAGCGCGAGATAGTCCACGCCCAGCAAGGACACATTCACCGGCAGTTTGCCCAGGCCCTGGACGCCATCGCATATTGTCAGCCCGCCTGCATCACGAACCATCGCGGCAGCTTCCTGAACCGGCTGGATCACGCCCGTTTCATTGTTCGCTAGCATCAGGACGAGAACGGGCGTTCCAGACTTGGAGCGATCCCAGCGACCCAACCGATCCGCCAGCCAGTCCAGATCAGCCTTGCCAGTCTCATCGACATACAAAGTCTCGACAGCTACGCCAGAATGCCCGGCATTTTTCGACACCGCCTCGTGCTCGACAGCCGAAACCAGGAGCGTGCAATCACCGTCCAGCTTCCTGACTGTTCCCTGGATCGCCAAGGCAACAGCTTCGGTGCCACCCGACGTGAAAATCAGGTCCTGAGGCAAGGCGCGAATGGCCGATGCAACCTGTCCACGCGCCTTTTCCATAAGTTTGCGCGCCTGTCGCCCAGGACCATGCACGCTCGAGGGGTTCGCTCCGACTTCAAGCGCTGCGAGCATCGCGTCCCGCGCTTCTGGCCGTAAAGGCGCCGTTGCGTTGTAATCTGCGTAAATCATGATCCGGCACTTAGGGTATCATGCCACGTCCTTACACAAAAACTTGCATTTCCTTGATGCTTTCCTCTAAAGCGCCCAATTCGCACTTTCAGGCTCGCAGCAAAACAAAGAGGCGACTTCCCCATGGCAGAACTCATTATCCCGGGACCCGCTGGCCGCATCGAAGCTCGCTACACCGAACCGCCACAGGAGGGCGCGCCAATCGCGTTGGTACTCCATCCTCATCCGCGCGCCGGCGGAACGATGCAGGACCCGATTGCCATTCGCCTCTATCAGATGTTCGAGCAACGCGGTTTTGGCGTCCTGCGCTTCAACACGCGCGGCGTTGGCCGGTCCCAAGGCGTCTATGACCAGGGCGTAGGTGAACTCGAAGATGCGGCCTATGTGCTGGATTACATGGAAAACATGACGGAAAGTCCGCGCTTTGTCTGGTGCGCCGGTTATTCCTTCGGCGCGTGGATCACACTTCAGCTGCTGATGCGCCGACCGGAGATCGACGGCTTCCTCGCCATTGCCCCGCCCTGCAATCACTACGACCTGGCATTCCTGGCACCCTGCCCTGCATCTGGCCTGATCATCTCCGGTGAGAACGACAAGATTTCGGGGCCGAAAGATGTCGAACGCGCCCTGACAAAAGTCCGCGTCCAGAAAGGTGAGGTGATCGAGCGCGACTCCATCGCTGGTGCAAACCACTTCTTCCAGGGCAAACAGGACGAGCTCATCGCGAAGTGTGCCGCTTACGTTGATCGCCGACTCATCGAGGATGAGCAGAAATTGCGGGCCGAAGCGGAAACAAAGAAAGTCCGCGGACAAGCCGCAATTACAGATCAGTCTGATGACGACGCGGGCGAAGATGACGACGACGGCGACGACGAGGATTGAGATCAGTCCAGCAACTGGCCGCCAGCCAGTGGCTTTTTGACACTCGTCGTTCCCGGCCAACTGATTGGCAGTCTTCTTCGCGTTCTGACGGCCAGAAATGCAAAGGCTTGCGCTTCTATGGAATCGCCAAGCCAGCCAACATCTTCAGCCGTCATAACCGCGCATGCGCACCGGTTCTTCAGTTCTGAAACGAGCCGGGGATTGTGCCTGCCGCCACCGCAGACAATCAGGTGCGAGGGCGGATCGTCAAACGCTTGAAGCGCGTAGGCTACCGACGCCGCGGAAAAGGCGGTCAAAGTGGCGGCCCCATCCTCCAGGGACAGCCCCCTGGCGAGGCTGGCATTGAAGTCGAACCGGTCGAGGCTCTTTGGTGGCGGCGCATCGAACCAAGGGTGACTGAGCCATTGGATCAGCGCTCCCTCATGTACACGACCCGCACCTGCAAGGGCGCCTCCCACGTCATGGGTTCCTGCGCCATGCCCCTCTACCCATTCGTCGATCGGACCGTTTGCCGGGCCTGTGTCGAACGCAAAAAGGCTCCCATCACGCTTGCGGTAAGTAATATTGGCGACGCCACCAAGGTTTAGGACGGCGGCGCTACTTCCCGCTGACAGTCTTTTTAACAGCGCGGCGTGATAGGCCGGCGCGAGCGGTGCGCCATGACCACCTTGCTGAACGTCATGGCTCCTGAAATCAAAGGCAAGTGGCACTCCCAATGCGCGGCGCATGGCTGTGGGTTCTATCAATTGAAGTGTCGCGCCTGTCCTGTCCGGCAGCGGCGCCCGATGCAGAACCGTCTGGCCGTGAACGCCCGCAATGGCTGGCACGGGCCCTTTCCAATCCGTTAGAAGACGCTCCCAGGCCTCCTGATGGGTCAGTGTCAGGACACTTTTGGCTGCTTCAAATGCTTCGACAGGAGGCGGGCCTTCCCAGTTCCAGTCTCTCGCGGCCTGAACCGCAGTCTTCAGCACTTCCCGTTCGTCAGGAGCGTATTTGCGTTCAGCGACCGGCCCGAAATCGAGAACATTCACGCCATCTGTTAGTATGAGCGCTGCATCGACCGCGTCGATCGAGGTTCCCGACATGAAGCCGGCGGCCCAAACCGGTTCGAATTCATCATTCGGCAGGTTCAATATCGGTCTCTCCCGTGCTAGCTGCCCTCTCCGATCAAGGAGTCGCGCCGATGAGCCAGTTCAAATCTGAGTTTCTTACAACACTCGAGGAACGCGGATTCACCAAGCAGATTACACATCCGGAAGCGCTGGATGAGTATTGCGCATCTGGCACCCCCATAGCTTACATCGGATTCGACGCGACTGCCGACAGCCTTCATGTGGGATCGCTGCTCCAGATCATGATGCTTCGGCACCTGCAGAAAAGCGGCGGCAAGCCGATTGTTCTCATGGGGGGCGGCACGACCAAGATCGGCGATCCGACGGACAAGGAGAAGTCCAGGCCGCTTCTCACCAATGAACAGATCAATGCAAACATCGCCGGAATTCGGAAGGCGTTCGAGCCTTTTCTCACCTTTGGCGACGGTCCGACAGACGCAATTATCGTCAACAATGCCGACTGGCTGGACAGGCTCGGTTACATTGAGGTGCTTCGCGAAATTGGTGTGCATTTCACGATCAATACGATGGTCAAGCAGGACACAGTAGCGCGCCGCCTTGCCAATGAGCAGCCTTACACCTTCCTGGAGTTCAATTATCTCCTGCTCCAGTCATACGATTTCCTTGAGCTGTTCCGGCGGCATGATTGCCGTCTGCAGCTTGGCGGCTCCGACCAATGGGGAAACATCCTTGGCGGTGTTGACCTGGTTCACAAAGCCGATGGCGGTGAGGCGTATGGCCTGACCGCACACCTCATTACGACAGCATCCGGCGGAAAGATGGGCAAGACTGCGGACGGCGCGGTCTGGCTGAATGCCGACCGTCGTTCACCTTACGAATACTGGCAATTCTGGAGGAACACGGAAGACGCTGATGTGGGGCGGTTCCTGCGCCTTTTCACTGACCTGACGATTGAAGAAATTGAACGCCTGGAAGGCTTGGAAGGTGCCGAGATCAACTCGGCAAAGATTGCGCTCGCCAATGCAGCAACTACGCTCCTTCACGGCGCCGACGCAGCCGCCGAAGCTGAACGGGCGGCCCAAGCCGTTTTTGGTGCCGGCAATTCAGATGAGGCGCTGCCCACCGCCGAAGTATCGCGAGCGTCTCTCGACGATGGAATACTCGTAGCGGCGGCTTTCACCGAGGCTGGTTTGAGCCAATCGAACGGAGAGGCTCGGCGCTTGATCAAGCAAGGTGCAGCCAGGGTCAACGATATTGTTGTTAGCGACCAGAATGCGGTCCTGACCTCGGCTGATATCAGCGATAACGGGTCCATAAAGCTCTCAGCCGGAAAGAAACGCCACGCGCTGATCAAGCCAGTCTAAGTTTGGGGCCTCAACTCGATCGCTTCAAAACTGTGTTGGAAGCGACCGCGATACTTGTCGCTCAAACCGACACGCAGCTGCACGTCGCCATCTGCAAGGAAGGTTTCCTCGAGAACGGATCCATGTTCATGCAGCCAGGCTCGAGCAGCACCGTCGCTTGGCGCGAGGCGGACCACATAGGCCTGCAATTCCTCTCGGATTGACTGGACAATCAGCTCCAGCAGTTCATCGAGCCCCTCACCCGTCAGGGCGGACGTAACCACGGCTGGCGTTTCGCCAAGGTCCGCCCGCGCCGACATGCGAAGAGTGTCCTGAATGTCGGCGGGCAGCAAATCCACCTTGTTCCAGGCTTCGATGATCGGCGGCAGTGGCGCGCCGCTCTCCTTCTGCAAATGCGTCAGCACCTGAAGGACATCGCGTTTTCTTTCCTCGTCAGCCTCATTGGAGCGGTCCCGTACGTGGACCAGCAGATCTGCTTCAAGCGTCTCCTCGAGTGTGGCCCGGAAACTGTCGATCAGGTGGGTCGGGAGATCAGAAATAAACCCGACCGTATCAACGAGCGCGGCATCGCCCATACCCGGCAAGTCGAACCGGCGGATGGTCGGGTCCAATGTGGCGAACGGCATGTCACGCGCGAAAACGTTCGCTCCCGTCAGCCTGTTGAACAGGGTCGACTTTCCAGCATTCGTGTACCCGACAAGCGCGATCACTGGGAAACCAGCATCGCGCCGTCCTGAACGCTGCAGACCGCGAGTCCGGCGAACCTCTTCAAGTTCAGCCTTCAGGGACTCCAGTTGCCTGTCCAACATGCGCCGGTCAGATTCCAGCTGCGTTTCGCCTGGGCCGCCCAGAAATCCGCCGCCACCACGCTGGCGTTCGAGGTGCGTCCAGGTTCGCACAAGGCGCGAGCGCTCATAGGAAAGGCGGGCAAGCTCGACCTGGAGCTTGCCTTCCTTGGTTCGCGCCCGGAGGCCGAAAATTTCAAGAATCAGGCCTGTTCGGTCGATGACCTTACAATTGAGCGCACGTTCCAGGTTTCTCTGTTGAACCGGGGTGAGCGCCGCATCGACAACACACATTGTGCAGCCGGCGGACGCAATATCCTCGGCCAGACGCGCAAGGATACCGCCTGAAAGCAGGTGGGACGCACTCGGATTGCGAACGTTTTCGCTTCGCAGAAATGCCAAGTTGCACCCAAGGGCCTCAACAAGGCCGGCCGTTTCAGACAGGCGGTCCCTGTCAGGACGCTCGGAGGGTTGCGTCCAAGGAATGACCACGCCGGCCCGTTCTTCCGGTGGCGTGTGGTCTACCAGGTCGGACGTCAATCAGAATCCGAATCTGCAGTCTCATCGAACAGCTGCACGGGCGCGCCCGGCGCGATCGTCGATATCGCGTGCTTGTAAACAAGTTGCGGAGGACGGCCATCGCCGCGCAGCAAGACGCAAAAATTGTCGAACCAGGTGACAACGCCTTGAAGTTTGACACCGTTGACCAGGAATATGGTGAGTGGAGTCCGGGATTTTCGGACTGCGTTCAGAAACGTGTCCTGCAAGTTCTGTTTTTTATCTGCCGACATTTTATTTGCCTGTTCGCTATACGTTTTCGCTGGCGCTATCTGGATTGCCAATTCTTGGCAATAGCTGACACGTCAGCGATGCCAAAATGATGCAGTAAATAGCGGAATGAAGGCAAGTACTTCGAGTCTGCCCAATATCATGCCCAAAATCAGCCAGACCTGCGTCACCCGATCACCTGGCAGGTCCTGGACGTCGACCAGATGAGCCGAATTCGTCAAACTTCCTACCGTGTTGGAGATAGCGTTTTCAAATCCCGACCCGGAAAACGAAAACAGAAGCAGACCTCCAACACACGCCATAATGTAAGCGACAAGATACACCCAGACTCCCATGATCGTGCGGTCAGACTGAATGCGGCGCCGAAACTCAAATGTCAGCAACGACTGCCGGTATCCCATTCGCACAAACTCCTGCCCGACCCTGCGGCTGAGAACGTAAATCCTGGCAAGCTTGATACCGCCCGTCGTCGACAATGCCGCGCCACCAATGAGCGGGGGCGCAAGCTGCAAGGCCAGCGGCAATGCATGGGTAGACGAAGGGGAAACCAGCGCAATACCACTCGTCGAGATCGCCGATACGGCCCAACCGATCGCATTGAAGAAGGACAGACCACAGAAGGCCGCGAGGATGGCAAAGACCGCTATGGCGACCAGGAGCGTGCCAAGCTCCGGATCGCGGATCCAAGCACTCAGATTGCCGGAGCCGACTTGCAGCAGGAAGAATAGCCCCAGCGATCCCATCAGCAGACCAAGGAACAGGGCGAACGCCCGCACGTGCCGGGTAACATCGACTTGGTGCCCTGCCGGATCTGCGAGCCCAGTGCTGAAGGCACTGGCGGCGTCCAGAAAAGCGGTGTGTGGCGGGATACCGCCGATTACCTCAATCGCGAAAACGATCAGCACGCAGATCGCCATAACCATGACCGTCATTCTCAGAACGCGCGGCATTGAATCGAAGAAACTCTCATCTGAAAGGCTGAAGAGATGTGTGCGGTGAATGCCTGGACCATCCAGGTTCAATGCAGCCAGTACAGTGGCCGCGAACGTGATTGTCGCGACTGCTCCTGCCAGATTGAGGATCGCTCTCCACAATACCAGCGACGCGGGCCAAGGTCCGTTTGAAGGGTCAAATGCGGTGTGACCTGTCGTGCTCAGGCAGGAAACAGCCTCATGTATCGCCGTAATCACGCTGGAATTTGCAACCCCCATGAGAAACGGCGGCGCACTGACCAGCGCCATGACGAACCAGAAGATGACCATGAATGCCAGGCCGTCAGATGGCTGGGCACGGCGACGCGGCGTGCCTGTCAGCACAAGTGCTGCAGCGGCGAGTGTCGACATCAGGATTGCCGTCACAAGGAACACGAGTAACTGGGTCGTCTCACCAGCAATCAACGCTGCGAGCGCGCAGACAATCATTCCCCCGGAGAACAGAAGAGTGCTGAATGAAAGCATCCGGATGAGAGCGGAGAAATTCATACACGGGATCTCCGAATGGACACGTTAACCGGACTAGAAAAAGTCAGCGCTGACCCGGAAAAACTGCTCAACTTTACTGGTCAGGCTCTGCTCGTAGAATAGCAGGACATGGTCATTCGCCCGAGGCCGCACATCGGGGCCCGCGAAAATGACCTCGTTTTCTCTCAGAATAGCAGCAGCTGTAATACCCTTGGGTAGCGCATCATATCCAAGCGATTTACCAATCAGCGGCGAGGTCTCAAGTGTCACGCCCTCTGCAATCTCCGCAGCGCCATCCTCGAGGGACTGCAGCGCCAATATCCGTCCCCTGCGCATTTTCATCAGGATTCGTGACACCGTCAGCGCTTTTGGGTCGAGAACCGCATCCACCCCCATCTCGCGAGCGAGGCGGGCCAGTTCTGGCGCATTAACCAGGGCCAGGGACCGTTTCGCGCCAAGTTGCTTGGCCAGTTTCGAGATCAGTATGTTGGCCTTGTCATCATGGGTCGTCGCGATCACAAGGTCCGCGGTCGGTGCATCGGCTTCTTCTAGGATGTTCCGGCTCAGTCCATCGCCGTTGATGACAATTGTCCTGTTGAGCCTCGAAACGGCTGCCTCTGCCTGATCAATATTGGATTCTATAACTCGGACGCGGACATCCGACTGCTTTTCCAGGCCCGCCGCGACGTACAGGCCCACATTGCCACCACCGACAACAACGACCCGGCGCATATCAGCTTCCGGCCGGTTGAAAATGCTATTCAGCCTGTGAGCGTGAGACTTCAGGACAGCGACATAGGCCGTATCGCCGACGAGGAGATTATCATTACCGCGCGGCGCAAAGACGGTGCCGGCGCGGCTGATACCAACAACCCGCGCATTCAGGCTAGGAAACAGGCCCTGAATCTGGTCCAGTGCCGTATCGAGGACCGGACTATCTTCCTGCACTTCAAGCCCGACAAGCTGGACATCGCTGCGACCGAAATTCACGCTCATCACCGCGCCGGGCGTCTTGAAGCGCTGCAATATAGCGTCGCCAACTTCGATTTCCGGCGAAATGACAAGGTCTATTCCGAGGCCTTCACGCGAAAAAAGCGACCGCCAACCCGGTTGAAGGTATTGCTGGGCCCGAACGCGCGCGATCTTGTTCGGAACCGAAAACAGCGTGTCGGCGACCTGGCAGATCACCATGTTGATTTCATCCGAGTATGTCACCGCGATAATCATGTCGCAGGTATCTGCGCCGGCCGCTTTCAAGACCTCCGGGTGTCCAGCATGTCCCCGGAGCGCTCGGACGTCGAGTTCGGTCTGAACCAGATCAATCAGGCGCTCATCCTGATCGACCATGATAATATGATGGTTTTCGCGCGCCAGCCGGCGGGCAATCCCCTGACCGACGCGGCCTGCGCCGCAGATGATGACATGCATATAATCAGGCTTCCGAACGATTCGCCGAGGCGTTTACACCAAGAGCCTTCAATTTTCTATGAAGCGCGGAACGTTCCATGCCGATGAACTCGGCTGTCCGGGAGATGTTCCCATCAAAACGCGTGATCTGCAGGGTGAGATATTCCCGCTCAAACTGCTCGCGCGCGTCGCGTAGGGATAGGCCAACGAGCTCACTGGAGGCTGACGGCCCTTTGCCACTTAGGGCCTGACGATCCTGGGGCAGTTCATCAACGGATACCGGTCGCCGTGTATCGTTTGGCGAAAGGATCAGGATGCGCTCGACAAGGTTCTTCAGCTGACGAACGTTACCGGGCCAGTCCATCGACTGCAGGACGGCTATAGCTTCGGGAGAGAACTGCCGCGGATTTAGCCCCGAACTATCCGCAATGCGCGCTGTGAAATGGTCGATCAACAGTGGAATATCGTCCCGCCGTTCGGCGAGCGACGGCACCTTGATAGGAACAACGCTTAGCCGGTAATACAGGTCCTCCCGGAAACGACCTGCCTCGATCTCTTCCTTGAGATCCTTGGTCGATGCCGACATCACCCTGACGTCGACCCGCACATCAGACTTCCCACCCACGCGCTGGAAACGCTGCTCCGTCAGCACCCTCAGGATCTTGTTCTGCGTGCCAAGCGGCATATCCGCGACTTCATCGAGCAGTAGTGTCCCGTCATGGGCTTTTTCGAAAAGTCCAATGCGACGGGGACGCCCATCATTGTCCTCTTCACCGAAGAGTTCCTGCTCCATGCGGTCTGGCGCGATATTGGCGGCGCTGACGACAACGAACGGTCCATCATTCCGGTTTGAATGCGCATGAATAAGGCGAGCCGTGAGTTCCTTGCCCGCACCTGCAGGGCCGAGGATCATGACCCGCGAATTCGTCGGTCCGACTTTGCCAATCGAGGACCGTAGCGCCGTCGCCGCCGCACTGGAGCCGATCCAGTCGTCACTGCTTACAACGAGCGTCTTCAGCGAGGCGTTTTCACGCTTGAGAGCCGTCGACTCCAGCGCTCTTTCGACCAGATGGAGGAGTCGGTCTGCCTTGAAAGGCTTCTCGATGAAATCATAAGCGCCCCGACGAATTGCGGCGACGGCTGTTTCAATGTTTCCGTGACCACTGATGACGATGACCGGAATCAATGGATCGATCGATTTGAGATACTTCAGAAGCGACAGGCCATCCATGTCGCTGCCTTGCAGCCAGACATCGAGGATTACCAGGCCCGGTGCCCGCATCCTGACTTCTTCGAGCGCCTTTTCGGCGGTCGCAGCACTACGGACGGAGTAGTTCTCATCCTCCAGAACGCCCGAAATGAGCTCCCGGATATCCGGTTCGTCGTCGATGATTAGAATGTCACTGGTCATTGTGGGGCCTCCGCAATCTCTACATCCCCCATGGAAACAAGATCGCTCTGCTTTGGTAGAACGATCCGCACGCGTGCGCCCTGAAGCCCATCCGACCGGCCCTCCAGCGCAATCGATCCGCCGTGATCCATGATGATCCGGTTGACGATTGCCAGGCCAAGCCCGGTGCCTTTTTCACGCGTTGTAACATAGGGTTCCAACAAACGGTCCCGGGCCGCTTCGGGGAAGCCGGGACCATTATCTTCTATGATAATCTCGACAGAGTCGCCCAGATCATCCGTCGAAATTTCGATCAGGCCCTGCGTCTCTTCCCCCGGTGGCAGGCCATCAATCGCTTCCGCAGCATTCTTGACGATATTGCCGATCGCCTGCGCGAGAAGACGCTCATCACCGGAGACGATAAGAGGGTTGCTCGAATGGTGTGCCTCAACCGATATCTCCGGGCTGACCACATGTTGGGCAAAGCCGGTCTCGTCGAGCAAGGATGCAAGATCAAAGCTCTTCAGTGTCGGCTTAGGCATCCGCGCGAAGCCCGAAAACTCCTCGACCATCCGGCCGATGTCGTTCACTTGCCGTAGTATGGTGTCCGTGCACCTTTCAAAAACGACATCGTCTTCCGGGATGTACTTCGTGTAACGACGCCGAAGACGCTCGGCCGAAAGCTGGATCGGCGTGAGCGGGTTCCGTATCTCGTGCGCAATGCGGCGCGCCACATCACGCCAGGCCAGCTGACGCTGCGCATTCACCAGGCGTGTCGCATCATCGAAGGTAAGGACGAGCCCTCCCGTCGTATCGCGGGCGATCTTCAGGCGGAAGTGCCTGTGGCCGTTCGGCTCACTGACATCGATAGACGCATCTACAGGATGCCCGGTCGACGCCGCATCGGTCGAATACCGGTCGAATGCCGGCGCTACGTCGCCCAGCAGCTGCCCCTCAAGAGGTTCTTCCCAACCCAGAAGCTTGTGAGCCGACGGATTCGCCAGTGTGATCCTGAACGACTCGTCGACCCGCACGACGCCGGCGCTGACCTCCTCCAGGAGCGTCTCGAGAAACAGCCGACGGTGCTCAGCGTCTTCCCGGGCTGTTTCAAGCGCCGAGCGCTGGGCACCAAGTTGTTCCGTCATGACGTTGAAAGAGCGGCTGAGCGCGCGAACCTCATCCTTGCTGCCGGGCAAGGGAACCCGAACATCGAGGTTACCGTCACGAACCGACTGGGCCGCACTGGCAAGCCGGCCAATCGGGCCGGTGATCCGGCTCGCGGCTTCAAGCGCCAGGCGCACGGCCAGGAGCAGGACCAGCGCTACAATCTGCCCGTAGGCAACGACGAACAGCGCCTGCGACCGCGAACTCAGTTGCCCGGCGATCCGATATTCTTCCAATGCTTGCTCGGCCCGGCGAAGGCGAGCAAAGGCGTCTCTATCGAGAGGCTTTGCGAGATAGAGATAGGCATCCTCCATACCGTCAAGCTTGACCAGCGAACTGGCGAAGCCCTCGCCTTCCTGAAGTGAAAGGATAACTTCTCCCTGGTCGGCCTCGTCGAACATCTCGTTGGTAGGTCGGCGGAAATATCCGCTCCCACCGGCATTCTCCCCAATCGCCAGGGGGATACCCTTGTCATCAATCACATATGCAGCGGGCATGTTCCGCACATAAGCCTGGATGCCGAGATAGGATGAAAAACGTTCGGGGTCTTCCGTCAGCCCCTGCAGCGCATTGTTCACGTCAGTCGCCATCAGGCGGGTGTCCTGCTCAAGGATGTCGCTGAACTCCTGGACATTTTCCTGAGCGACGGCTGCCGTCTGCTCAACCAGCGTGACGATCCGCTCACCGAACCAGGTATCGAAACCGCGCGTGATGGCAGCCCAGAGGAACAGCGATACGACCAGAGCCGGAATGGCCGCGGAAAAACCAAACAGCAGCAGGAAGCGCCGCGCAAGCCGCTCTCCGCCCTCGCCCCGCTTGTCGTTCCGGGTCGCCATGTAGCGCTGGGCGATGATCAGGGCGAGTATGCCAATAATGACCGTATTGACGATCAGCAGGACCTGGACGTCCCGGCTGACCGGGTCGATCGGATCCATATCGGAAACAGCTACAAACGTTACGGTCGCAGCGAGAAACGCGGCAATCAGGAACAACCACTGGAACAGCGTCCATCCCGACTGGGCGTTGTTGGATTTCAGGAACCCGACCAAACTAAACCCTCGCAGCTAAGCCTGTGCCCAGGCTGCAACACTGAGGATTTAGAGCAACACTCAGGCGTCAGGTCAATCAGTCGTCTGCCAAACCAAGTGAGTTTATTCGTGCACGAAGCGTGTTTCGGTTTACGCCCAGCAAGGCTGCCGTCCTGAGTTTGTTGCCCGAAGTCACTGAAAGTGCGAGCTTTATCAAAGGCCGTTCAACCTGCTCAAGGACTTCCTGATGGATTTTGCTATCGTCAGGAGACGCTTGGAGAAGATCGGCCATGATGTAGCGGTGCAGGAGGGTCTCGACTTCCTTTTCGAAGGACGTATTCGACGAGATGTCTTTCAGCGCCTCTGCGCGTAGCTCGCGCTCGATATCGCGCTGCGAAATGACCGGGTCGGGACTGAGGGCCGCAAGGCGCATGATCAGGTTTTCAAGCTCCCGCACATTGCCGGGCCAGTCATAGGCCATCATCAGGTCCATCGCCGCGGGCTCGATTTGCTTGGCCGCGAGCCCCTTTCGCTGAGCCCGAAGCAGGAATGCACGCACGAGTTCCGGAATATCCTCTTTGCGCTGGCGGAGCGGCGGCATGAAGATCCGCACGACGTTGATGCGGTAAAACAGGTCTTCGCGAAAATCGCCATTGTCTACGAGCTTGGCGAGTGGCTGGCGCGTCGACGCTATGATCCGGGCGCCGCCCGCTTCGCGCATCAGCTTGACGAGTTGGGTCTGCGCTTCAGCCGGAAGATCGCCGATCTCGTCCAGGTAAAGCGTTGCATCTTCCTGGAAGGCGAGGCCTGGCTCTTCCGGCGTGCCGAACAGGTCCTTGCTGATCTGTTCCGTCGGCATCGCCGCGAGGTCGAGTGCCTTGAAGACTCCACGCTCGCCGGAGCCCAACTGGTGGATCGCCCGCGCGGCAAGTTCCTTTCCGGTTCCCGACTCGCCCTCGATAAGGACCGTCAGATCCGTATTCATTACGCGGGAAATGATGCGATAGACTTCCTGCATCGGATCGGACCGGCCAATCAGCGGGAGGTTTGTCTCAGCATCCCCCTTCCCAGCCCGAGTGGCCGCATCCTTTTTCGGCGGCCCCTTGAGCGCCCGCCCGACGAGATTGGTCAGCTGATCGATATCGAAAGGCTTTGGGAGATAGTCATAGACACCATGCCGGGCCGCTGACGCAGCCGTCAAAATGGTATTCTGCCCGCTCATGACGATCACCGGTAGCTCTGGCCGGGCAAGCTTGATTGATGGCAATAATTCGAAGATCGCGGTGTCGCCGAGATAGACATCCGTAACGACCACGTCGCCTTCTCCATTGCGGATCCAGCGCTCCAACGCATCAGCCGAACTGGTTGCGCGCACCTGATAGCCCGCGGTGACCAGCGTCTGGTTCACGACCAGACGAATACTGGCGTCGTCTTCTGCGAGAAGGATTGTCTTCTGACTCATGCCAAATTGTCCCGCTTCATGGGAAGGTATACGGAAAACCGGGTCTGACCCGGCCTGCTCTCGACTTTGATCCGACCTTCATGCGCTGAAATCACTTCAGATACAACGCTCAGGCCAAGTCCTCGTCCGCCAGCCTTGGTCGAGGAAAACATGTCGAACATCTGCTCTCTGGCGCGCGGCGGAATGCCCTTGCCATTGTCTTCTACTGTAATGCGGATGGCGCGTTGCAGCCGCTTGGCGTTTCGCGTCTTGGAAAAAGCAAACCCGGTTTCGAACGCGGTCTGGAGCGTAATCTGTCCCTGACCCGGCACTTCCGCCGCCGCTTCTGCCGCATTTCGGACGATGTTCTGGAACGCCTCGTGGAGATGATCCTCGTCTCCGTAGATTTCGGGCAGTGAAGGATCGTAGGCGCGCTTCAAGGCAATCTTACCGCCGTGCGCAGCCTCTTCGGCGAGCAAGACCTTGTCGAGCAGCTCATGGATGTTGAACTTGTCGCGTCGCGGAGCGGAGAAAAGCTCAAACGCGGACAGTCGCGTGACAAGACGTTCGATCCGGCTGGCCTCGCTTCTGATGACATTCAGCAAGGAAGCCTGCTCCTCGTCGGCCGTTCGCAACAATAGCTGCGCGGCTCCAGAGATCCCGGCCAGCGGATTCTTCACTTCATGCCCAAGGATACGGCCAAATCCGGAAATCCCGACTGCGCCAGATGAGCGGTCACTGACAACAGATTCAGTAACAGCGATAACGACGCCCTGCGGCGGGACGGGGCGCAGCTTGATATCAAACGTCCGGCTGCCCGAAACCCCGGGGCCGGAAATCGCGACTCCATGTGCGCTTACATCGCCGTCCTGCGAAAAAACGCGATCGAGAAGATCGAACAGTGGCGAGTCATGATAAATGAATTCACTGAGCGCCTTACCTCGAAGGGCGGATTCAGAATGCCCAAGCAGCATCTGCGCCTCTGTGTTGGCAGCATCGATGCGACGGCGGTCGTCGATCTGGAACAGCGCGAGTGGCGCGACATCCGATAGGTTCACAGCCAGGGTCACGCGGCCACTCCTCTTTCTTCCAGAAATATATCGGCAAGCATCGACGAAAGAGCCTTCGCGCAATCGATCTGGCACGCGGCTGAGCGAGTCTCACGGCGGTCGCGCTCATCCCAGTGACCGTCTAGCTTGTCGATCGCTGCAGCGACGTGTTTGCGAACAATACGAAGCCCGAGAGACTTGCCATAGAGGGACTGGCTTTCCTCAATCTGGCTGATAAGGCTGTCCAGCTGTTCAGCTCTCGATGGCATTCTGTAAAAACCGCCCTCGAGTTCGGCGGCAATTTTTGCTGGCAACCAGGGCTGGCCCATCGCCGCCCGCCCGATCATCACGCCGTATGCGCCGGACTGATCCAAGGCATTTAGCGCTGAAGGCGTGTCGCTGACATCACCATTTGCAATGACGGGGACGCCCACGGCGTTGACGGTATCGGCGATGGCTACCCAGTTGGCCCGCCCCTTGTAGAACTGGCAGCGTGTCCGACCATGCACCGTCAGCATCACGACGCCCGCCTGCTCGGCGTGCCGCGCCAGATCCGGAGCATTGAGCTGTCCATCATCCCAACCCAGTCGCATTTTCAGTGACACGGGAACGCCCTGACCGCCTTCAATGGCCGCATCGATTATGGCGCGCGCCAGATCGGGTTCGCGCATTAGCGCCGATCCGGAAGCTCCGCCCGTCACTTGGCGCGACGGGCAGCCCATATTGATGTCAATCTGATCGACACCCGCTTCAGCGAGCAGTTCAGCGCCCTTGCGCATATCCTCCGGGCGCCGCGCAGCGAGCTGAACAATCCAGCGCCCTCGCCCCTCATGGCGGCATGTTCGGCGAACCATGTCCTTGCGATTTGCGGCGAGCGCTTCACCGGCAACCATTTCCGACACCACAGCCGGACACCCAAATCTGACCGCTTGCCGGCGGAACGCGGCATCAGTCGACCCGGACATCGGGGCCAGCCAAACGCGTTCTGCCTCATTATTGAGCACTCTAACCATACCTTTTCTTCAATCAGATTTTTGCATTGCACAATAGTCAAGCGCCAGCTTTCTGCTCATGATAAACGTTAGCTGTGGCCATCCTGCATCAGCCGGACTATTGGCTTGTGCCATGAAAGTTCACGCCATTATCGTCGCGGCTGGCTCCGGATCACGCACCGGGAGGCAAACGCCCAAGCAGTTCGAACCCTTGGCCGGACGACCAGTCTATCGCTGGTCGGCAGACGTCTTTCTCTCCCACCCCGACGTTTCGCGCACAATCATTGTGCTGCCACAGGATTGCCCCCCTGAACGCCTGGAAAACATCGCCAACTCGGGACTGATGTACACGACAGGCGGCAAAACGAGGTCTGCCTCCGTACTGAACGGTCTCGAGAAACTTTCCCCGGAAGATGACGACCTGGTCCTGATCCATGACGCTGCCCGGCCTGGCCTTACACAGTCGGTAATTGACGAGCTGGTTGATGCCATGGGGAGCGCCGATGCTGCCGCCCCTGCCCTACCTGTCAACGACGCGCTAAAACGCAAGTACGGCGAGACGCTAAGCAATGTGGACCGCGAGCAGCTTTTTCGGGTCCAGACCCCTCAGGCTTTCCGTGCTGGCGCAATCCGGACCGCTCTGTCGGAACGGCCTGAAGACTATGTCGATGACTTGTCTGCCATTGAGGCCGCTGGTGGAATCGTTACGCTGACGCCTGGACGCGCGCAGCTCCACAAGATCACGTTTGAAGGCGACTTTGCCCTTCTCGAAACACTTCTGACAGGAGGCAAAATGCGGGTCGGATCAGGTTTTGACGTTCACGCCTTTGAGGAGGGAGACGGCGTCACCCTTTGCGGCGTGCGCATTCCCCATGATCGCTCGCTCAAAGGCCACTCCGATGCCGATGTAGGCTGGCACGCCCTGACAGATGCGATTTTTGGCGCCCTTGCCCTGGGCGACCTTGGCGACCATTTCCCGCCCAGCGATGAGCGCTGGAAGAATGCAGACTCTGCCGTATTTCTGGAACACGCCATCAAGCTCGCATCTGAAAGGGGATGGGTTCTCACAAATTGCGACCTCACGATCGTGTGCGAAGCGCCGAAGATAAAGCCACACCGTCAGGCCATGCGAGAGAAAACAGCCGCCATCACCGGGCTTCACCCTGATGGTGTGTCCATAAAGGCAACGACCACTGAGGGGCTGGGCTTTACGGGTCGCCGCGAAGGCATCGCCGCACAGGCCGTTGTCATGGTAAGCCCGAAGAACGACGCATAGGGGCAACAAGATGTTTCCGGAAAAGCTACGCAATCTGTGCCTTCTAACGATCGACGAAGCACGCGAACGCCGCGTCAAGATCGCCGCCGCCGAATCCTGCACGGGTGGGCTGCTCGCGGGTCTGTTCACCGAATTCAGCGGATCGTCAGACGTATTCGAGCGAGGGTTCGTGACGTACTCAAATCGCGCCAAGGAAGAGGTCCTCGGCATTGCCGGTGACCTGATTGCTGACCATGGCGCGGTGTCTGAGGTTGTCGCCCGCCTCATGGCCGAGGGCGCCCTGGAGGCCAGCCGTGCCAACCTCGCTGTCGCGATCACCGGGATCGCAGGCCCGGGCGGCGGCACACCAATGAAACCCGTCGGCACGGTTCACATCGCTTGCGCCCGCGAGAACAAGGCAGTGCTTCACGAAGCGTGCTACTTTGGTGATATCGGCCGGCACGAGGTCCGAATGGCCAGCCTCGAAACCGCGCTCAACATGATCCGCGAGCAAATACCTTAATCGAGGGACGTGCCGTAGCGCCTGTCGGCTTCATCCTGGAACGCCTTCATGATGCGGTTCACAGCCAGGTCAGTGTTCGCCCTCGCTAGCAGGGCAAGGACTGGATTGCGAAATTCGTAGTCGATAAAGAACTCAATCCGCGTACCTGCGCCGGAAACCTCTTCCAGCTTCCAACGGTTCTTGAGGCGACGAAACGGTCCGTGGACCAGTTCAACATTGATCGTTCGAGTGTCTGGATTGGCTTCGACATCAGTGGAAAACACTTCCGAGAATCCCTTGAAGCCGACATCGGCTTCGCCCCGGAAACGTCTAATGACACCGACAGCCGGCTTCTCGGTCACTTTCATGGACCGAATCCACTTGATGAATTCAGGATATCGGGAAATGTCCGAGACAAGCTCAAAGACGTCATCCACCCTGTGCGGAATTCGGACCTGTTTGGAAAGTTTGGGCAAATCTCTAGCCGTTGGCCGCCAGTCGTGCGGCTCGCAGTTTCTGGAAGTCCTCGCCAGCATGATAGCTCGACCGCGTGAGCGGCGATGCTGACACCATCAGAAAGCCTTTCGCGCGAGCAATTTCCTCGTAGGCCGCGAACTCTTCCGGATGCACAAACCGCTCCACAGCCGCATGCTTGCGGGTTGGCTGGAGGTACTGTCCGATTGTGAGGAAATCGATGCCGGCAGAGCGCATGTCATCCATCACCTGCATTACTTCTTCCTTCGTCTCACCAAGACCGACCATCAGGCCGGATTTCGTGAACTGATTGGGATCGCGCAGCTTCACCCGCTCGAGCAGGCGAATGGAATGATAGTAGCGCGCGCCCGGGCGGATCGAGAGATAAAGACGTGGAACCGTCTCGAGGTTGTGGTTGAACACGTCTGGACGCGCGTCGATCACGCGGTTTTCCCAACCATCCTTGCGCAGGAAATCCGGTGTCAGAATTTCGATTGTGGTCCCGGGCGAGGCCTTGCGGATTTCCTCGATAACGGAGACGAAATGCATCGCGCCGCCATCCTCTAGGTCGTCTCGATCGACCGAGGTGATAACAACATGCTCCAGCCCCATTTCTCGAACCGCTTCAGCGACCCTTTCGGGCTCACTTGGATCAACGGGAGACGGCTTGCCGGTGGACACGTTGCAGAACGAGCAGGCTCGCGTGCAGACCTCACCAAGGATCATCATCGTCGCGTGTTTCTTGGTCCAGCACTCGCCAATATTCGGGCAGCCCGCCTCCTGGCATACCGTGACCAGCCCTTTTGAGTTCACGATTTCCTGCGTCTCAGCGAAGCCCCGGCTGGTGGGGGCTTTGACCCGGATCCAGTCGGGCTTGCGCAGAACGGGCGTATCAGGCCGGTTGCGCTTCTCCGGATGCCTGTATTTCGGTTTGCCATCTATGATCGTAACCATGGCCTATAAATGTACGTATGCGGTCCTCGCCGCAAGGCTCATCTCGTCATGGCTGCAATTCGTCGAATGTGACAGATTATTTGAAATGTTCACAGACTGTGACAAGTTGCATCAGACGTGATCGGCAACAGAAAAAAACGAAAAGCCCAATGTCCTCAGTACCTCCGCCAATACCGTACCAGCCCAAGAGAACGCGAATCGACATCTTTTCGGCCGTTCTGCGGGCACGCCGGGAGTTCGGCGGTTCGAAGATTGCGATCGTCGATGGTGACGAACGTGAGCTCAGCTACAACGAAATTGTCCGGGCGGCTTTCGCTCTCGGCAGCGCGATCAAGAAGCGAACCCGCAAGGGCGAGTCGATCGGAATCATGCTGCCGACCGGCGCAGGCGCTGTGATCGCTTTTCTGAGCGTTTTGGCCGCTGGCCGCGTTCCGGCCATGCTGAATTTCACCGCCGGTGCCGCAAACCTCAAATCGGCCATGAAGGCGGCACAGGTGTCAAAAGTGCTGACTGCCCATCGCTTTGTCGAACTGGGCAGCCTCGAGCCGCTCGTTGAATCGCTCGAAAGTGTCGCAGACATTATCTACCTCGAAGACGTCCGCGAGGGACTCAAGCTCGGCGACAAGATTGCAGGGGCGCTTGGCCCCGTCTTTCCCAGCCTGTTCCACGCGCGCGCTGACTACCGAAAAACCGGCGTGTTTCTATTCACGTCGGGAACCGAAGGCGAACCCAAGGGTGTCGTCCTCAGTCACGAAAACATCATGGCTAATGTCGAGCAGGTGCGGGCTCATATCGGCCTGGATCCCAAAGTGGATTCGGTTTTCAATCCGTTGCCGACCTTCCACTGCTTCGGCCTGACGGTTGGTGCGCTTTTGCCAATCATTGCCGGCGTTAAGGCAATCTTCCACCCGACCCCGCTTCAGCCAAGGGAAATCGCAAAACGCATCCGCAGCACGGGTGCAACGATCCTGCTTGCAACTGATACCTTCATCTCCCAGTACGCCCGCGCAGGCAGCGAAGGCGACATGGACAGCGTGCGGCTGGCCGTGTGCGGCGCCGAGCGGGTGCGCGACGAAACCCGCCAGCTGGTCCGCCGGAAGTTCGATATCGAAATCCTCGAAGGTTACGGCGCCACCGAAGCCTCCCCGGTCGTGGCTGCAAACAGCCCTCGGATGAACAAGCCAGGCACAGTGGGAACCCTCATGGCAGGCATGGAGTGCGAACTCATACCAGTCGAAGGCATTGAGGAAGGCGGACGCCTTCGAATTCGGGGGCCAAACGTAATGCTTGGCTATATGCGACCAGACAATCCGGGCATCCTCGAGCCGACGGAAAACGGATGGCATGACACCGGCGATATCGTTGCCATCGATGAAGATGGCTGCATCTGGATTCGTGGCCGCGTGAAACGCTTTGCAAAAATTGGCGGTGAAATGGTCTCGCTAGCCGTTGTGGAAAACTGCGCGAGCGCCATCTGGCCTGACGATATGCATGCCGCCGCGGCCATCCCCGATCCGCGCAAGGGCGAACAGATCATCCTGCTCACAACTGCCAATACTGCTGACAGAAGTGCGATCATTGCATGGTCACAATCTCACGGCGTTTCGGAACTTTCCGTGCCTAGAAAAGTCTTTCACGTAGAAGAAATACCTGTCCTCGGGACTGGCAAGATCGACTATGGCGCGGTGAACAAGCTGGTCCAGGATCTGGCCGAGGCGTAAGCTCTTTTCAGTGACTGCCATCGCTTGATCACAATTCGGGTATTGAAGGGCCGCGCTAGCAAGGACTCAAAGGATTCTGCCAATGCTAAACAAACTGGTTGCCGGCGCATCCGCTGCCATTCTCATGGCATCACCGGCTTTCGGCGATTCTGCTAAAACGGCCGAAAAGGAACGCTTCACTCTTGGATGGCTCGAGCATGTCCGCATTGTTGGACTGGATATCGAGCTGGACGCGAAGCTCGACACGGGCGCGACCACGTCCTCGATACACGCCGTCATCCTCGAGAAACCCAAGCGCGACGAATTCGATGATGAGGAAAACGGCCGGGACATCATTTTCAAGGTCATCAACGAAGATGGCGATGAGCGCACAATCGACACCAAGATCGTCCGCTGGGCCTCAATCAAGACGAAAAAGGGCGGCCTTGTTCACCGCCCGGTTGTTGAGCTTGAATTTTGCCTCGGCGGCCGGATCATCAAGGACGAGGTTACTCTCGCAGACCGCGCACACTTCAACTATGAAACCCTCATAGGCAGAAATATGTTGAAAAGTGCAGGCATTATAGTGGACTCCAGCGACATCTATACGAAAAAGGCGCGGTGCAACGAGTGATCGCCACGCGTATTTGGGTTCGGGCGGGTTAGCGGAGACGCGCAGTGAAACGCACGCAGTTGCTTATTATCGTTTGCGTCCTGATCGCCTCCGCGCTCGGAGTCTTTTTCTACAAGGTGACGCAACTTGGATTCCCGGTTGTTCCCGACCTTGATTCGGACACCTGGACGATCGAATCGAAAGTCTCGTTTCGCGGAAATGGAGATCCGGTCACCCTGCGTCTCGCCCTGCCGGAATCGAATGGTCAGTTTTCGGTCGTTGATGAATCCTTCATCGCCTCCGGTTTCGGGATCGAGACGGTCACTGATGAATCCGGCCGGCGCGCAGTTTTCGAACGGCGAGCTCAAGATGGCAGCGCTGTCATCTTCTACCGGGCGAAACTGATCGCCATCGACAGGCGCATGGGTCAGTCCGATGCCGGCCCGGAACCCGAGGCCATTTCCGACTACCGGCGCTCCGAACGGCGCCGCGCCATCCAGGAAAATGCCACGCCACTCCTCGTCGCCATGGACTCGGTGCTTTCCGAAGCGCTTGAGAAATCCGCCGGTGAACGGAGCTTCATCTCTCAACTGGCGCGTTTGAGTGCCGATCGCAGTGATGACCGGATTACAACGATTATCGAAGGCGGGCCGCCTGGAATCAGTAATTCAGCCGACCGGCTGGTTTTCTTGCTTAACGCAGCAGGCACGCCGGCGCGACTGGTACAGGGCGTGATCCTCGATACCGATACCCGTCAAGCGCCCTTGGAAAGTTGGGTCGAATTCTGGATCGGCGGCGAGTGGGTCAGTGCAGACGCGCAGACCGCCGCTCGTCTGGATCCTGGCCGCGCTCTGCCAATTGTCTATGACGGCGCCCCCATCGTCGATGGGGACGGATTCCGCAGGCTTGGCGTTTCATGGTCGGTCGCGCGAAACTTCGAGAGCCAGCTGCTGAGGGCCATGGAACGGGGCGAGGAGTACGCGCCCTGGGTCAATGCGACGTCCCTGCTGAGCCTTCCTATCGATCTACAGCTGGTCTTCCGGGTACTACTACTGATCCCTCTTGGCGCGCTGATCATTGTCCTCCTGAAGCAGATCATCGGCATGCCGGCCTTCGGCACATTCATGCCGGTGCTAATCGCCCTCGCTTTTCGTGAGACATCGCTCTTCACGGGCATGATCCTGTTTGTGGGCATCGTGTCCGTCGGACTGCTCTTGCGGGCCTACTTCAATCAGCTTCAGCTGCTGCTCGTTCCTCGGCTGGCGGCAGTCCTGATTATCGTGACATTCCTCATGATGTTCATCGCGCTCGCCGGCGAAGCCACTGGCATCCAGACCGGTCTATCGATTTCCCTGTTCCCACTGGTCATCATCACAATGACGATTGAGCGAATGTCTCTGACCTGGGAGGAGGATGGACCGGCCGAAGCGCTCAAAAAGGCAGCCGGCTCACTTGCTGGCGCGGTGCCCGGATACTGGATCCTGACCAATGAATACATCGAGCATGTGGCAATCGTATTCCCCGAATTGCTGCTGATCGTACTGGCCATTGTGCTGCTGCTCGGCCGCTACACTGGCTACAAGCTCACAGAGTTTGTCCGCTTCAAGGTGCTCGCCAATGAAGGCAAGGCGTCGGGCGGATGAAGTTCGGCCCGTTCACCAAGCTCGCCAAAGCAGGCGTTCTCGGCATGAACAGCCGGAACCTCGACTTTATTGCTGCCTATAATCCGCGGCGTCTTTATCCTCTCGTCGATGACAAGATCATTACCAAGCAGCTCGCCATAGAAGCAGGCGTCACAGTTCCCGAACTTTACGGTGTGATCCGCTATGGCGGCGAGGTTCATCTGATCGAGGAGATCGCAAAGGTTCACAAGTCCTTTGTTGTTAAACCTTCCAGAGGCTCGGGCGGTGGCGGCATCATGGTATTTAACGGTGTCGCAAAGACTGGGCTTCGCCGGATGAATGGCCAGATCACGCCATGGCCCGATATCAAGTATCACCTGAACAACATGCTATCAGGCATGTTTTCAATGGGCGATGGCTCGGACCGGGTCATGATTGAAGAGCGGCTGGTGCCGCATTCAGCGTTCTCCAAGCTGGCTTTCGGCGGTGTCCCGGACGTTCGGGTGATCGTCTTCCGCGGCATCCCCGTAATGGCCATGCTGCGTCTTCCAACCGCTGAATCCGATGGCAAGGCGAACCTCCACCAGGGCGGTGTCGGCGCCGGGATCGACCTTATTACGGGCGTAACGACGCGCGGGGTTCAGCACAACGATGCTATCGACATGCACCCGGATTTCGAGACGCCTGTCCGGGACTTCCAGGTACCCGCCTGGCCCGAAATCATGGAGCTTGCGTCGCGCCTCGGCCACCATGTCGGATTGGGTTATGTCGGTGTCGACATCGTAATCTGCGAAAACAAGGGGCCGACCTTGCTCGAGCTGAATGCCCGTCCGGGTATTGCGATCCAGACCGCCAACCTTCGCGGCCTGCGCCCCTTGCTTCTGCCGATTCACGCACTGAAGGACATTCCTGACGACGTCGAGACGAGGATCGAAATCGCCAAGGCGAACTGGAAAGGCGAACCGCTCGACCGCTTCTTCGCGCCTGGCGAAACCGTCTGATTAAACGGTCCGCTTGGACTTGTCCTGCGCATTGGTGGCTTCAATCGCTTCTCTGGCCGCTTGCCATTCCGCATCCCCCCAGGCGGTGAGCGCGGCGAAATTGCCCCCTGACGCATTATACATGGCTCCATCGATCGCGATGGTCTGGCCATTCACATACTCCGCACCCGGCGCCATCAGGAAAACGGCAAGATTGACAAGCTCATGCATCTCGCCCACGCGGCCCATCGGGTTCGCGGCGCCGGAATCCATACGATTGGCCCCTTCTGCGTCTGGCGCGAGGCGTTTCGACATCCCTTCTGTCGGAAACGGTCCCGGTGCAATGGCATTGAAGCGCAGACCATAGCGCCCCCATTCAACGGCGAGTGATTGCGTCATCGTATTTACGGCTGCTTTCGACATGGCAGACGGGACGACGAAGGGCCCGCCATTCCAGACCCATGTTGTCAGGATGGAGCAGACAGCCCCCTTGTCACCCTTCGCGATCCAGCGCTTGCCGATATCATGGGTCATATAGAAAGATCCGCGAAAGACGATGTTGGAAATGGCATCGAAGCCCCTGATTGACAGATCCTCTGTCCTCGAAATGAAGTTGCCGGCGGCATTGTTAACCAGCCCGGTGAGCGGGCCGTGGGACGACCAGATCCTGTCATTCATGTCTGATATTGCTTCAGCCACGCGGATATCGCAGGCATGAGGCACGACCTTGCCGCCATGGCGCTCCATGAGTTCACCGGCAGTCTCTTCGCAGACGCCGCCGCGCCGACCGCAAATATGGACTTCCGCGCCCAGTTTCAGAAACCCCTCTGCCATCTCCTTGCCAAGCCCGGTTCCGCCGCCCGTAACGAGAATTCTCTGGCCATCCATAAGGCCAGCCCGAAACATCAACTTGCTGGTATCCATGACGCTTTCCTCCTGCTTTTTTTAATTACTTCTTGAGAACGGCTGTCGCCTATTTCCGGAACGGCAGACTGACAAGCCGCCACAAAACCCAAAGCGGCAGCACGATACTTGCCCCCGCCAGAAGCGGCTTCCAGAAATTCTTGGCAGCCCAGACCGCTGCTCCAAAAAGGTTTCGCAGCAGCTCGCCCAGGGCACCGACGACATTTACATCATCCGCGACAGGGTCGAATTCCAGCGCAAGCAGGAAGAACCCGACCAGAACGCACGTGACGACGAGCTTGAAGGCACCCCACAAGCTGATCCCGAAAAGGCGCTGCAGCACGGGTCGCTTGGGCGGCTTTCCAGGCCTGGAGGATGCAGCCGCGCCTCTATCGACCGTCGTGACGACAGGCTCTTCCGGCGCCGCTGCTCCTGACATATCCTAGCCTTTCCGTCCGGGTTCCAGCGGCTATTCGTTTGCCGCTTTCTGGACCAGAGTACGATGCGGAAACGGAATGGAAATACCCTGCTTGTCGAACTCCTCCTTGACGGCCTTGGTCAGGAAGAATTTGAGGTCCCAGAGATCGGAGGCCTTGCACCAGAGCCGGGCCTGGATATCGACCGAACTGTCACCGAGATTCACGACCTTCACGAACGGCTCCGGATCGCTCAGCACACGCTCATCCGCTTCGGCAAGCGATCGAATGATGGCGATCGCCTTGTCCATGTCGTCGTCATAGTCGATGCCGAATGTGATGTCGCAGCGCCGTGTTGCGAAGCCGGAGTAGTTCTTGATCGCCCCGTCGATTGCCTGAGTGTTGGGAATTATGACTTTGACATTGTCAATCGTCGCGAGATTGGTCTGGAACAGGTTGATGTCTTTCACAGTGCCCGTCGCACCATCGATTTCAACGAAATCGCCGATTTTATAGGGACGGAACAGCATGATCATGACGCCCGATGCAATGTTCCCGAGAGCCCCTTGAAGCGACAGGCCGATCGCCAGCGTCAGCGCACCGAGAACAGCGACAAAACTCGTTGCCTGGACACCGAACACCTGAAGGGTGGCGATGATGACCGCAGCGGTGACGAACCACCGCACGAGCGACGCAAAGAAGCCTGCGAGTGTCTGGTCAACTCCCGGCCGGTCCATGGTGCGTTTGCGAACAAGGTTTGCCAGCCAGCCGGCGATCCGCAAACCGATAACAAGCACGAGGATGGCGCCAAGCACTTTCATCGCGCCCGACATTATGATGGGCCAGTATTCCGCCCAGATCTGGTTCAGGTCGATATTCTGCAGGCTTTCCATGGTCGTCCAACTCCTTCTTGCGTCGGCAAACGGCTTCTTGTCCCGAAGCGGTTCTGAGCCTTAAAGGCCGAACCTGTCCGGACGCAGCCGCTTGCGTTCAATATGATGAACTCTAGTGCCATTGGTCGCGAAGACCATGGCGCCGTCTCGAAACAGCGTCGCAATCGCTGCATCGAGCACGTTGAGGCCGCCTGTGAACGCACCCAGCGACGGAAGCACCAGCGAAGCACCATCGGTTACGAAGCACTTGCGCCTCAAAGCGCGCCCCCGCCCGCCTATTCTGGCGACGGGGTGCAAGTGCCCGGCAATTTCTCCAGGTGCCCCTGTCGGCTCATGGCGGAATACGATATTTCCGCGCTCCAGCTTGTTCGCGCCGATGCCACCCAGGTGCGCTGGTGGTTCAGGGTCATGATTCCCCTCCACCCAAAACCACTCCACCCGCGACGTTAGCCGCCGAATTCGCGATACTGCTTCAGCGCCCAGCCTGAACTCTGCCTGCGGGTCATGAAAGCTGTCTCCTAACGATACTACTGTTTCGGGGTTGAAAACGTCCACGAGCGATTCAACAGCAGTCAGTGTCGCCTGCGTGTCATAGGGAGGCAGCAGCTGCCCGCGGCTCGCGAAATTGGATCCTTTTTCCAGATGCAAGTCCGACACGACAAGCATGCGCTGACCGGGCCACCAGAGCGCTCCCTGAGCGACGGGCAGGAACATCTCCCCTGCGACGCACAGAAACGTATCGGATGATCGGGCCGTAGCCTTTAGAGACATGGGATGAAACTTGCTGGGCGCCGTCTCTGGCGTCAAGCGACACTGGGTGTCAGATGTGCAGGACACGTCCATAAGCGGACAGGACGGACTCGTGCATCATTTCCGACAGGGTCGGGTGCGGGAAGACCGTCTCCATCAGTTCGGCTTCGGTCAGTTCGCCTTCGCGCGCGATGACGTAGCCCTGAATCAGCTCGGTGACCTCCGCCCCGATCATGTGGGCGCCGAGCAGTTCGCCGGTTTCCGCATCAAAGACGGTTTTCACCAGCCCCTCCGAGGCCCCAAGCGCAATCGCCTTGCCATTGCCGATGAAAGGAAACTTGCCGACCTTGACCTTGTGCCCAGCTTCCTTGGCCTTCGCTTCAGTCAGGCCGACACTGGCGATCTGAGGATGAGAATAGGTACAACCAGGCACGTTGGATGCGTCAAACGGATGGGCATGATTGGCGCCTGCAATGCCTTCCACGCAAATCACGCCTTCATGGGAAGCCTTGTGAGCAAGCCATGGAGGGCCGGTCAGGTCTCCGATAGCGTAAAGCCCTTGTACGCCCGTCCGTCCAAAACCGTCGACGACGACGTGGGTCTTTTCGATTTTCGCGCCGAGTTCTTCGAGGCCCAGATTCTCGACATTGCCGACAATACCAATGGCTAGAATAACCCGATCTGCCTCGATCGTCTCCGACTTGCCGCCGGCCGAGATTTCCGCCGTGACGCTGTTCTTGTTCTTCTTCAGGGATTTGACCTGAGCGCCAGTCATGAACTTCAGGCCCTGTTTTTCGAACTGCTTGCGCGCCATAGCCGAGATTTCTTCGTCCTCAACCGGCAGGATGCGATCCACGGCTTCGACGACGGTCACATCGCTGCCAAGCTCATTGTAGAAGCTCGCAAACTCGATCCCGATCGCGCCTGAGCCGATAACGAGGAGTTTTTTAGGCAGGGTCTCGGGCACCATCGCATCGCGATAGGTCCAGATCAGCTTGCCATCCGGCTCTAGCCCGGCCTGCGGGATGGCGCGGGCACGCGCACCGGTGGCCAGCATGACATGCTTGGCCTGGTAGTCTTTAGTCTTGCCGTCCTTGTCCTTCACCGTGACGACGGGGGCGGGCTTTCCCTTCTTCAGGCTCGCCTCACCCATGATCACTTCGATCTTGTTCTTCTTCATCAGGTGGCCGACGCCGCCCGAAAGCTGTTTGGCGACATCGCGCGACCGCTTCACAACCGCTTGAAGGTCAAAATCCGTCTTGTCGATTTTCAGACCAAAGGATTTGGCGTTCTTGGCCAGATGCAACACTTCAGCGGATCGAAGCAGTGCCTTGGTCGGGATGCAGCCCCAGTTGAGGCAAATGCCGCCGAGACTTTCTCGCTCCACGATGGCGACTTTCATACCGAGCTGTGTGGCACGGATTGCTGCCACATAGCCGCCCGGTCCCGAGCCAATAACGATCAGGTCAAAATCAGCCAATTCGGCCTCCATAAATCAAAGCAGCATGCTTTCTGGGCTCTCGACGTAGCGCTTGAAGGCCTGCAGCCAGCGTGCGCCTTCCGCGCCACCAATGACGCGGTGGTCGCATGACAGCGTCACCGTCATGACTGTTGCCGGGACGATCTCGTTCTTTTCGTTCACAACCGGGCGCTTCTCCCCTGCCCCGACCGACAGGATCATGCCTTCTGGCTGATTGATGATCGAACCGAACGACTTGATGCCAAACATGCCAAGGTTCGAGATCGAGAACGTACCACCTGAATACTCCTGCGGCTTCAGCTTGCGCTCACGGGCCCGGCTGGCAAGGTCCTTCATCTCGGCCGCGATTGTCGCGAGGCCTTTCTTTTCGGCATTGAAGATCACCGGCGTGATCAGACCGCCATCGATGGCCACCGCAACGGAGATGTGCGCCGACTTGTGGTAGGCGATCCCCTTGTCGGTGAAGCTCGCATTGCAGTCCGGCTCCGCAATCAACGCCAGAGCCGACGCCTTGATCAGCATGTCGTTGACGGAAATCTTCACGCCTTCCGGTGCAGCCTCATTGATGCCAGCACGCGCCGCCAGGAGTTTGTCGAGCTTGATGTCGACATTCAGTGGGAAGTGCGGCACCTGCATGAAGCTTTGCGTCAGGCGCTTGGCGACCGTCTTGCGCATTCCGTCCAGCGGTTTCAGCTCGTACGTGTCCGGCGCGTATACGCGATCATCCAGAACCTGCGGCAGGATGAGCCCGTCTGGAGATGCCGGCGCACCCGCAGCTGCTGGCGCAGCGGCCTGCCCGGGCTTGGCACTTTCGACGTCCTTCTTGACGATGCGGCCTTTGGGCCCCGACCCTTTGAGGTTCGAAAGATCAATCCCGCGCAGTTTGGCCAGACGGCGCGCCAATGGGCTCGCCTTGATCCTGTCGCCGCCATCGCCGACATCGGCCAGCTTCATCGGTGTGGAACCAAGTTCGCTGGACACTGACTTTTTCGCTGAATCCGATTCTGGCTTCTCGGATTTCGGGGCGGGCTTGTCTTCCTGCTCAGGCGCCTTGGTTTGGGCCGCCTCTTCCTTCTTGGAAGATTCTTCCTTTTTCAGGCTGCCTCCGGCATCCTTCGGAGCCTCAACCTCGTCCGGATCTTCACCTTCCTCAGCAAGCACCGCGATGACTGAATTGACTTTCACACCTTCAGTGCCCGCATCAACGAGGATCTTTGCAATCGTCCCCTCGTCGACCGCCTCGACTTCCATCGTTGCCTTGTCGGTTTCAATCTCGGCAATGACGTCACCAGATGAAATCGTGTCACCCGGTTTGACGAGCCATTTGGCGAGCGTACCCTCTTCCATGGTCGGGGACAGGGCTGGCATAGTGATGTTGATAGCCATTACATGCCCTCACAGACAGCCTTGGCGGCCTTGATGATATCAGCCGTACCCGGAAGGCTAAGCGCCTCAAGATTGGCCGCATACGGAAGCGGGACGTCTTTCTGGTGCACTCGCGTTGGCGGCGCGTCGAGGTAGTCAAACGCTTCATTGACGACTGTCGCGCAGATCTCGGCCCCCACACCCATGAACCGCCAACCTTCTTCGCACGTCACGATACGATTGGTCTTCTTGACGCTTTCAATCACTGTGTCTGTGTCAAGCGGACGTAGCGATCGCAGGTCGATCACTTCAGCGTCGATGCCATCCTCAGCAAGCTTTTCGGCGGCCTGCAGCGCAAAGCCGACCATTCGGGAATGCGCGACTAGCGTGACGTCCGTACCCGGCCGGCGCACTCGCGCCTTTCCAATCGGAAGCGTGTAGTCTTCCAGGTCCGGGACAGGGAAGCTTTCACCGTACAGAAGCTCATGCTCAAGGAAGACGACGGGGTTGGGATCGCGTATGGCGGCTTTCAGAAGACCCTTGGCATCGGATGCATCATATGGTGCGACAACCTTGAGGCCGGGCACATTCGCGTACCAAGCCGAGTAGTCATGACTGTGCTGGGCGCCCACCCGCGAGGCGGCACCGTTGGGGCCACGAAATACAATCGAACATCCCATCTGCCCACCGGACATGTAAAGCGTCTTGGCGGCAGAGTTGATGATCTGATCGATCGCCTGCATTGCGAAGTTGAATGTCATGAATTCGACAATCGGCTTCAGACCACCGAAAGCCGCGCCGACACCAAGACCGGCAAAGCCATGCTCCGTGATCGGCGTATCAACGACGCGCTTGGCGCCAAACTCCTGAAGGAGCTCCCGCGTCACTTTGTACGCACCCTGATATTCGGCTACCTCCTCACCCATGACGAAAACCGTTTCATCACGGCGCATTTCCTCGGCCATTGCGTCGCGCAAGGCATCGCGGACCGTGGTGTCGGTAAAACTCGTACCGTCCGGCACTTCAGGATCCTTCAGCGTGGAGGTTGATGGCGCTGGCGGCGCATCCGCCCCACTCTCGTCCTTTTCTTCCGTGGCCTGACTTTCTTCCGATCCAGGCTCGCCTGCTCCCGATGCGTCGGATGCCTCATCCGGTGCATCATCTACGTCGGACGCGTCCTCGCCCTCTTCGGCCAGGCGCGCGATCACCGAATTGACCTTCACACCTTCGGTGCCTTCAGGGACAATGATTTTTGCGAGTGTGCCCTC
Organism: Henriciella mobilis; assembly: GCF_003576285.1. Lineage (NCBI taxonomy): Bacteria > Pseudomonadati > Pseudomonadota > Alphaproteobacteria > Hyphomonadales > Hyphomonadaceae > Henriciella > Henriciella mobilis. Next base: position 292,242 of record NZ_QWFX01000013.1, on the reverse strand, counting down.
ATCGACGGCTTCCACCTCCATCGTCGCCTTGTCGGTCTCGATTTCCGCAATCACGTCACCGGAAGAGACCTTGTCCCCCTCCTTCTTGAGCCACTTCGAAAGGGTTCCCTCTTCCATTGTCGGAGAAAGAGCCGGCATCAAAACATCAATAGACATCAGGCAGACTCCACTTCTCGCAGTACGTCGGTCCACAGTTCTTGAGGATCTGGCTCAGGACTGTCGAGTGAGAAATCGGCCGCTTCCTTCACGATCTCCTTGATCTCCTTGTCGAGATCCTTGAGCTCATTCTCGGATGCAAACTCTTCCTCGAGAATCCGTTCCTTCAGGCCGTCAATCGGATCATGGTGCGTGCGTATGTCGTCGACCTCTTCACGCTTGCGGTACTTTGCTGGGTCGGACATGGAGTGACCGCGATAGCGATAGGTCTTCATTTCGAGAATGTAGGGTCCCTTTCCGGAACGCGCGTATTTGACAGCCTTCTCGCCTGCCTCCTTGACGGCATAGACATCCATGCCGTCGACTTCCTCACCCTCGATCTCGAAGGAGATGCCGCGCTTGAACAACTCAACCTCCGCGGAGGCCCGCGCAACGCTCGTACCCATCGCATACTGATTGTTTTCTATGACGTATACGACTGGCAGATCCCAGAGAGACGCCATGTTGAAGCTCTCGTAAACCTGCCCTTGGTTGGCTGCACCGTCTCCGAAGTAAGTGAGGCAGACATTGTCTGTCCCCTTATACTTGTTCGAGAAGGCCAGCCCCGTACCGAGCGGCACTTGCGCGCCGACAATTCCGTGCCCGCCATAAAAGTTCTTCTCGCGGGAGAACATGTGCATCGAACCGCCCTTGCCTTTGGAATATCCATCAGCACGCCCCGTAAGTTCCGCCATCACACCTTTTGGATCCATGTCGCAAGCGAGCATGTGACCGTGGTCGCGATAACCGGTGATGATCTGGTCGCCATCCTTGAGGCAAGCCTGCATACCAGTCACCACGGCCTCCTGACCGATATAGAGGTGACAGAAGCCGGCAATCTTGCCCATGCCGTAAAGTTGACCCGCACGCTCCTCGAAACGTCGTATGAGGAGCATGTCCCGGTAGAACTTCAGCGCTTCGTCGCGCTTCATTTTGAACTTCGGTTTGGAGCTTTTGCTCTTGTTAGCGGGCGCTTTCGCCATGATGCCTCCCTGATTGAAGCTCCCCTTATGTATCCTCGACCGGGGGTTCGTCCAGTTTTAGCACCTATGTCAAAATGCAGTCCCCGAGGGCTCTGTCATGACGACGATTTCGTCGGGATAGACATAGCCGAGGTCGTCGCGCGCCAGCTCCTCCACGAGATCGGGATCGACAGTGCCTGGTGTGAGCCTTGCAATGTCGCCGCGAAGCTGGTCGTTCGCGGCCTGAATCTCGGCAAGTTCCTGGCGCTTGTCGGACAACCTCGACTGCATGTCGCTCCAATGGCCCAGCCCCTGCTCACCCGCAAAGGCATGGTAGGCAAAATAAGCTGTCAGCGCGCACATTGCTGCCGCGGCGTATTTCGGGGCCATGTCGGATCACCTGCTGAAACGAATCAGCAAGAGAATCCAACTAGGTTAAAAAGACCTTAACACCTAGGCGTTGATCAGGGCCCGCCCGGCATACAGCGCCGCAGCACCCAGCTCTTCCTCGATACGAATAAGCTGATTGTACTTGGCGAGACGATCCGATCTGGAGAGCGACCCGGTCTTGATCTGCCCGCAGTTCACCGCAACAGCGAGGTCTGCGATCGTAGAATCCTCGGTTTCACCCGAACGGTGTGACATCACCGCTGTATAGGCATGGCGCTGAGCCAGCTCTACTGCGTCGAGGGTTTCAGACAGCGTGCCAATCTGATTGACCTTGACGAGGATCGAATTCGCCGCGCCGCGCTCAAGGCCGAGCGCCAGACGCTCCGGATTGGTCACGAAGAGGTCGTCGCCAACCAGCTGGCATTTGTCGCCGATCGCCTCGGTCAGCGTTTTCCAGCCGTCCCAGTCGTCTTCGGCCATGCCATCCTCAATCGAAACGATTGGATAACGATTGACGAGGTCTTCGAGATATTTTGCCATGCCATCAGCATCGAGCGTCTTGTTCTCGCCGGCGAGAACATACTTTCCGTCCTTGAAGAATTCGGTGGAGGCGGCATCAAGCGCGAGGACAACTTCCTCTTCCGGCTTATAACCGGCTTTCTCGATGGCCTTCATGATGTAGCCGATGGCTTCGTCGGTTGAAGACAGGTTCGGGGCGAACCCGCCCTCATCGCCAACCGCCGTGTTGTGTCCTTCGGCATGAAGCAACTTCTTGAGTGCATGAAAAACTTCGGCGCCGACCTGGACGGCTTCCGCGATGCTGTCCGCCGCGACCGGCATGATCATGAATTCCTGGATGTCGATCGGATTGTCTGCATGAGCCCCGCCATTGATGATGTTCATCATCGGCGTCGGAAGAATGCGCGCATTGGTGCCACCGATATAGCGATAGAGCGGCAGCCCGCAGCTTTCGGCGGCGGCTTTCGCAACGGCCATGGAGACGCCAAGGATTGAGTTGGCCCCAAGACGCTTCTTGTTGTCGGTTCCGTCGAGTTCGATCATCAGGCCATCGATCAGGCGCTGCTCGGTTGCATCTATCCCGACCAGTTCGTCATTGATCTCGCCATTCACGGCGTCGACGGCCTTCGCGACCCCTTTGCCGCCATAGGCATCTTCGCCGTCGCGAAGCTCGTGAGCCTCGTAAGCGCCGGTTGAGGCGCCGGAAGGCACGGCGGCCCGGCCCGTCGCGCCATCTTCCAGCGTGACATCAACCTCAACAGTGGGGTTGCCCCGGCTGTCGAGAATCTGGCGGGCGTAAATATCGACGATCTCGCTCATGACGAATTCCTGTTTTTCTGGCGGCTCATGTGAGAACGCCCCCGGATGTCTCCGAGGGCGTCCACGTCGCTAATCTGTATCGTCGCCGGGCGCAAGGCCCCGCAGACCTTAGAAGTCTTCCTTCGGCTCCAGGATCTGGCGGCCGCGATACACACCGGTCTTCAGGTCGATGTGGTGCGGACGGCGAAGCTCACCGGATTCGGAATCTTCGATGAAGGTATTGCCTTTCAGCTTGTCATGAGCGCGGCGCATGCCACGCTTGGACGGCGTCGTTTTTCGCTTCGGGACTGCCATGGTCGTGTTCCAGTGTCTGGCGGAGCGAAGGCCCCGCGTGAATTCAAACCGCGCGTATACTGGCGCGTCTTCGCGAATGCAACCCGTCAGACGAGGCGAGACTGCACTTTCGCGGCCTCTATGAAACTCGCAAAGAGCGGGTGCGGCTCGAATGGCCGTGACTTCAGCTCAGGATGGAACTGGACACCGATGAACCAGGGGTGATCCTTGAGTTCGATGATTTCCGGAAGCAGCCCATCCGGAGACATTCCGGAAAAGACAACGCCCGCTGCTTCAATCTGCTGGATGTAGTTGCGGTTGACCTCATACCGGTGGCGGTGGCGTTCGGAGATTTCGGTCGAGCCATAAATCTCCGCAACCTTGCTACCTTTTCGGAGGATAGCCGGATATGCGCCAAGGCGCATGGTACCACCCTTGTCCGTGTTTTCGTCGCGCGTGATCTTCTGATTGCCCTTGGTCCATTCCTCGATCAGGCCGACCACCGGCACGTCCGTCGGGCCAAACTCGGTCGTCGACGCGCCTTTCATTCCGGCCAAGTGACGGGCAGCCTCGACGACCGACAGCTGCATGCCATAGCAGATACCAAAACAGGGAATCCCACGTTCGCGTGCGAATCGGGCCGCACGCATCTTGCCGTGAGCGCCGCGTTCGCCAAACCCGCCGGGCAACAAAACACCGTGCACACCCTCAAGGATATCCAACGGGTGATGCTCGTCATCAAACTGCTCGGAGTCGATCATGCGGACCTTCACCCGCACCTTGTTAGCCAGCCCGCCATGCACGAGCGCCTCTGACACGGATTTGTAGGCATCCGGCACGTCTGTGTACTTGCCCACCAGCCCAATGCACACTTCGCCATCAGGATTGTGAATCGTCTGCGCGATTTCATTCCAGCGGCTGAGGTCGGGCTTCGGTGCATCGTCCATTCGGAAGTGCCAGAGAACCTCAGTATCGAGACCTTCTGCATGGTAAGCCGCCGGCACGTCATAGATATGACCGACGTCACGCGCCTCAATGACGCTCGATGGACGCACATTACAGAAACTGGCTATCTTGCCCTTTTCGGTCTCTGGAATCGGCCGGTCGCAACGACAGAGCAGGATTTGCGGCTGAATGCCGATCGAGCGCAGCTCCTTCACGGAGTGCTGGGTCGGCTTCGTCTTCATTTCGCCTGCCGCCGGAATATACGGCAACAGGGTCAGATGGATAAAACAGGCGCGCTCCGGGCCGAGCTCCTGCCCTAGCTGGCGGATCGCCTCGAAGAATGGCAGCCCTTCTATGTCGCCTACAGTGCCGCCGATCTCGCACAATACGAAGTCGACGCCTTCCCCCGGGTCGGTGAGGATGAATTCCTTGATGGCATCGGTGACGTGCGGAATGACCTGGATCGTCGCACCCAGAAAGTCGCCGCGCCGCTCCTTCTCAATGATGGACTGATAGATCCGCCCTGTCGTGATGTTGTCGGACTGGCGCGCCGAAACGCCGGTAAAGCGTTCATAGTGGCCTAGATCGAGGTCGGTCTCGGCGCCATCGTCGGTCACGAAGACCTCGCCGTGCTGGCGCGGGGACATCGTACCGGGATCGACGTTCAGATAAGGGTCGAGCTTGCGCAGCCGAACCTTGTAACCGCGTGCCTGCAGCAGCGCGCCCATGGCCGCCGATGCTATGCCCTTGCCAAGCGAGGAAACCACGCCGCCCGTAATGAAAATATAGCGGATCATGGGATATCAGTTTGCCCGATTCTGTGACCACGCCCCAAGTCCGGAACGCAGAGAAATTGGCTTAAGGCTGCGGATCTTCCACAGTTTCTTCGTCGTTCTGGCCCTCAGGCACGATATCAGCGGCCAGAGGATCTCCTACCGGCGCCGTTTCGGGCTGGGAATCGGCTGCGGGCTCACTGTTTCCGCCGACGGCAGGATCATCAGCCAGCAGCGGCGCATCGATATCGTTCAGCACGTCCAGCGGATTGCCTGCAGCCCCGCCTGTATCGCCTTCAAGCTCGCGCTCGATCGCCGTGCGTCCATCGGACGCTTCGCGGCTGGACATGGTTGTCAGCACCAGGCTGGTCACGAAAAATATGCCGCCGAAGATAATTGTCGTGCGAACCAGCGCACCTGCAGCTCCGCGTCCGGACATCAAGCCTCCGCCGCCGCCTCCGCCGCCGCCAACGCCAAGCGCGCCCCCTTCGGAACGCTGCAACAGGACGACACCGACAAGAACGATGCTAACAAGAATATGGACGACGAGAATGACAGTCATGGAAGTCTCTTAATGGCCCGCACCGCGCCGGATAGGACGTTACGACGGCTGCGCCAAGACCCGTTACTCACAAATTGCTGATACCAGCGTCGTAGATGGCCAGGAAATCGGCTGCTTTCAAGCTAGCCCCTCCAATCAGACCACCATTGACGTTTTGAAGTGACAGGAGGCCGGCCGCATTGTCGGGCTTCATTGAGCCTCCATAAAGGATGCGCACGCTGGCGCCAGCGTCGGCGAAGCGCTGGTTCAGCTTGTCGCGAATGGCATTATGAACTTCATCGACTTGCTCGGTCGTCGCGACCTTGCCCGTACCGATTGCCCAGACCGGCTCATAGGCAACAACGAATGAACCGTCACAAACAGCGTCGGGAATCGATTCTGCAAGCTGGTCCGAAATAATTTCGAGGGTCCGGCCTGCTTCCCGCTCTTCAAGCGTTTCGCCGACGCAGATGATCGGTGTGATACCGGCTCGCTTGGCCGCCGCGGCCTTGTTTGCGACAATTTCGCTCGATTCGAAATGATCGGCGCGGCGCTCGGAGTGACCGACAATCACATACCGTCCTCCCGCATCTGCGATCATCTCAGCCGACAAATCACCTGTATGAGCACCGGCTTCTTTTGCGTGACAGTCTTGTGCCCCGATCGCCAGCGCTGACGCTTGCGCGACCTTGGCCGCGCGCTCAAGCAGGGTCGCAGGCGGGCAGATGAGACAGTCGGCGCCATCCGCTCTTGCGGACAAGCCGGTGACAACCTCCTGCACCACCGGCAACATCGCCGAAGTGCCGTTCATTTTCCAATTACCCGCAATCAGTGGCCTGATCATGCCGCGTTCCCCATCTTGCAACTCCAAGCGCGCTCGCCTAGCAAGCAGTTCGGCCGGTTACAAGACAATCCGCAAGGCAAAGTAAATGCTTACACTGATCCGCAAAATGCTCCGCACGAGGCTCGCAGGCCTCCTGTTCCTGCTGATCATCATTGCCATGGGCGCCTGGGGCGTGACGGATGTGTTCTCCGGTGGCATCGGGAACAATCTGGCGTCGGCTGGCAATACCAAGTTCTCCGAAGCCGAACTCGACCAGGAAGTCGAACGTGAACTGCGCACGGCGACCGATGACCGCGGGCGCGCCCTGAGCAAGGCCCAGGCCGTTGAGCAAGGCATGGTCGATCAGATCTACCAGCGTGAACTGTTCCGCACGTCGCTGCTGGCCTACGCTGACAAGCTGGGCGCAACAGCTACCGACGAAACGATTCTCGACGTCATCCGCAACGACACGACCTTTCAGAACGATACCGGCACGTTCGATCCGGACCTCTACCGGTCGCTTTTGCGAGCCAACGGTTTTACTGTTCCGATGTTTGAACGGTTCCTTCGCCGGGAATTGACCATCAATCTGCTTACGCAATCAGCGCAGTCCGGCCTGCAGGCGCCTGCTTCTTTGAACGCGCTCCAGGCCGCTTTTGCCGGCGAACTGCGCCAGGCATCCTGGTTTATCCTGTCACGTGACGCCCTCCCCGCGCCCGAACCTATCAGCGACGAGGATGTCGCGACCTTCTATCAGGAGCAGCAGCAGGCACTTACCAATCCGCCACGGCGCGCTGTCAGCCTGATCCATCTTACCGTCGATGATTTCCTCAATCAGGCTGAGTACACCGAAGACGATCTGCGCGCCTATTACGAAGCGGTGAAGGCGCAGGACTATACTGGTCCAGACACAAGGACCTGGACCGAGTTCGTGTTCGCAACAGAAGCTGAAGCGCGTGATGCGCTGGGTCGTATCGCGGGCGGAGCCGATCCAGAGTCCCTCACCGGTCTCGCCAACTCTGCCGAACGCACCGGCCGGCAGAACAGCATGTCGAGCGAGGCACTCGCAGAGCGCGTGTTCGGACCGACGGCCCAGCCTGGCGGTATTTATGGTCCCGTCGCGACCGGGAACTTTTTCACCGTTGCACGGCTTGAGGCCATCGAGCCCGGTGAGGCCGTGCCATTCGAAATGGTCCGCGACGAGATCATCAGCGCGATTTCGGAAGAACAGGCGATCGGCCTCTACTACGACTCGATCAGCCAGCTTGATGGACTGATCGGGACCGGGGCTGATCTCGAACAGATCGCCGCGCAGATGGGCACACCGGTGTTGAGCTTTGCACCCGTAGACCGCAGCGGCGTAACAGAAACAGGGTTTGCGCCATCCGTCCTGCGCCAGAATCCCGACATCCTGTCGCGCACCTTCGAGCTGACCGAAGGTGGACGCACGCCGCGTTTCGGCCAAGACCAGTCCGCCTACATGTTGCGCGTTGACCGCATCGTTGAGGCCTACACGCCGCCGCTGGAAGACCTTCGGGACGACCTGGTGAAGGTACTTGAGCGCCAGAGGCAGGCTGAAGCGCTTGGCAACGCCGCGCAAGATATTCAGGCGCGAATAGAAACTGGCGAACTGACGCTTGAACAGGCTGCGGCCGAATATGGCACCACCGTAAACTCGACGACGCAGGCGGTTACACGCCGAGCTTCCAGCGGCGCATCGATCCCCCAGTCATTCGTGCCCGGCGTCTTCTCGCTGCGCCAGGAAGGCGATGTTCAGGCCTTGCCGACCGAAAGACAGGACGAGGTCGCCATTCTCAGGCTCGACTCGATCGACCGGCCTTCAGCCGGGGAGTTGCAGGCTCTTGCACCAACGGCGGCCCCGCAAGTCCGTCAGCAACTCGCCAATGATCTGCTTGAGGCCTACGTTGCGGCTATTGAATCGGACGTAAATCTCGAGGTCAATCCGCAAGCGTTCCAAGCCTACAAGGCCCGCGTAAACCCCGACACATGACCCAGGACCGCCTCATCGTTCGCCGGCGGATCGGTGACATCGAGACTCCGGTTTCGGCAATGCTGAAGCTTGGCCCCGAAACGCCTGGCTCCTTCCTGTTCGAATCAATTCATGGCGGCGAACGGCTTGGACGCTACTCTTTTGTGGGCGTCGAGCCGCTCAAATGGTTTCGCGTGAAAGGCGGCAAGGCGGAACAGGCGCTCTCTGCCGATTTTGCAGATGCCGAACCAGTGGAAGGCGACCCAATTTCGGCCCTCAGGCAGTTTGTTTCCGAGGCACGCGCCACGACCGACGTCGAAGGCCTGCCTCCCATGGCATCCGGCGCTTTCGGCTATATTGGCTACGACATGATCCAGTATGTTGAGCCTGTTGAAATCAATGCGCCTGATGACCTGCAAGTGCCTGAGGCCCTGCTACTGATTCCTGGCGTCGTCATCATTTTTGATCATTTGTATCAGGAACTTGTCCTTGTCGGGCGCTCGGACGGCGACAACACAGCTGACGCAGAGGTTCGTCTCGACCGGGTCGAGCAGGAACTGGAAAAGCTTGCACCTGCAACTCCGCGCGACCGCCAGGCCGACCAGCTCGATTTCTTATCCAATACGAGCAAGGAACGCTATTTCGAGATGGTTGAAAGCGCCGTCGAATACGCCCGCGCCGGCGACACATTCCAGATCGTTCCTAGCCAGCGCTTTTCGGCTCCCTACAAACGCCAGTCGATCAGCTTCTACCGCGCGCTACGGCGGCTGAACCCCTCGGCCTTCATGTTCCATATGAATCTCGGATCGGTCCGCCTTGTCGGTTCCAGCCCTGAAATCCTGGTCAGGTTGCGGGACGGCCGGGTTGCCATTCGCCCGATTGCGGGCACCAGGCCCCGTTCGGGGGACCCGGTCGAGGATGCCCGGCGAGCAGAAGACCTTCTCGCCGATGCGAAGGAATGCGCCGAACACCTCATGCTGCTCGACTTAGGGCGCAATGATGTGGGCCGGGTTGCCGCATTTGGCAGCGTCGAGGTCAGCGAACAGTTTGTCGTCGAGCGCTATAGCCACGTCATGCACATTGTCAGTCACGTAGAGGGCAATCTGCGCGAAGGGCTCGACGCGGTTGATGCGCTTCTTGCGGGCCTGCCAGCAGGAACCGTGTCCGGCGCCCCCAAGATCCGAGCGATGCAGATCATAGACGAGCTGGAGACGTCTCGACGGGGTATTTACGGCGGCGCCGTTGGTTATTTTGGCTGGAACGGCGACATGGATACCTGCATTGCCTTGCGCACGGCCGTGCTGAAGGACGGTCAGGTCCACATACAGGCTGGCGGAGGCGTCGTACTCGATAGCGTGCCGCAATATGAATACGATGAAACTGTCCATAAGGCTGGCGCCCTAAGGCGTGCGGCGGAAATGGCCGGCCTTTATGAGTTCGACCAATGATCCTCGTCGTCGACAATTATGACAGCTTCACCTGGAACCTGGTACACTATATCGAACAGGCCGGAGGCCGAACGCACGTCATTCGCAACGACGCGGCCACCGTCGAGGAGGCGCTCGCGCTGAAACCGGATGGTGTCGTCCTTTCCCCGGGCCCGTGCACGCCTCGGGAAGCTGGTATCTGCGTCGATCTGATCAAGGCGGCGCCTGACGATCTTCCCATACTCGGCGTCTGCCTCGGGCACCAGTCGATCGGCGACGCAATGGGCGAGCCGGTGGTACACGCGAAAGCGATCCTTCACGGAAAGATTTCACGTATCCGGAATACGCAGGCCGGGCTCTTCGAGGGGCTGCCGGAACGGTTCGACGTCGTCCGTTATCATTCTCTCGCCATTCCGCCATCGCGGCTGCCCGACACTCTGATTGCGGACGCCTGGACCGAGGACGGAGAGATCATGGCCGTCCACCACAAAAGCCGACCCGTATTTGGCGTGCAATTTCATCCGGAATCCATCAAGACGGAATATGGACACGAACTGATCGAGAACTTTATTCGTCTGACATGACCGATGCCGAGATCACCGAAAAGGCCGAGGCCCTGCTGGCCGAGATGCGCCCCTTCGCGCCAAGTGCGGCCCCCGGTCAGAATTTCCTGCCGCCCGAAACCCGCCGCACCATCCCCGGTGAATTCGCCGATATACCGGTCTGGCGTGCCGGAGACGGGCCGGACACAACCCTGTTCATCCATGGCTGGGATGACAGCCACCGGGTCTGGCGGCAATTCGCGATGCGCTTCCTGCAAACCGGGCGTCCGATCCTTCTGATGGACCTGCCGGGTCACGGCGCTGCCTCGAAAGCCGAACACTGCTCATGGCCTTATGCTGGCGCAGCCGTGCGCGAAGTGATTGAAGCGGAAGGCCCGGTCGAGACGATCATCGCTCATTCCTTCGGCTGCAAAGCCGCTGCGCGCGCCGTAGAGACCGGTGCAGAGGTCGATACCCTCATCCTTATCGCTCCGCCTTTAGATAACCGGGAGCGTGGCTGGGCGAGCCGGCAGCGCAAGCAAGGCGTCGACGATGCCATCATCGAAAAGGCACAGGCGCTCTACAAGACGCAGACCGGTGTCGAGATGGAAGGCCAGGATTTTCGCGGCGCGCTGGCCCGGTTTCGCGGACGCATCCTGCTTGTCGGCTCCGAGGCTGACGAAGGCTGTCCGCTGCAGGACATCCGCGCCCTTGCAGAGTCACTCCCGAATGCAGATCTCGTCGAGGATTACGAACTCGGACACCGCGAGCTTGCCCTCGACCCCGGAATCCTTTCCAGCATCACCCACTTCCTTGGCCATTGACGCAACCCCGCATGACCGACACCGCCCTCTCCACCTCCATCAAGGCCCTCGCCCGCAGCGAGGAACTTCCCCAGGAACAGCTTGTGTCAGCCTTTGACACGCTTCTCTCAGGCGAGGCCCAGCCTGAGCAGGTCGGTGCGTTCCTTATGGGTCTGGCCGTCCGCGGGGAAACGTCGAACGAACTTCTGGCTGGCGCAAAAGTCATGCGTGAGCATGCCAGGACAATCAGCATTGAAGGCCCACTCCTAGATACATGCGGCACGGGCGGGCTACCATGGACGTCGCTGAACACCTCAACTGCCAGCGCTATCGTCATCGCGGCTGCCGGAGGTCGCGTTGCCAAGCATGGCAACCGCTCGGTGCCCCCAAAGACAGGGTCCGCCGATGTCCTGGAAGCCCTCGGGGTCGAACTCGATATCACGCCACGGGTTTTCGCGCATTGCGTCGAACAGGCCGGCGTCGGCTTCCTTTTTGCCCGCAGCCACCATTCGGCGATGCGCCATGTCGCCCCGATCCGGGCAAGCCTCGGCATACGAACCATTTTCAACCTGCTCGGTCCGCTGTCCAATCCTGCCAATGCCAGTCATCAGATCCTTGGTGTCTATGAGGCCCGCTGGTTGAAGCCGATGGCAGAGACGCTGCTGAAACTTGGCATCAAGCGGGCCTGGGTCGTGCATGGCCTTGACGGCATAGATGAGCTGTCGATTTCCGGTCCTTCCCGCGTCATCGAAGTCAAGGATGGTACCCTGGCAGAGTTTGAGCTGACGCCCGCTGATGCCGGGCTCGATTCGAGCCCTCTGTCGGCGCTTGAGGGCGGCACGCCGGATCAGAACTCGGCAGCCATTCGCGAATTACTGGAAGGCCGGGCCGGCCCCTTCCGCGATGTTGTTCTTCTGAATGCTGGCGCCGGTCTGCACATTCTCGGCCTGACAGATACCCTTCTGGAGGGGGTCGAGCGCGCACGCCAGGCGATCGATTCCGGCAAGGCCATCAAGACCCTGTCGCTGCTGGCAGACCTTAGCCACGGGCGGAGTTAGAGCAATGGCAACGGCTCTTGACCGCATAATCGAGTACAAGCGTGACGAGGTCGCTGCGTTGAAGGCGAACCGGTCCATGGAATCCCTCCTGGCCGATGCTGCCGCAGCTTCCCCGACCAGGGGCTTTGCGCGCCGCATGAGCGATATCGTATCTTCAGGCGAGAACGCTCTGATTTGCGAACTCAAGCGTAAATCGCCCTCGGCCGGCGAAATCATGCCGGGTGCAGATCCGGTCGCGATTGCGAAGGACTATGAGAATGGCGGCGCGGCCTGCTTGTCCATTCTGACAGATTTCCAGAGTTTTGGAGGGTCATTGGGTGACCTGGCCGCTGTCCGGGCCGCGGTCGACCTTCCCTTGCTCCGCAAGGAATTCATGATCGACGTGATACAGGTCGCGGAAGCCCGGGCATTCGGTGCGGACGCGATCCTCGTGATCCTGTCTGCTGTCGATGACGCCCTCGCGCGTGACCTTATCGGCGCGGCCACCGATCTCGGCATGGACGCGATTGTCGAGGTCCACGAGGAAGACGAGCTGGAGCGCGCCAACGCCCTTCCATCTGCGTTGATCGGGATCAATAATCGCGATCTCAAGCGAATGGTAACCGAACTGGAGACGACGGAACGGCTGGCTGGCCGGCTCGCGCCCGGAAAATCCCTGATTTCAGAAAGCGGCATATCCGAACCGGCCCACATTGTACGGCTGCGCAAGACTGGCGCCCAGCGCTTCCTCATCGGTGAAAGCCTGATGAAATCATCCGATCGTCAACTTCAGTGCGAAAATTTACGCAAAGCATCTTGAGATTGACCCGAAACGAGAACGCATGTAGAACATGTGTGAACAGATTCGGTTGATTTGGAGGGCACATCGTGCTGACCAGTAAACAGAGAGAGCTTCTTCTCTTCATCCATGAGCGTATCAAACAGGATGGCGTCTCGCCCTCCTTTGATGAGATGAAAGAGGCGCTGAACCTGGCGTCCAAGTCCGGTATTCACCGATTGATCACCGCGCTGGAAGAACGGGGATTCATAAAGCGCCTCGCTAACCGTGCGCGTGCGCTGGAAGTGCTTAAGCTCCCCGATTCCGCAACACCGGCAGCTCCGCCGCGCGGCCGGCAGGTCTTCCGCCCGAGCGTTGTAGGCAATCAGGCGACACCCCCTCCGGCTTTTGCCAGTCACACAATCCCGGTCCTTGGCCGAATTGCCGCCGGCGTGCCGATCGAAGCCATCCAGAATGAAACCCACCGGATCCGTCCGCCGGGTGACCTGCCCGAGGGCGACGATCACTTCGCGCTCGAGGTCAAGGGCGATTCCATGATCGAAGCGGGCATTCTCGATGGTGACCTTGTCATCCTGAAGCGGACCGACGACGCAAACACCGGCGATATCGTTGTTGCCCTGATCGATGAAGAAGAAGCGACCCTGAAGCGGCTGCGCAAGAAAGGGGCGTCCATCGCCCTCGAGGCGGCCAACCCGGCCTTCGAGACACGGATCTTCGGCCCGGACCGTGTGCGCGTCCAAGGCCGGCTTGTAGCGCTCGTGCGTCGCTACGACTGATAGACTGGTGTTGTCTCAAGGATTTTTGAGGCACGGCGTCCAGGGACGCCTGCCGCATTTAGGGCGGTACATATCCAGGGTACCGGTGACGTCGCTCAGGATGGTCGCGGCGCCATCTTTGATGATCTCATCCCATAAGACAACCATGGCGCCATTGCCGCAGTCAGGCGGCAGCGACTTCTTGCTCAGGATGATTGCCGCACTTTCATCGCATCGCTCATCGATCCAGTCTGGCGCTCCTATGAGAATGCGACCAGCCGCGGTCCGAAAGTCGCACCCGTCATTCAGACAGTCGCTGGATGCCGTAACATCAGCGTAATGAAGGGGCGCCAGGCCCTCTCCATCCGCTAATGGCACTCGAAGCACGCCACGCTCCGTCGTGACCACATAGGCATCTCCAGACGATGACCAGTGCACGACCGCCTGCGGAGACAGCATCCACACAAGCGCACTTGCGGCCAGCGCCGCTGCACTCAAGCCGAAGCGTTGTTGAACGGAATTCCCGAGACAGGCGCCAATCAGGCCGAGAATCAACAGGATGAGCACGCTGGGAGGCATCGGACCACCCAGCTCCAGTCCTCCATCTCCGGCAAGAGACGCCCAGTGCGCAATCGCAAGCACGCGCTCAAGCGACCAGCCGAACACTGCAAGGCATAGATCAGACAGGCCCACAGGCCAGGTGACGAGCGCCAAACCCGCTGCAGGCGCACTGATGAAACTGAAAATTGGCATCGCCAAAAGGTTTGCCAGCAGACCGAGAGGGGCAACGCGATCGAAATGGTATAGGGCAAAGGGTGCTGTTGCAGCGGCTCCGACAGCGGACGTCACAACCAGCGACTTCAGGGCAAACAGCATGCCTCTCCGGCGGGTTTCGCCAATGGCCGCCGCCCGGCGCGACCATGCCTCATAGGTGGCGATCAGCGCGCCTGTCGCGGCGAACGACATCTGGAATCCAGGGGTCATGACGCTTGCCGGCTGAAGTAGCAGGACAGCAATCATCGCAAGCGCGAACGTCCTGAGACTGAGTGGCGAACGGTCCAGCAGAATTGCCAGGAACACGATGGCGGCCATGATGAAGGCCCGCTGGGTAGATATGCTCGCGCCAGAAAGTACCAGGTAAAGCGCTGTGGCCATGAGCGCGGCCGCGGCTGCCGGTTTCTGTGCGGGAACGCGAAGCGCCAGCCACTCCCATGTCGAAAGGGTCCGTCTCACCGCGAAATAGACGAGAGCCCCCACTATGCCGAGATGAAGTCCGGAAATCGCCAGCAGGTGGGCAAGACCGGAATTTCGAAGGGCTTCCATGTCCGCCTGAGACATGAAGCTACGATCACCGGAGGTAAGGGCTGCTGCGAACCCGCCGGCACGTGGCCCCGCTTCCTCATTGACGTGCCGGGCAAGCGAGCGCCGGATTGCGCCGATTTCGGTTTCGAGACGCGAAGTCGCATTCACCTGCGCGCCAAGGGGGCCACCGCGGCAGCGGCCCATGACGTAGCCCACGGCATCCAGCCCTTCAAAAAATGCCTGACGATTGAATGGGTAGTCTCCGGGAAATTCTGGTTGAGGTGGCGGACGCAACACCGCCCAGCACCTGACAAACCGCCCAGGCTCGACTTCCAACCGATTGGAATGCGTAAGGCGGACATGCTGCGGCGCCTGTTGCGGCGACAGTCCAGCCATGGCGTGCACGGTCAATCTCAACCTGTTGCCATTCTTGCCGGGCTCGACATCAGTCAACCACCCCTCAAGCATGACAGGCCCCAGCGTCTGGGTAAGAACCGGGGGCGCTCTCAAACGGGTGTGAGCCTTCGCAATACTGAAACCGGTCACAGCGCCCAGGGTGACGACAAGCAGGATCCTAACCCCTGCCGGAGTATCCCACCTGCTCATGACGAACAGAATCAAGGACGCTGTGAGGGTAGCAACAAGAATCGAACTTAACGTCGAAGGCTCGGCCGGAAGCGTGAAATAGACACTCGCCCCGGCGCACATGCCTAATGCGAAGTACAAGGGCCGGCGCATTTGCCCTACATTTCGAACATTGTCTGCGTCCACGTCCTGCGCCACATCAGTCGCGCTCTTGCCTGACGGCGCATGAGCGTGTTGATGGCGTCCAGAAGTGAATAGGCCCCGACGTTTCGAGGACTGGTCAGACCGATGACTGTGATTACGCGATTTGCCCCCTCCCCAACTGGCATGCTGCATATTGGCGGCGCCCGTACGGCCCTTTTCAACTACCTGTTTGCCCGGCACAACCAGGGAAAATTCCTGCTTCGTATTGAAGACACTGACAAGGCCCGCTCAACGCAGGCCGCGGTCGACGCGATTCTCGACGGCATGGCCTGGCTCGGTCTCGAGCATGATGGCGACATTTACTATCAGAGCGAGCGGGCTCCACGCCACGCGGAAGTCGCCGAAGCGCTGGTGGAAAAAGGCGCAGCGTTCCGCTGCTATGTCACACCGGAAGACCTGCAGGCCCGCAGGGATGAAGGCGAGCAGGTTCGCGCCGCCGCCAAGGCCGAAGACCTGTCCGACGAAGAACGCACAGCGCTGAAAAAGAAGGCTGAAGCGCTCCTTGCGCCTTTTCGCTCGCCCTATCGCGATGGTGGAGATCCACCGGCAGCGAACGCTCCCTACACCATTCGTCTGCGCGCGCCCGACACTGGCGATATAGCCGTGTCCGACAAGGTCCAGGGAGATGTTCGCGTGCGGGCCAGCGAGATTGACGATCTCATCCTGCTTCGGGCCGATGGCAGCCCGACTTACATGCTCGCGGTTGTTGTCGATGATCACGACATGGGCGTAACGCACGTTGTGCGTGGTGACGATCACCTGCGCAACACCTTCCGCCAAATCCCGATCTACGAGGCGATGGCGTGGACCGTTCCCGAATTCGCCCATGTGCCGATGATTCATGGCGACGATGGCGCCAAGCTTTCCAAACGCCATGGCGCGCTGAGCACCACCGCGTATCGCGATATGGGATACTTGCCAGAAGCGGTCGCCGCCTACCTGCTGCGCCTGGGATGGAGCCATGGCGATCAGGAAATCTTCACGCGCGAGGAAGCAATCAGCGTGTTTTCGCTAGAGGCCATCAACAAGGCCCCCGCCCGGCTCGACCTCAACAAGCTGAATGATGTGAACGCCTTCTTCATTCGCCAAGCCGATACGGACAGACTTTTCGACCTGCTGCACCCCTGGCTCGACCAGGCAGCCGGACATTCGCTTGGCGCAGACGTACTCGATCGCATCCACGCGGCCTTGCCGCACATGAAAGATCGCGGATCGACACTGCCGGAGCTCGCCGAGAGCTTCAGGTTTTTCTGGACCGCCAATGCGGACGACCTGAACAAGAAAGCCAGAAAGGCGCTCTCCGGAGACAATCTTCTGCGCCTGGGCAATATACGCGAAGCCATTGCCAATATTCCGAATTGGGGCGATACGGCATTGCAGCAAGCATTGGAGTCCTTCTGCTCAGCGCACGAGTTGTCATTCGGACAGGTCGGACCACCTATACGCGCAGCACTTACGGGCGGACTCCCGGCCCCGGACCTGGCTCCTGTCATGGCCTGGCTCGGTCGGGAAGAGACTCTTGCGCGCATTGATTTTCATCTCGCCCGGGCAGAAGCCGGGAGCGAATAGCGGATACGACACGTTTATGAGGGCTGACATGATCAACAAGACCAAACCTGCCGGCACGGCGAAACTCGAAATCAATGGCACGACATACGATCTGCCTATTCTGAGCGGCTCGCTTGGGCCGGATGTTATCGACGTCAAGAAACTCTACGGGCAGGCTGGCGTCTTCACCCTAGATCCCGGTTTCACGTCCACCGCAAGCTGCGAGTCCCAGATCACCTTTATCGACGGCGATGAAGGGATTCTCCTACATCGTGGTTACCCGATCGACGAACTGGCAGACCAATCCGGCTACCTTGAAGTCTGCTACCTGCTTCTGAACGGCAAGCTGCCGACGCAAACGGAATTCAAGTCCTTCGCCAAGGAAGTCACCCAACATACGCTGCTTCACACGCAGATGGACCGCTTTTTCGATGGCTTCCGCCGTGACAGCCATCCGATGGCCATGCTGACCGGCACAGTAGGCGCACTGTCGGCCTTCTATCCAAGCTCGATGGACAGCTCAGACCCTGAAGAGCGCCGGCTGGCCTCCATCCGCCTAATCGCCAAGATGCCGACGCTCGCCGCGCGCATTTACAAGTATGCCGTTGGCCAGCCTTTCGTTAATCCGCGCAACGACCTCTCATATGCCGAGAACTTCCTGCGCATGTGCTTCTCTGTTCCAGCCGAGGAATACAAGATCAGCCCGACGCTCGCCAAGGCGATGGATCGCTTCTTCATCCTGCACGCAGACCACGAACAGAACGCCTCGACGTCGACCGTGCGTCTTGCTGGTTCATCGGGCGCCCACCCCTACGCGGCCATTGCTGCCGGCGTCGCAAGCCTCTGGGGACCATCACACGGTGGCGCGAACGAAGCCTGCCTCAACATGTTGCAGGAAATCGGTTCAGTGGACCGCATCCCGGAATTCATCGCGCGCGCGAAGGACAAGGACGACCCCTTCCGCCTGATGGGCTTCGGCCACCGCGTCTACAAGAACTACGACCCACGCGCCAAAGTCATGCAGCAGACCGCGCATGAAGTCCTAGACGAACTTGGCGTTCGCGACACACCGATCCTGAAAGTTGCGATGGAGCTCGAGAAGATCGCGCTTGAAGACGATTACTTCATTGAGAAGAAACTCTACCCCAATGTCGACTTCTATTCAGGCATTATCCTCGATGCCATGGGCTTCCCGACAGAGATGTTCACAGTGCTGTTTGCACTGGCCCGCACAGTCGGCTGGGTGTCCCAGCTCAACGAAATGATCGAGGACCCGACGCAACGCATCGGCCGTCCGCGCCAGATCTATACCGGCGAAGCCAAGCGCAGCTTCGTTCCCGTCAATCAGCGCGGCTGAGCGCAGTCCAGAAGCGTTTGCGCGGCGATCTGCGCAGAATCAAGTTGGCTCTCTCCCATCCGGGAGAGAGCTTTTTTTTGCGCATCGATCTGGGCAGACCGCGCCTTGCTGTCCGTGAGCATGGCGAGAGCGGTGTCGGCTATGGGCCCCGCCTTGAAGCGAGTCTGGACAAATTCCGGAACGATTTCAGTGTCATCGGCCGCAATATTCAGGAGCGTTATATGCTTTGGCTTGAACAGGAAGAAACGGGCGAGCGCCCAGGTCACCCAACCCATATGATAACCGACCAGGAAGGGCGTTTCCTGGAGTGCAAGCTCGCTCGTGACGGTTCCGGAACACGCCAGCGCAAAGTCCGCTGCCGACATGATATCGAACCGGTCTGCGCTTGTGGGGGAGAGCAACGCCCATTGCTCGACGTCCGGAAAGGCCTCCAGAAACTGGGCGCGTACATTTGCGGATGGGTGCACCACAATTTGCGCTTCAGGCAAGCTGTCCTTCAGCCGGCGCGCAGCATCCATCAGAACAGGTGCGACCTGGGCGATCTCGCCTCGGCGGCTGCCAGGCAGGACCAGGAGCAAGGGATCGGTCTCCGATACGCCAAGAAGCGCCCTGCCCGCTTTCCTGTCGCCCTTGTGGCCCCTCGACAGGGCCGGGTTGCCCATAACCGTCGTCGGCAGGCCGAACGGCTCATAGAATGGTTCTTCGAAAGCGTGAATGCAGACGAGATGATCAACTGTCTGGGCAAGGGTCTTGGCGCGCCCCGGCCGCGTCGCCCAGACCTGCGGCCCGACAACTTTTACCAGACGGATGTGCGGGGCCCGTTCCCTCACCCGCTGGGCCACTCGCAACGTGTAGCCCCATGAATCCACGAGTCCGACGACATCCGGCGCGGCCTTGATAATGTCTTCGGCGGCCTGGTCAGCGAGTTCTATCACTCGCTTGTAGATCTTCACGCCTTCCAGAAGCCCTACGACCGATAGCTCCGACGTGTCGATGGGTGAAATGATACCCACGCTGGCGAGATGCTCACCGCCAATGCCATGAATATCCGTGTCAGGCGCCTTCTTCCGGATGACTTCCACGATCTCAGATGCGAGGAGATCACCTGAAGGTTCGGCGGCGACGAGATACAGTCCGGGCATGGCTCAGTCCCAACCGGCCGGGAAGCCGTAGACGAAAACACCATGTTCGGCGCAAAGCGCCTCGATCTTGTCCCTGCCCACAAGCAGCGCGCCCGATTCCTCAAGGCCAATACCAGCAAGGCCCGCAGCAGCAGCAGACCGGATCGTAGCCGGGCCAATGGTCGGAAGATCAATCCTGCGTTCCTGAATGGGCTTCGGGCGTTTCACCAGAACGCCCTTTCGGTTTGCAGCTGTACCTTTTATCGCGGGATCAAGGTCGTTCAGGCGCGCAAGCATGCCGTCCGTGCCTTCCTGCGCCTCGACGGCGAGCACCAGCCCGTCGACGACCACGCAACCCTGACCGATGTCCAGCCGGCCAATTTCCGAGGCGATATGAGCGGCTTTGCGCATATCCAACAGCTGTGTCTCGTCCGGCGCCGGGCCCGCAACGAGCCCCATCGTCATCTTGAGATCGCTGGCGGCTTCCTCAGCGCCGACGACGCGGAACCCCTGTTTCTCGAAATAGTCGAGGATTACCCTCAGCAGCGCATCATCGCCCTTGCGAGCGGCCGACACGACCTTTGGCAACAGGCTGGCACCGCGCAGGTCCAGCTTGATGCTGGAAAAATTCGGGCGCTTCACGATTCCGGCCAGAACCAGCTCCTCGCACTTTTCCTCCTTCAATCGCTTGGCAATGCGGCCGAGCTGGCCAATGCCGATTGTCTCGCCAGGAAATTCCAGAAGCGCTGGCTCCTCGAAGCCCGCTAGCCGCATGACATAGACCGGCCGGCCGCTCTCTCGAGCAGCCTGGGCAATGCTTACCGGAAGGCTCCCCAGACCCGCAATGATACCGAGCTTGGACATCGGTATGCCCCTATTCTGGCAGACAGAGCGCCCGGCTCTTGCTGGCCCGTATGAACTGGATGATTTCCAGCAACTCCGGACAATCGCCATAGGTCTCCTCGGCATCCGCAACGCGTTCGCTGAATGTGCCTTCCTTGGCGAACAACATGCGATAGGCCGCGCGGAGGTCATGGATGGTTTTCCGGCTGAAGCCCCGCCGCTTCATGCCGACGATGTTCAAGCCGGCGAGATGGGCATGATTTCCGATCACTGACCCATACGGAATGACATCGGCGACAGTGATAGCCCCGCCACCGACAAAGGCATGGCGCCCAATCCGGCAGAACTGATGGATTGCAACCATGCCTCCCATCCAGACCTGTTCACCGATCACAACATGGCCGCCAACAGCGACATTGTTCGCGAACACGCACTTGTCTCCAACGACGCAGTCGTGCGCGATATGAACTCCAACCATGAGCAGGCAGTTTTCGCCGACGGTTGTAATGCCGCCATGCTTCGGTGAGCCCGTGTGAACCGTTACGTGTTCACGCAGGATCGTGCCGCTGCCGATGGTCAGGCGCGAGGTACCATCGTCATCGAAGCCGAGAATCTGAGGCGCGCCTCCAATAACGGCACCAGGAAACACCTCCACGCCCTTGCCAAGCTCCGTGCGGCCGGTGACGGTCGCATGCTGGTGAATTTTGCAGCCATCTCCCAGCACAACACCCGGACCGACATAGGCAAAAGCGCCGACGGTAACATCAGCGCCCAGCTGGGCGCCGTCTTCAACGATGGCTGTCTGGTGTATCTGTGCCGTCACTTTGTTTTCTTTTCCCCTGATATCTGTTTCTGCAGCCAGGCGACCTCCCGCATCCACTGGCGAATGGGACGCGCAGGCACGCCTCCCCATGTCTCGCCCGCAGGAATTTCGCGGAACACGCCGGCCGCAGCCGCAATCTGCGCGCCGGCACCGATGTGGACATGATCGGCAATACCGGCCCGACCGCCCAGCATTGCTCCATCCTCAATCGTGACCGACCCCGAAATACCGGCAAAGGAAGCGAGCGCCACATTCCGTCCGATCACGACATTATGCGCGATCTGGCAAAGATTATCGATCTTTGTCCGTTCGCCGATAATCGTGTCGTCAAAAGCGCCCCTGTCGATACAGGTATTGGCGCCGATCGTCACATAGTCCTGGATGATGACGCGACCATATTGGGGCGCATCTTCTGCGCCATATGGCCCGCCCATGACGCCAAAACCGCTTTCACCAATCCTGGCGCCCGAATAGATTTTCACGCCGTTACCGATCAGCGCGCACTGTACCGAGGCGTTCGCCCCAATCTCGCAATCGCGGCCGATCTGAACGCCGGGGCCGATCACCGCGTTGGGTCCGATGACAGTCCGGTCCCCGATCGCCGCGCCTGCGCCGATAAAGGCCGACGGAGCGACCTGTGCGGTCTGATGAACATTGCTAGGTTTCGATTCACTCTCTGCAACCTGCCAGCCGCGCGGACGAAGCACGGCGCGGGCTGCAAGCGTGTGACTGTATCGCGGAAAGGGCGTACACAGCGCACTGACCGAATCCGGCAGGGCGTCTGCATGCTCAGGTGTCACAAAGCACGCGGCAGCCTGCGGATTCACGTCGGCCGGCCCTGGCGGACGCTTGCCATCAAAGTAGCAGAGGTCGCCCGGTCCCGCGGATGCCGTTGGCGCCACACCCGTGACGAGAACGGCCCCGTCGCCGCGCAGCTCGGCTTCCGCTAGACGCGCAAGCTCTGCTACCGGAACGGGGCCGAGCGATTCGTAGAACCGGTCGTCGATTGGCATGTCGCTACTGCTGCGGTGCCTGCGCCTGGATCTTCTGGCGAACCACTGTCACCGTCGGCATTTTCGCATCCATCTTGCTGATGACGAGGTTGGTGGCGTCGACAGATTCGGAGACATAAATGGCGTCGGAGCGGTCTATCATCACATCCGCATTCTTTTCATTGACGACTTCCTGAAGCACGCCCTGCATGGCCGTAAAGAAGTCACTCCACGCCTTGCGCTCGGTCGCCTGCAGCTCGGCTGCCGCGATCTGGCGCTGGCGATTGAATGCCTGTGCCTTGCGCGCATAGTCGCGCACTTCCTGGCTCAGCGCCTCGTCCGCGGCGATGGCTTCCATCGACATGTTGGCGGTCTTGGCTTCGAGCGTTTCGCCCTCGGATGCCAGAGCATCGCCAGTTGGCTTAAGCTCCGCGGTCATGTTCTGCTCGATCTGGTTGACCTTGGCGATGATGTCCTTGCCCCCAGCGCTTTCGCGCATGATGCGGGATTGATCGATCACGACAACATTCGCGCCTTGTGCCTGGGCAACAGGAGCGACAATCGCCGCGCTCGTGAAAAGCATCGCAAACGATGCCAGAGCGGCTTTAAGGAATTGCATTCTTTCCTCCTCAGAAGGTCTCAGAAGCGCGTGGAGGTACTGAACCGGAACGTCTCTGTCCGGTCGTACTCTTCCTTGCGCAGGATTTGTGAGAAATCGAACCGGATCGGTCCGAAAGGTGAGTCCCAGCCCACAGACAGCCCCGCCGATGCGCGAAGGCCCATGGCGTCTTTTGTCAGTTCCACGGTGGTCGTATTGTTACCGGAGCTCGTCCCCACGATCCGCGCCGGATCGATATCGAAGTCGTCCAGCAAACCGACCGAGCCGGCTTCAACAAACAGGGCGGTATCGATGCCGTACTCGTCCGGCAGGAAGTTCGGCACGGTCAATTCGAGCGTACCTTGATAGTAAGCCTTGCCACCGAGCGCATTCAGACGGCGAACATTGACCGTTTCGCCTGTTTCGTTGTCGACTTCTCTGCGGATCACGCGCGGACCGAGACCGGCCACATCGAAACCCCGAAAGCTTGAACCGCCCCGGAAGAAGCGGTTGTTGATGCGGATGCCTTCGTCGTCACCAATCGGCTCGATAATGCCGCCTGACAACCGGACACTGGCACGGACACCCTTGAAGATCCCCTTGTAGGTCGCACCGGAGATTTCTGTCCGCAGATAGTTCACATCTCCGCCGACACCCGCGAAGTCCTGGCTGAGCGAAAAGTCAAAGCCACCGGTCGGCTCGATGGGGTCGTTGCGGCGATCCCAATTGAACGAATAGCCGAGGATCGACGAAATTTCGGCGCGCTCACTACGGCAGCTGCGATTGCGATTGATGAAATCAGGCGAGCAGACATCGACAATCTGCGTTCCATCCGGCAACGGATCGGCGTCCGGCGACACCAGCACTTCGCGCTCGAAGTCATCGGAAGGATCGTCCGGCGTTCCATTATCAAATACGACCGTTTCGGTCGCCGCCGTACCATCGGTATTGATGACAATGGGCCGATCATTGAAATCAAGTTCATCCGACTGCAACCGGTAGCGCAGGCCGAGATTTGTGTTCTCGCTCAATGGGAAACCGAAGTTCACGCCAGCACCGACCGTGTCGGTCTTGAAGCCGCCATCGAGAAACTCAGAGAAGTCCGACCGCGTCGAAAAGATATCGATACCCGCTGCAAGGTTGCGGTCGAGGAAACGCGGCTCGCGGAAGCGCAGGTCGACATATTGCTGACGCTGCGAAGCGGAAACGCGCGCGACAACAGTCTGGCCGCGGCCGCGAAGGTTACGCTGCGAAACGCTGACGTCAAAAAGGAACGCATCGACCGAAGAATAACCGGCCGCGAAGGACAGCTCGCCTGTCGGCTGTTCTTCCACGGCGACTTCGACAACCGTCCGGTCAGGACGTGAGCCCGGTCCCTCGGTGATCTCCACATTCTTGAAGTAACCAAGGGCGCGGACACGGTTTCTGGACCGGTCCAGCAGGACCCGATTGAATGCGTCGCCTTCCGAAACTCTCAGCTCCCGCCGGATGACACGGTCGAGGGTCGCTGTGTTCCCGACGATATCGATCCGCTCGACATAGACGCGCGGGCCTTCATCGATTGCGAAGGTGACATTGACGCGATTGGTTTCCGGATCGGGCTCGAGCTGCGGCGTGATGTCGACAAACGCATAGCCTGCGATGCCGGCCGCGTAGGTCAGCGTGTCGATCGCGTTTTCGATCTGGTTGCCGCGAAACAGACTGCCTTCCTGAATGGACAGCGCATTACGCAACGCGGTGGAGTTCAGCTTGTCCAGCTCTGTTTCGACCTGGATGTCGCCGTAATAATACTGGTCGCCCTCTTCCACCGTGTAGGTGATGTAGAAGTCTTCCTGGTCCGGTGTGAGGTCAGCGACGGCAGAGACGACACGGAAGTCGTAATAGCCATTGTTCTGATAGAACTGGCGCAGCAGCTCGCGATCGTATTCGAGACGGCCCGGGTCGTAGTTGTCATTCGAACTGAAGAACCGCCACCAGCGCGACTGGCGCGTGACAATCTCACTCCGGAGGCGCCCGTCGGAATAGGCGTCGTTGCCGATGAAATTGATGGAACGCACGCCCGTCACGGGGCCTTCATTGATGACAAAGACCAGGTCGACACGGTTCTGTTCGAGCGGTTTGTACTGCGGTTCCACGCTCGCAGCGAAGCGGCCGGACTGGCGATACAGCTCAAGGATACGCTGGACGTCCGCCTGCACACGGGCAGCAGTAAAGATACCCCGCGGCGCGACCTCTATCTCTTCGCGCATCTTGTCGTCGTCGATGGCATTGTTGCCCTCGAAAATGACGCGGTTGATGATCGGGTTCTCGACCACGCGGACGATCAGGTCAGAGCCGGATTTTTCGAACGAAGCGTCTGCGAACAGACCTGTTGCAAAGAGGGTCTTGAGCGACAGGTCAATCCGGTCCGGATCAAACGGATCGCCCGGCTCGACCAGCAGATAGGACTGAATCGTGCGATCCTCGATCCGCTGATTTCCCTCAACCACGATCGTCCGGATCGTTTCACCGTAATTCGCTGGCTGTGCTTGAGCCTGTGTCGTTAACCCTGGCGCCGTCGCCAGGGCAACACTTGCAGCAACGCTCATAAGGGACGCAGCGAAAGCAGATCGCATATGTTTACTCTCAATTTACCGTGAAGCCGGGCTATCAGCCCCGGGCGGAGTTGAACAGTCCTGTTTCCAGTACGTCGCCCCATGTGATGAAGACAAACATTCCCAGCAACAAAACCATTCCCGCCATGAGCGCACCTTCTTGAATTCGTGCCGGCATCGGTTTGCCGACTATGGCTTCATAGCAATTGAAAACGATGTGACCACCGTCGAGTACAGGAAATGGAAGTAAATTAAAGAAACCGATTCCTACAGAGACCGCTGCGCAGATGCCGATCATGTTCCAGAAAAGCGAATCGACCTTCTGCCAGATCGACGCCTCCTCAACCGACATGGTTCGATTGACGATGCGACGGCTGACATCGCCGATGGCGACCGGCCCACTGAGCGAGCTGAGCTCCTCCTTGCCGGTAACCATGCGCTTGATCATGTCGGTCGTCATGACCAGCGTCGACCAGGTTTGCCCCGTCCCCTTCGCCAGCGCTTCGACAGGATTGTAGCGAATGTGGCGGGCGGTGTCGGGGATGGTCGCCATGACGACGCCAATCGTGCCGAGCTTCTGCATCTGACCCACCGCATTCTCGCGCAGTTGGGCCTCGGGCACCAGCGTTAGGTCAACCATAGTCCCGTCCCGCTCAACCACCGTATCAACCGCACTGTTGCTTGAAGTCGAGACGATGAGCTGGACCTGGCCGGCGCTCTTGATTTCCTTGCCATTCATGGAAACGAGGATGTCCCCAGGCTCCAGCCCGGCCTCGTAGGCTGCGCCGCCTTCGACCACTCCTTCGACGGCCAGGCGGCTTTCATAGCTGCCTTTTACAAGGAAGATCGTCGAAAAGAGTAGCGCTGCAAGAATGAAGTTCGCAGCGGGCCCTGCCGCCGCGATGATGGTGCGGCCGCCTACGCCGATCTCATTGTAAGGCTTGCCTTGCGGCCCAGATTCGACCTTGCCGATATCACTCGGAAGCTGGTGCTCGCCCACGAATTTCACGAACCCGCCAAGCGGAATCCAGTTTACGCGCCAGCGGGTCCCCTTCTTGTCGGTCCGCTCGAAGATCGGCTTGCCGAACCCTACAGAAAACGACTCGACCGCCGCGCCGAAATAGCGCCCGGCAAAGTAATGCCCGAGCTCGTGGATCACGACCACGATACCCAATAGGAAAACAAGGCTGAGGATGAAAATCGGCGCCTGACTTACAAATTCAATCATTCTACTTCACTCCCGGTCCGTAGAGACGCCTCTGCAATAAGCCTGCCGGAACGCTGACGAACTTCGGCATCCAGGGCAATGATGTCGTCAAGCGAGGCTGCGTCACCGGCGGACACGCCGGATAGCGAACGATCGCCAAGGGCCGCTTCCACGACATCGCTGATATCGGTAAACCGGCACCGGCCATTCAGGAATGCCTCAACTGCACACTCATTGGCGGCATTCATGACCGTTGGCGCTCCGCCCCCCTCATCGAGAGCCTGACGTGCCAGACGAATGGCCGGAAACCGGGCGTCGTCGACGGCGAGGAAATCCAGCTGTGCAAGATCGACAAGATTCAGGCGCTCGACATCAGTCGGCAACCGGCGCTCCGGCCAGGAAAGGGCATGTGCAATCGGGGTCTTCATGTCGGGCGAACCGAGCTGCGCAAGGACAGAACCATCCCGATAGGCCACTAGCGAATGGATGATGGACTGGGGATGAACAAGCACGTCAATCCGCTGCTGCGGCATCTCGAACAGGTAGGCCGCCTCGATGAGCTCAAGCGCCTTGTTCATGAAGGTTGCGCTATCGACGGAAATCTTCCGTCCCATAGACCAACGCGGGTGCGCACAAGCCTGCTCCGGGGTGACATTGTGAAGGTTCGCGAGGGGTGTTTTCAGGAACGGACCACCGGACGCCGTCAGTACCAGCTTTTCAACATCTTCCTGACGCTCCAGCACCTGGAACATCGCATTGTGCTCGGAATCGGTCGGGATAATGTGTGCGCCCGTCTTCTGCGCGACCCGTTTGAGCAAGGGGCCAGCGCAAACCATGCTTTCCTTGTTGGCCAGGGCGACACTGTTTCCAGCCTTGAGCGCGCTGTAGGTGGAGCGCAATCCGGCAATGCCGACAATCGCCGCAAGCAGCCTGTCCACCGGCCTCGCTGCAGCTTCGGCAATTGCATCTGCTCCCGCCGCGACTTCGATGCCTGTACCTGCCAGCTGAGACTTCAATTCCTTGTAGGCGCGATCGTCCGCAACAACAGCCAGTCTGGCATTGTAGGTGATCGACTGCCTGGCCAGCGTGTCGACGTCCGAATTCGCGGTCAGCGTATCGATCGAAAAGACGGGGTCCTCGCTCACACTGCCCGCATGCGCCATGACTGAAAGCGCCGAGCGGCCAACCGAGCCAGTCGACCCCATGATTGATACGCGCATCGTCATCAGCCGGCCTCCAGTCCGAGCAGCTCCGGCACGGTGCCAAAGATCGACAATATGACAACCGAGCAGACGCAGGCCATACCAAGACCGTCGACACGGTCCATTACGCCGCCATGCCCCGGGACGAGTCCGCTGGTATCCTTGACGCCAAACCGGCGCTTGAGGGAGGATTCAAACAGGTCGCCCCATTGCGCGACAATTGAAATCAGCAGCCCGGCAATGAGCCAGGGCAGCCTGGGCGCGTCCATCAAGCCCGCAGCGATCAGGCCGCACAAGCCGCTGCACAGCAGCGCTCCGAAGGCGCCGCTCCAAGTCTTTGATGGCGAGTCCTTGGGCGAAAGCGGGGGGCCGCCGAATCCTTGCCCGGCGAAGTAAGCACCCGAATCCGAAGCCCACACGGTGCCCATGAGGATGAGCGCCGCTGCCTGGCCATTCCAGTCGCCTTCACGCAAAAGCAGGAGCCCCAGCGGCAACGCTGAGCCATAGACAATTCCCAAGGCGCCAATCAGTCGATCCCCCATACGCGCTGGATGGATCAGGACGAGGAGGAATGCGCAAGCGGCCAGCAGACCAAGGGCGACCTGCCAATCTGTCACGACGATCGACAAGGATGGCAGGGCACAGAAAAAGGCCATCAGCGGCATGACCGGAGAGGCGGTCATCCTTGCCCACTCATAGCCCATAACAGCGCCGAAGAGGCCGCAGGAGATGGCGAGTGCCGCACCGCCCGCAGACACGACGACGAGCGCGAACGGGATCAGAACTGCCGCAGACAGGACCCGAAGGACCAGCTCGCGGTTTCGGTCGCTTTTTGATTTTGCACCGGCCATGTCAGCCAGCCCCGGACTTCAGCCCGCCAAACCGTCGCTCTCTCGACGCAAAGACTGACAGGGCCTGTTCCAGGCCAGCCTCGCCAAACTCCGGCCAGAGCACATCCATGAAGACCAGCTCAGCATAGGCGCTCTGCCAGATCAGGAAGTTACTCAGGCGCGACTCTTCACCGGTGCGGATGATCAGGTCCGGATCAGGAAATGCCGCGGTATCAAGCCGTGCGGCAATCGCAGCTTCATCTATATTTTCGGGGTCGAGACGGCCGGCTTTTACGTCCTGTGCGATGGCCCGTGTCGCGCGGGTAATCTCCTCGCGGCCACCATAGTTGAAGGCGATACCGAGATTGAATGCGGTGTTGTGCCTTGTTTCTCGCTCTGCCCGCTCCAGAAGCGTGTTGATCTCCTCGGGCAGGCCCTTGCGGGTCCCAAAGACGCTGACCTTCACGCCTTCCTTGATCAGCTGGTCCAGATCCCGGTTTATAAAGGTCTTCAACAGCGCAAAGAGCGCACTGACCTCGGCAACCGGTCGGCGCCAATTCTCCGTCGAGAAGGAATAGACGGTGAGGTATTGCAGGCCGAGCTTGGGCGCGGCTTTCACGGTCCGGCGCAGCGCCTCGACACCTCTTTCATGTCCAATGGCGCGCGGCAGGCCGTGGCGGGATGCCCAACGCCCGTTTCCATCCATGATGATGCCGACATGTGCAGGCACACCTCTGCCGCCGTCCGCCTCGGGCCGGGGCTGTTCAGAGGGGGCCGGTCGTGCCGTCAAACCTGCATGATCTCCGCTTCTTTGTTCTTCAGAATTTCGTCGATGCGCGCAATGTGAGCATCGGTCATCTTCTGGACGTCTTCGGACAGACCACGTGCCTTGTCCTCACTGATTTCGCCATCTTTCTCGGCTTTTTTCAGCTGGTCCATGCCGTCGCGGCGAACATTGCGGACGGCGACCCGCGCCTGTTCGGCATACTTGCCGGCAACCTTTGTCAGCTCGGTCCGCCGCTCCTCATTGAGGACAGGGATCGGAATACGCAGGTTGTTGCCATCGACAACAGGATTCAGGCCGAGACCGGATTCGCGCACAGCCTTGTCGGCTGCACCGACGACCGACTTGTCCCAGATGTTCACAGCAAGGGTCCTGGCGTCCAGCACGGATACCGAACCAACCTGGTTGAGCGGCATCGTTGAGCCGTATGCCGGGACCATGACGGAATCCAGAAGGTTGACCGAAGCCCGGCCCGTCCGAAGACCGCCCAGATCGGACTGCAGCGACGTGATCGCACCATCCATCCGGCGTTCGAGATCTTTCTTATCTATACTCATGCGTGCAATCTCACATTCTAGGAAATGACCGTCGATGTTCCCTTGCCCAGAAGGACTTCCTGCAAAGCCCCCTTGTTGTGAAGGGAAAATACCACAATCGGAATATTCGTGTCGCGCATCAAGCTGACAGCGCTGGCATCCATCACGCGCAGGTCGCGGGCAAGGACTTCCTGGTAGCCAAGCTGGTCATAGCGCTCGGCCGATGCGTCCAGCTTCGGGTCAGCCGAATAGACACCATCTACCTGCGTACCCTTGAACATGGCGTGGCAGTTCATTTCAGCGGCCCGCAGAGCCGCGCCCGTATCGGTCGTGAAATAGGGATTGCCGGTCCCCGCCGCGAATATGACCACACGACCCTTTTCCATGTGTCGGATCGCCCTGCGGCGAATATAAGGCTCGCAGACAGTGTTCATCGGAATGGCCGACTGTACACGGGTTGGCACGCCAATCTGTTCAAGAGCACTCTGCATGGCGAGCGCATTCATGACCGTCGCAAGCATGCCCATGGAGTCAGCCTGTGCCCGCTCCATGCCGTTCGCTGCGCCCTGAAGCCCGCGGAAAATATTTCCGCCGCCAATGACGAGGCACAGTTCCACGCCAGTATTCTTGAGAGCCGAAGCGATCTCTTCGGCGAAACTCAGACAGGTTGGCATGTGAATGCCAAACTCGGAGGGCCCCATGAGGGCCTCACCCGACAATTTCAGAAGGACACGTTTATAAACGAGTTCGTCAGAACTCTCTGAACCATCAGGCATACTTTAACTCCAGAGACCGAGTTGCTCCTAAAGGATTCCCGGCTGCCTGTCATGGGCAACCGGGATCTTTCAGTGCATTAACTGTGGCCTAGGAGCCGGAAGTCATCGAAGCAACTTCTGCGGCGAAGTCGTCTTCTTCCTTCTCAATGCCTTCACCGAGCGTGAAGCGGACAAAGCCGACCAGCTTGGCGCCCTGCTCTTCGATGAACTGGCCGACCGTCTGGTCGGGGTTCATGACGAAAGGCTGCTCGACAAGGACAACTTCCTTGTAGAACTTCTTCAGGCGGCCTTCGATCATCTTCTCGATGACATTGTCAGGCTTTCCGCTTTCCTTGGCCTGATCCGTGAGGACCTGACGCTCGCGTTCGATCAGCGCCGGGTCGAGATCATCCGTCGTCGCAGATGCCGGGCTGGTGGCAGCAACGTGCATCGCTACCTTGCGCCCTGCTTCGGAGACCTTGTCGGCATCGGCACCTTCAAGCGCAACCAGCACGCCGATCTTGCCCATGTTTGGAGCTTCGGCACTGTGCACATAAGCGGCAACCTGGCCATTCGGCGATTCGAGCTTTGCGGTGCGACGCAGCGTCATGTTTTCACCGATCGTCGCAACGAGGCCGGTGATCATGTCCGTGATCGTGCCACTGCCAGCCGGCGACGCAGCGCCCTGAAGCGCTTCCAGCGTACCGTCGGTTTCGAGCGCCTTGTTGGCGATCTGGCTGAGGGCCGACTGGAACTTTTCGTTACGCGCAACGAAGTCGGTTTCGGCGTTCAGCTCGACCAGTGCGCCCGTCTTGCCATCGTCAGACAGGACAGCGGCGACAAGGCCGTCTGCGGCCGTGCGGCCGGACTTCTTGGCAGCCTTCGACAGGCCCTTGGCGCGCAGCCAGTCGATTGCGGCTTCCATGTCGCCGTCATTCTCGACAAGCGCCTTCTTCGCATCCATCATTCCCGCGCCAGTACGGTCGCGCAGGTCCTTGACCAGAGCGGCTGTGATATTTGCCATCTCAAAGATCCTTTTACAGTGAGGTTTGGTTTCAGCCTTCGGCTTTGACTTCCGTCTCTTTGCCATCGGTGTCTGCAGCAGCTTCGTCGGCGGCCGCAACATCGGCATCGGTCAGGCCTTCAATGTCTTCCGACTCGCCGAGGTCGATGCCGAGGCCAGCAGAAGATTCCGCAAGACCGTCGAGAACGGCATCAGCGACAAGGTTGCAGTACATCGAAATCGAACGCGCGGCGTCGTCATTGCCCGGGAACGGGAAGTCGACATCATCGGGATCGCAATTGGTATCGATCACGGCCACGACCGGAATGCCAAGCTTCTTGGCTTCCTTGATGGCGATCTGCTCCTTGTTCGTGTCGATCACGAACATCAGGCTCGGCAGGCCGCCCATATTGGCAATGCCGCCCAGAGCGCGATCAAGCTTGTCGCGTTCGCGCTCGACATTGAGCAGCTCTTTCTTGGTCAGGCCGGACGCATCGCGATCTGACAGCGTCTCGTCGAGTTCGCGCAGGCGCTTGATCGACTTGGAAACGGTAGACCAGTTGGTCAGCGTGCCGCCGAGCCAGCGATGGTTCATGTAATACTGGGCGCAGCGCTCTGCGGCCTCAGCAATCGGCTGTGCGGCCTGGCGCTTCGTACCGACGAACAGCACGCGGCCACCCTGGGCAACCGTGTCGCGCACCTGGACGAGTGCCTGGTGCAGCAGCGGAACGGTCTTCGACAGGTCCATGATGTGGATGCCCGAACGGTCGCCGTAGATATACGGCTTCATCTTCGGGTTCCAGCGGTGGGTTTGGTGACCAAAGTGGACGCCAGCCTCGAGCAGCTGACGCATGGAGAATTCAGGCAGAGCCATGACGAGTTTTCCTCTTCCGGTTGACCGGCACGGGCGCTATCGGTCTCAAACGGCTGAGACAGACACCGGATAGCCCGCGCATCGGGGGTTGATGGGGCTGGCTTATACAAACTTTGCGCGTTGGCGCAACCGCCCATGTTCAGGCTGCGCGGGTATCCACACGCGCAACGCCCGAAGCCATCTTGAGCGCCCGGAGCGCCTCCAGCCCGGTCGCGTAGACATGCGGCAGCTTCATTGTCACCGTCCGGCCGTCTTCCAGCGGAAGATCCATATAGATTGCACCGCGGTCGGCGCCGGGTGCGCTGACCAGCCGGTCCGCGACGGCCGCGATCTCTTCATAGTTCGCCCCACGCGACAATTTCACGATAAGCGCCTTCGCCTTCTTGCCGATCCGCGCCTTGTCGATCGGCGTGACCTGCTTGGCACTGAGCCGGATTTCCTCATCCTGGCGCCGGACATTCACCGTCACGCAGACACTGTTTCCGGTCTCCAGCATGGGCCGGTACATATCCAGTGCTTCAGGCATGACCATGAGCTCGACCTCGCCTGTCGGATCCGACAGGGTTAGGAAGGCGAACTTGCCACCAGAGCGCGACAGCTTCTCCACTCGCCGGCGCACAACACCGATCAGCTCGAGCGGCCTACCATCGACTGCCACATCGCCTATCTGGGCAGAAAGGGTGATGCGGCCATCCTCAAGGCTGTCGAGCACATCATCCAGTGGGTGACCGCTCAGGAAGAAGCCGACCGCTGCGAATTCCTCATCCAGCTTCTGCTGGCCATTCCAGGCCGATGCCTGGGGCAGCGCTGTCCTGACAGCCGGCTCGGCGTCTCCGAAAAGGCCGCCCTGCCCGCCTGCCCTGTCTTCTGCGGCAGACACGGCGGCCGCCGCCAGCAATGGCGCAGCCGCCAGCGCGCTCGCGCGATTGGGCTCCATGCCATCGAAGGCGCCGGCACGGGCCAGCTGCTCGATGCATTTCTTGTTCACTGACTTGGGGTCGACGCGCTCGGCAAAGTCGTGCAGCGACTCGAAGGGACCATTGGCGCGGCGCTCGGCTTCAACATGCTTCATTGCCTCAAGGCCGACGCCCTTGAGTGCGCCGAGCGCATAGACCAGCGCCCCATCCTGGACATCGAAGTCCGCCGTGGAACGATTGATATCCGGCTGGATGAGATCGATCTTCAGGCGCTTGGCCTCCTGCACGAAGGCGGCCAGCTTGTCGGTATTGTGAATGTCGAGGCTCATGGACGCGGCCAGGAATTCGACCGGGAAATGGCGCTTCAGATAAGCCGTCTGGTAGCCGATGAGGGCGTAGGCTGCGGCGTGCGACTTGTTGAAGCCGTAACCGGCAAACTTCTCCATCGTGTCGAAGATATCGTTCGCAAGCGGCGCCTCGATGCCCTTCAACTCCTTGGCGCCTTTCAGGAAGCGTTCGCGCTGGGCGACCATTTCCTCGACCTTCTTCTTACCCATCGCCCGGCGCAGCAGGTCAGCTTCGCCGAGGGAGTAGCCCGCGATTTCCTGCGCCATCCGCATGACCTGCTCCTGGTAGACAGGCACGCCGTAGGTCGCTTCGAGAATGGGCTCGAGATCGGGATGCTGGTAGCGGATGCTGGAAGGGTCGTCCTTGCCCTGCACATAGACCGGGATGTTGTCCATCGGACCCGGACGATAGAGCGAAATGATGGCAATCACATCTTCAATATTGTGCGGACGGACCTTGCGCAGCGTGTCGCGCATGCCCTGACCTTCGAGCTGGAAGACGCCAAGGGTCTGGCCGCTCGCCATCAGGTCATAAGTCGCCTCATCATTCATCGCCGCCCATTCGGGACCGACATCGCGGCCATCCCGGCGGATGAATTTCAGCGCACGATCAATGACTGTCAGCGTTTTCAGGCCGAGGAAGTCGAACTTCACAAGGCCGGCGGACTCCGCCCACTTCATGTTGAACTGCGTGGCTGGCAGGTCCGAACGGGGGTCGTTGTAAAGCGGGACGAGTTCGGTCAGCGGCCGGTCGCCGATGACGACGCCGGCTGCGTGGGTGCCGGCATTCCGGTAAAGCCCCTCCAGCGCCAGCGCCGTTTCGAGCAATTCGCCGACGCGCGGATCCTGCGCGATCTCGTCGTCGAATTTAGGCTCCTCGTCGATGGCCTCCTGCAGCTTCGGCGGATTGGCAGGATTGAACGGAATAAGCTTGGCCAGCCGGTCAACCTGGCCATAGGGCATCTGCATCACCCGGCCCACATCGCGCACGACAGCCTTTGCCTGCAGCGTACCGAACGTGATGATGGCCGCCACGCTGGCCGCGCCATACTTGTCGCGCACATAGCGGATGACCTCGCCGCGCCGCTCCTGACAGAAGTCGACGTCAAAGTCCGGCATCGAGACCCGTTCCGGGTTCAGGAAGCGTTCGAAGAGGAGGTCGAACCGAAGCGGGTCGAGGTCGGTGATCGTCAGGGCCCAGGCCACAACAGAACCGGCACCCGAGCCACGGCCCGGTCCGACGGGAATATCCTGTTCCTTCGCCCATTTAATGAAGTCCGAAACGATCAGGAAGTAGCCCGGGAACCCCATCTTCTCGATGATGCCGAGTTCGTATGCAAGCCTGTCCTCGTAAGCCGACCGCTCGGCATAGAGCTTCGGCACTTCGGCGAGCCGGGCGGCGAGCCCCTCTTCCGCCTGTGCCCTCAGCTCGTCGATCTCCGAGCGCGAGCCATCGCCGAAACGCGGAAGGATCGGCGCATGCTTGCGCGCCCGGACACCGCAGCGTTTCGCAATCTCGACCGTATTGGCGAGCGCTTCCGGAATGTCCTCGAACAGGGCCGCCATTTCCTCGGCTGTCTTGAGGTATTGCTCGGGCGATACGCGCTGGCGGTCATCCTGGCCGAGGTACTCACCGTTCGCGATGCACATCATCGCATCGTGCGCCTTGGCATCTTCCGGCTTCATGAAGCGGCAATCATGCGTCGCGACGACGGGCAGGCCAAGCTTGTAGGCGGCATCGATCAGGCCGGGTTCGCTATTGGCTTCATCCGCGACGCCATGCCGGGTGAGTTCGACATAGCAACGTCCCGGATAGGCCGCTGCAAACTCGGACAACGATGCTTCCGCCTCGGCCTGCTTGCCCTTGAGAATGTACTGGGCCGCCTCGCCTTGCGAGCCGCCGGTCAGAAGAATGAGACCGTCTGTTTTCTCAAAGAGATGTTCGCGCTTCAGCCGGGGAACACCATCCTCCGCTTCCAGATAGGCCGCCGAGGACAGCTCCATCAGGCGCTTGTAGCCCGGCTCGTCCTGAGCATAGATCGAAACCTGGGTCAGCCATTCCTGGTGGCCGCCATCGGTGACATCGAACCGGCACGCCATGATCGGCTGGATGCCGGCTCCGGACAGGAGCTCGGAAATCTCCAGCGCGCCAAACAGATTGTTGCGGTCGGTCACGGCGACAGCCGGGGCCGCGTTCTTTTCCGCCCAGCCGACCAGCTGTTTCGGTGTGATCATGCTTTCGAGCAGAGAATAGCTCGTCCGCACGGCCAGGTGGATAGAGGTCGGTTGGGTCACAGGAAGGGGCACTCCTCCAAACGGGACAAACAGAGTATGCCCCTTTGATGCACTGAGTCGAAGGGGTCAGCCGGTAAAGGTTGTGAGTTTTCCGTCCTGCAGCGTCAGCACGCGGTCCATATGCCGGGTCAACGCCATGTTGTGAGTCGCGACGAGGACGGCGGCCCCTTCGCTCCGGGCAATCCGGATCAGGCTCGCAAACACCCGGTCGGTTGTGGTTGGATCGAGGTTGCCGGTCGGCTCGTCCGCAATGACCAGTTTCGGGTCATTGACCAGCGCCCGGGCAATTGCAACGCGCTGCTGTTCCCCGCCCGACAGCTGACCCGGCTGGTGATCGGCCCGGCTCTCAAGCCCCATCTCGGCGAGCAGGACATCCGCCTTCTGCCGGGCGATCCGCCGCTTCACGCCGTTCACCATGAGAGGCATGGCGACATTGTCCCGTGCATTGAACTCGGGGAGCAGGTGGTGGAACTGATAGACGAAGCCGAGCTTTTCCCGGCGAAGGCGCGTGCGTACGCCGTCCGGCAGTTTGAGCACCGATTCACCATCAAGCAGCACTTCGCCGCCCTCGGCGCGCTCGAGCAGGCCGGCTGTGTGAAGCAGCGTCGACTTACCTGAGCCGGACGGACCAACCAGCCCGACCAGTTCGCCCTTGTTGAGCACCAGGTCGGCGCCCTCCAGCACCTTCAGCACGTTCGGGCCTGAGCGGTATTCGCGGACGATGCCACGCAGTTCGAGGACAGGCTCGCTCATCACTCGAACCTCAGGGCATCGACGGGATCCAGCCGCGCCGCATTCCAGGCGGGCCAGATCGTGACCAGGATGGACATGCTCATCGCCCAGAGCGTCGTGAAGAGGGCCTCGCCCCAGTCGAGTTCGGCTGGAAGGCCGTCCAGTCCGTAAACATCGGCTGCGAAGATCTCGCGCCCCATGACGAAGCTGAGCGCGGTTTCCACCGCGTCGATATTCAGCACGATAAGCACACCGAGGCCGAGGCCGATCAGCGCGCCGGTCAGCCCGAGAATGGCGCCGATCATGATGAAAATCCGCATGATCGCCCCGCGTGTCGTGCCGATCGTCCGCAGAATGGCGATGTCACGTGTCTTGTTCTTCACCAGCATGACGACACCAGTGATGATATTGAGCGCCGTGATCGTGATCAGGATCAGCATGATGATCCGCATCATGCCCCGTTCGACATTCAGCGCATTGAAATAGGATGCGCGCTGCTGCTTCCAGTCGAAAACGACATACTGGAACCCCGTCATCTCGTTGATCTGCCGCATGGCCTGCTCAGTCTTCATCGGATCGACCAGGCGGATATCGATGAGCTGGTACTCCCCCTTCCGATTGAAGAAGAGCTGCGCCTGATCCATCGGCATGAGAACGTAGAGCTTGTCGAGTTCGACACTGCCGGTGGTGAAGGTGTCGCCGACTGTGTAGGTCTTGCTGCGCGGTGTAACGCCAAACGGCCCAGCCACGCCCTCCGGAGCGATCAGCCTGATTTCCTCGCCGGGCCGTACGCGGAGATCCGACGCGAGGAAAGCGCCGATCAGAACGACGTCGCCGCCATTCTTGCCCTCACCCCAGCCAGCAGCATCTGCCTGCGATCGGCCGCCTTCAAGATAGGGCAAATTATCTATGTCCTGAGGACGAATGCCCCTCACCAGAGCGCCTGTGCGTCCATAGTCGGTGGTCGCCAGGACCTGTTGTTCGATGATCGGTGAAGCGCTCTCGACGCCGGGCAGCTCGACGATGCGATTGACGAGGTCCTCTACCTCATCGGCCGGATAGTCCTGCACCTGGACGAAAACCTGCCCCGAACCGCCGAGAAGCGCGTTCAGCAAAGTCGACCGGAACCCGGCCATGACCGACATGATGACGATCAGCGCCATCACGGCGAGCATGATGCCGAAGAAGGAAATGATGGAAATCAGCGAAACACCGCCATGCTGGCGCCGGGCGCGAAGGTATCGCCAGGCGAGCGCGCGCTCGACACCGCTGAAGGGCGCCGACTTCGCCATTAGCCCGCTTTCACCTTCTCGATGGCCTCAGTGAGAGGCAGCTCGGATTTTTCACCGCTCTTGCGGTTCTTGAGTTCCACAACACCATTCTCAATGCCGCGCGGACCGATCACGATCTGCCAGGGCAGGCCGATCAAATCCATCCGGTTGAACTTCGAACCGGGACGCTCATCGGTGTCGTCGTAAAGCACATCCAGTCCGGCTGCCTGCAAGGCGTCATAGGCCTCGTCGGCGACCGTCGCGACCGCCTCATCCTTGGGACGCATGGAGATCAGGCCGACCTCGAATGGCGCGACCGATTGTGGCCAGACAATGCCGTTCTCGTCATGGCAAGCTTCGATGATCCCGCCGACGAGGCGCGATACGCCAATGCCATAGCTGCCCATCTGGACCGGGACGTTTGCGCCATCCGCTGTCTGTACTGTCGCGTTCATGGGCTTGGAATACTTGGTGCCGAAGAAGAAAATATGGCCGACTTCGATCCCCCGCGCAGAAACCTGCCGCTCGGCCGGGATTTTCCCGAATTCGGCCTCGTCATGTTTTTCCTCAGTGGCCGCATAGAAATCGGTCCGCTTGGCAACCTCATCCGACAGGTCCGCATCGAAATCGAGGTCGAGGCCCGGCGCGGGAAGGTCGAGCATCGCCTTGTCGCAGAAGACCGCGCTCTCGCCCGTGTCGGCAAGGATGATGAATTCGTGGCTGAGATCACCGCCAATCGGGCCCGTATCGGCCTGCATCGGGATCGCCGTCAGCCCCATCCGGTCAAAAG
Organism: Henriciella mobilis; assembly: GCF_003576285.1. Lineage (NCBI taxonomy): Bacteria > Pseudomonadati > Pseudomonadota > Alphaproteobacteria > Hyphomonadales > Hyphomonadaceae > Henriciella > Henriciella mobilis. The sequence goes on along the minus strand of NZ_QWFX01000013.1, from coordinate 253,139 downwards.
CGTTTAGATAGGCGCAGAACATCTTGTTATAGCTCGCGCGGGCAGCCTCCTCGGTGAGGTCGAAGGAGTATGCGTCCTTCATCAGGAACTCCCGTCCACGCATCACGCCAAAACGCGGACGGATCTCGTCGCGGAATTTCCACTGCGTATGATAGAGGTTGAGCGGCAGCGCCTTGTAGCTCTTCACATAAGAGCGGAAGACGTCGGTGATCAGCTCTTCATTGGTGGGGCCGAATAGCATCTCACGTTCATGGCGGTCGGTAATGCGAAGCATTTCCTTGCCATAGTCATCGTAGCGCCCGCTCTCCTGCCAAAGCTCCGCCTGCTGGATGGTCGGCATGAGAAGCTCTATGGCGCCCGCACGGTCCATCTCCTCGCGGACGATCTGCTCGATCTTCTGGAGCACCCGAAAGCCGAGCGGCAGCCACGTGTAAATCCCCGCACCGTTCTGGCGAACCATGCCGGTTCGCAGCATCAATTGGTGGGAAATGATGGCCGCATCAGCAGGCACATCCTTCGAAACAGGCAGGAAATAGCGCGTCAGTCGCATGGTCTTCTTGGACTCGATAGCGGTGGAAAGGTCAGGCTGGTGTTATTGGCAGTTTGGCCGATTGGCTAGAGGGCGCATGCAAGCAAGCCGGCCTGCGGCCGGCCAGCCACCATTAGCCGCCATAATACTGGAGCAGCGGCACGACGACGAGGCCGGCGATAACAGTACAGATGATTGCGCCGATCGTCGCCCAGATGATCTTTTTCGGCATCATGTGCCGGACGGGCGCGCCCTCTTCGGTACCGTCCTCGATCTCGCCATCCTCGAACTGCCCGCGCACGCCGATTGGCAGGACCACGAACAGGCACATCCACCAGGAAATGAGAAAGATGACAACTCCGCCGACCAGATTCATCAGTGATCGCCTTTCGGGCTCTCCATGAGTTCGACCAGGACGCCGTTTGTGTTCTTCGGATGAACGAAGATGATCAACGTGCCATGCGCGCCTATCCGAGGTTCGCCCAGCACTGTGGCACCGCGTTCCTTCATGACTGTCACGGCCTCGTGAATATCGTCCACCTCGAAGCAGACATGGTGCTGGCCACCCTTGGGATTCTTCTGGATGAAGTTATGGATCGGGCTCTCTTCATTCAACGGCTCGATCAGCTCGATCTGGCTGTTCGGCAGGTTGACGAAGCAGACCTTCACCCCCTGTGCCGGCATGTCGAACGGCTCGGTAATGTCCGTCGCGCCATAAAGCGTGCGATAGGTCTCGATCGCCTCCGGCAGGGACGGCACGGCAACGCCGACATGATTGAGCGGCCCGAGTTTGAATTCCTTCGACATCTTTTTTTCCTCACACTCTCATGATCGTCACATCGACGAGCGGCTTTCGACCGAACACGCGTTCGCACGACCGCCTTATGGCTCTTACCAGAACGGCCTCAACCGTATCATCGTCAAGCCGCTTGCGGCGTGACAAACCGTCCAGCGCCTCGTCGCAGGCCGCCTCCACCTCATCCAGGGACTCATCGGCGAGACTGCCATCTTCTTCGCTCAGCCCTCGGGATGTCAGATAGGGGCCGTCCGCAATCGAGCCATCCTCATCCAGGGCCACACTGGCTGTAACATAGCCGTACTTCGAAATCGCGATGCGTTCGCCAAGGCCTTCGGCACCGGCCGGCACCAGCCTGGAACCATCCAGATACAAGCGACCATTCGGCACCACATCAATCGCCTCCGCCTTGCCCGGCCAGAGGCGGATCATGTCACCGTTACGCGGCGTGACAGCTTCGGCAACCTGCATGCTGCGCGCGAAGGCGGCATGTTCGACAATATGCCGGCGCTCTCCGTGTACAGGGACGGCGATACGCGGACGCACCCATTGGTACATTCGTTCGAGTTCGTCGCGCGCCGGGTGGCCGGAGACATGGATCGGGTCGGCCGTCATCCGGTCGGTAATGATACGCACGCCCCGCTCGGCGAGCGCATTCTGCATGTCGAATATGCCCTTCTCATTGCCGGGAATGACCCGCGAGGAGAAGATCGCCGTATCGCCCTCCCCGAGCGTCAGGTGGCGATGCGTGCCATTGGCGATCCTGCCAAGCGCGGCGCGTTCCTCGCCCTGGCTGCCGGTACACAGGTAAAGAATATTGCTCGCCGGGAACGAGCCTGCATCCGCCTCGTCGACGAGGTCGGGAAGGTCTTTCAGCACACCGGTCTGAACGGCCGCGTCGACGATCTTGTGCATGCTGCGTCCGGCCAGGCAGACACTGCGCCCGGCTTTCCGGGCCGCCTCGATCACCGTCGCCACGCGGGCGACATTCGACGCAAACGTCGCCACAGCAACGCGCCCCTTGAGCGAGCCGATCAGCTCGATCAGGTTGCCGCGCACAGTCGCTTCCGACCCGCTCTCGCCATTCACGAAGACGTTCGTGCTGTCGCAGACCATGGCCAGAACACCCTCATCGCCAAGCTTTTTCAGTCCTTCGACATCGACGCCCTCCCCGATCAGCGGGTCAGGATCGATCTTCCAATCGCCCGTATGGAGGATGGTGCCGGACGGTGTCTTGATAGCCAGCGCGTTGGGTTCCGGGATGGAGTGGGTCAGCGTAATATAGGTGACGGTGAACGGCCCGGCCTCGACCTCGCCTTCCAGTGGAACGACATTCACGTCGACATGGCTCAACCCGCGCTCGGCCAGCTTGCCGGCAACAAGATGCGCGGTGAACGGCGTCGCATAGAGCGGCGCGCGCAGCCGCGGCCAGAGCAAGCCAACCGCGCCGATATGGTCTTCATGCGCGTGGGTCAGGAAGATCGCTTCGATATTGTCGGCCTGGTCTTCGAGAAACTCGGGATCTGCGCAGATGAGGTCGATGCCCGGCGTCGAGTCGTCACCGAATGTGACGCCGAGGTCGACCAGGATCCATTTGCGATCGTGCGCCGGACCATAGCCATAGGCGTTCAAATTCATGCCGATCTCGCCACAACCGCCAAGCGGCAGGAAGACGAGTTCGGGTGTATCCAGATTTGGCATGTCAGCCTTTACTGTTGCGTCTGTAGATTTCCAGGAGGCCGGACTCCATCAGGGTCTGGTCATAATGGTCGATCGTGGCGCTCGCCCCCTCAAAGAGTGAGGCAACACCACCGGTCGCGATAACGGTCATCGGCTGGCCGTACTCTGCCTTCACGCGCCGGACAAGACCGTCGATGAGATCGATATAGCCCCAGAAGACACCCGTCTGCATGGCGGCAACCGTCGAATCTCCGATGATCTTCTCGGGCCGCTGGATGGCAATCCGGGGCAGTTGGGCCGCCGCATCGTGCAGCGCGCGCATGGAAAGGTTAATACCTGGGCTGATGATGCCGCCCTCAAATCCACCGTCTGGGCCGACAATGTCGAGGGTTGTGGCCGTGCCGCTGTCGATCACGATCAGCGCGCCCGGATAGGCGATATGCGCCCCGATGGCCGCGACAAGGCGGTCGGCACCGACCTGCTCGGGCCGTGCGATCCGGATCGGAACACCGAGCTGCACGCCCGGCTCGCCAACGACAAGCGGTTCAACACCGAAATAGCGGCGCGACAGGTTCCGGAAATTGAACAGGGCCTGTGGCACAACACACGAGATCACACACGCGTCGATGTCGTAGATCGACAGCTTGCGCATATCCATCAGCGGTCCGAGCCAGACGACATAGTCGTCGGCCGTGCGACGCGGATCGGTCGCGCTGCGCCACATGGCCACCCAGTCCTCGCCGTCGTGCAGCGCAAAAACCGTATTCGTGTTCCCGATATCAATCGCGAGCAGCATGGCCGCCGACCTCCTTCACCAGTTCCACATCCCCGGCTCTTATGATGCGCTGCGAGCCGTCGGACAATTGCAGTTTGAGTCCACCATCCGCCGCCAGGCCGACAAATGTGCCGCTGACCGCCTCTGCGCCCTTGCCAGTGGTCACCTGCTGACCGAGGGCCTCGGCTTTGGCTTCCCAGTCCTGCAGAAGCGAGGGGAAATCCTCGCGCGCCTGACGGATCCGGTTTGCGAAGGCAGGCCGGAGGGCGTCAAGAACGACATCAGCGGTAACGAGATCGGCGGCACCGAGATCTGCCAGGCAGGTTGCTGCCTGTCCGGCTCTTTCTGGCGCGTTGCGAACATTGATCCCCATACCGGTGGCAACCCAGCTTCCACCGGTGCTGACCTGCCCGGCCTCGACGAGAATGCCGCAGAGTTTCGAACCGGACACCCGGACATCGTTCGGCCATTTCAACCGGACATCGGCGCCCGGCACGAGCATCGAACATATATCCGTAACAGCGAGTCCGGCAGCGAACGGAAAACGCGTCGCCACACCGACGCCCGCAGGCTCCCGGAAAAGCGCTGTGCAGAACAGGTTCCCGGCGGGAGAGACCCAGCTGCGCCCAAGACGCCCCCTGCCCGCGGTCTGCTGGCGTGCCGCGATCCAGAGTGGCCCATAGGTCCCGCTGGTGGCCAGCCGGCGAGCCTCCTCGTTCGTGCTGTCGATGACGTCATGCCACTGGGCGGGCGCGTCTGGCGTCACCGATAGAGCCCAGCAGCCGCGCTTGATGCCCAGTCAGCGAATGGGCCGACGAAGATGAACAAGGCAATACAGGCTATCGCGGATGCATAGATGGCCGTCGTCACCATCGCATCCACCGGCTGGAAGCGTTCGGCAGGTTCGCGCACCCACATGATGAGGATGATGCGGAGATAGTAGCCGAAGGCCAGCACCGAGCTGATCACGAGCACGATAAGAAGCGGCAAAAGCCCGGCATTCCAGCCGGCTTCAAACACGAGCAGCTTGCCGAGGAAGCCAACGGCCAGCGGGAAGCCCGCTACTGAAATGACCAGGACGGTCAGCGCAATGGCCAGGCCGGTACGCCGGCGGACGAGACCCGCAAGCTCGTCAATGCTCTCGACCATGCCGCCTTCACGGCGCATGGCCAGGACACCGCCGAACAGGCCGATTGATGCGATCACATAGGAGGTCATGAAGACCAGCAGCGCCGCCGCGCCGTATTCAGCGCCCGCCGCCACGGCAATGAGCGCATAGCCCATATTGGCGATTGAGGAATAGCCAAGCAGACGCTTGAGGTTGGTCTGGATGAGCGCACCAAACGCGCCGATCAGCATCGACAGGGTCGCGATGATGGCAATGATCATCTGCCAGTCTTCGAAGGCTGTCGGGAAGGCGGTGAACATCAGGTTCGCGAAGACCACCATGCTGGCCATCTTGGGCGCGGTCGCGAAGAAGGCGACAACCGGGCTGGGGGCACCTTCATAAACGTCCGGTGTCCAGACGTGCATGGGCGCGGCGGATACTTTGAACGCCATGCCCGAGATCATGAGGACCATGCCGAAGAGAAGGCCAATTCCGCCTTCGGCCTCGGCGACCATTTCGTAGCTCGTCGAGCCGGTGAAGCCGTAAACAAGCGAAATGCCGTAGAGCAGGATGCCCGACGCCAGCGCGCCAAGCACGAAGTATTTCAGGCCGGCTTCGGCCGAACGCATCGAGTCGCGGTGGAAGGACGCCAGCACGTAGGATGACAGGCTGAGCGTCTCGACGCCCATGTACAGCGTCATGAAATTCGAGGCTGACAGGATGATTCCAATGCCCATCGAGGCAAAGATCACCAGAAGCGGGTATTCATAGCGGATCGTCTCATGGCGCTTGAGGAAGTTCTCGCCCATGAGCAGCGTCACCGCGCCTGCGCCGAAGCTGACGACCTTGGCGAAGTTCACGAAGGGCGACGACTTCACGAGGCCGTCGAACGCTTCCCCGCCCGACCAGTTCATCAGGACGATCACCAACGCCGCGATGAGCGACAGCGCGCCGAACTTGAAGGATATGCTGTTGAAACGGTCGCCGAAGACGGCGCCGAGCAATACGCCAACCAGACCGGCCAATGCGAGTAGCATTTCCGGGCCGATGGCCGCGATCATCGCCTCGAAGTCAAGCATGGGCGATTATCCTCCGGTGATCATCTGCAGCGCGCGCAGGCTCGACTCGCGCGTCACGTCAAAAACCAAATTCGGTGCAACGCCGAGCAGCAGCGTGCCGATTACGAGCGGGATCAAAGTGATAAGTTCCTTGACCGAAATGTCCTGAATGCCTTCCAGCGCAGGGTTTGTGATCTGGCCGAACACCGTGCGGCGGTAGAGCGTCAGCATGTAGACGGCCGAGAAGATCACACCGAGTGCGGCGCCGGCGGCAGCCCAGCTGGAGGCCAGGAAGGCGCCGGTCATCGTCAGCATTTCGCCGACAAAGCCACTGGTGCCCGGCAGGCCGACATTGGCCATGGAGAACAGCATGAAGATGGCCGCATAGATCGGCATCTTGTGCACAAGGCCGCCATAGGCTGCGATCTCACGGGTGTGCATGCGATCATAGACGACGCCGACGATCAGGAAGAGTGCGCCGGAGATCAGGCCGTGCGAGATCATCTGGAAGATCGCGCCCTGCACGCCGACCTCGGTAAAGGAGAAGATGCCGAGTGTCACAAAGCCCATATGTGCCACGGACGAATAGGCGATCAGCTTCTTCATGTCGGTCTGACGCCAGGCCACCAGCGAGGCGTAGACGATGGCGATCACGGACAGCGCGAACATCATTGGCTGGAAGAACTGGCTCGCATCCGGGAACATCGGCAGCGAGAAGCGAAGGAAGCCGTAGCCGCCCATCTTCAGCAGCACCCCTGCCAGGATGACCGAGCCGGCCGTCGGCGCCTGGACGTGTGCGTCAGGCAGCCAGGTGTGGACCGGCCACATGGGCAACTTCACCGCAAAGGAGGCGAAGAAGGCCAGCCATAGCCAGGTCTGCACCTCGGGCGCAAAGGCGAAGGTCTCAAGCTGCATGATGTCGGACGTGCCGGCCTGCAGGTACATGAAGACCACGGCGGCCAGCATGAAGAGCGAGCCAAGCAGCGTGTAGAGGAAGAATTTGAACGACGCGTAGATCCGGTCTGCACCGCCCCAGACACCGATGATGATGAACATCGGGATAAGGCCCGCCTCGAAGAAGACGTAGAACAGCACGAGGTCCATCGCGCAGAACACGCCGATCATGAAGGTCTCGAGCACCAGGAAGGCGATCGTATACTCCGTCAGGCGCGTCTTCACCGAGCCGTAGGACGCGATCAGGCTGAGCGGGGTCAGCAGTGTCGTCAGCAGGATCAGAAGCAGCGACATGCCGTCGATGCCGAGCTTGTACTGGATATTGGCGAACCAGCCGATTTCCTCGACCAGCTGGTAGCCCTCGGCCTCCATGTCGAAGCTGGCGAGCATGACGAGCGAGGCCAGGAAGGTTGCGACCGAGAAGATCAGGCCGGCCGTCAGGGCCTTGTTGCCGGTTGCAACGTCGGTCTCCTGGCTGCCTGTCATGGCGCGCACGAGCATGATCAGCACGGCGCCAGCAAGCGGCAGGAAGGTGACCGCTGTGAGAATCGGGAAATCGCCCATCAGCCCGCGCCTCCGACGCGCCAGAAGATCACCGCGCCGAACACGAGGGCCGCGCCGATGATTACGAATGCATAGTGATAGAGATAGCCGGTGTGCATTGCCGACAGGCGGCGCGAAGTCCATTGCGCCAGGGCTGTCACGCCATCAGGGCCGAACCCGTCGATGATGCGCTTGTCGCCAGTCTTCCAGAAGAAGCCGCCAAGCCAGCGCGCACCGGCGATGATCGTGGCATTGTAGATTTCGTCGAAATACCACTTGTTCGCGAACAGGCTGTGCAGCGGACCGCCGGATTTGGCGATCTTTGCGCCGAAACCGCGATTGAAGAGGTAGGTGAAGGTCGCGATCAGGAAGCCGGTCACGGTGACCACGAGCGGCGCCCAGAAGACCCAGCCCGGAACCTCGTATTTCTCTTCCAGCAGGTGATTGTCCGGCGTGGTGTAGATGGACCCTGCCCAGAACTCTGCCTGATGGTGGCCGACAAACGAGCCATAGAAGATGAAGCCGGCGAAGATCGCGCCGAGCGACAGAAGGCCGAGCGGCACCAGCATGACCCAGGGCGATTCATGCGGATCGCCATGATGGCCGTGTCCGTGATCGTCGTGCGCATGGTCATCATGCGCGAGATGGTCGTCGGCGTGGCTGTCAGCCTCATGCGCGTCAGCCGGCATGCTGTCTTCGCGCGGACCGTGGAAGGTCATGTAGATGAGGCGCCAGGAGTAGAAGCTTGTCAGCAGCGCGGCGATGATACCGAACCAGAAGGCGAGCTGGGCGAAGGTGATGCCGTTTTCGCCGGCCGCAAACGCCGTCTCGATGATCGCATCCTTGGAGAAGAAGCCGGCAAAGCCGAGCTGTGTGTGCGGCACGCCGAGTCCGATAATGGCGATCGTGCCGATCATCATCGCGGCATAGGTCAGCGGCATGTACTTCGCGACGCCGCCCATCCGGCGCATGTCCTGCTCATGGTGCATGCCGTGGATGACCGAACCTGCACCGAGGAAGAGCAGCGCCTTGAAGAAGGCGTGCGTGAACAGGTGGAACATGGCGGCCTGATAGGCGCCAATACCGGCCGCGAAGAACATGTAACCAAGCTGCGAACAGGTCGAATAGGCGATGACGCGCTTGATGTCGTTCTGCGCCATGCCGACCGTAGCCGCGTAGAGCGCGGTTACCGCGCCTATGAGCGTCACCATACCGGCGGCAACCGGCGCGTATTCGTAGATCGGCGAGACGAGGCAGACGAGGTAAACGCCCGCGGTCACCATGGTCGCGGCGTGGATGAGCGCGGAGACTGGCGTCGGGCCTTCCATGGCGTCCGGCAGCCAGACATGCAGGAAGAATTGGGCCGACTTGCCCATCGCGCCGATGAAAAGAAGGATGCCGATCACTTCGAGCGCGGGCACGTCCCATGCAAGGAACGGCATCACGAGTTCCTGAACTGGCGCGGCGCTGGCGAGCGCCAGCGGCGTCACCGTCGCATTTTCCTTGATGGCTGAGAGTACCGGTTCGAACTCGACCGAACCGAAGACCAGGAAGACAGCCATGATGCCGAGTGCGAGGCCGAAGTCGCCGACCCGATTGGTCACGAACGCCTTGATGGCTGCGTCATTCGGCGCCTTGTTGTGATACCAGAAGCCAATCAGCAGGTAGGAGGCGAGGCCGACGCCTTCCCAGCCGAAGAAGAGCTGGATGAAATTGTCGGCGGTCACGAGCATCAGCATCGCGAAGGTGAAGAGCGACAGGTAAGAGAAGAAGCGCGCCCGGTGCGGATCTTCCGACATATAGCCCCAGGAATAGAGGTGCACGAGGCCGGACACGCCCGTGATCACAGCCATCATCACAATGGACAGGGCATCGACCCGGATCGCCCAGTTGGCCTGGAACTGGCCGACATCCATCCAGGTCATCAGCGTGATGACATGCTGGACGGCTGCGACCGCGTGCCCACCGCCATGGCCGCCTTCAGCCCCGGCGGTGTGAACGGCTTCCGTCACCCCGCCGCCGAATGCGAACATGAACAGCTGGATGACCGACAGGATGCCAGCCAAGCCGACCGTCGCCGTCGTGATGATCATCGCGCCGCGATCGGTGACGAATTTCTGGAAAACGCCAGCAATCAGCGCGGCAAGGCCCGGCGCCAGAACAATAAAGAGGAGTGCGAAATCCGGTAGCATCTGGCCCCTACCCCTTCATCAGGTCGACGCTCTCGACGGCGATGTCGCCGCGATTGCGGAAGTAAACTACGAGAATGGCGAGCCCGACCGCCGCTTCAGCGGCCGCCACCGTCAGCACCAGCATGGCGAAGATCTGCCCGGTGATCGTCCCCGAGAAAACGGAGAAGGCGACCAGGTTGATGTTCACCGACAGCAGGATCAGCTCCAGCGCCATCAGGATGACGATAATGTTCTTGCGGTTCACGAAGATGCCGACAACGCCGACCGTGAAAAGCACCGCCGAAACGGCGAGGAAATGGTTGATCGTAATATCCATGGCTTACAGCCCCTCGCCCGATTTGACGTCAATCCGGCGGATGGCATCCTTGCGCCGCCGCGCGGTCTGATGTGCGATATTCTGGCGCTTCACATGCGGCTTGTGGCGCAGCGTCAGCACGATCGCACCAATCATGGCGACCAGCAGGATCAGGCCGGACAGCTGGAACAGCAGCAGGTAGTCGGTGTACATCACCTGGCCGATCGCCTCGGCGTTGTTCTCGGCACCCGGATAGGGATTGAAGCTGTCGGCATCGGCGCCGCGCGCGAAAGTGGCGAGCGCGATCTCTGCAATGAAGGCAAGGCCAACCAGCGCTCCAAAGGGCAGATAGCTCAGAAAGCCCTGTTTCAACTCGACGAAATCGACGTCGAGCATCATGACCACGAAGAGGAAAAGCACGGCGACGGCACCGACATAGACGACGACCAGCAGCATGGCGAGGAATTCAGCGCCGATCAGCACCATCAGGCCTGCCGAGGTAAAGAAGGTCAGGATCAGCCAGAGCACAGAGTGCACCGGGTTCTTCGCGGCGATCACACAGACTGCCGACACCGTGACAATCGCGGCCAGAATGTAGAAGGCGATCAGTTCCACCGGTTCAGCCCCAAAGATTGAGAGGCGGTCGCCCGCCCCGTGAAAAGTAAAGTGCGCCGCCTAGCGGTAAGGCGCGTCGAGTTCAAGGTTGCGGGCGATCAGCCGTTCCCAGCGGTCGCCATTCGCAAGCAGTCGTTCCTTGTCGTAGTACAGTTCCTCGCGCGTTTCCGTCGCGAATTCGAAGTTCGGCCCCTCGACAATCGCATCGACCGGGCAGGCCTCCTGGCAAAAGCCGCAATAGATGCACTTCACCATGTCGATGTCGTAGCGTGTCGTGCGGCGAGAGCCGTCCTCGCGAGGCTCAGCCTCGATCGTGATGGCCTGCGCCGGGCAGATCGCCTCGCAGAGTTTGCAGGCAATACAGCGCTCTTCGCCGTTCGGGTAACGGCGCAGCGCGTGCTCACCGCGAAAGCGCGGACTGAGCGGGTTCTTTTCGAAGGGATAGTTGTTGGTCGCCTTGCGCGTGAACATTTCCCGAAGCCCGAGGCCGAAGGCACTCAGGAAGTCGGTCAGCAGCGCACCGCGAATGGTCTGGACGAGGCTCATGCCTGAACTCCCATATAAACGACGTAACCGGAAACGATGAGGACGGCGGCCAGAGATGTCGGCAGAAATATCTTCCAGCCGAGCCGCATCAGCTGGTCATAGCGATAACGGGGCACAACAGCCTTCACCAGGGCGAAGAGGAAGAAGAAGAACACGACCTTCGCCATGAACCAGGCAAGATGGCCGAGGTTGACCACCCATAGCGGGAAGTTCGCCACGAAATCCTCGCCCAGCGGGACCGGACCGTGCCAGCCGCCGAGGAAAAGGATCGTCATCATCGCGCACATCAGCACGATGTTGAGATACTCCCCGATCATGAAGAGCAGGTACGGTGTCGAGGAATACTCGACCTGGTAACCGGCAACGAGCTCGGATTCGGCTTCAGGAAGGTCGAAAGGCGGGCGGTTCGTTTCGGCCAGCGCGGACACAAAGAACATGACGAACATGACCAGCATGACCGGGAACAGCAAGACGTGGTTGAAGCTGAACACATGCCAGGACCAGAACCCGCTCGACTGGTTCGAAACGATGTCCGACAGGTTCATCGATCCGACGAGCAGGATCACCGTGATGATGATGAAGCCAATCGAGACTTCGTAGGACACCATCTGCGCCGCCGACCGCAGCGAGCCGAGGAATGGGTATTTCGAGTTTGATGCCCAGCCGCCCATGATGATGCCGTAGACACCGAGCGAGGACACCGCAAACAGGTAGAGTATGCCGACATTGAGATCAGAAACGACCCAGCCCGGCGCGACCGGGATCACGGCCCAGGCCGCGAAGGCGAGCGTCAGCGAAAGGATCGGCGCCAGCAGGAACACCGTCTTGTTGGCGCCCGCCGGGATGATGATTTCCTTGAGCAGGAATTTCCCGAAATCGGCAAAGCTCTGCAGCAGCCCGAACGGGCCGACTACGTTCGGGCCCTTGCGCATCATGACCGCTGCCCAGACCTTCCGGTCCATCAGCAGGAGGAAGGCCAGCGACAGCAGCAGGACAATGGTGAACAGCAGGATCTGACCAATCACGGTCAGCCAGCCGAACAGCAGTCCATGTTCCTGGATGAATGCACTCATGGCGCTCGCCTACTCCGCTGCTACAGGCGTTTCAAGGCCGCGCTTCATGAGCGAGCACTCCGCCATCGTCTTAGAAGCCCGGGCAATCGGGTTGGTGAGATAGAAATCCTCGAACGCCGCGCCAAAAGGACGCGCCTTTTCAAGCCCTTGGGCGGCGGCTGGCGCCTCCCGCAAGGCTTCGTACCCGGCCGTCCCCGGTGCGAAACCGAGCCCCGCGAAGACCTTGTTTTCTTCACGCAGCACTTCCCGCAATTCGTCCGCCGAATCATAAGGCAGTGTCTTGCCCACGACATCGGACAGCGCCCGGAAAATCGCCCAGCCCTCGCGCGCCTCGCCCTTTGGCTGGACAGCCTTTGAGGTCATCTGGACCCGGCCCTCGGTATTCACATAGGTCGCGTCCATCTCGGTATAGGCTGCGCACGGCAGGATGACATCCGCCTTCGACGCACCGGCCTCACCATGGTGGCCGACATAGACGACCTTCGTGTCGCCGAGATTGCTGAGGTCATGCTCGTCACCGCCAAGCAGTACGAGCGTATCGAGACCACCCGACAGCATCGCCGACGTGTCGCTGCCGCCCTCACCCGGCACGAAACCGACATCAAGTGCACCGACGCGGCCGGCGGCATTGTGCAGCACGCCGAACCCGGCCCAGTCTTCGCTGATAGCGCCTGCATCCAACGCGATCTTGTGCGCTGCGTTCAGAACGTCGATGCCGTTCTCGCCAACCAGCGCATGCTCGCCGATGACGACCATCGGCCGCTTGGCATCCTTGAACGTTTTCACGAATTCGCTGCTACCCGACAGAAGGCCCGGAAGATCGCCCGGCCCCGTTCCGAGGTGCTCATAATCATAGGTCAGGTCGACCGGCTCACCGACGACGCCCACCTTGAGATCGTTCCACAACCAGGCCTTGCGGATCCGGGCATTCCAGACAGCCGCCTCGACGCGTGGATTGGTGCCGATCAGCAGCAGCGCATCGGCGTCTTCGATTCCCATAAGGGTCGGATTCAGAACGTATTTCTCGCGAACTCCGTCCGCGCCGTAGCCCGCGCCGGCGGGCCGGCAGTCTAGCGACTTGGTCCCGATCTTTTCAGCCAGGTCCTTCGCCGCCTTCAGCTGTTCGACCTCTGTCAGGTCGCCCGCGAGGAAGCCGATCTTGTCCGCCGGTCCGCCCAGGAGCTCTGCCGTACGCGCCAGCGCTTCCTTCCAGCTGGCCGGACGCAGCTTACCATTCTCACGCACATACGGCTTGTCGAGGCGCTGGCGGGCAAGCCCGTCCCAGATGAAGCGCGACTTGTCCGACAGCCACTCCTCATTCACCTCTTCATTGAGAACCGGCATGATCCGCATCACCGCCGAGCCCTTGGCATCGACACGGATGGCGGATCCCATGGCATCCATGACGTCGATCGACTCGGTCTTGCGCAGCTCCCAGGGCCGCGCATTGTAAGCATATGGCTTGGAGGTCAGCGCGCCCACCGGGCAAAGATCGATGACATTACCGGATAGCTCAGAGGTCAGCGATTTTTCGAGATAGGTCGTGATCTCCGCATCCTCGCCGCGCGAGATCATGCCGATCTCCTCGACGCCAGCCACTTCAGCGGCAAAGCGGACACAGCGCGTGCACTGGATACAGCGGGTCATGATCGTTTTGACCAGCGGGCCCATATTCTTGTTCTCAACCGCGCGCTTGTTCAGCGCATAGCGCGAGCCGGCCCGACCATATGCCATCGCCTGGTCCTGCAGGTCGCACTCACCGCCCTGGTCGCAGATCGGACAGTCGAGCGGGTGGTTGATCAGCAGGAATTCCATGACGCCATTGCGCGCCTTCTCGACATAATCACCCTTGGTGAGAATGTTCGGCGGCGTGCCGTCCGGATTCATCCGCATTTCACCAACGGTCTGCGCGCAGCTGGCGATCGGCTTCGGTGCGCCTTTCCACTGAACCAGGCACATGCGGCAATTGCCGGCCACCGACAGGCGCTCATGATAGCAGAAGCGCGGAATCTCGGCGCCCGCTTCCTCACACGCCTGCATCAGCGTGTAGGACTTCGGCACTTCGATGTCCTTGCCGTCAATATTCAGCTTGAAAAGATCGTCAGCCATGAATCAGAACTCTTTCACGGGATTGAAGTCGGATTTCCGCGCCGCCGTATTCCAGCGCGCAAGAAGATAGGTCGGGATGATCACGAACAGGCCGCTCATCATGCTGGATGGCCGCCAGATCCGCTGCACGAACAGGTCGTAGGTGACGCCCAGAAGCAGCGCCAGCGTCGCCACAGCAACGATCGCCCAGAGGAATTTGGTGGAGACAAGCGCCAGCAGGCCGAGGCCGGCCAGCAGCCCCATCTTGATGACGGGAAGGAACACGCCTGGTGCCTGCAACATATCCGGCCCCAGCAGGCGCGCGAGCAGCATCAGGCCGAATACGTTCGTCCCGATGACAATAGCGCACCAGGTGGCGGTGATGATGTTGCGCAGCAGGTCCATGCCCCTCGTCTTCCCCTATTCCGCAGCGACGGTGCTGCCCTGCACGAGCGCGCGCGGCGCCCGGTACTGGGTGATGCGGTCTTCGATCTCGTGCCGGAAATGACGGATCAGCCCCTGGACCGGCCAGGCCGCCGCGTCGCCAAGCGCACAGATCGTGTGGCCCTCGATCTGCTGCGAGACGTCCAGCAGCATGTCGATTTCCTTGTGATCGGCTTCGCCCTTCGCCATCCGCTCAAGCACGCGCCACATCCAGCCGGTGCCTTCGCGGCATGGCGTACACTGGCCACAGCTTTCATGCTTGTAGAAATAGGAGATGCGCGCGATCGCCTTGATCAGGTCGGTCGACTTGTCCATCACGATGACCGCCGCCGTACCGAGGCCTGAGCGAAGGTCACGCAGCGTGTCGAAATCCATGTGGGCGTCCATGATCTGCTCGGCCGGCACCATCGGCACCGACGAGCCACCCGGAATGACGGCCTTGAGGTTGTCCCAGCCGCCCTTGATGCCGCCGCAATGGGTCTCGATCAGGTCCTTGAACCGGATCGACATCTCTTCCTCGACATTGCACGGCTTGTTCACATGGCCGGAAATGCAGAAGAGTTTGGTGCCGGTATTGTTCGGGCGGCCAAAGCCAGCGAACCAGTCTGCGCCGCGGCGCAGGATGGTCGGCGCAACGGCAATGGATTCAACGTTGTTGACGGTTGTCGGGCAGCCATAGAGGCCCGCATTCGCCGGGAATGGCGGCTTCAGGCGCGGCTGGCCCTTCTTGCCCTCGAGGCTTTCCAGCAGCGCGGTTTCCTCGCCGCAGATATAGGCGCCGGCACCGTGGTGGACGTAGAGATCGAAATCCCAGCCATTGACATTATCCTTGCCAATCAGCTTGGCCTCATAGGCTTCCTTGACCGCCTTCTCGAGCGCCTCGCGTTCGGCAATGTACTCGCCGCGCAGATAGACGTAACAGGCATGCGCGCGCATGGCGTAGGAAGCGACCATGCAGCCTTCGATCAGCAGATGCGGATCATGACGCATGATTTCCCGATCCTTGCAGGTGCCAGGCTCGGATTCGTCAGCGTTCACGACGAGATAGTGCGGGCGGTCCCGGACTTCCTTCGGCATGAAGGTCCATTTCAGGCCGGTCGGGAAACCCGCCCCGCCGCGCCCGCGCAGGCCTGACGCCTTGATCTGGTCGCAGATCCATTCCGGGGTCTGCTTCAGCATTTCCGGAACCAGGTGCCACGCGCCGCGCTTCTTCGCCTCTTCGAGATCGGGCGAATGCGTACCATAGAGATTGGTAAAGATGCGGTCCTTATCCTGCAGCATTACTCGTCACCTTCTTCCCGGCTCGATTCGACTTCGCCGGCATCGACCCGTTTGGAGAATTCCGTCTCGGCGCCGCTGGCCAGCTTTTTGGCTTGTCCGACCCAGTCCTCACGGCCAATCCGGCCGCGGAAGGACAGATAGCCCTCGACCCATTTCACATTGTCCGGCGTCCAAGCTGCGATCTGCTCGAACGTATAGATGCCGAGCGCGTTCAGCTGGTCCTCATTCTTGGGACCGATTCCGCTGATCCGCTTGAGATCGTCTGCCGGCTTGTCACCCTGCAGCGCTTCGGGCTTGTCGCCCTCAATCTCGGCCTCATCGACTTTCGGCTCTTCGCGATCAGTGTTCGTTGGCGGTGCCTTGTCGGGCTCAGCCTTGGCCTCCGGCTTCGGGTCGCTGGCAGGGGCCGCTTCCGGCAGGTTTGGCAGCGTGCTGACACCGTTGCGGCTGCCGTCATAGAGCCCGGCGTCCTTCAGCGTGGTGGCCCCACCTTCCGGCGCGCTTTTCTGACGGTCCACGAAGGTACCTGGCGCCACATCCACGCCATTCTTGAGCTTGTCCAGGATCTCGCCGAGCGATTCCGGCGTGAGGTCCTCGTAATAGTAGTCATTGATCTGGACCATTGGCGCATTCACGCACGCGCCGAGGCACTCGACTTCTTCCCAGGAGAGGCGCTGGTCGTCGGTGACGGCCATTTTCTTGCCGATCTTCTTCTCGCAGACCTTTTTGAGATCATTGGCACCGCGCAGCATGCACGGCGTCGTGCCACAAAGCTGGACGTGATGCTTGCCGACCGGCTGAAGGCGGAACATCGTATAGAAGGTCGCGACTTCATAGACGCGGATATACGGCATCTCCAGCCTGTCCGCGACGGCACGCATGGCCGGCTCGGACAGCCATCCATTATTGTCTTTCTGGGCAAGCCAGAGCAGCGGGATCACAGCCGAACGCTGCTTGCCTTCCGGATACTTGCCGAGCCAGAACGCGATGGTCGGCTCGGTCTCCGGCTTGAAGGCGAAGCTGTCACCGCCAGCTTCCATGTCGAAACGACGAAGTGCCATTACGCGGCTCCTCCGGAAAAATTAGCAACAATCAGAACGCTCACCGGTCGATCTCCCCGAACACGATATCGAGCGAGCCGAGAATGGCCGATACGTCTGCCAGCATGTGTCCCTTGCAGAGATGATCCATCGCCGCGAGGTGCGGATAACCCGGCGCGCGGATTTTCGCGCGATAGGGACGGTTCGAGCCATCTGACACCAGATAGACACCAAACTCGCCCTTTGGCGCCTCGACGGCGGCGTAGACTTCGCCCTCAGGCACGTGGAAGCCTTCGGTATAGAGCTTGAAGTGGTGGATCAGCGCTTCCATCGACCGCTTCATGTCTCCCCGGCGCGGCGGCGAGACTTTGGTTCCAGCCAGCAGAACTTCACCCGCCGGCATGTTCTCGATGCACCACTTCATGATGTCGTTGGCGATCAGCATCTCTTCCATGCGGACCACGTAGCGATCGTAATTGTCGCCATTGTTGCCGACGACCACTTCGAAGACCTCGCCCGGAATTTCGTCATAGATTTCATAGGGCTGCGAACGGCGAAGGTCCCATGGCAGGCCGGAGCCGCGGACCATGACGCCAGAAAAGCCCCATTCCATGATGGTCTTCTCGTCCACGACGCCGATATCGACATTGCGCTGCTTGAAGATACGGTTTTCCGAGATCAGCCCTTCGATATGAGCGAGCTTCTCGGGGAATTCCTCGCAGAAGACCATGATGTCATCGATCAGCGCCTGCGGCAGGTCCTGGTGGACACCGCCCGGGCGGAAATAGGCCGAGTGCATGCGCGAGCCGGAGGCCCGCTCATAAAAGCCCATCAGCTTCTCGCGCTCTTCAAAGCCCCAGGTAATCGGCGCAAGCGCTCCGACATCCATCGCCTGCGTCGTGATATTGAGCATATGCGACAGGATGCGGCCCATCTCCGAGTAAAGTACCCGGATGAACTTCGCGCGGCGCGGCACCTCAATGCCGAGCAGGCGCTCGATTGCGAGGCACCAGGCATGCTCCTGGTTCATCGGCGCGACATAGTCGAGCCGGTCGAAATAAGGCAGGCCCTGGAGATAGGTCTTGTATTCGAGAAGTTTTTCGGTGCCGCGGTGCAACAGGCCGACATGGCTGTCGATCCTTTCAATCACCTCGCCATCGAGATCCATGATCATGCGAAGCACGCCGTGCGCGGCCGGGTGCTGCGGACCAAAGTTCAGCGTGAATTTACGCTCGTCGATCGGGGTTGCGTCATCAGCCATTGCTTGGCTCCTCCCCTGCTTTCTCGTCGCCGGGCAGCTCCTTGGTCATGCCTTCCCATGGCGAGAGGAAATCGAAATTCCGGTATTCCTGGACAAGTTCAACCGGCTCGTTGACCACGCGCTTTTCAAGGTCGTCATAGCGCACCTGGGTAAAGCCGGTGAGCGGGAAGTCCTTGCGCAGCGGATAGCCCTCGAAACCGTAATCGGTGAGAATGCGGCGCATGTCCGGGTGGCCGGCAAAGCGGATGCCGTACATGTCGAACGCTTCGCGCTCGAACCAGTTGGCACTCGGGTGCAGGTCGACAAGGCTCGGCACCGGGGTCGCTTCGTCGGTCTTGATCTTGATGCGAATGCGCTGGTTCAGCCGCATGGAGAGGAAGTGATAGACCACGTCAAAGCGCTGACTGCGTTCCGGCCAGTCGACCCCGCAAATATCGATCAGCGTTTCAAAGACGCACTGATTGTCGTCCTTGAGGAACTTGGCGAGCTTCACGATCCCGTCGCGTTCGGCATAGACCGTCAATTCGCCATGCTTGACCTCATAGCGCTTGACCAGATCCGCCACGGCTTCACTGGAACGGATATGGTCGCCAAGATCGTTTAGAGCGTCTGTCATGTCTGTCGGTCCGGCCATTAGCGTTCGATCGAGCCTTCGCGGCGGATTTTCTTCTGCAGCTGCAGCATGCCGTAAACCAGCGCCTCCGCGGTCGGCGGGCAGCCCGGAATGTAGATGTCGACCGGCACGATCCGGTCGCAGCCGCGTACAACGGAATAGGAATAGTGGTAATAGCCGCCGCCATTCGCGCACGAGCCCATGGAGACCACATAACGCGGCTCAGGCATCTGGTCATAGACGCGGCGCAGCGCCGGGGCCATCTTGTTGGTCAGCGTGCCCGCGACGATCATCACGTCCGACTGGCGTGGGGAACCGCGCGGCGCCATGCCGAACCGCTCAAGGTCATAGCGGGGGTTGCCGGCCTGCATCATTTCGACTGCGCAGCACGCCAGGCCGAACGTCATCCACATCAGGGAGCCCGTCCGGGCCCAGGCGATCAGATCGTCGGCGCGGGCTGTGAAGAAGCCCTTGTCGGCAAGGTGGTCGGACAGGCCAGCAAAGAACGGGTCGTCGGCCCGGACATCGTGTCCGCCTTCGACACCGGCGCGGCCGGCTCCGAGTGCATATGGTTTGAAATCGTCGGCCATATTATTCCCACTCCAGCGCTCCGCGGCGCCATTCGTAGATAAAGCCCACGGTCAGCACGGTGAGGAAGAGGACCATGGACCAGAACCCGAAGACACCGATCGTTCCGAGGCTCACAGCCCAGGGAAACAGAAAGGCCACTTCGAGGTCAAAGATGATGAACAGGATCGAGACGAGATAGAAGCGGACATCGAATTTCATCCGCGCGTCGTCAAAGGCATTGAAGCCGCATTCATAGGCCGAATTCTTGGCCGGGTCGGGTGCGGACGGCGCGAGAATGGCCGATCCTAGAATGAACAGCAGGGAAATGATGACGCCCAACCCGAGGAAAAGGATGACCGGGAGATAGTCGAGCGCAAACTGTTCGATCTCTGTCATGAGGGCGACTCCTGATCGCTTGCCGTCGAAAGCGCCGGGTTAGGACGCTTTCGGCAGATTGGCAACACGTCACCTCATCAATCATAGGGCATTGAGCTGCAGAATCCGCCCCTTGGGCATGCGGCCTGGTGACACGGTGCTGGATCGGGCATCTGGCACGCGCTGCAAACAGGCCGCGCTGCCCCGAAATAGCAGCCAAGAGCGCGACTCATGCGTGGCGTACATCGAAAGCCCAAGGTTTCTTCATTGGACACCTGCCGGCGCATTTTCACACGAAAATCAATTCACTGGATCGAGTTCTTTTCGCGGCAGATGAAGAATGAATGGTGCCCGGGGGCGGATTTGAACCACCGACACGCGGATTTTCAATCCGCTGCTCTACCCCTGAGCTACCCGGGCTGGCCGCTTGGGGAACGCGCGTCATAGCTCTGCTGACCCGCCTTGTCCAATCCCCTTTATCAAGTTTTTGCAGCACCCCTGCAGAGGGCTCAGCTGTAGCGGGCTTCGACCTTCGGCTTGCTGCCCGCTTCGCCCGACCGCACAGCCTCGCAGGCGGCTTCGAGATCGGCCAGATAAGCGTCCACTACATCGGCATGCTTGGGCGACAGCATGAGATGCAGGCTGGGCGGCTGCTTCGTCACGGATGTGAACCAGCCGCGCCGGTAAATCTCGCCATAGAGCGCGAAGGAATGCAGGTCGGGATGATGAAAGGCGATCAGGCCAAGGACGGGCTTGCCGACGACCTGGAAACCGAGCCGGTCCAGCCCGGTCTCCAGGCGCTTGCGCGTCTCACAGACCTTGCCCTGCAAACGGCGATAACCTTCGACGCCCAGATAGTTCATCACCGCCCATGCCGCCGAAATCGCTCCGCCTGGACGTGTGCCGGCCAGTGTCGGCGTTTTCATCGGCGCACCGGACCAGCCGGCAAGGTCAAACGGCATGAAGCTGTAAAGATCCTCCGACCGGAACAGCACGGTTGAGGCGCCCTTGGCGGCATAGCCGTACTTGTGAAGGTCGGCGCTCATCGACATCACGCCCGGCACCTCGAAATCAAACGGCGGAACCGGCTCGCCATTCATCCGCGCGAATGGCGCGAAATAACCGCCAACGCACGCATCGACGTGCAACCAGACGCCTTTCTCCTGCGCGAGGCGGCCCAGCGCCTCGATGGGATCGATGATCCCGTGCGGAAAGTTCGGCGCGGAGCCGACCATCATGATCGTATCCTTGTCCACGGCCTCACCCATCGCGGCCGGGTCTGCCTCGAAACTGCCATCCGTCTTCAGAGGGATGCGGCGAACTTCGATGTCCATGAGGTGGGCAGCCTTGTCGAAGGCCAGATGGGCCGATTGCGGGAGGATGATGTTCGCTTGCTCTCTCGCCCTGCCCTGGCTGCGGGCATAGTCGCGCGCTGTCTTCACCGCCATGGTAATCGAATCGGTCCCGCCGGAGGTCATCGCCCCGGTCGCCTCCTCGGGGCCGTGGAGCAGGCCGAGCGCCATGGAGATCACGTCCTTCTCCATCTGCGCGAGCGACGGGAAAGCCAGCGGCCCGAGACCGTTCTCCGACATGAAGGCCGCATAAGCTTCCTTCTGGACGCGCTCGACATCCTCGCCGGCATTGAAGACATAGACAGCCGTCTTGCCATCCCGCCATTTGGCATCGCCCGCGCCTCGCGATTCCAGCATCGCCTTGATCGCCGGCCAGTCCTGGCCCTTTTCTGGTAATTTCATGGCTTGCACCTCCCGCCCACAGCATAGCCGGGTTGCGCGCAATGGCGACCCCTGCAGGACTTGAACCTGCAACCGTCGGATTAGAAGTCCGGTGCTCTATCCAGTTGAGCTAAGGGGCCGGATCGGGCGCTCAGTGCGTCCAGGGTTGCTTGCGATAGGCAGAGAAGTTCTCTGAATAGGACTTCACCAGCCGTTTCGGCTCCCTCGGCTCGTCGACCGTGAAGGTCAGCTTCTCGCGCTTGGCATAGTCGATTGCCTGCTCGCGCGTTTCAAAGTGAAGACGGACCTGGCCGGTCGTATCGTTGATGCTCGTCCAGCCCATGACCGGATCGGCCGAGCGTTCAGCCCCCGAACGGAACTCCAGAACCCATTCATGCGTCTTGCCGCGGCCTGACTGCATGGCTGACTTACGGGGCTTGTAGATACGTGCGTCCATGCCGAACCTCCGAACGAGCCGTCAATCGATGGTCGGAGCGAGAGGATTCGAACCTCCGACCCCCTGATCCCAAATCAGGTGCGCTACCAGGCTGCGCCACGCTCCGACATCGGACGCCCCTTCTATGAAGACACTGTCGGGCGGGCAAGTCCTATTTGCTGGTCCTGCGCAGTGCGCGAAAGGTTGCGTCCGCGCGCGCTGCCAGTTTCTCGCCGCCGACGAGCATCTCGGCCTCGACATGAACGACACCATCGTCGACCGAAACCACTCTCGGATGCGCCTCCAGCCAGTCGCCGGGGCGAATCGTATCGTAATAGCTCGTTGTCAGCTTGAGTGTCACCGACATGCGATGCGTCGCATGCCAGACCGCCCAGGCAAGCGCGCCGTCGGCAAAGGCGCTGACCATGCCGCCATGCATGAAGCCCATGCTGTTGCAGTGCCGGTCGAGCACCCAGAGGCCGCTCCTGATGTCGCCGGTCTCGATCGCCCGGTAAACGGGGCCGTTGCGCGTTGTGAAAGGCCCTCGAGATTTCGAGATCTCGAATCCGGGCGGCGGCGGTTTGGCCTCGCCGTCCTTATCCGACATCGGTGGCGAAGATCGCATGATTGACTGTGTCGCCCGGCTCGATTCCGAGCGCAGCGGCGCGGCCACCGTTGATCTCGAGGACACCTTTCACCGGCATTCCGGGCGAAATCGTGCGCAGCGATCCGGGAACCGTATTGCGGGCAATCATCTGGATCGTGCCATCGGAGGAGATGAACAGCATGTCGAGCGGGATCAGCGTGTTCTTCATCCACATGGCCGGCTCGCGAGGATTGCCGAAGTCGAAGAGCATGCCGGCATTCTTGGCAAGCGACTCGCGGTTCATGAGGCCGTAGGAAATTTCCTCAGGCTCGTCGGCGATCTCGATATTGAAGACCTGCTCGCCTGCCTCGGTTTCAATCGTCAGCGTACCGGTCTCCAGCCCCTGGGCCGTCGCCGCAGCGAAAGAGGACAGTGCGAAAAGGACCAGCGCGGTCATCGTAGATGTGATCAGCTTCATGGAGCTTCGTGTAGCGCCATCGCATCGGGGCGGCAACTATCCGTTGTCGTCCTCTTTCAGCGTTGCGGATGCGACATGCTCGCCCTTCGGGCCTGTCTCGATCGTCGCCACAAGCAGCGTCCCTGATTCGACGCCGCTGATCCCGCCCCGGCGCAGGACGGAAATATGGACGAAAATATCAACATCGCTATTGGGCCGGTTCACGAAGCCGAAGCCCTTTGTGGTGTTGAACCATTTGACAATGACCGTTTCAGGCTCAGCCACCTCGCCCATTTCGCGGGCGAGGACCGCCTTGGGTCGGTCCATCTCGAGGATGTTATCGACCTGCCAGCCCTTGCCGCTGCGAATAGCGTCGCAGACGATGCGAGCGCCCTCATCGGCATAGGCTTCGCCAAATTTCCGAAGACAGGAGATGTGCAGCATGACGTCCGAACGGACTTCGTCATCGACCGTGGAGTCAGGAATGACGAAGCCATAACCCTTGGCGACGTCAAACCATTTGATATGCCCGATAACCCGTACCACGGGCTCAGGTTCAGGCCGTTCGCTTTTCGAAGTCAATGCAGTCATCTACCATCAGTCCCAATTGATCGATGATATGAACGGAAATGGCGAAAGTCATCCCTGGGATGACCGTAGATTCACCAATTGCACGAAAACTGTGATGAAAGTGGCACTCCCTAGGGGAATCGAACCCCTCTTTCCAGGTTGAAAACCTGGCGTCCTAACCGATAGACGAAGGGAGCGCTCGGTTGGAAGGCGTGCGTATAGCGAGGCTTTTTCCGCGGTTCAAGTCGAGTTTCAGCATCCGCTCCAGTTTTTATCAGTTCGATGCCGCGTCGGCTGCATCAACCACTTCAAACTGGACGCGTCTGCGCCCGTTCCACTCATTTTCCTTCAGACGGCCGACAAGGTGCACATTGCGCCCGGCACTGATGGCCTGACCGGCTTCAGTATCGGCCGCGCGCCAGTAAATGCATTCCAGGCGGGCCGAGCCGTCATCGGCGATGAACCGGACATGGTTCTGGCCCACGATGCGCGGCGATAGTGGGCGGACATCCCTGATGGCGAAAACAGGCTGCGGCGCGCCCTGACCGAAGGGGCCGAGGGAATCGATCTGCTCACAAAGCTCGAGCGTGGCCGCAGCCGGAGCCAGCACGCCATCGACCTCTAGGCGAAGCGCTTCCGCCCGCGCCTCGGCGAATGCGCCCATGTGGGTGGCCATCCAGTCGCTGAAGGCTTCGATTCTTTCAGGCTCTACGCTCAGGCCGCCCGCCATGGCATGCCCACCGCCAGTCAGGATCACGCCTTCCCGGGCCGCCTGGCTGATCGCGTCGCCGATATTGACGCCCTTCACCGAACGGGCCGAGCCTTTCGCGACTGGGCCAAGCCCCTCACCATGCCCGATCACGATGGTCGGCAAGTGGAAGCGGTCCTTAATGCGTCCGGCAACAATCCCGATGATGCCGGGATGCCAGCCTTCGCCCGAGGCGACAATCACATTGCGGCCGGGCTGCTGCTCGATCTGCCGTTCGGCCTGTGCCGTCGCCTGTTCGAGAATCATGGCCTCGACGGCCTTTCGCTCCTGATTGAGGCCATCGAGCTGCTCGGCGAGTGCAATCGCTTCGGCCCGGTCGTCCGTGGCCAAGAGCTTCGCCGCGAGCCACGGGTCGCCGACGCGCCCGCCGGCATTGAGCCGCGGCCCAAGCATGAAAGTCGCATGGTAGACGCTTTCCACCGTCCCGATCCCTGCTATGTCAGCAAGGGCCCGCAGGCCCGGATTCTGGCCGCGCGCCATGATCTTGAGGCCCTGGCGGACAAAGGCCCGATTGGCATCCTGCAGGGGCGACATGTCGCAAAGCGTGCCTAGCGCGCAGAGGTCCAGCCATTGCAGAATGTCGGGCAACCCGCCTTCGGGCGCGATTCCCCGCTCGCGCGCCACCTTGTTCATGGCGGCCAGTAAGACAAACACGACCCCCGCGG
The DNA here is from genome assembly GCF_003576285.1 of Henriciella mobilis. Classification (NCBI taxonomy): domain Bacteria; kingdom Pseudomonadati; phylum Pseudomonadota; class Alphaproteobacteria; order Hyphomonadales; family Hyphomonadaceae; genus Henriciella; species Henriciella mobilis. The sequence goes on along the minus strand of NZ_QWFX01000013.1, from coordinate 228,087 downwards.
CGGCCAGATGCCCATATCCGGATGTATCGTCCGCCCGGTTCGGATTGACCAGTGCAGTCGTCTCCGGCAGGGCCGTGCCCATCAGGTGGTGGTCGACGACAATCACCGGGAGCGCGATACGGCGGGCCTCTTCAAGCGCAGCCGTCGCTGCCGCCCCGCAATCGACAGTGACGACGAGGTCGGCGCCCTGCTCTTTCAGATGGCGGAAGGCTTCCGGCGACGGGCCGTAGCCTTCAAGGAGGCGGTCGGGAACGTAGAGGCCCATCTCCCGCCCCCAGTGCCGGAAATAGCGCGCCAGCAAGGCGGAGGAGGTGCCACCATCGACGTCATAGTCAGCAAAGACAACAACGCGCCGGTTTTCAGCGATGGCGTCCAGCAGAAGGCCTGCGGCCTTCTCCATGTCCTGGAAGGTCGAGGGGTCGGGAAACGTGTCCTTCAGACGGGGCGCGAGATAGGACGCAGCGCTGTCTGCTGTCACGCCGCGCAACATCAGCAGCCGGCAGACAAGATCAGGCAGACCGGTCTGCAGGGCAAATTTCCGCAGCGCGTCTTCATCGGTTGCCGACAGGGACCAGAAACGTCCCGTCAGCGAACGCTCTACTCCGAAAAGCCGACCGACGTCCGGCATCGCCTAGGCTGTGCGGTGGCGCGTGGTAATCTTGCGGACCATGCCGTCGGCCGAGCTCATGACGAGCGTGTCCGTGATCGTGACACCCGGGCGCGAGACGACGCCATCCACCAGGCCGCCCTTGGTGACGCCCGTGGCGCAGAACACCGTTTCGCCGCTGGCAAGCTCGTTGAGGTCGTATTTGCGGTCGAATTCCTCGACGCCGACCCGGCGTGCCCGGTTCTTCTCGTCCTCATTGCGGAAGACCAGCCGGCCCTGCATCTGACCGCCGACACATTTCAGCGCCGCTGCGGCCAGCACGCCCTCAGGCGCACCGCCCTGCCCGACATAGAGGTCGATCCCGGTGTCGGAATTGGTTGTGTTGATCACGCCAGCGACGTCGCCATCGGAGATCAGGCAGATGCGCGCTCCAACGCTGCGCAGGCTTTCGATGATCTCGGCATGACGCGGACGGTCGAGCACACAGGCGGTCATCGCCTCGACCGGACGGTCGAGGAATTTCGCCAGCGCCTTGATATTGTCGGCCGGCGACTCGTCGAGATCGACGATGCCCTCCGGAAAGCCGGGGCCAATCGCAATCTTGTCCATATAGGTATCGGGCGCATGCAGCAGGCCGCCACGTGGCGCGATCGCCAGCACCGCCAGCGCATTTGCCATCGCTTTTGCAGTCAGCGTCGTGCCTTCAAGCGGATCCAGCGCAATGTCGATGGCCGGACCGTTACCGGTGCCGACTTCCTCGCCGATATACAGCATCGGGGCTTCGTCGCGCTCGCCCTCACCAATCACGATACGGCCCTGGAAGTTGACCGAATTGAAGGCGGTCCGCATGGCATCGACGGCAGCCTGGTCAGCTGCCTTTTCATCGCCCTTGCCCGCCAGCTTGGCTGCCGCAATAGCAGCCACTTCGGTAACCCGAACCATCGCATCGGAGAGATGCGGCACCAGAACACTTTCTGTCATTTCTTTCCCTGACCCGCCGGATTTTCGAACCCGGCTCCTTCTTAATCCGTTGACGCTTCGATCGCCATGACTTGCGGCGACCCTACATTCGATTCGAGCCCGCGAACGCGTTCTCTGGCATCCTCCATTTCACCGCGCGAACAGACATGCGTCACGATCGCGATCGGCGCAGCGCCATTCTCGTCGGCCGAATCCTGGAGCAGCTTGTCGACTGATACGCCGCTCTCGGCAAGCGCTTCGGTCAATTCGGCAAGGGCGCCTGCACGGTCTGCCAAACGAACGCGCAGGAAATAGGCCGATTTCTCATCAGGCTTGGCAAAGACGAATTTCCTGACGTCGTGATGTTCGGCCCGGCCAAAGGCCGGACGGGCAATCGGATTGAACAGCTTTGCCACATCGCCCATCACCGCGCTCGCCGTCGGCCCGGGCCCGGCACCCGGACCAGTCAGCGTCACTGCGCCAAGCGGCTCACCCTCGATGCGGACCGTGTTCAGGCTGCCATTGACCCGCGCCAGCGGATGACCGGTCGGCATGGCCAGCGGTTCGACCCGGCAGACAACGCCGGCATCTGTAATCTTGCCTTCGGCGATCAGCTTGATGCGCAGGCCCAGCCGGTCGGCAAGGTCGAGGTCGAGCAGCTCCAGCTCATCAACGCCGCGCACGGACACTTTTGAGAAATCGAGGTCGGCGGAGAAGGCAATTGCCGCCAGGATCGCCGCCTTGTGGGCAGCGTCCATGCCCGACACGTCCAGCGTCGGATCGGCTTCTGCAAAGCCGAGCCGCTGCGCCTCGGCCAGCACGACCTCGTAAGGACGCCGTGTGGTCAGCATTTCGCTGAGCAGGAAGTTGCAGGTTCCGTTCAGGATGCCTGTCACGCGCTTTACATCGACGCCAGCCAGCGAGTCGCGCAGGACGCGCACCACCGGCACACCGCCCGCCACAGCCGCTTCGAACAGCAGATCGACATCGTTCTCGCGCGCAAGCTCGGCCAGCTCCTGGCCGTGCATGGCAATCAGCGCCTTGTTGGCCGTGATCACCGCCTTGCCGGATTTCAACGCCGTCTCGACGGCCACCTTGGCCGGTCCATCCGATCCGCCGATCAGCTCGACGAAGACATTGATGCTGTCATCGGCGGCGAGCTTCGAGGCATCGTCGAACCAGGCGTACCCATCGGTCGAAACCGGACGGTTGCGATTGCGATTGCGCGCCGTGACGCCAGCAATCTCAACCTTGCCCGGCAGCCGCAGCGTCTCCTGTTTCTGGACGAGATCGATCAGCCCGCACCCGACATGGCCAAGTCCGGCGATCCCCAGTTTCAGTGTCTTCAAACTCCTTGCCCTCCGGCCCGCAACTCATGAACGGCGCCCCTGCTATCAGTTTCCTGCGCCTGAAGGAACCGCTTGATGTTGCGCGCGGCCTGCCGGATGCGCTGTTCATTCTCAACAAGCGCGATCCGCACATAGCCGTCCCCACGTTCGCCAAAACCGGCGCCGGGGGCGACAGCGACGCTCGCCTCATTGATCAGCTTGAGTGCGAAGTCGACGCTGCTCATATGCTTGCATGCTTCAGGCAGCGGCGCCCAACAGAACATCGACGCCGATGGCACGGGAACGTCCCAGCCGGCCCGGCCGAAACTCTCGACCAGCGTATCGCGCCGTGCGCGGTAAATCTGGCGGGTCTCCTCGACACAGTCCTGCGGACCGTCGAGGGCCGCGCAGGCGGCGACCTGGATCGGCGTGTAGGCGCCATAGTCGAGATAGGATTTGACCCGGGCGAGTGCGGCGATCAGCCGCTCGTTTCCGGCGGCGAACCCGATCCGCCAGCCGGCCATCGAATAGGTCTTCGACATGGTCGTGGTCTCGACGGCGATATCCCTGGCGCCGTCGACCTGCAGGATCGAAGGCGGCGGGTCGTCGAAATAAATCTCGTTATAGGCCAGGTCCGACAGGATCCAGATGTCGTGCTTCTTCGCGATCCGGACCGCTTCCTTGTAGAAGTCCAGGTCTGCGACAGCGGCGGTCGGATTGGATGGATAGCATAGCACCATCGCGGTCGGCGGCGGCACGCTGTAGCGGATCGCATGTTCGATATTGGCGAGATACTGCTCAGGCGTCTGCGCGGGTACGCCGCGGATCGACGCGCCGGCAATGATGAAGCCGAAAGAGTGCAGCGGGTAGGACGGGTCCGGCGCAAGGATCACGTCCCCCGGGGCCGAAATCGCCTGGGCGAGGTTGGCAAACCCTTCCTTTGAGCCAAGCGTCACGACCACTTCGCGGTCCTTGTCCAGCGTTACGCCGAACCGGCGCTCATAGTATTTCACGAGCGAGCGGCGCAGGCCGGCAATGCCGCGCGAGGCCGAATAGCCATTCACGTCCGGCTTGCGGGCCGTCTCGCAAAGCTTGTCCACGATATGCTTGGGGGTCGGCAGGTCCGGATTGCCCATGCCGAGGTCGATAATGTCCGCGCCCTCTGCCCGCAGCGCCGCCTTGCGGCGGTTCACCTGTTCGAAGACGTAAGGCGGCAGGCGCCTGATCTTGTAAAATTCACCCGGCATGGGCGGTCTCCTGAGTGGTCGGTTTGGGGCAGTAATTCAGTTCTTATAGTCTAGCGGCGCGCGCGAGGGCGATCAAAACGCGCTTTTAGCAGGGCAATCTGCTGATCCGTCAAGAAATCAGCTGGAGTATCGCGCGCATCGACGCGCTGGCGGATTTCCGCAGCCCACTGCATCATCATCGCTGGTGTGAGGTATGACGGCTCGGATCGCGGGTTGGCGTAGAAGGCCTCGCGAATGGCTTTCTGTTCTGCCGCGCTCTTGACCAGCCCGGTCTGGCGCACCTGGTAAGTTCCGTCAGATGGCACAGTATTCAGCTTGGGATAGCCCCTGCCCTGAAACTCCTGCTTGCGTGCCTCATACCAGTCCGGCGCCGCTTCGCGCAGCTCTGAAATCCTGTCCATGGAGCCTGCACATCCGGCAAGCAGGGCACATATCAGCACGGCAGTTAGGCGCATCTGGCGGTTTTTCCCGTCTCGTTGGTGATTCCTAAAACGTTTCATCTCTATATGTGATGATGTAGATTGGCGATAATAAGGTGATGGAAGTTCAGAAGATATGCAGGACAGGGAAAACAGCACATTAAACGCCATCCTGTCAGAGCAGTCTCCTGAACAGCTGCAGGCGATCGGCATGGCCCTCGCTGAAGCAGCTGTTGAGTCGCAGGCGATCCTGACGGAAGTGATGACGCAAGGGCGCCCCATGAGCGGCGCGATGAATGGCCAGGCCGACCCGCATGGCCTGATGGACACCTATGGCAAGCTCGGCCGGTCCCTGGCGACCAATCCGAGCGCCATGCTCAATGCCAATCTCGATCTCTGGATGGGCTGGGTGAACCTCTGGAAGGAGTTCGCCACCGGGGAAATCAGCGCGCCCCAGGACAAGCGCTTTTCCGATCCCGAATGGTCAGCCAATCCGGCCTTCGAATTCATGCGCCGGGCCTATGAGCTGAATGCCGACTGGATGATGTCGATCATGAACTCGGCCGACGACCTGTCGGTAGCCGACAAGCGCAAGGCGCAGTTCTATACCCGCCAGACGGTTGATGCGCTTTCGCCGACCAATTTCTTCGCGACCAACCCGGCGGCCCTGAAGGCGATGCTTGAAACGGGCGGACAGAGCCTCGTCGAGGGACTTCGCAATGCGCGCAAGGACCTGCAGAGGGGCGGCGGCAAGCTGTCGATCAGCCAGTCGGACGAAACCCCGTTCGAAGTCGGCAAGAACCTCGCGACCTCGCCGGGCAAGGTTGTTTACCGCAATCCGCTGATCGAGCTGCTGCAGTTCGAGCCGTCGACGAAGTCTGTTCACGCCCGGCCGCTGCTGATCTTCCCGCCCTGGATCAACAAGTACTACATCCTCGACCTGCGCGAGGAAAACTCGATGATCCGGTGGCTCACCGAGCAGGGCATCACCGTCTTCGTCGTGTCCTGGCGCTCGGCAGATGAGGAGACCAAGGACTATACCTGGGACGACTATGTGAAGAATGGCGTGCTCGCCGCACTTCATGAAGCAACGACCCAGACCGGTTCGGACTCCGTCAATGCCGTCGGTTACTGTATCGGCGGCACGCTGCTGACCAGCGCGCTGGCCTATATGGGAAAGACCGGCGACAAGCGGATCAATTCAGCCACTTATTTCGCCTCTCAATCGGACTTCACCGATGCCGGCGACCTCATGGTCTTCACCGACGAGAATGCGCGCGCCCAGATCGACGCGATAATCGAGGACAATGACGGCATCATGCCGGGCTCGGTCATGGCCGAGACGTTCAACTGGCTGCGGCCGGTCGATCTCGTCTGGCGCTACGTGGTCGACAATTACATGCTGGGCAAGAAGCCCCGCCCCTTCGACCTGCTCTACTGGAACTCCGACCAGACGAATATTCCGGGCCATATCCACCAGACCTATCTGAACGCTCTCTATGGCCGCAATGAACTGGCAGAGGGCAAGTTCAAGGTGTTCGGCGAGACGGTGAACATGGGGGATATCAAGATCCCCGTGACGATCCAGGCGAGCCGCGAAGACCATATCTGCCCATGGCACTCCATCTATCGCGCGGCCCGCAAGTTCGGCGGCGACGTCAATTTCGTGCTGGCCGGATCGGGACACATTGCCGGCGTGGTAAACCATCCGCGAGCGGAGAAATATCAGCACTGGACCAATCCGGACCTGCCCGCCACGCCGGAAGCCTGGCTCACGGGCGCCGAAGAGACCAAAGGCTCCTGGTGGCCGAGCTGGCTCGAATGGCTGGAGCCCAAATCGGGTGAGATGGTCCCGGCGAACCCCGTGCCCGACCGCAAGCTGGGCGCGGCGCCCGGCACCTATGTGAAAATGCGCCTCAGCGCCATCTCGGCAGGAGCGAAGCCGGATACGACCTATTGCGATCCGTTCGAGGCCCCAAAACCCGCCCCGGCCAAGAAACCTGCGGCCGCCCGCAAACCTGCGGCCAGCCGGAAATCGACAGCCGCGTCAAAGCCAGCGGCTGCCAGCCGTCCGAAGACCGCAGCCGCTTCGAAGAAAACAACGAGCAAGACAGCCGCGCCCGCAAGGAAGAAGACTGCAGCTTCGAACAGCAAGCCGAAGTCCACAAAACCCGCTGCCAAGAAGGCATCGCCGGCCAAGAAAGCCTCATCCGGCGCAAAGGCCGCGCCTGCGAAGAAGAAGGCACCCGCCTCGAAGAGCAAGGCGGGCAAGTCCGGTCAGGGGAAGAGCGGCAGAAGCACGTCCAACCCGAGCGCCTGATCCCAGCCCATCATCAGGTTGAGGTTCTGGATTGCCTGGCCGCTTGAGCCTTTGACGAGATTGTCGATCACACCGAACACGATTACCCGGCCGGATGCCCGGTCCGGAAAGACGCCGATCCGGCACTCATTCGTGCCACGCACATGGCGCGTATCCGGCGGCGGTGAGCCGAGCGGCAGGACACTCACGAAGGGCTGGCTCTTATAGGCCTGCACCAGGGCCGCATGAATCGCGTCTGCATCCCCGCGCAAATGGCAGGTCACCATTTCGCCGCGCGCCATCGGGATGAGGTGCGGGGTGAACGTCACCTCGACCGAATTGTCACCGGACATCAGCCGCAGTTCCTGCTCGATCTCCGGCGTATGCCGGTGGGTGCCCACGCCATAGGCATGGACGCCTTCGGTCACCTCGCAGAACAGGTTTCCTTCCTTCAGGCCACGGCCAGCCCCGGATGCCCCGGACTTGGCGTCGATGATGATCGTGTCCGTATCGATGACGAGCGGGTTCATCAGCGGCAGAAGGACGAGCAGGACCGCGGTCGGGTAGCAGCCCGGACACGCCACGAGGTCGGCCCCGGCGATCTTTTCGGCATAAAGCTCGCTGAGCCCGTAGACGGCATTGGCAGTCCGCTCTGGCGCAAGGTGCTCGCGGCCATAGGCAGCCGAATAGGCCTTCGCATCACGGAAACGGTAGTCAGCAGACAGGTCGACCACTTTCACATGCGATGGAAGCGTCTCGATCAGGTCCTGGCTGGTGCCATGCGGCAGACAGCCGAACGCCACGTCCACCTCGTCCCAGCGAACATCATCCGACGTCACAACATCGAGGTCATAGGCCCCTGAAAGGTGCGGAAAAATTTCCGACAGGCGCTTGCCCGCCAGCGCGTTGCCAGTGGCCGCGACAACTTCGACCTTCGGATGGTTCCGGAGCAGGCGCACAGTCTCTGCGCCAGTGTATCCGGATGCGCCGAGTATGGCGGCTTTCAGAACGGATTGAGTCATGGCCCTCCCCTCTCATGCTTTCAGGCAAAGAAAAAGGGCGCTCCCGGAAAGAAGCGCCCTTTCGAACAATCTGGTTGCCCGTACGGCCTAGCGCTTCGAGAACTGGAAGCTGCGGCGTGCTTTCGCACGGCCATACTTCTTGCGCTCGACCGTCCGCGGGTCGCGGGTCATGAAGCCGAACGGCTTCAGGACGGCACGCAGGCCCGGCTCATAATTGACCAGAGCGCGGGCAATCCCGTGACGAACGGCGCCAGCCTGACCCGAAAGGCCCGAGCCCTTCACCGTGCAGATGACGTCGAACTGGGTGCGGCGGTCCGCTTCAACCAGCGGCTGTTCAATCACCATGCGCAGCACCGGGCGAGCGAAATACTGCTCCTGGTCCTTGCCGTTGACGGTGATCTTGCCGGTGCCCGGCTTGATCCAGACGCGGGCGGTGGCCGACTTGCGGCGGCCGGTACCATAGGCGCGGCCAAGCTCGTCGATCTTCGGCTCAACAACCACAGCCTCTTCGGCCGCAGCTTCACCACCGGTGACGGATTTCAGGTCTTCAAGCGAATTGGCTGTATCGGACATGGTGATCAGTCGACTCTCTGATTCTTTTCATTCATCGACGCGAAGTCGACGGATTCTGGTTTCTGGGCTTCATGCGGATGCTCGGCGCCGGCATAGACGCGCAGCTTCGACAGCTGCTGGCGGGCCAGCGGGCTTTCACCCGGCATCATCCGCTTGACGGCGAGCTCGATGGCCCGCTCCGGGAAACGGCCAGACAGGATCTTGCCGGCCGTCGTTTCCTTGATTCCACCCGGATATCCGGTGTGGCGATAATAGGTTTTGTCGCGAAGCTTGTTGCCGGTGAAACGGGCCTTCTCCGCATTGATGATGACGATGTGATCGCCGGTATCGATGTGCGGCGTAAAGTCAGCGCGATGCTTGCCCCGCAGCCGCTTGGCGACATATGAAGCAAGACGACCGACAACGACATCTGTCGCATCGATGACGATCCACTTGTTCTCCACGTCAGCTGGTGCGTTATAAGTCTTCATTGCTCCTCGGGAGCCTCTCATTCGGAGTGTTGGAATATGTTCAAGCGCCCGCGTTTAAGCGCGCAGACCTTCCCTGTCAACGCAGGGATCGCCGGTTTCCTGCTTTTCTATGCCGCGTCTTGCTCAGGTCCGCAAGAGCCCGAACAACCGGCGCCGGAGTCTGGCGTTACAGAAGCGCCCGGCACGGCTGAAACGACAGATCAGGCCGCCACAGAACCCGATACGCTGCCCGCCGTCTGGATGACGCGGGAGCTCGACTTCCCGGTCAGAAGCATTGGCCTTGCCGGCGGCGCCGGCTCGACATTCGCCGTCGCTTATGATGGCGCCGGCCTCCAGGTCTTCAACTTCGACGGCGAGCGCATTTCCGAAGTATCCGACCACGACGTCGCCGCGCTCGCCCAGGGCCGCTACATGATGCTGTCCGGCACTCCGGTCACGCTCTATCCCGGCATCGATGCCGAGGGCGAGCTGAAAGTCTGGCTGCATGGCGGGGGCATCCAACCGGCCATAGAGTATGACCTTCGCGGCGCCGAAGGCTCTTCGCTCGCCGGCATCTGCGCCGCCGAGCCAGCCGACCGCGACTCAGCCCTGCTGCGCATCGCCTACTGGACCGAAGCATCCCCGGCGGTGCTCGAAATTGGTGATCTCGTCGAAAGCGGTGGCGAGCTTGAGTGGCAGAAGAGCAGTGATGTCTCAGTCAGCGAACCCATCGAAGCCTGCACCTTTATTGCAGACCAGCCGCAGACCTTCGCCGAGCCGGTGGCCGGGGCTTCCGGGCTCAAACGCCTCGGCCGTGAGACGCTCGTGACACTCGGCGCCGATGGCCGGCTCGATGTCAGCGTCGATGGCGGCGATGTGACCCGCTATGACGTCATCGACGGGATCACCGTCGTGGTGCCCGACCAGCCGAAAGCCATTGCCGCGACCGGCGATGCCCGCAGCGGAGGCTATCCCGGCGGGCTGATCGTACTGGGCGGCGATATTGAGCCGGGCGACCACCGGGTCGTCATGGTCGACCCGAGCAAGGTTACGCTGACGCCGCTGACTGAGGCTGCTGTCGGGCAGTAAGCCAGACCAGCCTTACGGACGCCACGAACACGGCGACGCCTAGCGCCTGGTGCAGGATGGCGAGTTTCAGCGGCGCGCCGTTCACCAGCGTAATGATTCCCCATGCCGCTTGCAGCGTGACCAGCGTTGCAAGCGTCGCGAACTCCCGTGCGCCCGGCTTGCCATACCGCATGACCAGGACGGCCAGTGACAGGCCCCATATGACATAAGCCAGAAGGCGGTGATTGAATTGCGTCGCTTCGCGCCCTTCGAACAGGCTGCGCAGACCAAGCTCGGCATGGAAATAGTGAGACGGCACAAGTTCGCCAGCCATGAGCGGCCAGTCGGTATAGGTCCGCCCGGCATCGAGCCCGGCGACCAGCGCGCCGCTCGCCATCTGCAGGAAGATCAGGCCGAGCATCAGCACCGACACCAGCTTCAGCCGCGATGAGACGGCGAGCCCTTCCCGTCTGCCAAGGTCAAGCCACAGCCAGACCGTATACCCGATGATCACCAGCGCGAGGACGAAATGGGTCGCCAGCCTGTAGGGCGCGACATCCAGCCGGTCGGTCTCCCCTATCCCGCTGGACACCATCCACCAGCCAATCGCACCTTGCAGGCCACCCAGCGCGATCAGGCCCAGAAGGTGGCCCGCGAGCGGCTTCGTCAGCCAGCCCTTCAGCCAGAACCAGGCAAAGCCACCAATGGCGACGAGGCCGATCAGCCGGCCGAACAGTCGATGGCCCCATTCCCACCAGTAGATGTACTGGAACTCGGCCATCGTCATGTTGAAATTCTGCTGCTGGAATTCGGTGGTCTGCTGGTACTTCGCAAATTCGCTCGCCCAGGCGTCCGCGCCGATGGGTGGCAGGGCGCCGCTGATCGGGTCCCACTCGGTAATCGACAGGCCGGAATCGGTCAGGCGTGTCATCCCGCCAATCAGGATCATGGCGTAGACCATGACGGCAATCAGGATCAGCCAGCGGCGAATCCAGAGTGCGGCGATATCACTTTTTGCAGCTTGCCTCATGCGCCCCTATCTGACGTGAACCACCGCATCTGCAAGCGGCCAAGGCGTCGCATCCCGCAGTTTGTTGCAGTTGAAGGAGAAGACATTGCGCAAGATCGTCGCCGGAATCACCCTGCTTGCCTTCATCGCACTGTGGATATTCCTCGCGGCCACCATCGGCACGCGCATCACAGGCGCGCCGGATTGGCTGCAGCTGGTCTTCTATGTCATTGCCGGGGTCGCCTGGGTCATCCCGCTGCGCCCGCTGATGCGCTGGATGAATTCGCGCCCGTCCTGATCAGCTGTCCTTGGGCTTGTCGGGATCGTCGGACAGGCTGCTCGCCTTCCGCCTGAGACGCGCAAACATCTCGGCCGGGTCATTGCGGCGCGGATCGTCCGGGTCGAGATCATCGGTACCGGTTTCGTCGTCAGCCTCGACTGTCGCCTCAGCTTCGGTCTCGCTGCTGCCTGGTTTCGCGTCGTCCTTATCCTCGTCCCCCTTGAAGGCTTCAGCCACTTCCGGCGGAAGCGTATCGGCGACCGGTTCCTCATCTTCATATTCCGGCGCAGGCGGCCTGAACCCATCGGCAGTTACGCCAGTCAGGTCGATCAGCGCCGTCTCGCCGCCAATCAGCGTCCGGCCCGGCTCAACCAGGATCTTGCCTTCCAGCGGCACAAAGACATCACACCAGCCACCCAGCCGGCGCGTGCCGATGGTCTTGCCGGCGGTAACCCGGTCTCCCGCGTCCGCGCGCGTTTCAAGGCGCGGCCCGAGACCGCCTGTCGCGACACGCAGGCCGACCGGAACGGAATCGCCTTCTATCGCGAAGTACAGCACTTCCAGGCCGGCGGAATCTGGCTGCATCGCTGCGAAGGCTTCGGCGGCGCCTTCCTCACGAACGAGGTGATCGATGGTGCCCTCGACCGGGGCGTGGATGTTGTTCGAGGAGAAAGGCGAGGATGAAATCCGCACCCGCATGGCCGGCTCGCTCATGCGAAGCTCCTCTGGCGGATCGGCTTCCTCGATCGAGACGACGACCCCATCGCAGGGTGCGATCACGAGGCCGGGCTCGTCAGGGCTGACGCGTTCGGCTGTGCGGGTTGCGAAAAGCAGGACAAGGCCAGGAATGAAGGCCAGCCAGAAAAGCGGGCCCCACAGCATGCCGAGCAGGATGCCGAGCAACCATGCCGCGAGAAAGCCGACAATGCCTTCCAGGTCGAACCCGCTCTGGAACCAGGGAAATGTCCTGTCTGCGACTGACTTGCTCTTCTTGGCCATCTTGTCCTTCCGTAATCCTATTCGGCGACAGCAGCGAGTTTGTCCCTCGCGGCCTGGCGCTCCCACATGCGGGCATAGGTGCCATCTTGAGCTAAAAGCCTAGCATGAGACCCGCGTTCCACGATACGGCCTTCTTCAAGAACGATAATTTCGTCCGAGTTCTGCACGGTTGAGAGGCGGTGCGCGACCGTCAGCGTCGTCCGCCCCTTCGCGGCCTCGTCGAGCGCGTCCTGCACGGCCGCCTCAGTTGCGCTGTCGAGCGCTGATGTCGCTTCATCAAGGACGAGGACCGCCGGATCGGCCAGAATGACGCGCGCAATTCCGACACGCTGCTTCTCGCCACCCGACAGCTTCAGACCGCGTTCGCCGACTCGCGTTTCCCAGCCATCCGGCAGGGACTGAATAAACGGAAGCAGCTGGGCGCGCCGGGCGGCATTCTCGAGATCCTCAAGGCTCGCATCGGGACGCGCATACGCAATGTTCGCGCGGATCGTGTCATTGAACAGGACGACATCCTGCGGCACCAGGCCGAGCGCGCCGCGCAGGGAGGCCTGGGTCAGGTCCCGCACATCCTGTCCATCGACCAGCACCGCGCCGTCATCCACATCGTAGAACCGGAACAAAAGCTTCAGCAGCGTGGACTTGCCAGCCCCGGACGTGCCGACAAAGGCGACCTTCTTGCCTGGCTCGACCTCGAAGGAGATGTCGCGGACGCCGACCGCTCTCGCATCATGGGTAAAGGCCACATTGCGGAACTCGACACGGCCCTCCGGATCGGTGAGCGCATGCGCGTCCGGCTTGTCGGCGACTTCCGGCACCATGCCGAGCAGCCCGTGCAGTTTTTCAAGGTCGACCGCGCCTTGCTTGATCTCGCGCCAGGCAAACCCGAGAATGTTCAGCGGCGCATAAAGGCTCAACAGGACCAGCATGACTGCCGTCAGGTCCCCGACCTCCATTGTGCCCTGCTTGTAGTTCCAGGCTGACAGCGCGAGCACGGCCAGCAGGCCGGCATTCATGATGAAAGCCTGGACCCCGTTCAGCAGGTACATGCTGCGCATCGCCTCGACATAGCGCTCATTGTAGCGCCGCATCGCATCGTCATAACGGCTGGTCTCGCGCTCTTCGGCGGCGAAAGCCTTGACGGTTTCGAAATTGGTCAGCGTGTCGATGGAGACCGCCCGCAACTCCGTGTCGGCCCGGTTCATCCGGCGGCGCTGGCGCACGCGCCATTCGGTGATGATCACCGTGGCAACGATATAGATGGCCACGGTGCCGACGGCGATCAGGGAGAGACGGATATCGTAGGCGACGCCGAGCGCGATGGCGGCCAGCGTCAGCCGCACGAAGGTCGGACCGATATTGAAGGCGAGGAACCGGATCAGATAGTCCACCGCCGAGGCCGCCCGCTCGATGACACGGTTCAGCGCGCCGGACCGGCGCGTCTGGTGAAAGGCCAGCGACAGGGACTGGGCATGGCCGAACGCATCGACGCAGGCGATCCGCTGCGCATCCTGGCTGACCGGGCTGAACAGCGCGTCGCGCGCCTGCGGCAAGGCGGCGGCGAGAAAGCGAAGGCCGATAGCCAATGCGATCCAGGCCAGCGCCACCATGAGCGGCTGCGCCTCGGCGCCTTCCCGCCCGGCCACCTTGTTGATCGCATCGCCAAGGATGATGGGCGAGATGACTTCCAGCACAGCGGCGGCCAGCGTCAGCACGATGGCAATCCCCATGACGGGGCGCCATTTCGACAGTTCCGGCCGCCAGAGCAGCTTCAGAATGCGCGCTATGGACTGCCCCAGGCCGCCATCCGCGCTGTCGATCTTGTCATTGTCGGGTTCACCAGCCATCGTCTTCATGGGCGCCATATGGGGCCAAATGCAGCTTAGGAACAGAGGATTACTGGCACGAATCCCTGCATCACGATACATGCCCTGCCGTCGATCTTGAGGAAGACAGAATGCCGAAGCTGAAATCCATCTGTGTCTATTGCGGTTCCTCGAACGAGGTGAAGCCGGCCTATATCGAGCTGGCGCGGGCGCTTGGACGCAGCCTCGCGCAGCAGGATCTCAAGCTCGTCTATGGCGGCGGCGGCGTCGGCCTGATGGGGGCGTGCGCCCGGGCCGTTCACGAGGCTGGCGGCGAAGTCCTTGGAATCATGCCGAAATTCCTGCTCCAGAAGGAACGCATCTTCGAGGATGTCGAGCATCGCATCGTCGACGACATGCACACCCGCAAGCAGATGATGTTCGATGAGAGCGATGCCTTCATTGTCCTGCCCGGCGGCATCGGCACGCTTGAGGAAGCTGTTGAAATGCTGAGCTGGGCGCGCCTCGGCCTGCATGCCAAGCCAATGGCCTTTCTCGACGAGGACGGCTTCTGGTCGCCCTTCTTCGAACTGATGGATCACATCATCGACGGCAAGTTCACACCGGAAGAGTTCCGGGCCTGTCTCGTCCACGAGAAAACGCCCGAAGGCGCGCTCTCAGCCCTTCGGGACCGCGTCATCGTGATGGACAGCTAGGCCTTCAGGCTTTCGACAGACGCCGGACCACGGCCTCACGCCCGATCAGCGGCAGGATGACGCCCATGTCCGGGCCATGCTCCTGGCCGGTGAGCGCCTTGCGCAGCGGCATGAACAGGCCGCGCCCCTTGCGGCCCGAGGCCTCTTTCAGCGCGCCCGTCCAGTTTTTCCACGTCTCGGAATTGATCTCGCCCTCCGGCAGCAGATCAGATGCCTGCTTGATGAAGTCCTGGTCCTCGGCATCGACGATGGGCTCGATCTGGCCATAGGCGATATCCGCGAAATCCTTCGCATCGTTCACCGTCTGGCAGTTCTCACGCACGGCAAGCCAGAAGCGCTCATTGGCCGCTTCCGGCGAGATCGCCTCCAGCTGCGCCTTCACCGCTTCGAATGGCATGGCGTGAACAAGCGTCGCGTTCAGCGCCAGCAGGTCCCGCTCGTCGAACTTTGCCGGCGCCCGGCCGATCTTCGAGAAGGCAAACTCCGATGCAAGCACGTCAAGCGAGTCGCGCGCCTCGATATTGTCGCTCGTGCCGAGCTTGGCGAGATGCGAGAGGATCGCCATCGGGAAGATGCCGCGCGCTTCGAGCGTGTCCATGCTGAGCGAACCGAGCCGCTTGGAAAACGCCCCGCCCTCGGCATCGACCAGGAGCGGCGTGTGCGCCATGTCGGGCGCTGTCCCGCCAAGCGCCTTGAAGATTTCAATCTGGGCGCCGGAATTGGTGACGTGGTCCTCGCCGCGCACGACATGCGTGATCTTCGCATCGATATCATCGACCACCGACGGCAGCGTATAGAGATAGGAGCCGTCCTCGCGGATCAGAACCGGGTCCGACACGCTGGCTGTATCAATGCTTTGCGGGCCGCGCACCAGGTCGTTCCATTCGACGCGCTCGCCAGACAATTTGAAACGCCAGTGCGGCTTGCGGCCTTCGGCTTCGTATTTCGCCTTGTCCTCATCGGTGAGGTTCAGCGCCGCGCGGTCATAGACCGGCGGGCGCCCGCGCGAGAGCGCTATCTTGCGCTTGCGGTCGAGCTCGTCTGCGGTCTCGTAGCAGGCATAGAGCAGGCCCATGTCGCGCAGCTTGTCGGCTGCGGCGTCATACATGCCGAAGCGCTTAGACTGGTTGAACGTGTCGTCCCAGACGAGGCCGAGCCAGGTCAGGTCCGCCTTCAGCCCGTCTTCATAGGCTTGCGTCGAGCGTTCGGTATCGGTGTCGTCGATCCGCAGGATGAACGTCCCGCCCTGCCCCTTGGCGAACAGCCAGTTGATCAGTGCGGTGCGGACATTGCCGACATGGAGCTTGCCGGTCGGAGACGGCGCGAAACGGACTATGGGTGAAGACATCAATCGTCCCTGAAACGGTTCGTGATCGGATATCGGCGGTCGCGGCCGAAATTCTTGCCGCCGACCTTCGCGCCGGGCGGCGCCTGCCTACGCTTGTATTCGGCAAGATACAAGAGATGCTCGATCCGTTTGACAGTCGCCTCGTCATGACCGCGAGCCATGATGTCGCGAATGTCCTCTTCATTATCGACAAGACCGCGCAGGATGTCGTCGAGCGTGTCGTAAGGCGGCAGCGAATCCTCGTCCTTCTGGTCCGCCCGCAACTCGGCGGATGGCGGCTTGGTGATGATGCGCTCTGGGATGACCTCGCCGGCCGGACCGAGCGCGCCTTTCGGATGATGCTCGTTGCGCCAGCGCGACAGGGCGAAGACTTCCGTCTTGTAGAAGTCCTTCAGCGGGTTGTAGCCGCCGCACATGTCGCCATAGAGCGTCGCATAGCCGACCGCCATTTCGGACTTGTTGCCGGTGGTGACCACCATGTGGCCGAACTTGTTCGACAGCGCCATCAGCGTCACGCCGCGCAGGCGCGACTGGATGTTTTCCTCCGTCGTGTCCGGCTGGGTTTCGGCAAAGGCATCGCCCAGCATCTCATCCATCGCGCTGACGCCCGGGGCGATATTGATGATGTCATAGCGCACACCCAGCATTCCCGCGCAGAGCTTGGCGTCCTCAAGGCTTTCGGACGAGGTGTATTTCGACGGCATCATCACGCACCAGACCCGCTCAGGGCCGAGCGCATCGACGGCGATGGCCGCCGTCAGCGCGCTGTCGATGCCGCCTGATAAGCCGATCACAACGCCCGGAAACCGGTTCTTGTTGACGTAGTCTCCAAGCGCCAGCGTCGCTGCGCGGTATTCCATGTGCCAGCCATCATGATCGAGCCGGCAGCCGCGATCCTTCAGGATGAAGCGTTTGGCCTCGATATCGAACTCGGTCAGCTCCGTGCCGGCTTCGAACTGTCCGATGAGGCCGCAGCGCTCGCCATGGGTGGAGTTGGTGGCATAGGAACCGCCGTCGAAAACCAGCTCATCCTGTCCGCCGACCTGGTTGACGAAGAGGTATGGCAGGCCGAGCCCGCTCCAGCGGTCGAAGGCTTCGGCGCGTTCAGCATGGATGCTGCGCCGCCATGGCGAGCCGTTCGGAACGATCAGAAGGTCCGCGCCCGCCTCTTTCGCCGCCTTCGGCACGCGTTCGAACCAAACATCCTCGCAGATGGCGAGACCGATCTTCACGCCTTTCAGCTCGACGACGCACGCCGGCGAGCGGCCCTTTTCGAACAGGCGCTGCTCGTCGAATACGCCATAATTGGGCAGTTCCTGCTTGTCATAGCGCGCAGAGATCCGGCCGCCTTCGCAATAGATGATGGAATTGAACAGGCCATCATCCTGCCAGGGCGACCCGATGATACAGGCGGGCCGCTCTGCGGTTTCGCTGGCCAGCTTGCGGACCGCTTCCATGCAGTCTTCGACGGCGCTTGGCTTCAGGACGAGATCTTCCGGCGGATAGCCGAGGATCAGCATTTCCGCGAATACGACGAGGTCAGCGCCTTTTTCAGCGCCTTCCTTCAGGGCCGCACGTGCCAGTTCGAGGTTGCCGTCAATGTCGCCGACAATCGGGTTTAGCTGGGCGGTCAGAATCTTCAGCGTCTTCGTCATTCCGCTCACTTAAAGAGCGTTGTCAGCGCTGCAAAGCCCCTAGAAGGGTGTCACAGACACGATGCACCTGATCTTCGGAGAGATAGGGGTGCATTGGCAGGCTGAGAACTTCGCGCGACGCACGCTCACATTCGGGCAGGCCGCGGGCCGGCGCGAACTGCTCGAAGGCCGGCATCTGGTGGATCGGCGTGTCGTAATAGATCGCCGTCGGAATGCCTGCTTCGGAGAGCTTGGCACGAACCGCATCGCGGTCCGGTACGCGCACCGTATAGAGGCCGTAGGCCGGCTCGTCGCCCTGCTTCACGCTCTGCGTTTCGACTTTCCCGGCAAGGCGCTGGTCGTAGACACTCGCAGCCACGATCCGGCGCTGGCGCTCGGCTTCGAAAATGTCGAGCTTTTCCGACACCACGGCGCACTGGATCGAATCGCACCGGCCATTGATGCCTACGCGGATCGATTCCTTGCGATTGTCGCCCGTCCCATGCCAGCGGATGGAGCGCAGCAAGTCGCCCATCTCCTTGTCGCGCACCAGGATCGCGCCGCCATCGCCATAGCCGCCGAGCGTCTTTGTCGGATAGAAGCTGGTGGCCGAAATCTCCGCCAGCGTGCCGATCCACTTGCCCTCCTGCTTGCCGCCAAACGACTGCGCAGCGTCAGCGACGATCCTCAGGCCATGCGCGTCGGCAACCTCCTGGATTGCGGTGTAATTGGCGGGAAGGCCGTAAAGGTCGACCGGGATGACCGCTCGCGCCCTGAGATTGCGGGTCCCTTTTACGCGCTGGATCTTCCGCTCCAGGTCTTCGGGATCCATGTTGAAGGTGCCCGGATCGATGTCGACCAGGACTGGCGTCGCCCCGGCGAGGAGCACGGCGTTTGCCGTCGCATTATAGGTAAAGCCCGGAATGAAGACCGCGTCGCCATGGCCATAGCCGAGCGCGATCAGCGGCATGACAAGCGCCTGCGTACCGGAACCAACGGCAACGGCATCGGCCGCGCCGGTGAATTCGCAGAGCTTGGCCTCGCATTCATCGACTTCCGGTCCGCCAATATAGCGGCCGTGGTCGAGGATCGTCGTCCAGCGCTGCTCAAGCGCAGGCCGGATCGTCGCCTGCTGGGCCTTCAGGTCAAAGAACTGGATCGGCGCATCGGCGGGAAGGTCGATCATCTTTTCGGCAGCGGCCATGGCTCAGGCTCCAATCGTCTGAAGAGCGGTCTGTTCAATGAGCTCGGCAAGCCGCACCGCTTCGGCAGCTTCCCGGCCGGGAATGGGGGTTGGCCGCTCGCCGAGGCAGGCGGCAAAGAAGGCTTCGTCGGCAGCGCCAAGCGAATCGGGCAGCACCTCGGAGACATCGGCCCGGATCGTATAGGGCGTGGAGTTCTCGACCTTCCGGGTCAGGAAATCGACCGAAATCGTGCCCGAGGGATAGGTCACTGTCATCGCGCGCCGGCGCTCGGGCGCCGCGCGGCTCGCCTTGATCACGGCGCTGGCGCCGGAGGGAAATTCGAGATCGGCCACCGCTTCATCGATATGCGGAGTGTGATGGCGCCGCCCTTCGCCGTGGGCCTTCGCGTCCGTACCGGCGAGCGTGACCGCAATGTCGATGTCGTGGATCATCAGGTCCCAGATGACGGAGACGTCACCGGCCCGGCCTTCCGGCGATGGCGGCCCTTCGCGAACGGACTCGATCGCAATCGGCGATTCATCGATCTCGTAGAACCCCATCGCCTCGAGCACGAGGCGCTCCTGATGGCCCACCTGGAGGACGAGGCGGTTGCTGTCGGCCAGTGCAGCAAGCGCCTTGGCACCGGCGCCGTGCAGGGCCAGCGGCTTTTCCACGAGCACGTGAAGCCCGGCCTGGAGTGCGCCTTCGACAACCGCTTCATGATAGGTGGCCGGACACGCCACCAGAACGGCATCGCAGCTTGCGTGCAGGTCGGCCTCGCTCTTGAACGTGGACGTCCCGTGTTTTTCGGCCAGCGCTTCTGCCCGCGCCTGGTCGGGATCGAAAATGCCGGTGAACCGGGTTTTCGCCGACGCGGCAATCTTGTTGGCGTGATAACCGCCAAATACACCTGCCCCGACCAGCCCGACTTTCAGATACGCCATTCTACACTCCAGTTTGGCTCCCCATCACACCGCTTTGGTGGTGCACGCAACTGGCGTCTTCAGCCGCGTTCATCAAAGAGTCTTGCGAAATCTTACCGGTTCGCCTTCACAGGGGCCGCCCTCTCCTCCATCTGTGTTGTCAAACATAAGCAGGAGGAACAATGATGCCGTCAATCAAATCAAAGGAATGGTCGCTCGCAAACCGCCCCGTCGGAATGCCGAAGCTCTCCGATTTCGGGATGCGGGAAACAGACGCCCCCGAACCCGGCAATGGCGAGATACAGGTGCGCAATTCCTGGATGTCGGTCGACCCATACATGCGCGGCCGGATGTATGACCGCGAAAGCTACGTCCCGCCCTTCCAGATCGGCGAAACGCTCCAGGGCGGCGCTGTCGGCACCGTCGTCGCGTCTAAGCATCCCGACTATGCCGAGGGCGACCTTGTCGTCTCGATGGCAGGCTGGCGCGAAGCCTGGACGGCAGCGCCCGAGAGCGTGATGGCGAACAAGGTTCCAAAGACAGGTCTGCCCGATTCCGCCCTGCTCGGCGTGGCCGGCATGCCGGGCCTGACAGCCTATGCCGGCATTCTCCGCGTTGCTGAACTGAAGGAAGGCGACACGGTCTTCGTATCGGGCGCGGCCGGCGCGGTCGGCTCGACGGTGGTCCAGATCGCCAAGATCAAGGGCTGCACCGTGATCGGGTCCGCGGGCGGCACTGAAAAATGCAAACTTGTCAAGGAGTTGGGCGCCGATCATGTGATCGACTACAAGCAGCATGACACCTACGACTCCCTGCTGGGCGCGCTCAGGGCCGCCGCCCCGAAAGGCATCGATGTCTACTTCGACAATGTCGGCGGCGATCACCTGCAGGCCGCGATCGAATGCGCCCGACCGATGGGCCGGTTCGCGATCTGCGGCATGATCAGCCAGTACAATGACACCGAACCCCGGCCCGGCCCGAACAACATCATCCAGGTCGTCGGCAAGCAGCTCACCCTGCGCGGCTTCATCGTGTCGTCGCATGTTGATCTGCAGCCGCAATTCCTTCAGGACATGGCCGGCTGGATTCAGTCCGGCAAGATGAAGTTCGAAGAGACGGTCATGGAAGGGATCGAGACGGCGCCCGAGGCGTTCCTCGGCCTGTTCCAGGGGCGCAACAAGGGCAAGATGCTCGTCAAGCTCACCTGACTGTCCAGTACCTTGATGGAGCCTGGCCATGGCGCGCCTGTTCGACGCCTATATCATTGTTGACTGGAGCGCGGCGAGCAAACCGGCGCAGGGAGCCAATTCCGTCTGGATTGGCGCCCTCGCCCGGGATGCGCGCCTGAAATTCCAGTTTCAGGCCGCCAATCCATCCACGCGCCTTGCCGCCCGCGACATGATCGCCGGCCTCGCCGAACGCTTTATCTCGCGCGGTGACAAGGTGCTGATCGGTTTCGATTTCAGCCTCGGCTATCCGGCCGGGACCGCCGAGGCGATCGGCCTTAAAACCGACGGCACGCCGGCCTGGCTGGCCATGCACGAGCATCTGTCGTCCAAGGTGAAGGAAAAGGCCGACAATTCGAACACCCGGTTCGCCATCGCCGCGGGCCTGAACTATGCCATGACCAAGGGGCCGCTTCCCTTCTGGGGCGCACCTGCCCGCGATCAGATCCAGACGCTTTCCGGCACCAAGGGCGACTTTGCGAAATCACCCGTTGCCGAGTACCGGATCTGCGAGGAATGGGTCAGAAAAACTCAACGATCGAAGCCGAAATCGAGCTGGCAGCTTTACGGCGCGGGCTCCGTCGGCAGCCAGGCGCTGCTCGGCATTCCGACCGTCCAGGCGCTGAGAAAGACGCTGCCGAAATCGGCCATCTGGCCGTTCGAGACCGGCTTCGAGGCCTTCGATGCGGAGGCGCTCACGGACACCGACATCGTCTTTGCGGAAGTTTATCCGTCGCTCGTTTCCGCGAAGCCCGAAACCGGCGAAGTCGCCGATCAGGCGCAGGTCCGCGCACTCGCCCACCACTATTACGGATTGGACGAATCCGGAAAACTCGGTGCGCTTTTCGGCCCTCCGGAAGGGCTTGACAGCACACTTATCCCCAAAATTGTCGGGGAAGAAGGCTGGATTCTGTTGAAATAGCCCGTGGTTATTGGGTTTTCGGGCTATTTACCCCCTCCGAATCGTGTAGAAGACGAGCGCGGCAAGATATCGCCGTAAGCTAAAAGGAGAGCCCAATGAACAAGGGTGAACTTACCAAGGCCGTCGCAGAATCGGCTGGCATGTCTCAAGCAGACGCCGGCAAGGCGGTCGACGCTGTTTTCGACACCATCTCTGGCGCCGTGAAAAGCCGCAAGCAGGTGGCCATCGCTGGCTTCGGCACCTTCCACGCCAAGACCCGTGGTGCTCGTGAAGGCCGTAACCCGGCAACGGGTGAAACCATTCAGATTCCTGAGAAGACCTCAGGCGCCTTCAAGCCGGCATCGGCCCTGAAGGACATCTAAACTAAACTCTCCCGTGAGGGGACTTTAGACTGTTTGGCGGCGCGCTGGTCTCAACCGGCGCGCCGCTTTCATTTCAAGCAGGCCGGTTTGCAGCAGCCCGGCAATCATCGAGGCGATCAGCACGCCCTGCATCATGCCCATCGCGCCGCCGCCCTGATAGAGCCCAAAATACCAGGTCGCCGGAATCATGATCAGGAAGTACGAGCCAAGATGGATAAAGGTCGGCGTCCAGATGACGTTCTGCGCCCGCAGCGCCATCGAGGCGACGTTCTGCAACCCGTCGAAAACAATGACGAAGGCGGTGAAGCCGACCAGCGGAATGAGCTCCGGCCGGATCGAGACGCCCGCCACCTCCGCTTCGGACTTCACCAGCAAGCCGGCGAGCGGTGCCTGGAAGGTGTAGACAATGATACCCAGCACCACGCCAATGATGACCCCGGCCACGATGCCGAGGCGCGAAGCTTCACGCACCTCATCTGCATTCTTGCGGCCATAGGCTTCAGCCACCCGCACGCTCGTTGCGGTGCCAAGGCCAAGAAAGGCCATGAAGCAGAAGCCGATGACGTGGATCGACATGCCGTAGACCGTCGTTGCGGCCGTGCTGATCCAGGTCGCGATCACAAAGGTGAAATTGAACCCGCCCCATTCGGCGATGTTCGACACAGCCATGCCGTAGCCGACCGAGAACTGCCGCCGGTTTTCCTCGGGCGGGCCTTCCGGCGAAGGCTTGAAGCCGGGCGTGAACCACCAGACGGCGGGCAGGAAGAGGAGGACCAGGAACCAGCGCGTTCCAGTCGTCGCAATCGCGACGCCGTCCGCACCAAGCTTCGGCATGCCCCACCAGCCCGCCACGACGGCAAGGTCGATGACGAGATTGATCAGCACGCCGGCATACATGATGGCGGTCACGACCAGCGGACGGCGTAGCGCCTCAAGGTAAGAGCCGGCAACATGGGTGAGCATGTGCCCGATCAGGCCGAAGCCGAGGATTTTCGATACCGACGCTGTGCCGCTCGCGACGCTTTCCTCAAAGCCGAACCCGCGGAACATCGGCCCGACGAGGAAGAAGATGGCGAGGGTCAGGACGCCGCCGAACCACAACGAAAACCGTATGCCGCGCCGGAAGATGCGCCCGCTCTCTTCGGCCTTGCCGACGCCGGCAAGCTCAGCGGTAAGCACCGAGACACCCATGAGCAGGCCAATGGTCAGCCCGAGCGAGACGCCGATGGGCAGCCAGGAGTTCAGAACAAAGGGCAGCTCACCCGGCGCATTCTGGCCGAGCACGATCACGTCGGTCAGGCCCATCAGCATCATCGCAGCACGCGAGACGGCAATCGGCCCTGACAGCCGCAACAGATCTGCAATGTCGGACGGCCGCGCCCAGGCGGGCCAGACCCGCCTGCGGTGCATGGCGCTGTCTCCCTACGTCTTAGCTCGCTGCGCGAGTTTCTGCGTTGACGGCTTCTTTCATGAGCTGGAGCTTCTCTGCGATCAGGAAGGCCAGTTCAAGGGCTTGTTCGCCATTCAGACGAGGATCGCAATGAGTGTGGTATCGCGATGACAGGTCAGCTTCGGAAATCGCCTGGGCGCCGCCGATACATTCGGTGACATCCTGGCCGGTCATCTCGAAGTGGACCCCGCCCGGGTAGCAGCCTTCAGACGACACGATGTCGATGAACTGGCTGACCTCGGACAGGATGCGGTCGACCGGACGGGTCTTGAAGCCGCTTTCCGTCTTCAGCGTGTTGCCGTGCATCGGATCGCAGGACCAGACCACGCTACGCCCGCTCTTCTTCACGGCGCGGACAAGCGGCGGCAGGCCCTTCTTCACACCGTCCGATCCGAAACGGGAGATCAGCGTGATCCGGCCCGGCTCATCATTCGGGTTCAGCGTGTCGATCAGGCGAACCAGCTCGTCGGTTTCCATGCCCGGTCCGCACTTGATGCCGATCGGATTGCGGACGCCCTTGCAGAACTCGACATGCGCATGGTCGATCTGCCGGGTCCGGTGACCGATCCAAAGCATGTGAGCCGAGGTGTCGTACCAGTCGCCCGACGTGGAATCGATGCGTGTCATCGCTTCCTCGAAGCCGAGCAGCAACGCCTCATGCGAGGTGTAGACATCGACCTTCGCCATCTGCGGCACGCTCTGCGAATTGACCCCGCATGCATTCATGAAGGACAGCGCGTCGCTGATACGATCGGCCAGGGCCTCATAACGCTGGCCCTGCGGCGAGCGGTCGACGAAGCCCAGCATCCACTGGTGCACATTGGCGAGGTCCGCATAGCCGCCCTGGGTGAAGGCGCGCACAAGGTTCAGCGTCGATGCAGCCTGGGAATAGCCCTGGATGAGACGCTCCGGATTGGGAACACGCGCTTCCGGCGTGAAATCCATGCCGTTGATATTGTCGCCGCGATAGGAGGGCAGCGTTTCGCCATCCACCGTTTCCGTCGGAGAGGAGCGCGGCTTGCCAAACTGGCCTGCCAGACGGCCGACTTTCACCACGGGCTTCGACGCGGCGAAGGTCAGCACGACTGCCATCTGCAGCATGACGCGCAGCGTGTCGCGGATGTTGTCGGCGCTGAATTCCTTGAAGCTTTCGGCGCAATCGCCGCCCTGCAGCAGGAAGGCTTCGCCCGCGGCAACCTTGCCGAGATCCTTCTTCAGATGGCGCACTTCACCTGCAAACACCAGCGGTGGAAATCCCTTCAGTCGGGTTTCGACTTCGGCGAGGGCGGCGGCGTCCGGATAGTCCTCCGGAATGTGCTTTGCCGGCTTGCTTCTCCAGCTGTTCGGTGTCCAGGTCATCTCTACTTTCCTTCCAAGCGCGCGTATCAATCACATCGGGCTTGCCGACACAAGTTTTACCACATTTTGAGGCACAGTTGGTGGCGGAATCACTGCGCTTGCCTTACGCAGCGGTATAAAAGACGAAGCGAGCCTCCCTCATGTCACACGCGTTCATTGTCCACGGTCCAAAAGATGTCGACAGCCTCTTGAAGGTGCATGAAGCGCTGCGACAGGCCGGTATCGCCACATGGTACGAGCCGCCGGGCGCCGATACGCGCGAGAGCCAGGCATCGACAGCCGAGGCTATCGACAAGTCCTTCGCGATGATCGTCCTGGTATCCGCCAGCAGCATCCGCTCCCGCGAGGCCCAGGCGCAGATCGAGCGCGGTATCGCCCGCGGCATGACCATCATTCCCTTCCGGATTGACAATGCCCGCCTTTCGGGCACGTTCAAGAAGCAGCTGGCGGAGAACCTCCGCCTGGCGATGATGGACGACGGCGGGCTTGAGAAACTGGTGGCCGAAGTGCGCGGCCGCTACCGGCGCAAATGCCCGGTCCTGTCGGTCATGAACCTCAAGGGCGGTGTCGGCAAGACGACGATCGCCGCCCAGGTCTTCGGCGCCTGGCAGGCCGCGCTCGGCGGACGCGTCCTGCTGATCGATCTCGACCCGCAATACAACCTCACGCAGACTTTCTTCGACATGGAAGCGGCCGACCAGAGCGCGGCGAAGGACAAGTCCGTCATCTCCCTGTTCGAGAAGAGCCGGCTGCATGCCGTCGATGCGCCCTCGCCGGCTGAACGCTGGAACCACCTGTCGGCCGATCCCTTCCCGACGCCAGCGGCGGAGGACATCGTTCATCCACTGCTCGGCGGCGACGGCCCGGGCGGCGTGCTCGACCTGATTTCCGGGCAGTTCGAGATCTCGAAATACGCCTTTGCGACGGACTCGGCAGCCCTGTCCGCCATCGACACAAACTTCCAGCGCACGATCGATCACCTGCGCAGCAGCTATGACCTGATCGTCTTCGACACCAATCCGAATGCGACTTTCCTGACGCGCTGCGCGCTGGAAGCCTCCGACCGGGTCATCGCGCCGATGCATCCGGACATGTACTCGCTGCGCGGCGTGAAGCTGCTCAACCAGGTGCTGAACGAGCATATCCGGCCCGATAACCGGCCCGAGCTGTCGGTGCTGTTCAACAAGGTCTCGCGCAACGAGCAGTCGACCTTCGAGGCCGATGCCCGCAACGGCGCCCACGACCAGCGTGCCGGGTTTGATCTCGCGGGCGCCCTGCTGCAGACGGCCCTTCCCCGCAGCGGCCACCTCGATGTGCGCTCACCAGAGCCGGACCAGGCACCGTGGAAATCGCTGGTCATTCATAATGGCCGCGGCGGCGGGCTGAAGAAGATCCGCGAGTCGCTGACCTCTGCCGCCTCCGAAATCCGCGAGCGCCTGCAGGCGGCCTGAGCCACCCGCGCCCACCCCATCAGGCCGGTTCGGTCTCAGGCACCCATTTCTGGCGCATGGTGACGATCTCTTCGGCGATGGTCGGATGCACCGCGCAGGTCGCATCGAATTGCTGCTTGGTGACGCCCATCTTCACGGCGATGGCGATCATCTGGATCATCTCGGCCGCTTCCGGGCTGACGATGTGGACACCGACCACGCGCTGGTCGTCAGCTTTCACAACGAGTTTCATCAGCACCCGCTCCTTGCGCTCGAGCATGGCGACCTTCATCGGGCGGAATTGCGTCTTGTAGATATCGACGTGCTTGAACGCCTTGCGGGCTTCGGCTTCGGTCATGCCGACCGTGCCGACCTCGGGCTGGGTGAAGACGCCTGACGCGACACTGTCATGTTCGAAGGACCAGTCCTTGTCGCCAAAGACGGTGTCAGCAAAGGCATGACCTTCGCGGATCGCAACCGGCGTCAGCTGAATGCGGTCGGTGACGTCGCCGACTGCGAAGATGTTCGGCACGCTGGTGCGCGAGGCATCATCGACGATCACAGATCCCTTCTCGTCGAGCTTCACACCGGCCGCCTCACAGCCGAGACCGTCCGTCGCCGCCCGGCGCCCGACCGCCATCATCACGACATCAGCCTTGAGCCGGGTATCATTGGTAAGATGCACCTCGTAGGGGCATTCCCCGTCGATCTTCTCGATCCTGTCGAAGACCGTCTGGGTGATGACCCGGACGCCAGCTTCTTTCAGCCCTTCATGCACCGCGGTGCGCACATCCCAGTCAAAACCGTTGAGCACCGTGTCCCCGCGATAGACCAGGCACGTCTCGACACCGAGGCCGGCGAAGACATGCGCAAACTCGCAGGCGATGTATCCGCCCCCGGCGATGACGATGTGCCTGGGGAGTTTTTCCAGGTGGAAGATCTCGTTCGAGGTGATGGTGTGTTCGACACCTGGCAGGTCTTCCGGTGACGGGCGCCAGGGTGCCCCGCCCGTTGCGATCAGGATCTTGTCGACGGTGAAAGTCTTGCCGCTCTCCTTAAGGACCACCGTATTGGCGTCTTTCATCTCGGCACGCTCTTCGAAGACATCAACGCCGGCATTGGCGAGGTTGCGAAGGTAAATTCCCGAGAGCCGGTCCACCTCGGCGTGCAGGTTCGACATGAATTTCGGGAAATCGAACCCTTTCATCTCGACATCCCAGCCATAATTGCGCGCTTCCTCGACCTTGCGGCCATAGTCGCTCGCATAGACCATGAACTTCTTGGGGACGCAGCCGCGGATCACGCAGGTGCCCCCGATCCGGTACTCCTCGGCAATGGCGACCTTCGCCCCGGACTGGGCCGCGATGCGGGCGGCCCGCACGCCGCCGGAGCCAGCTCCGATGACAAAGAGGTCGTAGTCGTATCCGAGGTCAGCCATGAAAAAATCCTTCCGGTTTCGCGTTCCCGGCGGGATATGGAGAAGGCTTGCCTAGTATTCAAACACCGATGCACCATCATCCTGTCCAATGATGACGGTACGGGCCAGCCCGATGAACAGGCCATGCTCAACAACTCCGGGGACAGACGCCAGTTCGAAGGCGGCACGCGGGGCATCCGGGATCACGGAACAGTGACAATCGAGTATGTAATTTCCGCCATCGGTAATGATCGGCTTGTTGCCCGGCCCATTGCGCACATCGATACGCGGCTTGGCGACACCAGCGGCCTTGAGAGCGTCATAGACCTTCTTGGCGGTGATCGTGTAGCCAAAGGGCGTCACCTCGACCGGCAGCGGGAACTGGCCGAGCATCTCGACCTGCTTTGAGGGGTCCGCGATGACGATCATCAGGTCGCTCGCATTGGCGATGATCTTTTCCCGCAGCAGCGCCGCACCGCCACCCTTGATGAGTTGTGCGTGCCCATCGACTTCGTCAGCGCCATCGACGGTGAGGTGGATGCGGTCGACATGCTCGATCGGCACAAGCGGCACGCCAAGCGATTCCGCCAGCCGGCGCGTTTCCTCGCTGGTCGGAACGCCGCGAACCATCAGGCCGTCAGCGATCTCTTCAGCCAGGTTCTCGACGAAGTACTTCGCCGTGGACCCGGTCCCGAGGCCGATGGTCATGCCATCCTCGACGAACTCGATCGCCGCAATGGCCGCGTTTTCCTTTTCCCGCTCGTTTGCCATGGCTGGCCGCTCCTATTTCCGGGCAGCCTTTTCGGCCGCCTTCTTCTCCCTGAATGCCTTCGCCTGCCCGGGCTTCTCGACCTGGCGGCCCCGTCCCAGCGCAAGCGCATCATCGGAGACATTCTCCACGATCACAGACCCCGAGCCGACAATGGCCCCATTGCCGATCCGCACCGGCGCGACGAGAGCGCTGTTCGATCCGATGAAGGCATTCTCGCCGATCTTCGTCTGGTATTTGAGGAAGCCATCATAATTGCAGAAAATCGTGCCGGCGCCGATATTCGCATTTGCGCCGATATCGCCGTCGCCAAGATAGGATAGGTGATTGGCCTTGGCGCCTGGCCCGACGCGGGTCTTCTTCACTTCCACGAAATTGCCGATCTTCGCTTTCTTGCCGATGAAGGCACCGGGCCGCAGGCGGGCATAAGGGCCGATTTCGGCGCCCTCTTCCACATTCGCGCCTTCCAGGTGCGAAAAGGCCCGGATCGTGGCACCCGTGCGAATATGGACCCCTGGACCGAAGACGACGTTCTGCTCGACGGTCACATCCGGCTCTATGATGGTGTCGTATGAGAGGAAGACGGTCTGCGGCGCGACGAGGGTCACCCCGTCCGTCATCAGCTCCTCGCGCCGCCGGTCCTGAAAGTCGGCTTCCGCCTTGGCCAGTTCGAGCCGGGAATTGACGCCCTGAACGTCCCGCTCCTCGCAGGTGACCGTCTTGCAGGTCGAGCCTTCCTTGCGCGCCAGCGCGACAATGTCGGTGAGATAGTACTCACCTTTCTGGTTGTTGTTGTTCACTTTCGACAGGAGGCGGAACAGCCGCTCGGCCCGCACCGCCATGACGCCGGAATTGCAGAGGTCGATGGCGAGCTGTTCTGGGCTCGCATCCTTGGCTTCGACAATCGCTTCCAGATCGCCGCCAGCGCTCGTGACGAGGCGTCCATAGGCGCCTGGATTGGCCGCGCGGAAACCGAGCACGCCAACTGCACCGCCCTCTTCCAGCGCTTCGAACAGCGACTGCACAGCGCTCGCCGGGATGAGCGGCGTGTCGCCGTAGAGAACGATGACGTCCCCGACAAAGCCCTTCAGGGCGGCCTCCGCCGAGCGAACGGCATGACCGGTTCCCAGCGGCGGATCCTGTATCGCGATGGCATCGGCGCCGAGTTCGGCCTCGACATGGGCACGCAGGTCTGGCTGCGATGGCGAGATGACCGTGATGATCCTGGAACAGCCGACTTTGCGGGCAAGGTCGATCGACCAGTCCAGCATGGCCCGTCCGCCGATCCTGTGCAGCACTTTCGGCAGGGAGGACTTCATCCGGGTGCCCTGGCCGGCAGCCAGGATGATTGCGGCTCTTTCGGTCATGAATCCAAGTCTCGTTATCTGATGCAAACTCGCCTAAATCATCTGCCGAGTCGATGCGAGTGCTAAAAGGGAAATGCCATGCCTGCAACGGATCTGACCGGATGGACCGTCGTTTTCGACCTCGATGGCACGCTGGTGGACACGGCGCCCGACCTGCATGCCTCGCTCAATCACTGCCTTGAGACGGCCGGGCTCACGCCGGTTCCTTTCGATGCGGTGCGCGGCATGATCGGTGAAGGCGCCAAGGCGATGATCCGCAAGGGCTTGTCATGGAACGAGGCGCCGCATGAAGCGCATGATATCGATGTGCTGTGGGAGACATTCCTCACCCACTACCGGCAGAACATCTGCCGCCTCAGCCGTCCGTTCCCGGATGCGGTGTCAGTTCTGGACGGGTTGATCGGCGATGGCGCGACCTGCGCGGTCTGCACCAACAAGACCCAGATCCTTGCGGAAGCTGTGCTGGACGGGCTGAATCTTTCCGGCCGGTTCGCGGCCATCGTCGGCGCCGACAGCGTTCCATCGAAGAAGCCCGATGGCGACCATATCCTTCGCACCATCCAGGCGGCGGGCGGAGCGGCCGGACGGTCGATCATGATTGGTGACAGCCAGACAGACGAAAGGGCAGCCCGGAATGCCGGACTGCCCTTCGTATTCGTAACGTTTGGCTATGGGCCGGATCCTGAAACGGACCCGGGAAACGCTGCTGCGTCGTCTTATTGCGACGTCAGGTCAGCCATCAACAGCCTGGCAGCCTAGGCTACCTCAGCCGTTGCGTCGTTCGGGCGATAGCTCGTGCGCAGTTCTTCCTGCGTTTTTGCGATGCGCCGACGCGGCATACCGTTTACCATGTTCGAACGCAGGTCAGTGCGAGCGCTGCGCATGGCGGGTACGAAGCCGGCGTCGACGAGATCGACATCGACCTCGTAGCCGCGCTCGGCCCAGTACTCACGAATTTTTTCACGAAGGCGTTTCGCGCCTTCAGCATTACACCAGTCTTTCATTTCAATCTCTCCAGGCAATTGGGGTCCACTGGGAGGTTTGGCCTCCAGTTTGAGCCTGTCCTTCTATTTGCTGTTTTTTGTACGAGGCAGGCGAGCCCGCCGCCGTTCGTGAAGGTTAAATGACGCTTCTCGGTCCAAACCTCAAGGATTATTCTCGATGAAATTCGAGTAATGCTTTTAGATGAACAGCTGTTCATTCTGAATATCCATTCATCTTCGAGACAATTTACAGGCGGCTTCGCGCCTAACACTGTTCGGGACCGTTTACGCCATTGGTTTCATATGAAATAATCCAATTGTGGCGATATTCAGGACGTGTCGCGCGAACGGGCGACAGATTGACGCAAAACCGTGGAGGGCGGCGTCCCGCGAAGTTTTGGCATGCATTTTAGATTTTGAGCTATGCGTTTTAGCAAGCAGTTTCGGACTTGAACCGCCACCTGATCCCACGCAATTGACCTGCTCTCGACGGCGATCTAAGACGCTTCGATTCGCGCATGGGCGATTAGCTCAGCGGTAGAGCACTGCCTTCACACGGCAGGGGTCACTGGTTCGATCCCAGTATCGCCCACCATGCGCTTTCCTACCAGACTTGCACGTTTTTGCAAAAGCTGCCGCTGCTGGCTTGCGCCGCTCACTGGCAATAGCCCTTTGCGAATTAGCCGCGCGCAGCCTAAACCCGCCCCTTCATGAAATCGCTCCTTCGCCATCCCATCGTATCTTCCCTGCTCGGCTACGTCATCTGGAGCTATATGGTGCTCTGCGCGCGCACGATCCGCTGGACCGTGGAGGGCGAGGCCGGATTCCGCGACGCCTGGAACGCGGATCACGGCCTGATCGTCGCCGCCTGGCATTCACGCGTCCTGCTGCTGCCGACCATCTGGAGCCGGGTGGCCCGCAAGCTGCCGGAAAAAGCCTATCCGACATCCATGCTGATCTCGCTATCGCGAGACGGCGAAGCGGTTGCCAAGGCCATTGAGCATCTCGGCCTCGACTCGGTGCGCGGTTCATCCACGCACAAGCGCAAGCGCAAGGACAAGGGTGGTGTCGCCGCCATTGCCGAAACCAGCCGGCGCCTGCGAAGCGCGAGCGTGGTCTGCATCACGCCCGATGGCCCCCGCGGCCCCGCCGAACAGGTCCAGCCCGGCCCGGTGCTGCTGGCCCAGCGCACAGGCGCGGCGATCATTCCCTATGCGCTGGCGGTCAAACCCGTCTGGCGTCTCGACACATGGGACCGGTTCATGATCCCGATCCCCTTCTCCAAGGGGGCGATGGTCATCGGCGATCCAGTGCTGATCGAAAAGGGCGGCGATGCGGACGCCGGCCGCGCGGCCACGCAGGCAGCCATGGATGCCACCTATGAGCGCGCGCAGACGCTGGTCGGCGCAACTGGCCGCGAGGACATGACGTAACCGGCCAGTCCGGCTAAGGAACGCTCATGAGTCTGGCCCGAACCGCCTACGAAGTCGCAACAAGCGCCGCAGAGCCCCTGTTCGGGCTGGTGATGCGCCGGCGGCTGCGCCGCGGCAAGGAAGTTGAAGGGCGCGTCGGCGAACGCTTCGCGCGCCCGAACGTCGCGCGCCCGGCTGGCCCTTTGGTCTGGCTGCACGGTGCAAGTATCGGCGAAACCCGTCTGTTGCTGGAACTCGCCCGGACCCTCCACGCCCACCGGCCGGGCCTGCACTTCCTCCTGACCAGCCAGACCGTGACGGCTGCCGAACTTCTCGACCGGGCGATCGCGCAGGATCCGGCGCTGAAAGGCCGGGCCTTGCACCAGTTTGCCCCGCTGGATTCGCCCGCCATCGCCCGTCGCTTCATACTCTACTGGAAACCGGACGCGGCCATTTTCGCGGAAGGCGAGATCTGGCCGAATCTCCTCAAGACGCTGCGCCGGACCGATACGCCGACCGCGCTGGTTAATGCACGGATGACGGAAAAGAGCCTGCAGGGTTGGTCCCGCTGGTCCGGACTCAGCCGTGACCTGTTCGGCGGTTTCGATGTGATCCTGGCCGCCGACCGGCGCACGGCGGACGGGCTCAGCGCGCTTGCCGGGCGGACGGTCACATCGCCGGGCAATCTCAAAGCCGCCTTGCCCCCGCCCGGACATGATGCGGACGAGGAAGCGGCCCTCCGCAAGGACTTTGTCGGCGGCAGGCCATGCCTTGTCGCGGTGTCCACGCATGACGGCGAAGAAGCCTTTGTTCTCGACGCGCTGGCGCTGATGAGCCCGAGGCCCGCCTGCATTATCGTACCCCGCCATCCTGAACGCGCACCGGACATTATAAGGCTGATTGAGTCGCGGGGGATGAGCCACGCCCGCCGCTCGACCGGGGACACCGCCACTGCCATGACAGACGTCCTGCTGGCTGACACGCTGGGCGAGGTCGGCCTGTTCGCGCGGCTTGCGGACACGGTCTATCTCGGCGGCGGTCACGCTCCCGGTGTGGGCGGTCACAATCCTATCGAGATCATCCGGCTCGGCCGGGCGCTGGCGACAGGGCCTGACGTCTTCAATTTTGACGATGCCAAGCGCGACCTGCTGGGCCAGCCTGGCTATAATATTGTCGAGACACCGGCCGACCTTGCCGGCGGCTTCCCCTTTCCCGCGCCTGAGACCGAGCTCATCGCCAGAATGGAAAGCACGGCGCGCGCCCCCATGGATGCCACGGTCGATGCCCTCCTGCCCCTGCTGCCCGAGGAGCCCCGCTAATGAGGCCACCACGTTTCTGGGACCGGGATGTCGATCCGCGCTCACGCGAGGCCGCGCCGCTCACCCGTCTGCTGCTGACGCCGCTCGCCATGCTCTATGCTGGCGTGACGGAACGCCGGATCGCGAAGACGCAACCGCTGCGCCTGTCGATCCCGGTGATCTGTGTCGGCAACCTCACCGCTGGCGGCACCGGCAAGAGCCCCGTCGCCGCAGGTCTTCGTGACATGCTGAAGGCACGCTATCCGGGAACACGCATCGCAACGCTGTCGCGCGGCTATGGCGGCGCGCTGAAGGGCCCGCTCAAGGTGGACGTCTCCACGCACACGGCTTCGGATGTCGGCGACGAACCGCTGATGCTGGCCTGCAGCGGCGAAGCCTGGATCGGCGCCTACCGCGCAGCCGCCGGACAGGCGATGGAGGCCGATGGGGTCGACCTCATCATCATGGATGACGGCCATCAGAACCCGTCGCTTCATAAAGACGTCTCGCTCATCGTCGTCGACAGCGAGGCCGGTTTCGGGAACGGATACGTGATCCCGAAGGGTCCGCTGCGGGAGCCCGTGGCCGCAGGCCTCGCGCGGGCCGACGCTGTTATCGTCACGGGGCCAGGCGGCATTCCGGAAGAGCTTTCTGGAACGGCCTTGCCGGTCATCCGGGCCACGATCCAGCCGACCGCACCTTTGCAGAAGCAGGCTTATGTCGCCTTTGCCGGGATTGGCCGGCCGGAGAAGTTCTTCGACACGCTGGAGGCTTGCGGATCAAAGCCCCTCGACGCTGTGCCCTTCCCCGACCACCACACCTATTCCGACAGTGATGTGCGCTACCTGAACGAGCTGGCGAAACAGTATGATGCGCAGCTGATCACCACGGAAAAGGACTTTGTCCGCCTGCGCGAGGATCAGCGCAGTGGCATCGTGACCCTTCCCATCCGGGCGGAATTCGGGGATAGGAGCGCGCTGGACCGGGTGCTCGCACCTGTGGCAGACCGCATGGCTCGATGACCAAGACCAAGACAGAAGCGCCGCAATACATCCGCCCGAAGGACATCGACGACCGCTCGACCTTCTGGCAGCGCGTCGTCTGGCGGCTGGAAGCCATTGCCTGGGACCTTGTCTATTGGGGGCCGATGAAGGCGCTCGGACCGGACCGGGCGTCCGACACGGCGGGCTGGATCATCAAGCGCATCGCGCCGCTCCTCAGCCAGAACCAGACGGTCAAACGCAATCTGCGCATGGCGTTTCCGGACTGGGATGAAGAAACCGTCGACCGCGTCGCGCAGGAAGCCTGGGAAAGCGTCGGACGCACGGCGGGCGAGCTGCCGCACCTGCCGAAGATCGACCCTTATGACGGCGACCGGGTCGAGGTCGTGAATGCCGAACGCCTGGACGCGGTCGAAGCCTCCGGCAAGGGCGCGGTCTTCATCTCCGGGCATTTCGCAAACTGGGAAGTCATGGCGGCCGTGATCTGCCGGCGCCCGGTCGACTGCCTCGTGACCTATCGCGCGCTCAACAATCCGCACATCGACCGGCGCATCAATGACGTGAGACATGAGTATGGCATCGGCGTGCTCGCCCCCAAGGGCCTTGGCACGCGTGAGCTGATGCGGGCCCTGTCGGCAGGCCGCTCGGTCGCGCTGATGAACGACCAGAAGTTCAACCAGGGCGTTCCCGTCCCCTTCTTCGGCCACGACGCGATGACAGCGCCCGGCCCGTCGCGGCTGGCGGTAAAGTATGGCGTGCCCATCGTGCCGGTCTCGACCGTGCGCACAGGGCCAGCCCGGTTCCGCGTTACCATTCACGAGGCAATCTATCCCGCTGAAGGGCTGACCGGCGACGAGGCCGTGCTTGACTGCGTCCGGAAGATAACCGCCTTTATAGAGACCGAAGTGCGCGCCAATCCCGGCCAGTGGTTCTGGCAGCACAGGCGCTGGCCGAAACCGGCCTGGAAGAATGCCGGCGTCTGACGCTGGCCGCCGGCGCCAAACGCGCCATCTTGTTCAGGCGAGACTTCAGGAGGCTCCATGTCTGTCTTCACCATCATCTGCGCCATCGCCCTCACCTTCTGCGCCCTGATCGGCCTTGGCGCGCTCATCGCGCCGAAATGGGCCGCAGGCGTCGTGCGGCTTGTGCCCGATCCCGATCCTGCCAGGCCGGGCGGCTTCTCCGAGTTCCGGGCGACCTATGGCGGCCTCTTATTCCTCCTGCACATGACGGCGCTGGTGATCCTCCTGCGGGTCGGCGGACCGATCGCGATGCTCGCCATCCTGCCGATCGCGGCTGGCTGGCTCGGCGCAGGATTCGGACGCGCGCTCTCTTTCCTGCTCGACACCAAGGAGAACCGTGCACCCGGCATGATCCCGGTCTGGATCCCGCTGGAACTCGTCCTCGGCCTTGCAATTGCCTCACCCGTTCTGCAGATAGGAGCGAACCCCTAGAGGATAGCCCTATGACGGATCGTCGAGAGACGCCCCGGCCCGCAAGACGGACCAGCAAACCCAAACCCCAGAGCGAGAAGCCTCCCAAGGACTGGAGCGATGGCGAGCGCATCGCCAAATGGCTCGCCCGTGCCGGCGTGGCCTCACGCCGGGCCTGCGAGACAATGATCGAGAATGGCGAGATCGCCGTGAACGGCCGCAAGCTCACCTCACCGGCCTTCAAGGTCACCGGCAGCGAGACCATCACGGTGAAAGGCAAGCGCGTCAGTGCGCCCGAAGCCACCCGCCTGTGGCGCTATCACAAGCCCTCCGGCCTGATCACGACCACCAATGACCCGGCCGGCCGACGTACCATCTTCGATGAGATGCCGAAGCATCTGCCGCGCGTTGTCACGGTTGGCCGGCTCGACCTGACTACCGAAGGCCTGCTGCTGCTGACAAATGATGGCGAACTGGCCCGCGCGCTCGAGCTGCCCTCGAACGAGTTCCCCCGCATCTATCGCGCCCGCGCGCATGGCAAGGTCACGCCCGAAAAGCTTCAGGCGCTCGCCGATGGCATCGAAGTCGACGGCGTGCGCTATGCGCCGATCAAGGCCGAACTGGAACGCGAGACGGGCACCAATAACTGGATCCGGGTCGAACTGTCGGAAGGCAAGAAGCGGGAAGTGCGCCGCGCACTGGAATCCGTCGGCCTCGACGTGAACCGGCTGATCCGCGTCGCTTATGGTCCGTTCACGCTGGACGACCTGCATCCCGGCGCCGTCGAGGAAGTGCTGGCCTCCGAACTGAAGGCAAAGCTGGGCAGCATGATCAAACCATCGAGCGCCAGGCCGTCCAGAGGCGCACGCAAGCCGAAGCCGCCGCGCCCTGACGTCGAGACAGGACTTCACAAACCGAAGCGGAATCGTACGATCCGGAAAAAATGAGACTGACGTCATTTTCCGGAGGTTCCAATGTCCGACGCCGCGCTTGCTACCCCGCCCAGCACCAAGAAAGACCCCTCGCGCCAGATGAGTGCGGCCGCTGCCGCCACGGCTGACAAGATCGTCAGCCCCGACATCTATGCCCAGCCCGAAGCGCTCGATGCCGCCTTTGCGCGCCTTCGCGCCGAAGACCCCGTCGCCTGGTGCGAGCCGGAAAACTTCCGTCCCTTCTGGGCGGTCACCAAGCATGCCGACATCATGGAGATCAGCCGCCAGAACAAGCTGTTCACGAATGGCGAGCGCGAGATGCTGAGCTATGCCGAAGCCGAGGAACGCGTCTACGCCCAGACGGGCGGCCCGCACCTTCTCAAGACCCTGGTCCAGCTCGACGACCCGATGCACTACAAGCTGCGCCACCTGACCCAGGACTGGTTCATGCCGCACAAGGTGAAGACCCGCGAGGAGGCCATCCGCAAGATCGCGAAGGAATTCGTCGACCGGATGGAGGATATGGGCGGCGAGTGCGACTTCCAGCAGGATATCGCACTCTACTATCCGCTGCGCGTCATCATGCAGATCCTCGGCGTGCCCGAGGCAGACGAGCCGATGATGCTGAAGCTCACACAGGAGATCTTCGGTGCGCAGGACCCGGACCTGATGCGCAACAAGGAGCTCGCCGAGGGCGGCGATTCCGAGAAGGGCCTCGCCTCCATCCAGGAGACGCTCGCCCAGTTCTTCATGTACTTCACGAACATCACGGCCGACCGGCGGGCCCACCCGAAGGACGATGTCTCGACGGTGATCGCGAATGGCGAGGTGGACGGCGAGCCGATCGGCCAGCTGGAAGCGATGAGCTATTACATCATCGTCGCCGCGGCCGGCCACGACACGACCAGCGCATCAACCGGCGGCGGCGTGCTTGGCATGCTGCGCCATCCCGAGCAGCTGAAGAAGATGATGGACGATCCGGCCGGCATGTCCCGGATGGCCGTCGATGAGGCGATCCGCTGGACGACGCCGGTGAAGCACTTCATGCGCACTGCCCAGGACGATTATGAGCTGCGGGGACAGAAGATCCTCAAGGGCGAAAGCCTGCTGCTCTGCTACCCGTCGGGCAACCGCGATGAAGAGGTGTTCGACGACCCGTTCGACTTCCGCGTCGATCGCAGCCCGAACAAGCTCATCTCATTCGGTCACGGCGGGCATATGTGTCTCGGCATGCACCTCGCGCGGCTGGAAATGCAGGCGATCTACGAGGAGCTGTTCTCGCGCCTCAAATCGATCGAACTCGCGGGCGATCCGACCTTCATCCGCGCCAACTTCGTGGGCGGACCAAAATCGGTCCCTGTACGGTACAAGTTCTAGGGCTGGATCTACTCGCCCTTGTCGAGAAAATGGAACTCGACCCGGCGGTTGAGCGCATAGGCTTCACTGGTCTGTGCCGGGTCAATCGGCCGGGTCTCCCCATAGCCGAACGGCACGAGCTGGCTGGCCGGAATGCCCTGTTGCTGGAGATAGGCCGCGATGGCATCGGCGCGGGCCTGCGAGCGGACCCGGTTAAAGGACTCCGCCCCGCGGGCATCCGTGTGAACACCGATTTCGAGACGGTAGTCGCGGCAGATCATGGTGAGACCGGCCAGCGCGTCCAGCAGCCTGTGAT
This sequence comes from Henriciella mobilis, assembly GCF_003576285.1. Lineage (NCBI taxonomy): Bacteria > Pseudomonadati > Pseudomonadota > Alphaproteobacteria > Hyphomonadales > Hyphomonadaceae > Henriciella > Henriciella mobilis. The sequence goes on along the minus strand of NZ_QWFX01000013.1, from coordinate 189,184 downwards.
TGTCCTCGCTGACAACCGTGTCGTCTTCCTCATAGGTGATCTGTTCGCTGCGCGCGAGCTGGTCACCGCGGGTGCGGCAGGCCTCGAGCGGCGGATTGTGCGGCATCGACATGAACAGCGCGCCAGGCGGCCGCGGCTCGTCTGGCGTTGAAACGGCATCCACCATAAAGAGGTTGCGCTGCAGCAACTGACGGTCGGCGACAATCGCGGCGCGGACCGCGCTCAGCGCATCCTCGCGGGCCTCCTCGGAGTCGGCTTCGCCACTTACGAACAGCACCTCATCGACGGCTTTCAGGCGGATCCATTCCGGCCCGGTCTGGCGCAAGAGGTCCTCGAACTCGTTGATCCAGACGACGTCCCGTTGGGTGACTTCGGCGGGGAGCTCAATGGCCATATCCTCCGTCGTCGGCGTGAACTTTCCGTTGGCGAACAGATAGTATCCGTCCGGAATTTCGACACACTGGACCGGGCCCGACGTATCCTGAGGTGTCGCGCCGCCATTGCCGCAGGCCTGCAGGCCGGCAACCAGAAGCGGGACCAGCCCCCAGCCGGCCATCCGCATTGTCCCTTTCATGTACTCCACTCCAGACATTCTGTACTTGTTCTTAGCCTGTCTTTGGGCAATCGTAAATTTTCCCAACCATATCTGTGACCAGCAACGCCACTAAACTTGCCGATGCGCAACATGTTTCACCGCACACTTGTTTTTCTCGCCTGGCTTCTCCTTCCTGCCACGGCCGCCGCACAGGCACAGGAGAGCCCTTCCCGCTACGACGAACCTGACCCGTTGCTCGACGCCGCTGTTGAGACGTGCCTCGAAACAGAAGGCGTGACCGTTCTTAGCGAGCATGATTCAATCTGCTACAATTCAGCCATCTATCCAGAGCAGTTCCTGAAGCTGGCCAACCTGCCGGAGACGCGCCGCATCATCATCACCAGTCCTGGCGGCAATGTCGCGACGGCACGGATGATGAGCCGCATTATCGACCAGCGAAGCGAGCCCGTCGTGATTGCCGGCCCATGCATGTCCGCCTGCGCCATGGTCATTCTTCCCGGGGCGGACCAACTGTATATCCACCGCTCCGCACATATTGCCGTACACGGAATAGCGATGATGGGCTTCAAGAGCTGGTTTGGCTGGCTGAAGCAGGGGGCGGCGCCATCCCAGACAGACTTCATGATGGCAAGTCTTGGCTACAATCTCGGCTATACCACGCACAAGAGCGGGCAGGACCACATGCAGGGCCACCTCGCTGGCCAGCATGTCGACCAGGCCTATATCGACCTCATCAGTGAGCGGATGGAGACCGAAGCGGAGGCGCACCCCTGCCGGGTAGACCCGAACAACTATTGGGGCATGATCGACGCGGAGCACCTGCAACGCTTTCTCGGTGGCCGTATCGTCCATATGGAGGATTTCGACCAGTCTTGGGACGAGCCCGGTCGCACGCTCTACCGCGACATTACGGTGCCGATTGCGGAACAGACCTACATCTTCTCAGAGGACTACGAAGACGCCGATTGCGCCGCAGACTGATAAATCAGGCGGGCAGCAGTTCTTTCGGATAGTCCGGATAGCTCGCTTTCATCACGCCGTGGTTCAGCAGCATTTCAGCTTTGACGTCACCGCTCTCCGGTTCGAGAAACTTCGTCAGCACCCAGTAATTCTCGACACGCCGGGACTGTGACAGGGCCACAATCTCACGATCCAGCCGGTAGGTCTCACCGACGAATAGCGGACCGTCGACCATCTTGATCTGGAGGTCGGCAAAGAGGCCGATCGAGGGACGCTTGACCGGCCAGCCAATCATTCCGCCGGTATAGTTGCCGAGCACCGAGACCATTTCGGTCGGCACGATCGCCCGCCCCCAGGGCGAGCCGGCTGCGTCGCTGTACCAGTCCATCGGTTCGGTGATCTTGGCGAGCTTTTCGTTCAGCGAGAAGGGATAGAGATTACCCATATGCTGATCGGGATCCATACGGACGATTTCTTCCTGCTTGCCCTTCATGCCAACCTTCATGTCGGCCAGGATGACCAGCTCGCCCGCCGGGCGCAGCTTCGCCATACGGGCCTCAAGCAAGGTCTCGCCATGGTCGGGCCCGAGCGTCGCACTCGCTTCCAGCACGGGCGTGCCGTCTTCCTTCTCGGCCCGGCAAAAGGCGTAGGTATCCGATTTCGGCTCGATGAAGACGCGAACCGCCTCGCCTTCGACGACCATGTTCTGGAAGTGCGCCGAGAAACACCCTCTCTCAAACCATGCCTTGCCGAACAGGTCGACAAGGTATGGCGAGAACTGGCTGAAATGGGTCGGCCCCTCGATCGGCCCGGCCTTGATGCCCAGCTTTTCGGCCTCGCTGTCATCATGGATTGAGCTGTGACCGTCATAGGACTGGTCGGCGAGCATCTGCGCCGGCTTGCGCAGCGGGCCTTCGATCACCTCTGCCATCGCCCTAGCCTTCCATACCGGCCATGCGGGCACGATCGGCGGCGAACTTCGCCAGCGGCACGACGCGCTCGGCATTCGCAGCCGCGTTGGCATTGGACGCCGTCCCGTCGCGCACTCGCCCGACAATACCCTGCAGGATGCCGGCGAGGCGGAACGCGTTGTAGGCGAAATAATAGTTGAGGTCCGGCATGCCATCGCGGCCGGTATGCTGGCAGTAGAGGTCGACATATTCCTCCAGCGTCGGGATGCCCCAGGCCTTCAGGTCCTTGATATTGGCGATCGAGCCGCGCGACTCGTCATTGCCCGGCATCACCCAGTTCATCAGGTGGTAGGAAAAGTCCGCAAGCGGATCACCCAGCGTCGACAGCTCCCAGTCAAGCACGGCAATGACTTTCGGCTCGGTCGGGTGCAGGACCATATTGTCGAGACGATAATCGCCGTGCACGATGGTCACATCTTCCTTGGCCGGAAGGTTTTTCGGCAGCCAGTCGATGAGCTGTTCCATCTCCGGAATATGCATCGTCTCCGATGCCTTGTACTGCTTGGTCCAGCGGTGAATCTGGCGGGCGCAATAGTCGCCCTCCTTGCCGAAGTCCTGCAGGCCGACGGCCTTGTAGTCCGTATTGTGCAGGTCGGCGAAGGTCTTCACCTTGGCCTCGTAGATCTTGCGGCGCTCGGCGGGCTCATAGTCCGGCAGCGTCTGGTCCCACAGGATGCGGCCATCGACATTGTCCATGACGTAGAAGATCGTGCCGATGACATCCTCGTCCATGCACAGGCCATAGGGCCGCGCGACCGGAAAGCCCGTCGGGTAGAGCGCATTGATGACCTTGAATTCGCGGTCCACGGCGTGCGCCGAAGGCAGCAGCTTGCCTGGCGGCTTGCGGCGCATGACGTATTTCTTGTTCGGCGTGAACAGCTTGTAGGTCGGATTGGACTGGCCGCCCTTGAACTGCTTGACCGTCAGCGGGCCTTCATAGCCCTCGACGTTCTTTTCCATCCAGTCGGCGAGGTTCTGCTCGTTGAACTTGTGCGACTCGGCAACGTCCTTGGTTCCGGAGAACATTTCCTGTGCAGCGGCTTCCGCCATGGGTCTTCTCCCTGTTTGATCTGGTTGCCGCGCACCCTAGCGCGGACACGCAGACGGACAAGCATATCGCAGGGTTAAATGGCGCTCAAAATCGCTGGCTCAGAGCACCCGGCGGCCGATATCCCGCCGGCAGAAACCGCCCGGCCAGTCGATCGCGTCAACGCCTTCATAGGCTTTCGCAATCGCCGTCCTGAGGTCTTCAGCCGTCGCAGTGACGCCAAGGACGCGTCCGCCGGCGGCGATGAGCTTTTTGTCGGCGTTCACATCGGTGCCGGCATGGAAGACGGTCACGCCGTCAATCGCATCGGCAGCCTCCACGCCCTCGATCACCGAGCCCTTCTCGACCGTGCCAGGATAGCCGTTCGCCGCCATGACGACGACTGCGCTCGGCCGGAAGTCCGAGAGGCCCATCATCTCGCAGAGCTGGGCATGCGCCCCGGCAAGGCCGCCTGTTGCGCAGACAAGCAGCGCCGGGACGATATCGCCCGGCAGGCCCGCCATCAGCACCTGGCATTCCGGGTCCCCGAAGCGGGCATTGAACTCGACCACTTTCGGCCCGGCCTCGGTCACCATGATGCCGACATAAAGCACGCCCTGATACGGCATGCCGTCTTCAGCCATGCCTGAGAGCATCGGCTCGACAATCATCGTCTGCACCAGTTCCAGCGTCCGCGCATCGACGACCGGGGCTGGCGCATAGGCGCCCATGCCGCCGGTATTCGGCCCGGTATCGCCATCGCCGACCCGCTTATGGTCCTGGGCGACCGGCAGGTAGATCGCGCCCTCGCCATCAGTCATGACGAAGACGGAGGCTTCCTCGCCCTGCATGAACTCCTCGATGACGATTTCGGAGGAGGCTTCGCCGAACTTGCCAGTCATGAATTCCTCGACCGTATTCTCGGCATCTTCCAGCGTTTCGGCGATCACCACGCCCTTGCCCGCAGCCAGCCCATCGGCCTTGATGACATAGGGCGCCTCCATCGTCTCAAGGAAGTCGAGCGCCTCGGTCAGGTCATCGAAGCGGCCATAGCGAGCCGTCGGCACGCCGTATTTCTGCATCAGATCCTTGGCGAAGCCCTTGGACGACTCGAGCCTGGCGGCCTGCTGGCTCGGCCCGAAGACATCGAAGCCGCGCGCGCGCAACGCATCGGAAGCCCCAGCCGCCAGCGGCGCTTCCGGCCCGATGATGATCAGGTCGGGATTGAGCTGCAGCGCCAGCTCCTGCACCGCCTTCAGGTCGGTGATATCGAGATCGAAGCACGGCCCGATCTTGTCCGTGCCGGGATTGCCGGGCGCCGAGAAGACTTCGTCGACAAGCGGGGACTGCGCGATTTTCCAGGCCAGCGCATGCTCGCGCCCACCGGAACCAAGAATGAGAATTTTCATGGAGCGGGTGATGGCCCTGCTAGCCGCCGCAATCAAGCCCCGAATGAAGCACCATTCCTGCCTTGTTCATGCCTTGTGAACGGGTTGGTCTGAGAATCGGCCGGTAGACATGGCTGGCAAATTCACTTGAAGATGCAGATGCAGAGAAGGCAGAGTGAGCCAATGGCAGACAATTCCCAGAGACGCCGCTTCTCCCGAGACCTCAGCGGGTTGTGGACAGGCTACTACGCTTACGACCTGACAGACGACGCCATCATGTTCACCGCCTGGATCAAGGAAGACGGCGGCAAGATCACCGGCACGGTCCTTGAAGAAAACTTCAGTCCCGAAGCGATGGACGATGAATATGAGTCGACCATTCACGGCTTCCGGCACGGGCTGGATGTCCGTTTCACCAAGATCGTCATCGATGACGAAACCGGCGATCCCATCATGCTGCGCTATCATGGCGACACCGATGCCGACTGCTGCCTGATCTCGGGGGTCTGGTTCTTCGACGACCCATCCGACTGGACGGGCACTTTCATGATGACCCGCATCTCCGGCGACATGAAGGCCCGCGTGACGGTTGGCGCTTCGCAGTCTGACAAAGACGGATCGGACGAAGGGTAAGGCTGGCCGTGTCAGAGGAAAGCGCCTCCAACATTGCCGAACTCTCGGTTTCAGAACTCGCCGCGAGCCTGAAACGGACCATCGAGACCAATTACGATCATGTGCGCGTGCGCGGCGAGCTCGGCCGCGTGACGATTGCGCGCTCCGGCCACATGTATGCCGACATCAAGGATGAGAAGGCCGTTCTCAACACGGTGATGTGGAAAGGCTCGGTCCAGCGCCTGCCTTTCAAGCCTGAAGAAGGGCTCGAAGTCGTGGCCGAGGGCAAGCTGTCCATCTATGCCAGCCGCTCCAATTACCAGATGATCGCCGACTTCATGCGTCCGGCCGGTGCGGGTGCGCTGATGGCGCTGCTGGAAGAACGCAAGAAGAAGTTTGCCGCCGAAGGTCTGTTCGACGAGCGGCACAAGAAAGCCCTGCCCTACCTGCCGCGCACAGTCGGGGTCGTGACCAGCCCGACGGGCGCCGTCATCCGCGATATCCTGCATCGCATCCGGGAACGCTTTCCGGTTCGTGTGATCGTGTGGCCGGCCCTGGTCCAGGGCGATGCGGCCGCTGCCCAGATCGAATCCGGTATTCGCGGCTTCAACGCGATGACCGGCGAGGACCGACCGGACGTGCTGATCGTCGGGCGCGGCGGCGGCTCGATTGAAGACCTCTGGCCGTTCAACGAGGAGAATGTCGTCCGCGCCGCTTTTGAAAGCCAGATCCCGCTCATCTCGGCGGTTGGCCACGAAACCGATACGACGCTGATCGACTATGTTTCCGATGCGCGGGCCCCGACGCCGACCGGCGCCGCCGAGATTGCGGTTCCGGTTCGTCAGGACCTGATGATCACGATCAGCGAATATGGCCAGAGCCTCACCCACGCGCTTTCGCGGCTCGTGCGGCATGACCGCGACCGGCTGCGGGCCGCGCGCCTGCCGAAGCTCGAAACGCTGATCGCCCAGAAGCGCCAGACGGTCGACTATCTTGAGGCGGGCCTGCGTTCGGGCCTGTCCGGCGCGATCAAGTCGAAGCGGATCGAGCTGACTCGCACCGAGGCGCGGCTCCGCCCTGAGCCGCTGCAAATGGATGCCCGGCGCAAACGCCAGCAGCTGATCGATGTCGCGGTCCGCGCCCGTCCAGCCGTGACTCGCGTGATAGGCGAAAATCGCACAGCGCTCGCCTCTCAGGCGAAACTGCTCGAGACGCTCTCCTATCAGGCGACTCTCGACCGCGGCTTCGCCATTGTGAAAGATGCAAGCGGCCGGGTCTTGAAAAGTGCCGGCGCGGTGAAGGCAGGCGACTCGCTCGATATAGCTCTGGCCGATGGACGCATCGCGGCAGACGTGACCGGCGCCGGAGCGGGCGGCAAGGCGTCGAAACCGGGCAAGTCAAAACCGGAGAAGCCAAAACCGGAGAGGTCAGAACCGGACAAGCCGGCTGCCAGCCCGAAGACCTCGAAAGACCCGGATGCGCCGCCCCAAGGGTCACTCTTCTAGGCCGGGACGCGCCTGCCATCCGGCCAGACCGGAATCAGACTGTTTTCGTACTGGAATCATACTGGAATTGTATGGAAATCAGACTCACTCCCGGCCTGGCCGACCGACGGTCTTTCCCGCAAGTTTCCCCCTCAGCCCGCGATGCGGATCCGAAGGATGTTTCCGTTGGTCTCCTCCACGACGACCGATGTGCCCTCGCCCGGATTGCTGCCATCCATCGTCTCGGCAGACCATTCGGTGTCGCCCAGCTTCACCCGGCCCATGCCGCCGGAAAACCCTGAAACAACAAGGGCTCGCTGGCCGATAGTGCGGTTCATCCGCTGGTTCAGCGTCGGGTGATCACTCACCAGGCGCCGCATGCCAGCAAACACCGTCCGCCCTAGGATCAGAAGGCCCGTCGCAGCGGCGGCGAAGAAGATGAGCTGGCCCTGCCAGTCAGAAAGGCCAGCCGGCGCGATGGCGGCAAAGATCGCCGTCACGCCCGCCGCTATTGCAATCCATAGCAGGTCGAACGTGCCAACGGCCATCTCGATCGACAGCAGGATCAGGCCAAGGGCCAGCCAGTGCCAGGCGGTCAGCGGCCACATCAGCTCATTCGCCCACTCCATCACGTGTCCTCCCGACGGCGCGACGAGGGAACGGCCCCGCCACCATTGCGATTTGAGGTCGCTGACTCCGCGAGACCGCGAATGCCTTCAATCGTGCCAAGAATAGAACTGAACTCGGCCGGAATGATCACCGTCTTCTGGTTCTGCGCGGTCGCAAGCTTCTCGAACGCCGTCACATATTGCTGGCCCAGGAAGTAATTGATCGCGTTGACATCGCCCTTCGCGATGGCTTCCGACACCATGGCCGTTGCCTTTGCTTCGGCTTCTGCCTCGCGTTCGCGGGCTTCGGCGTCACGAAACGCGGCTTCGCGGCGGCCCTCTGCCTCGAGGATCTGGGACTGCTTGGCGCCTTCGGCTTTCAGAATGGCCGACTGCTTGTCGCCTTCCGCCGTCAGGATCTCCGCCCGCTTCAGGCGCTCGGCCTTCATCTGGCGCGCCATGGCTTCTGTAATATCCGCCGGCGGGGTGAGGTCGGCGATCTCGATCCGGGTGACCTTCACGCCCCAGGGATTGGTCGCCGCATCCACGACGTTGAGAAGGCGCGCATTGATCTCGTCACGATTGGAGAGCACTTCATCGAGGTCCATCGAGCCGACCACCGTCCGGATATTGGTCAGCGAAAGGTTCTGGATGGCATTCTGGAGGTTGTTGACCTCATAGGCGGCCGACACTGGGTCGATAACCTGAATGAAAACAACCGCATCGCAGGACACCATGGCATTGTCCTTGGTGATCACTTCCTGCGTCGGGATGTCCAGAACACTCTCCATCATGTTCATCTTGCGCCCGACGCGCTGGTAGAACGGCACGATGAAATGAAGCCCGGGGTTCAGCGTCTTCGTGTATCGCCCGAAATTCTCGACGGTGTAATTGTAGCCCTGCGGCACCACAGTGACCGCAGATGTCAGCAGCACAAGACCCGCAACCGCCAGGATAATGGCGACGACAAATGATGGCTCCATACAGGTTCCCTCCTTATGACCTGTACCTAAGATCGGGTGCGATTTGCCGTTTTTCAATAAAATCGGACTCAAAAACGGCGCACACCGATATCGGTATGCGCCGTTCTAGCCCGTATCGGATGATTCCGGGAGGCTTAAATCTGGCCGAGAAGATAGTCGGCGCTGGATACCTTGAACTCGCCGCCATCCTCGACGTTCAGCTGCTCGACGACGCCGTCCTTGACGAGCATCGAGTAGCGCTTGGAGCGGTCGCCCATGCCGAAGCCACTGGCATCCATCTCCAGGCCACACGCCTTGGCGAAGGCGCCGTTGCCATCGGCCAGCATGCGGACCTTGCCGCCGGTCTCGGCCTGCTCGCCCCATGCATTCATGACGAAGACATCATTCACCGAGGTGCACACGATATCGTCCACGCCTTTGCCGTGCAGCGCCTCGGCTTTCTCGATGAAACCAGGCAGGTGCTTGGCCGAACAGGTCGGCGTGAACGCGCCGGGCACGGCAAACAGGGCCACTGTCTTGCCGGCGAAGATATCGTCGGTCTTGCGCGGTTCGGGACCGTTGGCGGTCATTTCCATGAACACGGCTTCGGGCAGTTTGTCGCCAGTCTTGATCGTCATTGAAAGCTCCTCTTCAGCTGATCGCTACTTAGGCACGACCGGCGAGATGATCAATGAACGCTTGCCAATCCATGGCCCCTGAGTCAGCCTGTCTGGTGAAGAAAGGGCACAGGCCATGATTGAGGACCTGACCGGCAAACTCCTTATCGCCATGCCCGGGATTGGTGACAGCCGCTTTTCCCGATCCCTCGTGATGGTCTGCGCGCATGAGCCCGATTACGCCATGGGCATCACCCTCAACAAGCCGATCGATGACCTCACCCTGCCACAACTGTTGACCCAATTGGGCATCGAGCAGGATATCCGCGTTCCCGACACGGCCGTTTTGAGCGGCGGACCGGTTGGCACAGACCGCGGCTTCGTTGTCCATACTGACGACTTTTACTCCGATGGCGCGACCATGGATATCGGCGATAATTGCTGCCTGACCGCCACGCGCGACATCCTTGTGGCCATCGCAACCGGCGAAGCGCCCCGCGAATCGATGATGGCGCTGGGCTATTCCGGTTGGGGGCCTGGACAGCTCGAAAGCGAGATTGCTGAAAATGCCTGGCTAATCGGTACTGTCGACCCCGACCTCGTCTATGGCACCCGCCATGAAGACAAGTGGGCCCGCGCACTGGAGCTGATCGGCATAGACGCCTCGCGGCTCCATTTCGGCGGCGGGACTGCCTAGCCGCCCTGCTCCCCGGCCGAGACCAGGAGCCTCGCTGCCTCGGTCGCAGAAACCGGATGGGAAAAGGCAAAGCCCTGCGCATACTGGAAGCCGAGCGTGCGTAGCAGGCCGATCTGTTCCAGATTCTCGATACCCTCCGCCGTCGTGCTCATCTTCAGGCGCGAGGCGAGCAACGTGATCGTTTCGAGGATTACGCGAACCTTTTCCGAACCGGTCTGGCGAATGAGATCGGGATCGATCTTCAGGCCATCGGCAGGCAGAGAGGCGAGCCAGGAAAACGACGAATGCCCCGACCCGAAATCATCAAGGATGACGCCGGCGCCCACCTCTTTAAGGGCCGTTGCAACACGGACGGCTTCAACGTCATCGCGCAGGGCCGCCTGCTCGGTCAGCTCGATACGAAGCTGGCCCCGCGAAAAACCATGACCTGATACCAGCGCTTCAACAAGGCTGGGCAGATCCTCACTGGCAAGATCGCGCCCCGTCAGATTGACATTCACGAACAGGCCGTGGTGCCCAGCTTTCTGCCATGATGCCAGCGCCTCGCTAGCCCGGATCAGCATGTTTGGCGCCAGGGCATCATCGCTCAGCGCCTGTCCGCCAGCCTGGTGCGAGGGCGGTGCACCGTCCCAGCGCGCCAGTGCTTCAAAACCGGCAATGCGGCCTGTCGTCAAAGACACGATCGGCTGAAACGCGGCATCCAGCCCCGGCCCGGGCGCAGGGATGATGCCGCCATCAAGAGACGTATCATCGCGGACGAGGTCGCCAGAGGCGCCGCCACGCGCATCAAACCGGCCGACCAGACGAATGGCGCCCCCGCTCGACAGGCCGACCGCACATGCGATGTCCCTGCGGGCTCCGGAGGCTGGGTCGAGCGCGCGCTCAAGCCGGCTCCGGCTGAACCCATCCAGCAGGACGCCGAGCGCGTTCAGTGACCAGGAACCGCTGATATCGTCGAGCGCCGCACTCCGGTCCGGATCGATGCGCAAACGTTTCAGGTCCGGATCCCAGGACCAATGGCCAACAGTGGTGGCGGTTTCGTTTTGCATGATGGCAGCCTAGTTCTTTCCAGCTTCGCTGGCGAGAGGTCTAGAGGCGCTGATGGTCGCGAATAAAGGTCCTGACCACAGCAAGATCGTTTGCGACGCGGTCGAATTCTTCGTCGCGCGCAATCACGCCCTGTACCCGGTGCGGCAGGTCTGGTGTCAGACCCGTCGCCTTTTCAACGGTTTCGGGAAACTTCGCCGCATGTGCCGTGGCCAGGACAACGGTCATGGCGTCACTCTCGGGCAGGCTGCGCGCAACCGAGGTGCCGACAGCGGTATGCGGGCAGATGAGCCAGCCTGTCTCGTCATGCACGCGCTTCATTTCTTCCAGCGTATTGGTGTTCGAGACGCGCTTCGCGCTGAGGCCCGTGCAAGCCAGCGGGCCCTTGATTTTTTCCGGCAGGTCCACGTCGCCACCTTGTGCGAACTGGTTGTAGATCTGACGGATCAGGTCCGCATCGCGGCCAGATGCTTCGAATGCGATCCTCTCGAAATTGCTCGGGATGGAGATATCCATGGCTGGACTCGGCGTCGAGACGGCACTCGCCCGCGCCATGCGCCCTTCCCCGAGGAGGACGCGCAGCGCATCGTTCTCATTCACGGCGCAGACGGCTTCGAATCCATGCAGCAGGCCACAGCGGGCCGCAACATAGCCGGCCAAAGCATCGCCCATATTGCCGCTCGGCACGACGATGCGCAGCGGACGGTCCGTGCCAAGCGCGGCCTGCGCTGTGGCATAGTATACGGCCTGCGCGGCGATCCGGGCCCAGTTGATCGAGTTCACGCCCGACAGGCCCGACCGCACGACAAAGTCGCGGTCGGCAAAGAGGGCCTTCACGATGGCCTGGCAGGCATCGAAGTCCTCGTCGATCGCAATATTGTGGACGTTGCTCGCTCCCGTCGTCGTCATGAAGAGGCGCTGGACGGGCGAAATACGCTCAAATGGATGCAGGATGAAGAGATCGACATTGCTCGCCCCGGCGAAAGCCGCCGCGGCTGCGCCGCCCGTATCGCCGGAGGTCGCGCAGGTTACGCTCATCCGCTCACCCCGGCGGGAAAGAACCGTATCGAAGAATTGCGCGATGAGTTGCATCGCCACATCCTTGAAGGCCAGTGTCGGCCCGTGATGCAACTCCATCAGGAAGGCATTCGGCCCCCACTGTACGAGTGGCGCGACGGACTGGTGCGCGAAACTCGCATAGGCCCGCTCGCAGATGCCCCGCAGGGTCGCCTCATCGAGTTCATCCTCGGCGAAGGCCGCGAGTACGCGAACGGCTACGTCGACATAGGTTTCGTTCGGTCCAGCCGGTTCAATCCGGGGCCATGTCTCTGGAACGAAAAGGCCGCCGTCCGGGGCCAGCCCTGACAGGCACGCATCGACAAAACTGGCCGGGCTGGCCTGGCCGCGGGTCGAGATGAATTTCATGGCTCTAGCTCTAGTCCTGCTTCTTGAAGCGCAGCCGCCCTCTGGAATGATGGAAGGCGGCGTACACGCCAATGAGCGCGATGGCCAGCCCCCACCATGTCAGCGCGTATCCGAAATGGCGCTCTGGCGGCAGCGGGTCGCGGACGACAGGGGTCGCATAGGGATTCTCGGTCTGGCGCGAGCGCGAAAGCTCTTCAGCCAGCCGAACCGTCAGGATATCCGGTTCGACCACGCGGGGCTGTGTATCCATCTCGTATCCGAGATTGGAGAGCATCGCACGGCCATCAAAATGATACCAGGAATCGTTGGCGGGATCGTTCTTGCCGCCGAAGCTCTGCTTGCCGGGTTCACGGATGAAGACGTTCGCTTCATAGGCAACCGGACCGGCATCCGAGATGGCCATCGGCACCGGCCTTGTGCCAGACGTTGCGTCCCAGAGCACGAGCACCAGCTCGCCCTGTCCGTCGATCCGGCCCGGCAGGTAACGCCGCCAAACCGCTTCGCCGTCGACAATGCCGTAGACCTGTTGCGCATTGCCGGGATTGGCCGTGTCGACGTCGACCAGCACAGGCCCGAACTGGGCCGCCTCTTCTGGCGCCTTGCCCAGTTTTTCCGAGTATCGGCCGTATTGCCAGTTTCCCAGCCAGATCAGGATGGCGAGGCTGACAATGGTCAGGACGCTCATCAGCGGAAGGGGACGGAAGCTCATTGTGCGTCTCCGCCGGGGCCCCCGTCAGACCATTGCGCTTCTTCTGCCTTGTTCTTCCATTGCAGGGCGAACATCAGCGACTTGAACGGCCGCAGAAGCATAACGGCAAGGACCACGATGACCGGCGTCCAGAGGATGAGGTGCACCCAGAAGGGCGGCGAGAACAACGCCTGCACCAGCAGCACAGGCGGCATGATCAGGATGCCGAGCAGGAACATGACGAAAAAAGCCGGCCCGTCACCCGAGTCGGCTTTCGAGAAGTCTGCCCCGCAAGCCGTGCAGGACGGGGCAAACTCCAGATATGATCTGAATACCGGGCCTTCCCCGCAGGCCGGGCAGCGACAGCGCAGCCCGGCCGATATGGGAGAGACCTCGCGTGCCACGGTAAACTAGTGGCCCATCACCAGGTACGGGATGACGTAGACGAAGGCGAACAGGAACAGCCAGACGACGTCCACGAAGTGCCAGTACCAGGCGGCGAATTCGAAACCGAGATGCTTCTTGGCAGACATGCCGCCGCTCATCAGGCGGATCAGGCAGACGATCAGGAAGATCGTGCCGATCACCACGTGCGCGCCGTGGAAGCCCGTCGCCATGAAGAAGGCGGAGCCATAGAGCGTGCCGTCATAGGTGAAGCCAGCATGGGTGTATTCGAGCACCTGCAGGCCGGTGAAGCTGACACCGAGCACGATCGTGATGAAGAGCATCAGGATCGCGGTCTTGCGGTTATCATGCTGCAGGGCGTGGTGGGCTGCGGTCACGGTCGTGCCCGAGAGCAGCAGGACCAGCGTGTTCATCAGCGGCAGGTGGAACGGGTCGAACACCTCGACACCGGCCGGCGGCCATTCTGCGAAGCGGCTCAGGCCTTCCTGGTAGATCGGGTTTGAGACATCGAACGTCTCGCCGACGCGGGCGCCATGGAAGATCGCGAACTCGAAGAAGCTCCAGAACCAGGCCACGAAGAACATGACTTCCGAAGCGATAAAAAGGATCATGCCGTAGCGCAGGCCGATCTGCACGACGGGTGTATGGTCGCCTTGGCGGCCTTCCTTGATGACTTCGCGCCACCAGCCGACCATGACCCAGATAATGCTGGCAAAACCGACCGCCAACAACCACCAGGTGCCTTCCGGCATGCCGAACAGGCCCTTCATGTAGGTCACGGCGCCAAGCGCCAGAACGATCATGCCCATCGAGCCGAACAGCGGCCAGGGCGACGGATTTACCAGGTGGTAGTCGTGTTTTACTTCATCATGAGCCATCGGCCGGCATCCCTCGCATAGTCCCAATAATTCTGGCGCCTTTTAGCGTGCGCCGCCAAAGAGTCGCAACACCTCAGTTGAGTGCAGCCGAATTCGCCGCACCCTCGAAACTGTCCGTCTGATAGAAGGTATAGGAGAGCGTGATGGTGCGGACATCATCCATGTTACGCTCCCTGTCCAGGTCCGGCGAGATGAAGAAAACCACGGGCAGTTTTTTCGTCTCCCCCGCCTTCACAATTCGCTCTGTGAAGCAGAAGCACTCCAGTTTATTGAAATAGAGCCCAGCCTTGTGAGGCGTCACATTGTAGGAAGCCATAAGGCTAACATCATTCTTCGACGTGTTGGATACTTCGTAAAACGCAAGGCCGTGTTCGCCGACCTTGATGTCCATGCTGGTCTGGAGCGGCCGGAACAGGACCGGCGCATCAATGACGTTCGCGTCGAACCGGATATTGAGGTGACGATCCAGGATGTCTTCCGGCGCGGCCTCGGCAATTTGTGTCGTTCCACCAAAACCGGTCACGCGGCAAAACGTGTCGTAAAGCGGCTTGGACGCGAAGGCGAGGCCAAGCATGCCAAGCGCGGCAACCACGGTGATAAGAAGAGTCTTGGTCGAGTTGGTCATCACATCCGCTCCGGTACGCCTCCGCCAAGCCGCACCATCGTGGTAACGATCACGAGCACGACAAATGCGACAAGGGCCAACGCCAGCCACAAATTGCGCCGTTTCTGCGCCTTGCGCGCTTCGTCATCCAGATCAGGAGGGGTTGGGCGATCGTCGCTCATGCCAGCCCCGGGACGGCGATATAGGCGCCGAACCCATGCTCTGCGATGAGTGCGGCAAACAGCAGGAAGAGATATAGGATCGAGAAGCCGAACAGTCCCTTCGCCTTTTTCAGGCTTGCAGGCGCTGCGCCGGCATCTCCGGCATCGCTACGCCAAACGCGCGCGGCGAGATACAGGAACGCTACGCCCAGAATGACAGAGACGACGGCGTAAACGACACCGCCCAATCCGGTAAACACCGGCAGCGCGCCAAGCGGTGCCAGAAAGATGGTGTAGGCGAGGATCTGGTTTCGCGTGGCCGCGGCGCCGTGCGTCACCGGCAGCATGGGCACGCCCGCTTTCTCGTATTCCTTGTGGGCGAGAAGCGACAGCGCCCAGAAGTGCGGCGGGGTCCAGAAGAAAATGATGGCAAACAGCAGCCAGGCGTCGAGTGTCGTCGACCCTGTCACAGCCGCCCACCCGATGACTGGCGGGAAAGCCCCGGCAGCCCCTCCAACAACGATGTTCTGTGGCGTGCGTCGTTTCAGGAGCATGGTGTAGAACCAGCCATAATAGGCAATCGACAGGGCAAGCAGGCCCGCGGCTAAAGCATTCGAGGCCAGCCACATCAACAGGACCGAGACGCCGGACATGATCAGCCCCATGGCAAGGGCTTCGTCACGCGGCACGGCGCCAGATGGAATGGGCCGCGTCGACGTGCGCTTCATGACGCTGTCGATGTCGGCGTCATACCACATGTTTATGGCCCCGGCGGCCCCGGAGCCTAGCGCGACTGCCAGGGTCGCAATGCCGGCCATGACAGGATTGATCGAAACACCGGTCACGCTCTGCGCAGCGACAAGACCGGCCAGCGCCGTAAAGACCACAAGCATCATGATGCGCGGCTTCATCAGCTGCACATAGTCAACCGCGGTGGCCGGCCGGGTGCGCGGCAGTTGCAGGTCGGATGCGTCGGTCGAAGACATGGTTTCAGGTCCTGTCGTCTGGAGTGGAAACGGCCCTTCGCGCATCAGTCGCAAAGGGCCGCCCCTCGAATTGTACCCGCGTTCAAGCCATTAGTGATGGCTGTCGGGCTTCACTTCTGGAAGCTCGTTGAACTGGTGGAATGGCGGCGGCGAAGGCAGCGTCCACTCAAGCGTCGTAGCACCTTCGCCCCACGGATTGGCTGCCCCCTTGCGGCGACGGATAGCCGCTTCGATCAGGCCAATGAAGAAGATGGCGGTGGCAACCAACGTCACGGCATAGCCGATCGATGACCAGAAGTGCCAGGTGGTGAACCCGTCCGCATAGTCGATGTAGCGGCGCGGCATGCCATTCAGCCCGAGGAAGTGCTGCGGGAAGAAAAGCAGGTTGGAGCCGATGAACATCGTCCAGAAGTGGGCATAGCCGATCGTCTTGTTGTACTTCACGCCGAACATTTTCTCGAACCAGTAGTACCAGCCCGCAAACAGGCCGAACACCGCGCCGAGAGAGAGCACGTAGTGGAAGTGCGCGACGACGTAGTAGGTGTCGTGCAGGGCATGGTCGATACCGGCATTGGCCAGAACGACGCCCGTCACACCGCCAACGGTGAACAGGAAGATGAACCCGATCGCCCAGACCATAGGCACTTCGAAGTCGATCGAACCGCCCCACATGGTCGCGATCCACGAGAAGATCTTGATGCCGGTCGGCACCGCAATGACCATGGTCGCCGCAACGAAATAGGCCTTCATGTCGGACGGCATGCCGACGGTGTACATGTGGTGGGCCCACACGATGAAGCCGATCGCGCCGATGGACACCATGGCGTAAGCCATACCGAGATAGCCGAAGACCGGCTTCTTCGAGAAGGTCGACACAATGTGCGAGATGATGCCGAAGGCCGGCAGGATCATGATGTAGACTTCCGGGTGACCAAAGAACCAGAACAGGTGCTGGAACATGATCGGGTCGCCGCCGCCGGATGGATCAAAGAACTGAGATCCGAAGTTCCGGTCTGTCAGCAGCATGGTCAGGGCACCGGCGAGGACCGGCAGCGCGAGCAGCAGCAGGACAGCCGTCACGAGCACCGACCAGGCAAACAGCGGCATCTTGTGCAGCGTCATGCCCGGCGCACGCATGTTGAGGATCGTCACGATGAAGTTGATGGCGCCAAGGATAGAAGCGATACCGGCCGTGTGCAGCGACAGGATCAACAGGTCCATGGACGGTCCAGGGTGACCAGTTGCACTCGACAGAGGCGGATAGAGCACCCAGCCGCCGCCGAAACCGAGGAACTGACCGGTGCCCGGGATGAGCATCGAGATGCACGCCATGATGAAGGCGGCAACCGTCAGCCAGAACGAAATATTGTTCATCCGCGGGAACGCCATGTCGGGTGCACCGATCATCAGCGGGACGAACCAGTTGCCGAAACCACCGATCAGGGCGGGCATAACCATGAAAAAGATCATGATCAGGCCGTGATAGGTGATCACGACGTTGTAGAAGTGCTTGGCGTGTTCGATCGCCTGATCGCCCGAGTAACCGAAGAACTCCATCAGGCCGGTAAGCGGCCCGATGCCCGGCTGCGCAAGCTCAAGCCGGATGAGGCCTGACAGCGTGTAGCCGACGATCCCCGCGACCAGCGCGAACACCAGGTACAGCGTACCGATGTCCTTGTGGTTCGTTGAAAGGAACCAGCGTGTAAAAAAGCCCGGCTTGTGATCGTGTGCATGATCGTCGTGGGCTGTCGAGACTTGATCCATAGCCATGTCAGAAAATTCCTCTGAAACTACTGGGCCTGGGCGAGGCGCATGGAAGCGTCCGTCGGCACATCGGTTGAAACGGTTTGCTGGCGGGCCGGAAGGGCTTCGAAAGCCGCATCGAATTCGCCCGCCTTGAGCGACGAGATCCAGGCGTCATAAACATCTGCGCTGACAACGCGAATCTCGATTGGCATGAAGGCGTGGTCCTTGCCGCAAAGCTCGGAGCACTGGCCATAATAGGTGCCCTCCTCCTCAACCAGAAACCAACCTTCGTTCAGGCGGCCCGGCACGGCATCGGTTTTGATACCGAAGGCCGGCATGGCGAAGGAGTGAATGACGTCGGACGCAGCCGTCTGGTAGCGAATATAGCGATTTACCGGCAGCACGAGCGGATAGTCGACCGTGAGATTACGCGGGCCGCGTGCGCCTTCCAGATCCTGGTCGCTGCTGAGACCGCGCTGGAGCGGGTTGGACACGAACTCAACGGGGTAACCGCCATCGTCCAGCTCGTCCGGGAAGGAATAGGTCCAGTTCCACTGGTTGCCTTGCGCCTTCACGGTCACCCAGCCTTCAGCCGCGGCGTCAGGATAGATGTTCGGATTATCGTCACTTGATTGGGCGATCACTTCCAGGTCCGGCTCATTTTCCTGATAGAACAGGTTCGAGAAGGACGGGCCGGCAATCGCGACGAGAATCAGGACCGGAACGACCGTCCAGATGATCTCGATCGCCGTATTGTGGCTGAACTTGCGCGGAACCGGGTTGGCCCGCTTGTTATAGCGCACCATCACGACGATGAGCAGCGCAAGGACGAAAATCGTAATCAGAGTGATGATCACGAGAAGATAGGTATGAAAGCCGTGCAGACGCTCCATGATACGCGTCGCAGCAGGCTGGAAATTCAGAGCACCATTTACAGGTTCGGCGGCAAACGCAGCCGCGCTGAAGCCGAAAAAGCTCAGAAGAGTGACAAGGAAACGCACAGACCCGACTCCCTAGGATTTGTTCGAGCATTGCCATAACTACACTCTTTCGAGGCGTCCACCCAAGCGCTCAGTGTTTTCAAATTTGTCGCAGCCAGTTCGCCGCGCTCAACAAAAGGCGCTATATTATATTGGTTGTGAACTCGGGAGAATGAACATGAACCGTGCTTTGATGCTGGGCGCTGTGTTGTCTGTTGCGGTATCCACCGCGTCTGCGCAGGTGTTTGTTGTTGGTGGCGGACTGGCCAGGGAGTGCTTCGACCTCGCCAAGAGCGGCAACTATCTTTTCCGCTCAGCCGATCAGACCTGTACGCGGGCCTTGCAGGAAGAAACCATGACACGCCCCAATCGCGCAGCGACTTACGTCAATCGCGGCGTCATCCGCATGCGCGAAGGCGATCATGAGGATGCTCTGGACGATTATGCAAAGGCGATAGAGCTGCAACCGGAGCTCGGCGCGGCCTATCTGAATATGGGAGCCGCGCATATTTACCAGAAGGATTTCGACCTCGCGCTGGAACCGCTCAACAAGGCAATCGAACTGGAAACCATCGATATCTTCGCAGCCTATTACAATCGGGCGATCGCGCGGGAAAATACCGGTGACCTTCCCGGTGCCTATAATGATTTCCAGAAAGCGCTGGAACTGAAACCGGGCTGGGAGCTGGCTGAGAAGCAACTCGACCGCTTCACCGTCCGCCAATAGGCACAACAGCGAAAGCCTTCTTGCACCCCGGCGCGCAAGGCCCCATTCTCGGCGCATGCTAGAAAATGACCTCCCCTTTGACCGCCAGGCCGCAACCAGCATTCTGGCGGACGCCTGCGATGGCGCCGACGATGGCGATATCTTTGTCCAGCGTGCGCGCTCGGAGCATTTCCTGTTCGATGACGGCCGGCTGAAGTCGGCCTCATACGACACCAGTCAGGGCTTCGGCCTTCGGGTGATTGCAGGAGAGGCCAGCGGCAACGCACATGCCGGCGAATTGACAATCGAAGCGATCCGCCGCGCCGCAGAGACCGCATCCGCCGCGAAACGCGGCTACAAGGGCTCGCTCGATGTCAGTCCTCAACCCACCAATCGGCGGCTCTACGCCCCGATTGACCCCACTGAAGCCCCGGGCTTCGGGGTCAAGACCGACCTGATGGCCGAGATCGACGCATGGGTCCGCGCCAAGGATCCGAGAGTCGTCCAGGTGTCAGTGTCGCTCGCCGGCAGCCGCGAGGAAATCGATGTTCTGCGCCCGGGCGGCGACGCCTTCCACGATGTGCGCCCGCTGGTCCGGCTGAATGTGTCCGTGACCCTGGAAAAGGACGGGCGGCGCGAATCGGCGAGCGCAGGCGCGGGTGGCCGGGCCGCCTATGATGAATGGATCGCCCCCTCGCGCTGGAAAGCGCTCGCCGAGCGCGCGATTCGCAAGGCGGAGATCAACCTCGAGTCCATCCCTGCCCCCGCCGGTGAAATGGAAGTGGTGCTGGGCCCGGGCTGGCCCGCCGTCCTGCTTCACGAAGCGGTTGGCCACGGCCTCGAGGGTGACTTCAACCGCAAGCAGACCTCTGTCTATTCAGGCCGGATCGGTGAGCAGGTCGCCGCCAAGGGCGTCACCGTGATCGATGACGGCACGATTGATGCGCGCCGGGGCTCGCTGTCCTTCGATGATGAGGGCACACCGACACAGCGGACGGTGCTGATCGAGGACGGCATCCTGAAGGGCTATATGCAGGATCGCCAGAATGCCCGCCTCATGGGTATGTCGCCGACGGGCAATGGCCGCCGCGAATCCTACGACGCCGGCATCATGCCGCGCATGACAAATACGGTTATGCTCGGCGGCCAGGACGATCCGGACGAAATCGTGAAGTCGATCAAGCGCGGCATCTGGGCCGTCGATTTCGGTGGCGGCCAGGTCGATATCACATCCGGTAATTTCGTCTTCCAGTGCACCGAGGCCTACCTGGTCGAGAACGGCAAGATCGTCGCGCCGGTGAAGAATGCGACGCTGATTGGCCACGGCCCGACCGCACTCAACAAGGTGTCGATGATCGGCAATGACTTCGCCATGGATGACGGTATCGGCACCTGTGGCAAGGCAGGCCAATCCGTGCCGGTCGGCGTCGGCCAACCTACGCTCAAGGTCGATTCGTTGACCGTCGGCGGCGCCGGTTAGGAGACGGGCACTTCCCGGCAGGGCCGCTGTGGCTTGTCGGTCCGGAACGGCTTGGCGACGTGTTCGCCGGTCGCCGGATCGTAGTCCGACAGCGTGTATTCGAGCGGATAAACGACATCGGTCCGTATCACAGGGACGCCACTCTCATATTTGGGTTCGAACTCGACCCGGGAGACCGCGCGTTTAGATTCGTAGCAGAATATCGGCTCGGTGCAGAAAGTGACCAGGCCGAATGGGTGTCCCTGTCGGAATCGACTTCCTGCGCGTAGCCTGACAGGACCGGCACGCAGAGGCTCAACAGGCCGCACAGAAGTAACCGCATTCATCCCCCCTCACGGTTTTTCTTCTCAACCTTTACGTAAACGCACTGTGCCGCGCAAGCCGGTGCCGATGAGTGACGACGCTTCCCATCGAAATATGCTAAACTCATATGATGAAACGACTGATCGCTTCCGTCTTTGTCGCGGTCCTGGCCGCCGGACCGCTAGCCTCATCCGCCCTCGCCCAGGGCCTGCCACCAGAAATGCCGGTCAACCGGGCTGACCTCATGGTCCGCAAGGCTGGCGGCATCCTGATTGATGTACGGCGCCCGGATGAGTGGGCCCAGACCGGTGTCCCGGTCACGGCGCATACCGTTTCTGTCGCGGATGACAATTTCATCAGCCAGGTTGACAGGGTGACCGGCGGCAACAAGAGCCAGCGTATCGCGCTCATCTGCCGTTCGGGAAACCGTTCTGCTGAGGCGCGCGACAAATTGTTGGCTGCCGGCTATCAGAACGTCACCAGCGTTGCCGGCGGGGTCATGGGCCCCGACGGCTGGATCGACGCCGACCTGCCGGTGCGGCCCTACCGCTAGTCCGGGCTCCGATCCAGGGTCACGCCAGCCGCATCCACCTCACCGCGACGTTCTTTCGGGCCGCTGCCGTCAGCGCCGTGGGTCAGCTTGCGTAGCCACGGGCTCGCCACAAGCAGGACGATGCCAAGCGCCACGGCAGCCGTACCGAGCTGGGCATAAACAGCACTGTATGCATCAATGCTCTGCTGCGCCGGCGCCCCTTCCGGCACCTGCGTCGCGCGGGCCACCTGGGCCGCGATAACGTTGGCGTAAGACGACGCCAGGAACCAGAAGCCCATCATGAAGCCGACAATCGTCTTCACGGACAGTTTGGTAACAGCCGACAGGCCGACCGGGGAAAGGAAGACTTCACCAGTCGTGTGCAGGAGATACATGAGGACGATGAAGATGACACTGATCTTGATCGTGCCATCTGCCCCTTCAGACGCCCCGGCAATACCGAGATTCAGCACATAGAAGCCGGCCCCGATCTGAACCATGGCCAAGCCAAACTTGAAGAAGGCGTTCGGCTCCTTCCCGCGCTTGCCAAGGAACGTCCACAGCGCCGCGATGATCGGTGCGAAGATAATAATGAACAACGGATTGGCCGATTGCAGCACCGGCGCCGGGAACTCCCAGCCGCCAATTTCATTGGTGACGTGTGCGGCCGCAAACAGATTCAGCGAACTCGGCCCCTGGTCGAACAGCGCCCAGAACAGAACCGACGAAACGATCAGGATTAGCAGGCCGATCATCTTGTCGCGCGCGACCGGCTCCAGCTTGGCAAGCATGTAGATGACAATGCCTGTCGTGACGACAGCGAACACCCCATGCATGGCCAGCGACATGATCCCGGCGATCTGAAGCAGGAAAAAGGCGACGATGACGAAGGCAAATCCAGAAAGATAGACTAGCCATTCACGGTTGATGCCGGCAACGACCGGCGTTTTCAGATCGACGTCTGCGGGCGGTTCTGCACGTCCTTCCAGCCAGTCCTGGCCAATCACAAAAACGATGAGGCCGGCCAGCATGCCGACCGCGGCGAGACCGAAGCCCGCCCACCAGCCGAGCGTCGCAGCCGCAATCGCGCAGAAGATACCGGCCAGGAAAGAGCCCAGATTGATACCCATGTAGTAGATGGTGAACCCCGCATCGCGGCGCCGGTCACCTTCTTCGTAAAGCGCGCCAACGCATGTCGAGATGTTCGGCTTCAGGAAACCGACACCCGCCACGATAAAGGCGAGTGCGAGAAAAAGGATCGTGCTGTAAAGCGGGCTTTGAACGCGTTCGATCGTACCGGTCGCCGTAACAGTCCCGCCGTCTGTTTCGTAGGAAATATTACGAATATCGGAGCCCTTCTCAGGCTGCTCGAACGTCAGGATTGGCACCTCTGCGCCATCGACAACAATGTTCCGGCTCTGGGACTCGTCGTACTCCATGCGGGTGAGCTCATAGCTCGTCCCGTCAATGACGATGGCCTCGCTCGCTTTCGGGCCATGAAAGCCCATCAGACCGTGGCCAATCACGAGCAAGATCGCGCCGAAAGTCACTGCCTTCCGAAATCCGATGTATTTGTCCGCCAGATAGCCACCGAGGAGCGGCCCCAGATACACAAGCGCCACATAGGCGCCGTAAAGCGTCAGCGAGAAGTCGCTTTCGAACAGGAAATGCCAAGTGAGATAGAGAATGAGCAGGCCGCGCATCCCGTAATAGGAAAAGCGCTCCCACATCTCCGCAAAAAACAGGATTACTAGGCCGCGAGGATGGCCAAGAATGGTTGGACGGTCCGACTCTACCGAGACGCCATCGGCGGTTGCGTCACTCATTTTCACTCCCCAAGCCTCTCTACAGAGACTCAAAATCTGCCCTAAGTGACGCTACTAACACCACGCGTTCCCGCGCGGCTCAAGCAAGGATGTGCCATTTGTTCCGGGAAGGGCGCAAGATGCGCCCTAGTAGGCCAGTGTATCGAAGGCTGGTTCGACCCGCCTGCCCCACTCACCGTAATAGAGTTCCAGCAAGCGGTCGGCTGGCGTGAGGCCCGAGGATGCGATCTCATCCAGCTCAGACAGGAAGCCGGATTCGTCGTCGCCTGCCGTATTGTATTTCTTGCGCGCCTTCAGCCCGTTCCGGCTGATAGCGAGGACGTCGAGAGCCAAGTCCCGCATCGACCGTCCACCCGGTACCGGCGTCTTCAGGCCGAGCGTTCCAACCGACAGGCGCACGGCTTCGCGCTCCGGCGCGCTCCAGTCTTTGACAAGGTCCCAGGCCGCATCAAGCGAATCCTGATCATAGAGAACGCCGGTCCAGAAGGCGGAAAAGGCACAGAGCCGGCTCCACGGGCCTGAATCAGACCCGCGCATTTCAAGGAAGCGTTTCAGGCGCACTTCCGGGAAAATGGTCGACAGGTGATCGACAAAATCATCAATCGCCGGTTTCTCTCCCGGAAGGATGTCGAGTTTTCCGTCCATGAAGTCACGGAAGCTTTTGCCAGACGCATCAAGGTACTTGCCGCCGCGGCGAACAAAATACATCGGCACATCAAGGGCGTAGTCGACATAGCGCTCGAACCCGGCCCCATCCTCGAACATGAAGGGTAGCATGCCGGACCGGTCCGGGTCTGTGTCTGTCCAGATGTGTGAGCGATAGGACAGGTAGCCATTCGTCCGTCCCTCGGTGAATGGCGAATTGGCAAAAAGGGCGGTCCCGAGCGGCTGCAGCGCGAGCGAGACCCGAAGCTTCTTGACCATGTCGGCTTCGGAGGAGAAATCCATGTTCGCCTGCACGGTACAGGTCCGGAACATCATCTCGCGGCCCAGCCGGCCGACCTTGAGCATGTAGTCCCGCATGATCTTGTAGCGGCCCTTCGGCATCATCGGTGTTTCGTCCATCGACCAGAGCGGCGAAGAGCCCATGCCCAGGAAGCCAATTCCCAGCGGGTCTGCGATCTCGCGAACCTCCCGCAGGTGATCACCCACCTCATTGCAGGTCTGATGGATATGCTCCAGCGGCGCGCCGGACAGTTCGAACTGGCCGCCCGGCTCGAGGCTGACGCTGGCGCCGTCCTTTTTCAATCCGATCAGATGTCCGCCTTCGATGATCGGCTCCCAGCCAAACTGGTCCCGGAGCCCTTCCAGCATCGCGCGCACAGAAACGTCGCCTTCATAGGGAAGCGGACGAAGCCCGTCGCGGATAAACCCGAATTTCTCGTGTTCGGTCCCGATCTTCCAGTCCGCCTTGGGCGTGCAGCCTGCCTCCATCCATTCGACCATTTCGGCCTTGGACTCGATACGCGGGGCGGATTCGTCGATGTCGGAAGTCGGCGTTGTCATTGCGCAGGCTGCCCTCTAGCCGTTGGATGTTTTTGGCAGATAGGGATCATTGCGCCAGTCGCCAACCAGCGACTGCCAAAGTGTGAGCGCCGACACGACCGCCGTCTCGGCACGAAGGATTCGCGGACCAAGCGTCACCGGCCTGACAAAGGATAGCGACCTCAGCCGTTCGCGCTCAGCCGCGGAGAAACCGCCTTCCGGACCGATCAACAGGCCGGCCGCCGTCTCCTTCGCATGGCTTAAGACCTCGGCCATGGGCAAAGCCTCACCGGCCTCATCGCAATAGTAGAGGGGGAGGGTCGGGTTCCAGTGATCGAGCGCTTTCCATAGCGAAACATCATCCTCAACGGTCGGAATATCCATTCGCTCGGTCTGCTCTGCCGCTTCAATAACGACCGCCTGCAGCCGGTCGCTTCTTACCCGGCTGGACTGCGTAAACTCTGTCATCACGGGCTGAATGCGCCGAACACCAAGCTCGCAGGCCTTTTCGACGACGAAATCGGTGCGGGCCTTCTTTAGCGGCGCAAACAGAAGCGTAAGGTCAGGCGCCGCATACTGCTCGCGCGTGCAGGCCACCGGCTCCACCTGCACCTTCTTGGCACTCTCCTGGACCAGACGGGCACGCCATTCACCGTTCCGGCCATTGAAGACGCGCAGATCCGCGCCATCCTCAAGGCGCATGACACGAGTAAGGTACTTCGACTGCTTCTCGTCCAGGGAAACAGCCTGTCCCTCATCGAGAGGCGCATCAATGTATATCCGGGGCGGGGAACTCATCGCGCCCATATAGTCTTGTGTCGGATAAGAGTTAAGCCATCAAACGAGGCAATTTCCATGAGCGTCCAGTCGATCAATCCCGCCAGCGAAGAGATCATCGAGACTTTCGAAGCCCACAACGATGTCGAGATCGAGCACAGGCTTGCCGCTGCCGCTGAGACCTTCACGCACTGGCGCCTGACAAGCCTCGGAAAAAGAGCCGAATTGCTCGAAGCGGCTGCCAGCATCATGGAAGAAGACCGCGAGCGCCTTGCTCGCCACATGACGCTCGAAATGGGCAAACCGCTGTCCCAGGCGCTCGGCGAGATCGACAAGTGCGCCTGGGTCTGCCGGCACTATGCCGAACATGGCGAAGCCTACCTCGCCGATGAGCGCATCAAGACCGATGCGAGCAAAGCCTATGTCAGGCACCTCCCAATCGGGCCGGTGCTCGCGGTGATGCCATGGAATTTCCCGTTCTGGCAGGTTTTCCGATTCGCGGCGCCTGCCCTGATGGCTGGTAATGTCGGACTGCTGAAGCATGCTTCAAATGTCTGGCGGTGCGCGATCGATATCGAGGAGATTTTCCTCAAGGCAGGCTTCCCGGAAGGCTGTTTCCAGACACTGCTGGTCGGTTCCGAGAAGGTCGAAGGTATTCTCAGGGACAAACGCGTGAAAGCCGCCACCCTGACTGGATCCGGACCAGCCGGCGGTGCCGTTGCGTCAACCGCTGGGGGCGAGATCAAACCGTCTGTCCTGGAGCTGGGCGGCACTGATGCCTTCATCGTCATGCCCTCAGCCGATCTCGATTCCGCCGTTGAAACGGCCATAGACGGCCGGATTCAGAACTCCGGTCAGTCCTGCATCGCCGCCAAGCGCTTCCTGGTTCACGCGGACATATACGACGAGTTCCGCGACAAGTTCATCGCCGGCATGCAAGCGATAACAATTGGCAACCCGCTGGAAGACGGCGTAAAGCTCGGGCCGCTTGCCATGAAAGCCATTCGCGATGATCTGCAGAAGCAAACCAGAGCATCCATAGAGGCCGGCGCGAAGCCACTTCTTGAACCTCGGTCGCTGCCCGAGAAGGGCTGGTGGTTTGCGCCGCAGATCCTGGAAGACATTCCCGACATGGCGCCTGCAGCCCATGAGGAAATGTTCGGTCCAGTGGCCGGGCTGTGGAAGGTTACCTCGCTGACCCAAGCCATCGAACGTGCCAATCGCAGCGATTTCGGCTTGGGCTCGGCGATCTTCACGCAGGACGAAGCGGACATCGACATCGCCATTCGCGACCTGGAGGCCGGATCGACCTTTGTAAACGCGAAGGTCGCCAGCGATCCGCGCCTGCCCTTTGGCGGCATCAAGCAGTCCGGTTTTGGCAGGGAACTCTCGCGCGACGGCATTCTGGCGTTTGTGAATCGCAAGACAATCTCTATCGCTTGAGGGGCAAAATTCGCTATAGGGGCGGCATGACTGAAACGAAAGACGATTCCCGGGATACTGATCCGGTCGATGCGGACATCGAGAAAAAGCCGCAGGCGCCAGCTGACAGCGCCCTCCCGGAATGGCTCGTTTCCCTGCCGGAAAAGCTGGTTCCTTTTGCGGCGCTGGCCCGGCTCGACCGCCCGATCGGCACATGGCTCGTGATACTCCCGACGCTCGCGTCGTTCGCTTATACGCGCATCTCGACCGGCTTCTACTGGACCGACATCTGGTGGCAGTTGCTGTTCGCCATCGGCGCTATTGTCATGCGTGGGGCTGCCTGCACCTGGAACGACATCACCGACCGGGATTTTGATGCGAAGGTCGAGCGCACAGCCTGCCGGCCATTGCCATCGGGCCAGGTCAGCCTTCGGGACGCATACATCTTCCTCGGCGTTCAGCTCGTAATCGGTTTTCTCGCTTGGCTTTGCCTACCGCTGGACGCCAAGATTGTCGCGTTACTCGCTATCCCGCTGATCGGGGCCTATCCTTTCATGAAGCGGATCACCTGGTGGCCGCAGGCCTGGCTCGGGGCGACCATTAACTGGGGCGCGCTGGTGGCCGCCGCCACCGCCATGCATGTCTCGTTCGGGACGCTTATCCTGTTCTTCGGCTTTGCGGCCTGGACCATCGCCTATGACACGATCTACGCCATCCAGGACGAAGAAGACGATGCGCTGATCGGCGTGAAATCCACAGCCCGGCTGATGGGCGAGCGGGTCATCCTCGGCGCTTTCTCGTTTTTCCTCATCGCAGCCGCCTGCTTCGCTGTGGCGGCAGCAGGCACAGGCGCAACCCGGATCGGTGCGCTGACCGTGATTGCTTTCCTCGTCCACGCGATCTGGCAGGTGCACACGCTCGACCGAGACAAGGGCACGGCCCTGAAGGTTTTCAGGTCGAATGCCTGGGCGGGGCTCATCCTGGTGGCGGGCTTCACAGTTGCCGCCGCGCTGTAAGCCGCAACAACCTCTTGGCTGACGCTGCGCCAATCGGGTAGATTGATCATATGCCTGCTGCAAAACGCATCCGCCCTCTGGACCTGTTCACCCGCGAGGAGTGGGCGCATGTGAGCCAGCGGTCCAACCTTCTGGGAACGGGCACAGTTGTTCATGCCTGGGCCGTCATAGCGCTCGCCATGGCCGCAGCGATCTGGCAGCCTTGGCTTGCGATCATAGCCATTCCCGTGATTGGCGCGCGCCAGCTCGGCCTTGCGATCCTGATGCATGAAGCGGCCCATGGGGGGCTTCATTCCAACCGCAGGATCAACGACTTTCTCGGCCAGTGGATCTGCGCCGCGCCGGTGGGCGCGCACCTCGGCAATTACCGCAATTACCACCTCACCCATCACAAATACGCCCAGCAGCCTGAAGACCCCGATCTCGGCCTCTCGGCGCCCTTCCCCGTGACCCGCCAGTCCCTTCGCCGCAAGATCATCCGGGACCTCACGGGCCAGACTTTCTTCAAGCAGCGCCGCAACCAGTTCGCCAATGCGATGGGGCTCGGCATCCGCAAGTCGAAAGGCCAGACCAACAGGGCTCAATCGGCGCGCGAGGCCGTGATTCCTTTCCTTGCGACCAATCTGATCCTGCTCGCAGGCCTGACAATTGCCGGATACTGGTGGGCTTACTTCGTGCTCTGGCTGCTCCCCATGGCGACGTGGAACCAGCTTGTGACCCGGCTGCGGAATATTGCCGAGCATGCCGTCGTGCCGGATCATGAAGACCCGATGCGCCATGCCCGCACGACGCTTGCCAGCTGGTGGGAGAAGCTGCTGATCGCGCCTTACTGGGTGAACTATCACTGCGAGCATCACATGTTCATGCACCTGCCCTGCTACCGGCTTCCGCGCGCTCACAAGCTGCTTGCGAAGAAGGGCGTGACCGCCCAGATGGAAGTCAAGCAAGGCTATTGGGGCGTCCTCAAGGAGGCCTCTTCCAAGCCAGCAAGGCCCGCCGTGGCCGTCTGAACCTGCCAGCCGGGAATGCTGGCCAACCAGCCAGGAGCCAGCCTCATGACCAAACTGACCATCGAAATGGTGTCCGACCTTGTCTGCCCCTGGTGCTGGCTTGGCCTTCGCCGGATACAGAGCGCGATTGCGCTGGTGCCGGAGATAGAGGTCGAACTTCTCTTCCGGCCCTTCGAACTCGATCCGACCATTCCCGAAGGCGGGGTGAACTATCGCGACTACATGGCCAGCAAGTTCGGCCCGGAAACCGAAGACAGCCGCTGGGCGGCAATGCGCGAAGCCCTCGTCCAGTACGGACAGGAAGAGGATATCCCTTATAATTTCAGCGAATTGCGCCACCGCCCCAACAGTTTCGATGCCCATCGCCTCGTTCGCTGGGCGCAGGGACAAGGCAAGGGCGCGGAGGCAAAGGAAGCGCTCTTTTCCGCTTATTTCGAACACGCCCGCGATATTGGCGATCATGACGTGCTCTGCGATATTGCCGAAGAGATCGGGCTGGAGCGGGATATCGTCGAGAAGCTGCTGCTTTCGGATGCCGACGTGGAAGCGGTCCGCAAGGAAGAAGAGCTCTTCCGGCAGATGGGTATTGGCGGCGTGCCAACCTATATTGCGATGCGCCGGATCGCCGTTCAGGGCGCCGAAAGTGCTGAAAAGCTTGCGAAATTCATCAAGGCTTCCGCCGACCAGCTCCCCCAGCAGCGCAGTTACGGCTGAGCCAGCACCAGCGCCCGCAAACCCGGGCGGGCTGCGGCGGCTTGTCTGTCTTGATCCCGTTTCGGCGCTGGCGCGCCTCACATGGATCGGGCTCAGGGCTGTTTGTTTTGATCCCCGCTTCGCGATGGATCGCGCTCAGGGCTGTTTGAAACATCAGTCTGCATGGTGAGCGAAGTCGAACCACGCGGACGGAAGGTCAGCTCGAATCCAGAAAGGCCGGTCCAGCGGCGGTACAATTCGGGTCCGATTCCGGTACGAGAACAGTCCAATTCCGGTATGATTCCAGTCCGGCGCCCAAAGCCGCCAGAAACCCGCCCGGTTCGAGCCGCAGCCAGGGCGCACGCGGTGCGAAATGGGTCCAGTCATCCGGGTCCGGCCGGTCGCCGGCCACTTGCAGCGTGACCACCAGCCGCCCGTTTGGCAGCACGGCGACACCCAGCATGCCGACCGGGTTCGCAGCCCGGTAAGCGCGGTAATACCGCTCGAACCGCCAGACTTCGAGGAAGAAGACCGGCCAATAGTAGAGCGGCAGCAGGGCCAGCGTTTCAAGAATCCAGGCGCGGGTCAGCATGGCCCGAATTGGAGCACGGGTTTCAGAGGGGTGGGATGGATTGGTCTCTCCCCCTTCTCCCTCGGGAGAGGGCGCAGGGAGAAGCATCGCATGTCGATGCGCCGGAGCACGGGGATGAGGGGAACTGGCTTGGAAAGGATCGCGCCCGGCAGACAGGTCTGCATCCCCTCACCCCAACCCCTCTCCCCGGGGAGAGGGGCATGGTGCCAATCGCCTTCAGCTCAGCTGCAGCTCCACAAGCCGCTTATAGGCGCCCGCCGCGGACATGAGCTCAAGGTGGGTGCCCTCTTCGACCGCCTTGCCATCCTCGATCACGACAATCCGGTCGGCCGAACGGACTGTGGAAAGGCGGTGGGCGATGACCAGCGTCGTGCGGTCCTTCGAGAACGCGTTCAGCGCCGCCTGCACCTTGGCCTCACTCTCGGCATCGAGCGCGGAGGTCGCCTCGTCCAGCATCAAGATCGGCGCATTGCGCAGGATGGCCCGGGCAAGCGCGATACGCTGGCGCTGGCCGCCTGAGAGGTTGCGGCCCATTTCACCAGCCATGGCGTCATAGCCGCCCGGCAGGGAGAGGATGAAGTCATGCGCATTGGCCGCCTTGGCGGCCTGCTTGATCTCGTCCCGGCTCGCCCCCATTCGGCCGAGCGCAATATTGGCGGCAATCGTATCGTCGAAGAGCAGCGCTTCCTGGGCCACCAGTGCGGTCGCCCGGCGAAGACTCGCACCTGTAAAGCCGCGAATATCGTTGCCATCGACACAGACCGACCCTGAAAGCGGATCATATAACCGCAGTAACAGGTTGAATATCGTGGATTTTCCCGAGCCCGACGGCCCAACCAGCGCGACAGTCTCACCCGGATTGGCCGAGAAATTCAGCCCCTTCAGGGCGATGGACCCATCCGGATAGACAAAGTGCACATCGCGAAACTCGAGCCCGCCCTTGGGCGCTGTGAGGGCGATGGCATCATCCCGGTCCTTGATGGCCGGATCGGCGTCGAGGATTTCGAAAACCCGGTCTGCCGCCGCCCCGCCCTCCTGGGCGACCGCATTCAGCGTACCGAGCGCGCGCAGCTCCGGCGCCGCGACAGCAACGGCCCCGATCACGCCGACAAAATTGCCGAGCGATGTGTCGCCCTCGGCAATCCGCCAGGCGGTGAGGCCGAGAATACCCACCAGCGCCAGGCCACCCGTAATCTCGAGGATCGGATCGACCGCCGCCTTGTCCGTCAGGACTTTCAGGAACAGACGCGAGCGTTCGACGAAGCCCTTGCGGGCGCGCGCCTTCTGATAGTCCTCCAGTCCGTAGGCCTTGACCACGCGGGCCGACTGGAAGCTCTCTGACAGGAGGGAGGTCACCTCCCCGATCTGGTTCTGCGCTTTCTTGGACCGCTTGCGCACGCTGTTGCCGAGCGCGATCACCGGCGCAAAGGCAATCGGATAGATCACCAGCAGAACGAGCGTCAGCTTCCAGTCCATGATCAGCATGGTGATGAGCACGCCAATCACCGTCAGGACGCCCTTGGTCAGATTGTTGGCGAGCCTCAGTCCCGCTTCGCGAAGCGCGTTCACATCATTGATGAAACGCGAGACGAAACCACCTGTGCGGTCTGCCGAGAGGCGCGCGAAGTCGCCATCGGTCAGCGAATCGAACTGGTCGGCCTGGATATCGACAATGGCGCGCTGGACGCCGGTATTGTTGGCCAGGGTCATGCCATAAAGCGAGAGGGAGCGGATAGCCGCCGCCGCGCCGATGATACCGACCAGCCACCAGAGATAGGCGGGCACGCCTGTTGTCTCGGGGCCCGCAAGGTCTTCCAGCCCCTCGACGACGAGTTTCAGGAGATAGCCGTAGGACGCGGCGGCCACCGAAGTGATGGCGGCGCAGGCCGTACCCAGCGCGAACCACTTCCAGTGCGGCAGGTACCGCTCCCGGATCAGCCGCCAGAGGCTGCGTGCGCCCCCGCGCCCGCCAGCTTTATCAGACGTGATGGTGCGACCCCGTTTCCGGATCGAGCAGCCGGTGCGCATGCAGGATGAAATATCTCATCTCGGCATTGTCGACCGTCCGCTGGGCTGCCGACTTCCAGGCGTCATAAGCCGCCTTGTAGCTCGGGAAGGCGCCGACGAAATCGATCTTCGAGAGATCCTCGAACTCGACGCCTTTGACGTCCTTCAATTCGCCGCCGATGACGATATGCAGCAATTGTTTGGCTTCCGGCATGTCGGCCATGGGCTTTTGCTCCGTAGTCTCAGTCTTGTCATAGGGCCGCACCGTCCAGTTCGGATCGGGAAGCCGCACCCCTTTGACGCGCTCCACTAACAGAGGATGCAGAGCCTTTCCAGCTGCAATCAGGCTTCTCTGTGCAGGTTCGCTGCGATTGAAGATAAAGGGTTCACCCAGATGCGTCGAGGCAATGCCGCCTGCCTCATTGACGATCACCGTGCCCGCAGCAAGGTCCCAGTCGGACTTGCGCCACAGCACCAGGGTCGCGTCCCAGGTGCCGCTGGCGACCCAGCACATCCGCAGCAGGGTGGCATTCGGCTTGGGATTGGCGAGATGCATGTCCGGCCAGGGAACTTTCCAGGCCGGATGGTTAAGCATGGATTCGGCCGCGATCATGCGGCAGCCGTCTTCCTGCTCGCGCGTGCTGGTCTGGATGGGGTCGCCATTCAGGGTCGCGCCCTTGCCCCGCTCGGCGCAATAGGTCTCGCCGAGAACCGGGGCATGCACCACACCGGCAACCGGCTGGCCGTGCTCGATCACGCTGAGGCCGATGCACCAGTAGGGCTGCCCGCTCATGAAGGCGCGCGTACCGTCGATCGGGTCGACGCACCAGACGGTCTCCAGCCGCTGCGTATGGCGCGACAGGGCCGTCTCCTCCGACAGCCAGCCATAGTCGCCATAGGCCCCCATCAGCCGGTCGTGAACAAGCTTGTTGACGGCAATGTCGGCCTCGGTCACCGGATGGCCGGGATATTTCTCCCAGGACGGCACCGTGCCCTTTTCGAAATAGGCCAGCGCCAGGCTGCCTGCCTCTAACGCCACCTCTCGCAGCAGCTGTGTCCGGTCGGAAAAGCGGCGTTCAGTTGCCTGCAATCGACATGTCCTCGATCATCACGCTCGGTGCGTTGCGGCGACCGCGGAATTCGAGGTCCGACGCCGGGACGAGCCGGGCAAACATGGATGGCAGGTCGCCGGCGATGGTGACTTCCGACACCGGGTACTGCACAGCCCCATCCTCGAACCAGAAACCAGCCACGCCAACCGAATAGTCGCCCGTATTGGGATTGATGGACGGGCCGAACATGTCGGTGACAAGAAGGCCCTTGCCTGCCTCCTTCATGAGCATCTCCGCCGACTTCTCCCCGGCCTCGATGTGGACATTGGAGGTGCCGACGCCCGGAATGCTGCCAAAGCCGCCGCTGGCGAAGCCGTTCGGCTCCAGGCCGAGCTGGCGGGCCGACGACATGTTCAGCAGCCAGCGGGTCAGCACGCCGTCCTCGATCAGCAGCTTGCGCTCGACCGGCAGGCCTTCGCCATCATGGTTGCGGCAGCCAAGCGCCTTTTCGAGGAAAGGGTCGTCTACGATGTTCACGCCGCCGGCGAACACTTTCTCGCCCAGCCGGTCCTTCAGGAAGCTGACACCGCGCGCCACGGACGGGCCGGAGATCGCGCCGAGGAAGGCACCGATCAGGCTCGGCGCGACGCGCTTGTCGTAAATGACCACGCCCTTCTGCGTCTTCACCTTCTTCGGGCCGAGCCGGGCGACGGCCCGCTCACCGGCAGTGCGGCCGATCTCTTCGGGTGACGGCCGGTGCGCCATCTTGCGCACGCTCCAGCTGTCATAGTCACGCTCCATCGCGCCATCGCGTTCGGCGACGGCGGCCAGGCCAAGCCCGGTCGAGCCACCCGACAGATAAGACGAGAAGCCGTTCGATGCGGCCACCCAGCGCTCGGTCCGGCTCCAGCCATTGCCGCAGCCGGATACCGTCTTCACCCCATCGACAGCGAGCGCGGCCGCTTCGGCTGCGATGGCATCGGATTCCAGCCGGTCGATCGGGATTTCGCCGTCGCCTTCAAGGTCCAGCACAGGCGGATCCTTGGCGAGCAGCTCTTCCGGCGCCAGCCCGGCAAACTTGTCCTCGGGGACGGCCTTCGCCATGGCCACGCAGCGTTCCGCCATGGCCGTGATCGCGTCGTCGGAAAGGTCGGAGCCCGACACATGCGCCTGGCGCTGGCCGAACAGGACGCGAAGGGCAATGCCCTGCGATTCAGAGCGCTCGACATTCTCGAGCTTGCCGTCCCGCACATCGACGCTGACGCCTTCAGAGATGCCCAGACTGCAATCTGCGGCCGTCGCGCCTTCCTTCAGGCAGCGGTCGATGAGTGTCTCCAGAATCTCGGCTGGAGGTGTCTTGAATGTTCTTGTCATGCAGCAGGAGGTAACCCCTGCCGGTCGAACCGGCAACGGCCCTGGTATCAGCTTCAGCAGCGAATGGTGAAAACAGTCTCAGCTAAGAAGCCGGTACATGCCGCTGCCAACCTCGGTATCGGCCATGAGGCGGACGTCCTGAGGCGATTCAATGGTGTCTTCGCGTCCAATCGACAGGCAGCCGCCCGGCTTGATCGAGGCCACGAGATTGCCAATCGCGGCCCCCAGTTCCGGCGCTTCCATACCGCTAAGGACATTCCGGCAGATGACCGCATCGAAACTCGCCGGGCCAAGTGGACCATCCAGAAGGTTGTGATGACAGGCCTGAACCTGCTCGCGCAGGGCCGCGCGCGCAAGCCAGTCGCGTTCGCCTGTCCGCGAGAAGTGCCTGAGCATGCGAGGCGTCGACAGGCCATGCTGGATCTCGAAGTGGGAGAAGGTGCCGGCCCGCGCCCGGTTGGTCGCCCGGTAACCGATATCGCTCGTGACGATGCTGACGCGTTGCTGCGCGCGCCCGCCGGGTATCAGCTCGTCGAGCAGGATGGCCAGCGAATAGGCCTCCTGCCCTGTCGAACCGCCCGCGCACCAGACGCGGACGGGCGCGGCCTCGCTCGACTGGCTGGCCCGCCGGGCAATGTCCTCTGCGACAATCTGGAGGCGGTGGCGCTCACGGAAGAACCAGGTCTCGTCATCGACAAGCGCGTCCGCGAAATAGCTGGCGAGATTGGACGGCACCTGGCGGCCAACTTCCCGCAGCAAATGCTCGAGGCTGGAAACGCCAAGCATGTCCATGACCGGCTTCAGGCGCACCTCCAGCAAGTATACCTTGCGCGCATCCTGGACCTGCCCGGACAGTGACCGGGCAAGCACCAAGAGTTGCTCATAGCGAGAATTGTCAGTCCCGGTCGCCATTTCCACCCACCAGTCTGTCAGCGCGCCCGAGGGTCGTTTTAGGTTAACCCTAACACGTCGCAATCATCCAAATTGATGATGAAGCGAGGGTGAACACGCTAGTCTCTGATTCTATTCGGCAATATTCCGGATACGCGCTCCCGCTTCCAGAATCGACGAGACAAGACAGTCGATGTCCTCAAAGCGGGTGCGATGATTCGTGATGTTCACGCGAATGGCCAGCTTGCCGTTCAGACGGGTCGTCGACGGCGCGGCAACGCCCGATTCCTGAAGATCGACGACGATGGCCTGATTGAGCCGATCCAGCACCTCTTCGGCCACCACGTCATGCGGCCGGTAGCGGAAGCAGCATATGCTTGTCTCGACCGGCGCCAGCCTCTCAAGCTCGGCTGCATCATCGATCCGGCCGGCCAGATAGCGAACCTGTTCGCAATTGCGGGCCACAGCCGCCCCGATCCTTGCGGGCCCGTGCTCCATCAGGTGGGCCCAGACCTTCAGCGCCCGGAAACTGCGCGACAGTTCGGGGCCATAATCCACCGGCCACGGGAAACCAGCGGCGAGGCCCTTTTCATTGTGCTGGAGATAATCCGGACGATTGGAGAAGGCCCGGCGCTGCAGCGCTTCATCGCGCACCAGCACGTAGCCGGCATCGTAATTGACATGCATCCATTTGTGGAAATCGAACGCCACAGACTGGGCGCGCTCGATCCCCCTGAGCTTGCCCCGCAGGGCATCAGACAGCATGCCGCTCGCGCCGAAGGCGGCATCGACATGGAACCACAGCCCATGCCGGGCGGCGATGTCGGCGAGCTCGTTCAGCGGGTCGATGGCCCCCGTATTCACGGTGCCGGCCGTGCCGATGAGGGCAAAGGGCTGCCGGCCCGCTGCGCGGTCTTCTTCGATGGCATCATCCAGCGCAGCGGTCGCGAAGTGGAAGGTCTCATCGGATGGAATGATGCGGAGCGCGTCGCTTCCGAGGCCCAGCATGTCGAAGGCGCGCGCGACACAGGAATGGGCCTGCGACGAGGTATAGGCGACAAGTTGCGCGCCATCGATCCCTGCCTCCCGTGACCTGAAGTCGAGCGCGGCATCGCGCGCCGTCTTCATCGCGATAATGGTGGCCATGGATGTCCCGGAGACGGTCAGGCCGCTGGCTTCCGGCGGGAAGCCAAACAGGCCACGTATCCAGTCGGCCAGCTGGCGCTCGACATGCAGGGCAATATGGTCCCGCCCACCGGCGTTCACATTCATGGCGGCAGCGGCCATGTCGGCCAGGATTCCCGAGGGCGTGCCCGACCCATGCACCCAGCCGAAAAAGCGCGGATGCGTATTGCCGGGACCGTACGGCAACAGCGCGAGGATGGCCTCATCCACCTGTTCGGCTGGTGTGCCATCGTCCGGCAGCGGCGCTTTGAACTGCGCCTTCAACGCTTCGGCGACCGGCGTCCAGACCCGCCCGTCCCGCGCGCTCGCCATCTTGTCGATCGCGTGATCGAGCATGTCGTGCGCGCGCTTGCGGAAGGCATCCCAGTCATCGGGATCGAGAAATGAGTCGTCGGAAATCGTCATGCGCGCGTCGTACAGACTGTTGTCACGAAATCAAAGCGGGCGGCTATTCACTGTCGTAACAGTCGGGCTGATAGGCGCTTTTCTGATCAATGTCCTTCAGGCTGTGCCGCATGACGATCAGGGCAGCGATCACACCTGAAACCGTGTTTGCGAGAAACGTCGCAATGGCCAGACCGAGGAAGCCGCCGGTCAGCACGCCGATCCACGCGCCGGGCGCGAGCAGGCCGATCGCCCGGCCGGCACCGATCATCAGGCCCGAAACGGACCGGCCGAGACCGTTCATGGCAGCGGTCAGCGATACGATCAGGCCATATCCAGCGTAAGACGCAGGGACGATGGCGAGGTACAGGGCAGCGATTTCCTGCGTCCGGGCGGACTCGGTGAAGAAGGATACGAGCCACCGGCCCCCGAAATAGAAAGCCACTGCCAGAACAAGAGCCCAGACAAGGGAGACCCGCGCGCAGAACCACAAACTGTCACGCGAGCGGCCCGTATTCCCGGCCCCGCTATTCTGCCCGACGAACGGCGCTGACGCCGCTGACAGGGCAAGCAGGGGAACGACGGCAAAGGACTGGATTTTGGTCACAAGGCCAAATGCGGCAACCTCCGCTGAACCGAGCGTGGAAACCGCCGCCGTGGCGATGCTCAGCGCAATCGGATTGACGGACGTGGACAGCGATGCAGGCAGGCCAATTCGCGCGACTTCCTGCCACCTGCGAAGCCCGCGGACGAGCGATGCGGTGCTCAGTGCAAGCAGGTTCTTTCGCCACAGCAGGTAGAAGGCCCCGACAGTGGCTACGGCGCGCGCCGTAATGGTTGCGACGGCAGCCCCCTGCATGCCGAGTTCCGGGATGGGGCCCAGTCCGAAGATAAACACCGGATTGATCGCGATGTTCAATATGGCGGTCCCGCTCATCAGGATTGCCGGGCTGACACCGTCTCCGGTCGCCCGGAGCATTCCGTTCGTTGCCACTGGCAGGACAAGAAAGATCACGCCGCAAAACCAGATCTGCATGAACCAGGTCGCATCCTTGAGGATATCGCCTTCAGCGCCCATCAGCGAAAGGACCGGTCCGATGAAAAGGAAGCCGAGAACAGACATCGCGATGGAGACAAGAACCGCCATGCCGGCCGCACCCGTCACGATTTCTGCTTGTTTTTCTGCCGAAGCGTCTGCGCCAATCGCGCGTGAAAGAACCGATGAGGCCCCCGCACTTAGCCCGATCGCAAGGCTGATCAGCGTCATGACGACCGGAAACGTGTAGGAAATCGCTGCAAGCCTGGCCTCACCAAGCTGCCCGACAAAATACGCATCCGAAACGCCGATCGCCTTTACAGCGAGCACGCCACTGATCATCGGAATCCAGACATTCGAGAAACTTTGACGGACTGGACCTTCTGTCAGTTGCACGTTGAGACACTCCCTGGCCGACCATGCTGACCGGAAGCGGAGCTAGGTCGAGCACTGCGCGCGTCCAGCGCCGGGTGCCGGGCTTCCTTGACCGCGAGCGCCTGAGAGCGCACATCGCGGGTCATGAGCATCAAACCGATCCACATCATTGGCGGCGGCATGGCCGGGTCCGAAGCGGCTTGGCAGGCCGCTGAAATGGGCGTGCCCGTCATTATTCATGAAATGCGCGGCGTGCGCGGCACCGAGGCCCACCAGACCGACAAGCTGGCCGAGCTGGTCTGCTCGAACTCCTTCCGCTCCGACGACCACACATCGAATGCCGTGGGCGTCCTGCATGAGGAGATGCGGCGGGCCAACGGGTTGATCATCACGAAGGGCGGCAAGCACCAGGTGCCCGCCGGCAGCGCGCTGGCGGTCGACCGCGAAGGCTTTTCCGAGGACGTCACCGCGACGCTGGAAGCCCATCCGAACGTCACCATTGTGCGCGAGGAAATCGAGGGTATCCCGCCGGAAGACTGGGACAGCGTCATCATCGCGACCGGGCCGCTCACCTCGATGAAGCTGGCAGACGCCATCCGCGCCCATACCGGCGAAGAGGACCTCGCCTTCTTCGATGCCATCGCGCCGATCGTCTATTTCGACAGCATTGACATGGACAAGGCGTGGAAACAGAGCCGCTATGACAAGCCAGGCCCCGGCGGCGACACAGCGGCCTACATCAATTGCGGCATGAGCGAGGCCCAGTACAACGCCTTCATCGATGCGCTGATTGCCGGCGAAAAGACCGAGTTCAAGGACTGGGAAAAGGACACGCCCTATTTCGAGGGCTGCCTGCCCATCGAGGTCATGGCCGAGCGCGGGCGCGAGACGCTGCGTTTCGGGCCGATGAAGCCGGTGGGCCTGACCAATCCTCATCAGCCGGATGTGAAGCCGCATGCGGTCGTACAGCTGAGGCAGGACAATGCACTCGGCACGCTGTGGAACATGGTCGGCTTCCAGACCAAGCTGAAATACGGCGCGCAGGCCGACATCTTCCGGATGATACCGGGGCTGGAGAATGCCCAGTTCGCCCGGCTCGGCGGCATTCACCGCAACACCTTCCTCAACTCGCCGAAGCTGCTCGACAGTCAGCTGCGGATGAAATCCATGCCGCGGCTGCGTTTTGCCGGCCAGGTGACGGGGGTTGAGGGCTATGTCGAGAGCGCGGCCATGGGCCTGCTCGCCGGGCGCTTTGCAGCGGCTGAGCGGCTGGGCCGGGACCTCACACCGCCACCGCCGACCACAGCGCTCGGTGCCCTGATCGGCCACATCACGGGCGGTCACCTCGAAGGCAAGCAGAGCTTCCAGCCGATGAACATCAATTTCGGCCTTTTCCCGGATCCCGAGCCCGGCACCATCCCCAACAAGGATGAAGAGGGCCGGCGCCTGCGCGGCAAGGCCAAGGGCCGCGCGAAGAAGGGCGTTCAGGCGAAACGGGCGCTGGTGGATATCGACGCCTGGCTGGCAGCGCAGCGCGAGGCCGTTGCGGCGGAATAGACAGGTCTGATGCATGTTCTTCTGACAGGCTCGGCTGGTTGGCTCGGGCGCCATCTCGCACCCATGCTTGAATCTCTGGGTCATGAGGTCACCGGCGTCGATGTGGCCCCCGGGCCTTTCACACGGGAGATCGGCACAATTGCCGACCGGGCCTTTGTCGGCCGTGTGGTTGCGCACCATGGGATCGAGGCAATTATCCACGCGGGTGCGCTGCACAAGCCGGACATAGCCCGGTTCCCAAGGCAAGCCTTCATCGACGTCAATGTGACCGGCACGCTGAACCTTCTCGAAGCGGCGGTTGCCGCCGGTCACAACCGGTTTGTCTTCACCTCGACGACATCGCTGATGATCTCGAAAGCAATCCGGGCTGAAGACAGCGACGAAGCCACCTGGCTGGACGAGGAGCATGCACCACTCGCGCCACGCAACATCTACGGCGTCTCCAAGCTCGCTGCTGAAAATCTCTGCCGCGAGGTGCACCAGCAGACAGGCCTTTCCTGTCTCGTCCTGCGGACTTCGCGCTTCTTTCCCGAAGACGATGACACGCTAACCGACCCGCCGCCCGAAAACCTCAAGGCCAACGAGTTCCTGAACCGGCGAATGACGGTTGAAGATGCGGCCCGCGCCCATATTGCAGCGCTGGACAAGGCGCCAGCGCTCGGCTTTGGCGTCTATCTCGTCTCTGCGCCGACTCCCTTCCAGCAAGAAGATTGCGCCACCCTCATGACAGACGCTGCCAGCGTCATTGCCCGCTATTTCCCGGACGCGCCAGAGCTGTATGCGAAGCGCGGCTGGGCCCTTCCGGCAAGTATCGGGCGTGTTTACGATGCGTCCGCCTTTCAGCGTGATCTCGGCTTCAGCTTTCAGACGGATTTTTCCGTGATCCTGGACGCGCTCCGGTCCGGTGGTGACCTGCCCTTTGCGCATGACGCCGGCTATCCCTCGCCCAGCGTAGCGGGCGCCGGTCTGATCTGGCCGGACAATCGACGCGACTGACTGGCGATACGGTGCTATCAGCCAGCTGATGAGCGCGCTCTATGACACAATCGGTCTGAAATACGCTGAGCTTCGCAAGCCGGATGCGCGGATTGCGCGTCAGATCCATGCCGAACTGGGCGATGCGAGAAGCGTCCTGAATGTGGGGGCGGGCACCGGGTCGTATGAGCCCGAGGACCGCGAGGTCATAGCGGTCGAGCCGTCAGCGGAAATGAGCGCGCAGCGCAAGCCGGGTACGGCCAAGGTCGTTCAGGCGGTCGCCGAGGCCCTGCCCTTCCCGGACAAGTCTTTCGATGCCGCCATGGCGAGCCTCACCATCCATCACTGGTCCGACCCGGCCAAGGGCTGCGCGGAGATGCGGCGCGTCACGCGCGGGCCAATTGTCTTCATGACCTTTGACGTAGCGGCCCCGGCCTTCTGGCTGACCGACTATCTGCCCGGCCTGATCCGGCTGGATGAAGCCATCATGCCGCCGATTGAAAAATATGCCGAATGGCTCGGCCCCGTCGAGATTTCGCCCATTCCCATTCCGCAGGACTGCACCGACGGCTTCCTCGCCGCCTACTGGAAGCGGCCCGCCGCTTATCTCGACGAACGTATCCGCCGGGGCAGCTCATCTTTCTGGAAGATCGGTGACATATCGGAGCCGCTTGCACGGCTGGAGCGCGACCTGAAGGATGGCACCTGGGAGCGGAAGTATGGGCACTTGATGGAGCGCGAAACGCTCGATTGTGGATACAGGTTAGTGCGGACGATCTGACCCGGTTTGCCCATCCGCCGCGCCTGTAAACTCAGAACACCCTGCACCGGAGCGCGGCGATGAGACCTCGGAAAATATGGACAAGACTCGCCGGCGCAATGGGCGGGCTGTTGCTGGCCGCCTTCGGCGGATACCTGCTCTACGAGAAAGTCGGTCTCTCGCTCGCGAGCGGCATGACGGAAGAACGGGTTGGCCTCATTAAAAGGACAGAGGAACCGGGCATCTTCTGGACGTCGGTTCTCAGCAACGCGCTGTTCGGCCTGACGCTCACCGGCCTTGGTCTGACAATCTTGCTCGTGACCTTCTCTGCCCGTTCGCGCCTCTAACCGATCTTCTCCACCACGCGCGGCATCCATTTGCCGATATTCTCGAACTCTTCATGCGGCTTCCATTTCATGACGCCAGCAAAGCCGGTGAAACAGTAGAGCGTAATGTCGGCAATCGAGAAGCGGCCGCAGGCGAGGAAATCGTTTTCGGCGAGATGCGCATTAACGCGCTTGGCCATGGCGCGGGCACTTTTCTCGGCCTTGGCGGCAGCCTCGGGAACCTGCGGATTTTCGAGCGGCGCCATCATCGGATGGGCATTGCGGAACCAGGTCGCGAACTGGATGAACAGCATCAGCTCGATGCGCCGGTCCCACATCTCGATGAGCGCCTTCTCCTTCGGGTCGGTCCCCATCAGGTTCGGCTCGGGAAAGACGCCCTCGAAATAGGTACAGATCGCGCGGCTCTCTGTGATCTTCGTGCCGTCGTCGAGGACAAGCGCCGGGACCTGCGAGAAGGGCGAGACTTCGCGGTAGGCCTCGGATTTGTGCTCCTGCTTCATGATCGAGATCTCCTCGATCTCGACCGCATCAAGCTTGCCCTTCGCCTTCAGGAATTTCGTGACGCGCTCGGGGTTCGGCGCCTGCGGGCTGTGATAGAGCTTCATGGGATCCTCCTGTTTGGCGGGAGGTTTAACGCATTCAGCAATATGAGCGAAGACTGACGTTGGGGAGGCCCAGCTCAGTCGAACCGCTTGCGCACACCGAAGGTCGCATTCAGCGGCTCGCCCGGGAAATAGCGGTTGCCGCCGAAGGCAAAGTCGGCCCGGTCGGCATAGTTGAGGTCGAACAGGTTACGCACGATGACGAAGGCTTCGAGATCGTCGGTGAACGCATATGAGGCTCGCGCCGATGTGACCGTGTGGCCGGGATAGGTCCGCGTGTTGCCGGGATCGGTAAAATACTCACCGATATATTCTGCCGACAGGCTCGCCTCGAAGGCTTCAGTCGGCCGCCAGGTCAGGCGCAGGTCGCCCAGCCAGTCCGGCGCGGTATCGACTTCATTGCCAGAACGGATGACTTCCGAACCGGAGGCGACGATGCGGTCAAACGTGTAGGTGTGGTCGCCATAGGTCGCTGTGCCCGACACGGTGAAGACCCCGTCGCCCAGCACGTCCCAGCTCGCCTGCGCCTCGATGCCCTGATGGCGGGTCGAGCCGTCGGTGACGTTCAGGCCATCGGAGTCGCGGAAGAAGAAATTCTCCTTCTCGGCATGATAGGCGGCGACATCAAATGCAAGCCGGTCACCCAAGGCCGTCCCGCGCGCGCCGATCTCGAAACTGTCCATGGTCTCTACGTCGGCCTCGGCAATGCCTTGCTGCGACTGCAGGCGGTAAAGGTCTGAGGCCTGCGGGGCGCGTTCGCCGCGGGCATAGTTCGCGTAGTAGCTGACCGCGCTGCCCTCGGGCGTCCAGATTGCGCCAAGCTTCGGTGTCAGCAGGTCGAAACTGTCCTCACGGTCATCGGGCACGAGGAAGCGACCGTTCGGCCCCGGCGGGGCGGCGGTCGAGTAGTCATAATCATGCGTTTCACCGCGCAGGCCTGCAAGCACGGTCACCGTGTCCGAGACCGCCCATTCCAGCTCGCTCCAGAGCGCCAGCACGGTGGTGTCGACCTCATAGTCATAGTGGACACCCACCGGAAAACGCGTATCGCCGGGAAAGAAGCCGAACGGCTCAAGCTGGGTTTCCTTGAGCCAGCCGGAAGCGATGTCGGCATCGGCGCCAATGCGGAGGGTGAGCGCGTCAGAGGCCTCGACCTCGTATTTCGATTGCAGGCCAAACGCGTCGTGACCGTTCTCCTCCACACCGCCATTCGGCAGGAAGTGCTGGGCAAACGCCATCTCCTGCCAGCGATAGAAGGGCGTCAGCGTCAGCTCGCCCGGACCGATTTCGCGTGACAGGCGAACAGCGCCCATTGCCCACTGCGCATCGCGATAGGCTTCGGGGTTCGGATTGGAGCTGGCAATGTCATCATCGCGATAAGCCTTGTAGCCCTCGATGAAACCGGCGGTCTCCTGATTGAGGTTCGACGCGCTGACCCAGGCCAGGCCGTCCCAGCCCGCGGCGTCGAAGGCATAGGCTACCGACAGCTTCTGCTGCTCGACACCAGTATTGTCCCGCCAGCCGGTATCGTCCTGCAGGGACAATGAGGCGCGCAGCCCGGAGGACAGATTGCCCGTGAGGTCTGCCTTGTAGCGGCCCAGCGTTGAGCCCGAAGTTCGCGTATCGAGGGAATCGCCGAAGGTCGGCTCACCCTGGATGATGTTAATCAGCCCGTGCACCGCGTTCGAACCATACTTGGCCGAGCCCGGCCCGCGCACGATCTCGATGGCCTCTGC
Organism: Henriciella mobilis; assembly: GCF_003576285.1. NCBI lineage: Bacteria > Pseudomonadati > Pseudomonadota > Alphaproteobacteria > Hyphomonadales > Hyphomonadaceae > Henriciella > Henriciella mobilis. The sequence goes on along the minus strand of NZ_QWFX01000013.1, from coordinate 144,259 downwards.
CGTTTCGTGGTGGATCTCGAACAGCGAGTTCACATTACCGAAGGCAGGCGAGCGGGTCGGCACACCATTTTGCAGGATGAGGAAACTCCCCTGCCCCGCCCCGCCGGTCAGCACGGGCGAGCGCAGCGCGATGAGGTGCTCCTGGCCGGAGTTCATCTGGATGTTCACGCCGGGCAGCTGATTCAGGATTTCAGCCGGGTGGTCGGCATCGATGGTGGCGATGGTTTCGGTATCGAGGGTTGCCACGCTGCCGGGCTGCTCAGGTGAACGGTCGCCATAGACCATTACCGGTTGTAGGCGCTCACCGGTCTGAACCTGCTGCGCATGGGCCGCAAAGGCGGATACAATGGCAAAGCTGGCAGATGTCGCGAGCAGGTGGCGGAGCGGCATGGGGAGAACTCATTCATTGGGGACACTGTCACCAAGAGTACTAGGTCGCTCACCCCACCCTGACGAGCCCCACCGCTGCGTTAGCCTGCCCCACCGGTAAACAGTTGCACCGGCAGCGCGCCGACAACCGCGCCCGACAGGCAGGTCGCCAGCGTCCCGGCGATCAGCGTCTTCCAGGCGAGTTCGAGGAAGGTGGCTCGCCTCTCAGGCGAAATGATGTTGAGCCCGCCGATCAGGATGCCGATGGAGCCGAAATTGGCAAAGCCGCAAATGGCGTGGGCCGTGATGATCCGCGTGCGCGGATCCATGCCGTCTTCCGGGATATTGCCAAGTTCGATGAAGGCGACGAATTCGGTCAGCACCGTCTTGATGCCCATCAGGGAGCCGGACAGCGAAGCTTCCTGCCAGGGCACGCCGATCATGTACATCAGCGGGGCGAAGATCCAGCCGAGGATGCGCTGGATCGAGAGCGGCTCTCCCGCCACATCCGGGAAAACGCCAAGCCCGGCATTGACCAGCCAGAGCAGTGCCAGCGCCGCAATCAGCATGGTTGCGATGTTGAGCACGATCTGCAGGCCATCGGCCGCGCCGGTCGCGAAGGCGTCCATGGTCGAGTTGTATTCGAAATCCGGCTCGTGGGCGCGTTCGGTTTCCTCAGCCGTTTCCGGCACCATGGTCAGGGCCATGGCCACGGCAGCCGGCGCCGCAATGATCGAGGCCGTGAGAAGCTGGGCCAGCGGGTTGGACATCACCCCGTCGAGGAAGGTCGTATAGATGACGAGCACGGAGCCGGCGATGGTCGCGAAACCGGCTGTCATCAGGATGAAGATTTCCGAACGCGTCATGCCCTTGATGTACGGTTTGACGAGGACCGGCGCCTCGGTCATGCCCATGAAGACGTTGGCTGACACAGCGAGCGATGTGGCCCCGCCAAGGCCCATGGCCTTGCGGAAGACGAAGGCGAACCCCTTGGTGATCCAGCGCAGGATATGCCAGTGCCAGAGGATTGCTGACAGGGCCGCGACAACGATCACGACGGGGAGGATCTGGAAGAAAAAGAGCGGCGGTGCATCGCCCGCCATGATGTTGCTGGCCGCGACATTGTCACCGACATAGCCGAACACGAAGCTGGTGCCGTTGCGGGTCGCTTCCTGCAAGCCATCTACGATCACATTGGCCTTGAACAAGATGTTGCGCACGGGCGGCAGGCCGAACAGGACGAGCGCGAAGGCGAACTGGATGGCCACGGCGCCGAGCACGATCCGCCAGGGAAATGCCTTGCGCCGTTCTGACAGGATCCAGCCGATTCCGAAAATCAGCGCGATGCCAATCAGCGCGCGCGCATTGTCCCAGCCCCATTCCATACCGATCTCCTCCTGACCCGGATGATTCAGCCTTAGCCTGCGAGCGGGTCGCGCTCTACCCCTCTTCTTCAGGATTGATGCTGGAACACGTCCGGGGCCCGCGCGTTGATCACACTGTGAGCAATGACTGAAAGGAGTGAGATATGAAACGCAAGACTTTCGTCCCCCTGCGCGAACAGACGGTCAATATGGAGCCGCGCCCGGTCACGACAGACCAGGTCGACGCGGTCCTGAACGCTTCGGGCGCCCTTGATGAGCGCATGGAGAAGCTGCGCGACCTGCGCCAGAAACATGCCGACTGGGTCAACCGCCAGCCAGAAACCGACGGCCGTCCGCTGATGCGCTATATCGACGACGGCATGCTGCGCCTGCTGCGGCAAGGCGACCTCAGCGAGGTCGAAGCCGCGTAAGCGCTACCCGTCTGATGATAAGAAAAGACCGCCGGCAGAAAGCCAGCGGTCTTTTTTTGTTTCCTGGTCTGAAGCGCAGGCCTAGCCCAGCTTGCAGACGCAGATCTTGTTGCCGTCCGGATCGCGGAAATAGGCGCCGTAGAAGGTCGGCATGCGATTGCCCGGCTCGCCTTCATCCTTGGCGCCGAGTTCGATGGCCTTCTTGTAGGCGCGGTCGACGGTTTCGTTGTCCTTGCACGCCAGGGCCGGCATCACGCCATTGCCGACCGTGGCCGGCTCGCCGTCATAGGTGCCGCCAATCGCCAGCATCGGCTGGCCCGGGCCCGTGCCGTAGAAATAGAGCCGGTCGTTGTCGAAGAAGCGCTGGGCGCCAAGCTCCGGCATCAGCGCATCATAGAAAGCCAGTGCCTTCTCGATATTGTTCGATCCGAGCGTCACATAAGCCAGCATGTCGTTCCTCCTGTTTTCTGGTGGGCGTGTTTCATCACGCAGCAACCGCGCCCGCAAGCGCTAACCCTGCGCCAATGCTTGACGTTTACGTGAGCGGGTGCTGCAAGGCTCGCCATTCGAATTTCATACTGTTCTGAGGAGTCTTTTCATGTCGAACATCCGTTTTGATGGCCAGGTCGCGATTGTCACGGGCGCCGGTGGCGGCCTTGGCCGCTGTCACGCGCTGGAGCTGGCCCGCCGCGGGGCCAAGGTCGTGGTCAACGATCTCGGCGCCTCCATGGACGGCTCGGGCGGCAGCTCGGAAGCAGCCAACAATGTCGTCAAGGAAATCGAGGCGCTCGGCGGCGAGGCCATCGCGAATGGCTCGTCGGTGACCGATGATGCCGGCGTCAAGAAGATGATCGCCGACGCCATGGACAAGTGGGGGCGCATCGACATCCTGATCGCCAATGCCGGCATCCTGCGCGACAAGTCCTTCTCCAAGATGACGATGGAAGACATCCAGCTCGTCGTTGACGTTCACCTGATGGGCTCGTTCAAGCCGATCAAGGCCGCCTGGGACATCATGAAGGAGCAGAATTTCGGCCGCATCGTCGTGACGACCTCCTCGACCGGTCTGTATGGCAACTTTGGCCAGGCAAACTATGGCGCGGCCAAGCTAGGCCTCGTTGGCATGATGAACACGCTGAAGATCGAAGGCGCCAAGAACAACATCAAGATCAACGCTGTCTGCCCGGTGGCTGCGACCCGCATGACCGAAGGCCTGATGCCGGAAGAGGTGCTGGCCCAGCTGAAGCCGGAATATGTCACGCCGGGCGTGATGAACCTCGTCAAGCAGGATGCCCCGACGGGCATGATCCTGTCGGCCGGCGCCGGTGCCTTCTCCATGGCCGAAATCGTCGAAACCAGGGGCGCCTATGTCGGCCAGGGCGACGCGCTGACGGCCGAGGCCGTCGAAGCGGCCTGGGACAAGATCACCGACACCTCCGTGCAGACCCATTTCAATGCGGGCGGTGAGCACGGCCAGAACATCTTCGCCCTGCTGGCGGCGGGCAAGAAGGGCTAAAGACCGGTCAATCCTGTAACAACATGGCCGGGCGGGCGAGGCAGCGTATTGCCTTTCCGGCCCGGCCATGCGCGTATTGCGGTCTGGAATCACAGACGGGGGTCTGACCATGCGCTTGCTGATCGTATCATTCGCGGCTCTTCTGGCCGCTGCCTGCCAGCCGGGCGAGACGCCGGCCGAACCGGCCGATGCTGCCGATCCGGCGCCCATCGAGGACACCACGCCAGCCGACGCAACGCCTGCGGCCCCTGCCCCGGCCCCCGATGCTGAAGGCGCCATGTGTGGCGGCGTTGCCGGCATTTCCTGCCCGGCCGGCCTTTACTGCCAGCAGCCCGACGGCCAGTGCCTTGAAATCATGGATGGAAGCGGCACGTGCCAGCCCATTCCGGAGGTCTGCACGCAGGAATACATGCCGGTCTGTGGCTGTGACGGCCAGACCTATGGCAATGCCTGCGAAGCGGCTGCTTCTGGCGCAAGCGTTGCGGCCGAAGGCGAATGCGCCGGCGCAGACATTGAATAAACCAGGCGAGCCGAACGCCTAAAGCGCGGCTGATTTCCCGGCTCTCAGGAGCGGGAGCGGCTCGAGAATCGGGAAATCGGTTTCCTCGCCGGTCGCGGTCACCCGCCGGATCACCTGGTCCTTGCCCGTCTGGTTGAACGGCGTGACCAGCGCGCCGCTGCGCGAAAGCTGTGACAGGAGCGCATCGGGAATGCCGCTGACCGCGCCGGTCAGCAAGATGCGATCATAAGGCTTGTGCTCCGGCCAGCCATTGAGACCGTCGGCATGCTTCAGCGTGACATTGTCGACTTTCAGCTCAAGCATCCGGGCGCGCGCGTCGGTGACCAGCTTCTGGTAGCGGTCGAGCGCCCAGACATGGCGTCCGATCTGTGCCAGCAGGGAGAGCATGTAACCGCTGCCCGCCCCAATGAGGAGGATGCGGTCTTCCTTGCCCGGCGTTGCCTGCAGCGCTCCGAGCAGCTGCGCCACGACCACCGGTTTCGGGATCATCTGGCCGCACGGAATCGGCAGGGCGGTATCTTCATAGGCAAGCTCGGCCAGCGCCGGCTCGACAAAGACGGACCGGTCGATCGTTTCCATCGCCGACAGGACAGCGTCGTCGCGAATGCCCTGGCGGCGCAGCAGCAGCACGAGGCGGGCTGCGCGAAACGGATCGGCGATCAGGTCCGCCATGAGGCTTTCAGCTCCTCGAGATAGCGATTGTGCGTCAGGTCGACATGCAGCGGCGTGACAGAGATGCGGCCTTCATAAATGGCCCGCAGGTCGGTGCCTTCGTCGGGCTTCGACAGACGCCCCTTGAAGCCGATCCAGTAATAATCGTTGCCGCGCAGATCCTCGCGCCGCTCAGTGTGGATGATCTGCTCATCGCGGAAGCCCTGGCGGGTGATCTCGATGCCGGCGACATCGTCGGGCTCGCGGTCGGGGAAGTTGATGTTCATCACCACATCATCGGGCCAGCCTTTATCGATCAGCGGCTTCAGCACCTTCGCGCCCCATTGCTTCGAGGTTTCCCAGGGCAGCGAGCCGCGCTCGCGGAAGCTCTGGGCCTGGCTTAGCGCGACGGAGGGAATACCGAGATGCATGCCGAACATGGCGCCCGCAATCGTCCCGGAAAGGCTCGTATCCTCGGCGATGTTCTGCCCGCGATTGACGCCGGAGAGAATGAGGTCCGGCTTTTCGTCCATCAGGTCGAGAACGGCCAGCAGGACGCAATCGGTCGGCGTGCCCATGACCGCCCAGCACTGTTCGCGCACCTTCCGCGTGCGCACTGGCTGGGTCAGCGTGATGGAGCGCGACTGGCCGGACTGCTCGACCTCGGGGGCGGCGATCCAGATATCGTCGGACAGCTCGCGCGCAATGCTTTCGAGAATGGAAAGCCCCGGCGCGTGGATACCGTCATCATTGGTGAGGAGGATTTTCATTCGTCAGTTTCAGTGCACAAGTTATTCCAATCCATTGGCGATAAACTAGCCAACTTCTCGTCACAACAAGTGTATGAATTTGTTTGCACCTATTGCTTCATTGCCCGCCAAACAGATGCAGCAACCCCAATGATCAAGGCAGCCCACTTTGCAAGTGGTCCTGGTCCTTTGCCTGGCTGATCGACTTTTTGAGTGGTGGTCATCAGATGCTCCTTTCACCAAAAACGATGAAGGTCATCTCGATTTCCAGTTATACCATTAGGACCGCTATGTGAGCGCGATGTGACAGTTTGGCATCAGAACGGCGACACATTTTCTACGTTTTTGTGACGTGACAAATCCGTCACATACGGAACTCTGAAGCAATATTTGTCGAACCACTACGCCCCGATCACTTCCAGCCCGCCCATATACGGCTTCAGGGCGTCCGGCACGGCGATGGTGCCGTCCTCGCGCTGATAGTTCTCCAGAACGGCGACCAGCGCGCGCCCGACCGCGAGGCCGGAGCCGTTCAGCGTGTGAACGAATTCGGGCTTCGGTTTCGGGTTGTCCTCGGTCGGCTTGGGACGCCAGCGGGCATCCATGCGCCGGGCCTGGAAGTCCCCGCAATAGGAGCAGGAGCTGATCTCGCGATAGGTGTCCTGGCTCGGCAGCCAGACTTCGAGGTCATAGGTTTTCCGCGCGCCCGCGCCCATGTCGCCCGTGCATAGCAGCATGCGGCGGTAAGGCAGCTCAAGGCGCTCGAGGATGGTCTCGGCGCAGCGCGTCATCCGCTCCAGCTCCTCAAGGCCCTCTTCCTCGTCACGGACGATGGAGACAAGCTCGACCTTGTTGAACTGGTGCAGTCGGATCATACCCTTCGTGTCTCGCCCCGCACTGCCTGCTTCGGAGCGGAAGCATGGCGTGTGCGCGGTCATGCGTTTGGGCAGGACGTCAGCGTCGAGGATGGATTCGCGGACGCTGTTTGTGAGCGAGATCTCCGACGTCGCGATCAGCCAGAGACCATCCGTTGTCTGGAAGGAGTCCTCGCCGAATTTCGGTAGCTGTCCGGTGCCGACCAGCGCCTCATCTCGAACCAGGACGGGCGGCGTGGTTTCGGTGTAGCCATGCTCGCCGGTCTGGACATCCAGCATGAAGTTCGCCAGCGCGCGCTCAAGCCGCGACAGCTGCCCGCGCAGCAGCACGAAGCGCGAGCCGGACATCTTGGCCGCTGTCTCGAAATCCATCATGCCGAGCGCCTCGCCAAGGTCGGCATGGTCCTTGGGCGCAAAGCTGAGCGCGGTGGGCGTGCCGACCGCTTTCTGCTCGACATTGCCGTCCTCGTCTTCGCCGACCGGCACATCGTCCAGCGGCAGGTTCGGCAGGCCGAGCAGGATCTCGTCCAGCGCCTCGCGGGCGGCGGCTTCCTGCTCGCCGGCTGCCTCGATCGTGTCTTTCGCTTCGGCCACGACCGCGCGCAGGCGCTCGAACTCGGCCTCGTCGCCCTTGGCCTTGGCCTGGCCGATCAGCTTGGAGTTGGCATTGCGCGCACTCTCGGCTTCCTGCTTGTCGGTAACAGCCTTCCGCAGGGCGCCATCATGGGCGAGGATATCGTCCACAGCATCGCCGAGTCCCGGCTTGCGGCGGTTCCAGGCGGCGCGGAAGGCCTCGGGATTTTCGCGGATCGCGCGGATGTCGAACATGGTGCGAGACTCACTGCTAAACTTGAAGACCGGCCCCCTGTAGAGGAATTGGCGCGCGAGCGGAACCGGTGAGATGTGAGATCAGGTCTCAGCCTCTCGCGCGGCCTCTTCCTCTTCGGCCTTCTTCTCCATCATGCGCACGCACCAGATCGAGATTTCGTAGAGGCCGTAGACCGGCACGGCGAGCATGACCTGCGAGATGAGGTCGGGCGGGGTGAAGAAGGCGGCGGCGACCAGAATGGCCACGACCGCATACTTGCGCCCAGACCGCAGCGTGTCCGACCCGATAATGCCGGCGCGCCCCATTAGGCTGAGCACAACCGGCAGCTGGAAGGACAGGCCGAAAGCGAGCATCAGCGCCATGACCAGCGAGAGGTATTCCGACACCTTGATCTGCGGCGTGATGGCAGCGATGCCATCCCCGCCCAGCTGCTCGAAGGACAGCGCAAAGCGGGAGATCAGCGGCAGCATCACGAAATAGACGAACACCGCCCCGATCACGAACAGGACCGGCGCAGCAATCAGGAAGGGCAGCACCGCCCCCTTTTCCTTGCGGTAAAGCCCCGGCGCGACGAAGCTGTACATCTGCCAGCCAATGATCGGAAAGGCGACGAAGACGCCGGCAAAGAGCGCGAGCTTGAGCTGCACGAAGAAGACTTCCAGCGGCGCGGTATAAATCAGCTCGAAATTGGCATCCTGGCGGGTGAGTTCCGCGACGGCGACCAGGGGCCCGAGCAGGATGTTGTAGAGCGGGCGTGCGATGAAAAAGCAGCCAATCGTCCCCAGCGCCAGCGCGACGATTGACCAGATTAGTCGCGAGCGAAGCTCGATCAGGTGATCGAGCAGAGGCGCGCGCGAAGCTTCCATCTCGTCATCATCAGTGATGTCGGGGCGTTCGTCCTCGCGCATGTCCTGGCTCATGTAGAGGAGGCTTTCTTGCCGGTATCGTCAGGCGCGGCATCCCCGGCTTTTTCGGTTTCAGCGGGGCTGGCGGGCGCCTCGGCCTCGTCCGGCGATGCGGCCTGTTCGGTCTCTTCCGTCTCCGGCATGGCGCCCGGCCCCCGGCTGTCGGCGTCGGAATCCGGCAGCGGGTTTTCCATCATGACCTTGCGGTTGATGTCCGCCTCGGTCTTCTTCAGGTCATCGACGGCCTGGGTAAGCTGATTGTCGCGGCGCAGATCCTCGATTTCCTTGCGCAGCTCATCAAGCTCGGCCTGACGGGCAATATCATCGAAGGCCGACTGGAATTCGCGCGCCATGGAGCGGCCCTTGGACACAAACTGGCCGAGCTTGCGCATCATCATGGGCAAGTCCTTGGGGCCGACAACGATCAGGGCGATGACCGCAATCAGCAGGAATTCTGTCATTCCAAATTGAGGAAGCATGGATCAGCCTTCCCCGGGCGTCAGCTGGACGACTTCGTCTTGTCCTTTTCAGGGGTGACGTTGACCATCTTGTCGTCTTTGAGCGACTTGCCAGACGCAGACGAGGTCTTTTCCTCCTCGTCATCATCGTCATTCAGGCCCTTGCGGAAGGACCGCATGCCCTTGGCCATGTCACCCATGATCGAGGAAATCCGTCCGCGCCCGCCGAACAGCAACAGGGCGACGATCAGGACAATGAGAAGCTGCATCCAGCTGGGGGCCATGGCCGTACTCCGCGTTTATACTAGCACAGATAGCGCTGAGCCGGTCCCGGCTCAATGGGCGCGTCTGAGTTTGCCCTAGTCTTCCTCGGCCTCGGAGTCCATGAAATCTGTCACGAATGCGGCGTCTTCACCGCTGTCTCCGCCTGCCGGAGAGTCGTCCAGATCACGGAATGGAAGCTCGACCTGGCTGGCATCAAAGTCATCGGGGACGACATCCGAGAGCAGCCCGCCGGCTTCCAGCTCAGACCGCCCGGGCAGCAGCTCGAGGCTTTCCAGCCCGAAATGCTCCAGGAAGTCATCGGTCGTGCCGTAGGTGACCGGCCGGCCCGGCGTCTTGCGGCGGCCCTTGATGCGCACCCAGCCCGCTTCCATCAGCTGGTCGATCGTGCCCTTGGAGACCGCTACACCGCGCACAGCCTCGATCTCGGCGCGCGTGACCGGCTGGCCATAGGCGATGATGGCGAGCGTCTCCAGCGCAGCCTGCGACAGCTTCTTCTGCTCATGGCGCTCCTCCACGAAGAGGTAGGACAGGTCCTCGGCGGTCTGGAACCGCCACTTTCCAGCCACCTCGACGAGGTTCACGCCGCGATGGGCATAAGCCGCCTTGAGCGACATCAAAACCTGAGCCGCATCGGCGCCTTGCGGCAGCGTTTCTGCGACCTGCTCGGCCGAAAGCGGCTCGCCCGCGGCAAACAGCACCGCCTCGGCCCGGCGCAATGCCTCGGCGCTTTCGTCAACATCCGCACCGCCCGATTCCGACAGGGCTTCTGCGGAGCGGCGATAGGCAAAGGAGAGCTGGCGTACGGCCTTGCGGATATCATCCGGTTCGTCGTCCACAGTCTGGTCTTTCATCTGGGGTATCGCGTTCATGCGGTCAGCCCTCCCCTGTCTTCCCTGTTGCCGCGCAGATAGAGCGGCGAAAAATGCTGGTCCTGGCGCAGTTCGACATCGCCATCGCGGGCGAGTTCGAGCGCGGCGGAAAATACGCTGGCAGTTACGGAGCGCGGCGGCACATCGCCGGCAATATCCTTCATCCGGGCGCGCAGGTCGTCGAGGCTCGCCCAGTCATCGATGAGTTTCGACAGGCTTTTCAGCGAGTCGCGCGCATGTTCGAGCGGCAGGACGAACTGGTGCTCGACGCGGTGCGGCGCGGCTTCCTCGCGGCGCTGGCGGATCGACCCGAAGGCCTGCATCAGGTGCCAGAGCGTTGTGTCGTATTCGGTCTGCTTGATGACGCGCGGCTTTTCCGGCGCGCCCCGGACAAACACGTCCTGGCCAAGCTGCGCCAGCTCCATCAGCTGGTCACCGGCCTCGCGCATGGCATCGAGGCGCTTGAGGCGGAAGGCGAGCCGGGCAGCCATCTCCTCGCCGTCGATCTCGTCATTGGCGGCCTTTTCGGGCTTTGGCAGCAGGAGGCGCGACTTCAGGAAGGTCAGCCAGGCCGCCATCAGCAGATAATCGGCGGCAAGATCGATCCGTTTCTTGCGGGCATCCTCGATGAAGGTGAGGTACTGCGTCGCCAGTTCCAGCATGGAGACCTTGAGCAGGTCCACCTTCTGCTTGCGGGCAAGGTCCAGCAACAGGTGCAGCGGGCCCTCATAGCCATCGATATCGACGGCGAACATGTCTTCGGCTTCGATATCCTCGCGCTCGATGAGGTCGTTGGAGACGAGTTCGAGGCTCATGCGTGCGTCACTCCGATATCGGGGATGAGCGCCTTGAACTGCTCCCATCCGGCCTCGGCGTCGAAGGCGGATGCGCGCATTGAGGCGGCCTCGGCATTCTTTGCACGCTCAAGGGCCTTGCCTTCGAGAACCGGCGCCGCTTCGGCGACTTCCGTCATCTCAGCGAGGATCGCATCGGCTTCCTTCAGGAAACCCGAGCAATGCAGCAGCACATCGCAGCCCGCTTCGATGGAAGCACTGGCGCGATCTGTCAGGGAGCCCCCCAGGGCCTTCATGCCGAGATCATCCGTCATCAGAAGGCCATCAAACCCGATTCGGCCCCGGATGACTTCCTGAATCATCTTGTGGGAAACTGTTGCGGCCTTGCCAGCATCGAAATGGTCATAGGCAATGTGGGCCGTCATCGCCATTGGCGCGTCCTTCACATGGATGAACGCCGCAAAGTCGGAGGCCAGTTCATTGCTGCCCGCCGTGACGCGGGGCAGCTCCAGGTGGCTGTCAGCCATGGACCGGCCGTGCCCCGGTATATGCTTGATGACACCGGCAACGCCGCCGTCTTCCAGCCCTTTCAGCGCGGCCTTTGCTAGCGCCCCGACCTTGTCCGGATCGGTGCCAAAGGCACGGTCGCCGATCACGTCATGGGCGCCGGGCTGAGGCAGGTCGCAGACGGGCGCACAGTCGGCATGGATGCCCATCGCGGCCAGCTCATGCGCGATCAACCGGTGGCCGAGCCAGACGGCTTCAAGGCCTTTGTCAGGATCGGCATCGTAGAGATCGCCATAGACGATCCCCTTTGGAAACAGCGGCCATTCGGGCGCTTTCAGCCGGGCGACACGCCCGCCTTCCTGGTCGATAAAGATCAGGATTTCACGCCCAACCGCATTCCAGATGTCTTCGACCAGCTGGCTGACCTGCATTTTCGAGATGCAGGAGCGGCCCATGAGAATCACGCCCCAAGGCTTGTGCTCGGCGAACAGGGCCGCCTCGTCGCGTAGCAGGTTCGGCCCTGCCACGCTGAGGATGCAGGCCTTGTTCGTCATGCCGTCTCGCGCACCACGATACAGTCACCCCCGGCGGACTTGTAGGCGTCGCAGAAGTCCGATGCGCCCTCACGTGAGCCGAACGCACCGGCGCGCAGGCGGTAGAAGACCCCCCTTGCTCCCAGATCGGCCCGTTCGATGGACATGCTTGCTCCTGAAAAGATGTCGGGGTGGGACCGGCGCGCACGCTGCCAGGCATCTGTGGCAGCCGCTTCGCTGCGCAGCGCCGATATCTGGACAAGATACTCCCCGCCTGCGGCAAATGCAAAACGCGATGCAGGCGTCGACGGCTGGACTTGCGGCTGAGGCAGCGGTTCCGCACGCGCCGTACGCTCGGGTTCCGGCGTTGCGATCGGAGCCAGCGACTCGCTCTTTACATCCGCAGGCCTGGTATCAGCAGCCGGTTCCTGCACGGGTGGCTGGCTGGACGCGTTGCTAACAGGCTTTTCGGTTTCATCCGAGGAAGGCCGCAGGTCGAGCGGTGGGCCACCCTTGAGATAGCCATCGGTACGGCTTGCGACCTGCTGCGCGGTTGTCGCGGTTTCACGGCTGGAGCCGTCGATCACATCGTACAGCATCCGGTCGAGGTCATCGATCTGCACCCCGCCCCGGTCGTCGGGCACGCGCTTGTAAGGCTGTGCTTCTGCAACAACCATGGGCAGCGCCCCGTCCTGCGGGCGAACGCCCTGCCGGTAAGTATTCCAGACCACGGCGGCGAACACGATCAGAACGCCAATGGCGAGTGTCAGGATGAGCGGACCGCGCGCCGTCTCGTCATCCCGGATTTCGAAACCGCGGTATTCTTCCTCATACGGTCCGAAGTCAGCGTCATGGTTACGATAGGTCATTAAGTCATCTGCCCGTGATGGAGGTGTTTACTGGTTAAAATTAGGGGCTGGTTCGTTAACGATCGTTGAATCCGGCGGGATTCAGTACCGCGCTGCCGTCAGATCATGCTTTCGAGATTGAACACCTTGCGGTGAAGGTCGATCGCGTAATTGTCGGTCATCCCGGCAATATAGTCGCAGACCAGCCGCGCCCGGCGGTCCAGCGGCGCCTGTTCGGCGTCCTGGCGAAGCGGCGGCGGCAGGATGTCCGGCTCCTCGAGGAAAAGGTCGAACAGCTCCTTCAGGACGCGCTTGGCCTGGCTGCGCATGCGGTTGACCTTGTAGTGCTTGTACATGCGCTCATAGAGAAACGCCCTCAGCGCGCGCTGCTGCAGGTCGAAATCCTCGGAAAACGCCACCAGCGGCTCGGGCATGGCGCGCACATCCGCGGCTGAGCCGGGCTGGTATTGCTGCACGCGGCGCTCGGTTTCCTGCACGAGATCGTCGATCCACAGGCCGATCAGCCGGCGCACCGCCTCATAGACCGTGCGCTGCTGATCGAGCACAGGGTATTCCAGCCGCACCGACCGGAAGACATCGCCAACGACCGGCAGGTGCAGCATGTCATCGATGGAGAACAGCCCGGCCGCGATGCCGTCATCAATGTCATGATTGTTGTAGGCGATATCGTCCGCGAGCGCGGCAATCTGGGCTTCCGGGCCGGCGAACTGGTCGAGCTCCAGCTTTTCGAGGTGCGGGAAGTCGCGGAACGCCGCCGGAAGCGCGGGCATGGGCGTATCGGCGGTAACCAGCGGGCCGTTATGCTTGACCAGGCCTTCGAGCATTTCCCAGGTGAGGTTCAGCCCGTCAAAGGTCGGATAGCGCTGTTCCAGCCGGGTCACGACCCGAAGCGTCTGCGCATTGTGATCGAAGCCCTCATAGGCTTCCATGCAGGCGTCGAGCTGGTCTTCCCCGGCATGCCCGAAAGGCGGATGGCCGAGATCGTGCGCCAGCGCCATGGCTTCGGCGAGATCCTCGTCCACGCCCAGGCGCCGCGCGACCGAGCGGGCGATCTGCGAGACTTCCAGCGAATGGGTCAGGCGTGTGCGGTAATGATCGCCTTCATGGGCGACGAAAACCTGCGTCTTCTGCTTCAGGCGGCGAAATCCGGACGAGTGAATGATCCGGTCGCGGTCGCGCTGGAACGGCGTGCGTGTCGCCGATTCATGCTCTTCGTGAAACCGCCCGCGGCTCTCCTGCCAGCGCGTCGTGTACACGGCGGGCTTTTCTGGAAGCGCAGGCTTTCCTATCTTGGTGGACATGAGCGATGTCACCCTTTCTCCTTCGGCTGCCAAGCGCATTAATGCGATTCTGGCAAAGCAGTCCGGCAAGGACTTCCTTAGAGTGTCCGTCGAAGGCGGCGGCTGCTCGGGGTTTTCCTACAAGTTCGATCTCGACGATACGAAGAATGATGACGATATCGTGGTCGAGCGCGACGGCGCCCGCGTGCTGATCGACGAGATGAGCCTGGAATTCATGCGCGGTTCGGAGATCGATTTCTCAACCGAACTGATCGGCGCCGCCTTCAAGATCAACAATCCGAACGCCACGGCCGCCTGCGGCTGCGGCACGAGTTTCTCGCTCTAGATCGGCCAGTCAGCGCTTCGGCGTCTTCCAGTCGGTTTCGGTATCGCGACGGCCGAGGCGCAGAGCGAGGCCGATGGCAACGCCGACGCCGATGGCAACGGTCAGGTCGACAAGAACCGTCAGCACCATCGTCAGAACCAGCAAGGCCCGGTCACTCGGGCGGGCGCGCGCATACTCGCCCCATTTATGCGGCTCGCTCATATTCCAGGCGGTCATCACCAGCAGGGCGGCCAGCGCCGGCATGGCGAGATAGCCAGCCAGCGGCGCCGCAACCAGCATGATCAGCAGGATCACCAGCGCATGGACCAGCCCCGCCACGGGCGTCTTGCCGCCAGCGCGGACATTGGTCGCCGTGCGGGCAATCGCCCCCGTGGCTGGCAGGCCTCCAAAGAGAGAAGATGCGATGTTCGCCGCCCCCTGCGCCGTCAGTTCGGCATTCGGGCGGTGTTGGCCGCCGATCATCCGGTCGGCGACCATGGCCGAGAGCAACGACTCGACCCCCGCCAGGAAGGCAATCGTGATGGCCGACGGAATAAGCTCGACAAACCGCGCCCAGCTGATCTCCGGCAGGTGCGGCATGGGCAAATGGTTCGGAAGCGCGCCGAAGCGCGAATAGAGCGTATCCACCGGCAGGTTCAAAAGAGCGACAGCCGCCGACCCGATCCCGACCGCAACGATCAGGCCCGGATATTTCGGCGCCGCCTTGCGCAGGCCGATAATCAGCACCAGCGTCACCAGCGCAATCGCCAGCGCCTGCAGGTTGGCCGTCTCACGCGCGTCCCAGAGCGCTGGCAGTTTCTCGACGAAATCGGCCGGAACGGAACCCGCCGTCAGACCGAAGAAGTCGCTGATCTGGCTCGTTGCGATGATGATGGCGATACCGATTGTGAAGCCGTTGACGACCGCCTCGGGGATGAAGGCAATCAACCGCCCGGCCCGGAAATAGCCCGCGACCAGCAGGATGAAACCTGCCATGAAGGTCGCCAGCACCAGGCCGTCATAGCCATGATCGGCAATCACCCCGAAGACGACCACGATAAAGGCGCCGGTGGGCCCGCCAATCTGCACACGCGAGCCACCCAGAAGGGAGATCATGAAACCCGCCACGATGGCGGTCACAAGGCCCGCCGCCGGGTCCGCGCCAGAGGCGATCGCGATGGCAAGGCTGAGCGGCATGGCCACCATGGCGACGGTGATCCCGGCCATGAGGTCGGACAGGAACAGCCGGGCCGAATAGTCCCGGATCGTCGTCAGGATTTTGGGCTTGCGCATGGCAACCGGTCTTTATCACCATGCCATGCTTCGCGCACTGCGACTTGACTACTCATGACGGCCCTGGCCAGGCGCCGCAGAGGGCTTGCCCTTCCCTTGCGTCGCTGTCCTAATTCGCTCCAACAGTCAGGGAGTGAGCAAAATGGACGTCAAACAGGCCGTCAATCAACGCATCTCAACGCGCGCCTTTCTGGACAAGCCGATCAGCGAAGCCGAGGTCCGCGACTGGCTCGAGACGGCACAGCGCGCCCCCTCAGGCGGTAATCTTCAGCCCTGGCGGACGATTGTCGTGACGGGCGATGAAAAGCAGGCCGTTATCGATCTTGCGCAGAAGAAACTCGCCGGAAATCCGCGCGGCGAGCCCACAGACCGCCCGATCTATCCGCCGGACCTTTGGGAGCCGCACGAATCACGCCGTCGCAGGGTTGGCGAGATGATGTATGAGAAACTCGGCATCCCGCGTGAGGACAAGGCCGGGCGCATCCAGTGGTTCTCACGCAACTTCCGCTTCTTCGACGCCCCCATCGCTGTATTCTTCGTCATCGACAAGCGCATGGGCCATGGCCAGTGGGCCCATACGGGCATGTACATGCAGACGCTCGCCCTGCTTGCTGAGGAGCGCGGCTGGGGCAGTTGCTTCCAGGAGTGCTGGGGGATCCTGCGCGACACGCTGCACGACCACTTCCAACTCGGCGAGACCGAAATGCTCTATTGCGGCATGGCCGTCGGCTGGCCGGACCCCGACCATCCGGTCAACCAGCTTCGCGCCGAACGCGCCAGCGTCGATGAGATCGCCGAGCTGAAAGGCTTCTAAAGGCCGCGGAGCCGCCACAATCACGCCCCAGGTGCCACTCAGTCTCATCTCCATGAACCGGAGAGAGATGATGGCAGGCCTGACCGCGCTTCCGCTCGCAGCGACCAATACCGGCTGGCAGGTCTTCCCGGAGGCGACCCAGCTCATCTCGGCGGCCCGCCGGCAGGTCGGCGTCACCATTGACTATGATCCAGCCTATGTCCGCCTCGCCTATCCGGGCGGCGACGTCGCGCGTGAGACGGGCGTGTGCATAGACGTCGTCGTGCGCGCCTATCGCGATGCATTCGAGTTCGACTTCCAGAAAGCCATCCACGAGGACATGCGTGCGAACTTCTCGGCCTATCCGCGGACATGGGGCCTATCGCGACCGGACCGCAATATCGACCATCGCCGCGTGCCCAATCTCGAAACCTGGCTGACGCGCCATGCAGAAGAACTGCCGGCGGAAAACTGGCAGCCGGGCGACCTCCTGACCTGCCGCGTCGATGCGAGCCTGCCGCACATCGCCATCATTTCGGACAAGACGACCGCCTGGGGCGAACCGCTGGTGCTCCACAATATCGGGCTCGGCACGCGTGAGGAGCGCCTCATCGGCCGCTTCGACCATGAGCGCCGCTTCCGATACTATCCCGCCTGATTTGCGCCTGATCCACTTTATGCAATCCTCACCGCCGGGCTGGCTGGGAGGGCTCATGAATGCGCGCATCATCCTTCGACTTCATGGGCAATCTGGACACGCTGCTGGCCGTCATCCTCGGCGCGGTGCTGGCGACAGGCGGCGCCCTGCTCGCCGAAATCATCCAGGAACGGCTCTGGCGCAAGCGCAAGGAACGCGATGCGGCACGCTTTTTCGGAGAGGTGCTGACTTCAATCGACGCGCTGGTCGACCTTGCGCTCTCATCCCAGAAAATCGGCAAGCCCTGGGGACGCGTCACGCAGCGCTTTTTTCAGACGGCCCTGCGCGAAGCAGCGATCTATGAGCGCAATCGCGAGCGGTTGTTCGAAATCCGGGACATGCAGCTGCGCTTCGACGTCCATGCCCACTTCCTGCGAGAGACAGTACCGATCACGGCCGTACTCGAGCAGACCGACGCGATCGAAGCCGCAGAACGCCAGCTCGCCGACGAGACGCTGACCGGCGCGGCGCGCGCGGCGCTCGAGGCGGACCTTGCCCAGGAAATCCGGGACCGGGACCTGTCGCTTGAAGCGGTGATCTACCGGCGCGAACGCTCGTCAGAGCTGATCACCCGGCTGCAGACGCTGGCGCGGGTCACATTCGACCAGGGCTATGGCGAACGTGAAGACGCAGAAGACAAAACCGAGGCGAACGCGACATCCCGCGAACGAGCTTGACCCGCGCCGGAATCCAGCCTATCGTTTATCGATGAACGATAAATACGATTACCGGCCCGGCGACGTGGTCTCAGTGCGGTTTGGCGGCGTACTGCGCCATTATGGCGTGGTCACCTGGGACGGCCGTATCGTGTCCAACAATGGGCGTTACGGCGGCGTCGTCACCCAGTCATTGTCAGCGTTCGCACGCGGGCGCGAGATCACCAATCACGGCCCCGGCGAAAGCAGCGGCGACTATCTCGCGGCATCGCGGGCCCATCGCCGCGTCGGTCATGACTATCACCTGACCGGTTCCAACTGCGTCCACTTCGTTCGTCACGCCCATGGCCGCTCGCCCACAATCACGCAGATCGCGCGCGGGACCTTCGAAGCCTTCAAGGACATGATGGGCCCCAAGCGGCGCTGGTAGATATCCCCTTCAGTCTCAACCGGTGGGCGGACTATGGCTTCCAGTTGTTCGGCGGGGTGCCATGCTTGCCGGTGCTTTCCCATTTTGCTTCCTCGGCCCGGTTGCGGACCTGAAGATTGAACAGGACCGCCTTGAAAGGCGGCAGCAGGAAAAGCGCCAGGCCGATCATCATCGACAGAAGCACCACCCAAGCCCCAATCATCAAAGGCAAGGGCAAGGGCAGCATCGGCAGGATGAAGTAGAAGGGTGCAAACAGGATCATCACCAGGAAGCCGACAAAGAAGGCCGGCCCGTCGGCGGTGTCGGCAACGCTGAAATCCTGCCCGCAAACCGCGCATTCATCCTTGAATTTGAGATAGCTGCGAAACAGCTTGCCCTCGCCACAGCGGGCGCAGCGGAGCTTCAGCCCCCGGCGAATCGGATCTTCAAACATGCCGGGCAGATGGGGACGTCCCTTTGCGCATTGAAGTGCGGCGGGTGGGCGCATGGGGCCGGAATATCACCCGGATACCAGAGCATCGCTGGCGACGCGGCTGTCAATTTTCGCGCTTTTCATTAGCAAGCCGTCAAAAGAATAAGGGCCATGCTGGGTGTCGCTCTTTGGAGGCGCCCATGGCAAAGTTCTTTCGCTGGCTTTTCTGGACCTTCGCGCCGTTCATCCTCATCGCAGCTGGCGCCGGGCTTGTCTGGCTAGGCCTGGAACTGGAGGTGAATTTCCTGCTCTGGGCCGGCGGCATAACGGCGCTGACGGGATTCGGCTGGGGCGCCATCCTCGTCCTGGTCCATTCCGAAGGCGGCGGGTTCGATTGACTGGCGCAAGCCTCTTGGCTGCCCTAGCGGCATCGCCCTAGTTTCATCGCCAGACGCAGACTCGGGAGGAAGAGCGCATGGAATTCGACGAGGTCATCAAGGGCCGCCGCAGCATCCGCGGCTATCTGGACAAGCCGGTGCCCAAGGCGCTCATCCGCGAAATCCTCGAAATCGCCATGCGTGCGCCGACGTCGCTCAATACGCAGCCCTGGAACTTCTACGTCGTGACCGGCGAGGTCCTCGACCGCATCCGGGAAGGCAATGTCGAGCGCAACCTCGCCGGCGTGCCGGACTCGCGCGAATTCCGCATGGGACCGGGCTATGAGGGCGTCCATCGCGAACGCCAGATCGAGATCGCCAAGCAGCTCTTCGCCGTCATGGGTATCGAGCGCCATGACAAGGAGGCGCGCATGGACTGGGTGTTGCGCGGCTTTCGTCAGTTCGATGCGCCCGTCTCCATCGTTATCACCTATGACAAGTCGATCCAGGGCAGCGATATCGCACCGTTCGACTGTGGCGGGGTGGTCAACTGCCTGGTCAATACCGCATGGAACCGGGGCCTCGGCTGCGTGATCAACTCGCAGGGCATCATGCAGAGCCCCGTCGTGCGCGAACATGCGAAGATACCGGATGACCAGGTCATCCAGACCTGCGTCGCCATGGGCTGGCCGGATGACAGTTTCCCGGCAAATGCCGTGGTCTCGAAGCGCAAATCGGTCGACGAGGCTGCGACCTTTGTCGGGTTCGACGACTAGGCCTGATCGGAAGGATCGGTCGGAGACTGCGCACCGAGCTTCCAGATGGCAGCAATGAACAGCCCCTTGGCCCGCGGCAGCAGGCCAAGGCACAGCGCCGCCGCGACAACGGCCATGATCAGCGTCGACAGCCAGCTCGGCAGCGCATCGTTCATCAGCGTTATCACCATGAATGGCGCGAGCAGGTGCCCGACAACCAGCAGCGTCAGCCAGGGCGGGCCGTCGTCAGCGCGGATGGCGCCGGTTTCCAGTCCGCAATGCGAACAGGCATCATACTGGCGCAGATAGCCTGACAGGAGGTGGCCCTCGCCGCAGCGCGGACAGCGTAGCGACAGCCCACGCAAAAGCGCCTGGAACAAGGTCGGCTCGGACAGGGTTGTCGTCTCCATCGGCACGCTTGTTGCCCGGCTGGGCAGTCCATCCAATGTGCTACGGCGACGCAGTAGGCCGCCTGACTGCAAAAACCGGCCATCCCGCTGAGGACGGACGGTGCAGGCCAGAAATACGCTCTTTCGTATATTTTATTACAGTTTTGCAAGGTGCCCCCTCAACCGTAGGGCGCATTGATGCAAAAAGCAGCAAATTTTCATCGATCGGATTCAGCAGTCTGAAAGCGGATGGCCGAATATTGACGGGAAAGCAGACTGTCCGAGGGGGGGCAAGATGAATGGGAATGGTTTCAATAAGTTTCTCAACCACGAGATAATCGGGCTCCGATGGCTTGAAATCGAAAGCATGCCGGTTTCGCACGCGCTTCGGTCGGCACGAGCCTGCTCAAGCTTTGAAACCTGTTCCGGCCCCGGCATGACGTCCCCACCCTATGGCGCACCCCGACCCGTCCTGTCTGCACTGGAGTGTGCATGAAAGCTGACATCTCCAAAGACAATTCAGATGACGCTCGCCTGCTCCTGAAAAAGATCGAGCAAGAACGAAATGCCCGCCTCAGTGCCGAGCGCGCGCTGGAGGATAAATCGCGCGAACTTCTCGAGGCCAGCCGCCAGCTCGAAGAAACAAAGTACGAGCTGGACCAGCAGATGGAGACCCTCCGATCCGAGCGCGACCGGGTCCTTACACTCTCGCGTCTCGACCTGCTCACCCGCCTGATCAATCGCGCGACCTTTGTCAGCCACCTGGAAGAGGTCCTCAAAACCAATCCGCATGACGGCTATTATCACTGGCTATTCCTGATCGACCTGCGCGGGTTCAAGAAGATCAACAGCCTGGTTGGCCAGCATGGCGGCGATCTTGTGCTGAAGGAGGTCGGCCGGCGCCTTCAGGAAGCGGCCTTTGCGAGCAATAGTCTCGCAGCGCGGCTGGGCGGCAATGAATTTGCCATATCGACCGTGCTCAGTACCCGCGATGCCGCCAATTTCGCAGACTTCCTGCGTTCGATCCTCGAAGCGTCCATGAACATTCTTGGCCGCCGGGTCATCATGGATGTGAACATCGGCGCCGCGGGCACCAATATAGCAGAGGCAACCGTTGAGTCCCTGCGCGGCGCCGCCGACTTCGCCCTGCTGAAATGCCGCAAGACAGGCAGTAGCCGCGTGTGTCTGTTCGACCCGTCGATGCAGGATGAGATCGTCGAGAAACTCGACCTGGAAGTCCGGTTGCGCCAGGCCATTCGAGACAAGCAGATCGAGCCCTGGTTCCAACCGATTGTCGATTCTTCAAGGCCAGACCGGGTC
Source organism: Henriciella mobilis (assembly GCF_003576285.1). Lineage (NCBI taxonomy): Bacteria > Pseudomonadati > Pseudomonadota > Alphaproteobacteria > Hyphomonadales > Hyphomonadaceae > Henriciella > Henriciella mobilis. The sequence continues at coordinate 123,008 of NZ_QWFX01000013.1, read as the reverse complement.
TCGTTTGAGGTCCTCGCGCGCTGGAGCCGCCCGGACGGCATGATCTCCCCCGGAACATTCATCCCCCTGGCCACGAAGCTCGGCTTTCGCCGCCGGCTCGATGCTGACCTGTTCCTTACAGCGAGCGAACTGGCCCTGCCCTGGATCGAAGAAGGCTGGCTGAAGGATCTGAGTTTCAATGTTCCTCCATCCGACCTCTTCCTGCCCAGCTTTCTCAGCGATCTCGACGCCCTGCTCGAAGAGTCCCCGATACCCAATGACCGCATCGTCATGGAAATTACCGAGGCTGTCTTCATCGAGGATCTAGAAGCGGCCCGTGAAAAGCTCGAAGCGATCAAGGCAAGAGGCGTGCGCATCGCGCTCGACGATTTCGGGACGGGCTATTCGAACCTGCGCTCGATGATCGCCCTGCCCTTCAGCAAGATAAAACTCGACCGTTCGCTGATTGCCGAACTGGAATCGAATGACCGCGTCACAATGCTTGTCAGCGCCGTCACCCAATGGGCGCGCGCGGTGAATATCGGGCTTGTGGCTGAAGGCGTTGAGAACGAGGCGCAGTTCACCGTGCTGAAGGCATTGGGCTGCAGCAATTTGCAGGGCTACTATTTCGGCCACGCCCTGCCTGCCCAGGAAGTTTGGGCCCGCTATGGACGGCAAGGCGACAAGGAAGCGCTCAGGGCCTGAATCCGCCGCCTGCAGCCCGTCCACCGGCACCCGATAACCGCCGCTCTGGCCCCTGCCTTTACGTCAGGGCTCGAACAATCATTCTAACTTTGTCAGAGTGACACCAAAGAAAAGATCCCAAGGGAGGACGGCTTACGCGCGCCATGCGCTGGCCTGACAAAATGGACGGGAACATTCCACAGGCCTCGATGGAGGCCGAAACGACAGCTCCAAGCCGTTTCGGCAGGGCCGGCGCCCTGCTCCGGGTCAAGCATGCCCGGCTGGCGGGCGGCCTGCTTGCTGCTCTCGTCCTGATCGGTTTCGCGGTTCAGTTCCTGATCGACCGCGCGGCCTACGTCTCGACCGCCGATGCACGGATCGCCTCTGACATGATTGCCGTTTCGGCTGATGTTTCCGGACGCATCACCAATGTCGCCGTCGGCGAGGGCGATCGCGTGTCGGCTGGCGATGTCCTGTTTACGATCGATGATCGCGAAGCGGTCTATGCGCTGGCCGAACTTGAGGCAGAAGCCGAACGGCTTCGCGCAGAGATCGCCAGAGAGGAAATGCGTGTCTTGCTGGCTTCGTCCAAGGCCGGCAGCGAAGTTGCCGCGCGAACCGCTGGTACGCAGTCGGCCGCTGCAGCCCTGGTCGCGGCCCGCTCCGACTATGAAACCGCCCAGCGCGACTTCGACCGCACGCAGGACCTGTTCGACAAGGGCCGCGTCTCACAGGCCGCGCTCGACCAGGCCCGCAATGTCCTGGACACGGCGGAACAAGCGGTTCACCGGGCCGAGGCTGAACGGGAAAGAGCCGCCGCCGAACAACGCACAGCGAGTATATCCGGTGAGGAAGTCCGCCTTATCGACTACGAACTGGCCGTCCTGAAAGCGGCTCTCCAGAAGGCGGAGGCGCGCCTCGACGCCCAGAAGGTCGTCGTCGACCAGCATACGATCCGCAGCCCCATCGATGGAGTTGTCGATGAAGTCTTCTTCGATGCGGGCGAACATTCACTGCATGGATTCCGCATGGCCCTGCTGCATGACCCTGACACCGTATGGGTTTCGGCCAACATCAAGGAAACCAATATCCGGCACGTGCGCCCGGGTGCCGACGTCATCATCAAGGCCGATGCCTATCCCGGTGTCGAACTGAAAGGCCATGTGTCGAGCATTCACGATGCGACGATTGGCGAGGCCGCACTGATGCCCAACCCCAATGCGAGCGGCGTTTTCACCAAGATCACGCAGCGCATAGCCGTCCGGATCGATGTCGAGCCGGCTAACGTCCAGCTGCGTCCGGGGACGATGGTGCGGGTGCGTATCCGCAAGGCATCGGGCAACAGCGCGCGGGGCTGACGGCGATGCGATGACGGCCAGCCGCGCAAACAGCCAGACGTCACGGGCGAGACAGCCAAAGCCGCTGCCGGATGACATCCCCCCAACGGCCAACAAGGCGGTGCGCGATCGGTTCGCCCAGTTTGGCCCGGCCTACAGGTGGCTGCTTCTCTTTGCGATGCTGACCGGATCGATGGGGACGCTGCTCGCCGCGACCACCATCAATGTTGCCCTTCCGGCCATCATCGGGGCCTTTGGTCTTGGACAGGACCAGGCGCAATGGATGTCCACCGCCTTCCTCGCCTCCTCGACGATCGCCATGCTCGCCAATGCCTGGGCGATGACGAATTACGGGCCGCGCGCGACCTATTTCGTTGCCATGTCGATGTTCGTGGCGGGATCGCTTCTGGGCGCCGTCAGCAGTTCGCTTGGCCTGCTCATTCTGGCGCGAGCGATGCAGGGTGTCGCCGCCGGGCTGATCCAGCCCATGTCCATGTTCCTGATCTTCCAGACCTTTCCAGACAAGCAACGCGGAACGGCCATCGGCATCTTCTCGATTGGCGTGGTGCTGGCGCCAGCATTCGGACCGGCGCTCGGTGGTATCGCCGTCGATCTCGCCAGCTGGCGGCTGGTCTTCGTGGCGACCGTTCCGCTGGCGATTGCTGCGCTGGCGGCCACCTCCTTCCTGATGCCCGGCGTCGACCCGGACAGGGGAGCCGGCCGCCGTCCGCTTGACTGGTGTGGGCTTGGCCTGCTGACCGTCGCCCTCGTTTCGCTCCTCTCGGCCTTCGCAGGCGGCAACCGGGATGGCTGGGATTCCGACATCACGCTCCTGAAAATCACGATCGGCCTTTCGGCGGCGGCGGCCTTCTATTTCTGGGAAAAGCGACACCCGTTTCCGGCCCTCAATCCTGCAATCTTCGCCTACCGCCAGTTCTGGTCCGCCGGCCTGATCATCGCGGCCACGGGAGTCGCGATCTACGGATCGACTTACCTCATCCCGCTCTTTGTACAGCTCGTGCAGCACTACTCGCCCACGGCCGCCGGCATCATGATGATCCCGGCTGGTCTCGCCATGGTGGTCTGCTTTCCGCTGGCCGGGCGGCTGACCGACCAGGTGGATGTCCGCTTCCTGCTCGCCTTCGGGATCGTCGTCTTCGCCATTTCGGCCTACCTGCTCTCGCATGTCAGCGCGCTGACACCTTATTGGACCCTTGTTTTCTGGGTCGTGCTGAGCCGGATCGGCCTCAGCTTCTGCATGCCTCCCGCCAATACGACGGCGGTTCGCGCTGTGCCGCCGGACCTGCTTGCGTCGGCAACGGGCGGGGCGTCCTTCCTGATGCAGATCGGCGGCGCCTTCGGGGTCAACCTCTTGGCGATCCTGCTGCAGCGCCGCCTTCTCTTCCATGGCGACCATCTGTCAGCCGGGCTAACCGAGGCAAATCCGCAGATGACTTACAGCCATGCCATGCAAGCGCTCGAAAACCAGGCCGCCGGCATGCCGCAATTGCAGGCTTTCCAGACGGCCTTCAGCGAGTTTGGGCGCCAGATCTCAGCCGAAGCCAGCGTCCTGGCCTTCAGGGACTGCTTTCTTGTTGCTGCGCTCTGGTTTGTATTTGTATTCTTTGCCCTCGGCCTGATGCCCAAACCAAGGCTTGAGGGACAATCGCCGCCGCCCGCACCTACACCGGCGGAGGTATCGGGGACGAGTTGAGGGACTGATTTTGGCCTATTCGCTGCGCATGAGCGACGAGAGTGTGGATGCCGGCATACGCCGCATCGCCATCAGCCAGCTCGAAACGGGACTGTCGGAGCTGCGCGATGAAACGCTGAGCCAGCACCAGCGCGTGCGTCAGGCCCGCAAGCGCTGCAAGAAGATGCGCGGCCTCGTCCGCCTGGTCCGCCCCGTCTTTCCCGGTTTCGAGACCGAGAATGCGGCCTTCCGTGACGCAGCACGGACCCTGTCACCCTTGCGCGATGCGTCTGCCGTGCTGGAGTCCGTCGACGCCCTCGAACACCATTTTTCAGCGCAGCTGAAGAAAGCTGCCCTGGCGCCATTGAGGCAGGCCCTGGAAGCGCAGCGCAAAGGCCTCGATGAGGCGGAGATTGAAGAGCGCCTGTCCGATCTCAGGCTGGTCTTCCGTGAAGCCCTCGACCGCGTGCCGGACTGGTCACTCAATGCCAATGGCGCCGACGCCTTTACGCCCGGCGCACGGAAAACCTACAAGCGCGCCCGCAAGGCGATGCAGAAGGCCCGCAAAAGCCGGATCGCGGAAGACTTTCATGAGTGGCGCAAGCCGATGAAGTATCACTGGTACCAGATCCGCCTGATGAAGAAGGTCTGGCCGCCGGTGATGAGCGGCTATGGCGAACAGGCCGAACAGCTTTGTAGCGATCTTGGCGAGCATCACGACCTTGCCGTCTTGCGGGCGACAGCAAAGACGCTGCTCGGCGCATCCTCCGACACGACAGAGCTGGTCGAAGGCCTGGCCATCGGGCGCCAGCACGAGCTTGAGAAAACCTGCATCAAGCGCGGCAAGAAACTGCTCGCCGAACCGCCGGACGACATGGCAAGGCGCTGGGCGAAATGGTGGGACAGTGCGCGCCAGCCGGTGCCCTAGACGGCCAGAATACGCGTCCTGGCCTTGTCATGGCTAGACCTGGCCGGTAATGATTCCGCGCAGCACGCACATCCGCCGCGACAGTTTGCCGGGCGGCGTCGGGCGGCCATAAAGCCGGCGCAGCCGCAGATGGGCGATTGCCGGACGGATCGACTTGGGCACCCGCGCAACGACAGGGCCGTATCCAACGCGCTCACCCCGGCGCAGGGCGGCGACATGCGGCGCAAGCGAGGTGATGTGCGTTCCCCAACCATGCGCGTTGGCCAGGACACGAGCCGCCGTTGCCGTCAGCAAGGCTTCTGGCTGAAGCGCTCGGTCTGAATCCTCAAAGGCGTCCTCGAACTGGTCGACCAGCCGCTTCAGCGCGCCGATGTCATAGCGGTTCTCGGCCAGCATGTCGGCCAGCGCGCCGACAACATCGTGGGCGCGGGGCGTCTTTCCCTGTTCGATTTCCTCCAGCGCCTCACGCCACCACTGGAAGCGGATGGCGCCCAGCCCCGGCTCGGTCACGACGAGCCGGACACGCGCAAGTTCATAGGCAAATGCATAAAGTGCAGTCAGCGCGCGGCGCTCCGGTTTCGACGCATAACGCGATGACAGCCAGCGATCCTCGTCGCCGGCGCGGACCTTTTCATCGAGGCTTGCCCAAATTTCAGGGCTTGTGAGGGTAGAAGAGTGTGGCATGGACCCCATATGACGTGCGACGCGCCAAAAAATTTAAATCACTTCAACGCAAGGAGCGACCTTTAATGGCTTTCGAACTTCCCCCTCTGCCCTACTCCCGCGATGCGCTGGCACCAGCCATCTCAGAAGAGACGCTGAATTTCCACTATGGAAAGCACCATCAGGCCTATGTGAACAATCTCAACAAGCTGATCGAGGGCACGGCGCATGAAGGTGCCGCTCTCGAGACGATCATTGCTGACGCAGCAAAGGACAGCTCAAAGGCCGGCCTGTTCAACAATGCCGCCCAGGTCTGGAACCACACCTTCTACTGGCATTCGATGAAGCCGGGCGGCGGCGGCAAGCCGACGGGCGCGATTGCTGCCAAGATCGACGCGGATTTCGGGTCCTACGAAAAGTTCGCTGAAGAGTTCAAGGCAGCCGGCGGCGGCCAGTTCGGGTCGGGCTGGGCCTGGCTCGTGCTGAAGGACGGCAAGCTTGCCATCCGCAAGACGCCGAACGCCGAGACCCCGCTGACGGAAGACGGCGCAACGCCCCTCCTGACCATGGATGTCTGGGAGCATGCCTATTATCTCGACTACCAGAATTCGCGCCCGAACTACATGCAGGCCTTCCTCGAAGACCTGGTGAACTGGGACTTCGCGAACCAGAATCTGTCTGACGCGAGCTAGGTCACCTAACGCCTTGCCAGGCGACTGAATGAACGAGGCCCGTTTCCGGTTATGGAAGCGGGCCTTTTTCAGTGTTGTTGTGCCGCCACAGCGCGCTGGCAGACTGCCGCGCCCCCTTTCGCAACCGCAACAATTCAGGTATGGCGACGCCAGTATGTTCTTTCCGGGCATGGAAGCGCCCGGGCCTGCTGCCATCCGGGCAGTTCTCCGAGCGATACAGAATCCATAACCCGAAAGAGACTTTTTTGACCGAAAAACAAGACGAACAACCGAAAACCACGTTTGCTGCGCTGGGGCTCGGACCGAAAATCCTGCAAGCCATCGAAGAGGCCGGCTACGATTCGCCGACACCGATCCAGGCGCAGGCCGTTCCGCATATTCTGCTCGGCGGTGACGTGACAGGCATCGCCCAGACGGGCACCGGCAAGACGGCGGCCTTCGTGCTGCCGATGATCCATCGCCTCGAACAGGGCCGCGCCCGCGCCCGCATGCCGCGCACGCTGATCCTCGCGCCGACCCGTGAGCTTGCTGCCCAGGTGGCCGAGAACTTCGAGAAATATGGAAAGCACCTGAAGCTCAACATGGCGCTGCTGATTGGCGGGGTCTCCTTCAAGGAGCAGGAAGACAAGCTGATGCGCGGCGTCGACGTCCTCATCGCGACGCCCGGCCGCCTGATCGACCAGTTCGAGCGCGGCAAGATCCTGCTGACCGGTGTCGAAATCCTCGTCATCGATGAAGCCGACCGCATGCTCGACATGGGCTTCATCCCGGACATCGAGAAGATCTGCGCCCTGCTGCCGCCGCGCCGCCAGACGCTGCTCTTCTCCGCGACCATGCCGCCGGAGATCAACAAGCTCGCCCAGCGCTTCCAGAAGGATCCCAAAAAGATCGAGGTCGCCCGCCAGGCGCAGACGGCCGAGACGATCAAGCAGTTCGTGGTGAAAATCCCGCGCGATGACGACAAGGCCAAGCGCACGGCGCTGCGCCGCGTGATCGAGAACCGCCAGGTCAAGAACGGCATCGTCTTCTGCAACCGCAAGCGCGAAGTCGATGTCGTGACCAAGTCGCTGAACAAGCACGGTTTTGATGCCGCCGCGATCCATGGCGACCTGCCGCAGGCCTACCGCACGCAGACGCTGGACCGCTTCCGTGATGGGGACCTCAAGCTTCTGGTTGCCTCAGATGTGGCCGCGCGCGGTCTCGATGTTCCGGATGTCAGCCACGTCTTCAACTACGCGCCGCCACCCAAGGACGAGGACTATGTCCACCGCATCGGCCGGACTGGCCGCGCAGGCCGCAAGGGCGAGAGCGTGACAATCGTCGGGCCATTCGACGAGAAGTCCTGGGCCGGGGTCATGAAGATGATCCAGACCGATGTCGAGGAGCTGATGCCGGAAGGCCTTCTTGAGGAGATCGAGAACCTGCCTGAAGACACTGGCGGCCGGCGCGGCAAGGGCCGGAGCCGCAGCGGGCGGGACGACAGAAGCTCGGGCGGACGCTCCCGCGGCGGCCGTAGCCGCAGCAAGCCGAAGGACGAGGCAAAGGCCGATAGCCAGGCGCCCGCGGAAGCGAAAGAAGCCAAGGCCAAGTCCGAAAGCAAGCCGGCTTCAAAGCCCCAGAAATCCGCTGACAACAAACCCGCGGCCAAAGCCGAAAAGCCAAAACGCTCACGCGGCGGCGGCAAGAAGGATGGCGGCAAGGACCGCAAGCGCGGCAAGGACGAACTCGAACCCGCCAGCGACGCCGTTCGTGGTTTCGGCAACAACGTCCCGGATTTCCTGAAGCGCTAGTGGACCGCCTGGCCGTGGACTGCCATGCAATTGTCACGCAGCTTTAATTGACATGACCTCATGAAACCTTAGCGTGATGCTTTGCATCAGGGCGTGAGAGGTCATTCATGAAGCTTTTCAGTATCGTCATCAATGCGATGGCGGCCATTTGTATGTCTCTTGCCGCTTCAGCCCAGGCACCACAGCCACCAATCGAAGCATATGGCGAGCTGCCCTCCCTCGTCGAAGCTGAAGTCTCTCCCAGTGGCAACAGGATTGCCCTTCTTCTGCAGAAGAACGCCAGTTTCGTCCTGCGAATCTATGACGCGAAGGAGAGAGCGATCACGCATCAGTTCGGCGTCGAACCGATGAAGGTCCGGGGCCTTTTCTTCAGTGACGACAAGCATGTGATCCTGCAGGCCTCGGAGACCACCCAGACCTGGGGATTTCGAGGAAAGTACGAGTATTCCGCCGCCATTTCGATCAACCTGGAGAACGGCAAGTCGAAACAGCTGCTCTCTCGCGAAGGAAGCCTGTATCCAGCCCAAAGTGGCATCGGGAGGGTCATCGGTCGGCTCGCATCAGGTGACCTGCTGATGCCAGCGTGGGTAGGGTCTTCCAGGTCTCAGCCACACTACGACATTCTGAAGGCTGATCCCGATAGCGGCCATGGCCGCAAGCACACGCGCGGTTTTCATGACACGATCGACTGGTTCGTCTCAACCGAAGGCGAGGCGTTGGTGCGCGAGTCTTACGACGACGACAAAGACAAATACGTTGCCGAGTATCATGATGGTAAAAACTGGAACGCGCTTTTGGACATAGACAGCGCAGAACTTCCGGTCAGTATCGTTGCCCTCACCAATGACGAAAAGGGTGCCTTCTTCGTCAGTGTTCGTGACGATGAAGAGGGCTTCAGCGCGCTGTCGCGGATCAATTTTGATGGCAGCACGCAAGAGTCGACCTATGCGCGGGAGGGTGCCGACATCGGCGCTGTCCTGACCGATATCAACAGGCGCTTTGTAGGCGTGAAATACACCGGCACGCTGCCAGCCTACGATTTTGCCGACGACGTCCTGCAGGAGAGCTATACGTTTGTCTCCTCAACCTTCCCTAACACCATGATCGAGCTCGACTCGTGGGCCGACGACCGGTCCAGCATGCTCTATCGCGTCTTTGACGGGTTCAAGGTGGATTTCTGGCTGCTGCACCAGCGAAATCCGGACAAGCTGACCATCCTTGCCTATTCGCGGACAGACATTCCGCCAGAGGCCGTGGGCCAGGTCTTTGCTGCGAAGTATCTTGCCCGGGATGGGCTCGAGATCCCCGCCATCCTCACAATTCCGCCCGGCACAAACCTGGAGGCCGGAATGAAGCTGCCGATGATTGTCATGCCGCATGGCGGCCCTGCGGCTCACGACACCTATGATTTCGATTGGCTCGCCCAGTTCTTCGCCAATCGCGGCTATTTTGTCCTGCAGCCGAATTTTCGGGGCTCGACCGGTTTCGGGCAGGCCTTCGAGGATGCTGGACAGGGCGAATGGGCGGGCAAGATGCAGGACGATATCACGGATGGCGTCAATGCCATGACCAGCAGCGGATATGCGGATCCTGACAGGGTCTGCATTATCGGTGCGAGCTATGGCGGCTATGCCGCTCTCGCTGGTGGAGCGTTTACGCCCGACCTTTACAGATGCGTGGCCGCGATTGCACCGGTGGCCGATCTCGAAAAGATGCTCCGCACTGAAAGCCGCGATCACGGCCGTGACAGCTGGAGCGTTACATATTGGGAACGGATCATGGCAGATGGCGATGCGCGCCGCGAAAAGCTCCGCTCAATCTCGCCCAGCGAATTTGCCGACAGTTTCAAGGCGCCTGTCCTGCTCATCCATGGCATCGACGACACCGTCGTCGAATATGACCAGAGCCGCATAATGAAGCGGGCGCTCGATCGCGCCGGAAAGGATGTGGACCTCGTCAAGCTGAAAGGCGGCGACCACTGGCTCAGCGATAGCGAAACACGCCTGGCCACGCTGCAGGCGCTGGATGCCTTCGTATCGGAACACCTGGCGCAGGCGGCCGGTTCGAACCCGACCACCGCGCCGACGCCATAGGCGCGCCTACTTCTTGATGCGGCTTTCGACCTGCTTGCGGTATTTGTCGCCATAGGGCGGACGAACCATGGCAAGCAGCTCCGAACCGATCTGCGTGTAGACCGACTTGCGGTGGCTGAATTCCCGGAAACCGTCGACCCCATGATACGAGCCCATGCCGGACGGACCAACGCCGCCAAAAGGCAGGTCCTCCTGGGCGACATGGAAGATGACATCGTTCACCGTCACCCCGCCAGAGGTCGTATTGTTGAGGACATAGTCACGCTCGTCGGCATCCTCACCGAAGTAATAGAGGCCGAGCGGGCGCGGGTGGGCGTTGACATAGGCCACCGCTTCCTGCGCGCCGGAATAGGACTTTATCGGCAGGATCGGGCCGAAAATCTCGTCCTGCATGACCTTCATGTCGTCCGTCGGATCGATGATGATATGCGGTGGCATCTTGTGGTAGGGCTGCTGCGAGAAGTTCTCGCCAGCCGGATTGATCTCGACGATCTCCGCGCCCTTCGACTTTGCATCCTCAAGATAGGATTGCAGCCGGTCATAGTGGCGCTGGTTTACCACTGACGTGTAGTCGACATTATCCTTGAGGCCGGACGGATACATGGTTTCAACGGCGCTGGTCGCCGCCTGGACGAAATCCTTCGTCTTCTCTTTCGGTACAAACGCGTAATCCGGTGCGAGGCAAATCTGACCCGCATTCAGCGTCTTGCCTGCCATGATACGCTTGGCGGCCTTTTCGAGGTCGGCGGATTCGCCGAGGATCACCGGTGACTTGCCACCGAGTTCGAGCGTCAGCGGGACAAGATTATCCGCTGCGGCCCGCATCACGTGATGGGCGATCGACGTCGCGCCAGTGAAGATCATGTGGTCGAAGGGCAGCTTGGAGAAGGCCGCGCCTACGTCCGGCCCGCCGGTGACCACGGCAACCTCTTCCTCGGTATAGTATTCGGCGAACAGCTTCTTCATCAGCTCGGATGTCTGCTCGGTAAATTCCGACGGCTTGATCATCGTCCGGTTGCCAGCGGCGAAAACACCGGCCAGCGGCGTGAAGGTGAGGTTCACCGGAAAGTTCCATGGGCTGATGACGCCCACGACGCCCTTGGGCTGGTACTGAATGCGCGCCTTGGCGCCCATCAGGCCGAGCGGAAAGTCTGTCGAACGCTTTTCCGGCTTCATCCATTTGCGCAGATGCTTCTTCGCATGCTTCAGCGCGCCGATGGATCCGGCAATGTCGGTGAAGTCGGACTGGTCCATGGAGCGGTGACCGAAATCGGCACTCATCGCCTCGCTGAGCGCCTTGCGGTGCGTCACCAGGAGGTCGATCGCCTTGTCCAGCCATTCCTCGCGCCGTTCGGCAGAGGGAATTCCGTCACGGATATGCGCCGCTTTCTGCCGGGCGAGAACAGAACTCATCTGATCGGGGCTTGAAGTATCCAGGGCCATGCGGGTCCTCCCAAAAATTTGTAAAGGGTTCCAATCTACCGGATATACCCTCCAATCCAAAGATTGTCGCCACGTCACGGTTTTCTGCCCACGAGAAGCGGGTACATTCACCGAGAAATTGCAACGAGGAAACGCCCCATGAGCTTCGAAAAAATCGAATACAAGGTAGAAGACGACATAGCCATCATCGCGTTCAACGATCCGAAAACGATGAATGCTGCCGGTGTCGACACAGTCGACGAGATGAGCCTTGCCCTGGAGCGGGCCGGCGATGAGGCGCGCTGCACCATCATTACTGGCAATGGGCGTGGCTTCTGCTCAGGCGCGAACCTTTCCGGAAACATGGGCGGCGGCGAATCCAAACGCAAGCCGGATGCGGGGCGCGAGCTGGACCGGCTCTACAACCCCTTCATCAAGGCGATCCGTACCCATCCTCACCCCGTCATCACGGCTGTGAATGGCGCGGCGGCGGGCGTTGGCTGCTCCATCGCGCTGATGGGCGACTTCATCGTGGCGGCTGAAAGCGCCTACTTCCTGCAGGCGTTCCGTCGCATCGGCCTGGTGCCGGATGGCGGCTCCACCTTCCTGCTGACCCGGACGATCGGCCGGGCCCGTGCCATGGAGATGACCCTCTTCGGCGAAAAGATCCCGGCGGCTCAGGCGCTCGACTGGGGGCTGGTCAATCGCGTGGTCGCCGACGACAAGCTCATGGACGAAGCCAAGAGCTATGCCCAGCAGCTTGCCAGCGGCCCGACAACGGCCCTGTCCATGATCCGCGACCTTGTCTGGCAGGCCGAGGACAATGACCTCGACAGCCAGCTACAGGCCGAGCGCTTCGCCCAGCGCACCGCCGGCCGCTCTCCGGATTTTGCCGAAGGCGTGAAAGCCTTCCTCGAGAAACGCCCGGCGAACTTCAAGAAAGCCTGATCTAAGTTGCTGGCCGTCGTCCCCGACACATCAAGGTCCGGGATGACGGCCCGTTTCACTCACCAGTCAATCGCCGCATAGACCAGCTGCTGGAGTTGCGGGCGGATCGGGTAGCAGCCCGACGGGATCATCTGGGTCGCCTGGATGGCGATGAGTTCTTCCTCATAGTCGATCCAGAAGAAGGTGTTGGCGAGGCCGCCCCAGCTGAACGTGCCGAGCGATCCGGGCTGCATGGTCTCGGCAACATCGACAACAACCGAACCGCCAAGGCCAAACCCATTGCCCTCCATCCGGGCTTCGGAGAAGGTCTTGTCGCCCATTTGCTTGATCGTCTTGCCCTCGGGCAGGTGGTTCTTGCGCATGAACTCGACCGTCTTGGGGCTGAGCAGCTGCGTCCCGCCAAGCCGCCCGCCATGCAGCAGCATCAGGCAGAACTTGTGATAGTCGCGCAGGGTCGATACCAGCCCGCCGCCCGCGTTCAACAGCGGCGGCTTGGAGCGGTAGAGCTTTGACTCTTCTCCATCGCCGTCGCTAAGCGTGACCTTGCCGCTGACAGGGTCGCGCGAATAGCAGGCCATGAGGCGGTGCAGCTTGTCTTCCGGCACGTAGAAATCGGTGTCTTCCATGCCCAGCGGCTCGAAGATGCGCTCCTTGAAGAACGCGTCGAGCGTCTGTCCGGACGCAACCTCGACCACGCGGCCGAGCACATCCGTCGAATGGCTGTAGTTCCAGCGCGTGCCGGGTGAAAAGAGCAGCGGAATGCCCGCCAGCCGTGCGCACATTTCCTCAAGCGTTTCGTCTGGCCGGGCGATCTTCTCGCGGCGATAGATCGCGTCGACCTCATGCTGCATCAGGAAGCCATAGGTCAGCCCCGACGTATGCGTGAAGAGGTCGCGCACCTGCATCGGCCGGTTCGGCTTGCGCGTTTCATAATCGTCGATCGTGCCCTTCACCCAGACCTGCGTGTGCTCGAATTCCGGGATGTAGCGGGCGACCTCATGATCGAGGCGGATCTTCGCTTCCTCGAACAGCATCATCGCCGCGACCGAGGTGATCGGCTTGGTCATCGAATAGATGCGGAAAATCGTTTCCGGATTGATCGGCTGCCCGCCATCCAGACGGGTCCGGCCGCGATAGGCTTCATGGATGATCTGCCCATTGCGCGACACTATGGTCGCCATGCAGGGCAGCTTGCCGCTGTCGAGATAGGCCTTGCCGAAATAGGTTGGAATTGCGGCCAGCCGCTCCTCGTTCATGCCGACATCGCCAGCGCTAATCTCATCCTGAATTGTCATGTCCCTGCCCCGGATCGATTTCTAGCTACAGCTCACCAGCATTTGCCGCTTTCATCAATTCCCGCGCGATCACGATCTGCTGAATTTGCGAGGTGCCTTCGTACAGGCGGAAGAGGCGGACATCGCGGTAGAAACGCTCGATGCCGTAATCGGTGATATAGCCTGCCCCGCCGAAGACCTGCACGGCCCGGTCGGCGATGCGGCCACACGCTTCGGTCGCGAAGAGCTTCGTCGATGAGGCGAGCATGGTGATACTCTCGCCGGCATCGCGCCTGCGGGCGGCGTCGAGGATCATGCAGCGGGCGGCATAGGCCTCGGCCTGGCTGTCGGCCATCATCGCCTGGATCATCTGATGCTGGGCGATCGGCTTGCCGAACTGCTCGCGCTCCATGGCGTAGCCGACCATTTCCTTGATCAGCCGTTCCGACGCACCCGTCGCGACCGCGGAGATATGCAGGCGGCCCTTGTCGAGCACGCTCATTGCGACCTTGAAGCCCTCGCCTTCCTTGCCGATCATGTTCTTTGCTGGCACGCGGGCGTCGTCGAAGATCACATCACAGACATGGGCGCCCTGCTGGCCCATCTTCTTTTCCGGCACGCCGACACTGACGCCCGGCGTGTCGCGCTCGACGACGAAGGAAGAGACGCCCTTGGCGCCCGGTTCGTCCTGATCGGTCCGCGCCATCACCGTGAAGAGGTTCGCCTTGTTGGCATTGGTGATGTAGCGCTTCGTACCGTTCAGGACGTAGTGGTCACCGTCGCGCACGGCCTTTGTCTTGAGGCCGCCAGCATCGGACCCGGCGCCCGGTTCGGTCAGTGCAAAGGAGGCGATCAGGTCACCGGAGGCGATACCCGGCAGCCATTTCTCTTTTTGCGCTTCGGTGCCGAACAGGACCAGCGCCTGGCTGCCAATGCCGATATTCGTGCCGGCAACCGAGCGGAAGGCTGGCGATGTGCGTCCCAGCTCCAGCGCGACAAGGCATTCGGTCTCCATGTCCAGACCAAGCCCGCCATACTCTTCCGGGACGGCCAGGCCGAACAGGCCGAGCGACTTCATCTCGTCGACGACATCCTGAGGCACTTCATCCTCTTCGCCGACCTTGGCCTCTATCGGGATGCACCGCTCCGTCACGAACCGGCGCACCTGCTCTATCAGCGCCTGACGAATTTCAGCATCGAAAGCCATGCAATCCTCCTGTCGAATTCTCTTTTCACAATATGCTTTGATCGCATCGAACGCCAAGCGCAAGGCTGCGAGGAGGTAGCGCCATCCTTCTCGCCGCGTTAGACGGGGCCGAAGACTGCAAAAGGGAGGCATCATGGTACCGGCAAATCGCGTGGAGAGTGGAGAGTTCGAAGGCTGGTACACCTGGCCGGAAGAGCCTTTCGAGTACGAATCGGCCGGGCCGTTCTACTTCCGCGTGGATGAGCAGGGCCCGGTTGCCGCTTTCCGCGCCGAACGCAAACACATGAATGCCGGCGGCAGCGTGCACGGCGGCTGCCTGATGGCGTTTGCCGACTTCTCGCTCTTCGCGATCGCGCATGAACAGATCGAAGGCGAGTATGGCGTGACGGTCGCCTTCACCTCCGAATTCCTGTCGGGCCCCGCAGAGGGCGCCTATATCGAGGCGCGCGGCGAAGTGCTGCGTTCAGGCAAGAACCTGACCTTCGTTCGGGGCATCATTACAGGCGACGGCAAGCCGTCGCTGAATTTCTCCGGCACGATCATGCGGCGTCCCAAACGCTAGCAGCCAGCATAGAAGCAGGCCGCTTCCATTCCAGGCGATAGGACAACGGACTGACCACCGCTCCGCCAGCCCCCTGTTTCGAAAATGCTGTTGAAGGCCCCGCGCCCATGCTAGGCCAGTTTCAAGCTGGGAGTTTATCTGAAGGGGGAATGGACACATGGCACTGAAAGTCATCAGCGCAGGCTTTGGCCGGACAGGGACGATGTCGCTCAAGCTGGCGCTCGATCAGCTCGGCTTCGGGCCGTGCTACCATATGGATGAAGTCCTGAAGAACGGACAGGCCTTTGTGCCGCTCTGGAATGATGTGGTAGACGGCAAGCCGGACTGGGAGACAGTCTATGCAGGCTACCATTCGGCTGTGGACTGGCCGACCGCGGCCTATTGGAAGGAACTCGCCGACTATTATCCCGACGCAAAGATGATCCTGTCATCACGCTCCGCAGAGAGCTGGTATGACAGCATCTCCCAGACCATCCTTGCCGTGGCGCAGGCGCCCGAGAAATGGCCGCCGCCCGCCGTGCCATGGATGACCATGGTGATGAAAATCCTGAAGCGCAGCCTTGGCGAGGCATGGGACCGCGAGAGCCTGATCGCGGTGTTCAATGCCCATGAAGCGGCGGTGAAGGCGGCCTTCCCGAAAGAGCGCCTGCTGGTCCACTCGGCAAAGGACGGCTGGGCACCGCTGTGCGCGCACCTTGGCGTCCCGGTGCCGGAAACGCCCTACCCCCGCACGAACAACCGCGAAGAGTTCTTCGAGCTGATGAAGGGCGCCGACGACATGTAAGCCGGAGCCTTCGCTCTAGTAGCTCTTCGGCAAGTCCAGCACGCGCTCGGCGATGAAATTCAGGATCATCTCACGGCTGACGGGCGCGATCCGGGCGAGCATGGCTTCGCGCATGTAGCGCTCGACATGGTACTCCTTGGCGTAGCCCATGCCGCCATGGGTCAGCACGGCATTCTCGCACGCCTTGAAGCCGGCCTCGGTCCCGAGATATTTAGCAGCGTTGGCCTCGGCTCCGCATTCCTGGCCGGCATCATAAAGACCAGCCGCCTTATAGGCGAGAAGTTCGGCCGCCTTGAGCTCTGCCCAGCTTTTCGCAAGCGGGTGCTGGATGCCCTGGTTCTGGCCGATGGGCCGGCCAAAGACGACGCGCTCGCGCGCATACTGGGCTGCACGCTCTAGCGCGGCAAAGCCGAGACCCACCGATTCCACAGCGAATAGGACGCGTTCCGGGTTCAGCCCCTGCAGCAGGTATTTGAAGCCAGCGCCCTCTTCACCGATCAGGTGCTCCTTCGGCACTTCGAGGCCGTCGATATAGAGCATGTTACATTCGACCGCCTTGCGGCCCATTTTCGGGATCGGCTTGGCGTCGATCTTGTCCCGATTGAAATCGGTGTAGAAAAGCGACAGGCCGAGATAGGGCTTGGAACACTCCTCTTTCGGCGTGGTGCGCGCGATGATGAGGATCTTGTCGGCCCGCTGGGCGCCGGTCGTCCAGATTTTCCGGCCATTGATCGTGTAGCCTGCATTGGTGCGCTCGGCGCGCGTCTCAAGGCTGGACGTGTCGAGGCCGGAATTCGGCTCGGTCACGGCAAAGCACATCTTTTCCTCGCCCGAGATGATCTTCGGCAGGTTTTCCTGTTTCTGTTCGGCATTACCGAATTTCTCGAGCGGCTTGGGCCCGAAGATGTTGAGGTGAATTGCCGATGCACCGGAATAGCCAGCCCCCGAACGCGTGACGGTCTGCATGACAAGCGCGGCTTCCGTCAGCCCGAGCCCGGCACCGCCATACTCTTCCGGGAAAGCAACGCCCAGCCAGCCGCCTTCCGCCATGGCGTCGCAAAAGGCTTCCGGCCAATCGCCCGTTTCATCAGTCTTTGCCCAGTAGTCTTCGCCAAACTGGGAGCATGTCCGCTCGACGGCGCTCTGAATGGCAAGTTGGTCTTCTGTCATCTGACCGATTGAATGCATGTCAAAAATCCTCCGTTGCGCAGACAACTATGTGCAGCTGCCTGTCAAATCCAGTCAGTTATAGCTCGCCTGCAGGCGGTGCGGCGAAAAAGCGCCCTCAGCTTCTGCATCGCCTTCGACCATGTCGGCGATGCGCGAAGCCGTTGCCGGCGCAAGCAGGATGCCATTGCGATAATGCGCGGCGGCGACAAATTCACCGGGCGCCAATTCACCGATGACCGGCAGCCCGCCGGCCCGTTTCGGTCGCAGGCCTGCCCATGTCTCCAGGACCGGTGCATGCCTGAGCTCGGGCAGCACGGCTATGGCAGCATCCCGCAGCGCCTGTGTGGTGTCCGCCCTGACACCGGAATGGGCAAATGTTTCCTCGCTGGTCGCACCAATCACGACCCGGTCCGCCTTCGGCACGATGTAGCCTGATCCGAATCGCAAGACCTCAGCTGGCAAACCCGGCACGGGCTGCAGCGCAAGCGCCTGCCCTTTCACCAGTGCCTCGACGCCTGTCTCCCGGGTGCCGCGCGACCAGACGACCGCATCGAAACGGTCCCCGAGTTCGTCTCTCGACGAAACAGCACGCCGCTCCATCCGGAACCCGCCCTGTTCGCCATACCGCCGAAACGCCTGGAGCACCCGCCGATTGTCGACCTGGTGGTCATCCGGCAACTCGAGCACCGACTGCACTTTGGCCGAAACACCTAGCCGGTCTCTCACCTCGGCTGTGCCGTGCCAGGCGAAACGGTGCCCGGCATCTGCAAGCGTGGCGGCCAGGCCTGCCAGACGTTCCTTTTCGTCTATGGTTCGCGCCAGCGCGAATGTCGGCGCTGAACGATAACCGACCGGCATGCCGCTTTCAAAAGCCAGGTCGCGTGCGAACCCGGCCCAGCGCGCGGCGGACTCATAACAAAGCCGCGCGAGCGGCGTGCCGGCACCGCCGCCATGGATCATGACTTCATAGGCCGGCGCGATCATGCCCGCTGCCGCCCAACTGGTGGAACGGTCCGGGCTGGCCGGGTCGAACACGGTGACCATGTGCCCGCGGCGAGACAATTCCCAGGCGACCGACAGGCCAATGATGCCGCCACCGACAACGGCGATACAGGCACGGCTGCTCTTTGCTGATGCCTCTGTTCCACTCATGAAGGCTAGTTAGGGGAAGCCTCCAGCCTTGAACAGTTTTCACGACGGCAAAACTGGCGCGGTGGAGCAGGCTGAGACACTCTGCCTCGCCCTAGTTGCGATTGCTTCTCATTTGTGATTTAGCCTGCCTATGTCGAATTTCATCCAGTCTCTGACCTGTTTCGCAGCCGCCAGCCTGATCGCGGCCTGTTCCCCGTCCAGCCCCGATGCACCAGCATCCCCCGAAAGCGGAGAGTCCGCCGAAACCGCGGCCGTGGAGCCCGGCTCGAACGGGACGCTGCGCATCTATTCGGCACGGCACTATGATTCCGACCGGCTGATGTATCAAGCGTTCGAGAACCAGACCGGCATTCGGGTCCTGTATCGCGAGGCGGGCGCCAACCAGTTGCTGGAGACGATGAAGGCCGAGGGCGCCAACAGCCCCGCCGATCTCATCATTGCTTCGGACGCCGGTGCGCTCTGGCGGTTCGAGGATGCCGGCCTGACCCAGGCCCTGCCCGAAGGCGAGTTTGAAAGCCGCATTCCGGCGCGCCTGCTGGACGACAAGCGCCAATGGGTTGGCCTTGCCCGCCGCGTCCGGGGCGTCGCTTACGACCCTGAGCGCATTTCGCCGGATCAGGTCGATGAGTGGCAGGATCTTGCCGACCCGTCGCTTGAGGGCGAGATCTGCGTGCGCTCGTCCACGAACATCTACAACCTGTCCCTGATGGGCGAGATGATCGAACGATGGGGCGCCGATGAGGCGCAGGCCTGGGCGGAAGGTGTCGTGGCGAACATGGCGCGCGCCCCGCAGGGTGGCGACACCGACCAGATCGAGGCGGTCGCTGCCGGGCTTTGCGGCGTTGCGATCACCAATCACTATTACTGGGTCCGCATGACCGAAAGCCGGTCTGATTCGACACGCGACGCCGCCCTGTCGACCCAGCTGACCTTCCCGACATTCGGGGAAGGCACCAGCCACCACATCAACATCACCGGCGCGGCGCTGTCGGCGACGAGTAAGCAGCAGGAGCTCGCCGTGCAGTTCATCGAGTTCCTGCTTACCCCCGACGGCCAGGCTCGCCTGACCACCGAGACCAAGGAAATCCCGGTAATCGATGAGGCCGAGCGCCCGGCCGGGCTCGAGCGCATTCCGCAGGTCGGCGAGAGTGACATGCGCCTCAGTGCGTTTGGCGAGCACCAGGCCGAAGCCCAGCGCATTTTCGACGAAGCAGGGTGGAACTAGAGCACCACCATTGATGCAACCGACAGCCCGCCACCTCCCAGCCTTCCGGCTCAGCGCCTCGGCGCTGACGACGCTGGTGGCGGCGCTGCTGATCGGCGCACCGGTCATCGCTGCGCTGCTAACCGGTCTTTTCGGCGGCGGCGGTGAGGCCTGGTCGCATATCGTCTCGACCCAGCTCTTCGGCTACACTTTCACGACGCTTGGCGTGCTGCTGCTGACAACCGTGTTCATCCTGCTGCTGGCCGTGCCGGCGGCATGGTTCGTCAGCTTGTTTGACTTTCCGGGCCGCGGCATCTTCGAGTGGGCGCTAATCCTCCCGCTGGCAGCGCCCGGTTATGTCCTCGCCTATGCCTGGGCCGATATCATGGAGGTGGGCGGACCGCTGCAGTCTGTCCTGCGTGATGTGACTGGCCTTTCGGCCCGCGATTACTGGTTTCCAAATCTCTACAGCGCCCCCGGCCTGTCCTTCGTCATGGCGTGCGCGCTTTTCCCCTATGTCTATCTCACCGCGCGGGCTGCTTTCTCCAACCTGTCGCTGTGTACGATAGAAGCCGCCAGGAGCCTTGGCGCGTCTCCGGCGCGTATCTTCATCAATGTCGTCCTCCCGTCTGCCCGCCCCGCCATCTTCGCAGGACTGGCGCTCGCGCTGATGGAAACCGCCGCAGACTATGGCGCGGCGAGCTATCTTGGCGTACAGACGCTGAGCGTCGGCATCTTCCGCGCCTGGCACAGCTTCAGCGAACCCGCCGTCGCCGCGCGTCTTGCCTTCCTTCTTATCCTGATCGCTTTCGGCCTGCAGCTGATCGAACGGCGCTCACGCGGGCGCGGCAGCGTGCAGCAGACGGCAACACGCTGGCGCACACCGAAACGGCGCAAGCTCAGCCGCCAGGCGGGTCTTATGGTTGCAGCCAGCTGCTTCGCGATCCTGCTCATGGCCTTCATCCTGCCGGTCACGCGCCTCGTCTGGGTCAGCGTCGAGACAGGTATCGGCCAGAAAGCCATCCTGCGGCCTTTCCTCAATTCGTTGGTCCTGGCCGCTGCGGGCTCCGCGCTCGCCTTCGTGCTGGCCGTCACCGTGGTTGTCGGCGCGCGCCAGAACCGGTTCAGCCAACTGATCGGGCGGATCGCTGCCGGCGCGGGATACGCCGCCCCCGGTATCGTTCTGGCGCTGGGCGCGCTGTTCATCCTGTCCTGGACCGGCTTTTCGGTGGCCGGCCCGGCTGCGCTGGTCTTCCTGGTCTGGATCTATGCCAGCCGTTTCACGGCAGCTGGGGCCGAACCCCTGAGTGCGGCCTTCTCCCGCGCCCCGGCCAGCCTCGGCAATGCCGCCCGCAGCCTCGGCGCCAACCGTTTCCAGCGCCTTGTCCGGGTTGACCTGCCGGTCGCAATGTCCGGCGCAGCGGCCGCGTCCATCATCCTCTTTGTCGAGATGCTGAAGGAGCTGCCGGCGACGCTGATGCTGCGTCCCTTCAACTGGGACACGCTGGCCGTCCAGGCCCACGCCTATGCGAGCGATGAGCGGCTCGCGGCGGCAACCCTGCCATCACTTCTCATTACGCTGGCTGGACTCGGGCCGGTCATCCTGCTGTCAGTGCAGCTCACCAAAGCTGGTGAGTCGAGGGCAGCTGGATGAATGAACTTCTCCCATTGAAGGCGGTTGGCGTCAGCCGTTTCTATGAAGGCACGCCGGTCGTCAATGACGCCTCACTGACGCTGGAGCCGGGCAAGATCACCGCCCTGCTCGGCCAGTCCGGCGCGGGCAAATCGACTTTGCTTCGGCTCTTTGCCGGGCTGGAGCCGGTCGATGCCGGCGAAATCCTGCTGGGCGACAAGGTCCTGTCCTCGACATCGACCCACGTCCCGGCCGAGAGCCGCTCGATCGGCCTGATCTTCCAGGACTTTGCGCTCTTTCCGCACCTCAATGCGCTCGACAATGTCGGTTTTGGCCTGAAGGGAATGACGAAAGAGGCCCGGCGCAGGGAATCGGGCGAGTGGCTGGAGCGCCTCGGCCTGTCTCACCGGGCGAAAGCCTATCCGCACCAGCTTTCCGGCGGCGAACAGCAGCGCGTCTCGATTGCGCGGGCGCTGGCTGCCAAGCCCGTCGCCATCCTGATGGATGAACCATTCTCCGGTCTCGATGTGACGCTGAAATCCGAAGTCCGGCGCATTGCCCTTGCCGCGGTTTCCGAGGCCGGCATTCCCGCCCTGCTCGTCAGTCACGATGCCGCCGAAGCCATGCGGGATGCGGACCGGATCGCAGTCATGCGCAAGGGCGTCATCCTGCAGGAAGACACACCCGAAGCGCTCTACCTCAATCCGACATCCCTGCCTGTGGCGCGGGCACTTGGCCCCCTGTTCCCTGTCGCCCGGGCAGACCTGCCGGAAGCATGGGCGACGAAGCTTCCCGAGGCTGATTCCTATTGCCTCCGTCCTGAAGCGATCCGGCTGTCAGGCGATGAGAGCGGGGTCCCGATGGAGGTAGTCTCCGCGCAGCGCACCTCCGCCCTGATGGAACTCAAACTGAAATACAACGGCCACGACACGCTTCGCGGGATTGGTATCGGGGCGCGCCGGCCGTCGCCCGGCGAAACGGTCAAGGTGACGCTATCGCCCGAATTCGTGTTCTGCCTGCCGCCGGAATCGGCCTGACAATTCGTTGAAGGCATGCAGCGATGTCTCGCCTTCGCCGTATTCTTTCACTAGGTTCGAAGCCAGCAACCAATCAGGCAGATCATGAAATTCTCCTTCCTGAGACCCATCATCGCCGCTGTCGGGGCGCTCGCCTTCGTCGCAACAGCATCGGCGCAGAGCCTGATCCGCGATGCGGAAATCGAGACGACACTGCGCGAATGGACAGACCCGATCCTCGAGGTCGCCGGCCTCAACCCGTCGGATGTCGACCTCTACATCATCAATGACCCCAGCCTGAATGCCTTCGTCGCCAACGGCCAGAAGATCCACCTTCATACCGGCCTGCTGATCGCGGCGGAGACACCGGGACAGGTGAAGGGCGTCATCGCGCATGAGACCTGCCATATTGCGTGCGGGCACTCGATTTCCCGGACCCGGGCTGCGCAGGTCGCCTCGCGCCCGGCCCTGGTCTCGATCGGGCTCGGCGTGCTGGCCATTGCGGCGGGCGCCGGTGATGCTGGCGCGGCCCTGATTGCCAGCTCCCAGCAATTTGCTGCCCTGAACTTCTTCGTGCACACGCGCGCGGAGGAAGCGACCGCCGATGCGGCTGCGGTTTCCTATCTCGCCGCACTCGGCCAGTCGCCGCGCGGCATGGTCGAATTCTTCGAGAATTATCGTTACCAGGAAGTGCTGTCCGAAGCGCGCCGTTACCCCTATTTCCGGTCTCACCCACTGGCCTCCGACCGAATCCGAACAACCCGGCAGCTGGCCCAGGAAACCGGCCTCATGGATGTGCCGCCGGACCCGAAGACGCAACGCGAGTTCGACCTGATGCAAGCCAAGCTGATCGGCTTCCTGGAACCGCTGGCGCGCGTTTATCAGAAGTATCCGCGCTCGGACAAAAGCGAAGCGGCCCGCTATGCCCGGGCCATTGCGTCGATGCAGTCGTCGGACCTGGCGGGAACCTTGTCTGAAGTCGATTCCCTTCTCGAGGAGTTTCCCGAGAACCCGTACTATTGGGAGCTGAAGGGCCAGGCCCTGTTCGAAATGGGCAAGCCCGCCGAATCGGTCGCGCCGCATGCGAAGTCGCTGGAATACCTTCCCGGTCATCCGCTGCTGCTGATCAACTATGCCCGCTCGCTCATTGCGCGCGGTGAGGAAGGCGACGTGAAAGCCGGCGAGAACGCGCTGCGCGACGCGCTGATCAAGGAGCCGCAGAACTCCTTCGCCTGGTCGCAGCTCGCCATTGCGCTCGAAAAGCAGGGCCGCCGGGCCGAGGCCGAACTCGCGACGGCTGAGTCGGCTTACAATATCGGGGACTACCAGCGGGCTTATATCTTTGCCGGGCGCGCTGCGCAGGATCTCGAGCCGAACACGCCAGATGCCCGCCGCGCCAATGACATCCGCAATGTCACAGACCCGGCCCTTCCCGAGAATGAGGGTTACTGGCGCCGCCGGGGCTAGACCGTATCCTCAGGCCTTTGGGTACTTCACCCCATTGTGAACCTGCATTGCAGACCGCATTGATGTAATTGAAAGTTTTGTTGTCTAGGAGACGCGGGCTGTTCCGCCCCAGCTCAGGAGTAATCATGGCTACCAGAATGAAATCCGGCCTTCTCGCCACTGCCGTATTTGCAGCATCTGCCTGCGCACAAGGGGGCGGCGAAACCTCATTGAACCGGGCCGAGATCGAAGAGATCGTACACGAATACATTCTGGAGAATCCCGAAATAATCGAGGAAGCCCTGATCCGTCTTTCGCAACAAGCCGATGCCCGCGAGGCCGAAGCTGTCCGTGAAAACATCCGCGCCAATTACGACGCCATCTACAATAGCGATGACGACTACGCGATCGGGCCGGAGGATGCACCGGTGACGGTCGTCGAGTTCTTCGATTATCGCTGCAGCTTCTGCAAGCGTTCGCTCGACTGGACGATGGCTCTGCCTGAAGACTATGAGGGCAAGGTCCGGGTGGTGTTCAAGGACTTGCCGATTCTCAGCCCCGAAAGTGAAAAGGCCGCCCTCGCCGCGCTCGCAGCCGGCCAGCAGGGCAAGTATACCGAGATGCACCTCGAGCTCATGGAACTGGACAATTCTACCGGCTTTGACCCGGAAGACATCGATGCCGCCGCAGAGCGCGCAGGTGTCGATGTCGCTCAGATGCGCGAGGACATGGATTCGGTTCGGCTGAAGAAGATCATCGCGGACAATAAGAGCCTGGCGCGCAAGCTGAACGTGGATGGCACACCGGCCTTCTTTATCGGCGAAGCCGTCGTCCCGGGTGCGAACCGCGAGATGGTCAACAATCTGATCCGCGACGAGCTGTCGAAGGACAGCTGAGGTCTAGATCAGCCCGGCCAGGGGCGAACTTGGGTCTGCATAGCGCTTGCGGCCCATGCGGCCGGCCAGATAGGCCTCACGGCCGGCAAGGACGGCATGCTTCATCGCGCGCGCCATGCGGACAGGGTCTTTCGCTTCGGCGATGGCCGTGTTCATCAGCACCCCGTCGCAGCCGAGTTCCATGGCGATGGCCGCATCGGAGGCCGTTCCAACGCCGGCATCGACAATGACCGGCACACGCGCATTCTCCACGATGAGCCGGATGTTGAGCGGGTTCTGGATACCAAGGCCTGAGCCGATCAGGCTGCCGAGCGGCATGATGGCGCAGCAGCCCACATCTTCCAGTTTCTTGGCATAGACCGGATCGTCGGAGCAGTAGACCATGACCTGGAAGCCGTCGGCGATCAGCGCCTTGGCCGCTGACAGCGTCTCTTCCATGTCCGGGTAAAGCGTCTTCTGGTCCGACAGGACTTCGAGCTTGACGAGATCCCAGCCGCCCGCTTCCCGCGCCAGGCGCAGCGTGCGCACCGCATCGTCAGCGGTAAAGCAACCGGCCGTGTTCGGCAGGTAGGTGTATTTGTCCGGCGAGACATGATCCTGCAGACGGTCCTCATCCGGATTGGACAGGTTCACCCGGCGCAGCGCTACCGTCACCATTTCAGCACCGGCCGCGCGGGCGGCTTCGGCATTCTGCGCGTAGGACTTGTACTTTCCAGTCCCGATGATGAGACGCGAGGTGTACTCGCGTCCGGCAATCTTGAGCGTATCGTCTGTCATCAGGGCTAGTTAGAAAACAATGCCTGCCAAGGCTAGGCCCCGGGACGTCAGAACTGACATGCAGATCAGGCCAGGCCGAACTTTTCCGGATTCTCCCGGATGTAGGCCTCAAGCTTCGGCAGGCCTTTGCGAAGTCCCGATTTCATCTGGCCCGAGATGAGAGGACCGAGAAAGAGCGGCGCCTTCGCGCGGAAATACCAGTCCATCCTGCACCCGTCAGCGGTGGGGTGAACCTGGTAATCCTCGACTCCGGCTTTCAGCGGCAGCGTGGTGCGATCAAAGCGGAAGGCCATGCGCCGGCCTTCGTCCCAGGCGAAGAAGACTTCTTCCACCACCTGCTTTCCAATCCAGACCGTGCGTGTGGTGCCGACACCGAACGGCTTCGGCGATGTCCATTCAACTTTTGTGATCGGAAGCCATTTCGTCCAGGTCTCGCCATCCAGCAGCGCATTCCAGACCACCTGCGGCGGCAGGGAAAACTCATGCGATACGGACTGCACCTTGGCATCGTCCGCCAGGTAGGCTTCGCCCACCTCATCAAGCTTCTTCGGTTCTTTTGCCATCTTCCCGCTCCCGTTGCCCAAAGGTGTCACCGGCCTAACACCATGCGCGGCAGCGCAAAAGACAGACCGTAACGGAAGCCAGACGCTCCGCCTCAGCCGCCGCCGACGAACTGCACGACTTCGAGCCGGTCGCCATCCTTGAGCGATGTCTCGGCGTGTTTCGATTTGGGGACGATCTCCCGGTTGAGCTCGATAGCGATGCCGCGCGGGTCGTCGGTCAGTTTCGCGACCAGGTCGCTCACGCTGGCGCCAGCATCGATTTCAAACGGGTCGCCATTGACGAAAACCTGCATTTCATCTCGCTCCCTTGTTCGCGAATGGCTTGCCTTGCCAGAAGAAGCAGCGCAAGAACCCTCACCATGACAAAGCCGGTGTACGTCCTGAACGGACCCAATCTCAACCTCCTTGGCACACGCGAACCGGAGATCTACGGCTCGCAGACGCTGGACGACATTCGCGACTCGCTCGTTGAAGCAGCGAATGGGCGCGCGATTGAGTTCCGTCAGACGAACGGCGAAGGTGAACTGGTGACCTGGGTCCAGGAAGCCTCGCGCAGCGCATCCGCGCTGATTATCAATGCCGGTGCATATACGCACACCTCGGTTGCACTGCACGATGCACTGCGCGCTTGCACCGTGCCGATCATTGAGGTTCACCTGTCTAATCCGGCGGCGAGGGAAGCCTTCCGCCTGACCAACTATGTAGCCCCAACTGCTACAGCAACGATTGCAGGACTAGGGGCACGCGGTTATCACTTCGCTCTTGAAGCCGCGATAAAAATGACAGCTTGAGGACACCGATTTCATGAGCACGGCAAAGAACGGCCTAGATACAGGTCTCGTCAGGGAACTCGCTTCCATCCTCAGGGATGCCGATCTGGGCGAGGTCGAAGTCGAACACGAAGGCCTGCGCATACGGGTCAGCAAGGCCGGCGCGAATGCCCCGGCGCCGATCCAGTATGCTGCACCACCTGCGGCTGCAGCGCCCGCGCCAGCTGCAGCGCCAGCCGCCGCCCCTGCGGCCGCAGACGCGGCACCAGCCGCTGCGGCCAAGAACGCCATCACCAGTCCGATGGTCGGCACCGTCTATCTTTCCCCCGAACCGGGCGCAAAGCCATTCGTGAGCGTTGGCGACAAGGTCAAGAAAGGCGACACGCTGATGCTGGTCGAGGCCATGAAGACCTTCAACCCCGTCGAATCGCCCACTGCCGGTACAGTGAAGGAAATCATCGTCGAGGATGGACAGCCCGTAGAGTTCGGCGAACCCCTGATCGTCATCGAGTGAGGCCGATCACATGATTGAAAAAGTCCTCATCGCCAATCGCGGCGAGATTGCCCTGCGCATCCACCGCGCCTGCAAGGAAATGGGCATATCGACCGTGGTCGTGCACTCCGAAGCCGACCGGGACGCCATGGCTGTCCGGCTGGCCGATGAGAGCGTCTGCATCGGACCGGCGCCGTCTTCGGAGAGCTATCTGAAAAAATCCCGCATCCTGGCTGCCGCCGAGATCACCAATGCCGATGCCATCCATCCTGGCTACGGCTTCCTGTCGGAGAATGCGCAGTTCGCCGAAATGGTCGAAGCGCACGGCATCAAGTTTATCGGCCCGACGGCTGAGCATATTCGGGTCATGGGCGACAAGATCGCCGCGAAACAGGCAATGATCGACGCGGGCGTGCCCGTTGTCCCCGGTTCCGATGGCGGCGTGACGAGCACGGGTGAAGCCAAGAAGATCGCGAAGAAGATCGGTTATCCGGTCCTGGTCAAGGCAGCTGCCGGCGGCGGTGGCCGGGGCATGAAGGTCGCCAAGACCGAAAAGGAACTGGAAAACGCGATCAAGACGGCAAAGACCGAGGCCAAGGCCGCTTTCGGCGACGATGCGGTCTATCTCGAGAAGTATCTCGGAAAGCCGCGGCATATCGAAGTCCAGGTGATCGCCGACACACATGGCAACACCGCCCATCTCTGGGAACGCGACTGCTCGCTGCAGCGCCGCCACCAGAAGGTGTTCGAGGAAGCCCCTTCGCCGGCCCTCAATCAGGCCCAGCGCGAAGAAATCGGCTCCATCGTCGCCAAGGCGGTTGCGAAGATCGGCTATCGCGGGGCCGGCACGATGGAATTCCTCTATGAGGACGGGAACTTCTATTTCATCGAAATGAATACCCGCATCCAGGTCGAACACCCGGTCACCGAGATGATCACCGGTATTGATCTTGTACGCGAACAGATCCGCATAGCCGACGGAAAGAAGCTGTCTTTCAGCCAGGAAGACGTGATCCTCGTCGGCCACGCCATCGAGTGCCGGATCAATGCCGAGCATCCGGAAACCTTCATGCCCTCACCCGGCACGATCACTGAATTCCATGCGCCGGGCGGCCCCGATGTCCGCGTCGACAGCGCCGCCTATGCCGGCTACAAGATCCCGCCGCACTATGACAGCATGATCGGCAAGCTCATCGTCCATGGCCGGACCCGCAATGAGTGCGTCATGCGCCTGCGCCGCGCGCTCGACGAAATGGTGATCGGCGGCATCCAGACGACGCTACCGCTGCATCAGCGTCTGGTCGAAGCCAAGGATGTCGTCGATGGCAATTACGACATCCACTGGCTGGAGCGTTTCCTCGCCAACAGCTAGACTGGCCGGGCGGAGGCCGCCATGTCAGACCGGTTCGATACGGAAAGATTGCTCGACTGCTACCGGCAGGGCGTGTTTCCCATGGCGGATTCGCGCCATGACATGAATCTGTTCCTGATTGCTCCGGAAATTCGCGGGGTCCTGCCGCTCAAGGGATTCCACATTCCCAAGCGCCTGAAGAAGACCGTTCGCCGGGAGCCGTTCCGCGTGACGGTCGACCTTGCCTTTAACCGGGTCATGGAAGCGTGTGCGGCGGAAGTTCCCAATCGCCCCACCACATGGATCAACACCCCTATCCTCAACCTCTACAGCGCACTGCACCGGCAGGGTTATGCCCATTCGGTCGAGTGCTGGGATGAGGATGGCTGGCTCGTGGGCGGCCTCTATGGCGTTGCGCTTGGCGGGGCGTTCTTTGGCGAGAGCATGTTTTCCCGCAAGACCGACGCATCGAAGGTGGCGCTGGTCCACCTCGTTGCGAGACTGATTGCTGGCGGTTTTGAATTGCTGGACGCCCAATTCCACAATCCGCATCTTGAGCAGTTCGGCCTTGAAGAAGTTCCGAAGGCAGAGTTCATGCGCCGCCTGCAGCATGCGCTCTCTGTAGATGCGGATTTCTACTCGGCCGGATTACCCGGGCCGGACGGGCTGACCGGTGAGCGGTCGGTACACCTGATCACCCAGACATCGTAGACGGGGTGTTCCAGCGCACTGAGGCCGGGTGAGGACGCGAACATCCAGCCGGAAAACAGCAGCTCTTCATCCGCCGCCTCCTGCTCATCGTCGCCGCGCGGTTCTGCCTCGTCGTTCTGCGCGATCGCCTCGGCGTCGATTTCGCTATCGTCGACACCTTCAACCTCGCTGGCAAGGCGCGGCACGGCCATGGACCGCATTCGGATGGCCTGCGTGGTTTCGATCTTCAGGAACGCCACGCTTTCCGGCGGCTCCTCCGGCGGGGTCTGATAGCAGACCGACAGATCAATCTTCAGCGATCCGTAGATCACCGGTTCGCCGACCTTTATCTCGAAGTCTGTGGAACGGCCTGTAATCTTGTCCAGCGCCCGCAGCGTGGCTGTCTGGAGCTTGACGTAGCTGGGCTGGCGCACAGCGCGCTGATCGTCTTCCGCTTCTTCGAGCAGGCCGTCTGACTCAGCGCCCTGCTCCTCAGCAGCAGGTTCATCGGGGCCTTGTTGCGCCGCGCTGAGACCGACCGACAAAGCCAGGGCAGCTGTCGCGCAGACAATCGGGACAAGTTTCAAAAGACGACTCCCTATTCAGCCGGGTCAGGATAAGCACCCTCATCTGAACCCGATGAATCGGACGATTCTGTGTCGCTGGCTGCACCACCCGAACCAGAACCGCTGCCATTGGCGAAGGACGCAAACAGGGTGAGCAGGTCGACACTGCCTTGCGTGTAAAGGATTTCACCGCAGCCGGAGTCGCCGAAAAGCTTCTGGTTTTCCCCGCACGGCTCAATTTCGCCGAAGCCAGGGCCCGGCTCGAGGCTGATATAATTGCCACCCAAGAGGCCCTCGGCCTGAATGCGGGCCGAGGCACCATCTTCCAGCGGGAAGAGATCTTTCGACAACGCCATGGTGACCAGGGCTTCGGCCCGGTCGACATCAAGCTTGATCGCCCGCACCGTACCGACCTTCACGCCGGCCATGCGGACGTCCGTTCCGCGGTCGACACCGCTGACGCTGCTGAAGCGCGCGCCGATCTCGACGCTGCCGGACGGGGCAGACGCAGCCTCTCCGCCGCGCGCCAGCGCAAACCAGAGAAAGACGCCAGCCACAACGACGACCGCTGCGCCGATCAGGGTTTCAAAAATCGATTCACGCATCGGGTGTCCAGGCCTCGTAGTCAGCGTCGGACTTCTGGCGCTTGCCAGACTCCTTCAGGGAGCCGTCCGGGCGATAGGCAAACAGCGTACCGGTCATGTTCGGCTTGTGATCTGTTTCCCAGGCGCGGCGATTAAGCGGTGCTTCGGTCGGCGGCTTTTCCAGCGTGTAGTGCAGCCAGCCAAACCAGTCGGCCGGGACTTTCGACGGTTCGGCGAGTCCGCGATACACGACATAACGGCGATTGCGGTGTTCGACCGACTTCTTGCGGTCTTCATAATACTTGTTCCCATATTCGTCCGTCCCAACGAGCGTGCTGCGCCGCTTGATGTCGAACAGGGCACCGAGCGTGGCACCATTCCACCAGGTAAATAGCTTGAGCATGGCCGAATCCTGAACCTTCCTGTGGACTGGAATATGGGGCAGGCTGCGCCGCGAATCCAGTTAGGCTACGGCTCACAATATCTGAACCGGCCCGTCAAGTCTGCGCGACACCAATTAAGTCAGGCGCTTGCCAGGTCCGGCACAAAAGAATGCCAAGCTGCGAAGGATGGGCCAATGAGCCGTCAGACAAAAACCTCAGACCTTCTCTCCGCCGCCATCGAGGCCGGCCGTATCAGCCCCCTGCTCCCGCTCGGACGCCTTGCCCCGGTTCCCGGAGAAGACGGCTCGGGCGACGGCGCAGACAAGCTGGCCCTGGCCATCGAGATGAAACGCAGCCTGGACCTCGCCCAACGCACAAGCCTCGGCCTTGCCGATCTCGTCGAGCAGTTGGGAGAAGCCCCGCGTAATGCCGATCTCGCCGAGGCGATGGTTTCCGGCCTGCCCGAACCGCTCATCGAGGCGGGTCTGCGCCATCCTGACGGTTTTCCTGGCCTGGAACGCCAGTTGCGCCAGAATGCGATGTCGCTATCGGCACCCGCACCGGTCGCGCTTTCGACAGAGGCCTATGCCAGCGCCAGCAGCCAGGTCAAAGCGGCCCGCGCGCTCGGCGTTTCGCTCAGCATCGGCGACTTTGCCGCGGACGCGCGCAGCCCGGCCATGGCGATCGACCTGGCCGCCTTCGTTTCTGAAAATGCGCTGGAGCTCGACCTTGTGCGAGAAACGGCCGAAGCCGCGCTGGCCCAGCTCGATGGCGAGGGGCCGCTGACGCTGCTGCTTCATGGCATCGCCGCCGGCGCACTGGCGCTCACCGCACAAGGCGAGGCGGACCTGGTAAAGCGAGGAACAGCGATTGTCTCAGCCGTCTCGGCAATGGCGGGCGGGAAGGCGCTGACCAAAGCCGATGCCGGACGGCTTGGCCTGCCGGCGGATACCCAAGTCGAGCCCTTGAGTGGGATTGACCTCATGATCGCGCCCCTGCGCGCAGATGCCTCCCTGCCTTTCTCACCCTCCAGCGAGGGGGTTTCGGGCCTCCGGGGTGTGACGGTCACCGAAGACGATGGTGCCGTTCGCCTCAATCCGCAGATCCAGGCCATGCTGGCCGACCGGCCGGACGACCTGTCCAGCGTTGAAGAAGCCATTGACCAAGCCAGTGAAATCGACGCCGTTCCCGGCCTCGGCAGCGATGTGCTGCGCAGCCGTGGTTTTTCCGACGAAGCGCTGCTGCGGGTGAAAAACGCGTTGCGCGAGGGCCTGCCACTGTCAGCGGCTTTCTCGCGCTGGGTGCTCGGCGATGACGTCATCATCAAGGACCTGCAGCTTGCCCCCGAAGCCTTCGATACCGATGGGCTGTCCCTGCTGCGGGCGATTGGCTTTTCGGCCGACGCTGTTGCCTCGCTCGACACGGCGCTGACGGGCCTTGCGGAAAACGCCGCCCGCGCAGCCCTTCAAGACCTTGGCATCGCCCTGCCGGAAGGCGCCGCTTTCGCCATCGACGTGGCGCGCGGTGTCCGAAAGATGACGACCGGCCTGCTGGCCGACGCAAGCGACTGGAGCCCGATGGACATATCGACCGGCCTCGACGCCGGCCTGTCGGTCCTGATCACGGGTGAAGCCGCCGAGATCGATGATCTTGTCGCGCGGCGGATGGCGTCGATCCACTCGCTGGCCGAAGATCTGAGCGCGGAAGCCGAACAGCCCGTTTCCTCTGACGGCAACAACGCCCCGGCGCCCAATTTCGGCGCCCATCGCACGCGCCTGCCGGACCGGCGCAAGGGCTACATCCAGAAAGCCACGGTCGGCGGCCACAAGGTCTACCTGCACACTGGCGAATTCGACGACGGCTCGCTGGGCGAGATCTTTCTCGACATGCACAAGGAAGGTGCCGCCTTCCGCTCGCTGATGAACAATTTCGCCATCGCTGTTTCGCTCGGCCTGCAATACGGCGTTCCACTCGACGAATATGTCGACGCTTTCGTGTTCACACGCTTCGAGCCTGCGGGCGAAGTGACCGGCAACGACCGGATTACGAAGGCGACATCCATCCTCGACTATATCTTCCGCGAACTGGCCATCTCATATCTCGCGCGCGAGGACCTTGCCGAGCTTGGCGACGATGTCAGCCATGATGGGCTCGGCCGCGGCCTCAAGGACGGTACGCGCCAGGAGCCGCAGCCCCTTCCCGAAGAGGCCGTGCAGTTCATCTCCCGGGGTTTTTCGCGCGGGCAGCTGCCCGACAATATCGTTATCCTCGATCGCAAGCGCGCCGAACGCGACGAAGCTGCGCATGTCGCAGCCGATGCGGCCGTTGATGGCGATCCCGAATACCTGCCGCAACCCTGTCCGGGCTGTTCGAGCTTCACGCTGATCGCATTGCCTGGAGAGGACACGCTGCATTGTGAAACCTGCGGCGAGGAAACCAGCAGCGGAAGCGTGCTCAACTAGCCTCTCAGGATGGCAAGCCGATTGCGAGTTCCCGTCGCAGGAGAGTTTTCTCGCCACGGGATTGTGCCATGCTGAAACAGATTATCGCCACCATCGCCCTTGCGGCCGCAGCGGGCCCTGCTTTTGCCCAGGATGCGTCAGAGATCGCGCGGGTCCAGTCAGGCGACTCGTGCCCGCGCTGCAACCTGTTCCAGGCGGACCTGGCCTATATGGATCTCAGCGATATCGATGTCTCCGGCGCGCGCCTGCGCCAGTCCGACATGCAACTGTCGACCTTCGATGACTGGAACCTGTCCGGGGCCAACATCTCCGTCGCCAACCTCTTCGGCGCCCGTTTCAACCGCGCCGATTTCACAAGCGCCAGTCTCGAACGCGCGACCCTGGTCGGCGCCTATTTCGGCAGCTCGACCTTCACGAAGGCAAATCTCTCGGGTGCAAACCTTTCAGGTGCAGACCTGTCGATCGCGAAGGGCCTGACCCAGCAGCAGCTGGATACCGCCTGCGGGGATCCATCAACCCGCCTGCCGGCCGGGCTGTCTGTCCGGGCATGCCGATAGCGGAAGACGGGTGAGGCGAAACCGCCACACCTTGTTGTGCAGTACAGTGATTACACGGAATTCAGTTAAGCCAACCGGTTCAGGGTAATAATGTTGGAACATGTTCGATAGACGGCATAAACTCACACTGGCGGCTTTAATCGGCGCATTGATGTTTCCAGCAGGCCAAATGGTCGCGCAGGAGAACTCCACCCGTGTGGCGTGGGCGCCTTCCTATGGCGGCGCCTGTGCCGACTGCGACCTTCGCGAACGCAACCTGTCCGGCTGGGACATTTCCAACGCTCACTATCCGCGCGCTGACCTGTCCGGCGCCCTGCTACGGGCAACGCGCGCCATGAATGTGAATTTCGCCGGCGCCGTGGCCGAGCGCACCGACTTCCGGCAAGCTGTCCTGGATGGCGCAAGCTTCAACGACGCCGAGCTTCTCCAGGCCCGCTTCGACAATGCCAGCCTGCTCAACACGAATCTCGCCGACGCCATGCTGAACGGCGCGAAGCTGCGCAAGAGCAAGCTCAACGGGGCCAACCTGCGCCGCACAGACCTGAGCAACAGTTTTGCCGAGGGCGCTGACTTTTCAGGCGCCAACGTCTCCGGCGCGATATTCGACAGTGCGCGGCTTGCTGGCGCACAGTTCAACAACACGATCATGATCGGCACATCCTTCAAGGACACCGCGCTGGACCAGGCCAGTTTCGCGAATGTCCGCCTGCTGGACGTCGATTTCACCGGCGCAACCGGAACGGATTCGATCGATTTCAGCGGCGCATGCACCGATCCGCTCAGCCGGTTGCCTGAAGGCCTTGAGATTGGGCCCTGCGCGCCTCTGGAAGGCGCGATGGTCGTCGAGCTACAATAACCGGCGCAAGCCCGTTCAAGAATGTAGAAAGGGCGCCCGCAAGGCGCCCTTTTTCAATCCGGCTAGTCTTTCTTGACCTGAGGCGCAAGCCGGATGTGAAGCTCGCGCAGCTGTTTTTCGTCGACCGGAGACGGTGCCTGCATCATCAGCTCATGCGCCTGCCCGACGGGATCAGACTGCCGCTCTTCGACCAGGAAAGCTGCGCGTTCCGGACGTGTCGGGCAACGCCAACGCGTCGCCCTGGGCGCCGACGCAAACCAGCAACGGACGCGTCGACAGGCTCAGGATGAGCGCTTGCCTCAACGTTGGAGGCGGGATCAGCTCCGCCCGCCAGTCCGGAGCCTGCGCATCCGAGACGTAGCGCACGCGGATGACACCGCACCAGCTCACCGAGATCGGGGCCTGGCTGCGCTCGACATGGCGTTCCGCCCAAGCATGAAGGCAGACGAGTTTCCATCACAGCACTGGCCAGAACAGCGGATGCGCAAGGGCGCGGAGTTCTGAAACCTCGTCACGGGAATTGGCGGGAAGCATGCCACCGACGGCAATCCGGTCGGAAATGCTTTCGAGATCTTACCCTTTCTGCGCCCCTAAACCATCCAGCGTCCACCATTCGCCAGGATCGTCTGGCCCGTGATGAAAGACGCTTCTTCGGAAAGCAGGAAGGCGACGGTCCCGGCAATTTCGCCGGGCTGCCCCAGGCGCCCGAGAGGGATGGCCCTCGCCACTGCCGCTTTCTGCTCCTCGCTCCAAGCCGCCAAGGCCGCCGTCCTCGTCGCTCCGGGTGCCACCACATTCACGTTGATGCCGTGCGGGGCGAGTTCATAGGCGATAGCGCGGGAAAACCCGATAACCCCGGCCTTCACGGCCGAATAGTCCCAGCATTTCGGCCCGCCAGTGAGTGCCGCTTCGGAGGCTATACTCACGATACGCCCGAACCGCGCCTCACTCATCGCTTTCACGACTTGCCGACTACAATACACGGTGGATTTGAGGTTCAGGGCGACCATGTGATCGAGGGTGCGCACATCGCTATCGAGGAAATCGGTAGCCTTCGTTCGCGCATGTCCCCCTACATTGTTCACCAGATAGGCCGGGTCGCCCAGCTCCTCCCTGATCTCAGCGAAGGTGCCTTCAACCGCGTCCAGTTCAGTACAGTCGAGCTGCCAGAACCGCGCCGTCAAGCCGGCCGCATTCAGGCGGGAAGCCAGCGCTTTTCCGCCCTCGCCATCATAATCCAGGATCGCAACCGCGTGACCGGCCTCGGCGAGCGAGGTCGATATCGCTTCGCCGATCCCGTTTCCACCACCTGTGACAACTGCGATCCGGCGACCGGCGCCATTATTTGTGTCTGACATGTTCACCCCCTCTCTCATTGCGTGAGACGGAGGCTACTATACACGGAGTGACGGGCCCGCAAGAAAGCGGTTGGTGCCTCGACAGAAACACACTGTCTCCTAGCCCTAGCCCTTCTTCAGCGGCTCGACGATCTTGAGGTGCAGTTCCTTCAACTGTTTGGGATCGACCGGGCTCGGCGCGCCCATCATCAGGTCACGCGCCTGCTGGTTCATCGGGAACAGCGTCACGTCGCGAAGATTGTCGACTTCTGCAAGCAGCATCACGATGCGGTCCACACCCGGTGCAATACCGCCATGCGGCGGGGCGCCAAAGCGGAAAGCGTTCAGCATGCCGCCGAACTCGGCCTCGACGACGTCGGCGCCATAACCGGCCAGCTCGAAGGCCTTGAGCATGATATCGGGGCGGTGGTTCCGGATCGCCCCGGACGACAGCTCGATACCGTTGCAGACGATGTCGTACTGGAAGGCCTTGAGGTCGAGCTGCTTCTCGACCGTGTCGGCCGCTTCCAGCGCCTCGAGCCCTCCTTGAGGCATCGAGAACGGGTTGTGCGAGAAGTCGATCTTCTTGTTGTCCTCATCCCACTCATACATGGGGAAATCGACAATCCAGCAGAAGCGGAAGACGCCCTGCTCGATCAGGTCCAGCTCTTCACCGACTTTGGTGCGCGCCGCGCCAGCGAGTTTGTAGGCCGCATCATGCTTTCCTGCCGAGAAGAAGATGCCGTCGCCGGCGCCGAGGCCGAGTTGATCCAGCAGACCCTTGAGGTGCGCCGGTTCGAAATTCTTCAGCACCGGATCCTGGCTGTCGACACCGCCGCCATCGGCTTCCTTCAGGCGGGCATAGCCAAGGCCCGGCGCCTGCATTTCCTTCTTCGCCCACTTGTCCAGGTCGTCGAAGAACTTGCGGGATTTCTCGGCCGCGGCCTTCGGCGCCGGAATGGCGATCACCTTGCCACCGCCGCCGATGATCTTGGCAAAGATCGAGAAACCGGTCTTGCCCTCATCGGCAAAGAACTCAGTAACGTCAGCCAGTTCGATCGGGTTGCGAAGGTCCGGCTTGTCCGAGCCATATTTCGCCATGGCTTCCGCATACGGGATCTGCGGGAACGGGCCTTCGGGCATGGTGCGGCCCTTGCCCTGCCAGTCGGCAAATTCTTCGAACACGCCGCGCATCACCGGCTCGATGGCACCGAAGACGTCATCCTGCGTGACGAAGCTCATCTCGATATCGAGCTGGTAGAACTCACCGGGGCTCCGGTCAGCGCGGGCATCCTCGTCGCGGAAACACGGGGCGATCTGGAAGTAGCGGTCGAAGCCCGACACCATGAGCAGCTGCTTGAACTGCTGCGGGGCCTGCGGCAGGGCGTAGAATTCCCCGGGGTGCAGACGCGACGGCACGAGGAAGTCGCGTGCCCCTTCCGGCGATGAGGCCGTCAGGATCGGCGTCTGGTATTCGGTAAAGCCCTGTTCGACCATGCGGCGGCGCAGAGAGGTGATGACCTGACTGCGCAGGACCATGTTCGCATGCAGCGTCTCACGGCGAAGATCGAGATAACGGTGCTTCAGGCGGATATCTTCGGGATAGTCGGGTTCGCCGAAAACCGGCAGCGGCAGCTCAGCCGCCCGCGACTGCACTTCGACCGCGCTCACGACGACTTCGATCTCGCCGGTCGACAGGTTCGGATTGACCAGCGAATCATCGCGCGCAACGACCTTGCCCTCAATCGTGAGGACGCTTTCGGCCCGCAGGTATTCCACCGTTTCAAAGCCGGGCGCGCCGGGATTGAAAACGCACTGGGTCAGGCCATAGTGATCGCGCAGGTCGATGAACATGACCCCGCCATGGTCGCGGCGCCTGTGCAGCCAGCCCGACAGTTTGACGGTTTCGCCAACCTGTGCCTTCGTAAGTTCGCCGCAAGTATGCGAGCGGTATGCGTGCATTCTCTCGCTCCGAGGATTGTTTGACGACAGACCAGCTTTTAGCAAGCCGCCTCTCGCCTTTGTTGTGCGGATGCGATACGCGTGCGCGCCATGACTGACAAGACGTTGACGCCGATTACACAGCAGGAAGAACTGCAAAAGTTCTGCGAAAACCTGACTTCTGGCGACTTTATTTGCGTGGACACGGAATTTCACCGGGAAACCACCTTCTGGCCGGAGCTCTGCCTGATCCAGGCCTCAGCGCCTGGCGTTGAAGGCGTCATCGACCCGATGGCCAAGGGAATCGACCTTGCGCCCTTCCTCGACCTCATGGCCGACACCAGCCGGGTCAAGGTCATGCATGCCGCCCGGCAGGACATGGAAATCTTCAACCGGCTGATCGGAACGCCGCCCGCCCCGGTCTTCGATACCCAGGTCGCATCCATGGCGCTGGGGCTGGGTGATTCGATTTCCTATGACAATCTGATCCAGCGTGTCCTGCGCCGCCATATCGACAAGTCCAGCCAGTTTACTGACTGGAAGCGCCGTCCGCTTTCCGAAAAGCAGCTCAACTACGCACTCGGCGACGTGACCCATCTGCGCGATGCCTATCTGTGGATGCGGGACGAACTGGAAAAGCTGGACCGGATGGACTGGATCGCTGCCGAACTGGCCGAAATTTCCAATCCGGCGGTCTATGATACCGACCCCAGGAATGCCTGGCAGCGCCTTAAATTCCGCAAGACGCACAAGGATTACCTGGCGGTCTTTGCTGCTGTCGCCGAGTGGCGCGAGCGCCAGGCCCAGACAATCGACCGGCCGCGCCGCCGAATCCTGAAGGATGAGGCGATCCAGGAGATTGCCGACCAGAAGCCGACGGCACCGGACCAGTTCGACCGGCTGCGCGCTGTCCCAAATGGCTTCATCCGCTCACGCACTGCAGAGGGGCTGATCGAAACCGTTGCGGCGGCGCTCGCCGATCCGGATGCGCATGCGCCCAGGCTACCCAAGCGCCAGCAGAACCCGCAGACGCCGGCCGGCGCACCGGAAATGCTGAAGGTCCTGCTGAAGGCTGTCAGCGACGAGGTGAATGTTGTCCCGCGGCTGATCGCGAATGCTGCCGACATCGAGCGGATCGCGCGTGGCGAGACTTCGGATGACATTCCGGCGCTGACTGGATGGCGACACGATGTTTTCGGCAGGAAGGCGCGCGCGCTTCTGACCGGAAAACTCGCCCTGTCCTTCGAGAGTGGCCAGGTCCGCCTGTTCGAGCCAAAGACCTGATGGCTCATTTGGCGGCGGGGTCTATGCCTCGCCGATGATGATCTGCCCGTCGAGATCCATGAAGGTCGCCAGCTGCGAGAACCGCTTCTGCACCGTCGCCGAGACCATATCCTCGCAATCGGACGCAACTTCCATGACGAGCTTCGATTTCGTCGTCTTCAGGCTCGCCTTGGAGAGCAGTACTGCTGAACGGCCGGAATAGACCGCGCCAAGCCGCATTGCCGCGCCGAGGACGCGGGCAACCTGCTCGTCAGACTCCCGGCCGAGACGCGCAAACTGCTTCGGACGCTGGAATTTGTGTGTGTAGCGAAGCCCCGTGGCGTGGGCGAGGAGGACCCGGTCCTCATGGCTGAGACAGGGCACGGGTGCCCGCAGCAGCAGGAAGTAGGCCATGTCGGCACGGTGGTCGGGATGATAGCGCCCGCCACAATCGGCGGCGAGACAGGCGGCCCTGAAAATGCGCTCACGCGCTGCCGTCTTCGGCAGGATTGGCCTTATGAAACGATACAAAGCCTGACTGAAGTCGAACTGCCCCTGATCCAGCCTGAGATAGGCAACCAGACCGTCGCGCATGGGGTCACCCGTCGGCTTCTCCATGGCCCCGAACAGCGACTCGCCCTGCTGATCGAACAGTACGCCGTCCCGCAGGCCGTTAGCCGAAATGACGACTTCCTTGAAGCCGCCCATGTCGAACGTCTCGTCGAGCACAAGCGCAGCGTGCACCAGCGTGTCATAGCGCCGGCCGACAATCGAGGAGATGCGCTGGGCCATATCCTTGTCGCGCAGCGTCGACAGGATCTCGCGCACGACATAACGGACAGCCTGCCCGTTCATCCGGTAGCCGTGCAGCACGCCGAGCGGATAAGCCGTCAGCTCGATATGCACGCTGGCGATGGCGCGCCACGATCCTCCCACTGCGTAAAGCCGTCGCGCTCCCGCCTGCAGCAGGGCCGAGGATTTCAGCACTTTCCGGATGGCCTTGCGGCGGTCTGCCGGTTTCTGATCCGACGTAAAGGACAGGGAGAACGGGCCGAGCGGATGGGTTTCGCCTTCGCTGTGAGACCCACCAGGCGAAATGGAATGGAATTCCAGGCTCGATCCGCCGAGGTCACCAACAATGCCATCGGCCTGGTCAAATCCGACCTGGACCCCGAGCGATGACAGGCGCCCCTCGTCCGCGCCCGACAGGATGCGCAAGGGCGAGCCAAGTTCGGCGGCCGCGAGACGGGCAAAGTCCTGGCCGTCCTCTGCCTCACGAACGGCCGCCGTGGCAACCGCGATGACTTCGGTGACATCCAGCCCTTTGAGGATCGCCCGATACCGGCGAAGCGCCGCCAGCGCCTGGGTGACACCCTCCGGGGAGAGTTTACCCGTTTCCGGCAGCCCACGTCCCAGGCCGGCGAGTACTTTTTCATTGAAGTAAGGCAGCGCGGCCGCACCCGTCACTTCGTAGATCACCAGGCGGACCGAGTTCGAACCAATGTCGACGACAGCGGATTTTTGCGGCTCGAGCGCAGGCTGCATGTCAGGACTTGCCCCGCTTCCTTGGCGCCAGGCGTGGCGGCAAGCTCACGACGAGGGCATTTCCCCGTCCGGAAAGACTTGGGTTTTCCATGAAGTAGCGGTGCGCGCTGAAGCCCTCTCCCCGGTCTGGCGGACGCAACCTGTGAAACCCGCCATCGCCGTCCATCTCCCAGCTCTGCTCATCATCGTTGAGATTGGCGATCATGATCTGGTTGAGCACCTGCCTGTGAACCGTTGGATTCTCGATCGGCACCAGGGCTTCGACACGGCGTTTCAGATTGCGCTGCATCCAGTCCGCGGACGAAATGAAGACTTTCGCCTTGGGTGACGGGAGCGTCTCGCCATTGGCAAAGCAGACGATACGCGAATGTTCGAGAAAGCGGCCAATCAGGCTTTTGACCTGGATATTCTCCGAAAGCCCTTCAACGCCCGGACGCAGACAGCAAATGCCGCGCACGACCAGGATGATCGGAACGCCCGCCTGGCTTGCCCTGTAGAGCGCATCGATCACGTCGCCATCGACAAGCGAATTCATTTTCGCCCAGATCCCACAGGGCTTGCCCGCCCGGGCGGCCTTCGCCTCTGCCTCGATCAGCTCGATCAGGCGCGGCTCCAGCGTGCGTGGCGACATCGCAATTTTCTCGAAGTCCGGCGCAAGGTCGGGCGGTTCGCGATAAGCGGTGATGTAGTTGAACAGCTTGTTCGCATCGCGGCCCAGTGCCGGGTCCGCTGTGAAGAGTGACAGATCAGTGTAGATTCGCGCGGTCACGGGGTGGTAATTGCCTGTGCCGAAGTGCGTATAGGACTGCAGCTTCTGACCTTCCCGGCGCACCACGAGCGAGACCTTGGCGTGGGTCTTGTAGTCAATGAAGCCATAGACAACCTGCACGCCAGCGCGTTCCAGGTCGCGGGCCAGCCGCAGGTTCGTCTCCTCATCGAAGCGGGCCTTGATTTCGACAAGCGCGGTGACGTTCTTGCCCATCTCCGCTGCTTCCATCAGCGCAGACACGATCGGTGAATTCAGGGTCGTCCGGTAAAGCGTCTGCTTGATCGCAATGACATCCGGATCAATGGCGGCCTGCCGGATGAACTGCACGACGACATCGAAGGATTCGTAAGGGTGATGGACAATGAAGTCTTTCGCCCGGATTGCAGTGAAAGCGTCACCACCCATCTCCCGGATGCGTTCGGGATAACGCGGCTCATAAGGCTTGAACTGCAGGTCGGCGCGGTCTTCCACGATGAGCTCCGACAGGCTCTTCATGCCGAGCAGACCATGCAGCACCATGATATCGCGCGGCTCGGCGCCGATCTCGCGGGTGATGAAATCCTGTAGCGGCTGCGGGGCGTCGCCGTCGATGTGGATGCGAACGATGCGGCCCCGGCGGCGCTGCTTCAGCAGGATCTCGAACTCATGGATCAGGTCCTCGGCCTCTTCCTCGATCTCGATATCACTGTCGCGCACGATCCGGAAAACGCAGTGGCCGGACGAGCTGAAGCCCGGAAACAGCATGTCCATGAATTGGGCGATGACGCTTTCCAGGCGGACGAAGCGAATCCCCTTTTTCGAGCGGTCAGGCAGCCGGATGAAACGCGGTGAAAAGGCCGGCATGGGAACGAGGCCAACCATGGCTTCTCCGCCGGCCTTTTCCGGCACGAGCTGGAAGGCAACCGCAAAACCGAGATTGGGAATGAAGGGGAACGGATGCGCTGGATCGACGGCCTGCGGGGTCAGGATCGGAAAAACGTTCGACTCGAAGTGTTCGCGAAGCCAGGCCACATCCGCCTTGCCGAGATCCTGCATGCGAAGCACTTCAAGCTTCTGTTCGGACAGGAGATCGCGCAATTCCTTCCAGCAAGCCTGCTGGGCTTCCATGAGCTTGGCCGATTGCGCCTCAATGGCCTCAACCTGTTGGCCGGGGGTCATGCCCTCCTGGCTGATCCGGGTGACACCGGCCCGGAACTGCTCGCGCAAGCCAGCATAGCGGACCATGAAAAATTCATCGAGATTGTTGGCCGAGATCGACAGGAAACGTAGCCGTTCGAGCAGCGGATGCTTCAGATTATGTGCCTCTTCAAGAACCCGCTCATTGAAGCGCAGCCAGGACAGTTCACGGTTCAGGAAACGGTCTGGGCTCTTGATCAGCGCCGCATCCAGCTTCGTCTCCGAAACAGGCTTCTGTCTGGTCGCTGATTTCGACTCTGGTTCCTCTGGCGGCATCAGTCTTCCCCATCATCGAACAAAGGGCGTGTGCCGCTTTGTCCGTCCAATACATCGCGCGCCAGTGGAACCGTGACCTCGCGCCCCTCAACCTGTTCGTGCAGGCTTTCGACAAAAGACTCAAGCGCCTCATAGTTCCGTTCGATCCGGAGCAGCAGATAGGCCTCGACATCCTTTGGCAGCTTCAGGAAGCGGCGGCGCATGGCGGCCCGCAGCCGCGCAACTACCATGTCATCATCTGGCGGGCCAAGTTCGACCAGCGTCATGGATTTGAGACGCGAGGCAAGATCCGGCTGCCGCACGCGCCAGAGAGCTGGCGCCTTTCGAGCGGTGAGCAACACATATCCGCCGTTCCGGGCCGACAGGTTGATGAGCGATAGCAGGTTATCCTCGTTCCGGATCAGGTCGGCATCGTCGACCGCCACAGGCTGCGACGACAGCGCGTCCACCTTCTTGTGAGACAGCTTGTCAAAAGCCTTCACGTCGATGACCTGGCCTTCGGCATGCGCGGCCCAGGCCCGCGCGACTGTAGTCAGACCGGACTTCGCCTGCCCGACAACGGCCAGCGTATGTGTGCGCCAGTCGGGCCACCGGCGCAGCACCGAAATGGCGGTGCGATTGGACGCTGACACCGCCAGTCCATCCAGCGTGGGGCCGGGCGCGGGAAAATCTAGCGCGAGCTGGCGCTGTCTACCTGTTTTTCCGACGTCTTCACTCACTCGACACCCAGGTCAGCTCCTCGCGAAACAGCCGTCGTCATCACCCATCCACTCGGATCGGGATCGAGCATGATGCCTCT
This sequence comes from Henriciella mobilis, assembly GCF_003576285.1. NCBI lineage: Bacteria > Pseudomonadati > Pseudomonadota > Alphaproteobacteria > Hyphomonadales > Hyphomonadaceae > Henriciella > Henriciella mobilis. Next base: position 79,277 of record NZ_QWFX01000013.1, on the reverse strand, counting down.
TTCGCGCAGATTGGAGATGAGGCGGTTGGTGTCGCCCGCATGAACGAAAGCGACCACCGCGCCGGTTCTCGACAGGCCCTCGATGACGAAATCCTCGACCAGCGGTGAGCGCGCCATGGCGGACCGGAGGGAATTCCATTCCACCAGCGAGGTGAAGAACACTGTCGAGCGCGCAGGCGTGCGCTCGTGCGTGCGGATGATGGACTGGCTCTTCCAGACATAATCAAGCACGCCGGATGCCGCGTCGACGGCCGCTTCGAGCGTCGGCATGGACCCCGTCGATCCAAGGCGGGTTTCACCGGCGGCCGTGACCGAATAGAGGTCGACGCGGAAAGCGCCGCGCGATCCGTCGAGCACCGCCTTGATGGCGCGCCGGGCATCTGCCGCCTGGACGTCGGCTTCCAGTTCCGGCCAGCCTGAAAAGGCTGATGCGAGCGGCGAACGGGAAACCGCATAAGGGGCGAGCTGACCAACCGACTGATCGGGCCATGCTTCCGCCCAGACGGATGCCGGGAACCGGTTTGAGACGGGGAATACCACGGCCTTTGGCGCAGGCTGGTCGATATAAGGAATGCCACGCGCTTTCAGGAAATCGCGCACATTGACCGGATTATAGACGACAGCGAGCTTGCCCACATAGCGATTGCCGCCGCGCGTTTCCTGCTCGACATCAACCGCTGCCGCCAGCTGCGAAGCGACCTCCGGCGTGATGGCACCCGGCTCCAGCTTGCCGGCCCGGTCTTCCGGCAGGGTCAGCCGGTCTATGATCTGGTATGCGCCTTCGATCCGCGCACTCATGAACGCCTGCTGCTGCGCTTCGATGACGGAGTCCGCTTCCTCTTCGACCGTAATGTCGCGAATAGTGTAGATATCACGGGTCTGGCCGACGGCCTGTGCCGCGAATCCCAGCCAGATCGCCGCAGCGACAATCACGAATCGAATCATGGGCGTACCCTTCTCTCTTTCATGCCGCACTTCCTATCAGGCCTTTGCATCATCTGGAACCGCTTCACCGGCTGGTCGAAGCAGTTTCGGCATGCTAACGCGCTGATCCATGAGTGCCAAAGATCAAACTCCCCTTTCCTATAAGGACGCTGGTGTCGATATTGAGGCAGGCGAACGCCTGGTCGATGCGATTTCGCCGATGGCCAAGGCGACCCGGCGTGCCGGCGTCATGGGCGGCCTTGGCGGCTTCGGCGCCTTGTTCGACCTCAAGAAGGAAGGCTGGAAGGACCCGGTCCTCGTGTCGGGCACCGATGGCGTTGGCACAAAGCTGATGCTCGCCTTCGAAACAGGCATCCACAATACGGTCGGGATCGATCTTGTTGCCATGTGCGCGAACGATGTACTCGCCCAGGGCGCGGAGCCATTGTTTTTCCTGGACTATTTTGCCTGCGGGAAACTTGAGGAAGGCATTGCCGAGAGCGTGATTTCGGGGATTGCCGAAGGCTGCAAGCAGGCAGGGTGCGCGCTTGTCGGCGGCGAAACGGCCGAAATGCCCGGCATGTATCCGCCCGGTCATTACGACCTTGCCGGTTTTGTCGTCGGCGCCGTCGAGCGCGAGCAGATCCTCCCACGCATGGATGACATGAAGGCTGGCGACCTGCTGATCGGCATCGCCTCGTCCGGTCCGCATTCGAATGGCTACTCGTTGATCCGGAAGGTCGTCGAACGCTCTGGCCTGAACTGGGAATCGCCTGCGCCCTTCGCCAATACGACGCTCGGCGAGGCCCTGCTGACGCCGACGCGGCTCTATTCGAAAGCCGCCCTGCCGCTCATCCGGTCAGGCCGAATCAAGGGGCTTGCACACATCACCGGTGGCGGGCTCACCGAGAACGTGCCGCGCATGCTGCCGGACGGGCTTGCCCCCCGTTTCGACCGCGCCAGCTGGCCGCTGCCGGAGGTCTTCCGCTGGCTGCAGGCTGAAGGCAATGTCGCCGAAGACGAAATGCACCGGACCTTCAATATGGGGATCGGCCTCGTCTTCGCCGTCGCGCCTGACCAGGCCGAGACCGCCCTGGCTGAATTGCGTGCGGTGGGCGAAAACCCGGTCGTGATCGGCGATATCGTTCCCGAATGAGCAAGCTCCGCCTCGGCATCCTGATCTCGGGCCGCGGCTCGAACATGGAGCAACTTCTCAAGGCGGCGCAGGACGCCGACTATCCTGCCGAAGCCGTTCTCGTCCTGTCGAACAAGGCGAATGCCCCCGGCCTCGAGACAGCCGCAGCGTTCGGCGTTCCCGGGCAGGCGATTCCGCACAGTGACTTTGCAGACCGCGAGGCCTTCGAGCGCGCCATGGATGAAGTGCTGCGGGACAACCGCGTCGAGGTGATCGCCCTGGCGGGTTTCATGCGGGTGCTCACGCCATGGTTCGTCTCTCGCTGGGCGGGCCGAATGATCAACATCCATCCGTCCCTGCTGCCGAAATACCCAGGGCTCGATACCCACAAGCGCGCCATCGATACAGGCGACTCAGAAGCCGGCTGCTCGGTCCACTGGGTCAGCAAAGGCGTCGATGAAGGCGGCGTGATCGCGCAGGCCCGGGTACCGATACTGGCCGGCGACACACCCGACACGCTGGCCGACCGGGTCCTCGTCGAGGAGCACAAGCTCTATCCGCGTGCCCTGGCGCTCGCCTGCGAAGAGATCATGAAAAAACCCCGGCGGTAGGCACCGGCCGGGGTTTCAAGCTTGGCTGGTTTACAGCGTTCTAGCCGGCAATGTCGGCTTCGGAGAAGAACTGGCGGATTTCCAGGTCGGCATTCTCTTCGCTGTCGGAGCCGTGGACGGAGTTCTCGCCGATCGACTTGGCGTAGAGCTTCCGGATTGTGCCGTCTGCGGCGTCTGCCGGATTGGTCGCGCCCATGACATCGCGATAGGCCTTCACGGCGTTCTCACCTTCAAGCACCTGAACGACGACCGGACCCGAGGTCATGAATTCCACGAGTTCACCAAAGAACGGGCGCTCCTTGTGGACAGCGTAGAAACGCTCGGCCTGCTCCTGGGTCATCTTGATGCGGCGCTGGCCGATGATCCGCAGGCCGGCCTTCTCGATGACGGCATTGATGGCGCCGGTCAGGTTACGCTCGGTTGCGTCGGGCTTGATGATCGAAAAGGTACGTTGGGTCGCCATGCAAGGCTCCTTGATAGACGTCTTGTGTGGATTGTTCTGGCGCGCCTATAGCCGGGCACGCAGCGCGGGGCAACCGCTGCTGACATGGGCGAACGGCATGTTATGATCGCGAGACCCAAACAGGAAGCGAAAGCAGGCACGAGATGCTCGGAATCCTCAGGCTCATGATCGCCTTCAGCCTTATCATCGCCGCCGTTTACGGCGTGATCTATCTCTGGACCGGTGTCCTGCCGGAACATGGGCTGAAAGTGCTCGCCACTGTCGCCATCGTGACGGTGCTCTCGCTCGCCATCATGGTGCTGTCGAAACCGGCCAGCGGTTCGAAGAACAGCTAGCCAGCCTCCTTCCAGCCGCCCTGCTCGGTCTGCTGGAAGTATCGTGTCGTCAGGCCGGCATCCGAGGCAGCCTTGAACAGGCTGCGCGCCTTGCTGCGGACCGGCGCATCGCCATCATCGAACATCACCATGCACCGTTCGTAGGGTGCATCCACGGGCAGCTCCGCACCATCCATCAGGAGAGCAACGGCCGCAGAATTGAGGTTGTCGCCCTTCTCCGCAATCAGGATGGGCTGGCGGGAGGGATCAAGCCCGGCCGCCTCGGCCTGGCCATGCGGCAGGAAGCTCTGGTCGTCATAGGTCCAGAGCGCGGCATCGAGCGCACCCCGGCGGCGGACATCGGGGCTGACTGCGAGCACGCGCCAGCCCCGTTCCAGGCATTTTTCAAGCAGAGGACCGGCAGCCTGTTCCAGCGTCGTGCGCTTCAAGTGGTAGAACCACCATTCAGGTTTGCCGGCCTCGCTCAAGATCAGCCCTCGTAATTATCCGCGATCCAGCGATCCAGCAGGCGCGGTCCGAAGCCGGAGGCCCAGCTCGGATCGAGCGGCGACTTCTTGCCATCGACCCAGGCCACGCCGGCAATGTCGAGGTGCGCCCATTTCTGGCCGTCCTTGACGAAGCGCTTGAGGAACTGCGCCGCCGTGATCGATCCGGCCGCCCGTCCGCCAATATTGCGCATGTCGGCAAATTTCGACTTCAGGAGCGAGTCGTATTCCTCGCCCATGGGCAGGCGCCAGACCCGCTCGCCTTCGGCCAGGCCCGCCTTGGTCAGGCCGTCCGCCATGTCGTCATCATTGGTAAAGAGGCCGGCATGATGGTGGCCGAGCGAAATCACGATCGCACCCGTCAGCGTGGCCAGGTCGACAATGGATTTCGGCTTGAAATGCTCTTGCGCATACCAAAGCACGTCGGCCAGCACGAGGCGGCCTTCGGCATCGGTATTCTGGACCTCGATCGTCTGGCCAGAGGCTGACTTCAGGATATCGCCCGGGCGAATGGCGTTTCCGTCCGGCATGTTCTCGACGAGGCCGACAAGTCCGATGACGTTCGCCTTCGCCTTGCGCTTGGCCAGGGCCAGCATCGCACCGGTAACGGCAGCCGCGCCGCCCATATCGCCGCGCATGTCTTCCATGCCTGGTCCGGGTTTAAGCGAGATGCCGCCTGTATCGAAGCAGACGCCCTTGCCGCAGAGAGCGACCGGATCGTCACCCTTCTTGCCGCCCATCCACTTCATGATACCGAGCTTGGATTCCTTGACCGAGCCCTGCCCGACGCCAAGGAGCGAGCCCATGCCGAGCTTTTCCATTTCCTTCTCGCCCAGAATCTCGACCTCGATGCCATGCTTTTCGAGTTCCTTGATCCGTTCGGCAAAGGTCGCCGGATAGAGATCGTTCGGCGGAAGGTTCATCAGGTCACGGGCCAGACGCGTGCCTTCAGCGGCCGCACCCAGCGGCTTCCAGGCCGCCTTGGCCGCGCGCTCATCCGGGCAGACGAGTGTGAAGGTCTTGAGGCTCGGCTTCTGGTCAGCCTTGAGCTTGGTGAAGTAGTCGTCGAAGCGGTAAGCGGCCAGATCGGCGCCAATCGCCGCACGGGCCGCAAACTCGGCGTCGTCGACATGCAGGGCCAGCGTCTTAAAGCCGCTATTGGCCTGGCCTTTGACGAGAAGCGCCCCGATCTTTTCCTGCGCACGCGCATCGCGCTCTTTCGGCTTGCCGCCGCCAATCAGCACGGCCCGGCGGGATGGTGCGCCCTTCGGCAGCACGACATAGGCCTGCTGGCCATGCTTGCCGGTAAAGCGGTCCTGTTCGAGCGCTTCGGTAAGCAAACCGCCCGACGCTTCGTCCAGCGCCTTGGCGGCTGCCGGAAGTTTGCCATTTTCATCGACGACGAATGCAGCGATGTCTGCGTCCGCCTGTTCAGCAAAAGTGATTTTCATGAATAAACTCCATTTGGGGCCGAAACTAAGCATCGACGCGCGCCAATCAACTCGCTAGGCAGTGGCGCCAGGCAAAAACTTCAGCCGAAGCAGTGATGAAACGCATACAGAGCTATCTCTTCAAACAGGTTTTCCGCTCTGTCGTGGTCATTGTCGGCGGGCTGACCCTGCTTGCCATCCTGGCACAAGGCCTTTCGCAGACGGACCTGATCGTCGAGAATCGCCAGTCGGCGCTTATCTTCTTCTATGTCGTTGCACTGGGCGCTCCGCAAGTCATCGCACTGCTGACGCCACTTGCCATATTCGTGGCAACGGTCTGGTCACTCAACAAGCTGCACCGCGACAATGAGATCGTGGTCGCAGGCGCTGCGGGGATGACCCGGTGGCAGATTTCCTCGCCCATTATCCGGCTTGCCGTGCTGGCTGGGCTGGCGCACCTGGCGGTGAACCTCTGGGTTCAGCCCACGGCGCAGCGGACGCTGCGTGAAACGGTCAGCGCAGCGCGTGCGGACCTTGCCTCATCGCTGGTTCGCCCCGGCCAGTTCACATCGGCTGGCGAAAACCTCACTGTCTTCGCCCGCGAGTCGCGCGGCGGGGACCTGATCGGTGTGCTGATCTCTGACAACCGCGCCGAGTCGCGTGACTACCTCGCCCAGCGAGGCCGCTTTGTGGAAGTCGACGGCGTGCCCAGCATCGTCATGTGGGAAGGGCAAATTCACCAGACCGACTCGAATGGCGCACTCTCCATCCTCGATTTCGATCAGTCGACCTTCGACCTCTCGCCTTTCATCAATGATTCCGATGCCGTCGTCCTGAAGGCCTCGGACCGCTACCTGCACGAACTCTTCTCCATCGACCGGACGAATTACCAGGAATTGCAGGATGAGCAGAAATTCCTGGCTGAAGCCCATACACGCCTGACAACGCCCCTCGTCAGTATCGCCATGGCCCTGATCGCCATCATGGCGGTGCTGGGCGGTGATTTCAGCCGGCGGGGCTATTCCCGGCGGATCGCATTGGCCACCGCTGGCGCGCTGTTCCTCATCATGGTGCAACTGACCGTGCAATCGGCCAGCGCCGACGCTGTGCTGGCCAATATTGGGCAGTGGCTGGTACCGATCGGGACCATCGCCTTCATCTCGCTGATCTTCTTCAAGTGGCGCCTGCCAAAAATCACCCGCGTACAGGGGGCGTATCGCTGATGTTCCTGAACCGCATCCAGCGCTACATCCTGATGCAGTGCATCATGGGCCTCCTGCTCGTCATGACGGTATTCGTCGTGACGATCCTGCTGGTGGACGTCGTCGAACAGTTGCGGACGGTTGGCGGCGATATCGAACTGCCTCCTCTCATCGCTGTGCAGCTCTCGCTGATGAAGCTGCCCGGCCTGATCGAGCAGACCCTGCCCTTCGGCATCCTCGTTGCCGCGATGATGGCTTACAGCCGCCTCAATGTGCGCTCGGAACTCTCCGTGATCCGCGCGTCCGGTGTGTCGGCCTGGCAATTCCTGACACCGCTTGTGGTGATGTGCGTCAGTCTCGGCCTGTTTTCGATGATGGTGCTGAACCCGCTCGGCGCGCGCCTGTCAGACCAGTTTGAATCGCTGCGCAACCAATTGCTCGTAAGCGGCGGCGTGCGCATCGACTCCAGCAAGAATGACGTCTGGCTGCGTCAGGGCGACGGAAACTCCCAGATCGTCATTCATGCAGACAGCGTCGATGAAACCGGCCAGGTCTTCGAAGGCGTGAAGATGCTCGAGGAGGGCCGCGTCTACGTCAACGGCCAGCCGACGCAACGCTTCGAGTTCGTCCGCCGGATCGATGCCGAGCGCGCGCGGATCGTTGGGGGCTTCTGGCAGATCGATAATCTCATCGAAAACGAACCCGGCCAGCCTCCTCGGACCATGCCGAGCCTCGCCATCCCGACGGACCTCGATCCCGACACGCTGCTCAACCGGTTCACATCGCCAAATACGATCGGCTTCTGGACGCTGCCTCATTTTGTTGAACAGACGCGTCAGGCCGGCCTCGATTCATCCCGTTTCGCCGTTCGCCTTTATGGGCTGACGGCCATACCGGTCTTCTACACCGCCATGGGTCTTATCGGGGCGATCGTTTGCCTGCGGCTGTCGCGCCTGGGCGGCACCAGCCGGCTGGTCGCGACCGGCTCCGTCTCGGCCATCGGCGTCTTTTTCATCATGCAGTTTTCGTCCAGCCTTGGCGCATCCGGCGCCCTGCCGCCGATCATCGCCGCCTGGTCGCCTGCCCTGTTCGCCCTGTTCGCCAGCCTGACCGTTCTGGCCTATCGCGAGGATGGCTGACGCTCAGGCCGGGTTGACAGCCACGCCGACGAATCCCAAGTTCCGCCGCTGTCCGGAGGATGCCCCATATGAAAGTTGTTGTTGTTGAATCGCCTGCCAAGGCCAAGACGATCAACAAGTATCTCGGAAAAGACTACAAGGTGCTGGCCTCGTATGGCCACGTCCGCGATCTGCCCTCGAAGGACGGATCAGTCGATCCCGACAATGACTTCGAAATGGTCTGGCAGGCCGATTCGAAGTCGGCGAGCCGTATCCGCGAGATTGCCGAGGCGACCAAGTCTGCCGACAAGCTGATCCTTGCGACCGACCCCGACCGCGAGGGCGAGGCGATTTCCTGGCACCTGCTGGAAGCGTTGGAGAAGCGCCGGGCGCTAAAGGGCATTCCGGTCGAGCGTGTCGTGTTCAACGCGATCACCAAGAATGCCGTCACCAATGCGATGGACCATCCGCGCGAGATCGACCAGGAGCTTGTCGATGCCTACCTGGCTCGCCGGGCGCTGGACTATCTCGTCGGATTCAACCTGTCGCCGGTGCTCTGGCGAAAGCTGCCGGGCTCACGCTCTGCCGGCCGCGTCCAGTCTGTTGCCCTGCGCCTGATCTGCCAGCGCGAGCTGGAAATCGAGACCTTCGTTGCGCAGGAATACTGGTCGATTGAGGCCGACCTTCGCGCGACGGATGGCACCGACTTCAAGGCCCGCCTGCATGCCCTCGATGGCAAGACCCTCAAGAAATTCGACCTGCCGGATGAAGCGGCCGCCAAGGCGGCGCTGGAGGCGGTGAAAACTGGCGGTTACTCCGTCAGCTACGTCGAATCCAAGCCGGTCCGCCGCAACCCGCCACCGCCTTTCATCACCTCGACCTTGCAGCAGGAAGCCTCCCGCAAGCTCGGCTTCACCGCCAAGCGAACGATGCAGGCCGCGCAGAAGCTCTATGAGGAAGGCCGCATCACCTATATGCGGACCGACGGCGTCAACATGGCCGAGGAGGCCTATCACGCTGCGCGCAAGCAGATCGAAGGTGATTATGGCGCGCGCTACCTGCCCGAAAAGCCGCGGCGCTACTCATCAAAGGCCAAGAACGCCCAGGAAGCGCACGAAGCGATCCGCCCGACCGATTTCAGCCTGCGCCCGGAAGCCTATCGCGGCGATGGCGACCTGAAAAAGCTCTACACGCTCGTCTGGCGCCGCGCCGTTGCCTCGCAGATGGAACCGGCCGAGTTCGAGCGCACCACGCTCGACTTCCTGTCGAAGGACAAGCGCGCCCAGCTGCGCGCAACCGGTCAGGTCATCGTCTTCGACGGTTTCATCAAGCTCTACACCGAGGGCCGGGATGATGGCGACGATGACGAGGACTCCGAAGGCCGCCTGCCCAAGATGAAGGAAGGCGAGCATGCCGACCTCAAGGACGCCAAGTCCGAGCAGCACTTCACCCAGCCACCGCCACGTTATACCGAAGCCTCGCTGGTCAAGCGCCTCGAGGAGCTCGGTATCGGCCGACCATCGACCTATGCGTCGACGCTGTCGACGCTGGAAGACCGAGAATATGTCCGTCTCGACCAGAAGAAGCTGATCCCGGAGGACAAGGGCCGGCTGGTTACGGCCTTCCTGGAAAACTTCTTCGCCCGCTATGTCGAATATGACTTCACGGCGGAGCTGGAAGAGAAGCTCGATGTGATCTCCGACGGAAAGCTCGACTGGAAAGCGTTCCTGCGGGATTTCTGGGTGCAGTTCCAGGCGGCCATTGCCGATACAAAGGAGCTGCGGGTTTCCGACGTGCTGGATGCGCTGAATGAAGCGCTCGGCCCGTACGTCTTTCCGAAGGTCGACGAGAACGGAAACGTCAAGGAAAACCCGCGCCTCTGCCCGCTCTGCAATGAGGGCGAACTGTCGCTTAAACTCGGGCGCCATGGCGCTTTTGTCGGCTGCTCGCGCTACCCGGACTGCAAGTTCACACGCCCCTTCTCGGCCGACAATGAAAAGGACGGCGCGATCAATCCGGAAGGCGAGGAGCTTGGCCTCCATCCGGATACGGGTGAACCGGTACTGCTCAAGACCGGCCGTTTCGGACCGTTTGTAGAAACCTCGCAAGGCGAAGACGAGAAGCCGCGGCGCACCAGCCTGCCAAAGGGCTGGGAACCGCAATCAATCAACCTCGAACGCGCGCTGAAACTGCTATCGCTTCCTCGCGAAGTCGGCAAACATCCTGAGGATGGCGAACCGATCATCGCCAATCTTGGCCGCTATGGCCCTTATGTGCAGCACCAGCGCACCTTTGCAAACGTTCCGAATATCGAGGAGCTTTTCGATATCGGCCTCAACCGCGCCACAACGCTAATCGCCGACAAGAAAGCGAGCCGCGGCGGTGGCCGTGCGGCTGTGAAACCGCTGAAGGAGCTTGGCAAGCACCCGGGCGATGACGAGCCGATCCATGTCTATGAGGGCCGCTACGGTCCATACGTCAAACACGGCAAGACCAATGCGACCCTGCCGAAGGAGACGACTCCGGAAACGGTGACGCTGGAACAGGCCATCGAACTCATCAACGCCAAGGCCAAGAAGAAACCGGCAAAGAAAAAGCCGGCCGCGAAAAAGAAGGCACCGGCGAAGAAAAAGTCGGCCGCCAAGGCGAAAGACTGAGCTGACCCGGGAAAACGGGAAAGATGACGATAAAAGTCAGACCCGCTTCACTCGACGACCTGCCGACCCTGCTCGACTTCGAGCAGGGGATCATCAAGGCCGAGCGTCCCCATGACCATCTCCTGAAGCCAGACCCGATCAGCTATTACGATATTGGCGAGATGATCGAGGCCGAGGATGCCGAAGTCATGGTCGTCGAAGTGGACGGCGAGCTCGTCGCCTCCGGCTATGCCAAGGTCAAGCGTTCGCGCCATTACACCTCACCGGACTGGCACGCGTTTCTGGGCTTCATGTTCGTCCGGGAAAGCCATCGCGGCCAGGGCATCAACCGGGTCCTGCTGGATGCCCTGCTCGACTGGTCGCGCCAGCGCGGACTCACGGAAGTCCGCCTCACCGTATACCCCGGCAATGAGCCCGCCATCCGCGCCTACGAGAAAGCAGGCTTTGAAAACTACCTCACCGAGATGCGGCTCGGCCTGGAAGACTGATCCCAGCACTGTCCTTGTTTTCATGCTATAGTGAACCAGTTCACTGGGGAGACGTTGAATAGCTTTGTTGAATTAAAACAAGGCTTTTTCAAATGACGACACAAGGACACGACATGACAGAACCACAACTTGATACCAATGAAGCCCGTCAGGGCGAAACCGGATTTGGCGTGCGCTGGATCCTGATCATTTCCTCGATCGCGGCGATCTTCGCCATGGGGATTCTGGTTGGGACAATGATCTGACCCGATCGAAGCAAGCCTGAATGAATCCAAGCATATCAGCCCAGAATCCCTTATATCGCGAGTATGAGTTTTCCCGATCGCGAGACTGTTCTCGACTTCATCAACAAAAATCCCTCGCTGACGACCAAGCAGGAGATTGCGCGCGGCCTTAAAGTCAAAGGTCGCGAGCGCCAGCATTTGCGGGCCATCCTCAAGGAGCTTGAGGCGGACGGAACGCTGGAACGCACCGGCAAGCGCGCCTGGGCCAAGGCTGACCAGCCGCCTCCCACCGGTGTCATCTCCTTTGAAGAGATCGATAGTGACGGTGAGCTGATTGCCCGCGCCGTCGGGCGTGACGGCACATTCGGTCCGCCAATCCGCTATGCCGGTTATAGCGGCAAGTCCCGCGGGCCGGCGCCTGGGGTTGGCGACAAGGGCCTCGCGCGGGTCAATGAATCGAATGGCGAATACCACGCCAAGCTCCTGAAACTATTCGAAAAACGCGATGAAGATTCGCCCATGACCGGGCGGTTCGAGCGCACGCCGCGCGGCGGCCGGATCGTTCCGGCGAGCCGCAAGGACAAGCGCACGCTGCTCATCGCGGAAAGCGATCGCAAGGGCGCCGAGGATGGCGATCTCGTGCGTGCCATCCCCAAGCCCGGCAAGCCGAACGGGCCGGCCTTCGGTGTCGTGACCGACGTCCTTGGCCGCATTGACGATCCGCGCGCCGCCTCGCTGCTGGCGATCCACGCTCACGATATCCCGGTCGAGTTTCCCAAGGACGTGCTGAACGAGGCGAAGTCGATCAAGCCCCTCGACAGCCCGCGCGAGGACCTGACCGGTCTCGACCTCATTACCATCGACCCGGCCGATGCGCGCGACCATGACGACGCCGTCTATGCCGAAAAACTGGATGATGGCTGGAAGGTCATCGTGGCCATTGCCGATGTCGCGGCCTATGTCCGCCCGGGCACTGCCCTCGACCGCGAGGCGCAGAAGCGTGGCAACTCCACCTACTTCCCCGACCGCGTCGTCCCGATGCTGCCGTTCGAACTGTCGGCAGATGCCTGTTCGCTTGTCGAGAATGAAGACCGGCCCTGCATGGCCGTCGAAATGATCTTCGATCAGTCCGGCACCAAGCGCTCTCATCGGTTTATCCGTGGCACCATGCGCTCAAAGGCCAAGCTGGCCTATGAGGAAGCGCAGGCTGCGATCGACGGAAAGACAGGCGGGCCCGGTGAAAAATGGCTCGAACCGGTGCTGAAGCCGCTCTGGGGGGCCTTTGAGGCGCTCGGCAAGGCGCGCGCCAAGCGTGGCCCTCTGGAACTCGACATGCCGGAGAAGCGCGTCGAGATCGGCGAGGACGGCAAAGTGACCGGCATCACCGAAAAGGAGCGTTTCGACGCGCACCGCCTGATCGAGGAGTTCATGATCCAGGCGAATGTTGCGGCCGCCGAGACGCTGGAAAAGCTGGGTGCGCCCCTGCTCTACCGGGTTCACGACCAGCCGACAGATGCAAAGATCGCCGCTTTGGCCGATTTCCTGCAGACGCTGGATATCAACTGGTCCTTGGGCGAGCGGCCGCAGACCCATCGTTTCAATCGGCTGCTCGCCGATACGCGCAACACCGACAATTCCGAAGCCGTGTCCGAAATCGTCCTGCGCTCACAGGCCCAGGCGATATACGATCCGGACAATGTCGGCCATTTCGGCCTGAACCTGGCACGCTATGCACACTTCACGTCACCAATCCGACGCTACAGCGACCTTATCGTCCACCGGGCCCTGATCAGTTCACTCAAACTGGGCGATGACGGGCTTACGCAGGAAATGGCCGCCTCGCTGCACGATATTGCCAGCCACCTCGTTGACACCGAGCGCCGCTCCATGGCTGCCGAGCGCGAGGCGACCGACCGCTATCTGGCGCTCTACCTGCAGGACAAGGTCGGCGCCGAGTTCGAGGGCCGGATCACAGGCGTAACGCCCGCCGGCCTGTTTATCCGCATGGGTGGCACAGGCGCTGATGGTTTTTCTCCGATCTCGCGCCTTTCAGACGATTACTGGGTCTATGACGAACCCAGCATGGCGCTCATCGCACGCGGATCGGGTAAAAGATTCGAACTGGGTCAGACCGTGAAAGTGCGCCTTGAGGAAGTTACGCCACTTCAGGGTGGCCTCTTGCTTGAGGTCCTCTCGCCGCCCAAACCCAAAAAGCCGGGCCAGAAAATTCCCGCCTCGCGTGGCGGCAGGTCTGGTCCGCCCGGACGCGGGCGTGGCAAAGTCGCCCGGAAGCCCCGCCACAAGGGGCGTAAAAAGGGAGGAAAGCGCTGATGACCGTCAAACTGGGCAGCGCTTATGACAAGGAAGGCGATGGCGACGTCATCCAGACGGACCGTCCCACGCCAAGGCCGCGTGATGCTGCCACGCTGATACTGGTCCGCCGTGACCAGGCCCAACCGCGCCTGCTGATGGGCAAGCGGTCCGGCGGCCACGATTTCATGCCAGACAAGTATGTCTTTCCAGGCGGGCGCGTGGACACTGCCGACGGCCGTGTGCCTAGCGTGTCGGAACTTCGGCGGTCGGTGGAAAGCAAGCTCGCGCACAAGACCCGCCGTAAGCCGCGCGCCTTCGGGCTGACGGCCATTCGGGAGACTTTCGAGGAAACCGGGCTGATCGTCGGCCGGCCTTCCGACTTTCCAGGTTCGCCGGCGGCCGACTGGGAGAAGTATGCCGCTCAGGGGGCTGCACCGTGTCTGAAGGGCTTCACCTTCATCGGCCGCGCCATCACACCGCCCTATCGACCCAAGCGCTTCGATGCCCGCTTCTTCATGGCTGAAGCCGAGGACGTCCTAATTGATGAACGCCCACCTGTCGACGGCGCTGAACTGCATGACCTGCAATGGGTGACACTGGCAGATGCGATGGCGCTGGACCTGCCCAATGTGACGCGTTTCATGATCGGCGAGATCGGCGAGCGGCTGAAGCAGAGGGATCCGGAAGCGGTGCGTCCGCCATTCCTGCGATGGACGCCAAGCGGCCATTCCCGCGACAGGATCTGAATTGCCGGGCCTGTGCGCACAGCCGCTTGACTTTGAGGGCCTGCCCCTCCATTAAGCGCCCTTCGAATTTCAGAAACACCCGAAACGAGCACCTGTCATGGCCAAGCCGACAACCATCAAGATTCGCCTGAACTCGACCGCCGGGACGGGCTTCTTCTATGTGACGAAGAAAAACCCGCGCAACATCACCGAGAAGATGGTGATGCGCAAATACGACCCGATTGCGAAAAAGCATGTCGAGTTCAAGGAAGCCAAGATCAAGTAAGCGAGACCGCTTCACTTCATAGAGAATATCAAGAACCGGGCTTAGTGCCCGGTTTTTTTTGATCTCCGTAAAGACACGTATGGAGCCTTCCGCCGCTGTGTATGTTATTGTCTTAGCAACAGGAGGTGGCACATGGCACTTGAATTCAAAAAGGTCGTCGCGGTCGTGGATGTCGATGACGACCTCGCAGATCTGGTTTTCGAAACCGCCAAGGGAATTACGGCGAGTGATGGTGAACTGCATGCCATCGACTCCAACCCTTTCATCACCACCTTCGAGTCACCCTATGCGAGCGGCGCTCTTGAAGCCGATGCAGAGGCTCACCGCGCCGATGCTGAACGGCGCACGAAAATGCTGGATGACCTCGCCGCAGCTCATGGCGGCGCTACCAAACTTGCGGTTCTCGAAGGCAATCCATCGCGCGACGCAGCGAGCTACGCCAAGAAGAACGACGCCGATCTGATCGTCATCGGGTCACACCAGAAAGGCTGGCTAAAACGCCTTCTCGAGGGTTCCGAAAGCGCTGACATGATCCGGGAGGCACCCTGTGCCGTCTTTGTGGTCACAACCGCGCACAAGAAAAAGGTCAGCGGCTAGCGGGCCTGCTGTCTGCAACGCCTGTTCAGGCGGCGATATTCGTTACGCGATTGCGGCCCGCCGTCTTGGCTTCGTACAGGGCCAGATCGGCCCGTCTGAGCATGTCGGCCACCGTGTCGTCCTCGCCTGCATAGGCGGCCACGCCAGCGCTCACGGTCACGCCCAGCTTCTGCTGACCAAGATCGTCCAGCTCGAACGGCTCTGCGGCAACCGACTTGCGGATCCGTTCCGCCGCGCGGCCAGCAAGGTCGCCCGTCGTCTCGGGCATGATCACCAGGAACTCCTCGCCGCCGGGACGGCAGACAATATCCTTCGGGCGCACATTGGTCCTGATGCGGTCTGCGAACTGGACAAGGACCCTGTCGCCCGCATCGTGACCATACTTGTCGTTCACCTGCTTGAAGTGGTCGATATCAACCGAAATGACTGACAGCGGCTGGCTGCCGAGCGAGGCGCGCTTCATCCAGAGTGCGAGCTGGTTAGTCATGTAGCGGCGATTGTAGAGCCCCGTCAGCTGGTCGACGACAGACAGTTCCAGCCCGCGGTCGACACGGCGACGCAGGATATCGACATATCGCCGTCGTTTCGTCTGGGTCGCAACACGCGCCAGCAATTCCTCGGCAACGACAGGCGTCTGGATGATGTCGCTCGCACCGAGTTCCAGTGCCTGGGCCGCCAGCTCCCGGTCTGCACTGGTCGCCATCACGATAATGGAAAGCGCCCGCGTGGCATCGGTCGTGCGGAAATGCGCGCATAGCCTCAATGGATCAAAGGCCTGATGGCTGAGGCCGAGCAGGACGATATCGAGATTGCTGTTGCGCCCGTCGGCTGCCTTGTCAGCCTCATCCAGCGTAAGCACGCGGTGTCCGGCATCCTGAAGCGGGTCTCGGATCGACTGCATGGAGGATGACGAGGAATCGATCAGCAGGATGTTGGCGCCGCGCTCGAGGCCCTGCATTTCTTCCTCTGCAAGCGCCCCTGCCCGCATGCCATTGGCTTCGCGCTTGCGAAGCTCCATGGCAACGGCGTTATAGCGATTGAGCGCACCGATGCGCGCCATGAGCGAGAAATCATCGACCGGCTTGGTCAGGAAATCGTCCGCGCCGGCCTCGAGCCCGCGAACGCGATCGGCTGTTTCATTGAGAGCGGTCAGCATCACCACAGGGATGTGCGCTGTCTGCGGATCGGCTTTCAGACGCCGGCAGACCTCATAACCATCCATGCCGGGCATCATGACGTCGAGCAGGATGATGTCCGGCTGGTCTTCAGCAGCGATCTTGAGCGCCTCGACACCGTTTTCCGCCAGCAGCACCGAATAGTACTTGGCCTCCAGCTTCGCCTGCATGAGGCGCCTGTTGGCAAGGATATCATCGACGACCAGAAGTCTTGCGCTCATGCTGCCTTCCTGTCGTCCACGAGTTCCTGAACGGTCGACAGGAAAGACTTCATCTGAATCGGTTTCGAAAGATAGCCCTCACAGCCTGCCTCGCGAACACGCTGTTCGTCCGCGCGCATGGCAAAAGCCGTCACCGCCAGGACAGGGATGGCGCGAATCGATTCGTCATCCTTGATCCACCGCGTGATATCCAGGCCGGAGACCTCCGGCAGCTGGATGTCCATGATGATGAGGTCGGGCTTGTGCTGGCGCGCCAGCTCGACGGCCTTGGCGCCGTCACGGCATTGCAGCGTCTGGAATCCGAAAGCATCGAGGAGATCGCAGAACAGTCGCATGTTCAGCTCATTGTCCTCGACGACAAGCACGGTTTTCTTTTCGCCTGCTGCCATTACCGATGTCTCGTTTGCACCCTCAAACCCTCAGCCTCGCGAAGACTATCACCAAGAGTCTTAATCTTTGTTTGAACCCCGCCTGTGAACTTGCCCCCGGAACAAGAACATGGGAAGAACATCCATGCATACGCTCTGCCGAGATTGCTCGCATACAAGCGCCGGCCAGCATTCCAGATGCCCGGACTGCGGGGGCGATCGCCTCATCTCCCATGCTCAGCTCCCGGACCTTGGCATCGCTCACATCGATTGTGACGCATTCTACGCTGCGATCGAGAAGCGCGACAATCCCGAACTGCGCAACAAACCAGTCATCGTGGGCGGCGGGACCCGCGGCGTCGTCGCAACCTGTTGCTACATTGCCCGCCTGGATGGTGTTCGCTCGGCCATGCCCATGTTCAAGGCGCTGAAAGCTTGCCCGAATGCTGTGGTGATTCGGCCTGATTTCAGGAAATACTCCGAGGTGTCACGCCAGATCAGATCAAAACTTGAGGCCCTGACGCCGCGTGTGCAGATGGTTTCCATCGATGAAGGCTATGTCGATCTCTTAGGCACGAGCCGACTGCACGCCCGCCTGCCAGCCGCCCTGCTCGCAAATCTCGCCCGTGAGATCGAAACCGAGATCGGGATCACCATTTCCATTGGCCTGTCTTCCAACCGCTTCCTCGCCAAGATGGCGAGCGAACTGGACAAGCCACGGGGCTTTGCCATCCTGCCGCCTGACGAGGTTGAAGCCATTCTCGGTCCGATGCCGGTCACTGCGATTCACGGCGTCGGCCCGGCTTTCGCACGGCGCCTGGCAGCGGACGGATACCGCATCATCAACGATGTCCGAAGGGCAGACCGGAAGTCGCTGCTGGTCCGCTATGGCGAAAGCGGCCAACATCTGTGGGAGCGGGCGCATGGCATCGACCACCGCACCGTTTCGCCAGATCATGAGCGCAAGTCCGTCTCCGCCGAGCGCACGTTCAGCGAGGACATCGCCGATCACGCCACACTTGAGGATCGGCTCTGGGCCGTTTGCGAGGAGACAGCCACTCGCGCCAAGAAACATGGCCTGGCAGGTTATGTCGTGACGCTGAAGCTGAAGCGAAAGGATTTCCGGACCCTGACCAGGAGCGTCACCCTGCATGAGCCGACGCAACTGGCGCAAACGCTCTTTCGGACAACGCGCCCGCTGCTGCACAAGGAAACGCGGGGCGGCACCCCCTACAGGCTGATCGGCATTGGCATCTCCGACCTTTGCCCCGCCGGCGTCGACCAGTCCGATCTCGTTGACCCATCTGTCGCCAAGCGCGCCGCCGCAGAGCGGGCAGCCGACAGGGCCCGCGAGAAGTTCGGGCTGGGCGCGGTCCAGACCGGCCGCGGTGTGCGCGCCGATGCCGAAAAGCGCTCACGGAACTGATCGCCGCCTTGCAGCCGGACGCCCGCTGCGTCTAAGAGACTCTCATTGAATACAAACGGACCAGGAAGGCCCAGACCCGCATGAGCACGCCGGAAACACGCCTCTCGGAACTTGGCATCACGCTACCCGAACCGATGAAAGCTGTCGCGAACTACGTCCCTTTCGTGATCAGCGGAAACCAGCTTTTCGTGTCCGGCCAGGTCAGCGCCACGGCCGAAGGCCGGATATCCGGCCGGCTCGGCGAAACGATGGACCTGCCGGCTGGCCAGAACGCCGCGCGCCAGTGCGGCATCAACCTGATCGCCCAGTGCAAGGCGGCGCTTGGCGAGCTGTCGCGGGTCAAGCGCGTGGTGAAGCTGGGCGGCTTCGTGAATTCCCACCCGCTCTTCACGGATATCCCACAGGTCATCAATGGCTGCTCCGACCTGATGGTCGAAGTGTTTGGTGAGAAGGGCCGCCACGCCCGTTCAGCCGTCGCCTGCCCGACCCTGCCCCTTGGGGTCGCCGTCGAAATCGACGGTATCTTCGAGATCGAGGTCTGACAGAGACGGATGGCAGAACGGTTCCAGATCCTCGATTTTGCTTACGCTCATCGGGGGCTCTGGTCTGCCGAAAAGCTTCCCGAAAACAGCCTCGAAGCGATCCTGGCAGCGGCTGAAGCGGGGCTCGGCTGCGAACTGGATGTCCGCCCGGCCGCGTGTGGCACGCCAGTCGTCTTTCACGACCCGCTCCTCGACCGGATGACAGGCGCCGCCGGGCCAGTCGCGGCGCACCCGGCCGAGGCTCTTACAGCGATCACGCTGAATGGCGGCGGCACGCTGCCGACACTCGAAGAGGTCCTTGAGGCCTGGCCTGGCAAGGCCCCCCTTCTCATAGAGCTGAAGATCGACGGCGACACCGACGCCGAAGCCTTTACCAGGACCGTTGCAAGCCTTGTCCAGCAACATGACGGGCCCGCCGCCATGATGAGCTTCAGCCGGACAGCCGTCCGTGCCGTGCCGGTGGACATCATGAAAGGCGCGCTGATCATGCCAAGTGTCCTCGCGCCGGGAACAACACTCGAGGCCGCAGTCGCCAAGGCCATGGCGAACCGGCCCGATTACCTCGCCTGCAACATCCTTGATGCCGGACATGCCTCCGCCCTCGCGGCCCGGCTCGACCTGCCGCTGGCCATATGGACGATCTCCAGCCTCGAGATGAAACGGACAATCAGCCACCTGCGGGTCGCTCCGATTTTCGAAGGCTTTGATCCGGCCTTTGCGCGGCCATGATCTCGCACTAGCTTTAGCTGCATGGATGAAACCAGCTTCCAGATCCGACTGATCCACGGCCTGTCCAGCGTATCCGCAGAAGACTGGAATGCGGTAGCCAACCCGGCGGGCCTGCCGGACGACCCGTTTCTCAGCTGGGAATTCCTTGAAGCCCTGGAGGCCACCGGCTGCGCCGTTCCCGAACGCGGCTGGGCACCTCATCACATCCTTCTGGAAGCGCCCGGCCGCGGGCTGATCGGCGCCATGCCGCTTTATCTGAAGGGCCATTCGCAGGGCGAATTCGTCTTCGATCATAGCTGGGCCGACGCGTATGAACGGGCGGGCGGGCGGTATTACCCGAAACTGCTTTCCGCAGTCCCCTTCACGCCGGTGACAGGCCGCCGGCGGCTGGTCAGGCCCGGCCCGGACGAGACAAGGATCGCCAATGCGCTGCTCGCGGGCGCCGTGCAGATTGCAGAATCGAATGACCTGTCCTCATTGCATGTGAACTTCATCAGCGAAGCAGAAGCTTTCTCGATGGAAAATGCGGGCCTCATGATCCGCACGGACCAGCAATTCCACTGGATCAATCACGGCTATGAGACTTTCGACGATTTCCTCGCCGAACTGTCGTCAGCCAAGCGAAAGAATTTGCGAAAGGAACGGCGCAAGGCGCAGGAGGGACTGGCTTTCCGGCATATTACAGGCGACGACATCACCGAAGCCGACTGGGACGCCTTCTTCGAGTTCTACATGGATACCGGATCGCGAAAATGGGGCTCGCCCTACCTCAATCGCGAAACGTTTTCCCTGCTCGGCGAGCGGATGGCCGACAAGCTGCTTCTGGTATTTGCAGAAGACAACGGCACGCCGATTGCCGGCGCTCTCAACGTGATCGGAGGCGACCGGTTGCTTGGCCGCTACTGGGGCACGATCGACCCGCGCCCGATGCTGCATTTCGAGACCTGCTATTACCAGGCCATCGATTTCGCGATTGCGCACGGCCTTGGCACGGTCGAGGCAGGCGCGCAGGGCGGTCACAAGCTGGCGCGCGGCTATGTGCCGGTTACCACCTATTCGGCGCACTGGATTGCGCATGAAGGCCTCGCGCTCGCCATTGACGACTATCTCGAGCGTGAACGCGCAGCTGTAGAGCGGGAAAGCACTTTTCTTCGTGACCGCACGCCGTTTAAGAAGGAGTAAGCGAAGGAGCCTTCATGACCCTGCATGCTGACTACGATCCCGACAATATCTTCGCCAAGATGCTTCGCGGCGAAGTGCCCTGCGTGAAAGTCTTCGAAGATGACGTCGCGCTCGCCTTCATGGACATCTTTCCCCAGGCCGAAGGCCACACACTGGTCATTCCGAAGGATGTCGAGGCGCGCAACCTGCTGGAAATGCCGAAGGACAAGCTCGGCCCCTATATGAAACGCGTGCAGAAAGTCACGAAGGCCGTCGAGAAGGCCCTCAAACCTGACGGGATTGTGGTGACGCAGTTCAATGGCGCGCCTGCCGGACAGACCGTCTACCACCTCCATTTCCACATCATCCCCCGGCGGGAAGGTGAGCCGCTCGGCCGCCATGGCGGCGGCGCGCCCGCAGACCAGGAAACGCTTCAGGGGCTCGCAGACAGGATATCGGCCTACCTGTGATTGGTGGAACACCCGCGTAGCTCCTGCGTTGACGCTGATTGGATTGCAGCGGTTTTAGCAGTTTGAAGCGCATCCGCGTGACAGACGCCTCGAAACAATTGGACTACCGCTGCTTCACTCCAAGAGGAGCGGCACATGCAACACCAGAATGGTAGGTCCCTTCGGGACAAAGCCGCAAGAAGCGGCGCGCCGCGGTCTCGACCTGAGGTTGAGGTCATGCTTGAAAAGTCAGAGAATTCACGCGTGCTGGACGCGTTACGCCGCTGGCTGGACCTGGAAGTCGAACACGCTCAGCTCAAGCAACAGGCAGTTCATATCCGCAGCACTCTGGATGATCAGATCCTCAGCCGCTTGCTTGAAGACCGCGCGTCGGATGTCGCCCAAACGATGATTCGGCTCGGCCGTGAGCTCACGGAGCTGCAGTCGGTCCAGCCCGCCGACGTCGGTGCAAAAATTTATGTCCTGCAGCAAATTATCCCGCTGTGCGACGACGAAACCGTGTGCACTGGCATTTGCCAGATCATCAGGGCGGACATCGAGCGGCTCGACATCAAGATCGAGCGATTTTCGGACGAACGGCAAAAGGCGGGGTAGGCCCGCCCTTACAGGCCGAGCTTCTGTCGCAGGATCTGGTTGACGGCCTGCGGGTTTGCCTTGCCACCCGATGCCTTCATCACCTGGCCGACAAACCAGCCCATCGCCTTCGGCTTTTCCTTGACAGATTCAGCCTGCTCAGGATTGGCCGCGATGATCTCGTCGACAATCGCCTCGATCGCACCGGTATCGGTGACCTGTTTCAGGCCGTGTTTCTCCACAATGGCCGCCGGGTCGCCCTCGCCGTCGATCATACGCGCGAAGACATCCTTGGCGATCTTGCCGGAAATCGTGTCATTGGAGATGAGGTCGATCAGCTCGCCAAGCTGCACGGACGAAACCGGGCTGTCAGCGAGTTCCAGGTCTTCACGGTTCAGATAGCCGAACAGTTCCTGACTGACCCAGTTGGCAGCAAGCTTGGCATCGCGGCCATGCGCAACGGCCTCGAAGAACTCCGCCCGCTCACTGTCGGCCGTCAGCACACCAGCATCGTAACGCGACAAGCCATACTCGTCCTGGAAGCGCTGGCGCTTCTCGTCCGGCAGTTCCGGCAGGCTCTCGCGAATATTGTCGATGAAGAGATCGTCGATCTCCAGCGGCAGGAGGTCCGGATCCGGGAAGTAGCGATAGTCGTGCGCGTCTTCCTTGGACCGCATCGACCGCGTCTCGCCCTTGTTCGGATCGAAGAGGCGCGTTTCTTGGTCGACCTTGCCGCCGGATTCGAGAATCTCGATCTGCCGGCGCGCTTCATACTCGATCGCCGCCTGGATGAAGCGGAAGGAGTTCATGTTCTTGATTTCGCAGCGCGTGCCGAGATGGGAGAAGTCGCCCGTCTCGCGGAACTTCTCATAGGCGCCCGGCTTGCAGACGGACACGTTCACGTCGGCGCGCAGGTTGCCCTTCTCCATATCGCCATCGCAAGTGCCCAGCGCCACGACAATCGACTTCAACTTCTTGACGTAAGCAGCTGCTTCCAGAGGTGTTCTGACATCCGGCTTGGAGACGATCTCCATTAGCGCGACGCCGGACCGGTTGAGGTCCACATAGGTCGCCGTCGGGTCCATGTCGTGGATCGACTTGCCGGCATCCTGCTCCAGGTGCAGGCGCTCGATGCGCACAGGAAAGCTGTAGGCCGGATCGCCATGGGCCGGCTCGACATCGACCTCGATTTCGCCTTCGCCGACAATCGGGTGGTCGAACTGCGAGATCTGGTAGCCCTGCGGCAGGTCCGGATAGAAATAGTTCTTGCGATCAAAGCGTGACCATTTGTTGATCTTGGCCTTCAGGCCGAGACCGGTGCGTACCGCCTGCTCGACGCATTTGCGGTTGATGACTGGCAGCATGCCGGGCATCGCCGCGTCCACGAGGGAGACATTGCAGTTCGGATCGGCCCCAAACTTCGTGGAGGCGCCGGAGAACAGCTTGGCTTCGGAGGCGACCTGGGCATGGACTTCGAGCCCCATCACCAGTTCCCAGTCTCCGGTTTCGCCTTTCAGCGTATAGGTCGGGCGCTCAGTCATTCGGAATCATCCAGCATTCAGTTCATTCGTTGCGGGTTTAAGCATAGCTCTTCCGGGCACGCCATAGGCCAGATGGCGGCCGGTGCAGCGTTCAGCGCTCGCCCCGCTGCTCTGCCTTTTTTCGGGCGGCTTCAACGCGGGCCTTTCGGGCCGCCATGCGGTCATTGATGTTGTTGCTCAGGCGGCTCGGCGGGGCATCGTCCGCCTGCTTGCGTTCACGGCGATACTGGATGCGCTCGATGAAGACGGCGCCCCGGATCGAGATGTAGAGCGCGGCCAGGACAGCCGCGAGCCAATACATGCGCGTGCGCGGATGCAGCGGGTTGATCCCCTGCTGCCAGGCCATGAGAAAGATCATGAGGATCATGACGGCAAAGGCGCCGCCAGCGTAAAGGGCTGTTCTGGCTCTTCTGGACATGGGCCGTCAGCCTACCACCACTTTTCCGGCTTTGCCACGAAGCCGGCGGCCTCTTCCAGCGCGCCGGCGACCCGGAAGCAGGTCGTCTCGTCGAGCGCCTTGCCGATCACCTGGAGGCCGAGCGGCAGGCCCTGCTTGTCGAGTGCGGCCGGAACCGAGATACCGGGAAGGCCGGCGAGGTTCGCGGTCACGGTGAAAATGTCATTGAGGTACATCTGCACCGGATCAGCTTTTTCACCATAGGCAAAGGCGGCTGACGGACAGGTCGGTGTCAGCAGCGCATCGCAGCTCCCGAATGCCTCGACAAAGTCGTTGAGAATCTTCTTCCGGACTTTCTGAGCACGAAGATAGTAGGCGTCGTAATAACCAGACGAGAGCACATAGGTGCCAATCATCAGGCGCCGCTGGACCTCGGCCCCGAAACCTTCAGAGCGCGTACCCTCATAGGTGCTGATCAGATTATCGCCGGAGACGCGCGTGCCGTAGCGCATGCCATCATAGCGCGCGAGGTTCGAAGACGCTTCTGCGGGCGCCACGATATAATAGGCTGGCAGGGCGTACTTGGTATGCGGCAGGGACACATCGACAATCTCGGCCCCCTGCTCCTTCAGCCAGTCGATGCCCTGGCTCCAGAGCGCCTCGATATCCTCGGGCATGTTGTCGACGCGATACTCTTTCGGGATGCCGATCTTCATGCCCTGTACGCCGCGCCGCACGGCATTGCGCCATTCAGGAACGGGCTCTGGCAACGAGGTCGAGTCCTTTGCGTCATGCCCGCACATCGCTTCAAGCAGGATGGCGCTATCCTCGACCGTCTTTGCAATCGGACCGGCCTGGTCCAGCGAGGAGGCGAAGGCGACCATGCCGTAGCGGCTTGCGCGCCCATAGGTCGGCTTGATGCCGACCGTGCCGGTAAAGCTGGCGGGCTGACGAATCGAACCGCCGGTGTCGGAGGCGGTCGCAGCCAGACAGAGGTCAGCCGAAACCGCTGCCGCCGAACCACCGGACGAGCCCCCCGGGGTCAGGTTCTGATTGGAGCCGTTGCGGCGCCACGGATTGGCCGGCGGACCAAAACGCGAGGTCTCGTTCGACGAGCCCATGGCGAACTCATCCATGTTGAGCTTGCCGAGCATCACAGCGCCCGCATCCCAGAGCTGCTGGGTGACGGTCGACTCATAGGTCGGGGTGAATTCACCGAGGATGTTCGAGCAGGCCGTCGTGCGCACGCCCTTGGTGCAGTAGAGATCCTTCACGCCGATCGGCGCCCCTTCCAGCAGACCGGCCTCGCCTGCTGCGATCCGCTTGTCCGATGCGGCCGCCATCTCCAGCGCCTTCTCCGGCGTCTTCACGACATAGGCATTCAGCGTGTCGTTCGAGGCTTCAATGGAGTCGACGAAGGCCTGCGTGATCTCGGTCGCGGAAAAAGCCTTGGTTTTCAGCCCGTCAAGCGCGGAGGCGAGGGTCAGCTTGGTCAGTTCGGTCATGTTGCGTTCAGATGTCCGGAAGTAAACTTGAGCCTTCGTATGCAGTCAGCACGCAAAAGTTCAAGTCCCGATGACTGAAGACATCCGATTGAAACTCCATCATTCCCAAATCGTTGAACGTGCTAAAGCAGCGAAGCGGCTCGCAACCGAACCGCCAACACCACGAGGAGCCCCATGAAACATCTCATTCGCACAGCCCTTGCCTGCGGCGCAGTTACTGCAATGGTCGCCGCCTGCACATCAGCGCCTGACGAGCAGGCCGCCGACGCAGACTGGATGACGGACGCCCGCCTTGGCGAGCAGGTCGACCGCATCTGCTTCAGCAGCAGCATCGACAATTTCCGCGCCCCGTCGCGCGATACTGTCATCGTCGAAAAAGGGGTGAACGACGAATACCTGATCCAGACCTTCGGCAACTGCTACAATCTGCGCAATGCCCAAGCGCTCAGCCTCGACACTTTTGGCGGCTCAAGCTGCCTGAGCAAGGGTGATGCGATCTTCGCCTATGACAGTGTCTTTGGACCGGACAAGACCGATATCGGCCCCGTCCGCTGTCCGATCAAGGCGATCTATGAATGGAACGAAGACGCCGCAGAAGCCGAGGAAGACTCGGAAGACGCCGCGTCTGACGGTTCCTGATCCTATTCGACGGACTTGGGGACCACGAAGAAACCATCCTCGCTCTTCGGCGCGTTGGCGAGGACCTGGTCCTGGATATTCCCGTCGGTAACGACGTCGTCGCGCATCGGAAGCGTGGCATCCACGACGGATGTCATGGGTTCGATGCCGTCGACGTCGACCTCGTTCAGCTGTTCGATCCAGCCGAGAATGGCTGACAGTTCGTTGGCGAGCGGTTCGATACGCTCCTCCGGAACGGCAATGCGCGTGAGGCGGGCGACCTTGCGGACATCGTCCTTGGTAACGCTCATCGGCTTTCTCCAATCGACAAGCCGCCCGGATACGCGCTAGTCAGGCCGAATTCAAGAGAGTAGCCCACCGCCGCGCCGCAACCATGTCTGTTACCGACCTTTTCGACCTGCCCGCAGCCGGGCCGCTGATCGGCATTGATCCAGGCTCGAAGACGCTCGGCATAGCTGCCTGCGACGCAGGACGCCTGATCGCCTCGCCTGTTGAGACGATCCAGAAAGGCCGAAAGCTCGCTCCGGCTCTCGATCGGCTGTTTGCCATCATGGACGAACGCAAGACCGTGGGGCTCGTGATCGGACTGCCGCTGAACATGGATGGCAGCGAAGGTCCTCGGACGCAGTCCGCCCGAGCGCTGGCCCGCAACATCATTGCCCGCCGCGACATCCCGGTCGCCTTCCAGGATGAACGTCTCTCCAGCGCCGAAGCGGAACGCGCCATGATCGCTGGAGACCTGTCGCGCGCGCGGCGTGCCGAACTCATCGACGCGTCGGCCGCGGCCATCATCCTGCAGACAGCCATCGACCGGCTCGCCAACGCGTCATGAGTGCGTTTCTTTCCGCTCTCATACCTGTAATCCTGCTGGTCGCGCTTGGCCGGTTCCTCGGATGGCGAAACGTCATCGCCGACGAAGGCTGGCGCGGGATTGAGCGGCTCGCCTATGTCGTGCTGCTACCTGCCCTTATCATCAGGGCGCTTGCGAATGCGCCCTTTGACAGTGCACCGTGGAAGCTCGCCCTCGTGCTCATTGCCGCACAATTCGCCCTTGGCGCCTTCGGCCTGCTCGCGCGTCTCTGGCCCGGTATCGAACGGCCGGAAGTCGGTTCGATCATCCAGTCCAATGTTCGCTGGAATACATTTGTCGCCCTGTCCATCGGCAGTGCCCTGTTCGGTGATGAGGGCCTTGCGCTGGTTTCCATCTCGGCGGCGGCAATGATACCGACCGCCAATGTCCTCAGCGTTGCAGCCCTGACCGCGCATGCGGAGCGCAAGTCTGTTGCGAAACGAAACCCCGTGATGGAGCTGGTTCGCAATCCGCTTTTGATCGCCTGCGCCATTGGCGGGCTGCTCGCGGCGTTCAGCGTGGAAATACCCGAGCAACTTGACCTGTCGATTGACCTGCTCGGTCGGGGCGCCATCGCGCTTGGCCTGCTGGCGGCCGGCGCTGGCGTCGACATGGCCGCCCTCGGGCGGGCCGGGCTCAAGACGCTTGCCTGGTCGCTTGTCCGGCTCTTCGGCCTGCCCATCCTGGCAATAGGCTTTGCGCTAGTGTTCGGTCTCTCCGGCCTGGCGCTGGCCATAGCTGTAATCAGCGCGTCGGTTCCGACCGCGACCTCATCCTATATCCTGGCCCGCCAGCTCGGCGGTGACGCGCCGCTCGCGGCCAATCTGATTGCCATGCAGACGGTGCTCTCGATGATCACCATGCCCATCATCTGGTTCGCCTGCTTGCGCGCAGGATTGTTCTAGCCTCTTGCCCCATACCGGAATCGCGAATAAACCGCCGAAAATCGAAAGGTAAGGCATGGCCATTCCGGGCTACAGCTACGAATTCAATCACACTCACCTGCTGAGCATTGAAGACCTTTCCCGTCTCGACATAGACCATATCCTCGATCTCGCTGAAGAGTTTGCCGAGGCGACCCGTGCGGGCAAACGGCCCGAAGCGCACCTGAAGAACATGACGGTGATCAACCTGTTCTTCGAGAATTCGACGCGGACCATGTCCAGCTTCGAGATCGCCGCCAAGCGCCTCGGCGCCGACGTGATCGCAATGCCGGTAGCCCAATCATCGGTGAAGAAAGGCGAAACGCTGATCGACACGGCCATGACGCTGAATGCCATGGCGCCCGATGCCATCGTGATCCGCCATTCGGCGTCCGGCGGGGTGAAGCTCCTGTCCCGAAAAGTCGATTGTGCCGTGATCAACGCCGGTGACGGCACCCACCAGCATCCGACACAAGGCCTGCTCGACACGCTGACCATCCGTCGCGCCAAGGGCCGGATCGAGGGGCTCAAGGTCACGATCTGCGGCGACATACTGCATTCGAGGGTCGCCCGCTCGACGACCATGGCCCTGCACCTGCTGGGCGCCGAGGTCACGCTCTGTGGCCCGGCCACGCTGATGCCATCCGGCGCAGACAGCTGGGGCGCGGCCCGCGCGCTCAACGATTTCGACGCCGCGATCAAGGATGCCGACGTGGTGATGATGCTGCGCCTGCAGCTGGAGCGGATGAATGGCGCCTACCTGCCGAGCCAGCGCGAATACTTCCGCAATTTCGGCCTGACGGCGGACCGGCTGAAACTGGCCGCCCCGGATGCCACCGTCATGCACCCCGGCCCGATGAATCGCGGGATCGAGATCGAAAGCGCGATTGCCGACGGCGAGCGCTCGGTGATCACCGAACAGGTCGAGATGGGCGTTGCTGTGCGCGAGGCCGTCCTCAAACTCCTTTCCGGGAGGCGTGCATGATTACCCATATCAAGAATGCCCGCCTGCTCTGTCCCGCCAATGGCTGGGACGAGACCGGCTCCCTGCTGATCGAAGACGGCCAGATCGCCGCCATCGGCAAAGTATCAGGCACCGCTGACGAGACCATTGATGCCGGCGGGCTCTGCTTGGCTCCCGGCCTGATCGACCTGCGGGTCAAGACCGGTGAGCCCGGCGCCGAACAGAAGGAAACGCTTGCCACAGCCTCTCGCGCAGCCGTTGCTGGCGGGGTTACCAGCATGGTCGTCATGCCCGACACCAATCCGGTGATCGACGATGTGGCGCTCGTCCAGTTCATCACGAACCGTGGCAAGGAGACCTCGCAGGTCCGTATCTATCCTGCCGGCGCCCTGACCAAGGGCCTCAATGGCGAAGCCATGGCCGAGATCGGGTTGATGGCAGACTCTGGCGCCGTCCTGTTTACCAATGGCGACCGCCCGATTGCCGATACGTCCGTTCTGCGCCGGACCATGGCCTATGCGGCCAGCTGCGGCGCTCTCGTCTCAAGCCGGGCCGACGATCATGCGCTTGCCAAAGGCGGCGTGATGAATTCCGGCGCGCTTGCAGCCCGCATGGGCCTTTCGGGCCTGCCGCGTGAGGCAGAGTGGCTCGGGCTTTCACGCGACCTGCTGCTTGCCGAGGCAACGAAATGCGCGCTGCTCATAGACCAGGTTTCGACCGCGCGTAGCATCGACATCGTCAAGGAGGCCCGGGCGCGCGGCTTGAAGGCGTGGGTCAGCGTTGCGGCCCACCATCTGTTCTTCAATGACCTCGATGTCGGCGACTATCTCACCTATTGCAAGGTGAACCCGCCTTTCCGCTCCGAGGACGACCGCCAGGCCCTGATCGAAGCGCTGGCCGCCGGGGAAATCGATGCGGTTGTGTCCGCCCACGACCCCCAGCCGCCGGAGGAAAAGCGCCTGCCCTTCGCCGAAGCCAGCTTCGGGGCGGCCGGACTGGAGACGGTCCTCTCGGCACTCCTGGCGCTGGTGCAGGACGAGCGGTTGTCCATGCTCGACGCGCTGATGCCGGTAACGGCCAGCCCCGCCAGCATCATCGGGCTCCCGCAGGGCCAGCTTGCCGAAGGCGCTCCCGCCGACCTGGTCCTGTTCGATCCGGAAAAACCGTGGCTGTGCGTGCGCGAGCAGCTTCGTTCACGATCGCTCAATTCGCCCTTTGACGGTCGGCGCATGGTCGGGCGTGTCATGCGGACCATCATCGCCGGCGAGACGGTATTCGAACGGAAAGACTAGATCCCGGCCCGCAACACGCTGATCAGGCGTTCGCGGAAAGCGGTCTCATCGATGCGAATTCCCCGGGTGAGAACATCGAGTTCGGCCCCTCGGCAGATCGCGGTCAGAAGGTTGGCCGTCCGGTGGGCATCGGGGTGACCAAGCGCTTCGAGCGCCGATCCGATGGCGCGCGGCAGCTGCGCTGACCAGGCCATGACGGCATCCTTCAGCTTCGGATCACGCTGCGCATTGGCGATCATCTCGCACTCGAAGGTGGCAAGCTCAGCCTGTTCAGGTCCAAGGCTCGTCATCGTTGCCAGGAAGCGTGCGATCTCCTCGAACGACGTCAAAGGGCGGGCCGCCAGGGCCTCGTCCAGACCTCGCGAATAGTCGGACATGTAGAGATCGAATGCGCCCTCGATCAGCGACTCACGACCCTTGAAATGATAGGTCAGCGTGCCCGGCGACATCTTCATTGCCGATGCCAGAAGGCGATGGGTGACCCGGTCTGCTCCGTGTCTTGCGATGAGGCCGATCACCTCTCTCAGGATGCGCTCTTGGATGTTTGGCGCACCGGGCTGATTTCGTTTTCGAGCCATTATCGTACATTCCTACGACGAACGTCCAGCCACTTGCAAGCCCCGTACGCGATGCACGGCCATTGTATTTGGGCGGCTAGATCGCTGACTTTAAGCTCAACGCACCGGACGCATCTCTTCCGGGATTTCCAGACCCAATGCATGACTGCCTCGTACTTTTGAACGACGCATTTCGAGTACAAACCGCCGCACATGAATCTCCGTCCTGCCAGGCCGGAAATAGGCAGAGGCGGAGCCCAAAACCACAATCGTACAAAAACACGAAAATTCCAATTTCGCGCTTTTCACATCTAATCCCGCTCGCACGCCAGGCCGAAAAATAAAGCGGTAATGGCACAGGCGAAAATCGGCCTTGAGATTCTCCTATCAGGAGAGTGCCTTCCGCATCCTGTAATGTTTTCGGGTTTGCCAGCTCGTACAGGCATACTTGAAATCAACCCCAATCGTACGATTGCACGATAATTTCTCCGGCAACCCTGATGGCTGGTCGAGCCACTTCACCCCTTGAGCACGGCTTGACGGGTTCCGGCTTCAGACAGACAAGACAGATGAACCGCCGCATCCTCGACCGGCGACCGAAACAGGGCTGCCCATGACCTATCTTCCATTCGTGATCGCCGCCCTCGGCGGCTACCTGCTCGGCTCCATTCCGTTCGGTTTGCTCATCACCCGGGCCGCAGGTCTCGGAGACATCCGCACGATCGGCTCCGGGAATATCGGGGCAACGAATGTCCTTCGAACCGGCCGCAAGGATCTGGCCCTGGCGACCCTGCTGCTCGACAGTTTCAAGGCCGGTCTCGCTGTCCTGATCTTCACGCTCGTCTTCTCGGACAGGAATACGGGATTGATCGCGGGCGCGGCCGCCTTCCTTGGGCACTGCTATCCGGCGTGGCTCGGCTTCAAGGGTGGCAAAGGTGTCGCAACCTATGCCGGCCTCCTGGTCTTCGCCTCCCTGAAGGGATTGATGATTGGCGGACCTGCCTGGCTGATCATGTTCCTCGTCTTCCGGATCTCTTCGCTGGCCGCCCTGACAGCAGCCGCCCTTGTTCCGGTCGGCGCCTTCCTGCTGGGTGAGACGCATTTTGCTGTCGCTGTCCTTACCGCCCTGAGTGTACTCGTCTTCTGGACACACCGGGCCAACCTCGCCCGGCTGGTCAAAGGTACGGAACCGAAATTCGGCCAGAAGAAAAAGGATGCCGGATGACACCGCCGGCGAGCGAGGCAGACCTGGCTGAATGGGTCGCCCTCGCCCGGGCACCCCGCATCGGGCCAGTGACATTCTTCCAGCTTCTGGACCGGTTCGGCACACCGGGCGACGCGCTCGCTGGCATGCCTTCCATAAATGCCGACATGGATGCGGCGCGCCGTGAAATCGATGACGTCCGGCAGGCCGGTGCAACGATCCTGACAGCCGCTGACCCGCGCTTTCCGAAAGCGCTGTCGCACCTTTCGCCCCCACCGCCCCTGATCACGGCGATTGGCAAGCTCGACCTGCTCAACCGGCCCGCAATAGCACTTGTGGGCGCAAGGGATGCGTCAGCTGCCGGCCGGAAGATTGCGGGCCAGCTCAGCACGGCCGTCGGTCAGGCCGGTCTCGTGACCATCTCCGGCATGGCGCGCGGTATCGACGGCGAAGTCCACGCCGCCAGCCTCGACACGGGAACCGTCGCGGTGCTTGCAGGTGGGGCAGACCAGGTCTACCCGCCGCAGCACCGCGACCTTTATGAGGCCATTTGCCAACAGGGCGCTGCGGTCTCCGAACGCGCCTTCGGCCACCGCGCAACCGCGCGCGATTTTCCGCGCCGGAACCGGATTGTAACAGGCCTTGCTGTCGGAACAGTCGTGGTCGAGGCGGCCGAGCGGTCCGGATCGCTGATTTCAGCCCGCATGGCTGGCGAACAGGGCCGCGAAGTGATGGCCGTGCCCGGCTCGCCGCTCGATCCGCGCGCCGCGGGGACAAACCGACTGATCCGCAACGGCGCAACGCTGGTTCGTCACGGTGCTGACGTACTCGAAGCTGTGTCCGGACAGATTGGCGAGCAGCATGCGTTCTCCTTTTCCCCGCCGATGCCACTCGATCCGTCATTCGAAGACGAGCCGCCCGGCGGCGATCTCGCAGCACGTATCCTCGAGGCCCTGTCACCCACCCCGGTGCCGATTTCCGAGATTGCACGCGCCAGCCAATGTTCAGCCCGCCAGTGCGCCGCCCTGTTGATGGAACTTGAAATCGAGGGCAAAGCGCTGACCCATGCGGGTGGTCTGGCCTCCAGGGCCTGACCGGAACGCAACAGGTTTGGTGAATTCCCGGCAAGCTTGAGCCTCAATGGCTGGACGCAATTGCCGGTGCCGCTTATGCGGTTTGGTTGGAATAGAGTAAATCGGGAGGCCCCATGGGCGTCTGGAAAACTGCGTCTGCAGCCTGTCTGCTTGGCTCGCTGGGCCCGGTGGCTTTCGCGCAAGCCGTGGCTCCGGAGGCCCCGGCCGAGGCATCCCGCGTCTCGCTGACCGCAGACAATGTCTACGTGCTCGAGGAAGAGAACCTCGTTGTCGCTGAAGGCAACGTCCAGGCAGAATATGAAGGCCGGGTGATGACGGCCGACAAGCTGACCTACAACCGGCTGACCGCAAAGGTGCGCGCGCAGGGCAATGTCGTCGTCCTCGAACCCGACGGCACGCAGCGCTTCGCGGACGAGATCGAGACCGATGCGGATCTTGCCAATGGCTACGCCGCAAACTTCGCGATGCGCACACCAGAAGGCGCAACGGCGTCCGCCAATCTGGCCACGCGTGAGAACGAGACCTATAACACGCTCGACCGCGCCATCTTCACCGCATGCGCACTTTGCGAAGGCGACTCGACACCGACATGGGCGATCCGCGCCCGCAAGGCGGTCTTCAACGAAGAGTCGGGCATGTACAGCTATCGCGATGCGGTACTGGAAGTGGCCGGCATACCGGTTATCTACCTTCCCTATTTCGCGCACCCCGACCCGGAAGCTGAACGCCGCTCAGGTTTCCTGTTTCCGACGGTCGGAAGCTCGTCCAAGCGCGGGATCGTCTACCAGCAACCCTATTTCTGGGCCATTTCGCCCTATCAGGACCTGACCGTTTCGCCGATGCTGAACACGAAGGTGAATCCGCTGATCGAGCTGGATTACCGCAAGCGGTTCTGGTCCGGCCAGGTGAACTTCAATGGCAGCTTCACCTACGAGCAGAACTTCGACAGTGACGGCGAAAAATTCGGCGAGAAGGAGTGGCGCGGCCACATCTTCGGCAACGGCAAGTTTCAGATCACGGACAACTGGCTGTGGGGCTTCGGTGTCGAAAAGGCGAGCGACGACCTTTATACAAGGCGCTACGACATCGACGGCGAAAACGAGCAACGCGGTCTCTATACCAACCAGCCTCGCCTGCTGCTTTCGCAGGTCTTTGCGCAGGGCCAGTCGAGCAACTGGTATGCCGACGCATCGCTGCTCACCTTCGACAGTTTGCGATTCGACGATGCCCGCGAAGACGCCATCGCCGACGTCCTGCCGCTCGGCTATGCCGAACGTGTCTTCGACCTGGACAAGTATGGCTATGCCAGCGTGAACGTATCGACCGCCTACCTGACGCGCGATGCCGGCGCCGACAGCCTGCGAACGTCGGTTGGGTCGGAATGGTCGGTTCGCAAGGTCCTGCCCGGCGGCATCCTCGCCGAGCCCTTCGCCGAAGCGCGCTTCGACCATTACCAGATCGATGATTTTCCTGCCGCTGGCGACAGCAGCTCCGTCGAGCGCGCCTTCGGGACCGCGGGTCTGGAAGTGTCCTACCCTTTCTTCCGGCCGGGCAAGTCCGTCGATATCACCATCGAACCGATCGTGATGGGCGCGGTCGGCACGAGCGGTGCGAATGAAGACGCCATCCCGATCGAGGACGGCAACTATTTCGAGCTCGACACGTCCTCCCTTTTCGAAGGCAACGCCCAGGTGGGCTATGACCTTTATGAGGGCGACAGCAAGATTTCTGCAGGGATCTCTACCGTGGCGCGCTGGAAATCCGGGGTCGAGTTCTCGGCGCTTGCCGGCAAACGCTGGCGCAACCGCAACGACCCGGCCTTCGACGAGCCCAGCGGCCTGGACGGCACGTCGAGCGACTGGGTCGGCGCCTTCGCACTCGAACTCGGCAATCCGCTGAGTATCCAGGCGAAAGTCCGCCTTGACGACGAAACTCTCGAAATGAACCGGATCGATACCGGCCTCAACCTGTCGCTCGACCGGGTCAAGGCGAACGCCCTCTATTACCAGATCAAGCAGGATGTGTCCCAGTCCGGCCAGCGCCAGGAGGGTGTACTCCTGACGTCAGAGGTCTCCGTCACGGACAATTACTTCCTGCTCTACGGGCTGCAGCGCGACATCGAAGGCAATCGCGACATCCGCCACTCGCTGGGTGTTGGCTACGAGGATGACTGTTCGCGATTCGAACTGGTTTTTGAGCGATCCGAACAGATCGACCGGCAGCTCGGACCGTCGGATTCCGTCCTGTTCAGGTTCGCCCTGAAATCGCTCGGGAATGTCGGCTCGTCCAATTTCGACTGATGCGTGCACGAATGAGACCGTACTGGAATCGCTGCATTGCCTCTC
Source organism: Henriciella mobilis (assembly GCF_003576285.1). Taxonomy (NCBI): domain Bacteria; kingdom Pseudomonadati; phylum Pseudomonadota; class Alphaproteobacteria; order Hyphomonadales; family Hyphomonadaceae; genus Henriciella; species Henriciella mobilis. The sequence goes on along the minus strand of NZ_QWFX01000013.1, from coordinate 44,308 downwards.
GCAACTGTGACGGTATGGTTCGCCATAATTTCAGCGTCTTGCCGTGCGACACCGGCAAGCGGAGGTTCGTATGATTAGATTAGCTGCCACGGCCATCGCACTGGCCCTGACCGCACCGGCCGCGATGGCGCCCAGTCACGCTCAGGAAGCCCAGACAATCGAGGGCATTGTCGCGATCGTGAACGATCAGCCCATTTCCTATAGCGACGTACGCCAGCGCGCGAGCCTGCTGCTTCTGACACTCGGCGCGCAGCGTCCAACGCCGGAGCAGCAGCAACAGATTGCAGCGCAAGCCCTGGACGAGTTGATCGACGAGAAGCTCCAGCTTCAGGAAGCGGCCGAATACGAAGTGGAAATATCGCAGGAAGACATCAACCGCTCGATCGAGGACATGGCGCGCCAATCGGGCCTCGACCGGGAGACGCTGATTGGCGTCTTGCGCCAGGCCAATGTCGACCCGCAAAGCCTTGAAGCACAGATGAGGGCGGAGATCGCCTGGCGGCGGATCATGGGCGGCCTTTACGGCTCGCGCATCCGGATTTCGTCCAACCAGATCGATGAGCGGCTGAAGCGCCTGGAGGCTGCCTCGCAGGAGACCCAGTACCGTCTTGGCGAGATCTTCCTCTACACCGCCAATGAAACAGAGAAGCAGCAGGCCCTGCAAGGCGCTAGCACCATTATCGAGCAATTGCAGAACGGTGCCCCGTTCGAAGTGGCTGCCGAGCGCTTTTCTTCAGCGCCCACGGCGGCGACGGGCGGCGATATGGGCTTTGTTTCGCTTGAGGATGTTGATCCGGCTGTCGCGGAGGTTGTCCGCTCAATGGACGAGGCTGGCCTCAGTGCGCCTATCGCTGTCGAGAACGGCGTGTACATCATTGAATACCGCGGCAAACGCGATCCTTCCGAGACGTTCACCGTGGTTGATATGGTCCGCCTCGCGGTGGGCAACAATTCCGAGGAAGACCTGCTCGCCGCAACCGCCGCGGCCTCTGACTGCGAAACCGCAAGAGAAGTGGCCAGTAACGACCCGAACCTCGACGCCAGCGACCTTTCGGATGTGAGGCTGAGTGACCTGGGCCCTGAAGCGCAGGCGATGATCGACGCCGTCGAGATCGGCGGTCATACCGATATCATGGCAATGGGTGGTTCGCTCGGCGTGATGTATCTGTGCAATCGGGAGCAGTCGGGGGATACCCTTCCAACCCGCGACCAGATTGAGGATCAGCTCTATGGCCGCCAGCTCAACATGATCTCGCAACGCGAGCTGCGGAACCTGCGCCGGGAAGCCACAATCATCCAGCGCGGCAGCTAGAAGCCAAGGTCGGCTGACCATCGCCGCGGTGTTGCCAGCGCCGTCTTCATGGCGCACATGGACCACGCATGACGTCGCATTCTTCCTCCCTTCCTCTGGCTGTGACCATGGGAGACCCAGCGGGCTGTGGCCCGCAAATCACCGCACGCGCCTGGCAGGCCCTGCGGGAGGATGCTGGGGCACCCTTCTATGTCATCGCCGAAGCGGACCTTTTCGACTGCGCAACGCGTGACATTTCAAATCCTGCAGACGCGTCTTCCGTCTTTCCGACAGCCCTGCCTGTCCTGCCGCTCAAGGCAGACCTGCCACCGGTAGAGACCGGCAGACCAAACAGCGCGTCGGCGAAAGGCATTCTGGAGAGTATCGAAACCGCCACGCAACACGCGCTGAACGGACTTGCCGGCGGCGTCGTGACGAATCCGATCTCGAAAGCGGTGCTGTATTCGGCCGGCTTTGCGCATCCCGGCCACACCGAGTACCTCGCTGCCATCTGCGAAGAGGCTACAACCAAGCCCTGCAAGCCGGTGATGATGCTCGTCGGCGGCGGCTTGCGCGTTGCGCTTGCCACGATCCACATACCGCTGATCAGCGTCCCGCTTCACCTGACGCCCGAACATCTCTCGGAGACGGCGCGGATTACCGCGGAAGCCCTTCACCGTGACTTCGGCATCGCCTCACCTCGCCTTGCTTTCACAGGGCTCAATCCGCACGCAGGCGAAAGCGGAACGATCGGCACCGAGGAGCGCGACATCATCAACCCGCTCGCTGCGCGCCTGCGCGCCGAGGGCATCGACATCAGCGATGCGCGTCCCGGTGACACGGTGTTTGCCGAGATGCTGGACGGGCGCTTCGATGGCATCATCGCCATGACACATGACCAGGGCCTTATTCCGGTGAAGACGCTGGATTTCTGGGGCGGCGTGAACACAACGCTCGGCCTCCCGATTGTCCGCACCAGCCCGGACCACGGCACCGCCTATGACGCCGCCCGCGAAAATGCCGCGAGGCCAGACAGCCTGATCAGCGCTATCAGGCTCGCCCGCAAGATGGCATCCAACCGGCTTGCTCATGTCTGAGACGGCCAATGATCCTGAACTGACGCAAGGCCGGGCCCGCAAGGCACTGGGCCAGCACTTCCTGTTCGACCCGGATATTCTCCGGCGAACCGCACTTGCGGCCGGTCCCGTCGAGGGCCGCACCGTGATCGAAGTTGGGCCGGGACCAGGTGGTCTGACCCGGGCACTGCTCAAGGAAGGCGCCGGGAAACTTATTGCCGTCGAAGCCGATCCGCGCTTTGCCGAAGGGCTGGAAGCGTGGCCGGAAGCGGCGCAAGGCCGCCTGCACGTTCATCTGGGGGATGCGCGCAAGGTAGACTGGCCATCACTCATCGCGACCGCGGACGGCGAAGCACCCGCCATGATCATTGCCAACCTGCCCTACAATGTCGGCACACCGCTGGCTGTGGACTGGCTGAAAGCCGGCGATTGGCGCGGCGAGATGGCACTGATGTTCCAGAAGGAAGTGGCGGAGCGCCTGGCGGCGGAGCCCGGCAGCAATCATTATGGCAGGCTGGCCGTGCTCGCCCATGCCGTCTGTGACGTGCACATAGCCTTCACGCTGCCGCCCGGCGCGTTCCGCCCGCCGCCCAAAGTCGACAGCGCCGTTGCCGTTCTGAGGCCGCTGCCAGCCGAAAAGCGGTTCGAGGATCTGGACGCGCTGGAAAAGGTCGCCGCCGCGGCGTTTGGTCAGCGGCGAAAGATGTTGCGGGCCTCGCTGAAAGCACTCGCGAAGACGAAAGGTCTCGATGCGATACAGTGGCTCGAAAGCTGTGACATTGACCCGACAGCGCGGGCCGAAACGCTCACACAAGCGGAGTTCCGGAAACTGGCCGGGGCCTTCGCAGCGGCCTGATCACGCCTCGCCCATCAGCTTGCGGACATGGTCTTCCAGGCTGAGCTGGCGCAGCCGCTTCAGCCGTTCGACCAGCAGTATCCGCTTGAGGCGCTGATAGGCGACTTCCAGGTCATCATTCACGATCGCATAGTCGTAGCGCCGCCAGTGGCGCATCTCCGCCTTGGCGTCGCGCATGCGCCGGTCGACAACCTCATCGGTGGATCCCGGGCGGGCCGCCAGCCGGGCCTGCAGGGCGTCTATGCTCGGCGGCAGGATGAACACCGAAACCACGTCGCGCGGCATCTGGTCGTGCAGCGCGTCGGCGCCCTGCCAGTCAACGTCAAAAAGGACGTCATGTCCGTCCGAGAGAAGCGCTTCGGTATCGGCACGCGGCGTACCGTACAGATTGTCGAAGACAAGCGCCCATTCGAGAAATTCCCGATTACGGATCATGGTGCGGAACTCTTCGACCGTCTTGAAATGGTAGTCGATCCCATCCTTTTCACCCGGACGCGGCGGCCGTGTCGTAGCCGAGACAGACAGCCGGATGTCGGAGAACTCTTCCATCAGCTTGCGGGCGAGCGTCGTCTTGCCCGCGCCTGACGGCGAAGAGATGACGAGCATCAGCCCACGGCGTTCGCCGCGATCCTTGGGGTGTCCGCTATTCGACATTGGCGGCTTGCTCCTTGACCTGGTCCACGAGCCCTTTGAGCGCGAGTCCCTCATTCGTCAAATCGAGGCTCGCCGATTTCGAGCAGAGCGTATTGGCTTCGCGGTTGAATTCCTGGGCGAGGAAATCGAGCTTTCGGCCGATAGCGCCGCCATTTTCCAGCAGCTGCCGGGCCGACGCGATATGCGCCGTCAGCCGGTCCAGCTCTTCGCGGACGTCCGCCTTGGCCGCCGAAAGCGCAATCTCGGCCGCCATTCGGTCCGCATCGACGGATTTGTCGGCCCCAAGTTCGGCAAGCTGCTTTTCCAGCCGCGCCTTCAGCAGTCCTGGCTGGCTCGCCGCATAGTCTGTCGCACGCGCCACAGCCGCCTCAATCTCATCGAGGTGCTGACGGATCAGCGCATACAGGGCTTCACCTTCAGCCTTGCGGGCACTTGCCAGCTCATCCAATGCCTGCTCACCGGCAGATTGCAGCAGCGCAACCGCGTCTTCGTCGGTTGCAAGATCCCGCGTGGAGGACGAGCCGGTTTCGATCACACCCTTGACGGTCATCAGTGTCGCAAGCGCATCGCCATCGCCGATCGGCTTCGATGAAATATTCTCATACGCGCGCACCAGCAGGTTGAGCGCATCGGAATTGACGCTCAGCGTTTCGGGCCCGCTGCTGAGGTCTATCCGCAGGCCAACCTGCAGGTTGCCTCGCGCAAAACGCGCCTTGGCCGCCTGCTTGACCGCCTGTTCGAGCGCTTCAAAGCCAGACGGCGTATTGACCCGCACATCCAGCGAGCGGCCATTCACGCTCTTGGCTTCCCATGCCCAGCTGCCCCAGCCTGCTTCGCCCGCCACGCGGGCAAAGCCGGTCATTGAAGATACGTTTGACGTCAATTGTTCCGCTCCCGGGCGATCTCTTCGCGCTCATAGGCCCTGTACGCCGCGACATTGCGATTGTGCTCAGCGAGCGTCTCGGCAAACAGGTGCCCCCCTTTGCCGTCGGCGACGAAGAAAATGTAATTCGTCTCGGGCGGGTTCAGCACGGCCGCGATGGCGTCCCGGCCCGGATTGCAGATCGGCGTCTTCGGCAGGCCGTCGATCTGGTAGGTGTTCCAGTCGGTCTTCCGATTGAGTTCGGAGCGATACAGCGTCCGGCGCTGACCCACATTGTTGAAGAGCGGCTCGCCTTTCGAGACACCATAAATCACCGTCGGATCGCTCTCGAGCCGCATGCCGCGCCGCAGCCGTTCGGTAAAAAGGCCGGCGACAAGGCCGCGCTCGCTCGCGATGCCGGTCTCCTTTTCCACGACCGATGCCAGGATCAGGGCTTCCTCAGGCGTATCGATCGGTATGTCTTCCTGGCGGTCTGGCCAAAGCTCGGCGAGAAGGTCGTCCTGCGCCTTTTCCATGCGCTCGATCATCTGGACCCGTGTGGTGTCAGCCGAGAAGATATAGGTGTCCGGCAGAAGAGTGCCTTCGCCGATTTCCCGGTCGGGCATGTCGCCTTCAAGATCGCTGTTACCTTCCACCAGGCGAAGGATCTGGGCCGTTGTCAGGCCTTCGGGAATGGTGATGCGGTACTGGATGACGTCGCCGGCCACCAGCAGGCTGAGGATCGTTGCCACGCTCGCCCGCGGCGGGACGGCATACTCGCCCACCTTGATGGCCGTCTGCTGGCCCTCCAGGCGGGCGTGAAGCCGCAGCGTTCTTTCATCCGATATGAGCCCCTGCTCTTCGAGCCGCTGGGCGACGCTGCCAAGGTGCTCTCCCGGCTCGACCTCGAAAACGGCTTCTTCGAGTGACGGGCCGGGCTTGGCGACTTCGCTTTGCAGCCAGAGCCAGCCGCCAGCGATGGCAGCGACGCCGAGAACGGCAGCCACAAAGACGAGGGCAAACAGGAATTTGAAGAGACGCATGGGTCCGACTCGACGTTGTGGCTCGCCCCACTGTGCCCCAGCAATGACGGTATGGAAACTAGTCGACCTGCTTCATGATCAGGCAGGCATTCGTGCCGCCGAAACCGAAGCTGTTCGACATCGCAGCACGCACCTGACCCTTCTTCGCCTTGTGAGGGATGAGGTCGATCGGTGTGTCCACGCTCGGATTGTCGAGGTTGAGCGTCGGCGGCATGATCTGGTCGCGGATCGCCAGGGCGCAAAACGCGGATTCGATGGCGCCGGCTGCCCCGAGCAGGTGGCCAACAGCCGATTTTGTCGATGACAGCGACAGGTTCTTGGCATGATCGCCGAACAACCGTTCAACCGCTCCGATTTCTCCCTCATCGCCCTTCGGCGTCGAGGTGCCGTGCGTGTTGACGTAATCGATTTCGGACACGTCGAGCCCGGAATGTCCAAGCGCCATTTTCATCGCGCGGTAGCCACCTTCCGAGCCTTCGGCGGGCGCCGTGATGTGATACGCGTCGCCCGTCAGGCCATAGCCCACCACTTCGGCATATATCTTCGCGCCGCGCGCCTTGGCGTGCTCATACTCTTCGAGCATCACCGTGGCTGCGCCCTCGCCCATGACGAAACCGTCGCGGTCCCTGTCATAAGGCCGGGATGCCTTCTCAGGCGTATCATTGAAATTGGTCGACATCGCCTTGGCGGCACAGAAACCGGCAATGCCGATCTCGCAGATCACCGCTTCGGCACCGCCTGCCAGCATAACGTCCGCGTCGCCATACTTGATGAGGCGGGCGGAGTCGCCAATGGCATGGGCGCCGGTCGCGCAAGCCGTGACGACGGAATGGTTGGGCCCCTTGAAACCATGACGGATAGAGACCTGGCCCGAAGCCAGGTTGATCAGCGCCGATGGAATGAAGAAGGGGCTCACACGGCGCGCACCCTGCGTGTGCAGCGTGATCGCCGTATCGTAGATGGATTGCAGGCCGCCAATGCCCGACCCGATCAGGACGCCGGTGCGTTCCTTGTCGTGGTCGGTCTCAGGCGTCCAGCCGGAGTCGGCGACACATTCGTCTGCCGCCGCCAGGGCATAGAGGATGAACTCGTCGATCCGGCGGCGCTCTTTCGCGCTGGCCGCCTTGTCGGGATCAAACGAATGGGGATCATCCGGGCTGCCGCCGCCGCGGCCGTCATTCCACGGGACCTGGAAAGCAATTTTGCAGGGCACGTCCTTTGTATCGAACAGGTCAATCGGACCTGCTCCGGATTTGCCGGCAATAAGCCGTTCCCACGTAGCCTCCGTCCCGCTTGCAAGCGGAGAAACGAGACCGATCCCTGTAATGACGACGCGACGCATCAGCTGACCTCCTTAGGAGACGTGAGCCTTGATGTGGGTGACAGCGTCACCGACGGTGCGGATGTTTTCCTGCACATCGTCGGGAATTTCGATGTTGAACTCTTCCTCGAAAGCCATGACCAGCTCGACCAGGTCAAGCGAGTCGGCGCCCAGGTCATCGATAAAGCTCGCAGATTCAGCGACCTTGTCTGCTTCAACATCGAGATTCTCGACAACGATCTTTTTAACACGCTCGAAAACGTCAGACATGGAAACCTCTCTCATAATGTCTGATAGGAAGACCTATCCGGTCTTGGGAAGCCCGTTAGCACGAAGATTAATCCGTCGCCAAGGGCTGTGACTGTTTGGCGACGATCCTTCTATATCATCGCCATGCCGCCATTGACGTGCAGGGTCTGGCCCGTGACGTATGCTGCTTCATCTGAAGACAAGTAGACGACTGCGCCGGCAATGTCTCCACCCTGACCCAGTTTTCCTGCTGGAATCTGGCCTAGCAGCGCCTCTTTCTGTGCGTCCGGCAGCACGTCCGTCATCGGCGACTGGATGAAACCGGGCGCAACGCAGTTGGCTGTAATACCGCGGCTGGCGACTTCCTGGGCGAGTGATTTCGTAAAGCCGATCATACCCGCCTTCGACGCGCAATAATTGGCCTGGCCCGGATTTCCGGTGACGCCCACGATCGAGGTGATGCCGATGATTCGCCCGTGGCGGCGCTTCATCATGCCCCGCATGCAGGACTTGGCCAGCCGAAAATAGGAACCGAGGTTGACGTTCAGGACGGCGTCCCAGTCCTCATCCTTCATGCGCATCAGCAGGCCGTCGCGCGTGATCCCGGCATTGGCGACCAGGATGTCGAGCGGGCCGATCGCCTCTTCTGCGCGGCCGACCAGCCCATCGACAGATTCCGCGTCCGACAGGTTCGCCGTCACAATGGCAGACTCGCCGGGCAGCGTTGCCTTCACCTCTTCGAGCACACCTTCACGGGTTCCCGACAGGGCAACCTTGGCGCCCGCTTCCGACAATGCCTTGGCAATCGCACTGCCTATACCGCCCGATGCGCCGGTAACGAGCGCCGTGCGCCCGGTCAGATCAAACATGATTGAAACCCTTCTCCCGGAGAATTTGTTCTTTCGCTGGCGACTGTTGTCGCCTCAGCGGAGACGTTCTGCAACCGATTCGACCTCTTCAGGCGTGCCTAATGTCAGCCCTTCGAGGTCCTTGACCGTGCGGCGGTTCATCACGGTCAACACCTTGCCTGCGCCCGCCTCGATCGTCAGCTCGACGCCCTGCGACGCCATGAACGTCACGCTTTCGCGCCAGCGGACCTGCCCGGTGACCTGCTCGACCAGCTGTCGGCGGATCGCATCAGGATCGGTCGTCACATCGGCGGTGACATTCGCGACGAGCGGGGCCGATGGCGCCTTGATCTCGATTTCGGCCAGCGCCTTGAGCATCTGGTCGGCGGCGGGCTGCATCATCGAGCAGTGAAACGGCGCGCTGACCGGAAGCAGCATCGCCTTTTTTACACCGACGTCGCTGACTTTCGAAGCCGCAAGTTCGATCGCCGCCTTGTCGCCGGAAATCACAATCTGTCCGGGCGCATTATCATTCGCGATCTCGCAGACCCCGCCTTCGGACGATCCGATTGCGCAGAGTGATTTTGCCTGTTCCGGATCGGCGCCCAGCAGGGCGGCCATGGCGCCCTTGCCCGCGGGAACGGCGGCCTGCATGGCATTGCCCCGGATCCGCAGCACGCGGGCCGCATCGCCGACGGCGATCGAACCGGCGGCCGCGAGGGCCGAATACTCCCCGAGCGAGTGGCCGGCCACAAAGGCCGCGTCCGCTGCCGAAAGCCCCTTCGTTTCCAGCGCGCGCATCGCCGCGACGCTGACGGCCATCAGCGCTGGCTGGGTGTTCGATGTCAGCTTCAGCTCGTCTTCATCGCCGGACCAGATCAGCTCCGACAGCTTCTGTCCAAGCGCGTAATCGACTTCGTCGAAGACGGCCCTCGCCTCCGGAAATGCCTCGGCGAGATCCTTTCCCATACCGATGAACTGGCTGCCCTGGCCGGGAAAGATGAAAGCGAATTTGGTCATGGCGTCCTGCCCTCTGACGTTCGGAATCAAGTTTTGGTCTGGCGCAGGGCCTATCCGGCTGCGCAGGAGCGCGCAAGAGCGGTTGATTCTTTCGCCCAGTTGGGGTTTAAGCGCGCTCTTCACAACGGGTTGCGGTCCTGCGGTGCGGAATGAGCCGTACCAGACAGGGGCCATCGTCGAAGCGTTTCCCGCGTTTCCGGCGCCGCTGCCCAGAACCTCAGGGAACCAGAAATGGCATATTACGAACACGTGCTGATTTCCCGGCCGGACATCTCGCCTGCACAGGTCGAGAGCCTGACCGAGGAACTCACAGAATTCCTTCAGAAGAACGGCGCCAAGGTCGGCAAGACCGAATATTGGGGCCTTCGCAACCTCTCCTACCCGATCAACAAGCAGCGCAAGGGCCACTATTCCCTGCTGAACATTGACGGGCCGGCCGAGGCCATCGCAGAGCTGGAGCGCCGTCAGCGTATTTCCGACGACGTCATCCGCTACATGACCGTCAAGGTCGATGTGCTCGACGACGAGCCGTCCGCCATGATGGGCCGCAAGGGCCGCAAGGACTAAGGGAGCGAACACATGTCTTCAGAAAACAACGCCGGTGATATCAACATCACCAACATCCCGGCCCGGCGCACTTTCAACCGCCGCCGTAAGGTCGATCCGTTCTCGGGCGAAGGCGCCCCGGAGATCGACTACAAGGATGTGAAACTGCTGCAACGCTACATTTCCGAGAAGGGCAAGATCGTCCCGTCGCGGATCACTGCAGTGAACGTCAAGAACCAGCGCAAGCTCGCCCGCGCCATCAAGCGCGCCCGCATGCTCGCGCTCCTGCCATTCACCGTGAAGTAAGGGGACGACCGACATGGACATCATCCTTCTTGAACGCGTCGAGAACCTTGGCGAACTCGGTGAAGAAGTCAGCGTGAAGAACGGCTTTGCCCGTAACTTCCTGCTTCCCCGCGGCAAGGCCCTGATCGCGAATGATCGTAACCGCGCCCGCTTCCAGGCCGAACGCGACGCGATTGAAAAGCGCAATGCCGACGCCCGGGCCGAAGCCCAGAAGACCGGTGACGCCCTTGAGGGCACCGATCTGGTTCTCATCCGCCAGTCGTCCGACACCGGCAATCTCTACGGTTCGGTCTCGACCCGTGACATCTCCGAAGGCCTTGCTGAAAAAGGCTTCAAGGTGACGCGCGGCCAGATCAAGCTGGACCAGCCGATCAAGACGATTGGCATCTACGAGATGGGCATTCGCCTGCACGGCGAAGTGATCGTCGACATTACAGTCAACGTCGCCCGCTCGACGGAAGAAGCCGAACGTCAGGCCGCTGGCGAGAACATCATCGAGACGCTGCAGGCCGAACAGCAAGGCGCATCTGCCGAGCAGGCTGCCGAACTGGCTGAAGCCAGCGCCGAGCGCGATGAAGAAACCCGCGAGCACGAAGAGGACTAGTCCTTAAGCGCTCGAAAGCTACCGGAAAGGCCGCGTTCGAAAGAATGCGGCCTTTCTTTTTTTGGCCCTGTCCAGCCACTCGCCTGTCACGCGAATCCCACAGCTATGATTGATCTGTGGACGGAGTGGAAAAGGTGCACGGGTATCTGCGAGTCAAGCCTGCAATCTCGTTCATGGCTTGGTTAAGACAGAATCAGGCTAGGCTGGAATATTGCTCATGAATGACATGTCAAACCCGCCCTCCACGATGGAGGCGCCGCACAACCTGTCGGCAGAGGCCGCCGTTATCGGCGCGATCCTCTATGACAATAATGCGTTCCAGCGCGTTGCGGACGTCTTGCGGCCGGGCGACTTCTACTCGCTTCCGCACCAGGAGATTTTCGAGGTCTGCGCGAACATGATCCAGTCCGGCCGTGTGGCCGACGGCATCACGCTGCGCGAGCATTTCGAAAAGGGTGACAAGCTGCAGGATATTGGCGGGGCGGCCTATCTGGCCGAGCTGCTGAAATCCGCCGCGTTCGGGCCGGAAATTTCCGACTACGCCCACATGATCCGCGATTTCGCGATGCGCCGCGAGCTGATCGATATCGGCGCCAGCGTGCAGCAGCGCGCCCTGAAGCCAGCGCCGGACGAGAATGGCGACCGCCAGCTGGAGCTGGCCGAACGTTCGCTTTTCGACCTTGCCGACCGGGGCTCTTCGGGCCGAGGCTTCCATACCTTTGCGTCGGCCTTGAAAGAGTCGCTGCAGATGGCCGAAGCGGCCTATCAGCGGGACGGCAAGATTGCGGGCATCGCCTCGCACCTCGATGATCTCGACCAGAAGCTTGGCGGCTTCCACAGCTCCGACCTCATTATCCTCGCCGGGCGCCCGTCCATGGGGAAGACGACGCTGGCGACCAATATCGCCTTCAACGCCGCCCATGCCTGCCGGCGCGAGACGCAGGATGACGGCTCGAAGAAAACGGTCGAGGGTGCGGTCGTGGCCTTCTTCTCGCTCGAAATGTCATGCGAACAGCTGGCCACGCGGATTATCGCCGAACGGACCGGCATCAACGCGCACCGCATCCGGCAGGGCGACCTCGACAAGCATGATTTCGAGAAGATCCGTGAAGCGACCGAAGAGCTGCAGAACCTGCCGCTCTACATCGATGACCAGGGCGGTATCTCGGTCAGCCAGCTTTCCGCCCGCGCCCGCCGCCTGAAACGCACGGTCGGACTCGACATGATCGTGATCGACTACCTGCAACTTCTCACCGGCTCGAGCGGCAAGAGCAACGAGAACCGGGTGCAGGAAATCACGCAGATCACCATGTCGCTCAAGGCGCTGGCCAAGGACCTGAATGTCCCGGTGATCGCCCTGTCGCAGCTCTCCCGCCAGGTCGAGCAGCGCGACGACAAGCGCCCGCAGCTCTCCGACCTTCGCGAGTCCGGCTCGATTGAGCAGGATGCCGACGTCGTCATGTTCGTCTACCGGGAGTCCTACTATCTCGAACGGACAGAGCCGCAGGCCTCTCCGGACGATCCGAATGCCGGGGAGAAATGGGCCAAGTGGCGCCAGCGCATGGACGAAGTCTACGGCACGGCCGAGGTCATCATCGGCAAGCAACGCCACGGCCCGATCGGCCGCGTCGTCCTGGCGTTTGATGCGAACACGACCCGGTTTGGCAACCTCGAACGCGCCGTGCCCGAAGGGGATTTCGACGAGTAGGGGTCGACGAACCACGGGCGTGCGCGGCACATCTGAAGTAAATAGCTAAATCGCCGGCTGGATCGGGCCTTCGGCGCGGCCATGGACGAACTGGTCAACGTAATCGTTGCCGGAATTGTCGATGATGTCGGCCGGTCCACGCCAGATGATCTCACCCTCAAACAGCATGGCAATCTCGTCGGCGATCTTGCGGGCGGACGCCATATCATGGGTGATGGAGATCGAGGCGGCCCCCAGCGCCTTGACCTGCTCGATGATGAGATCGTTGATGGCATCCGCCGTGATCGGGTCGAGGCCTGTCGTCGGCTCATCGAAGAAAATGAGTTCCGGCTTGGTAATAATTGCGCGGGCGAGCGCGACGCGCTTTTGCATGCCGCCTGACAGTTCTGCCGGATAGAGATCAGCGATGGAGGCGCCAAGGCGGACCTTCTTCAGCGTGTCGATGGCACGCTCCTTCGCCTCGGCCCGCTTCATCTTCTCGGCATTGAGCAAACGGAAGGCGACATTCTCCCAGACCGGCAGCGAGTCAAACAGCGCCCCGGACTGGAACAGCATGCCCATGCGCGCGCGCATCGCTTCGCGCTCCTTGCCCTGCTCATGGGTGACATCGTCGCCATCGAAAAAGATCTTGCCCGAATCCGGGGTCATCAGGCCGAGCGCGTTCTTCAGCATGACCGACTTGCCCGAGCCCGACCCGCCCAGGATGACAAGCGACTGGCCGGGCGACACATCGATGTTCACGCCGCGCAGGACATGGTTCGAGCCGAAGCTCTTCTTCACGTCTTTCAGTTCGAGGATAGGCTGGGTCATGAGGCTCTACAATCCGATATTCACAAACAGCGTCGACATCATGTAGTTCGCCGCCAGGACAAGGACGGCCGCGCCGACCATCGAAAGCGTCGCCGCGCGGCCAACGCCGGTCGCGCCAGCCTTCGACTTCGAGCCCTGATAGCATCCCATGATGGCAATCACTGCGCCGAAGACGACCGCCTTGATCAGGCCGACCAGGACGTCATCCATGGTCAGGAAGTCCATCGTGTTGCGGATATAGGTCGTCGAGTCGAAGTCGAGGGCGAAGACGCTGACCAGCCAGCCGCCCATCACGCCGATAATGTCAGCCACCAGGACCAGCATCGGCAAGGTCAGGCAGGCCGCCAGGAAGCGCGGCGCATAAAGATAGCGGAACGGATTGGCCGAGAGTGTCTTCAGCGCGTCGATCTGCTCGGTCACCTTCATGGCGCCGATTTCGGCCGCGATGCCTGCGGTGACGCGGCCCGCCAGCATCAGGCCTGTAATCGTTGCGCCGAGTTCGCGCGTTATCCCGAGGACGACAATGTTCGGCACGAACTGCTCGGCCCCAAACCGGTTGCCGCCCGTATAGATGTTGAGGGCCAGCGCCGCGCCGATGAACACCGCCGAAAGGCCCACGACGGGAAGCGAATAGAAGCCGATGGCGATCATCTGCTTCCACAGCTGGGCCAGGTTCCAGGGCGGCGTCAGCGCCGCGCCGATCACCTGCCCCGCATAGATGCCAAGCCGGCCCACCTCTGCGAACAGGCTGAGCGCGGCGCGGCCGATCCAGGCCATCGGATTGGGGATGCCGCCGGATTTACTCGTAGATGCGTCTGACACGATGTCCCAGTCCCGTTACAAGTTCATAGCCGACGGTGCCGGCGCGTTTGGCCTGGTCCTCAAGCGGAACCTCAGGCCCGATGAATTGGGCGAATGCGCCCGGTTTGGCAAGTGGCCCAGCTGTTGTGACGTCAATTGTAATGAGGTCCATCGAGACCCGCCCGACAATCGGGCAGCGATGACCGCCAAGGCTTGCATAGCCCCGATTCGATGCCGAGCGCGGAAAGCCGTCGCCATAGCCCAGCGCGACCGTCGCCAGACGGCGCGGCGTGTCGAATGTCCACTCCGCCCCATAGCCTGCCGCTTCACCGGCCTGGACGTGCTGCACCGTCAGGATGGGCGCCTCGAGCGTCATGCCCGGCAGGAGCGTGACATGCGCAGGCGGGACCGGGCCGCCGCCATAAAGACCAATGCCAGGTCGCGTCACATCCATGCCGTATGCCCCGCCAAGATAGCAGCCGCCCGTATTCGCGAGACTTTTCCTTGCGCCTTCGAATGGCGCGCTGAGCCTGGCGAACTGCTCGCACTGGCGGGCATTGAGCGGATGGTCCGGCTGGTCACTGTCGACCAGGTGCGACATGACGTGGACTGGCGGGGCGCGCCTTGCCGCTTCCACAAGGGCCGGCACGTCGTCCGGCCGGATGCCGAGACGGTTCATCCCCGTATCGATATGGACAGCATAGGGCGCTTGCTCCTCCCCTGCGAGCCATTCGGACAGCGCGGGCAGCGAGTTGATGACCGGGACCAGACGCGCTGCGCCGACCGCAGCCCTGTCATCGCGGCCGGCGCCATTGAAAACGAAAATGTCAGGATCTGCGCCGACTGCCTCGCGCAGGGCGAGGCCTTCTTCGACATAGGCGACAAAGAATGTCCGGCAGCCCGCATCGCGCAGGGCCCGTGCGACCCGGCCGGCGCCATGGCCATAGGCGTTCGCCTTCACGACAGCGCCCGGTTCACTGCCCGGCGTACAGGCCGCGATAGTCCGCCAGTTGGCGGTGATATGATCGAGGTGGATACGGGCGCGTGGAGACAGGCTCATGCCTCAAGCGTTTAAAGGGCGTCGTCCAGCGCGCAAACCGCAAATGTCCGCACCTTCCACGGTTGCTGGGCGCTATTCCACGGCTGCCGGATGACCATCACCCGGTTTCCTGACTATGCAACCCCATCTGAAATCGGGATTTCTCCACCACTGAACTGTAAGCCCGGATTTCCACTATATTACGCTTGTAACTCGCGCAAATTGAAGATTGGAAGGCGCCACGACACGCACCGGCTCCAAGCCCACTACCGCCTGTCGGCCTGTTCAGCCTGCCGCCCTATTGGCGATGTTCGAACCACTTGCAACGGCTCAACGCAACGAAGACCGCGCCTGGTCGGAACCCGGCCCCACGCTGCCCGCCGTCACCGCGCGGGATCGTGTCTAGCATGCGGACGTGCAGTCGCCGCCCGGACTCGGTTCGAGCCGGGCGGCCTGCCTGGTGATCAGAGCGGCTTTGTTCAACCGCGGGCCGCATCAAGTGCGGCGCGACGCTCTTGGGTCGTGCCCACTGATTCTATTGCCTTTTCAACGGCATCATCGACACAACGGCGCTCCATGCGGATTTCCTCGAGCGACTTCATGCCATTGCGGACACCGCAGACTTTTTCCGCGGCGCTCTCGATCCGGCTCAGCACGAGCTTCGCGCCGGCGCGGGATTCGACATCGATACCGGAATAGTCGACAGTGGTCTGGTGTTGGGTTTGGATCTGGTCGGCAAGCGCTGGAGCCGCCGTGACGGTCATCAGGGTTGCAGTGATAAGGCCAGCAAGAACAGAACGGGACATGGGTAATTCCTCTCTCTCATTTTTATCGACCCTGATTTTCCCGAGCCCCACCTTCCTATCAGACCTTATCGTTTTTCAATAATTAATTCCTTGTAATGTTACAATTGTAATTATACACTGGTCTCTTCCCCTCTGGCGCGCATCACATTAGCCCGAAGAGCCATGGCCCGCTCTACAACCACCTTCGTCTGCCAGTCCTGCGGCGCCGTTCACCCCAAATGGGGTGGGCGCTGCGAGTCATGCGGTGCGTGGAACACACTCGTCGAAGAGGAAGCGGTATCGGCCGCGCCGGGTGGTCTGGCGGCGCCCAAGACGCTGTCCCGGAAAGCGGGCAAGGTTGAGCTGACAAGCCTCAGCGCGACGAGCGAAGCGCCGGAAAGACACACGATCGGCGTCGAGGAGCTCGACCGCGTCTTCGGCGGCGGGCTTGTCCCCTCCTCTGCCACACTGATCGGCGGCGACCCCGGCATCGGCAAGTCGACGCTGCTCCTGCAAGTCGCCGCCCGTCTCGCCCGCAATGGGCTGAAGACAATCTACGTCTCGGGCGAGGAAGCCGCCGCGCAGATCCAGGAGCGGGCCCGCCGGCTGAAGGTCGCCGAAAGCCCCGTCGACCTCGCCACGGAAACCGATCTCCGGAAAGTCATGGCGACGCTGAAGGCCGCGCAACCCGATTTCGTGGTCATCGACTCGATCCAGACCATGTGGTCCGACAGCCTGGAAGCGGCGCCCGGCTCGGTCGCGCAGGTTCGCGCCTGCGCACAGGAGCTGACACGCTGGGCCAAGAAGTCCGGCGTCGCGCTTATCCTCGTCGGCCATGTCACGAAGGAAGGCCAGATCGCCGGTCCGCGCGTGGTCGAACACATGGTCGACACAGTCTTCTACTTCGAAGGTGAGCGCGGCCACCAGTTCCGCATCCTGCGGGCCGTCAAGAACCGGTTCGGGCCGACCGACGAGATCGGCATTTTCGAAATGCACACTTATGGCCTTGCCCCGGCGCGCGAGCCCTCCGCGCTCTTCCTTTCCAGCGACAGTGAGACATCCGGCGGCGCTGCGGTCTATGCGGCCATGGAGGGATCGCGTCCCGTCCTCGCCGAAGTGCAGGCGCTGGTCTCGGCGTCAGCCTATGGCACGCCAAGGCGCAGTATCGTGGGCTGGGACTCGAACCGGCTGGCGATGGTACTGGCGGTGCTCGAGGCCCGCTGCGGCATCTCACTCGGTGGGCGCGACGTCTATCTCTCAGTGGCTGGCGGCTACCGAATCAGCGAGCCGGCCGGTGACCTTGCCGCCGCTGCAGCGTTGCTGACATCGCTTGCAGACCGTCCTGCACCAGAAAAATCTGTCTTCTTTGGCGAAATCGCGTTGTCGGGCACAATCCGGCCCGTCGCCCGTATGGAACAAAGGCTTAAGGAGGCCCAGAGGCTGGGCTTTCGCCATGCATTCGTCCCGGAAGGCAGCTTCTCGGCAATTGAAGGGTTGACCGTGACGGGCCTCGCACGGCTATCTGAACTCGTAGAGTTACTCGGTCCGGAAACAGACGCATGATGGACGCCCTCACAGCCTTTGACGCGATTGTGATCGTCCTTCTGATCATATCGACGCTCATGGCCCTGGCCCGCGGCTTCATGCGGGAACTGGCGACGCTCGGCGCTTTCATCGCTGCCCTGGCCGCCGCCTATTATGCCCGCCTCTTCCTGCGCGGCGTCCTGAACAGCGTGATGCCGGAGGATTCACCGGACTGGTTGCCAGACCTCATCCTGTTCATCGGCTTCTTCCTGCTGGTCTATGTGGTCGTCGCCTGGCTCGGCGCGAGCCTGTCGAAATCGATTCAGGGGGCAGAGGGCGTCAGCGCCTTCGACCGGATCGCGGGGGCCGCTTTCGGCTTTGCGCGGGGTGCGGTCGTGCTGGTCTTTTTCGTCTTCCTGATGCGCATGGCGCTCGACCAGGACCGCATCCCTGAATGGATCCGGGACGCCCAGACCTACCCCCTCCTCGAGCGCGGCGCCGAGTATGTCAAAGATGTCGCGCCGCAGGTCGGTGAGCGGGTCCAACAGCGCCTTCCACTTGACGAGTCACCTGCTGCCCAATAACTCGCAGTCATATTTTCATGACAGCGGAGTCGCGATGTTCTGGGATCATGATGACGACAAGCCTCGCGAAGAGTGTGGCGTCATAGGCGTCTACGGACACCCCGAAGCATCGCTTCTGACAGCCCTCGGCCTTCACGCCCTTCAGCATCGCGGACAGGAAGCCTGTGGTATCGCCACCTTCGACGGCGAGAAGTTCCACAATGAACGCCATATGGGCCTCGTCGGCGAGAATTTCGGAGGCGACCTGCATGCCCGCCTTCCCGGCCACTCGGCCATTGGCCACAATCGCTACTCGACCCAGGGAAAGCCGGCGCTGCGCAATATCCAGCCGATCTTTGCCGACCTCGCCTCGTCCGGTTTCGCGGTCGCCCACAATGGCAACATCACCAATGCCCGGGCGCTGCGCCGTGACCTGATCGAGAAAGGCGCAATCTTCCAATCGACGATGGACACCGAGGTCGTCCTGCAGCTTGTCGCGCGCAGCCCCAAACCGCTGATGCGCGACCGCTTCCAGGAGGCGCTGACCTATATCGAGGGCGGTTATGCGCTGGTTGGCCTGACGAACAAGAAGCTCATCGGCGCACGCGACCCGATCGGCCTGCGCCCGCTCGTCCTTGGCAAGATCGGTGAGGGCTGGGTCCTCGCCTCGGAAACCTGCGCCCTGGACATCATCGGCGCAGAATTCGTTCGCGAGATCGAGAATGGCGAAGTCGTCATTATCAGCAAGGACGGTGTCGAAAGCTATTTCCCCTTCCCGAGGCGCCCAGAGGCGCCTTGTCTTTTTGAGTATGTCTACTTTGCCCGCCCCGACAGCGTCGTTCAGGGCCGCAGCGTCTATGAAGTGCGCCGGCGCATGGGCAACCAGCTGGCCCGCGAGAACCCTGCCGATGTTGATGTGATTGTCCCGGTTCCCGACTCCGGCGTGCCGGCCGCCATCGGCTTTTCGGAAGCCAGCGGCGTGCCCTTCCAGCTAGGCATCATCCGCAGCCACTATGTCGGGCGGACCTTCATCCAGCCGACCCAGTCCGGCCGTCAGACATCGATCTCGCGCAAGCATTCGCCGAACAAGGCCGTGCTTGAAGGCAAGCGCGTGCTGCTGGTCGACGACTCCATCGTTCGCGGCAACACGTCCAAGCGGATCGTCAAGATGGTCCGCGATGCGGGCGCGCGCGAGGTGCACTTGCGCTCGGCCAGCCCGCCCATCGTCCATCCGGACTTCTATGGCATCGACATGGCCGCCCAATCGGAACTGATCGCAGCCAATCACTCGCTGGAAGAGATGCGGGATTTCCTAGGCGTGGAATCGCTCGGCTTCCTGTCCGTTCCAGGCCTTTACGCGGCCATTGGCGTCGAACGGAATGTCGAGATGCCGCAATTCTCCGACCATTGCTTCACCGGTTGCTACCCGACACGGCTGGTCGATCACATGCGCGACGAAAGCTCGAAGGAAAGACAGCTTTCCCTTCTGGACTAGGCGCGCCGGCCCGGCTACGCCGCCCGCATGGACAAACGCATCACCCTCGTTACCGGCGCCTCACGCGGCATCGGCAAGGCCGCCGCCCTCGAACTCGCGCGGCGCGGCCATCATGTCGTTGCCACCGCCCGCTCGAAGCTGGCGCTGGAGAAACTCGACGATGAGATCAAGGCGCTCGGCGGCACAGCCACGCTGGTGCCGATGGACCTCAAGGACAAGACCGCCTTCGAAACGCTCGGCCAGGCACTCGCAACCAAGTTCGGCCGGCTGGACGGCCTGCTCGGCAATGCCGGTGTTCTCGGCACGCTGGGGCCGCTGCAGGCGATTGGTCCGCGCAGCTTCGAGGAAACGATCGAGGTGAACCTGACGGCGAACTGGCGCCTGATCCGCGCCATGGCCCCGCTGCTGCAGCGCTCAGAAGCCCCGCGCGCGGTGTTCATCTCTTCAGGCGTCGTGCCACGTCCCCGCGCTTTCTGGGGGCCTTATCAGGCGTCCAAGATGGGGCTGGAAGGTCTCGCCTATGCCTGGGCGGATGAAAACGAGAACCTGCCGCTTCGCGTCAACATTTTCGACCCGGGTGCCACGCGCACCGGCATGCGCGCCGAAGCCATGCCGAGCGAGGACCCGAACACCCTGCCCCCGCCTGAAGACGTGGTGAAGCAGCTGGTACCGCTTCTGGAAGAAAGCGAGACCCGCACGGGCGAGCGGATCTTATTCGCAAAGTAAGCTCCACCTGTTGCTGGTGGAACTCGTCGCATAACAAGGCCTACTTCTTCTTCGTGCGCCGACGCCCTTGCGCCTTGTCGGCATAAGGGTTGGCGCCCTGGCGCACAAAGAGGCGGATCGGCACGCCCTGCATGTCGAAGGCTTCGCGAATCCCGTTGACCAGGAAGCGCTTGTACTGCTCAGGCATGTGCTCGCCGCGCGAGGCGATCAGCACGAAGGTCGGCGGGCGGGACTTCATCTGCGCCATGTAACGCGGCTTGATCCGCTTGCCATGGACGGCTGGCGGCGGATGGCGCTCGATCGTGTAGCGCAGCCAGCGATTGAGATCGCCCGTCTTCACGCGTGCACACCAGTCGTCATAGACCTTTGCCACCGCTGGCATGAACCGCTCGACTCGCTTGCCGGTCAGGCCCGACAGCGTCACCAGCGGCGCGCCCTTTGCGTTGGGCAGCAGGCGTTTGGCAAGCTCGGTGAGCTCGCGCATCTTCTGGGCGTGGTTCTCGACCGTATCCCATTTGGAAATGACGAAGACGAGGCCGCGGCCTTCGCGGATAGCGAGATCGGCGATCTGCAGGTCCTGCTTCTCGAAGGCATCGTCCGGATCCATGACCAGGGCGATGATGTCGGCATATTTCAGAGAGCGGACCGTTTCGCCCGTCGACATGCGCTCGAGCTTTTCCTGCACCTTCGACTTGCGGCGCAGGCCCGCCGTGTCGACCAGCTTCACCTTGCGGCCCTCATACATCCAGTCGACAGAGATGGAATCGCGCGTGATGCCGGCTTCCGGGCCGGTGAGGACGCGTTGCTCGCCAAGCAGCTGATTGATCAGCGTCGATTTGCCTGCATTCGGGCGCCCGACAATGGCCAGCCGGATCGGTTTCTTGCGGGCTTCCTCGCGCGCGGCAAGCTGGGCTTCGGCCTCGGCAGCATCATCGATGCCGGCGGCTTCTAGCCGGGCGGTCAGCTCTTCCTCGGACAGGTTCGGATCGTCGACGTCGATTTCGGCGAGCTGGTCAAGGATCTCATCATTGAAGCCCTCGCCTTCGGCGGCGTCGTCCTCGACGAAAGCGGCCTCGAAAGCTTCCTCGCCCAGCGCGGCGCGGATCGCACCATAAAGTTCACCCATGCCCTCGCCATGCGCGCCCGACAGGCCAACCGGCTCGCCGAATCCGAGGCCCCAGGCTTCCGCGATACCAATATCGCCGCGATTGCCCTCAGCCTTGTTGGCCGCCAGCACCACCGGAATGTCGGCCTTGCGAAGGACTTCGGCGAAGCTCTCATCCGTCGGCGTGACGCCATCGCGCGCATCGATCAGGAACAGGGCGAGTTCCGCCTCCCGGATCGCGACCTCCGTCTGATGGCGCATACGGGATTCCAGGCTGTCATCGTGGACGTCCTCGAACCCGGCCGTGTCGATCAGGATAAGTGGAAGGTCTGCAAGCCGGCCGGGCGCTTCCTTGCGGTCGCGCGTCACGCCCGGCTGGTTGTCGACAAGCGCAAGCTGCTTGCCCGCCAGCCGGTTGAACAGCGTCGACTTCCCGACATTCGGCCGGCCGACAATTGCGATCTTCAGCGGCATAAGCCGACCCTTCCCAGTGCACGCCCCGACCCAAGCGGGGCAAAGCGCGACCGTTTAACGGATCGCGATCAGGCGCGCATCATCTGTCAGCACAAAAATCTTGTCGCCAACTGAAATCGGTTCGAGATAGACCGGGTCCTTTAGCTCCAACGAGCCGATCCGTTCGCCGGTCTGCGGGGACAGCGCGATCAGTCCGCCGAGCGAATTCACGACGATCACCTGGTTAGACGCGACGATCGGCCCGGCATAGGCGATGCGGCCCTTCTTCTTCTTCTGTTTCTCGTACTGGCGCAGCTGGGTCACCCAGTAGACTTCACCGCTATTGGCCTGAATCGCCGCGACGCGGCCATCGGTTCCGCTGATGAAAATGTAATTTCCGGCAAGCGCAGGCGCAGACGTCGAACCAACCGGCTGGACCCAGACCCGGTTGCCCGTACGACCGTCAATTGCCGCCATCACGCCAGACTGGTTGGCCGCGAAGACCAGGCCACCGCCGATGACGGGGCGCGAGGCAATGTCGTTGATCGAGGAGATCGGCGTGAAACGGCCCGGCCGCGACAGGGCCTCGGTCCACAGCCGGCGACCATTGGCGGCGAGATAGGCGATAATCTCCCCGGACGAATAGGGCGTGATCACGATGTCTTCGACAGCCGCTGAACTTGGCGACCCGAGCACGCGCGCAGATTCGGCAATCGCCTGGTCGGACCAGAGAATGCGGCCGGACTTCACGTCGAGCGCGAAGACTTCATTGTTGTTGGACGAAACATAGGCGCGGCCGTCCTTGATCGTCGGAGAGCCGGTCATCGGCGCTTCCATATCGGTGCGCCAGATTTCCGAGCCGTTCGAGGCACTAAGCGCACTGACGAAACCGAAGCCGCTGGCAACGATCAGCGTGTCGCCGGACAGCGCGAGGCCTGAGCCAACGCCGATATCGTCGCGGCGGTTGCCGGAGTCGAGCTCGCGCGTCCAGAGCCGGTCACCGGTATCCAGGTCGAATGCCCGAACCGTCTGGCGGGAATCGATCACGAAAATCGCCGAATTGCTGGCAACGGGCGGCGTTGTCAGGGCCGATTTGCGAGTCGACCCCCGTCCAGCATCGACACTCCAGGCAATCTGCAATGCCTGCGCGGCGGCAACATGGCCGGCGGTCTTGCTCGGCCCGGCTCCGGCCTGCGGCCAGCTGTCGAGCGGCTGGGCGGCCGGCAGGGTGATTTCGGCACCGCTCAGGTCTGCGCTGGCCTCAATGACCTCGTCGCCGAGCACCATCTCGATCCGTCCGGCCTTTTCCTCTGCGGAAAGGCGTTCCTTTTCAGCCTTGCGGTTGCCGAAAACCGAACAGCCGCCAAGGGCAAGCACAAGGATGCCACCAATGGCGAGGCGCGCGTACTGAGTCTTGTTCATTCCTGTTGATCTCCATCGGTTGCCGGCGCCTGGCCTTCGCCCCCGTCAGCCGTTGTTTCGGGCTGCCCTTCTGCCGGCTGCGTCGCAGGCGCAGCTGCGGGCAAGGCAGCAAGCGCGCGAATCGCACGCTGGCGGACACCTTGCGGCACATAAGGACTGTCGAGTCTCAGGAAACCGAACTGCTCCCTGGCATAGTCAAAATCGCCTTCGGCCACCGCCATCGACGCGAGAAGTTCCAGTGCGAGTGCGCCGAATTGCGTATCTTCATTGGCCAGCGAGCCGAGATAGGCCTCGACGTCCTGGCGCGACGCTGTTTCGGATTTCAGATAGGCCGCCTTGAGACGTGAAAGCTTGCCGATCGGCGTATCCTGAGCCGCGGCCTGCTCGAGTGCAGCGATGGCAGCCGCCCTGTCGGCATTTCCCTGCAGGCGCGCTTCGGCCAGGAAGTTCGCGGCAAGTGGCGCGATGCGTGCGTCGCTATCCGCCAGTGCCTCGAACCCCTCAGCCGCAGACTGAAACTCCTGATCAGCCAGAGCATTGCGCGCGGTCTCGAAGGCCTGCGCATTCTGCTCGGCGCTCTGGGTCGTCCGGTGCTGGAGATACTCGTTCGCGGCCACGCCGCCGATCAGCAGGGCCGCCGCGATATAGGCGAAGACACCGTACTTTTTCCACAGCCGTTCGGCCCTGTCCTGGCGGAGGCCTTCCTCGACTTCCTCAAAGATATCAGCCACTTGGGACACTCCAATTACTGGCCAGTCTATTCGTTCGCGCACCCTAACCCCGGGGCTGGTCCCCGGCAACGCGCGAAAGCGGTTCGGCCTATTGTTTCGTCAGCTTGTAGGTTTCTGCCGCGCCCGGAAAGCGCCGCGCCCGCACGTCGGCGGCATAGGCCTCCACGGCTTTTCCGATATCCGTTCTGAAATCGGCGTATTTGCGCACGAATTTCGGCACCCAGTCGAACACGCCCAGCATGTCCTGCGTCACCAGCACCTGACCGTCGCAGGCGGCCGAGGCCCCGATGCCGATCGTCGGGCAGGACACCGCTTTCGTGATCTCTTCGGCGAGATCTTCCGCGACCCCTTCGACCACGATGGCGAATGCGCCGGCCTCTTCGGCGGCCTTGGCCTCCTTCATGACGCGGGCGCGCTCATCCTCATTGCGGCCTTGCGCACGGAAGCCGCCCGTCACATTGACCGCCTGCGGTCTAAGGCCGACATGCCCCATGACGGGCACGCCGCGCTCGACAAGGTGGGAAATCTGGTGGGCTGCATAGGCCCCGCTTTCCAGTTTCACCGCCTGGCAGCCGGTTTCCTTCATGATCCGGGCCGCGTTGAGGAAGGCCTGGTCGGCATTCGTCTCATAGGACCCGAACGGCATGTCGACGACGACGAAGGCCTGGCTGGAGCCGCGCATGACGGCCTGCCCGTGCAGGATCATCATATCCATCGTGACGGCCACGGGCGTATCGAGACCGTGCACGACCATGCCGACGGAATCGCCGACCAGCAGCACGTCGCAATGCGGATCGAGGATTTCGGCCGTCGGCGCATCATAGGCCGTCAGGACGACCAGCGGATCGCCGCCCTTGGCGGAGGCGATGTCGCGAACGGTCTTGCGGCGAATCTGGGTTTGCTTTGACATGCGATGTGCCTTAGCGCGCCCCCTTCGCAACCTCAAGAAAGCATGTAATCAGGCGGGCAAGATGACCCATTCGACACGAACTGTTCTGGCTGCTGCAGCGCTCTACGGCGTGGTCGCCTTTGCCATCGGCTTCGTGTTCGGCGCGCTCCGCCAGCTTGTTCTCATCCCCTGGCTGGGCGAGCGGGCCGGGCATTGGGCCGAATTCCCTCTCGTCACCGCCAGCATCATGGCGTTCGGCATCTGGCTCTCGCGCAGACGAGGCCTTGGCGAAACGACGGCCCTGCTGACCGGCTTCGGCGGGGTGATCGCGCTGCTGGCGATCGAAAGCGTCTTCGCCCTCGGCCTCATGGGCATGAGCGTCGAGGCGTTTCTGTCGACCTTCAACATCATTGAAGGCGCCCTTTTTCCCTACGGCCTCGTCCTGATGGGACTGGCACCGTGGGTTGCAGCGCGCCTCAGCCGCTAGGCCGGCATTGCCGGGACACCGAACAGGATCGGATGCAGCCAGAAGGCAATGGCAGCATAGACACCAAGCCCGACCACAACCGACAGCACATCGCCCATGACGTTCGGCTTGAGGTCTGCCGGCGGACCGTTGTCGCCGCGCTTCTTGACGGCAATCCTGTCGATGACGCCATAGGCCAGGAAGCTGCCGAACAGGATGATCGAGTTCAGTTCGCCATTGGCTAGCAGGTGTCCAAGCGCCCAGAGCTTCACCGCAACCAGCATCGGATGCTTCAGCGTCTTCTTGATATGGCCCGCCGGCATGTAAGCGGCGACGAGGATGGGCAAGGCGAGCAGCTGGAACAGCATGTTCACATGCTTCAACCAGACCGGCGGCACCCAGATCACAGCGGATGGCCGCATGGCGCCATAGCCATAGATGATCAGCACGAAACCCGCGATCGTGAGCAGGCTGTAGAGGCCCATATAGGGGCCGTAGCCCATCTTCGTGCGCAGATCGCTGCCCGGCGCGCGCGAGCGGAATGCCGAGAACAGGTGCGGTCCGAAGAACAGGACAAGCCCGGCCAGTAAGTATGTCATGATCAGCCCTCCCAAACTTTCCTGAGCATGTCCTGACTTGGCCCCGTCTGCAAGCCGCGCGCATTCGTCCGCAAGACAGCCTGCCCGCCGCTTGCTAGAGCGCATGCATGGATAGGCGGATCGCACTCATTGCCGGCGGCGGCATTGGCGGGCTGACAGCGGCCCTCGCGCTGTTGCAGCGCGGCTGGGGTGTTCAGGTGCTTGAAGCTGCGCCAGCCATCGAGGAAGTTGGCGCCGGGCTGCAACTGAGCCCGAATGCAATGAAAGTGCTGGACGCACTCGGTCTGGCGCAGGCGGTCGAGGCGCGGGCCTTCGAACCAGAAGCGCTTGAGCTCAGGCTCGGCCGGTCCGGCCAGCAGGTGTTCCAGATTGCGGCAGGCAAAGCCGCGCGCAAGCGCTGGGGTGCGCCCTATCTCCATATCCACCGCGCCGATCTGCTCGATGTCCTCGAACAGGCGGTCCGGCAGCATCGGCATGCCGCCATCCGCCTTGGCGCGAAGGCCGTCTCGTACAGTCTCGCCGGGGATGGCGCACAGCTGAACCTGGCCTCGGGCGAGCCACTGGCCGGTGATCTCGTCATCGGCGCCGACGGCATACGCTCAGCCCTCAGAGACCAGATGCTCGGCCCTGATCAGCCCCGCTTCACGGGGAATCTTGCCTGGCGGATGACGGTTCCCCTGGACCGGCTGAAAGCGCCGCCGCCGCCGACCGCCTGCGTCTGGGCCGGGCGCGGACGCCATGCCGTGACATACCGCCTGCGCGGCGGCGCGCTGGCAAACCTTGTCGGCATCGTCGAACGCTCTGACTGGACAGGCGAAAGCTGGACCGAATCCGGCACGCGGGACGACGCGCTTTCCGATTTCAGCGGATGGGTGCCGCAGGTGACCGAAATCATCGAAAAGGCGGACTCGCTGTTTCGCTGGGCCCTGTTCGACCGCGCGCCCCTCTCCGGCTGGCATGACGGTGCTGTCGCGCTGCTCGGCGACGCGTGCCATCCGATGCTCCCCTTCATGGCGCAGGGCGCGGCCATGGCGATCGAGGATGCGTGGGTCATGGCGCAGGCGCTGGAGGCGGCACCATCGGTGGCGCAGGGCCTCGCCCTCTATGAAGCCCGCCGCAAGCCGCGCGCTTCGCGCGTGCAGGCCGCCTCGCGCGCCAATATGAAGACATTTCATCGGCGCTCGCCGGCCATGCGGCTGGCGACATATGGGCCGATGTGGCTTGCCAACCGGGCCGTCCCCGGCTTCGTCCAGTCACGCCAGGACTGGATCTATGGCGAGGACGTCACTGCGAGGGATCGATGATCACGCGTCCGACAACGCGGCGTTCTTCCATGTCGGCAAAGGCCTTGCGCCAGTCATCGAGGCCGTAAACCGCGTGAACATGTGGGCGGACCGCCTGGCGTGCGACAAGATCCCAGACCGCTTCCATGTTTTCGCGGCCCCGTTCCGGAAAGCGGCGGCCATATTCGCCGGCGCGAACACCAACGACAGAAAAGCCTTTGATCAGCGGCATGTTCACCCCGATCTGCGGGATTCGCCCCGAGGCAAAGCCGATGACGAGAAGCCGGCCATCAAAACCGATGCAGCGCACGCTCTCGTCGAAAACGTCGCCGCCTACCGGATCGTAGATGACATCAGCGCCGCCGCCGGTCACCTCTTTCACCTTCTCGCGGAAGCCGTCATTGACGTTGATCAGCACCTCCGGATCGTAGGCCTGCCGGATCTTCTCCAGCTTCTCCTCGCTCGATGCCGTTGCGATGACGCGTGCGCCGAGATGCTTGCCAAGATCGACAGCCGCGAGACCGACTCCCCCGGCGGCCCCATGAACGAGCAGCCACTCGCCTGGCTGGATATTAGCGCGCCGGACGAGCGCGACATACGCCGTCAGATAGGCCGAACCGACAGCAGCTGCGCTCGCAAAATCAAGATGATCGGGAATGTGCCGGACGGCCGACGCCTTGTAGACCCCGTACTCGGCAAAAGCGCCGCCAAGTCCGCCGGTCACCACCCGGTCGCCGACAGACAGGCCGGTTACATCAGGTCCGATGGCAGCGACCTCGCCGGAAACATCGCCGCCTGGCGTGAATGGAAGGTCCGGCTTGTGCTGGTAGCCGCCGCGCGTCATCAACAGGTCAGGAAAGCCGAGACTGCCAGCCCGGATCTTCAGCAGGATGCCGCCGCTGTCAGGTTTGGGAACGGGAATGTCGCGCAGTGCGCAGCCTTCGAAATCTTCGGCAAGCGTTTCGACCCTCAGGGCCCTCATCGTTTCCGGGAGACTCATGATCGCCTTTGCGCTGCTGCCAACTGACAGGCGCGATTTAGGCGAGACGGACGCTGGAAGTCCATCTTTACTCCGGGGCAAAGGCTATCGCCTGGCCTACTGACCCATCTCCTCGCGTATGGCTTCCTCGATCAGGCGGGCCTGCTCTTCTGCCTTGGCGCGCTCGGCGGCCTGACGGTCGAGTTCTGCCTTCTTCCTGCGCTCGGCTTCCGGCCCGAACAGGACATTGAACAGGTCACGCTGGCTCGGCTTGTCGAGCGGATTGTCTTCCAGCCAGGCCAGTACGGCGCAATTGTCCTCGAAGACGCGCCCCTCTTCTTTCAGATAGTCGAGAATGGCTTCCTGCGGCGGGCTTAGCGGGCAGTCGCCGCTCAGCTTTGCCGGCAGGACGTCTCCGACCTTGCTTTCATCGATGTCGAAGCGGTCGGCGACCGTGTCGGGATCGATCTGGTCGGCCAAGCCGCCGGCCTCGACGGCCGAGGAGCCGATCTGGTCGAAGCTCGCATTGCTGCGTTTGCCGGTGTCGTCCGAATTGTTGCCGAGCTGGCCAATGGACGCGCTACGGTCGGCATAGGCCGCGAGCGCCAGCAACGCCGCAAGCGCGGAAGCAAACAGGATAACCCGCATTCCGACCAAGCTCCTCAGTTACCGGTTTGCGTGACGATGACGGTCGAGTTGCCGTACTGCGTCACCGCGAAACCGAGATTGTTGCCGGTCTGAACATGCTCAAAAACATTGTTGCTGCCAAACTGCTTGGCGGCGGAAAGATTATTGTCGCCGGTCTGCATCAGCTCGTATTCATTATTGTCGCCATACTGGCGAATGAAGGCGCCATTGTCGTTTCCCGACTGCACGATTTCAGCCAGGTTCTGGCCGCCAATCGAGGTCTGGGACGCAATCACCAGATTGCCGTCGCCCGACTGGTTGACTTCGATGGCATTGCCGGTGTCGCCCTTCTGCCGGATGATCGCCGTGTTGTGATCGCCGATGGTCAGCTCGTTGGCGTTGACGTCCTCATCATCACCAAACATGGCTTCCAGCGGATCGCTGTTCAGCGAGTCGAATTCCGATCCTTGCGCGAAAGCTGCGGACCCCGTGAGGGCCCAGGCGGCTGCCGCATAGGAGGCGACGCGAATAAGCGATTGCAGGTCTGTCTTCATGACTTTCAAGCTCCACCAAATAAAACCGGATCCGGCGTGGCATCCTGACGTCCAGATGGCTGGACGGGATCAACATGACCGCGAGCGTGCGGACCGGAAAAAAGGACCAACAGGGGCCGGACGTCCGGCTGGAGACCTGCCCCTGTCGGCGAAGAGGCCCGGCGCCATGGGGCGCCGGGCCTGCGTTAGGCCTTACTGATAGACCAGGGCGGTGTTGTACGAGCCGCTCTGATGGATATCGGAGTCAGCACCGGACATCGTCTGGTAAACGTCGATGACGTTGCCCGGACCACCGATCTGAACCAGGGTCGCATCGGTGTTATCGGCCGTCTGAAGGACGTCGATCTCATTGTTGCTGCCATCCTGGTAGATGTAGGTACGGCCATGATCGCCGGTCTGCTCGACATCGGTCGAGTTGTGGCTGCCGCGCTGATCAACATAGGTGAAGTTCGCCCCACCATCCTGCAGAAGGAGCAGGTCGTGGCCGACGCCCGTTTGCGTCAGGGATGCGAAGTTCAGGTTGCCGCCTTTCTGCGTGGCTTCCATCAGGTTGCCTTCACCCGACTGGTCGAGGTTTGCAGTGTTGCGGTCGCTCAGCTGGTGCAGGTTCATGACCTGCTGGTCACCAGACTGCATCATCAGCGTGGTGTTGTAGTCACCGATCTGCTTCAGCTTCATCGCTCCTTCGAAGGAGGTCTGATAGATCATCGCATTGTTGCCGGTGCCTTCTTGAGTGGACCGGATTTGCGAAGCTTCGGCATCCTGCTCAACCACCAGGCTGTTCCAGGCACCGTCCTGAAGCGAGGTCAGCTTGACCTTTTCACCCTTCTGGAAGCCATCGACGCTGTTGTTCTTGCCGAACTGGTCGATGTCGACGAACCACTGCGTGGACGACTGCACGAACGGTGCATCAGTCGAACCGACGGAGTTGCCTTCGCCAATCTGCAGGATTTCCAGGGCAGCAGCCGTGGCCGAGTCCTGAAGCAGGTTGACGTAGTTGCCCGGACCACCCGGTGCAGACAGCTGGGAGACCGTGATGATGCTGCCAACCGAGTTCTGCTCGATCAGGGCTTCGTTCATGTCGCCCGTCTGGCCGAGGAACACCGAGTCGCCAACGCCATGCTGCGTGATCGCAGAGGTGTTGTTGTGGCCGAGTTGACCAACAGCAGCAAAGGTGCCGAGACCGGACTGCTCGATGCCGGACACGTTGCCGGAACCATCCTGCAGGACAGTGGCCACTGCATTGGCGCCATCCTGAAGGATTGCCGAGCTGTTGGCACTACCAAACTGGTTCACGGAGGCAAAGCCGAGGCCGGAATCGTGCTGGACGATTTCGGAGTCGTTGCCCGTGCCAGCCTGGAACACGAATGCCACGTCGGTGGTGTTCGACTGAACGATCGACGAGGTGTTGGCATCGTCGCCAGGTCCACCCGAGCTGAGCTGGGTGACGGTGGCAACGTTGTTTGAGCCGTCCTGGTCGATGTTACTGTCGTTCAGCACACCGGTCGGAGCAACCGAGCCGTCTGCCTGGTAGACAAAGGTGGCATTGTCGCTGCCGGACTGGTCGAGGAACGAGTAACCGTCGGCACCGTCCTCCTGGGTGATCACAGCGAGGTTGTTCTCGCCGGACTGTTCGATTTCGTTTTCACTGGCGTATGCTGGCGCCGCAAAAACCAGGGCTACAGCCGCCCCGACTAGAAGGTGTTTGCGCATAAGTTTTTACTCCTTTGACTTCGCTCAGCCCGTCCTCAAGACGAGCCCCCTTCACCAACCGCCCATATCGATTGCTCGATGTCCCCAGGGCGGGTCTGAACGACGCGTTATGCGCCCTCCATGTTCGTCGCCATGCCGGCCGTGCGCGGGGCATCTTGCGACACCCGTTGCATGTCCAGTGTGGCGATCGAATTCTCATGTCCGCGCAGCGCCTGAAGGCCGCCAATCGCGGATGTGTAAGTGTCAGCGGCCGTCAGCCCGAGTTCGCCGTCCCCTTGCGCTACGGGCTGGACGGCCGCTGATGCCGCGGAGATGGTCTGCGCGACATGTTCTGGCGCCTTGGCGACCGCATGAGCGTCCGCCTCGGCATTGTAGGAAGCCTTGGCCGGCTGCATCTTGCCGTCGGCCGAAGGCACTGAATTCATTGAGACCTCAGCCGGGCGCTCATCCTTTGCAGGCGCGCTTTCCGGCTTGTTTTCGGTGATCTCCGGCTGTGCCAGACGGGCTTCCTGGACAGGACGCTCGGCAGCGGCATAGGCAGAGCCCACATCGTTGTACACACCGTTGCGCTCAGCGCGGTAGCGTTCGAGAAGCTCGGCACCGGCCACCTGGTCGCGGAAGCTCCAGACCCCGAGGTCTGCGCCTTCCATGATCAGCAGCTCGACGGCCTTTTCGGTGGCCTGGCGAAGCGCCAGCAGGTCGGGCTCGTTCGTGGTGATGCCGGTGTCGACTTCGAGAAGCTCCTTGAAGCTGACGAAGCGGAACACGTTGGAGGCAACGCCCACGGACGCGATCTTCTTGGAAGCAACCACCGTGGTGATCACTTCGCCCGTCTTCACGCTGACAGCGCGCAGATAGACGGTGACCTTGTCCTCACGATAGTCGGTCTTGGCACCGATGCCGAGGAAGCGCGCGCCGGCGCCACCCGTGATCGTGTTGGTGTCATAGCCAATGATACCACCCTCGAGGATGATGCCAGCGAACAGAAGCGGCGGAAGGGCAGCTTCATTGACATCTTCCTCGCCGAGATACTGGCGGCGCATCTCGCGGATGATCTGGCGTTCCTTGAGAAGGTTATCGAGGTTTTCGCGCTCGATGACCGTGAACCAGGAGCGGTTGCCGGCATCCTGCAGCGCTTTCAGCAGGACCGAAGTCGAGCCTTGCGTCACGGCCTTGGACAGCGTCTGCACGCCAGCCGATGACGGCTTGAACTGGCCGGTCTGGTCCTGGAAATCATAGACTGCTACTGCGGCCCGCTCGCGTGGCGGCGGCAGTGAGCGCAGTGAAGACTGCGTCTCGGTCACGGTCTCGGAAACGGCCGGCTTGTCAGCGAGGTCCAGCATGGCGCCGGACGTCGTGGTGCAGGCCGAGGCGAATGCGGTGGCAGCGGCAATGGCTGCTGGAAGCTTAAGAACGTTCAACATCTCAGTAGATCTCCCCGGTCGGGCCGAAATCCTCGTAGAGAGAGGATCCGGTAAGATCGCCTGAACCGTTCGGTGTCACCGGAATGGCGCCCTGGCTCTGAGTGGTGCTCATCGGCGAGCTGAACCCGGACACGCCAGCCGCGCTGGCCGATTCGGAAACGTTGAGAAGCGGAATTTCGATTTCGGTGACGGTGCCCGTCGTCAGGTCGGTGATTGTCAGCTGCACCGAGTCGATGCCGCGGACGAATTCAATGACCTGGTCGCCAAAGGTGATCGTACCGGAGTCTTGCGGGTTCTCCCCGAAGATGGCCTCGTTCACTTCACCGGCGAGGGACGAAAGAAGCCGGCTCTGCAATTGGCGAATGAATTGTTCCGACTGGGAGTCCAGGCCGTTATTGGCGTCCGGGTCCTTGTAGTCGTTCTGCGCATTCGCAATGCCGAGCAGGTGAGATGAGTTGAAGCTGTCGCCACCGAAGGATGGATTGACTGGCTTGTATACGAGTTCCTGCGCGGTTGCTGCGAGCCCGGCCGGCAAGAATGCGGCGGCTAGCAGCGCACAGGCTGCGGTGCGTCCCTTCATTAGGTGTCCCCGTTTTCAACGTGCGCGTCCAGACCATCTAGACTGCAGTGTCCCCACACCGGTGCACGTTTGATGCCAAAGGTTACAGCTCATTAAACATTCGTCAATTAAGAAGTATGGTTAATGAATGATTTTTTTGTCTTTTTAATACACTGTTTTTATTGAATTATTTTTTCTTCGGCGCTGCAACAATCCTGTGAGGCGAACGTTAATAATTTCGTTCTCCTCTCAGATTGACCCAGTTCTGCACAGGGTAATTTCATGCAAATTTGCATGAAATTGTTCTAACTGCGCACAGAGCTGTGCAAGCATGCGGCATGGCACGGCACCATGGCGGCTTCGCCTGCTCTATCTACGATTGCAGCGCTGTGCGCCTGCCGGCCAATCCGGAGAATGTTCCGGCATTCGCCTTCCCTATTCGCTGGGCTGATGGGCTCGCTGTGTCTCAATCTGCTACAGACGGGACTTGGACTTGGGCCGGTCATGCCGGTAAAGGCATGCAGCGCTCACTCCTTATGAGGCTGAACCTGGTGCTTCTGAGCAGATTTCTCCTGGCCGTATGCGCCATCATTATCCCGATCAGCGCCTGGTTGTTTGCGCCCGTGGACACCGTCATCCTGTCATGCCTGTTTGGCTGGGTGCTGCTGGCACTGGCCGTAATCGACTTTCGCAGCCTTCTCCTGCCAGACCCGCTCACCCTCGCCGCAGCCCTGCTCGGCGCGCTGATGGTTGCAACGACGCGGCCCAATGACTGGCTGGAGCATTTGATCGGCGGGGTTGCCGGCTACCTTGTCCTGTTTCTTGTCGAGACGGTCTATCTGCGGCTGCGCGGGCGCGATGGGCTCGGGCGGGGCGACGCGAAACTGCTGGGTGCGATCGGGCTGTGGGTCGGCTGGACACGCCTTCCGGATGTCCTGCTGCTCGCTTCCCTCACGGGCTTGCTTGCAGCGCTGACCGCAAACCGCCTTCTCAAAAAGGAACTGTCGGCGAGCACGCCGGTCGCCTTCGGCCCGTGGCTGGCGCTGGCAGGATGGATTTCCTGGCTCGCCGGTCCGCTCCTCGTCCCGTCAGTCTAACCTGCGAAAACGCTAGGCGGCTATTCGCCCGCCGAGGCAGAGGCCGACAGCTCGCTTTCTTCTGCGGCCTTCATCACCCGCAGCTCGTCGCGCATGCCGAGCAATAGGCTGACGCAACTGACCAGGACGATGGAGGTGAACGGCAACGCCGCAGTGATCGTGCCTGCCTGAAGCGACTGGAGCGTCGCTCTCCCGCCACCATAGAGCAGCATGGACGCGGTCACGCCCAGCATGCAGGCCCAGAAGACACGCTGCGTTACCGGCGCATCCGTCTTGCCGCCCGATGTGATCGCATCGACGACCAGCGCGCCGGAGTCTGCAGACGTCACGATGAAAACGACCAGCAGGAAGATCGCCGCCGTTGACGTGATAGCGGCGATGGGCAGGCTGTTCAGCATCTCGAACAGGGTCAGCGACGCGGTGGACATACCGTCCGCGAGATCGCCCTGCCCGGCTTCGAACTGCTGGATGGCTGTCTCGCCAAATGTGGTGAACCAGATCACGCCAATCACAACCGGCGCCAGGATCACGACCGTCAGGTATTCGCGCACCGTCCGGCCCTTTGATATCCGCGCGATGAACATGCCAACAAAGGGCGACCATGAAATCCACCAGGCCCAGTAGAAGATCGTCCAGTCATGGAACCAGGCGGTATCCTCCCGACCAAACCAGTTCGACAAGGCCGGCGCGTCGATCAGGTAGGTGAAAAGGTTTTGACCGAAGCCGCTGACAATGGCGAGCGTCGGACCGAGAATGAAGACAAAGATCATCAGGATGAGCGCGATGCTCATATTGATGTTGGAAAGGAGCTTCACCCCGCCATCCATGCCGCGAAGCACCGAGATGACGGCGAGGCCGGTGATACTGAGCACCAGCAGGATCTGCATGCCGAGCGTAACGGGCTGGTCGAGCAGATAGGCCACGCCGCTGCTCGCCTGTGTCGCACCGATACCGATCGTTGTCGCGAGCCCGAAGACAGTCGAGATGACCGCTAGCGTGTCGATGACATGGCCCCAGAAACCCCATACTCGTTCCCCGAGGATGGGGTAGAAGGCCGACCGGATCGTCAGCGGCAGGCCCTTATTATAAGTGAAGAAGCCGAGCGCGAGGCCGACGATCGCGTAGATGGCCCAGGGGGATATCCCCCAGTGGAAGATCGTCGCGCTGAAGGCAAGCCGGCGTGCTTCCGGCGTTCCCGGTTCGACATTGAACGGCGTTCCGAACCAGTCTGAATAGTAAGCCAGCGGCTCCGCGGCCCCGTAGAACATGAAGCCGATGCCAACACCGGCCGCAAACAGCATCGCAATCCAGGAGTGAATTGCGAATTCCGGCCGGGCATCGACGCCGCCCAGCCGGATCTTGCCAAGCGGCGATATCGCTAGCGCCAGGCAGAAGATCGTGAGCAGGACCGGCGTCATCGCAAATAGCCAGTCGAAGGTCTGCAGCGTCCATTCGCGCGCGGTCTCCAGCCCGACTGCAGTTGCGCCCGGGAAGATCAGTGAAACCAGCGCGAACAGGATGACGAGCCCGGCACTCAGGAAGAAAACCGGATTGTGGATATCGAGGCCGAGCATTTCGACATTGTCCTGGCCGACTTCGTAATCGGTCTCGTATTCGGACTGATACTCTAAGTCACTTTGAAGATCGGTATCGCTCATTACTTCGTCACTATCACTCGGATCGGATGGTTTGTTCATTGAACTATTCCTTTGAGCGTTATCGACCACATTTCGGCGATCCCTCCAACCAACAAAACATTCCCTTCGCATGTGACATAAGTGTCACGCGCCCTTAATATACTGTTTTTAATGACTTTTCATACATATCAAAATGTCAGCTCTCACAGATTGCGTATGCTGCACTGCGAAAAACCTTTTACGAATCGAACTATCACCTTAGTTGGACAACTGTTCGGCGCCTGGCCTTTCGGCCGTTGTCGCGCCACCGCTCGCCTCGGAGTCCGTCCGGGTCGCGAGCGCTCGTTGAAACCAATGATGGGGTAAACAAATGAACACTCTTCGCGGTGGAGCATCATTGCTCGCCATAGG
The DNA here is from genome assembly GCF_003576285.1 of Henriciella mobilis. Classification (NCBI taxonomy): domain Bacteria; kingdom Pseudomonadati; phylum Pseudomonadota; class Alphaproteobacteria; order Hyphomonadales; family Hyphomonadaceae; genus Henriciella; species Henriciella mobilis. The sequence continues at coordinate 8,232 of NZ_QWFX01000013.1, read as the reverse complement.
CGCCCTTATGACGGCCGCTCCGGCCATCGCCGTTGCCCAACAGGCTGATCAACCGGAAGCCAGCGCCGCTCAGCCGGCCAAGCCGGCCGCCAAGAAGCGCCGTCTGAAAGCGGTCACGGTGACGGCCACGAAGCGGACCGAAACCGCTCAGGACATTCCGGTCACAGTGAACGCTCTTGGCGAAGTCGAACTCGATCAGCTCGGCGTCAAGAACTTTACCGACTATCTCGTCCAGCTGCCGGGCGTCACCGCCGGCGGTTCGGGCCCCGGCCAGAACACCATCTACATTCGCGGCCTCGCATCGACGACACCAAACCTCACGGTTGCCGGTGTTGCGGGTCTCGCCCCGAATGTCAGCTTCTATCTCGACGAACAGCCGCTGGCCCAGCCCGGCCGTAACCTGGACGTCTACGCTGCCGACATGGAGCGCGTGGAGGTTCTCTCAGGCCCGCAGGGTACGCTGTTCGGCTCCAGCTCGCAGGCCGGTACGGTCCGCTTGATCACCAACAAGCCGGACTTCTCCGGCTTTGACGCTGGCTTCAAGGCATCGACCGCCTTCACCGATGGCGGCGAGATGAGCAACAGCGCCGAAGCCATGATCAACCTGCCGGTCACGGACAATTTCGCGCTTCGCGGCGTTGTCTACAATGACACCCAGGGCGGCTACATAGACAATGTCGGCGGCACGCTCACGGCTGAGGAATCGGCCCGCTTCCGTCCAGAAGGCACGGTTCGCGCCAATGGCGTCCCGGTCAATTCCAACCGCGCCGGCTTCCAGGCAGGCGCCGACCTGTCGGGCGTGAACTTCATTGCTGCCGACAACGGCACCATCGCCGAAGACGACATCAACGATGTCACCTATCAGGGCTTCCGCCTCAGCGGCATGTATCGCTTCAATGATGACTGGGACCTGCTGATCCAGCACTCGCAACAGTCGATTGAAGCCGATGGGGTCTTCTCCGCCGATCCGGAGCTCGACGACTACGATATCGTCCGGTTCACGCCGGAAGAGATCGAGGACAAGTTCCACAACACCTCGTGGACGCTGGAAGGCCGCATCGGCATGCTCGAGGCGATCTATACCGGCGCCTATACCGAGCGGACCACCGACCAGATCGTCGACTATTCCGACTATCTCTTCGTCGGCCAGTACCTGCCCTACTATATCTGTGACTATGACGTGACCTATCCGACCGGCGCTGCGCCGGCTGGCACGTGCTACGCGCCGAACCTGTTCGTGAACTCGCACTCGGAAACCGAAGTGCAGACCCACGAAATCCGGTTCAACACGCCGTCCGAGAACCGCTGGCGCGCCACGTTCGGTGCGTTCTACAGCGACCTCGAACTGGCTGAGCGGAATGACTTCGTCTATCCGGGCTCGACCATGGTCCAGTATACCGATGGCTCGGTCGGCTTTGCCCCGAACTATCCGCTGACCAATACGGATGTGACCGGCCCTATCGGTGACGCCTATCCTGGCTATTTCAGTGAAGCAGGACCGTTCCCGGACGGCGTGATCTTCCGCAATGACGTCCTGCGCACCGATGAACAGCTTGGCCTGTTCGGTGAAACGACGTTCGATCTCACCGACCAGTTCGCCCTGACGCTGGGCGCGCGCTGGTATGATGTCGAAGTCGACCTGAAGGGCAGCGCGAACTCGTCCTTCTTCAACCTGTTCGCCGACACCGACCAGCAGGTCTTCGGTACGAACATCTCCTACATCTACGGCCCCGATGGCCCGGCGGACGCCCCCGACAAGGCGGCAACCGACGGCATGATCTACAAGGTCACGGGTGAGTGGACGCCGACAGATGACACGCTGTTCTACGCCACCTACTCGGAAGGCTTCCGGGCTGGCCTGCTTAACCGTCCAGGCGGCGCAAGCGGCCCCGGCGGCTACACGGTCCCGTATGAAGTCGACACTGACGACATCAAGAACTACGAGATCGGCTGGAAGACCGAGCTGTTCGACAATTCGCTCCGCTTCAACGGCGCAGCGTTCTTCGTCGAGATCGAAGGCCTGCAGACGACGATCTTCGATCCGTCGATCGTCAACCTGTTCTTCTCGGATAATGCCGCGAATGCAGAACTGCAGGGCATCGAGGGTGACTTCACCTGGGCGCCTGACAGTGTCGACGGCCTGACAATTGCCGGTGCCTTCTCGCTGCTCGACACCGAGATCACTGAAGTGCTCGTGCCGACCGACGATGTTGTCGAAGGCTCCGAGCTGGCCTTCGCGCCTGCCTATCAGGGCAATCTGCGCGTTCGCTATGAATGGGATCTCGAAAAGCAGATCGCCGGCCAGAATCTCGTGGCCCACGTGATGCCGCAGATCGTATTCTCCGACAGCTCCTATTCCGACGTCATCGAGATCAACAAGATGGAACTCGACGGCTATGTGACGCTTGGCGCCACGGCCGGTGTGACGGGCGACAATTGGGGCGCCGAGATCTACGCGTCGAACCTGACGAACGAATATGCCGAACTGAGCGGCAGCTTCGTCTATGACCGTGAGCGCATCACCCCGATCCGTCCGCGTACGATCGGTATCCGGGTCAGCTACGACTACTAGGTCTGGCCTGAAACACTTGCACAAATCCGCAGCGCCCCGTTTAAACGGGGCGTTGCACTTTCTACCCCTCTGAACAGATGACATCCCAAGCCACTCCGATCGCCGACGCCCTGAAGGCCATGCGAGCCGCCATGCAGGCTGGCCAGTTCGATGACGCTGCCCGACAGGCTGACGCGCTTCTTGCCGATCATCCCGACAATCAGGACGCGCTCTATATGGCCGCCGCCACGGCGCGCTATCTCGGACAGGATGACCGCGCCTTCAATCTGCTGGGCCGGCTGAAACGGGTTGCGCCGGATTTCGGCAGGGCATTCCAGGAAGAAGGCCATCTCCATCGCAAGCGCGGCGATACCGCTGCGGCGTTGACGGCTTATCAGCGGGCGGTGCGCTACAATCCCGCTCTAAATGCCAGCTGGACAGCCATGGCCGAGCTGCACGACAGTCTCGGCAACCCGAAAGCCGCCGCCGAAGCACGCGCCCAGGCCGACAGGCTGAAAGCGCTGCCGCGCGAATTACTGGCGGTCACGAACTATATCCATGAGGGCAAGCTACTGCAGGCCGAGCGCATTGCGCGCGCCTTCATGCAACAGAACCCGAAACACATTGAGGGCATGCGCCTGCTCGCCGATATCGGCACACGGCTTGGCGTGCATGAAGATGCCGACTTCCTGCTGGAAACTGCCATCCAGCTCGCACCGGACAATCCGCAGCTCAAGATCGATTACATCCAGGTACTGCGGAAGCGCCAGAAATACGAAGCCGCCCTCGCCCAGGCTGAAGCGCTTCTGAAGCATGATCCGAACAGCCCTGTTTTCAAATCACTTTTTGCAATTGAGAGCATGCAGGCCGGCGATTATGACACCGCCCTCGCCATCTTCGACGACGTGCTGGAGACCATGCCGGACGATCTCGCCACGCTGACCTCGCGCGGTCATGCGCTGAAGACGGCGGGCGAAACTGACAAGGCGATCGCGTCCTACAAGCGGGCAACCGAGGTTGAGCCCCTGCATGGCGATGCCTGGTATGCCCTCGCCAATCTCAAGACGTTCTCCTTCTCCGACGCCGATATCGACGCAATGCTGCGGGCAAAGAAGGATCCGAACCTCTCCTATATGGGCCGCATCCATGTGTCCTTCGCGCTCGGCAAGGCGCTTGAAGATCGCGGCGATTATGACGCCGCCTTCGAGCACTATGCCGAGGGCAACCAGCTGAAGAAGCTGCAGACGCGCTACACAACAGAGCAGATGCACGAGGAATTCGAGGCGCAGAAACGCCATTGCACGGCTGAGCTGTTTGAGACCCGCGCCGGTGTCGGCCATGACGACCCCGCGCCGATCTTCATTCTCGGCCTGCCGCGCGCCGGCTCAACGCTGATCGAGCAGATCCTCGCCTCCCACAGCCAGGTCGACGGGACGCTGGAGCTGCCGAACATCCTCTCGCTCGCCCACCGGCTGCGCGGGCGCAAGCAGGTCTCCGACCGCGACCGCTATCCACGCGTGCTGCATGAACTGCCGGACGAAGAATTCGAGAAACTCGGGCGCGACTATATCGAGAATACGGCGATCCACCGGAAGGGCGCGCCCTTCTTTACCGACAAGATGCCCAACAATTTCCGGCATATCGGCCTCATCCACATGATCCTGCCCAATGCAAAGATCATCGATGCGCGCCGTGAGCCGATGGCCTGCTGCTTTTCAGGCTTCAAGCAGCTTTTCGCCGAGGGCCAGGAGTTCAGCTACAGCCTGGAAGACATCGGCAACTATTATCGCGGCTATGTCGACCTGATGGCCCATTGGGACCGCGTGCTGCCGGGCAAGGTGCTGCGGGTCCAGCATGAGGATGTCGTCGCTGATCTTGAGGGCCAGGTCCGCCGCCTGCTGGACTATTGCGGTCTGCCCTTCGAGCAGGCCTGCGTCGACTTTCACAAGACCAAGCGCGCCGTGCGCACGGCAAGCTCGGAACAGGTCCGCCAGCCGATCAGCGCCTCGGGTCTCGACCAGTGGCGCCACTTCGAAGACCACCTCGGTCCACTGAAGGAGGCGCTTGGGCCAGCCCTCGAAACCTATTCCAGTCAGTAGACGATGGACCAGAAAACGACAGACGCTCTAATTTCCCTGCGCCGCATACAGAGGCGGACGGAGCTTTATGCGCGTTCGCTCGCCCAGTCTGCCGATCTCAGCGTGTCGCAGCTGAAGGTGATGCAGCTGCTGGCGAGCCATGACGCCGCCACGCCAAGTGAACTCGTCCGCATGACCGCCCTCAGCAACGCATCGATCACATCTCTGATCGACAAGCTGGAAGCCCGCGGCATGGTCGGCCGCCGGAAGGACCCTGCGGACAGACGAAAAGTCGTGCTGGCCCTGACCGAAACGGGCCGGGACGTTCTGAAGACAGCGCCAAACACGCTGCAGGACCATTTCGAACTGCTTTTTTCGAACCTGCCGGAATGGGAGCGCTCGATGGTCGTTTCCGCGCTCGAGCGTGTTGCAGATATTGTGGATTCCCGCTCCGAGGTCACCGATTCCGAGCCGATCCTCGATGTCGGCGCATTCGACCGCGCCGGCGAAGACTAGAGTCTCGCCCTAATAGCCGCGCTGGATATCGACAGAGGCGGGCGGTTCGCCGGTATCCAGATAAGCTTCCAGCAGGTCGCAGAAACGGTTCACGGCATCATCGGGCAAGGTGAGACCGGACACATGCGGCGTGACCGTGACGTGAGGATGCGCCCAGCGCCAGTCATCGCGCGGCAAAGGCTCGGCCTCGAAGACATCGAGGACCGCGTGGGAAACATGTCCGGCGCCCAGGGCCGCGCGCAAGGCTGCATGATCAAGTGTCGAACCACGCCCGACATTGATCAGCAATGCGCCGTCGAGCGCCTGCAACATGGAAGCGTCGATCAGCCCATCCGTGTCCGCCGTCGCCGGGAGGGCAAGGATGAAGACATCCGGAGAGCGCCCAGCGGCGAATGAATCCAGGGCCAGCACACGGTCGAAGTCGGCCCGGCCCGTGCCGCTACGCGAATAGCCCGTCACATCTGCGCCGAGCGCCTTGAAGGCCCGTGCGATGCCCGACCCAATGCTCCCTGTGCCAACCACGGCGACAGAGGCGTCGAACATGTAATGCGGACTGGCGTCCTGCTTGTCCCATGCGGCCTTTGCCTGAAGGGCGCGCCGGACCGCCATTTTCTGAAAGTGTGCCAGCGCATAACCCAGGCAGTATTCGCCAATCTGCTGGCCCATATGACCGGTCGTGCGGGTGATGACGGGCGCTGGCCCACTTCCCGACAGCGCTTCGCACAGATGGTCAACACCAGCCCCAACCGAGTGAACCCAGTCATAGGCTTCAAGCGGTTCGTCGGTCGGCGGACGAAAGCTCATCAGCACTTTCAGGCCGCTCGCTTCTGCTGCGCTATCCACAAAGCGGACAGATGGAAACCGCGCCGACAGCACATCACGCATGACGGCTTCATGCTTGTCGAGGATGCGCACGGATACCGCTTCAGTCGTCCAGCTCATCCGGCTTGTTTTGGGCGTACCGGCAGCAGCGTGCAAGCCCCACCCGCTCAGACATGACGGATTCGCGAAAGGGCCTTCTTCAGCATGTCGTACTCACCCGGCTCGAACAGGGCCTCGATGCGGCGCTGGGCGGCTTCCCAGAGCGGAAGCGCCTCCTCTATCTTTTCCGCACCCTTCACTGTGAGAAGCACTTCGCGCTTGCGGTCTGGCCCTGGTGTTCCGAGCATGATCAGCCCTTCGCGCTGGAGGAGCGCAAGATTGCGCGACAAGGTCGTACGGTCGATATCGAGCATCTCGCCAATCGCGGAGATCGAGTCTGGGCGGTAGGACGCGATCGCGTTCAGCAGGCCGAACTGCGCGATCGTCAGGCCGACTGGGCGCAGCGCATCGTCGAAAAGGCGTGTGACCGACCGGCCCGCCCGCAGCACCGAAACAGCCGCGCATCTTTGTGCCGTTTGTTTCGCCGTTTGAGAAATTCTATCCATACCGTGTATATGCATTTTTTCTCTTACAATTTCAAACCTGTTACGCATGGGAAGCTTTATTTCCCGTTGATCAAAGACTTGACGCATTGATCGTGCATATACATTTTGATTTTACGAGAGCTTACTCCCGTATGAAACTCATGGTCTGGGGCCCTGTGGTTCCAGACCACTCTTTTCCCTGATGGATACGAGATAATGTATATACAACAACTTTCCTCCCACTTCCGCCACACCATGCTTGCCGCTTCTGTGATCGCTGCGATGGCCCAGCCAGTAGCGGCTCAGTCAAGAACGCTTTATGCCGATGCACCACCGGCTGTCCGGTGCGCTGATGGCGTCGCATCCGGCAAGTCTGCGACAATCGCTTTGCTTCACACCTGCGAGGACGCGATGAACGCAACGACGTCGCAGCGCTCGGTACGGGCCGCCTCCATGGTCAACACCGGGATCGTGCTGATGCGGCGCGGCGAAACCAGCGACGCTCTCGCCCTGTTCAATCGCGCTTCCAGCTTGCACGATGACCTGCCGGGCCTCAGCCTGAATATCGCTGCCGCGCAACTTCGTGCTGGCGCCAATGAAGACGCCCTTGCGACGCTCGAAGACATCGAGGCGCTCCCAGACCACCTTCAGCATGTCGCCTATTTCAACCGGGGTCTCGCCCATTGGCGCCTCGACCAAGTCTATGAGGCCTATGCTGACTTCAAAACAGCGCAGGCCATCATGCCCGGCTACGCTCCGGCACGGAACGCACTGGCCCATTTCACGGTCGCCCCTGAATATCAGGCAGCTTCAGTGAATGACTAGCTGAACTGGCGGCAGCGAAGCCTCAGGAAACGCGCATCCTCGCCAGCCGCTCATCCATGATCTTTTCGGCATCCGCGATAATCCGGTCGATCAGCTCCTTGACGGTCGGAATATCGTGGATGAGGCCCTGGATCATGCCGGCGGACCAGATGCCGTCGTCGGCATCGCCCTTCTCCATCGCCGCACGCCCGCGCACACCGGCAACGAGGTGCTGGATATCCTCGAACTTCGCCCCGCCCTTGGCCTCGATGGCAACGACTTCCTCACTCACGGCATTCTTCATCACACGCGCTGTGTTGTGGAGCGTCCGGAAGATGAGCTTGGTGTCGCGCTCGTCATTCTCGACCATCTGCTTCTTGAAGTTCTCATGAATCGGCGCCTCTTTCGTGACGCAGAAACGGGTGCCCATATTGATGCCGTCCGCGCCGAGCGCGAGCGCCGCGACGAGGCCGCGCCCATCGCCAAAGCCACCGGAGGCCAGCATCGGTACTTTCACCTTGTCGGCAGCCGCCGGGATGAGGATCAGGCCGGGAATATCGTCCTCGCCAGGGTGGCCGGCGCACTCGAACCCATCGATGGAGATCGCATCGGCGCCCATGCGTTCGGCCGACAGCGCGTGGCGAACCGCGGTGCATTTATGGATCACCTTGATGCCATGTTCCTTGAAATGGTCGATATGCTCCTGCGGCTTGTAGCCAGCCGTCTCGACGATCTTGATCCCGCCCTCGATGATGGCCTGGCGGTATTCGGCATAGGGCGGCGGCTTGATGGCCGGCAGGATGGTCAGGTTCACGCCGAAGGGCTTGTCGGTCATTTCCTTCGTGCGCGCGATTTCCTTGGCGAGGTCCTCAGGCGT
>NZ_QWFX01000012.1:0-115049 GCF_003576285.1 Henriciella mobilis | reverse complement strand
AAATGGCCAAGGCAAAGTTTGAGCGCAACAAGCCTCACGTGAACATTGGTACGATTGGGCACGTGGACCACGGCAAGACGACGCTGACGGCGGCGATCACGATGACGCTGGCGGAAGTTTATGGTGGTGCGGCGAAGTCCTATGCGGACATCGACAACGCGCCTGAAGAGAAGGCCCGCGGGATCACGATCAACACCGCGCACGTGGAATACGAGACCGACAAGCGCCACTATGCGCACGTCGACTGCCCCGGCCACGCGGACTATGTGAAGAACATGATCACGGGTGCGGCGCAGATGGACGGCGCGATCCTGGTTGTGAACGCAGCTGACGGCCCGATGCCGCAGACGCGCGAGCACATCCTGCTGGCCCGCCAGGTTGGCGTTCCGGCGCTGGTCGTGTTCCTGAACAAGGTCGACCAGGTCGATGACGAGGAGCTGCTCGAGCTGGTCGAGATGGAAGTTCGCGAACTTCTGTCCTCGTATGACTTCCCGGGCGACGACATTCCGATCATTGCCGGTTCGGCGCTGGCGGCTGTCGAAGGCCGTGACGAAGAGATCGGCAAGAAGAAGATCCTCGAGCTGATGGAAGCGGTCGACGAGTACATCCCGACCCCTGAGCGTCCGCTGGACAAGCCGTTCCTGATGCCGGTCGAGGACGTGTTCTCGATCTCCGGTCGCGGTACGGTTGTGACCGGCCGTGTCGAGACGGGCGTCATCAAGGTTGGCGAGGAAGTCGAGATCGTCGGCATCCGCCCGACGCAGAAGACGACGGTGACCGGTGTGGAGATGTTCCGCAAGCTGCTCGACCAGGGCCAGGCTGGCGACAACATTGGCGCGCTGATCCGCGGTATCGACCGTGAGGGTGTTGAGCGCGGCCAGGTTCTCTGCAAGCCGGGCTCGATCACGCCGCACGCGAAGTTCGAGGCCGAGGCCTACATCCTGACGAAGGAAGAGGGTGGCCGTCACACGCCGTTCTTCACGAACTATCGTCCGCAATTCTACTTCCGGACCACGGACGTGACGGGTGTTGTCACGCTTCCGGCGGACAAGGAAATGGTCCTGCCGGGCGACAACGTCAAAATGGACGTCGAGCTGATCACGCCGATCGCGATGGACCAGGGCCTGCGCTTTGCTATCCGCGAAGGCGGCCGCACCGTCGGCGCCGGCGTCGTCTCGGCGGTCAAGGAATAAGCATCGGACAGGTGCTTGTCGCCCCGCAAGGGGCTGACACAAGACATCAAGGGCCGTTCCTCCGGGAGCGGCCCTTTTTTGTTGAAGGGACGCCGTGCTTCTGCTGAGTGACACACATGCCAAAGCGTATCGATTTCATGATTGCCGGGGTGCAGAAGGGTGGCACAACCTCGCTGGATGCGTATCTGCGCCAGCATCCGGAAATCTCCATGGCGAAGAAGAAGGAAGTGCACTTCTTCGACAAGCGCCCGCCCACCGGTCTCTCTGCGTTCGACTATTTCATCTACCACCGCCAGTTTCACTGGGACCGTCAGCGCGCCGGGGCGAAACTCGGCGAGGCGACGCCGATCCTGACCTGGTGGACCGGCGCGATGGAGCGGCTCTGGCAGTATAATCCTGACATCAAGGTCATCATGCTGCTGCGCGACCCGGTCGAGCGTGCCTGGTCGCATTTCCGGATGGACCGGCGTCTGCAGCGCGAAGGTGAGACCTTCTCCAGTGCCATCCGAACCGAACGTGAGCGCGCCCGCCGGTCGCTGCCCCGTCAGGACCGCGAACGATCGCAGGTCTCACGGGGCTTCTACGCTCATCAGGTGCGGAACCTGAAACGCCTGTTTCCGGATGAGCAGCTTCTCTTTCTACGCAGTGAGGATCTCTCGGCGCACGCGCAGCCTGAGCTCGACAAGGTCACGGATTTCATTGGCGTTGACCGCTTTGCCTTCGAGGCAGAGCCCCGCCACAACAGCGCGACGGATTCCGACAGGATGTCAGCCGAGGATCGGGCCTTTCTGGAGGAGATGTTCAGGCTCGACGCGCAGGAAACCCGCCGGCTGCTGGGATGGGACAAGGGCAGCTGGAGCCTCTGAGCGGTTGGGCCCTTTGATTTGCTGCAGCCCGCCGCGCGGTGCCTGTTGCGCTTTTGCCTGCAATCGGGCAGAACGGCGCTTCGCCGGACGGGTATAGCTCAGCTGGTAGAGCAGCGGTCTCCAAAACCGCAGGTCGTGGGTTCGAGTCCTACTGCCCGTGCCAGGCGAATTTCCCCAGAATGTGAACAGGTCTGCCGCGCGTGCCGTATTGCAACGAGCGGGTATTGGCCTAATTTCCCTGATAATGAACGCCGCATGTCGTCTTCTTCTAACCAGCCTTCTGGCGCTGCTGGTCAGCACCGGGCTGATCGGCTGTTCGGTTTTCTCCGCGACAGCCGCAGAAGCACAGACGATGCATGAGGTGGAAAGGCCAGCCGCGATGGCAGGCCATCACCATCATGCGTCGCATGACATGGCGGCCGCCCCAGATAGTGCGCCGGCGCATGACCATGATGACAGCAGCTGCGACGGTTGCACACAGAGCGTGCTCAACCGGATCTCGGTAACGCCGGACACCGTACCCGCCCCGTCTTTCGGCAACATGCCCGTCTTCGTCCTGCCAGTAGCGCTTGACCTGGAGAGGCTTGCGCAAGCTCCGGTCCGCGTTGCCTGGCCGCCGGGCAAGGGGCCGCCGCTGGAGCCAATTACGCTTACGCATCTGAAAATCAGCCTGCTCATCTGATCGGCCGGAAAGACTGTCGGGCGCCGCATTGCGCCCTGTTTTTTCGTTCAAGATCAAGATGAAAGCCTGAATTCAAGATGTTTAACAGACGATCTTTCCTCGGTACGGCCCTCGGAACTGGCGCCGCATTCGGTGCGGCCAGCTTGTTGCCGGCATGGGCGCGGTCTGCGTCCCACGGCAATACCGGGCTTACCGCACTGACCGGCAGCGAGTTCAATCTCGATGTCGGAGAGTTCCCCGTCAAAATCGGTGGGCGCCATGGCCATGCGGTTGGCGTAAACGGCACGCTGCCGGCCCCGCTCATCCGCTTCCGCGAAGGCCAGGAAGTCACGCTGAATGTGACAAACCGGCTGAAGGCCGACACCAGCATTCACTGGCACGGCCTGTTGGTGCCGTTCCACATGGATGGTGTTCCGGGCGTTTCTTTCCCCGGCATCAAGCCGGGCGAAACCTTCCAGTACAAGTTCGCCGTGCCGCAGTCTGGCACCTACTGGTACCATTCCCATTCCGGCCTGCAGGAGCAGCAGGGCCACTACGGGCCGCTGATCATAGACCCGGCCAGCGCCGACCCTGTTGCCTATGACCGGGAATATGTCCTCGTCCTCTCCGATTGGAGCTTCGAGCATCCGCATCGCATCTTTGCCAAGCTCAAGGCGTCCGCGGAGAGCTACAATTTCAACAAGCGCACCGTTGGCGATTTCCTTGAGGACGCCAGCGAAAGGGGCTTCGATGAAGCCCTCTCCGAGCGAGCGATGTGGGGCAGCATGCGGATGTCGCCACGCGACATCGCAGATGTTACCGGGGCGACTTACACCTATCTCATCAACGGCCATTCGACGCTCGACAACTGGAACGGCGTTTTCACGCCGGGCGAGCGGGTCCGGCTGCGCATCATCAATGCCTCGGCCATGTCGATCTTCAACGTTCGCATGCCCGGCCTTCCGATGACGGTGGTCGCTGCCGACGGCCTGAACGTTGAGCCGGTTGAGACCGACGAGTTCCAGATGGGCGTCGCGGAGACCTATGACGTCATCATCGAGCCGAAGGATGACCGCGCCTATGCCTTCGTGGCCGAGTCCATCGACCGGTCAGGCCAGGCGGTTGCGACCTTTGGGCCGCGGCCGGGCATGCGCGCCGAGGCGCCGACGCTGAGGCCTGTCCCGACGCTGACCATGAAGGACATGGCAATGGACCATGGCGCTCACGGTATGAACGGCATGAGCCATCGCAGCGGCGACATGAAGGATATGTCGCATGAAGGCCATGAAATGTCCGGCATGGATCATTCCGCTCACGGGATGGATGGCATGGATCATAGTGGCCATGACATGGGCGAGATGAAGCATGATATGTCGGCCATGTCTGGCGATGATGCCATGATGACCCATGACCACAAGACGGGGCCGGGCGTTGCGAATACGGCAATGATGCCGGTGAGCCGGCTCGATGAGCCTGGCATCGGTCTCGAGGACGTTGATCACAGGGTCCTGACCTATGCCGACCTGCGCGCGCTGGAACGCAATGCGGACACGCGCCCCCCGGAGCGTGAGCTGCAAATCCACCTCACCTCGAACATGCACCGCTACATGTGGTCCTTCGATGGGGTGAAGTTTTCGGAAGTTACCGAATCCATACGCCTGAACGAGGGCGAACGGGTGCGCTTCAACCTCGTCAACGACACCATGATGCCGCATCCGATTCACCTGCATGGCATGTTCTTCGAACTGGAGAATGGCGGCGGCGACCATCGCCCGCGAAAGCACACCGTCATTGTGAAGCCGGGCGAGAAACTGGCCTTCGACGTGTCATCGGAGCATATCGGCGACTGGGCGTTCCACTGTCACCTCCTCTACCACATGCATGCCGGCATGATGAATGTCGTCTCGGTGATCCCGAACGGCGCGCATGGGGGCATGGCGATGCCGGCCAGTGCGGACGACCCGCATGCGGGCCATCACGGCATGGATCATGACAGCCATAACGGGCACCAAGACATGCAGGATGAGCCCCACGACATGGACCACGGCGCCGATCATGGAGGTCACCATTGAGACAGCTCATGACATTCCGGGCGGCGATACTAAGCTGCAGCGCTTTGGCGCTGGTACCGTCGGCCATTGGTGAGGAAGGTGACAAGCCTTGGTCGCAGGCCGATGCCATCTGGGGCGAGGAAGCGATGGCCGAGGCACGAGCCCAGGTCCTCGAAAAGCATGGCGATATCCGCTCCACCTACATCCAGGCCGAACGGTTCGAGCTGCAATCGAGCGATGATGAAGACGTCATCCTGCTTGATGGCAACGCCTGGATCGGCGGCGATATCAACAAGCTCTGGATCAAGTCCGAACTCGAATACTTGCCGGATGAGGGCGAGTTCGAGGAGGCGGAGGTCCAGGCGCTCTGGTCGCGGGCGATCTCTCCCTATTTCGACCTGCAAACAGGCGTGCGTTACGATTTCGAGCCTGAGGGGCTGGCGCACCTGGTTATTGGCGCGCAGGGGCTCGCGCCTTACCTGTTCGAGCTCGATAGCGCAGCCTTTCTGTCGGAAGAGGGAGACCTGACCGCCAGGGTGGAAGCCGAATATGAACTGATCCTGTCGCAACGGCTTATCCTGCAGCCGCGTGCGGAAATTGCGCTGTCAGCGTCCGACATCCCCGAGCGGGAAATCGGCGCGGGCGTTTCCCAGATCGATGCAGGCCTACGCCTGCGATATGAGATCAAGCGGGAGTTCGCGCCGTATATCGGTATCGAGTGGCACCAGCGCTTCGGCCAGACGGCCGACTATATCGAGGCTGAAGGTGGAGAGTCCGGTGAAGCGGTCTTTCTCATTGGCCTGAGGGCCTGGTACTGAGCCGAACCAACAAGCCGGGGGCGGAAGGAACTCTCTGCCCCCGGTCCCGGGGCTGATTTGTCGCAGACCCCTTAGCCGACGATGGCGAAGAAATCCCGTTAGGCCCTTGATTGGTGTGAGCATCCCGCCTTTTTGCTTGGCGGGCATGGGTTCAGATTGCTAGGCAGGTGGCTCATGTTGCCGGTCTAGCAGCATGCCAGCGCTCGGTGAGCCGCCGGCAGGGCCGAACAAAGCGACCAGGGAGATCGACTGAAATGAGCCATGAAGTGACCAAGCATCCCGTACCCGAGGCGTTTGCTGCGCAGGCAAACCTGACCCCGGAGACGTACAAGGAGATGTATGCACGTTCGGTGAATGACCCTGAAGGTTTCTGGGCCGAGCATGGCAAGCGCATCCAGTGGATGAAGCCGTTCACACAGGTCAAGGACGTCTCATGGGACAAGGACAACCTGCACGTAAAATGGTTTGCCGATGGCACGCTGAACGTCACCGAAAGCTGCCTGGACCGGCAGCTGGAGACCCGTGGCGACAAGCCGGCAATCATCTGGGAGGGCGATGAGGCCGAAGATGCCCACACGCTGACCTATCGCCAGCTTTACAAGGCGGTCTGCCGCTTTTCCAATGTCCTCAAGGACCTTGGCGTCGGGAAGGGTGACCGGGTCACGATCTACCTGCCGATGATCCCGGAAGCAGCCATGGCGATGTTGGCCTGCGCGCGTATCGGCGCCATCCATTCAGTCGTGTTTGGCGGCTTTTCGCCTGAAGCGCTCGCAGGCCGGATCACCGATTGTGAATCCAAGTTCGTGATTACGGCTGACGAAGGCCTTCGCGGGGGGCGCAAGGTCCCGCTGAAGACAAACGCCGACAAGGCCTGTCAGCTGGCGAATGGCATGGTCGAGAAAATGCTGGTCGTGCAACGGACCGGCGGCGACGTCCACATGGAAGAGGGACGTGATTTCTGGCTGCATGAGGTCGGCGCCGAGGTCTCCGACGAATGCGCGCCAGAGCCGATGAATGCAGAGGACCCGCTCTTCATTCTTTACACATCCGGCTCGACCGGCAAACCGAAGGGCGTCCTGCACACCTGTGGCGGCTATCTTGTGTGGGCTTCGATGACGCATGAATACGTCTTCGACCTGAAGGAAAACGATGTCTTCTGGTGCTCTGCCGATGTCGGCTGGGTGACGGGGCACACCTACATCGTCTACGGACCGCTCGCGAATGGCGCGACGAGCGTGATGTTCGAGGGCGTGCCGACTTATCCGGACGCTTCCCGCTTCTGGGAAGTCTGCGACCGTCACCAGGTCACGATCTTCTACACCGCACCGACGGCCATTCGCGCGCTGATGCGAGAAGGCAGCGACCCTGTCGACAAGACGAGCCGCAAGTCGATCCGGTTGCTCGGGACAGTGGGCGAGCCGATCAACCCCGAGGCCTGGGAATGGTATTTCCACATCGTCGGCGAAGGACGCTGCCCCATCGTCGATACCTGGTGGCAGACGGAAACGGGCGGCACGATGATTGTGCCGCTTCCGGGCACCACGGACATGAAGCCGGGCGCGGGCTCGCACCCCTTCTTTGGTGTAAAGCCCGAACTGGTGGATGCAGAGGGCAATATCCTGCAGGGCGAGGCAGAGGGGAACCTGATCATTACCGATAGCTGGCCGGGCCAGATGCGGACCGTCTATGGCGATCATCAGCGCTTCGTGGACACCTATTTCTCAGCCTATCCGGGGAATTACTTCACGGGTGATGGCTGTCGGCGTGATGCTGATGGGTTCTACTGGATCACCGGCCGCGTCGATGACGTGATCA
Organism: Henriciella mobilis; assembly: GCF_003576285.1. NCBI lineage: Bacteria > Pseudomonadati > Pseudomonadota > Alphaproteobacteria > Hyphomonadales > Hyphomonadaceae > Henriciella > Henriciella mobilis. Next base: position 107,645 of record NZ_QWFX01000012.1, on the reverse strand, counting down.
ACGTATCGGGCCACCGTATGGGGACTGCGGAAGTCGAAAGTGCGTTGGTCTCGCACCATGCCGTCGCTGAAGCGGCTGTCGTTGGTTATCCGCACGACATCAAGGGGCAGGGCATCTACGCCTATGTCACCACGGTCGCAGGCGTCGAGATGGACGACGAACTGAAAAAGGACCTGATCAAGCATGTGCGTTACGAGATCGGGCCGATCGCAAGCCCGGACCTGATCCAGTTTGCACCGGGGCTGCCGAAGACGCGTTCAGGCAAGATCATGCGGCGCATTCTGCGGAAAATCGCCGAGGACAGTTTTGATGCTCTCGGCGATACGTCCACGCTCGCGGATCCGGAAGTGGTCGACCAGCTGATCGAGGGCCGGCAGAACCGGTCAGACTGATCGCCGGAAACAAAAAAGAGCGCAGACCGGAAAGTCTGCGCTCTTTTCTGATGTGCGATCCTTCGCTCTGGAAGGATAAAGCCAGTTTCTATCCAAGCAGGGACAATTGCGTATGCGCCGGCTGCGCGGAAGGCTCTGCCTTCTGCTGCTTGTCAGCAGGCTCAGCCGAAACACCTAGCCAACCGATAAGAACGGCAATGAAAAAGTCCCGCAGGGCTACGAGAAGGGCAATCATGGTCGGACCCCTATTGAAAATCGATAAGGTTTTATACGCCTGACCGGTTAAGAAAGCAATTGCGTTGAATGCGAAGAATTCCGCGTTCGCCGGTATTTTAACGGCGGAGCAATGAGTTTTCCGCAAAAACATGCCCTGACAGGGATAGGGACGGACAAGCAGCCATGAGCACGGCGAGCGAAATCGACATTGATCACCTTCTCTCCATGACGGGGGGAGATATCGATCTCGCTGAAGAGGTGATCGACATTTTCCGCCAACAGGTCGACATCTGGTCCCGCATGCTGAATCCGGCCGCGCCAGCCTCGCAATGGGCCGATGCCGCGCATACGCTCAAGGGTGCGGCATTGAGTATCGGGGCTCATGAACTTGCCGAGCGCTGCCAGGCCGCCGAGACCGCCGGGCGGGACTTGCCGCCAAGCGCGGCGGGCGCAGCCCTGCTGCTCAATGACATAAAGGATGAAATCGCGGCGACACTCGAAGCGTGCAGCCGCGCCGTTCACACGCTGTCGCGACCGGGCTTGAGGGCGTCGAAGGCTTCAAACTCGTAGGCGATGCAGCGATCGATCAGTTTGCGCCAAACGGGTTCGGCGATGGACGGGGAAAGGCCTTGGCGTGCGGCTTCCTCGACAACTTTGGCAATGACATCCTCGATCCGCTCACGATCGTGAATGCGTGAGCGATCGCCCTTGATGCGCGCAGCGGCGTCCATGAATGACTGCCGCTCGACAAGAAGAGCGACCAGCGCCCGGTCGAGGCGGTCAACCTCGTAGCGGACATCGTCCATCGTCTTTGCCGTCTCGGCCGAGTGGCGTCGGGTATCGGGCGCGACCGCGTCAGTCATGATTGGCTTTCCAGGGTTGCTGCAGGCCTGCCCTATATGGACCAGCCTGCGCCGGCAAGGCGTGTGGCGGCTCGTCGCGGAGAGCCGCCTTCTCGGCCTATTTCTCGATCAGCAGTGGGCCGCGCGCCTGAACGGGTGAGGATTGCAGCATGCTGCCGCGCTCGATCAGGGCCTGGATGCGGGAATCCTCAAGGATTTCGGCTGCCCGAGCCAGCGTGCCAAGGTCCTCGGCGGACGCTTCTGCCATCGGACCAAAGCCCGGAATGCCGCCCTGCGGGACAGGGTAGAACATGATGCGGGATTTCTCGTCAGCAGGGATGTCGGCGAGATCACGGGCTTTCGAGATCGCATCGACGAGGCCGCCGATCTGGTCGACCAGGCCGACTTCCAGGGCATCCTCACCTGTCCAGACCCGTCCGCGGGCAATCTTGTCGACGTTTTCGACGCTCATGCCGCGTCCTTCTGCGACAAGGCTGGTGAAGCGGTCATAGCCACGTTTCAGCCAGGCATGCAGCATTTCCCGTTCGGTATCGGAGAAGGTGTCGATCGTCGTCATCGCGCCGGCAAACGGACCGCCAACCGAGATTTCGGACGTGTTGATGCCGATCTGGCGAAGTCCGTCTGCGATGGCCAGCTTGCCGCCAAAGATGCCGATCGAACCGGTCAGGGTTCCCTTGTTTGCGATGATCCAGTCGGCGCCGGTCGAGACGTAGTAGCCACCGGAAGCGGCGTACGTGCCCATCGAAACGACGACAGGCTTGTCCATTTCCTGCACCATCTTCACGGCGTTCCAGATCTGGTCGGAAGCTGTCGGCGAACCGCCAGGGCTGTCGACACGAAAGACGATCGCCTTGACGCGCTCGTTGCGACCCGCCTCGAGCAGGGCAGCAGCGATCGTGTCTGATGCGAACTCGGCCGAACTTGAGAAAAAGTCGCCAGAGCCACCGCCGGTCACGATCGGGCCTTCACCGCCGACAATTGCAATGGCGGGCGCGCCGAGCGGCGCAGACGGGGGATGATAGGACAGGACGTCTACGAATTCAGCGTCTTCGCCAGCGCGTTCCTTCAGCGATTCCTTTACAGCTTCCGGCCAGTTGATCGAATCGGCAAGTCCGGCCTCGACGAGCGCCTCGGGGCTGAGCGGCCCAGAGGTGAGGGCGGCTTCAACATCGGAAACATCCATCTGCCGGTCCTGAGCGATGTCGGCCAGCGACGTCTGCCAGATCGATTCGGCCAGCGCAGTCATCGCTTCGCGGTGTGCGGCTGTGTAGTCGGTTTCCTTGTAGACATTCGGCGCGTTCTTGTACTCGTAGAACTGCTCGATCTCTGCCGACACGCTGAGGCGGTCCAGCAGGTCCTTGAAAAACATGGTCTCGAATGTCACGCCGCCGCCGAGATAGTCTCCGGCGGGCTGAATCACGATTTCATCTGCCGCGGCAATGGCTCGCAGGGAAGAGGGGCCGCCGCCATAGGTACCTTGCGAATGGACAACAACAAACTTCCCGGCGTCGCGCAGACCCCGAATGGCGTTGCGCAGCTCTTCGGCCCGCGACGACCCGACGGAGAATTCGCTGGCGCGAACGAAGACGCCTTTTACGCGCTCATCCGTCCGGGCCGCATCGAGGCGGGTGATGACGTTCACGAATCCCTTCTGGCCGAACAGGGCAGCGATGCCGCTGGTCGGCGGCTGATCGCTGAGATCCTGGCGCAGGTCGAGGGTCAACACCATGGTCTCGGGATTCTCGCCTCCCGATAGCTGGGACCCGGCAGACTGCATGAACCCGCTGATCGCCATTGACGCGATGAAGAAGAGCAGGACAGCGCCGAGTATGGTGCCGAGAATCGCGCCGCCAAGCGCAGTAAAGAACGTTTTCACGACCGTTTGGCCTCCGAACCGGAATTTTTATCAATAAACGATATGACCCTTATCGAATAAAAGTAAAGGGCTGATGTGAGCCGCACCGATGATTCTCAACAATGCCAACGCATCGGAGAAACATGGGAATCGCTGCGAGCCCAGGGGGAGGTGCCTGTAGCAATCCTGCAAAAATGGAAATGGTCGGAACAGGAGGATTCGAACCTCCGACCCCCGCCTCCCGAAGACGGTGCTCTACCAGGCTGAGCTATGTTCCGAGCCAGAGCGGGCGCCTATATCTCAGCGGCTCCAGCCTGACAAGCGTCAGCCACCGATCTTGTGCAGATGCACCGGCACTGTGATTGACGCAGAACAGGAGTTGCAAGCCGCAAGCGGATTGAGTATGTCCCGGCCTTCCTCGCAGTTGGGGTGTCGCCAAGTGGTAAGGCATCGGTTTTTGGTACCGACATTCCCAGGTTCGAATCCTGGCACCCCAGCCACCTTCCTGTTTCAGTTTATCTTGGGCCATTCGCCCCGGGGCCTGTTCCGCTCGTTGCGGTTGCAGACTGACCGCATTTTGGTCGCTCTGCGGCTTGATCGAACCGTTCGGGCCGCAAACTGTGATGCGTCATTGTGCTTGCACATCAAAACGGTAAGCTTTTTAAACTGTTACCGGTCGACCATTGATCAGCGAGGTTGCTACTGCTAGCGTCCCGCGCGATGGCTGCCTCGGCGGCCTTCAGGCTCTGCCGGGAAAAACAAGAGAGTGCCATAGAGCATTCCGTAAAATCAGGGAGGCGATGGGTGACAAACTCCGCCAGCCTCCATACTGACGCCCTGTGTGTGACGGGCATGACTGAGAGAGCAGCGGCTCGCCATTTCAGGGGGCATGGCCGCGTTGGAGTTTCACCGTGCTGTCCAAGGCACGACCATTCGGAGAGTAAGAGGCAAACCTCATGAAGAAAGTACTGACACCGGCGCGGGGTGCCATTGCGGCAGCGCTTGTTGCCGGCCTGGCCATGCCAGCTGTTGCACAAAGCCAGCTGCGCCAGGCACTCGATATCGGCGAAGACGCAACCCGCAAGGCTGAGCAGGTACAGGAGCGGATCAACCAGTTGGATGATCAACGCTCCGACATGGTCGCCGAATTCCGTACGCTTCTTCAGCGTACCCAGGCAGCGCAGCTTTACGCGCGCCAGCAGGAAAAAGTCGTCGAAAGCCAGCGCCGTGAGCTGGAATCGCTCCAGGGCCAGCTTGAGCGCGTCGATGAAATCACCGCACAGACCACGCCGATGCTGATCGACATGGTGTCCGATCTCGAAGCGTTCGTTTCGGCCGACCTGCCATTCAAGCTGGAAGACCGTCAGAACCGCATCGATACGCTGCGCGCGGCGATGGAAAACCCGCAGGTTCCGATCGTCGAGCAGTACCGCCTGATCATCGAGGCCTACAAGTCTGAGATGGAATATGGCCGGACGATCCAGACCTGGCCGGAAGTTATCGACATCGACGGCAGCCCCGTCATGGTCGATATGTTCCTCTACGGCCGCGTCGCGCTCGTCTATCTGTCGCCGGATCGCCGTTACGCCGCGCGTTACGATCGTGCCCAGGGTGCCTGGGTCCCGGTCGAGAACCGCTTCAAGGAAAACATCGCTAAGGCCATCAAGGTCGCCAAGGGCACGACGACGCCGAGCGTTCTCTACGCTCCGGCAACGCGTCTTTCCGTGACCGCACCCTAAGCGCCAAGTTCCAGAGGATTATCGAAATGAACCCGATCAAGAAATCTCTGCAGGCCTTCGGCGCAGCCGCGCTGGTCATGGGCTCTGCAATGGCTATTACCGCCCCCGCTGTGGCACAGGATGTGTCGCTGTCCGACATTCTCCGCCGCGTCCAGCAGGACTCCCAGCAAATGTCGGCTGAGGACCAGCGTCGTCTCCAGGAGTTCCGCTCCGACGCCGCCACTCAGCAGCAGAAAATGCAGCAGGCCCGTGCCGACCTGAATGCCGCTGAAGCTCGCGGCCGCCAGCTGTCTGCCGAATTCGACCAGAATGAGCGTCAGATCTCGCAGCTATCTGCTGAACTGGAAACCCAGGCTGGCGATTTCGGCGAACTGCTCGGTCAGTTCCGCAGCGCTGCGGGCGAGACCATGCCGATCATTCGCGAGTCGCTGTCGAACTACGAATACAGCGGCCGTGCCGAAAAGCTCGCCGAAGTGTCCGAAGCCCGTTCGCTTCCGACCCGTGAGGATCTCGACGCGCTGCCGAAGGCAATGCTTCGGGAAATGATTGCTCAGTCCGAAGTGAAGACCTTCACTGCAGATGTGGCTGGTGCAGGCCCGGAAGGCGAGGTGGTTAACACCGAGCTGATGCGCGTCGGTATCTTCACCGCTGCGACGACGGACGACGCCCGCTTCGTCGAAGTCATCACCGACAACACTGACGAACCGTATCTGCGCGTTCTCAAGGCGCAGCCGAGCGGTGACTTCCAGTCGGCCATGAAGAAGCTGATCAATGCTTCCGAAGGCGACGTCGTGATCACGCCGGTCGACCCGACCAAGGGCGACCTGTTCGCCGTTCAGGGTGAAATGCCCGGTATCGGCGAGCGTATCGGTCAGGGCGGTGTCGTTGGTGCCGTGATCCTTGTCCTGCTGGCGATCGGTGCTGCGTTCGCGATCTTCAAGATTGCCACGCTCTTCCTGATGGGCAGCGCGATGCGCAAGACCGCCAAGACCCGCCAGGCCGGTACGGGCAACCCGCTGGCCCGCGTGTTCGAGCAATACGAGAACAACAAGAACCAGGACCTGGAATCGCTTGAGCTGAAGCTCGACGAGCAGATTCTTCGTGAAACGCCGAAGATCGAGCGCTTCAACGATATCGTTAAGGTTCTTGCGGCTGTTGCGCCGCTGCTCGGCCTGCTCGGTACGGTTATCGGTATGATCATCACCTTTACCGCCATCACCAACTTCGGTGCAGGCGATCCGAAGCTGATGGCCGGCGGTATTTCGGTCGCGCTCATGACGACGGTGCTCGGTCTGGTGGCGGCAATCCCGCTGCTTCTCCTGCACGCCGTCGCTGCATCGCTCGCCCGCGGCAACCAGCAGATCCTCGATGAGCAGGCTGCCGGTCTCGTTGCCGAGCGTGCAGAGTCCAACACGGGAGCAGCCTAAGCGCTGCTCCCTCCTTCGGGAGGTGCTGCAATGGATCTAGGACTGAATGATCTTCAGGCCTTTCTTGAGCGCGGCGGACCCGTTCTCCTGGTCATCATGGTTGCCACATTCGTCATGTGGGCCCTGATTCTGGAGCGCCTGTTCTACTTCCGCTTCGCTCACCAATCGGTCGCCGATGAAGCGATTGCCGAATGGAATGCCCGGTCTGACCGCAAGTCGGTGCTGGCGCATTGGGTTCGCGACAAGCTTATATCGGAAGTCCGCGCCAAGGCTGAAGCCAATGTCAGCATGACCAAGGCGATGGTGGCGCTTGCGCCGCTACTTGGTCTGCTCGGCACGGTGACAGGCATGGTGACGGTGTTCGACGTCATGGCCATCACGGACGGTGCCGACGCCAAAGCCATGTCGGGCGGCGTGTCTCGCGCCACAATCCCGACCATGGCCGGCATGGTGGCGTCCATCTCGGGCATCATCTTCACGTCCGGCATGGACAGCAAGGTGAACCGGCTGGTCCAGAAAGTCGAAGACGAGATGGAGATTCGCTGATGCGAGGACGCCAACACAACGCGCCTGAAGAGGCGAGTGTCGACCTCACCCCGATGCTGGATGTGGTGTTCATTCTCCTCATCTTCTTCATCGTGACGTCGACCTTTATCCAGGAGAGGGCGCTTGGCCTCGAGCCACCGCCCCCGCCATCAAACGCGCCGACTGATCCGGACACCCAGGCGATCCTCGTCTATGTGGGTGCCGACAATCTGATCACGGTGAATGGCCGCTTCACCGACCTGAGTGGTGTGCGCGCCAACATGGAGCGGCTTCGGGCGGAAAACCCGGAGAGCTCGCTGATCATCCAGGCCCATCCGCGCGCCCGCACCGGCACGATCATCAAGATCCGTGACGAGGCGTACAATGCGAAGATGGAACGGGTGAACGTCGTCCAGAGTCAGGAATAGGAGGCAGTAATGGCACGAAAAAAACGCAAACTCGCCTCACAAAATTCTGCTGAGGATGATGTAAACCTCACACCGATGCTCGATGTTGTCTTTATCCTGCTGATCTTTTTCATCGTGACGGCCCAGTTCATCAAAGAGCCGGGCGTGGAAATCGAGCGGACTGAAGTTGATAATCTCGACAAGCAGAACCCGCTCGGCATCCTGATCGCGATTGATGAGAACAGCGATATCTACATCGACAAGCAGCAGGTGACGCTGCAGGAAATCGGTTTCCGCATCCGTGAGCTGCGCGAGGAAAACCCGAAGGGCAAACTCGTTCTGCAAGCGGACAAGGACTCGGAAGCGGGGGTGCTTATCTCCCTGCTTGAGACGATCAACAAGGAAGACGGTCTGACCGCTGTTCCTGTGTCGGTCGAGCAGGAATAGGAGGACTGATCCATGTTTAGCAATCCGATTATCCGGCTGGTTATCGGCGTCCCGCTTGCAGCGATCGTTGTCTATGCCCTCTTCACCTTCATGTACTCCATGATCAATCAGGACTATGAACAGCCTGAAGTTGAAGAGCAGCGTGTGCTGGAACGGATCACCCCGTCTGAAGAAGATACGGAAGTCCGGACCCGCAGCCGCAACAAGGCCCAGCGGATCGACTCGGCTGACAAGCCGCCGCCACCGCCAAAAATGTCGGCGTCGCGGTCGGATATTGATCTGCCCACGCCGAACATCCAGGGTGCGGCACCGACGGAACTCAACGTCGACCGTCTCGACTCGCTTGCGATCGATCCGGTCGCTATTTCCGACCGGGATGCGCAGCCGATCCGTCCGCCGGTTCCGACCTATCCGTCCCGCGCAGCCGAGCGCGGTATTGAAGGGTCATGCGACGTCCGCTTCGACGTGGACACGCGGGGCCGCCCTTACAATGTGCAAGCCGATTGCACCGACAGCATCTTCAAGCGTGAAGCCGAACGTGCCGTGAGCCGGGTGGAATTTGCGCCGAAGATTGTCCGGGGGCAGCCGGCCGAACGCCGCAACGTGGTGTATCCGCTGGAGTTCACTCTGCAGGATTGATCCTGAAACAGGCAATTGAAAATCAGAGATGGGCCCCCTTTCGGGGCCCATTTTTTTTGCCGGTAAGCGGGTATGGGGCAGGGGTGGAACCTATCTGCCCAGTCGCCAGGGCGGTCTTGAAGACGGGCCGCATGAGCTTCCGCTTTACAGTCGAAAATGCGCCAACAGAAAGCTTCAAGGGCTGCGGAGCCTTTCCTTTGCGCGAGCAACTCCGCCCCGCTTAAGCGACAAATTTCGCCCTTTGCTAGAAAACGATCTTGACGCCGCGGAAAGAAAAATGCAATGATATAACATAAATACATATGGGAGAGTGCTATGTTCCATCACCTATTCATGCGCTCCGGCGTCGGTTTGCCGCTTGCGGCCGGTATCGTCTGGGGCTTGTTCGCGTTCATGACCGCTATGATCCGGGACGATTTCGCACCACCTCCTGCGAGCCCGCAGCCCGAACTCAGTCCCTTCATCATGCCGCCAGTCGAGGCAGAGCCCCCGCGGCCTGAGCCTGACTTGCCTACGGAAACAAGGATTGTTCCTCCGCCTGCCATGCCGGCGATTGCGAGTGTCGCGGCCGATGTCGGCCTGCCGGATGTGAACTTCGGCGGGGCGGTGCCGATGACCATCTCAGGCAATCTGGGCGATATCCTGAATGTGACGCCAGTCGCCATTGGTGAGCGGGTGGCCGAGCCACTGGCGCCCCCAGTTGTGGTTTACCCCCAGAAGATGGCGCAGCGCGGCATAGAAGGGCGCTGCGATGTCCGCTTCAGCCTCGACACGATGGGCCGTCCCTTCGACGTCGAAGCCGAATGCACCCATGCCGGATTTTCGGGTGAGGCCGAACGCGCGATCCGCAAGGTCCAGTTCGTGCCAGAAATCGTCGATGGACGCCCGCAAATACGGCAGAATGTCGTGTATCCGCTGGAATTTGAATTGAACGAAGATTGATGCAGTCCGGGGCGAGCAAAGCGTTGACGCCACTCGCTCAACCGCTCATATCTTATTAGTGATTTTTCATGCGATGACGCGCCGTGAATAATAATAGCGACGACGCGGCGGATTCGTAGTTTAGTGTGGGGCAGGTCCGGTGCGATCTCCCCAAGCCAACAATCCGCCGTCACGGCGAAAGGAGTGAGACACCATGGGACTTAGGCCAATCCTGAAAGGCGCGATCTTTGCCGGCGCGATGACAGTTTTCGGCGCATCGGCTGCGATGGCCCAGAACGCGACCTGTGAAGAGACTCAGTTCAGCTCGAAGACGGGCGAAGTCTACCTCAAGGCTGAAACCGAGCTTCTCCAGAACGACAATCCGCAGGCAGCGCTGCAGCACATCAACAAGCTGCGCAGCATGGAACTGAACTGTTACGAGCAGGGCGCCGTCCTGAAGCTTGGCGCTGCTATCAAGATCCAGGCGAATGATTATGCCGGCGCCGCTCGCGACCTCCAGGCAGCCATCGACCAAGGCTATGTGCCGGAAGCCGAAAAGGCGAAAACCTATTACCAGATTTTCCAGATCTATCTCAGCCAGAACGATCTTCAGCGCGCGCTCGATTATTCCAAGCGCTGGATGAATGCAGGTGGCACGCCGGACCGTGATGACATGTGGCGCCTGGCTGTCATGAACCAGAAGCTGGACAATAATCAGGAGTCCCTGAAATGGGCTGAGCGCGTCTTCGAGATCGACGGGTCGAATGCGGAACGCGAAGTGTATGACTTCCTGATCTATCTCTATGATGCGACCGGTCAGCGCGCCAAGAAGGCCGCTCTGCTCGAACAGCTGCTCGCCAAGAATCCCAACGAGCGCCGTCTCTGGGATGCGATTGCAGGTGACTACTTCCAGGCCAATGAAGAGCGCAAGGCGTTCGAGGTCCAGAAGGCGATGTATCTTGGTGGTATCCTGCAGAAGGAAGACGAGCTGATGCGCGTCGTGAACTTCTATAACCGGTTCAACGTGCCATATCACGCCGCTCGCGTTCTCGAGAAAGAGATGAACGCCGGACGTATTTCCAAGACTTATGACCGGATGGAGCTACTGGCGAACCTCTATCAGGTGGCCCGCGAATTCGACAAGGCGATCCCGGTCATCGAGGAAGCGGCCCGCATGAACGACAGCGGCGCCATGTATGAGCGTCTTGGCCGCTCCTATGCCGAGCTCCAGAACTGGGAGAAGACCGAAGATGCCATGGTCAAGGCACTGAACGCTGGCGGTGTGAAGGATCGTGGCCTGGTCTGGGTCCTGATCGGCCAATCCCGCTATGAGCGCGGCGACCGTGATGGCGCCCGCGAGGCTTTCCGCAATGCCAATAATCGTGGCGGCCGCGGCTGGCTCCAGTTCATGGATTCCGAGGAGCGCACGGAAGCAGCGCTTGTGCGGTTCGAGGCCGAGAGCCTCGTACAGGATACCAAGAACGAGAAAGAGCGTTGTGATCGACTTTCGGTTCTTGGCGACGAAGGCCTGCCGGAAGCCTGCAACACGGTGGAGCAGCGCCTGAAAGACGCTCAGGAAGCCGTCAAGGCGCTTGGCAACAGCTAGGCAACCCTTCAAGAAGTATTCAATTCGAAGGAACCCCGGTCGCTTGGCCGGGGTTTTTTCATGCACGGCAAGCGGCACAAGGTTGCTTCGCTCGCGCAAATGGTTTCATTTGAAACCAATTAAAAGAAGGATCCTGACATGAGCAAGCCGAGCAAGCCCTATCGAAAGCGCAAGATTGGCGATCACGTCCTCAAGCCGGAATCCCTCGTCATGGGGTACGGGTTCGACCCGGCCATGTCGGAAGGGTCGATCAAGCCGCCAATCTTCATGACCTCGACCTTCGTCTTCAAATCCGCCCGCGATGGAGAGGCGCTCTTCAGGCGCCTTGCTGGCAAGCAGGAGGAGGGCGATCCTGAAGAGGCGGACCTGATCTACACCCGTTTCAACAACCCCAACATGGAGGTGCTTGAAGACCGGTTGACGCTCTATGATGCGGGCGACCACGCGCTTGTCTTCTCGTCCGGCATGGGCGCGATCACGACAGCACTGTTGGCCTGCGCCGGTGCAGGGACGAGCATCCTGCACTCCAGCCCGCTTTATGGCGGCACGGAAGTGTTCATGCGGACTTTCATGCCCGACTTCGGTGTTACCCCGTTCGAAATGGATGCCTGGGCGACCGAAGAGCAAATCCTGGCAAAGGCGCGCGAAGCCGCGAAGTCCGGCCCGCTCAGCGTCATCTTCACCGAGTCGCCGGCCAATCCCACCTGTGCCCTGGTCGACATCGAAGCCTGTGCGCGCGTTGCCGATACGATCGAGAAGGAGACCGGCCATCGCCCGATCATCATGTGCGACAATACGATGATGGGGCCGATCGGTCATGTGCCGCTCAAGCATGGGGCAGACCTCGCGCTGTATTCGCTCACAAAATACATCGGTGGTCATTCTGACCTCGTGGCAGGGGCGGCCATTGGCAATGAAGATGTCATCGCCAAGATCCGCCGTGTGCGTAACTATCTCGGTACAACGCTTGACGCCCATACCTGCTGGCTGGTGACGCGGTCGCTGGAAACGGTTCGTCTCCGGATGGAGAAGGCCTTCGACAATGCAAGGATCTGCGCGGAATTCCTGCGCGACCATCCGAAGATCGGAAAGGTCATGTATCCGGCCTTTCTCGAAGCGGACGACCCCCAGCGCAAGGTCTATGACGAGCAGTGTGAGGCTGCCGGCTCGACCTTCTCGTTCGATGTGAAGGGCGGAAAGGACGCCGCCTTCCGGATGCTCGACAACCTCCAGCTCATCAAGCTCGCGGTGTCTCTGGGCGGCACGGAAAGCCTGATGTGCCATCCCGGCTCGACAACCCATTCAGGTGTTGACGAGGAGATCCGCAAGCGGATCGGTTTCACCGATGGCCTTATCCGGTTCTCTGTCGGCATCGAGGCAGCTGAGGACCTGCTCGTCGATCTCGAACAGGCCCTTGAAAAGGTCTAGCCGTCTTTCTGCTTCCCGAAGGTGTAGACGACCGATGCACGCGTTACGGTGTCCGTCGCCTCGAAACCGGGCGGCGGGTTCGTGTCGTGGCGAACCTCAAAGGAAAAGCGGGCCGACAGCGTATTCGTCAGCGATGCGGTCAGCGCCGAGACGTTGCCGATCTGCGTTGACTCCTCAGCGTAGAGGATATCGGTATCGTTGGAAAAGCGCACTGAATCGTTGAACTGGTGCCTGAATTCCGAGCCGCCGACGAGCGAGAAGGATTCTTCGGTCGACGCCGGCGTCGTGACTGGCGTGCCCTTCACAGTGACGGTGGTTTCCTTCACTTCATCGATTTTCAGGCCCGGGCCGCCTTGGACAGACCAGGTCGTCTTCTCGCCGTCCAGGATCTCGTAGCCGAGACCGCCGCCGACGAACAGACGCGAATCGAAACCGGAAAACTCGTCGCTTTCATAGGAGGAGCGGACAAAGCCGAACAGACGGTCGCCCAGCTGGCGGTCGATCTCGCCGGCGAGAAACCAGCGATTCTTCGTTTCGACTTCGTCGGTCTCGCCATAATCGGCCGCCGCCTCCGCCGAATAGGTCCACAAGCCGGCTTCGCGGTCGAGCTTTACGGCGAGGCCAAGGTCGGTGGTTTCGGTGTTGCCTGTGGTATAACCGGCGCTGAAAGAGCCTTCACCGGACCAGCCATCCTGGGCCGACGCAACCAGGGCGCTACCCGAAAGGCACAGTGCGAGGGTCGCTGTGCTGCGAATCATCATTTCAAATCTCCTGAATGTCCCGGCCCTCATGGCAAAACGGAACGTTCGAGTCGATATGGTACATGGCTCTGAAAATAGGTGCGTCAAACTCGTGAGGCGGGCTTGCAGGAACACAATTCCCATGAAACCAAGAGACATGGCAGACCTGACACTCAAGACCTCTGAAGACGAGGCCATCTGCGAGCGGATCGCTGATGCCGAAGAACGCATGCAGTCGCGAACACTGGACTGGGCGCGGATTAACACAGGAAGCTGGAATCGCGCCGGGCTCGATGCGCTAGCGCCGAAGCTTGCCGATGCCTTTTCCGCGCTCGATGCCGAAATCAAGCTGGATGCCTCGCAGCCTTTTGAGAAAGTGAACGCCAAGGGCGAGGCCGAGGATTTCGAGACCGGGCCGATCATCCGCGTTTCATCGCGTCCGGATGCGCCGGTCCAGGTTATCATGAGCGGGCATTATGATACGGTCTTTCCCGAGGGGACTTTCACCGACATCAAGGATCTCGGTGACGGTCGGCTGAACGGGCCGGGCCTCGCTGACATGAAAGGTGGTCTCTCGATCATGCTCGGCGCGCTGGAAGCGTTCGAGGCAGGGCCGCTCAAGGACAAGCTGGGCTATCAGATCGTTATCTCCCCTGACGAGGAGATCGGCAATTTCGCCAGCGCGCCTGTCCTGAAACAGGCCGCCCAGTCCGGTGCGATGATCGGGATGACCTATGAGCCGTGCATGGAAACGGGCGCCATGTCTGGTGGGCGCAAAGGCTCGGCCGTGTTTGATGTGGTTCTGCATGGCCGCTCCTCACATGCGGGCCGGGCGAAAGAGGAAGGGCGCAGCGCCATCGAGGCGGCCGCGCACATGGTCGTCGATCTCGAAGCGCTGAACAATCGCCGCGAAGGCGTGTCGTTCAATGTGGGGGCGATCGAGGGTGGCGGGCCGGTCAACATCGTGCCCGATCTCGCCATCGTCCGGTTCGGGGCCCGCGCACCGGACGCCGACGCAGCGCAGTGGGCGACCTGGGAAGTCGAGCGCATCTTCCGCGAGGCCAAGGCGCGCGACGGGATTTCAGGTCACCTGCATGGCGGTTTCTACCGCCCGCCAAAGCCGCGCAACGAGGCACAGCAGGCGCTCTTCACGGCCGTTGCCGAAACCGGTCGCGCGATTGACCTTGCGCTGGAATTCGTCGACACGGGCGGCGTCTGTGAGGGAAACAACATCTTCGCAGCAGGTGTTCCCAATGTGGATACGCTGGGCGTCATGGGCGGGCGCATCCATTCAAATGAGGAATATGTCGTCATGTCGAGCTTCGTCCAGCGTGCAAGCCTTTCAGGGCTGTTGCTGAACCGCCTGGCGGATGGGCGTATTGACGCCAGAAAAATCAAGGCTCTGATGGAATGAGTTCGTCCTATGTCATGCGTCCGGCGCGGCTGGACGATTTCGACATTCTGATGCAATTGGCCGAGGAGTCAGGCCCCGGTTTTACCAGCTTGCCCGTGCACGAGCCGATCATCCGCGAACGGCTTGAAAAGTCAGAGAAGGCTTTTGCCGGCAAGCTTCCGCAGCCACAATACGGCAAGTACCTCATGATGATGGTCGATCACGAGACCGGCGAGGTTGGCGGCTGCAGTGCCGTCAAGGCAGGCGTCGGCATCGACCAGCCTTTCTTCAATTATCGCGTGATCACAATAGCCCAGGCGAGTCAGGCCGCTGACCGGCGCTTTGACATGGACGCGCTGGTGTTGACGAACGAGTTCGTCGGCTACACCGAAGTCGGTACGCTTTTCCTGCGCAAGGCCCATCGGGGCGGTGGGGCAGGGCGGCTGCTGGCGCAGTCCCGCTACCTGCTCATGGCTGCTGGGCCAGAGCGCTTTGGCGATATGGTTCTGGCCGAGCTTCGCGGCGTCGTCGATCCAGAGGGACGGACCCCGTTCTGGGACGCGATGGGCGCGCACTTCTTCCGCATGGAATTCACCGAAGCAGACATCCTGTCGGCGACCACGGACAACCAGTTCATCCTCGACCTGATGCCGAAATACCCGATTTATGTGGATCTCCTGCCGCCAGAAGCGCGTGAGGTGATCGGCCGGGTCCATGCAGATGGCGTGGGTGCGCTTAAACTGCTTGAATGGGAAGGCTTCCGGTTCGAGCGCACGGTCGATATTTTCGATGGCGGTCCGCTGGTAGCGGCACCGCGCAGCCTTATTCGGACGATCCGGGAAAGCCGCCTTGTGACCCTGCAGGTCGGTGAGGCCAATACTGCAAGCGGGCTTGTATCGAACGACAAGGCCTCCGACATCCGCGTCACCATGGCGGATGGCGAGCTACGCGATGGCGCCGTCTTCGTGACGTCGCCGGATGTGCTCGACCGCCTGAAACTGTCACCGGGTGACACGGCAAGAATCTGGTTGAGGAGCTGATCGATGGCGAAGGGCGCCTACATCGCAGGAAAATGGGCCGCAGGCGACGGGGACTGGTTCGAGAAGACCTGCCCGGCCACGGGAGACACAAGCTGGGAAGGCCAGGCGGCGAGCGCGGCGCAGGTCAATCAGGCCGTCGAGAATGCCCGTGAGGCCGGCAAGTCCTGGCGCCACATGCCACAGCATGACCGGACCCGGATCCTCGAAGCGTATGCTGAGGAGATCGGCGCGCGGGCGGAACGAATATCCGAAGCGATCAGCCGCGATATGGGGAAGGTGAAATGGGATTCGCTCGGCGAGGCGGCAGCGATGAAAGGCAAGATCGCGGTGTCCATCCAGGCGCAGGTTGAGCGCGCTGGCGGCAAATCCGGCGACACGGCGTTCGGCTCAGCGCACCTGACCCATCGTCCGCATGGCGTGATGGCTGTCTTCGGCCCGTTCAACTTTCCGGGCCACCTTCCCAATGGGCACATCGTCCCGGCGCTTCTGGCGGGCAATACCTGCGTATTCAAACCCTCTGAGTTGGCGCCGGCCGTTGCCGAGATCATGGTCGAATGTTTCGAGGCTGCTGGTCTGCCGCCCGGCGTCGTGAACGTTGTCCATGGTGGGCGCCATACCGGGGCAGCGCTGCTCGAAGCGGATATCAACGGGCTGCTCTTTACCGGCTCCGCCGGAACCGGAACAGCCTTTCACCGTCACTTTGCGGGCCGGCCAGATGTCATCCTCGCGCTCGAAATGGGCGGGAACAATCCGCTGATTGTCTGGGATCCGGCAGATGTCGATGCCGCTGCCGACATTGCCGCCCAGTCTGCCTATCTGACGACAGGCCAGCGCTGCACCTGCGCGCGCCGCATCTTCGTGCCGGACAATGGTTTCGGTGGAAAAGTGATCGATGCGCTGGTCGAGCGGGCCCGCGGTCTCAAGATCGGGGCATGGAATGAAGACGATGTCTTCATGGGGCCGCTCGTCTCCGAAAAGGCGGCTGAGGCGGCTGTCGATTTCCAGACCATGCTGTCCAAGGCTGGCGGCAAGCCGTTGCGCCGGCTCAAGCGGATGGACCGCGGCGGGGGCTTCGTTACCGCTGGTGTCATTGATGTCACTGATGCCTCAAGCATTCCGGATGAAGAGCTGTTCGGACCGCTGGTCCAGGTCACCCGCGTGAAGGATTTCGACACCGCGCTGGCCATGGCCAATGACACCCGGTTCGGCCTCTCGGGCGGCCTTGTGAGTGATGATGATGCGCTCTGGTTGAAGGTGCACAACGAAATGCGTGCGGGCATCCTGAACCGGAACCGGCCGACCGTGGGCGCGGCGGGCAATATGCCATTTGGCGGTCCGGGCCTGTCGGGCAACTCAAGGCCCGGCGCCTACTATGCCGCCGATTATTGTGCCTGGCCGCAGGCAAGCCAGGTCTCCGACAAGGCCGAGCGGCTGGAAGCAAAAGGATTTCCGAAATGACGCGACAGAACGCCAGCAATGCCGACCAGATCGAATACTGGAATGGCAAAGCCGGTGAGAACTGGGCCGCTCAGGCTGACCGTCTCGATGCGATGCTGTCGCCTTACATCGACATCGTCCTCAGTGCGGCGCAGATTGCCTCGGGGCAGCGTGTCCTCGATGTTGGATGCGGCTCCGGGGCACTCAGCCGGGCCGCGCTCGCAGCTGGCGCCGGGCATGTAACGGGTGTCGACGTATCAGGGCCGATGCTCGCGCTCGCCCGCAAACGCGCCGAAGGCCGCAGCGATGCCGAATTCATCCAGGCCGACGCTTCGGTCTGGCAGGCGGACGGCAAGTTCGACCGGCTCATCTCCCGCTTCGGCGTGATGTTCTTTGCTGACCCTCAGGCCGCCTTTGCCAATTTGCGGGCACAGATAGCTCCAGATGGGCGGCTGGCCTTCGTCTGCTGGCAGCCCCTTTCCAGGAATGACTGGGCAGTCGAGCCGCTCAAGGCTGCGCTGTCGCTGACCGATGAAGCGCCAACCCGGCCTGAGCCGGGTGCGCCCGGGCCATTCGCATTCGAGGATGCTGATCGCACAGTGGGCCTGCTGAGTGGTGCTGGGTGGAAAGATGCCACGGCCGCATCCTGGACCGGGAAGATGCGGCTGCCGGGCGATACGGTGGACGAGGCCGCTGCCTTTGCGGTCCGGATGGGACCGGCCGCCAGACTGATCGCCGAGAAGGAGCTCGATTCCGACAAGGTGTTCCAAGTCGTGCGCTCGGCACTGGCGGCGAAAGCGGATACTGACGGCCATGTCAGACTGGATGCCGCCGTCTGGATTGTCACCGCACAAGCCTAGAACGGATTGAGAAAGCGATCGCATGAGCAAAGCACGCGAAGTCAATTTTGATGGCCTGATCGGCCCAAGCCACAACTATGGGGGCATGTCCGAAGGCAATCTAGCGAGTGCGTCGAATGCGGGCGATGTCTCCAATCCCCGCGAAGCTGCGCTGCAAGGTCTGGAGAAAATGCGGTTGCTGGTGAAGGCCGGGCTGACCCAGGCGATCCTTCCGCCCTTGCCGCGACCGAATTTCGACCTGCTCGTCTCGGCCGGCTTTGGCGGGTCGGATGCCGATATTATCGAGAAAGCGGCAAAGACAGCGCCGCAGCTGCTGAAGGCGGCTTACAGCGCCAGCTCGATGTGGGCGGCGAACGCAGCGACGGTTTCGCCATCTGCCGATGCGGCCGACGGACGCTTGCATCTGACCGCCGCGAACCTTTCGACCATGCTGCACCGCTCGACAGAGCATCCCGATACAACCGCAAGCCTCGCGGCGATCTTCGAGGACGAGTCGCGATTTGCCGTCCACGGTGCCCTGCCTTGTCATGCGGACTTTGCCGATGAGGGGGCGGCCAATCATGTCCGTCTGTGTGCTGAGCATGGTGGGCCGGGTGTCGAGCTGTTTGTCTTTGGCCGCGAGGCGGGCGAAAGCCTGATCGGCTTTCCGGCGCGCCAGACAAAGCTCGCAAGCGAGAGCATTGCCCGAGCGCACCGGCTGAAGGACAACCGGACGGTTCTGTCGCGGCAGGCCAGGGCTGCCATCGATGCTGGCGCTTTCCACAATGATGTCGTCTGCGTGGGCGCGCTTGATACGTTGTTCTTCCATGAGCTTGCCTTTGAAGACACGACGGGCACGTTAACTCAGATCCGCAAGGCGGCGGATGGATTGTTCGAGCTGAAGCCTGTGATGGTGGCTGAGGCCGAGGTGCCAATTGGCGATGCGATCCGGTCCTACCTCTTCAACTCCCAGCTCCTGCAATGGCCAGGTGAAGACAGGCTTGTCCTGCTCGCACCGATTGAGACGCAGGAGACGAACAGCACACGGACATTCTGTGAGCGGATGGTGTCGGGAAATGGGCCGATCGGGCGCGTGCAGTACGTCGATGTGCGCCAGTCCATGCGCAATGGCGGTGGTCCGGCCTGCCTGCGCCTTCGGGTCGTGATGACCGATGAAGAGATCGCGGCGGCCCATCAGGGCGTGTTCCTCGACGACGACAGGATCGACGCCTTGCAGGATATTGTACGGCGAACCTATCGCGACCGGGTTGCGCCGGCTGATCTGGCCGATCCACAATTCGCCAGCGAGTGCCAGATCGCCCGTGAGGCGCTGCTTGAAGCGCTGGGTCTGACTGGACTGGTCTAGGAACTAGCTCGCGTCTGCAAATCGCCCGCCGGCTTTTGCATAGGCCTGCGTGCCGCGCGTGATCACCTCGTCGCGGTCCAGCACATCCTCAGGTCCATGGGCAAATTTGCCCTGCAGGCGCTCATAGATGGGCGCAAAGTCAGTATCGACCGTGGCGCGGAAAAGCTGGTCATAGGAATCGATGACAAAATAGGTCTGCTGGAAATCATCGATCCGGTAGTCGGTGCGCATCAGGCGCTCGAGGTCGAAACCGATCCGGTTGGGAGACGGGTCTTCGAGCGCAAAAATGCTTTCGGTCTTCGACGAGACGATGCCCGCGCCATAGATGCGAAGGCCCTCATCGGTACGGATGAGTCCGAATTCGACCGTATACCAGTACAGGGCGGCCAGATTCTTCAGGGCCGCGTAGTTCAGGCTGCGAAGACCGCCCTTGCCGTATGCTTCCATATAGTCGGCGAACACCGGATTGGTCAGCATCGGCACGTGGCCGAAGACATCGTGGAAGACGTCAGGTTCCTGAAGATAGTCCAGCTCATTCCGTTTGCGGATGAACTGCCCGGCCGGAAACCGGCGATTGGCGAGATGGTCGAAAAAGACGTCATCAGGAACAAGGCCGGGCACCGCGACGACGCGCCAGCCCGTCAGCGCTTCCAGCTCGTCTGATATAACCTCGAAATCCGGAATGCCGCCTCGACCAAGATCAAGCGCCTTCAGCCCGTCGAGGAACTCCGGTGCAGCCCGTCCGGGCAATACTTCCATCTGCCGCTTGTAAAGCAGGTCCCAGACGGCATGTTCTTCATCGGTATAACGAGACCAGTCCTGATCAATCGTCCAGTCCGCGCGGGCATGATCGGGTTTTTCGAAATGGTTGCTCATGAAACTAATATAACGCAAAACGCGCTGAATGAAATGAGAAGCCGCTCGCAGCGTGGCGGAAAACATCAGAGAAAAGGACGCGCACCCCATGAAACTTGCCAGTCTGAAACAGGGCCGTGATGGACGGCTCGTCGTCGTCTCGAAAGACCTTACCCGCTACACCGATGCAGGCCATGTTGCGCCGACTCTGCAGGCGGCGCTCGATACGTGGGACCTGACAGCGCCGAAACTCGCCCAGCTGGCCGAGGAGCTTGAGGTCGGGTCTGTGCCGAGTGAGCGCTTCCACGAGCATGACTGCGCCTCGCCGCTGCCGCGGGCCTATCAGTGGGCCGATGGCTCGGCCTATATCAATCACGTCGAACTGGTGAGAAAGGCGCGCGGCGCCGAAGTGCCAGAGAGCTTCTATTCCGACCCACTGATGTATCAGGGTGGCTCTGACAGTTTCCTCGGGCCGCGCGATTCGATCCCGCTCGGCGATCCGGCCTGGGGGCTGGATTTCGAAGCCGAGGTCTGCGTCATTACTGGGGATGTGCCTATGGGCGCGAACCGCGACGCCGCTCTCGACCAGATCAGGCTCATCCTGATCTGTAATGATGTCAGCCTGCGCGGCCTGATCCCGGGAGAGCTGGCCAAAGGCTTCGGTTTCTTCCAGTCCAAACCCTCCAGCGCCTTTTCGCCGGTTGCCGTCACGCCAGACGAATTGGGCGATACCTGGTCTGGCGGAAAGCTGCACCTGCCCATGCTCTCAACCTATAACGGCAAACCCTTCGGCAAGCCCGAATGCGATGTCGACATGACTTTCGATTTCGGCACGCTCGTTGCCCATGCGGCGAAGACGCGTCCGCTGGGCGCCGGCTCGATCATCGGCTCGGGCACCATCTCCAACCGGGACCCGGATGGCGGGGCAGGCAAGCCGGTCGCCGATGGCGGGCTTGGCTACTCCTGCATTGCCGAAATCCGCATGATCGAGACGATCCGCGACGGCGAGCCGAAAACCGGCTTCATGCAGGTGGGAGACACGATCCGCATCGAGGTGAAGGACAAGTCCGGGCATACGGTGTTCGGTGCAATCGAGCAGGACGTCGTGAAGGCATGAGCGCGCTGAAACTATACGATTTCTGGCGCTCGTCGGCGGCTTACCGCCTGCGAATCGCCTTCAATCTGAAAGGGGTCGCGTACACATCGGAAACGGTCAACATTGCGCCGGGCGCCGATGAGCAGTTCGCGGAGGCCTACAAGGCAGTGAATCCGCAGATGCGCGTGCCCTCGATCGATGTGAACGGGAAGATTGCGAGCCAGTCCATGGCGATCCTCGAATGGCTCGATGAAACTCATCCAGAGCCGCCGCTGCTGCCAGCCGATCCGTGGGCGCGCCTCCAGGTCCGGGCATTTGCGGACCTGATTGCCTGCGACATCCATCCGCTGAACAATCTGGCTGTGCTCACCAAGCTGCGGACGGAGTTCTCAGCCGATGCCGAAACGGTTTCTGCCTGGTATCAGGACTGGATTATCCGGGGATTCACGGCGCTTGAGGCGCAGGCCGCGAGTGCACCTGCCAAGCCCTTTCTTTTCGGTGACAGGCCCACGCTGGCGGAGGTCTGTCTGGTGCCGCAAATGTACAATGCCCGCCGTTTTGACACGCCTCTGGGCGCGTTTCCACGCCTGGTGGAGGTCGATGCAAAGTGTAGCGAGATCGACGCTTTCAGGCGGGCCTCGCCCGATGTGGTCAAGCCCGGCTGACCGCTTCTGTCAGTTGGAATGCATGGTCTTCAGCGCATAGCCTTCCGGCGTGCGTTCGAAGAAATGCGGAATGTCCGGGTGCGTGACCGGGTCATCGCTGTCATCGGGGACAAGATTGCCCTCCGAGACATAGGCGACATAGTGGGTTTTGTCGTTCTCGGCGAAGAGATGATAGTAAGGCTGGTCCTTCGAGGGACGCATGTCCTCGGGGATGGCCTCATACCACTCATCGGTGTTGGCAAAGACCGGGTCAACGTCGAAAATGACGCCGCGAAAGTCGAAGATCCGGTGCTGGACAACCTGGCCGATCTGGAATTTGGCGCGCCGGTGGTCAATCGCATTGTGGAGGACATCCTCGTCCTCGTGGGGGGCTTCCGCACGCAATGGCTCATCGCTCGCAGGCTCGGCTGGCTGATGAGATTCCTCATGGCCTGCCTTGTTGCGGCGAAACAGTGCGGCGATCCGCTTTCCTATGCCCTGTCCATGGCTCATTAACGCCCAATGTGATAAACCTTTCGGCAACCGACAAGATTTGGGCCGCACATGGCTGAAAAAAAATCGCGCAGGCCGCGGTCGAATGGCCGCCCGCCGCGCAACAAGCAGGGGCCACCGCTTTATGCGGCGGTGGACCTCGGCACGAATAATTGCCGACTTCTGATCGCCGCGCCATCGCGCGATGGCTTCAACGTGGTCGATTCGCATTCCCAGATTGCGAGGCTTGGCGAAGGTCTAGCCCAGAGCGGCCAGCTCTCGGATGTCGCGATGAACCGCGCCTTCGATGCGCTTGAGACAATCTCGCGGAAGCTCAAGGCAAAACGGGTCGGCCGGATTCGCTGCATCGCCACCGAAGCCTGTCGCAAGGCCACGAACGGGCCGGACTTTATCCGCGAAATCCGTGAAAGGACTGGACTGACCTTCAAGATCATCGGTGCGCAGGAAGAGGCGAGGCTGGCCTTGATCGGCTGCCATAACCTGATTGACCCGGACGCATCCCATATCCTGGTCCTCGATATTGGCGGCGGCTCGACCGAGCTTTCGCTCGTCGATGCGGCGAAGGCACGCGAAGGCGGCCTGAACGGCATGCTGAAACGCCCGCCGATCAAGGCGTGGACCAGCATTCCCTATGGGGTCGTCACGCTTACGGAGCGGTTTGGTGACCTTGGCGAAGCTGAAGCCTATCCGAAAATGCGGGAGTTGCTGGCCGAATACATTGAGCCGTGGGCCGCAAAGCATGGTGTTCGTGAGGCGCTGGCCGACAAGGCGTCCCACATCGTCGGAACATCGGGTACAGTGACCTGCGTCGCCGGTGTCCATTTCGGTCTGGCGCGCTATCGCCGCGACTTGGTAGACGGCAAGTGGATGGAGTGGGAAGGCTGTCAGGAGACGATGCACGAACTGATCCAGGCCGGGCCGGAAAGGCGCGCTGAATATCCGACTATCGGAGAAGAGCGCGCTGGGCTCATGGTCGCCGGGTGTGCTCTTATGGAAGCCGTCTGGGAACTGGCGCCGACGTCCCGGATGCGCGTCGCTGACCGGGGACTTCGCGAAGGGCTTCTGTTGTCGATGATGCGCGGACCCAAGAAACGCCGGCGCAGTCGCGGTGGCCGGAGCCGAAAGCCGAAACCGGCAGGCGACAATCGGATGGAGGCTGACGGATGAGCGATGAGGGAAAACGCCGCTGGAAAGGCCCCCCCAAGAATGACAAGGGTTCGTCCGGCCGGCGCATGGGCGAGCGCAAGATCATCGCTTACAATGCCAAGGATGAAAGCTCTAAGCGCTGGATCGAGCGTCAGCTTTCGGACCCTTATGTCCAGCGGGCCAAGGCCGATGATTTTCGCGCGCGGGCTGCCTACAAGCTGATCGAGATCGACGAGAAGACCGGCGTGCTGAAAGGCGCGACGCGCGTAGTTGATCTTGGCTCTGCGCCCGGCGGCTGGCTGCAGGTCTGTCTGCGCCGCGGGGTGAAGGAAATTGTCGGGATCGACCTCCTGCCGGTCGACCCCATTCCAGGTGCCCACATTGTCCAGGGCGACATCAACGATCCCGACGATGTCGCTGCGATGATGGAAGGACTCTCGGGCCCGCCAGATCTTGTCCTGTCCGACATGGCCGCCAATACGACCGGCCACAAACAGACTGACAGCCTTCGCACCGCGGCCCTGGCCGAGATGGCGCTCTGGTTTGCTGGGGAGCATCTCGCGCCCGGCGGCAATTTCTGTTCGAAGGTCTTCCAGGGCGGGGCAACGCCCGACATGATGAACCAGCTCAAGCAGATGTTTCGGACGGTGAAACACGTCAAACCGCCCGCCAGCCGGGCCGGATCGCCGGAGCTGTTTGTGGTCGCGCAGGGTTTTCGCGGCAAACCGGAATGAGCATTTCCCGCATCGTCCTGAATGAGGCACCCGGCGAAATACGCGCCGCCGCATTCGACGAGGCCGGGCAGGCGGTCCGGCTTTTCCTGCAGCGCTGGTCCGGCGATGGGCAGCCGGTGCGGGCCGGGGAAATTGTCAGCGCGCGGCTGCGCCAGAGTGATGTCAAGGATGGCGGCGCCTTTTTCGAAACAGCTAGCGGCGAGCGCATTTTTGTGCGCGGTGACGTGCCGAAAGGGCTGAGCGAAGGCGCTGAAACAACCCTGGAAATCCGCGCCGAAGCCCGCCATGGCAAGCTTGCAAGAGGAGCCTTCTCCAAACAGGACCCCACGCCCGCCTTCGACGCGTTCACGGCCTGGCTGGACGAGTTGCCCGGCCAGCCGCCCGAGCCCGAAACCGCTGCCGACGCCGAAGATCTCGACGCGATCGAGGCAGCCTTTGACGAGGCGCTTGCGCCGGCCGTCGGCCTTGCGCGCGGCGGGCTGATCCGGCTGGACCGGACCGCCGCCCTGATTGCCATCGACATCGACAGCGCCGGGCGCAACCGCAAGGGCAGCGCGGCGGCCCGGGCGCTCAGCATCAACAAGGAAGCGGTCGAGACGGCCGCCCGCCAGGTCGCCCTCCGGGACTGGGGCGGCCTGCTGGTCATCGACTGCCTTGCCCCGCTGACCGCCGAGGCTCGCACCCAGCTGCGCGATGCTTTCCTGGCGGCCTTCCAGTCTGTATCCGCGCGCAAGGTCGAGGCGCTGAAACCATCCCGCTTCGGCTTGCTCGAAGCCAAGATCGCCTGGGGCGCATCGCCCATCGAGGACCGGCTGCTGGACGAGACGGGGCAAAAAACTGCCGACACCGAATTGCTCGATCTCTTCCGCGACGCCGCCCGGCAGGCCGCGGCCGATCGCACCGCTTTTTTCAGACTGACCCTGTCGCCCCGCGCCCTCAAGGCCTATAACGCGCGCCGGAATGACTGCGACGCGATCCTGAACTCGGCCTGTTCCGGCAGGGTTTCGATTGCCAGCGGTACAGGCGAGCAATCTGTTGTGAGGCGCGCATGAGCAAGGCCAAATGTCCCGTTTGCGAGAAGCAACCCGCCGATCCGGCCTTCCGGCCGTTCTGCTCGAAGCGCTGCGCGGATGTGGATCTTTCGCGCTGGCTGAAGGGTTCCTACGCCATTCCGGGGCGCCCGGCCGACCAGGCCGATGAAGCGCCAAGCTACAAGGAAGAGCGCGACGAATAGGCCTGCGCCTCCATCCGCAAACCGGCCCGGCTTGCGGCATTTTATTCCACATTATCAAGTGCTTCAGCCGGTGTCGTACCAAGTCGGCAAGACCTCGCTGACAAGGCCCGGCAGGGCGGCCGCGATCAGGCCGAATTCGGCATCGAAGCGGTAGAGCCGCTCCTGCGGCACGCAGATCGGCTTCAGGGCACCCGCTTGCTTTTCGCGGGCCAGCAGGCGCGCCATGCGGCGGGCGGCGCGGGCGGGATCTTCGATCACCGCGCGGAGGGTATGGAAACGGTCCAGAAGGAGTCTGATTCCGGTATGATTCCGGTCTGGCGCGTGAGCGGGAGTTGCGGCCATCCGCTGGAAGGCTTCCGGGTCGAATGTCGCCAGCGGCATCAACTCGAAAACACGGGCACGCCGGCCGGGCAATGGCGCCGGGCTCTGGCTGTCGCACGCGGGGCTTGCCGGGCCTTTTCGGTCTTCCAGCTCAAGCGAGGCAGCGATCAGGACCAGCAGGCGGCGGACCAGCGTCTCGATGGCACGAAGGCTCGAACGAAGGCGCCGAGCGGCAGTGCGGGTCAGCGTGTCCGGCGCAAGGTGCAGGCCCGCGCGGTCGCCCGCCGCCTGAAGCGCACGCCCTGCTGTGGCAAGGCCCGTTTCGACAAATCCCTGCATCCGGTCCATGCGGCACACCATAAGTCTACCGCTTGCCCTGTTGGAAAATCGGACCGCTTTCCGCCTGCCGGATCGTCCGACCAGATCCGGGTCATGGGGGCGCTCGGCGCTCAACCGGGAACATGTAACTGGATTTCACAAAGGGGCTTTTCGAAGGGCCGCGACTCCCTTATTAGGCCGAAAAGGGAGCTCCCCACATGAAAATCCGACAAGCCATCACCTTCGACGACGTGCTTCTCCAGCCCGGCCCGAGTGAGGTCATGCCCGCCAATGTCAGCACCTCGACCTGGCTGACGAAGTCGATTCCGCTGAACATCCCGCTGCTGTCATCGGCCATGGATACCGTGACCGAGGCGCGGCTCGCCATTGCCATGGCGCAGGCTGGCGGTATCGGCGTCATCCACCGCAATCTCACCTTCGAGGAGCAGGCCGGTCAGGTCACGCAGGTGAAGAAATATGAGAGCGGCGTGGTGATGAACCCGATCACCATCGCCCCGACGGCCACCCTCGGCGACCTGCAGGCGATCAAGTCGCGCACCGGTTTCTCCGGCATTCCAGTGGTCGAGGAAGACGGCAAGGTTGTCGGTATCATCACCAATCGCGACACCCGCTTTGTCGACGATCCGACGGCGAAAGTGGCCGAGCTGATGACGAGGCAGGTCGTCTCCGTCACCATGGCGACCCCCATCGAGGAAGCCCGCCAGCTCCTGCACAAGCACCGCATCGAGCGGCTCGTCATCGTGGACGAGGCCGGCAAGTGCGTCGGCCTGCTGACCGTCAAGGATATGGAGAAGGCACAGCTCAACCCGAACGCGGCCAAGGACGATCAGGGGCGCCTGCGCGTCGCGGCGGCCTCTACGGTTGGCGATGCTGGTTTCGAGCGTTCGCAGGCGTTGATTGATGCCGGGGTCGACGCCATCGTGATCGACACCGCGCACGGCCATTCGAAATCGGTTCTCGATGCGGTCACGCGGGTAAAGAAGCTTTCCAATTCGGTGCAGGTCATCGCAGGCAATGTCGCCACGGGCGACGCGACAAAGGCGCTGATCGATGCCGGGGCGGACTGTGTGAAGGTCGGTATCGGGCCGGGCTCGATCTGCACGACGCGGATCGTGGCGGGCGTCGGTGTTCCGCAGCTGACGGCCATCGAGGATTGCGCCGAGGCCGCGCAGGCATCGGGCACGCCGATCATCGCCGATGGCGGCATCAAGTTCTCCGGCGATTTTGCCAAGGCCATGGCGGCCGGCGCATCGACCGCGATGATGGGCTCGGCCTTTGCCGGCACCGAAGAGGCCCCGGGCGAGGTGTTCCTGTTCCAGGGCCGGAGCTACAAGGCCTATCGCGGTATGGGCTCGCTCGGCGCGATGTCGCGGGGATCGGCGGATCGCTACTTCCAGAAAGAGGTTGAGAGCGACAAGCTCGTGCCGGAGGGCATTGAAGGCCAGGTGCCGTTCAAGGGACCGGTCGGCAACATCATCCACCAGATGGTCGGCGGGCTTCGGGCCGCCATGGGCTATGTCGGTGCGAAGGACATCAAGGAGCTGCACGAAAAGGCGCAGTTCATCCAGATCACCGGCGCGGGCCTGTCGGAAAGCCACGTCCATGATGTGACCATGACGCGGGAAGCGCCGAACTATTCCATCGGGCGGTAGGCTGCCAATTTCTGCCGGGAATGTTATCCTTGATGCAGGACGGCAGGATTGCGGGGAAGAAACGGTTGGCCTCTTCGAACAGTTCCGGTGTCACTTTGGAAGAGTCCATCGACTTGAAGATGATGGGCTTACTCACTGGCGACATCAATCCATCTAAACTTAGCGATGAAGACAAGGCGGCCGTTCTAAGGCGTTCAAAAGGCTTTGGGCTGCACAGAGAAGTGTTCGCTCGAATGGCAAAAAGTCAGCAACCGGCAGATCAGCCCGAACAGGATCAGATCACTTCTGGGGTGGCTCCCAAGAAGATGAGCCCAACCGAGGTTGCCCAAATTGTCGGCGCAGGAGCCGCGGCTGCCGGAGTCTTTGTGACCGGTGCGCTGGGGGTTGCAAACCTGATTGTTGACGACCCCCTGAAGCCAGTTGTCATTCAGATCAATCCGACGGCTGGAGCGGATGAGAATATCCCGACATTGAATGATATTATGGACGATCTGAATTCGATTCACACGTATGGAGATGAGCCGGATCGTGGTTTGTTAGAAGAGCTTAGTCGAAACTCAATCCCCGTCGACTTGCCTTATGAGGCCTGGGAGCAGGCAATTGGACACGACAATCCAGATTCACCTTCTTCGACAGATCCGCGAGATTACGAGCAGCGACTCCTAAGCTTGTACGAAGAATACATTGCTTCAAATACGGGCAGTTTTCCAGAATACCGAAGACGCTGAGACGGGGTATGAACAGCGGGCGTGGGTCGCTCCTTTGCAGCGAATGGTGGCTAGCTTATCTCGTCAGGCCTGCCACCACTGGCCCGAGCACGCTACGCCGGATGAGGATCATCGCTACAAAACCGATACATGCCAGCCCCACGGCCGCCGGGAAGAGGGCCGTTGTCCATGAATAGTGCTCCAGCGCCAGGACGACAAAGCCGTTGCGGATCGCCCCTAGCGTGAAGAAGAGAGCGTTCTCCTCATGCGGCAGGGTCCATGCCTTGCGGATGGACGGGCCAAAGCCGAGCAGGTCCACGCTGGTGAGGATCAACACGGCGGCGAGCGGATCATTGGTCAGCCACCAGAGCGGCAGCGCCGTTGCGGCCAGGGCGAGGAAAATCCAGTCGGCGCGGTGGATCGAGGTGTCGGCCGATTTCGACAGGGCGAGCAGCGCCACGCCGCCGGTGATCAGCCCGGACACCGCGATGGGCCAGGCGCCGACGCCCGCGCCACCCGCCAGCTGGGCGGTGGCCACCGTGAAGGTCACCGCCGCCCAGATGAACCAGGAGAAGACGTGCGGGCGCGTTTTCCCTTTCAGGATGGCGCGGATATAGGGATAAAAGGCGACAAAGGTCAGCACCATGGCGATGGCGCTGAAGACCTCATTCGAGAGAAGTGCGCTCATTTTGGCTCACGCCACATCGGGGCCATGGGCGGGCCATCTGGGCCAACCTCGAACTCGGCCACCTTTTCGAAGCCGAACGAAGTGTAGAAGCCGTGATTGGCAGGATTGGAGTTTTCGAGATAGGCGGGCGTGCCAGTGCGGTCGCAGGCGTCCAGCATGGGCCGCATCAGCGCCTTGCCGACACCCTTGCCGCGCGCGGCGACCGTTGTGCCAATAGCGAAGAGGTACATGTGCGGTTCGCCCGGGTGGTGTTTCTCCATAAGGCTCGCCAGGTGAAGGGCCCGCTTCATCGCGCCTCTCTTGCCATGGCGCAGCTGGCCGAGCGCGAAGACGATCTGCGGCCAGGGGCCGAATTTCGGCGCGGCGCCGGGCGGCAGCCACATGGTCGCGCCCTTGTCGTCGAGCAGGTAGCTCTCCCCCACCGGCACATAGACATGATGGGCGAGCACCATCATCGCCGAGCGGACGCCTTCAGCCGTGCCGAAGAGGTAGCGGTTCACCGGATCGTCGCGAAACGCTTCGCCGATGATCTCGCCCACGGCGCGCCAGTCCTGTCGGGCGGCGCGGCGCATGGCGGGAGGAAGGTCGATCTTCATTGCGGGCTCCCGCTGAGAGGCGCTCTTGCTTCGATATCGCTCAGCATGAGCGCGGGACGGCTTGCAGGGGTCATGTGGGCAGGCCGCTAAGAAGCGCGATGCTGCCGGTGGAGGCGGCAAGGCGGTGTTGCATCAGGGTCTGGTAGTCATCCGACCTGTACCAGGCGAGGGCGCTTTCCCGGTCGGGAAATTCGGCGACGATTGTGCGGGTGCAGTCCCAGTCGCCTTCGAGAACCATCGGTGCTTCCTCGACGGCGAGAAGTTTGCCGCCATGAGGCGCGAAGATGTCCATGAATCCGGCCTCGTATTTGCGATAGGTCTCGCGGTCATGGATGGTGATCTGCGCGGTGATATAGGCGCTCATGGTGTGTCCTCCCTCAAAGACTGGCGTGCATTTAAGGGATTGTCTGCCAGCAAGTAAATCGATGTGGCGTGGCGGACTCAGGCGGTTAGTCGCTACAAAGCCATTCGTTGCTACCCGTTGATCGCCTGCAGGTCGTGAAAAGGGTGGACTCAAACCAGACGGTGCAGCCATCGAGACGGAAAGAGGATGCTCGCAAGATTGGCGAGGGAAGCTGCTGTCCCTCTCCCAGCACTTGTTCCAGACTGGCCGGGCAATAGCCGTTGGCCTCTTCATACGCGGCAACTTGTTTCACAAGCGTGTCCCCGATCCTCATTGAGTATCGTTCGCTGAAGCGGTCTATCTGAAGCCCGATGAACAGGCACAGCAGGAAGATGGCGGGCGCGATGACATGCAGCAACAAGGCGGCACCTGAGAGAAGACCGGCTCGGGAGGACACCCGCACGGCCTGAAAGACCAGAAAGGCAAGATGGCCAATCGCCAAAAGGGCGAAGGGCGCGATAAGATAGCGGGGCGCTCCCATGCCTTCGGCGCGGCCCGAAAAGGCGACAAAGACAAAGCCGGCAATCAGGTAGAATGCGATAAGCGGCTTGATGCGCATGTCATCTCCATTCAGAACCCCGGCAAGCTGAACAAGAAATAGGGCGATAGTACGCATGCGCGACGGCGGACGAATAGCAGCAGCCATCGATGTCCTCACAGACGTCCTCAACCGGCATCAGCCGGTGAAGTCGGCGGCGCGCGACTGGGGCAAGCGGGCGCGCTATGCCGGCTCCAAGGACAGGGCCTGGGTGTCCGGCCTGGTGCTCGATGCGCTGCGCAAGAAGAATTCGATCGCGCATGCCATGGGCTCGGACGAGCCGCGCGCGCTGGTGCTCGGCGCGCTGGCGCACGCCTGGAAGTGGGACATCATGCGCATCGACTCGGCCATGGATGAGGAGCATGCGCCCTCGAAGCTGACGCTGGATGAGCGCGAGCGGCTGGTCATGGCCCCGGACGTAACGGCCGA
Organism: Henriciella mobilis; assembly: GCF_003576285.1. Taxonomy (NCBI): domain Bacteria; kingdom Pseudomonadati; phylum Pseudomonadota; class Alphaproteobacteria; order Hyphomonadales; family Hyphomonadaceae; genus Henriciella; species Henriciella mobilis. The sequence continues at coordinate 76,470 of NZ_QWFX01000012.1, read as the reverse complement.
ACCCTGGGTGTCGGGCGACTATCCGGACTGGATGGAGCCGATGATGGAGCGCGTCTTCGGTGAGGAGAAGGTCGTCGAGGCGCAGGCCATGGCGGTGCGCGCCGATGTCGATATCCGGGTGAACACGCTGAAGGTGGATGCCGAAAAGGCCGGCGGGCCGATGCGCTCGGCCAATGCGGAAGTTTCACCGCTGCTGAAGAATGCCTACCACATCCCGGCCCGCGATCCGTCCGAGCGGGAGGCCTCGCTCGAAAGCATCCCGGCCTATTCCAAGGGCTGGGTCGAAGTGCAGGATGCCGGCTCGCAGATCGCGGCGGCCGCGGCCAATGCGCAGCCGGGCGATCAGGTGCTCGATTACTGCGCGGGCGGGGGCGGCAAGACGCTGGCGCTCGCGGCGATGATGGAGGGCAAGGGCCAGATCCATGCCTATGACATTGATGGGCGCAGGCTGAGCGCGCTGATCCCGCGGCTGAAACGCTCCGGCGCGCACAATGTCCAGCTCGTCCATCCCAGTGAGCCGGAGGCGCTCGAGGCGCTGAAAGGGCAGATGGATCTCGTCTTTGTTGACGCGCCCTGCACGGGCACGGGGACCTGGCGCCGCCGCCCGGATGCCAAGTGGCGCCTGAAGGACAAACAGCTTGCCAAGCGCATCGAGGAGCAGACTGAAATCCTTGAAAAAGCGTCGGAATTCGTAAAACCCGGCGGGCGGCTGCTCTATGCGACCTGCTCCTTTCTCAAGGAAGAGGATGAGGACCGCGTCGCCGCATTCCTGTCGGCCCATCCGGAATTCACCGAGCAGAACGCCGCCGAATCCGCCATCGCCTCGGGCCTGCTGACCGATGAGGGCGCCGCCAAGGTCCGGGCCGGCTGCAAGACCGGCACATCTGTCCGCCTGACCCCGCGCACCGCCGCCACGGACGGCTTCTTCTTCTCCCTCATGGTGCGCACTGGCTGAGCGGCGTATGCTCCCTCCAGCTGGAGAGATTCGCATGGATGAACCCCTGGAAGACGAGATGCACTTCGAGGCGAGCAATCGCCAGTACATTGTGCTCGGCGCTGTCAGCGCGTTGCTGGTGGTCCTGCTGACTGCGGTTCGCGAAGTCGACGATGTCGCCACCTATGATGTGAATGTCTGGCTGACTGTCTTCTTTGCCATCGTCACGCTGATTGCCGCCTCAGCGGCGCTGTTCAAGCGCAGCTGGCTGAAGCTCGACCGGGAAGGCTTTTCCTCTAGTGAGTTCAAGGCGCTCGGTCATATTCCCTGGCGTGATGTCTCCGACTTCAAGCTTTATCGCCAGCGCGTCGGCAGGGTACCGGGCACCCACCAGGTTGCCTTCAAACTGACCGCGAGGGACAGGCAGGTTGCCGGTCGTCTGTCCGGTCTGATGACAGCTGGTACGATCCGCATCACGGAGCATTACCGGCTCAAGGGATCGCGGCTGGTCGAGATACTGAATGCCTTCCGGGACCGCGCGCTCAGTGAAGAGGGAGCGGCGTCATAGACTGGGCGGTCATCTTCATTGTCCTGTCCTTCCCGTTATTTTTCGGCGTGCTGTGGTTCGCGATTGTCGGGTTCCTCGCCTGGGTCGGCGGCTGGCGGACACTGGCGAAAACTTATGGGGCGCAGCTTCCAGACGACTTCCAAGGGCGCCGCCTCCGCACGGTGACACTTGGGCATGGGCGGTTTCCACGCGTGCACTATCGCGGCGTTCTCTGGGCGGCGTTCGAGCCGGACCGCCTGTTGCTGAAGCCGCATATCCTTTTCCGTTGGGCACAGCCGCCACTGGTCATCCCACGGTCGGACATTAAGGCGGCTGAGCGGAAGGGCCTTCTGCGGCGGTTTTGCGAGATGCGCACAAGCGCTCACCCGGGCATCAGTTTCCACCTGCCGGTCAAGCATTTCGGGTGGCCGGAGGATATTGCGGGCAGGGCCTAGCGCCTTGCCAGTCCGCCCAGCTTGAACAGTTCGCTGACGAGGTGGCGCTGGCGCGCCGACAGTTCCGGGCGCCAGATCTCGAAGATCAGGACATAGCGCGGCTCATCGCTTTCATTCCAGGCTTCGTGCTCAATCGTGTCGTCGAAAATGAAGACCCCACCATCCTTCCAGGCGCGTGTCTCATTGCCGACCCGCAAGGCGCACTGGCCCGGCAGGATGACGGGCAGGTGGCAGATCAGGCGCGTATTCAGCATGCCATGATGCGGCGGGATGCGCGCGCCGGCCTCCAGGCGCGAGAACAGGACCGACGGCGCCGGGGCAGGGGCAGCGTCGTCGCCGATCGCATCAATGGCCGCCATGGTGCGCGGGCAGAGGGCGATATTCTCTTCGACCCGCTCGCCCTGCTTGATGAGGTAAAAGGCGCTCCAGTCGGGATTGTCGAGCAGCGGATGGGAGACGCCCGCGCCTTCGCGGCCCGCCTTTTCGACATAGGGGGCGAACGCCGACGCCTCGAGCGACTGGCGGGCCAGGAGCTCGTCCAGCTCGGCGCGGATTTCCGGCGTCTTCGCGGCGAGCGCGCTGGTCCAGTCGAAGTCTTCGGGCCGATAGAACTGCCGGCTGGGCAGGCCGGGATAAAGATAGCGTGTCGGGCGCGAGACGTAGGAGAGAGCCCGGCCGGCCAGAAGGTCAAGCGACTGCTGGAAGAGGTCGTCCTCGGGATCGTCGCCGACGCCATGGGCGCGGGCGAACTCGTCCACCGGATGCGGGTCCGGCTCGCTGGCCATGCCGACGAAATCGCTGGCAGCGCGGATCAGTTGTTCGATCTCGGCATTGCGGTGCTCCAGGGCGCGGGCGCCTTCAAGACCTTCAAGGAAGTGCGGTTCAGCCTCTTCCTGGCGGCCCGCGCCGACAAGGGCCTGGCCATAGTGCAGGCGGGCCCGCACGCTGGCCGGGTCCACTTCCAGGGCTTTCTCAAGGGCGCCGAGACGGGCTTCCATGTCACCCAGCAGGGAGTGGGCAAAGGAGCGCGCGATCCAGACATCGGCGCCCGGCCAGCCCATGTCGATGGCGCGGCTGAAAGCCTGCAGCGCAGCCATCCCGTCGGCGCGTTGTAGCGCCTGCATGCCTTCGGCGGCGAGTGTTCTTGCCTTCGCAAGGCGCTCGTCCATCGATTCCTCCCTGAAAGCGCATCTGTGGCTCTTCCAGCCTTGGAAATTAGCGGTTAGGAGGCGTCATGGCCAGCACTCCCGATTCCATTGCCGACAAGCACGAACACGTCCTGATTATCGACTTCGGTTCACAGGTGACGCAGCTGATAGCGCGCCGGCTGCGTGAAAGCGGCGTCTATTGCGAGATCCATCCTTTCAACAAGGTCGATGCCGGCTTCCTCGACCGGTTCGACCCGAAGGCGATCATCCTTTCGGGCGGGCCGTCGAGCGTGACTTGGGACGACAGCCCGCGCGCCGATGAGGCCGTCTTTACGCGCGGCGTGCCGGTGCTCGGCATCTGCTACGGCCAGCAGGTGATGATGGAGCAGCTCGGCGGCAAGGTCGAAAGCGGGACCAGCCGCGAATTCGGCCGCGCCTTCATCGAGAAGGTCACGGACAGCGAATTGCTGGACGGGCTGTTCGAGGGCGAGGACCATCGCGAGCAGGTCTGGATGAGCCATGGCGACCATGTCGCCGAACTCGCGCCGGGCTTTGGCGTGATCGCGAGGTCTCCGGGCGCTCCGCTCGCCATCATCGCTGACCTCGAGCGCCGCTTCTATGGCACGCAGTTCCACCCGGAAGTCGTCCACACGGTCCATGGCCGCGACATGCTGCGCAACTTCACCCACAGGATTGCCGGCCTGTCCGGCGACTGGACGATGGCGGCCTATCGCGCCGAGGCCATCGAGAAGATCCGCGCGCAGGTCGGCGATGCGAAGGTTATTTGCGGGCTGTCCGGCGGGGTGGATTCCTCGGTCGCGGCCGTCCTGATCCACGAGGCGATCGGCGACCAGCTGACCTGCGTCTATGTCGATCATGGCCTGATGCGCATGAATGAAAGCGAGCAGGTCGTCGGCCTCTTCCGGGACCATTACAATATCCCGCTCGTGCATGTGGATGCCTCTGATCTTTTCCTCGGCGAGCTGGCGGGCGTCAGTGACCCGGAGAAGAAGCGCAAGACCATCGGCAAGCTGTTCATCGACGTCTTCGAGGAAGAGGCCAAGAAGATTGGCGGCGCCGACTTTCTCGCCCAGGGCACGCTCTATCCGGATGTCATCGAAAGCGTCAGCGCGACGGGCGGGCCGTCCGTCACGATCAAGTCGCACCACAATGTCGGCGGCCTGCCGGAGCGGATGAACATGAAGCTGGTCGAGCCGCTGCGCGACCTGTTCAAGGACGAAGTCCGCGCGCTTGGCCGTGAGCTCGGCCTGCCGGAGGCCTTTGTCGGGCGCCACCCCTTTCCGGGGCCGGGGCTCGCCATCCGCATCCCGGGCGAGATCACGCGCGAAAAGGCCGACACGCTTCGCAAGGCGGACGCGATCTATATCGAGGAGATCCGGAATGCCGGGCTCTATGACGAGATCTGGCAGGCCTTCTCGGTGCTGCTGCCGGTCAATACGGTCGGCGTGATGGGCGACGAGCGCACCTATGAGGCTGTGCTGGCGCTGCGGGCGGTGACGTCCACCGACGGCATGACCGCGGACTACTACCCCTTCGATCACGCCTTCCTCGGCCGCGTCGCCACGCGCATCATCAATGAGGTGAAAGGCGTCAACCGCGTCGTCTATGACGTGACCTCGAAGCCGCCCGGCACGATCGAGTGGGAATGATTCCGCGTCTCTCGCGGACTATCGCGAACGATCAATAAATTCAACAAATACAATAGCTTGATACCGATTTTCGTTCGGTGTCTATCGCCTTCTATCGCGGGCCAACGGAACATTCTGACGGTATCGCCTGACGGTATACAAATTGCCTCTTCCTGCCTAAAGTCAAAATACCGTCAGCCCATTTTGGCGGCCTGACGGTATTTTTTCGGCATAACGCATTGAAAAATAAGTTTTTTGTTGTGGAAAATTGGCCATTTCGGCCTGACGGTAAAATTGGTGGGAAGGAGGCGCAACATGCTGACCGATATTGCAATCAAGTCTTTGAAATCAAAGGATAAACCCTACAAGGTCGCAGACCGGGACGGTCTCTATGTGTCCGTCGCGCCGACGGGCACCAAGACCTTCCGCTACGATTACCGTGTGAACGGGCGCCGGGAGACGCTGACCATCGGGCGTTATGGCAAGTACGGGATCACGCTGGCGGCTGCGCGCGAGAAGCTGATCGATGCGAAGAAGCTCGTGGATGAGGGTGTCTCACCCGCCAAGGAAAAGAAGCGGGCCAAGGCCAAAGCGAAATCCGAAGGGACGTTCGGGGAGCTTGCTCAGCGCTGGCTCGCTGAGAGCGAGATGTCGGACTCGACCCGCGACATGCGTCGTCACATTGTCGATCGTGACCTGATCCCGGCGCTGGGCAATTACACCTTGCGCGAAGTGACGAGCGAGGACGTCCGTCAGCTCTGCGACAAGATCAAGAAGCGGGGCGCGCCTTCAACGGCGCTGCACGCCCGCGAGTTCATCAAGCTCATCTACGCCTTCGCCAATTTGCACGGCATCCGTGTCGAGAATCCCGCCGAGGAGGTCGATCCCCGGTCGATCGCGCGTGTCCGGCCCCGCGACCGCTCGCTCACGCCGCTGGAGATCCGGGTCCTCTATCGCGTGCTCGAAGAGATCACCGCCAATCCGACGCTGAAGCTCGGCGTGAAATTCATCCTGCTGACGATGAAGCGCAAGACCGAGGTCGCCCATGCGACATGGGATGAAGTCAGTTTCCAGGATGCGGTCTGGACCATCCCGAAGAAGCGGATGAAGACCGGCCTCGACCACAATGTCTATCTGTCGAACCAGGCGCTCGATATTCTGGTGGCGCTTAAAACCTGCGCAGGCGGATCGAAATACGTCTTCCCGTCGCGCTATGACACGTTTCGCCCGATATCGAATGCGACCTTCAACCGGATCACCGACAGCGCCCACAAGCTGGCAAGCGAGATGGAGCTTCCGCTGGAGCCTTTCACCGTCCACGACCTGCGGCGCACGGGCTCGACGCTCCTGAATGAGCTTGGTTTCAATCGCGACTGGATCGAAAAAAGCCTCGCGCACGAAGACCGGCGCTCTTCGCGTGGGGTCTACAACAAGGCCGAATATGCAGACCAGCGCCGCCACATGATGCAGGAATGGGCCGACATGATCGATGCCTGGGCTGCGGGTGAAAGCCGCAAGCCGAACATCATCCCGGAGAGCATGGCGGTCTACGCCGCTGATCCGAGGGTGGGGTGATCGTCACTTCCGGTTCGGGCGCAGAAGGAGTCTTTACGACCGGCATGAAGCGTAGGCCAAAGCTGACGTTTGCGATTGCGGCGCGAAGCAGCGCTGATGGCGCCAAACGGCCAATCGTGGATCCCAGGTCAGATTGGATGAATGTCGTGGACAATCCCATGTTGCAACACATCGGTCTAAGTAGGAAGGTGTAACTATGGGGGGCACCGTGGACATCAAAGACATTTTCCCGCCGCCTGGTCACGTGCAGCGCTTGAGGTGCTCTGACTGCGACGGTTGGCTCGATCTCGCTTATGCTGACTTCGACGAAACTGTGTCAGGGGCGCGGATAGCCATCAAAGGGCTGCCCGTACTTCGGTGTTCTACGTGCGAGAAGGACTATCTTCCGGACCGATCGCGCATCTCGATCATCCGGCTGCACGAGCAGTGCGTGTCCAAGGTATCCGCCGGTGTCACCGTAACGCGTAGGAAGCTTGAAGACCGCTACCCCTTCACGGACGTGCCGTTCCAGTATGATGCGGACGACTACGAATACCTGCCTGGCCTTCGCGGGCAGGGGGACGGTTTTCTCACACCTGTGTTCTTCAAGAGAGGGGTCTTGCTGAAATACGACACGGCGTCGGGCTATCGCCTGACGTTTGCGTCTCGGACGTACGGCACGATCACCACGGACGAAGACAACCAGATAAGCTTTGGCATCAACCGAAATGGCCGCGTCGTCATGTGGCTCGGCGACATCGCGACATTGCCCGTGCCGGAACAGTATTACCTGCTGTCTGAAAACGTGGAATCGGATCACTCCATCGGCAGCGAATTCTACGATGGACAGATCGACTGCATATTTTCCGATCCAACACCGGAAAACGACCTACTCGCGGCAAGGACGGACTTCCTCGAAGCTGCCAGGATGCATTTTGGAGCGACGCTCGCCCACCTTGAAGCCGAAGTGGTGGCGATCGCCCTCGACTTTGCGAGGCCGCTCACAGACAGCGTGAAGAACCAACAGCATGCGGCGGACGCGCTCAACAAGATCCACGTCGAATCTCTGGATACACAGGCCATCGGGAAGTTGCTGAGCGCGGCCGGAGGCGATCCCAAAGGCCTTGGCGGCCTGAAGCGCCTGCAGACACTACTTGAAACGCTTCCCGGCAGTTCCGCAATTTCGAATCTCATGCTGCCGCTCTTCGTGACCTACGATCTCCGGGTGGCAAACCTGCATCTCACATCTACGGGGACGGCGTCGGACAAGATGGACGATATCACGAGCCGCCTTGGTCTCCCGGCCGCCGCGCCGTTCTTTGATGTCTACGACGCGCTGGTGAAGCAGCTTGCGGCGGCTTATCGCGGGTTGCAGGAGCTCCTCACCCCGTAGCTGCAAGAGGCGGTGGCTGATCTTTCGCGGCCTCTAGTCCAAGACGGGGCCAAGCGATGCACTGTGCCTTCGTCAGCTGCTTGTTCAACTCATCCTGCGGTGGGCGGCTCGGAAGATGCTTTGGCGGTGTCGCAGTCAATACGACTTAACGATTGGATGTCTGCTAACGGGCGCGCTGCCTACGAAACGCAGCATTGTCCGCAATGAGGGATATTTGAGACAGTTCACCGCATTCGATAATCCGGATGCGGTCCGCAGCCTTCGCGACCCTTGCGCCTTTGGGCGTCGATCCACTCCAGCACTTCGGCGAGGGGCCAGACGACGCATCGGGGTGTCAGGTAGAACCGCTGCGGAAATTCGCCCTTCTGTTCGAGTTCGTAGATCGTCGTATCGGAGAGCGGCACAAGCTTGCGAAGCTCCGGCCGCCTGACGGTTCGGCGCCTGAAGATGTCGGCGGGCGTGATCCGTTCAGGATCGGTTGAAGTGACCGGAGCAGGGGCCTTTGGCGGCGGGTTCAGGTCCCGCGCGAAATCCCTAAGCCCTGTGCGCCCGCCCTCCTTTACGCGATGCAACATGACGCACTCCGATTACACCGTCTTCGCCCGGTTCCACACCATCACGCCGGTGCCGTCTTTCTCGTTCTCGAAGAAGGCCGCGCGCATGGGGCTGGCAAAGCTCGGGTCGTCGAGTTTGACGGCGAGGTAGGGCGTTTCGCCATCCTTGCTTTCCTGACGCCAGGCAGCGCCGAGTTCGGCCCCGCCGGCATAGAGGCGGAAGTCGGGGGCACCGTCTGAGGCCTTGTCACTGTTGGGAACAAGCTGGGCTTTGACATTGATGGTCATGGTGCGGATGGTGCCGGTATAGCTGCCTTCCTTCAGGGTGAATGTTCCGATCTGTGCCATGGGTTTAGGTCTCCGTGCTGGCGGTTGAATGAAGGGCGCGTCGCGCCCGCTTGAACCCGGCGTCGGACGCCAGGAAGCTCTCGATCATGGCCGGGATCAGCGCTTCGGGCTTTTCCTCCGCGCCGTAGGTCTGGCGGTAGATTTCGGCATAGTCGCTGAGCGCGCTGGCGAGCTCGGGATCGACCGAGAGGCTCATGCGCACCGGGGTGCGGTCGGGTAATTGTCCAAGACGAAGGGTCATCGTGTGGCTCCTTGGGGGTGGGGTCTGAGAATGAGGTCGCGGGTGACGACCACGCGCACCGGCCAGCCGGGCCGCACGCGGATGGTTGGCTGGATGCCAAGATTACGCTCGACGACGCGCTGACCGGCCTGGTTCACAGTGTCGGTGGTGCCGCGACGGATGGCACGTTCGAGATCGCCGTCGCCGTCTGCACCAAGCTCGGCCCCGACGCCCAGAATGGTCGCCAATCCGGCTGCCACGAACACACGGTCCCAGTGATGGTCGGTGCGGTCAGACAGACCCGCAAAGCCCTGGGCATCAGCACCCGGCGCGGAGATGACGATGGAGGATCCGTCCGGGAAGATGATCCTGTCCCAGGTGACGAGCGCGCGGTCCTGACCGAACGAGACTTCCGACCGGTAGCGCCCGATCAGCCGCGAGCCTTGCGGGATAAGCAAATACTGCCCGGTGACCGTGTCATAGACGGGCTGGGTGACCTGCGCGACGATCGTGCCGGGGAGGTCCGAGTTGATGCCGGTGACCAGCGAGGCCGGGATCAGCGTGCCCGCCATGACCTGATAAGGTGAGGCCGGGTCCTCGACGCCGTGCGGATTGTAGATCTCGCTTTCCGTACCTTCCGCGGCAAAGGCGAGCTTGCGCGACTGGAGATTGGTATCGTTTGGCTGACCGAACGCGGACGGCGCGCCTTGCGGCAGGGCGGCGAGCGCGAGCAGTTCCGAACCAAGATCAAGCGCGGGGTCGCGATAGGCTGGGCGCGTGTCGGTGGCGCTTGCCGTGCCGCTCTGAGAATCGAGCCGGAAGAAGACCGGTGCGCGGGCCGCTTCATCGGCAAGCGCCGCCTCGCGCATGCGTCTTGCGCGTTCGGCCTCATCGGCGGGGTTCGGGTGGAAATCGTCCTCGAACCGGGTCACATATTCGGGTTCGATCCCAAGCTCGCGTTCAGCCCGAAGCATGGTCGCGCCGAGATCGCCGGAGAGTGGCGGGCCAAGGCGCGCAATGCGGTCTTCGACCGGCGCGATGTCGCTATAGCTGGCAGGAAGCGTGGAGAGACCTTCGGGCTTGCGCGTGTTCGTCGTGTTGTAGAGCTCGCGCCGCGCATCGGGATCGACGGCGGTCGGCGGCTTGAGCGCAATGCTCATCGCCGCGAACAGGGCGAGCACGCCAAGGCCTGCGCCGACCATCAGGACCTTGCGGTTGATCCGCGTGACCGGCTTCGGGCTGGAACGGATCTTCAGCCGTTCGGCATGCTCATCGAAGGGAATGGGCTCGGACATGGGCTTAGTTCCCGAACAGGCCAGCCAGAGGCGAACGGCGCTCGGTGCGACTGATGCGGACAACGGTCTGGTTCCGCTCGCCGAGGCGCAGTTCCGCCGCGCGGAACAGCCGGTCGACGACATAATAATTGCCGCGCACCCGGTAGTTGACGAGTTCGGCGTCGCCGTCCGCGCCCAGAACAAAGAGCGGCGGCATGTCGGTGGTGGCAATGTCCTCCGGCATCTGGATGAACACCTGACGGCCATCATCGAACACGCGCACCGGCTTCCAGTCCGGGCTGTCGCCGGAGAGCCGGTAATCGAAGTTGAGGCCCTCAAGCGTCAGGCCGCGTTCAATGCTGCCTGCGTCGCGCGCGATGGCGCGTTCATTGCGAGCGGTCAGGCCTGCCAGTTCAACTGCCGGATAACGCCAGGAGAGCGCGGCCATATAGCCGCCGTCGGTGCTTTCCAGTTCGAGGTGATAGGTCCGCCGGTCGGTGGCGATCATCAGATTGGTGCGGATGCCGGAGCTGATCGGTTTGACCAGCACATGGGCGCGGGCCGTCGCGCCCGAACCGGACACCGTGTCCCCCACCACCCAGCGCACCGTGTCACCGGCCGAAACCGAGACGAGTTCCTCGCCCGGCTGCAGGGCGATGTCCGACACCTGGCCGGGGCTGGCATAGAGGCGGTAAAGCGCGCCTTCGGTATAGGGATAGACCTGGATCGCGTTCACATAGCCGTCGACCGAAGGTTCGATCAGGGCGCTGGTGCGACCTTGTCTTATCGCTTCTGCCGGTGAAACCGACGGCGTGCTGACGGTCCTTGTATAGGTCCGTGTCACGCTGCCATCGGGATTGGTGGTGACGCGGGTGCCGATGGGCATCATCTGGCCGGGCAGCGGAAGTGCCACGGCGGTTTCGACAATCTCGACAGGGTAGTCAGCGCGGTCCTCGACAGGCGTCGCGGCGACGAAGGCGCTGGCATCGATGGGGTCGAGTTCCGTCGTGGCGCAGGCTGACAATAGCGCCATGGCAGAAGCGGCGGTGAGGATACGAAGCATGGGGATCATTCTCCTGTAACGAGGTCCTGACCCCAGTTCAGGGCATGGACATAAAGGCCGAGCGGATTGGCGCGCAGGGTCTGCGCATCCGTCGGCGGTTGGGTGATGAGGGTGAAGTTGCCGGTGAACCTTTGGGCGCGAACCAGCGCGCCATTCTCATAGGTCTTCTCGATCCAGCGGGCCTGGAAACTGTCGTCCGAGACGCGCACGACGCTGACGACATCCACCGTGCGGGATTTTCTGCCGACATCGGCGAAGGGATCATTGGTCGAGGCGTATTCATTGAGCGTGGTGGCGGCGCGGTCAGTGACGAAGTCATAGGCGCGCAGCCAGTTTTCGCGCACGACGACCGGATCGACGCTGAGGCCGCGCACGTGCTCGATGAAGTTGGCGAGGTGATGCGCGATCTGCGCATCGGTCGGGGTGTAGCGCTCCGTCGCTGGCGAAACGGCGCGGGCCGCGCCGGTCTCATCGACTTCCACGACATAAGGCGTGACGGTCGATTGCATGCTCCGCCAGACCAGCGCGCCGGAGGTGACGAAGCAGAGCCCGAGACAGCCGAGCGCCATGAGCCGCCAGTTCTTTGCCTGCACGCGGGCGGAGCCGATACGGTCGTCCCAGACCTGTCCGGCCTTCTGGTAAGGCGTTTCAGGGAACGGGCTTGGCCCATAGCTGGAGGAAGATCGCCTGAAAGCCATCGTCTAATCGTCCTTGTCTTTGAGGGTTGGGTTCGCGCCCGAAGCGCCGCGATCGCCGTCGCGGATCGAATGGGCGGCCATTTGGCCTGCCTGTCCCATGCGCTGGCTGGTCTGCATGCGGCGGGCCCAGCCGGGGCTCTGGGATGAGGATGATCCGGAGGCAGAGCTTTGCATGGATGCGGTCTCAGACCCGCCGGTTGCGCGCCAGGCGCCCTGACTGCCGCGTTGGTAGGCCTCGCGCATGGACTGGGCAGGACGGCTTGCAGCGCGGCGCATGGCGTCCCCGCCTGCGCGCGCGACACCGGCAAGGCCGGCGGCGACGCCCGCTGCGCCGGATGCGCCGGAGGCGACAGAGCCCAGCGTATAGGAGGTGCGCGCCGCTCCTGCCATGCTGGCGCCGGCCTTGACGGCGCTTGAAGCACCGCCCGCGACCGCGCCGACAGCGGCGCGGCCGCCCATGCCCGCTACATAGGTCCCGGCAGCGACGCCCGCTGTAGCACCCACTGCTGAGCCTGCGCCGAGCTGCGGAGCGCCGGTGATCAGCCCGCTCGCAATGCCGGGCGCAAAGATGCCCATCCAGAAGAAGACAATCGCAGCCAGCACCGTGCCCATGACCTGCGCCAGCGTCACATCATCGCCGGTGCGGAACGCATCGGTCACCGACGAGAAGAGCGTCGAGCCAATGCCGATAATAACGGCGAGCACCATGAGCTTGATGCCCGAGGTGATGACATTGCCGAGGACACGTTCGGCGAGGAACGTCGTCTTGTTCCAGAGCGCGAAGGGCACGAGCACGAACCCGGCCAGGGTCGTCAGCTTGAACTCCAGGATCGTGATGAAGAGCTGCACGGCGAGCACAAAGAACGCGACCATGATGATCGCCCAGGCCACGAACATGACCGCGATCATGATGAAGTTATGAAAAAACGAAATCGGCCCCAGCATGTCGCTGATCTCTTCGAGCAGCGGCTGACCGGCATCGAGACCGACACTGGCAATGAAGCCGGGGCGCAGGAGATCATCGGCAGTCATCGTCCCGCCGCCAGCGGTCACGCCAAGCTCGGCGAAACTGTCAAAGACGATACCGGCGAGGAGAGAGAAGTTGCCGATGATGAAGGCGAAGAAGCCGACATAGAGCACCTTCTTCAGGAGCCCGGCGATGACGTCCGTGTTCTGGCTTAGCGCCCAGAACAGGCCCGCCAGCGTGATGTCGATGGCGATGAGCGTGGTCGACAAATAAGCGACATCGCCCGCCAGCAGGCCGAACCCGCTGTCAATGTAAGCTATGAAGGTCGCAAGGAAGGTGTCGATCACGTCCATGGCGCGCTATTCTCCGAGGAAGGCCCGGGTGCGTGCGCGACCACGTTCGGCTTCGGCGAGTTGGCGCGCCCGCTCCAGCGCCTCGGCGCGGTAATGGGCCGCCATCATGGCTTCCATTTGCATGAGCTGCTCGGTCTGCAGGGCTTCGATCTGGTTGCCGGCCTGGGCGACCTGGAGATTGCCGACGGCGGACTGGCTGTCCGCGATCAGCCGGTCGAGGCTGTCACTGTCAGCCCGCGCTGTGGAGACGACCTGCGCCGTGACGGTCAGGCTGTCCCTGTAAGCTGTGCGCGATTGCCGCCAGCGGGCGCGGGCCTCTTCGACGAGCACGGCCTGACGCGGCGGCTCGGCGCCATAGTCTTCCGGGTACACCTCTTCATACTCGCGCTCGATTTCCTCGACGCGGTAGCCGATGCCTTCGGCCTCGCGCATCAGCTCCTCGATGCGGCGCATACGGCGCAGGATGTCGTCAGCGATAGAATCCGGCAGTGCTTCCAGATCGCGCGCCATGTTTTCCAGCATTTCGATTTCATGGGTGAGCTGCTGGATCTGCTGGTTGACCTCCTGAAGCGAGCGGATGGCCTGGTAGATGTTCTGGATGTGATTGGCCGGGTCATACACCGTCCATTGGGCCGAAGCGGGCGGCGCGATGAGGATGGAGAGCGGCGCGGCGCAGATCAAAGCGGAGGCAAGTATGCGTTTCATCGGGGGCTCCTATTCGGCGGCGAGGATGTGGGAGGGATTGAAGGGCGCGTGCGCCTCAGGCTCCGGCGCATGGCCGGGCCAGCGGGTGAGAAGCTCGGCTGCCCAGGGCAGGCCCTTTTCGATCAGCCAGCAGGCGGAAAAGCCGTCGCCTTCCGTCTCGGCCCAGATGCGATCCATGCGGGCCTGGTCTTCGGGCGATGACGCGCCGCAGACGGACAATGCAATCGGCCCGAGGCCAAGATCGAAGACACGGGCCCCGAGGGGCGACTGGTAGTAATAGTCGCGCTTCGGTGTGGCCCTGCTGATCAGTTCGATCTGGCGCGCGTTGAGGCCGAACCGCTGATAGGTCTCGCGGGATTGTGGTTCCTGCGCGCGCTCGTTCGGCAGGAAGATGCGCGTGGGGCAGGATTCGACGAGGGCTGGCGCGATGGTGCTGTTCGCAATGTCGGCAAGGCTTTGCGTCGCGAACACGACGGACACGTTCTTCTTGCGAAGGGTCTTCAGCCATTCACGGATGCGCGCGGCAAACATGGGATCATCGAGGAAGAGCCAGGCTTCATCGAGGATGAGCAGTGTTGGCCTGCCATCAAACCGCGCTTCCAGCCGGTGGAAGAGATAGGTGATCACAGGCGCCACGGCGCCTTTCGCATGCATCAGCTCTTCCATCTCGAAGCAGACTGTGTCGGCGAGCGCGAGGCTTTCATGGTCGGCATCGAGGAGCCGTCCGTGCGGACCTTCCAGCGTGAACGGATGCAGCGCGGATTTGAGCGTGTCGTCCTGCAGCATCAGGCTGAGGCCTGTCAGCGTGCGTTCGGGTTCAGGCGCTGAGCTGAGAGACTGGATCGCTTCCCAGAGCTTTGCCTTGAGGTCCGGCGTCATCGCGACGCCTTCATTGGTGCAAAGACCCGCGAGCCAGTCGGCGGCAAAGCTTGCGCCGGTGTCTGTGTCGATGTCTTTCAGGGGCTGGAGGCTCGGGGCGTTCGAACTGCCAAGATCAATATGCGCGCCGCCCATGGCGAGCGTTGCCGCGCGGGCCGAGCGGCCCTTGTCGAAGATGAAGACCTGCGCCCCCTCATAGCGCCTCCATTGGAGAGCGAGCAGAGAGAGCAGGACAGACTTGCCCGCGCCGGTCGGTCCGACGACCAGCGTGTGACCGACATCGCCAATATGCAGGTTGAGCCGAAAGGGCGTCGTGCCATCCGTCTGGGCCTGAATGAGCGCGGGGGCTTGCAAGTGGCGGTTGGTGTCTTCGCCGGCCCAGACCGCAGACAGCGGGACCATATGGGCAAGGTTCAGCGTGTGCAGGATGGGCTGGCGGACATTGGCGTAGGGGTGACCGGGCAGGCTTCCGAGCCAGGCATCAACGGCGTTCAGGGTCTCGCGGATCGCGGTGAAGCCACGGCCATTCACGATGCGCTCGGCCACGCGGATGTGTTCATCAACCGTGCGCCGGTCGGGATGTGCAACGGTGATGGTCGTGGTGACATAGCCGTAAGAGACAAGGTCGGAGCCAAGCTCCTGCAGGGCCGCATCAGCGTCAGCGGCTTTATTGTCGGCGTCATTGTCCACGAGCGCGGCCTGTTCGTTGAACATGGTCTCGCGCAGGACCGCGCCGATGGATTTGCGCTTGGCGAACCAGTGGCGGCGCTTCTTGCCGAGCACCTTTTCAGCCTCGGCTTTATCCATCGCGATGAACCGTGTCGCCCAGCGATAGGCAAAGCCCTGCCGGTTCAGCTCATCGAGAATGCCGGGCAGGGTCGAGGCCGGAAAGCCGAGAATCGTCAGTGTGCGAAGGTGAGCCTCGCCGATCATGGGTTCCAGCCCGCCTGCGAAGGGTTCATCGGCGAGAATGGCGTCGAGAAAGACCGGAAGCTCGGGCGTCGCGACCGGGTGCCGCTTGGTCGAGATCGTTGAATGCAAATAGGTCAGCGTTTCGTCATCCGAGAGCTTCGCAATCTCGGCGAGGCAGGTCGCGAGCAGATCGAACACGCGGGCCGCATGCTGCTGGAACGTCTCCAGCCGGTGGCGCCAGGTTGCGGCGTCTTCGGTTTCGGCGCGCTGGATCAGGGCCTTCTCGGCGCGGCCTGTGGCGTCGGCAGGCGGCAGCCAGAGCAGCGTGAGATAGTAGGCGCTTTCAAATCGGGTTCCGGCTTCTTCGGCCTGCAGGGCGCGTTCTTGATCGACAAGCCAGGACAGCGCATCGGGGAACTCCGCCTCCGGATAGTCATGCACTTCATGGCGCTGCGCTTCGAAGAAGAGCGCCCAGCCGGAGCCGAAGCGGCGCAGGACGTTGTTGACCCGCGCCATGACGGAAACGAGTTCTTCTTCGGTGGAGCTTTCGAGGTCCGGCCCGCGATATTTGAATGTCGTCTGGAAAGACCCGTCCTTGTTGAGGACGACGCCCGGCGCGACCATGCAGGCCCAGGGCAGGTAGTCGGCCAGGAGGACCGGGGTTTCGGCATATTCTCTGAGGTTCAGCATGTCAGATGCTCCTTGTGCCGCGTGCTCCGGCCTGCGACGGCCATGAAATCCGGATCGCTTCTGGCCATGAACACCGCTGCCGAATGCCCGACCGCCCAGAGCACAAGGCCCGGTATCCAGAGCTGGAGGCCGAGGCCGACCGCGGCTGCGAGCGTCCCGATGGCGATGGCGGCGGTTCTCGGCGCGCCCGCCATCAGGATCGGCTCGGTGAGCGAGCGATGGAGGGGGATTTCATAGCCGTCGGCCATTACACCAGCGCTCCGCCGCCGAACGAGAAGAAGGTCAGGAAGAACGAGGTCGCGGCGAACGCGATCGACAGCCCGAACACGATCTGGATCAGTTTGCGCATGCCGCCGGAAGTTTCTCCGAACGCCAGCGTCAGGCCGGTAATGGTGATGATGATCACCGCCACGATCCGCGCGACCGGGCCCTCGATCGAGGTCAGGATCTGATCGAGCGGGCCTTCCCAGGGCATGCCGGAGCCTGCCGCATGGGCGGGACCGGCGATCATGAGGCCGAGGCCGATACAGGCCGCGACCTGAACCGTTCGGTTCACAGCCTGAAGGTGGGTGTAGAGCGTCATTGGGTTTCTCCATGTTGGACGAGGGACAGGGAACGGGAGACGAGCGGGGCGGTCTGGTACCCCTCGCCGTCAAAGCCGGTGACGCGCAGCGCCTCTTCGACGCGCCGCTGGCCGCCCGCGCGGCTCATGAACACGACCACGTCAATCGCCTCGGCGATGAGATCGAAGGGCGCGCGGGGTGTGGCTTCCAGTGTCAGCTGTTCAAGCCGGGCCAGCGCGCCGTGGGCGGAATTGGCATGCAGCGTCGTGATCCCGCCCGGATGGCCCGTGTTCCAGGCCTTGAGCAGGTCAAGCGCTTCAGCCCCGCGCACCTCGCCGACGATGATCCGGTCGGGGCGCAGGCGCAGCGTCGAGCGGACAAGGTCCTGCAGGCTGGTGCTGCCGCGATGGGTTCTGAGTTGAACCACATTGGGCGCAGCGCAGCGCAGCTCGCGCGTGTCTTCGAGGATGACGATGCGGTCATCGTGGAGTGAGGCTTCTGCCAGCAAGGCATTCGTGAAGGTCGTCTTGCCAGAGGACGTGCCGCCCGCGATCAGGATGTTCGCATGGCTGGCGATACTGTCTTTCAGCGCTGTAGCCAGCGCAGGCGCGAGCGCGCCCTGGGTGACATAGTCGCCAAGTTCAAACGGCGTCGTCGCAGGCTTGCGGATCGAAAAGCATGGGGCTGTCGAGACAGGTGGGAGAAGCCCCTCAAACCGCTCGCCGCTGCCGGGGAGTTCGGCAGAGACGATGGGGGACTTGGCGTGAGCGGCCTCTCCAACTCCTGAGGCGACCAGGCGGATGACGCGCTCGCGGTCGCAAGGGGCAAGTGTGTGCTGCGAAATGATGACGCCGATGCCCGCCTTCTCGATCCAGACCGAGCCGTCCGGATTGGCCATCACTTCGATCGTGTCAGGCGCTTCCAGCGCCTCGCGCACCACCGGGCAGAAGGCCGTGCGCAGCATCGCGGTGCGGCGGGTTTCTGTTTGCGTTTGTTGCGCGGATAGCGACATGGACGGGGCCTTTCGTGGACCCCTCAATCATCCCAGCAACAGCGCCTTCACATCAGTTCGAAAACCGGCCATTGCGCGCAAGCGACTGCAGACTGTCGCAGTCCTCTGCAAATCCACGTCAGGCATCACACCAATAATTGACCTGCGGACGATTGCGCTTTTGGCGCCGATCGATGTCACAAGACCGAACTGAATTTCCCGTCATTGGAATAATTCGAATTGGCACAATCGCGTGTGGAACGAATTTTGCTGTTGCCTCCGGGAAAGGAGGAAAAGGGCATGAAGACCTTCACACTTGAAACCAATGCGGAAACAGCCGCTTACGATTATCTCTCCCGGCTTTCTTCAGACCGCTGGGCCTGGGAGTACGCCAGACGCAATGACGATCTTCGCGATGATGCGGCGCATCGCAGCGATGACGACATCTCCGAAAAGAAAGCCGATTGCGCTGACATCCGCATCCTGCGTTCGCGCGTTCCCCAGACCCTGGCTGAGCGCTGGGGACTCGTCTTTATGCCCGATCCGGACCTGAACGGTTTCGAGGCGGACGCCGTCTGGAGCCACTATGTCTTCCCCGACCAGGTCGAGGTGAACTGCACGCCGCGCAAGCCGGGCCAGAGCTGCGACATCTGGGATCGCACCGTGCCTCATTGCGATATCACGCATATTACCGACCGCGCGGGCCGGGAATATCTTCTGATCCGTGGTAATGACTGCGTCGTCCAGGTGCGCTGCACAGGCATGTCACTGCTGAGCCTCGAACCCGTACGCATGAAGCTGCAGATTTCGGACATGGTCGCCTATGAGCGCAAGCTGAAGCTCCAGAAGGAAGCCTTCCGGCTTTATGGAAAGGGACCGAACACATCGGCGGCGCGCTGGACGAAGACCACCCAGATCCTGCGCAATGGCGTCATCGCGCTTGATTGCCTGAAGGCCGGGATGAGCCAGAGAGAAATCGCTTCACTGCTCCACGGGCCGAAAACGGTCGCCGAGGAATGGGGCGTCGATGGCAGTTCGCTACGGGCATCCATCCGCTATGTCATCTCCAAAGCCGAAGGCCTGCGCGATGGCGGGTATCTGATGGAGCTCCTCGGGGCGCGCCTGGGCGGAGATTGTCAGGCAGCCTGAGTCCTTTGCGGCCTGCCCACGCCAAAGGCGCGGGGCTGTTCGCCCGGCTGGATAGGCCGATGAGAGGCAACAGGGCGGTCCGAGGTGATCGCCGACCTTCGCCCGGCGCTCGCCCCGGAGCCGCAGGAGCCATCCTGCGCCGACCGGCCCGGCGAGGCTCAATGAGGGTCCGGTAGTTCGTCTGGAGATCGTGGTGCTGGGCCTCGCCGGCTGGCCGCGCGCCCGCGCTTCCCACTGGCTGGCGCCAGAGGGGTCGCGGGCGCTGAATTCAAAGCCGTGGCTTAAAGGTCAGGCCGCGGACATCACATCGACGTGCCCGCCATCGTCATAAAGTACAGAGAGCGATGGCTGGCTGATCCTGAACTGACTGCGGCGCTTCAGTTTTGGCCGGGCAGAGGATGCGTCCTCAAGCTTAAGCGCCGGGTCATAGACAATGTGTCCGGCGGCGATGGCAGCGAGGAACTTCAGAAAATCCGTGTTCTCATAAAGGCTGACGAGCGAGCCGTAGCTGTACTGCGGGGGCGGACCCTGAAACACCGATGGCACATAGGCCGCGCGGGCATGCTTACGGTTCCAGTGATCAATCAGCGCGGTATATGGCCAGGCAGCGGCTTCTTCCCCCTGCGGTGTAACAAGACAGATGGCTCCTGCCATGTCGTCGATCTTTCCGCTGGCGAGGTCAAACCCTGTCAGCTTCAGAATTAGTCCGGTGTCGGCATGGACCGTCTTTCCGACCTTATAGATGCCACCGAAATTCCACCGGTCGGGTTTGCCGCTCTTGTCCGCATAGCCGAACCGCCGGACAAATGCTTCAGGCCCCTCTGACCTGTAAACCCCGCGGACCGGTTCAGGCGTCATCAGCGTGATCTGCGATTTTGCGACGGGTTTTCCGAGGTCGTTCACGCCGAACTGTTTGATCTCCCAGCCGAGATAATCCGGTTCTGCAAGGCCGTTTGCGCTGATGCCGAGTCTCGCTTCAAGTGTATAGCCTCCGCCGTTGCGCGCTGCGTAAGGCTCGGGAGTCCCCGACGCACCGAGCTTCTGCGACAGGATCCAGCCTTCAAGATGAATCTCCCGGAGTTTTTCGATCAGGGCGCCCCGCGTATCGTTGCGGGCCGTGCCATAGCCGGTGAGCATCACGAAAACGCCAAGCATCTCCGGATCGGTGAGACTCTCAATCTCTCTCGCGACAGGATGGTCGGCGAGACAGGCAAAACCGAAGATTGTCCCGTCCGGATGGACAGCGAAAAGCAGAACGCGGCCCTCGTCCCGGACAGCGATGACGTCATTTGGCGCGTTCCGGCACCCCTGCAAAAGACCAGACAGTCTGACTTCAGGGTATTTCGGATACAGGATCAGCTGAGCATTCGGTGCAGCCGCAAACTGACCGCCGGCATACCAGTGAAAGCGCACTTTCGCTTTGGCGCGGTCGCGCACGCTCCCGGCGATGCCGGTTTCATCGATAAGGACCTCATCATGCGGGATCAGACCAAGCGCGGAGAAATCCCCACCGAGATAAATCTGGTTCTTGGAGTTATCGTTCGGCGCGAGCTTCTTGGCAAAGAAACGCGTTGCGCCTTTCGAGCGGAAAAAGCCGATAAGTGCAGCAAGCGAATTCATTCCGGCGCTGAAACCCTTACAAAACAAGAACACAGAATACGGGGATTCGTACCAGCGGTGTCAGGTCAGCAGCAGCGGCGAGCGGCCGTGACCAGATGACCGGGACGCCAGACAGAAAGACGGTTCGCTACCCTGAAGCCAGCCTGCTGCAGCAGCGACAACAATTTCGGCGTCCAGTCGCTCCGGTCCCTTCAGCGCGCATTCCCAGATGGTTCCGACGCGCCATCCGTCTGCCGCGAGCGCCGCTGCGGATTTGGCATCCCTGTCCGTGTTGCTCCGGATTTTTTGTCTCCAGAACTCAGTGCGGGTCTGCGGAAGCCTGAACAGCGCACAGTCATGGCCGTGCCAGAAGCAGCCGTGAACAAAGAGAACGGCTCTGAACTTCGCAAATACGAGATCAGGACGACCGGGAAGGTCTCTGGCGTGAAGGCGGTATCTGAACCCCAGTCTGTGGAGGCCTCCTCGAATCAGAAGCTCAGGCTTGGTGTCTGAGCCTCTGATCGCAGCCATGTTCCGGCTACGGGTCGCCTTGTCATGAACATCAGGCACTTTGTTTCAGACGGCTTTCCTGCGGCGGGGAGAGGATGTCCAGAACATGCGGTGTCATGATCCGCGCAACCTCCCGGAAGACCGGCACCGCCACCGAATTGCCGAACTGTTTATAGGCCTGCGTGTCGGAAACCGGAATCCTGAAGCTGTCGGGCAGGCCCATCAGGCGGGCGCATTCGCGCGGCGTGAGGCGGCGGGGATTTCTGCCTTTCCCCCGGCTGACCAGTATCTCCGATCCGTCCTTGAAGTAGCGCGCCGAAAGCGTCCGGCAGGTATCATCCGGCCCGACCAGTCCGAAGCCGAACCCGTTGCCGGCGGCCCTGTGCTTGTCCGCATAGCCCTGAAGATAGGCCCAGAGTTTGTCCGTCAGCGTATATTTTTCGCTGACCTCAGCGCGTTCTCCGACAGTATAATGACCTTCCGGGGCCTCGCTGCCGTCCTCCGGGTGAAGAATGTCGCGCATCCGCCTCAAACCCTCCGGCGGCAGCTCCAGGGCATCCCATGAAAACGCCGTGGGCTCGCGGAATCCGACAATGACAATGCGCTCCCGGTTCTGGGGCGAGAAGTGCCTCGCATTGATGACACGGACATGCAGCTCATACCCAAGCTCATCTTCAAGCGTCCGCCTGATCACCTCGAACGTCCGGCCCCGGTCATGGTTCTGCAGGTTCTTCACATTCTCCAGCAGAAAGGCTGCAGGGCGATGGGCGTCGATGATCCGCGCGACATCAAAGAACAGCGTGCCCTGTGTCTCGTCCTTAAACCCGTGCTGGCGGCCGAGTGCATTCTTCTTTGAGACACCGGCAATGGAGAAGGGCTGGCACGGAAAGCCTGCGACAAGGATGTCGTGGGCCGGGATATCCATGACATGCACCTCAGTGATGTCTCCGGCGATCTGCCGGTTGTCTCGGTGATTGGCCTGATAGGTAAGCTGGGCGTACTTATCCCACTCAGACGTGAAGACGCAGCGCCCGCCGGCATCATCGAACGCTGTGCGTAGGCCGCCGATCCCGGCAAACAGATCGATGAAGGTGAACCCGGCAAAAGGGACCGGCTCTGCAGGTCGTCCTGCCAGATCCCGGACCCGGTCAAGAACCGCCTTGCGCGGCTTCGTCTCACCAGTCTCCCAGCGGTAGACCTGGCGTTCGGAATAGCCGAGCTCGGCCGCGAGTTGCTCGGCCGTGCAGCCGGTCTGAAGTCTGAGTTTCGAGAATTCCGTCGCCATCCGAATCGCCCTTTATGGTAAATTTCATGTCCTGATGTCAGCATTCGTCCCGCCGGTCAAGCAAAAGTTCACCATTTGTTCTGAGGCGCCCTCGCGGCGGTGATGGCGTTTCTCTGATCGCCGCCCCCGTGCCAGGCAGACCACCGCCCGGCCACTTCCGCGCTTGCGCGACAGCACATATGCATCAAACATTGTCTGCATATTGTTGACATATTCCGAGTTTGTGAGTAATACTACCGTTAGGAAGTTGAATTGTGGGAGGCTGCATGGCTGACAAACGGGAAAAGTTTGTGAAACTTGCGGAGGCGAGGGTCAGCAAGGCCCTGAAAGAACTGCAGCTGATCGGCAACCTGTCGAACCGGTCCGCCTATGAATACAGCGAGGAGGACGTGAAGCAGATGTTCCGGGCGCTTCAGAAGGGACTGGATGCAGCCAAATCAAGGTTCAGCGAACCCGGTGCGCCGTCCAATCCTGTCTTCAGGCTGGGGGAGTAGTTCCGGTGCCGAGGATCGAATTCATACCGAATGCTGCACGCAAGACGCAGGGCCTCACAGGCAGCAATGTCCAGCAGTTCAGAGATGACCCGTACCGTAGCTGTGCGCGCGAAACCGGGCAGAACTCAAATGATGCACGCCTGAAGGACAGCGAAGCATGCACGCCCGCAGTGCCGGTGCGCCTTGAATACAATCTTCTCAGTATCGCCCGTGAGGACCTGCCCTTCGCCGACGAGGCTGCCGAAACCGTGTCGGCTTGCCTTAGCGAGAGCATCCGGCGTTGCGCGAGCCGTGGCGGCAACCCCGAGAAGCACCCCGAAGTGCGCTTCTTCAGGCGCGCAGCCGAAACGCTGTCTGCTGACGTAATTCAGGTACTGGAGATTGCAGACTTCAACACGACGGGACTCACCGGCCCGTTTGACGATCCCGGTTCTGTGTTCAATTCTCTGGTCAAGGCTGACGGCGACAACAATAAGCAGAACGCCGACTCCGGCGGGTCGTTCGGTATTGGCAAGAATGCCGCTTTCGCAGTGTCAGATCTTCAGACCGTTCTCTATTCGACCCTTACTGAACATGAAGGCGTGAGCGCCTTTGCGTGCCAGGCCAGGTTTCAGCTCATTTCTCACGAACGGGACGGGAAGCCTTTTTCCGCAGAAGGATACTGGGGCGAAGCGAACTTCTACGCGATTACAGAACCGGGCGGATTACCGGACTGGCTGGTGAGATCTGATCGCGGAACGTCGATTTTTGCTGTGGGTTTCAGACAGGATGAGCAGTGGGCCGGACGAATGGCCCTCTCCATAATCACCAACTTTCTCCGTGCCATCATGGATGGCCAGATGGAATTCAGCATCGACAGCGGACGGTACAGGATCAACCGGGGTACTCTGGCCGGCTATCTCAAAGACAGTGAGCTTGAGAAGATTGCGGAGGAAACCGGACAACGCAACGCTCTGCACCGGACCCGTGATATCTATTCGTGTTTCACTTCCGGCGTGAGCGAAACGCTCACGCTTCCGACCGGAAAGACACGAGGTGCGCAGCTGCGCATTCTGGTGGCCGACGACCTTGAACAGCCGCGTTCTGTCCTGATCGTTCGCAACGGCATGTATATAACGGACAATCTGAGGGACTTCGGGGACGCGTTCAGAACGTTCTCCGGCACCCGGCCGTTTGTTGCTGTTCTGGAACCCGGGCCCGACGAGGATGGCAGGGCGTTCAGTGAGTTCCTGAAACGGATGGAGAATCCCGAGCATGATAATTTCTCGGCTGAAAGGCTTGATGACAGCAGAGAGATCAGAGAGGCCCGCGCTCAGGTCCGGAAGCTCGCCAAAACTGTACGTGAGGCCATCCGTTCCGCTGCAGGAGTGAGGGAATCCGAATCGACCAGCCTTGATGAACTCGCTCGATACTTTCAGGGCGATCCGCAGCAGGCGGAAAACGCGAAAGCGAACGAGCGGGATCCCGAGCGTTTCCGCACCGGGCGGGCTAGACGGACCAAAGCCAGGAGACCAGAACCTGAAAGCACAAAGGGTGACACCGGCGGTTCGGGGACGTCCGGGGGGCAGTCAGGCGGAACGGGTGGCGGGACCGGACAAGGCACCGGCTCAGGAACGGGTGGTGCAGGAACGCGTGGCCAGGCGAAAGAGATTGCAATTTCAGGTAAGCGTTGCCGACGGCAAGCGCCTGACGCGGCATTCACGCACCGGATATTCTTTACCCCAAGAGCTTCGGTAACTGCCGCCATCCGGATTGATGCGTCGGGTCTGACCCGTCCGACCCGCCTCACTCTGGCGAATGCCGACAAGGGTCGTATTGCCAGAGGACTGCTGGTCCTCGACCTTGTCGAAGGGGAAAGACAGTCCGTATCGCTGTCATTCGCTGAGCCCTATGACGGGCCGGTCGAGTTCTCGTCATTCTCTCTTGAGGAGGGAAATGCGGCATGAGACTGACCAATGAGATGACGTTCCCGCATCCGGTTCTTGCTTCGTGGCGCGACGACTTTCGCAGCGGCCGGTTCGAGGTTGAGATCGGTTTTGAAGAAGACGTTCAGGACGGCGGCGTTGAGCTGAGGTTTGAAGGCGTACTGACATCCACGGCAATCGGGGATCTCATCTCTGCGGGACGCGCGATGCTTGGCTGTTTCGTAATCTGTGAGGCGACCGGTCTGAGACGCCTTATCGAACTGGGGACCCTTCCGGCTTCATACACGTTTGCGTCCGGCGAGCTGCTCGATACGGTCCTGCTCCGGCCGATTGTCTGGATGCTCAGCGAGCTCGCAGGCTGGCAGCCGGGTGATGTTCACCCCGAATTCGCCGGCGCGCAGGACCTCAGCGCCGGGGACATCGTCGCCATGGCAGACGAATTCGCCATCACTGTCGCGCAGGCAGACCTGCCCGCCCTTGAGACGATTTTCGACCTCAAAGTCGCAGAGGACCAGCCTGAGGGCGAATTTGAAATCGATCTCAGACGAGACCGGATCACAATCCTTGCAGGACCGCAGACGAAGCACCTTGTTGATACGCTGAGGGAGATGAAGGGGCCGGCTTCCGCAGCGGTCATGAACGGCCTGTACATTCCGACGATTATGACCGTCCTGACCGCTATCGAAGCGCATGGCGAAGACGACTTCGCCGGCTTTCGCTGGCTGGAACCTTTCAGGCGCAGGTGCGGCCGCCTCGAAATTGAGCCCGCAGCAGCGACGGCGTTCGGCGACGCGCAACGACTGCTCGAAAGGCCCTTTCTTGACCTCACGAAGCTGACGGAGACTTACAATGGCTGAAGGACCCGTCAGATTCGTTTCTGCAGATGTAGCCGCAAGACTGTTTGACAGTGTTGAGGAGAATCTCGACCGCTACCTGACCGCAGGCTTCGCCGACGAGGCCAGAGAGCTTGGCTGGGCGCTGGAAACCAGAACGGCATCTGTTGATCCGGATTTCGCGAAAGCACTGCTCGCTTCGCGGGATCCCGAAGCAGAGGTCGCAAATTCGCTTCACGTCTTCCGTTCGATCAGAGGTATGACTCCGGCACTCGCTCGCGACGAAAGAGTCTGGGTGAGGCTCTGCCACATCGAGGCGCTCGCATACGCCCACGAACGATGGATCGGAGAGACCAGTCCTGTGAGGGATATCGAACTTCACTTCTTCGCTTCTGGTCTGGCGCAATGCCGGGACGATAACGCTCTTGGCCGGCTCTGGTGGAACGGCTACCTCGCGTCGCTGATCGATCCTACGAATCCCGAAGGGGTGCTCCGGCAAATGCTGAAGCGCGCGAACATCCGACTGCAATTCGTCGACCGTGCCAACACATCGTTTCGCCTGCCTCTTGCGCGCGGTCTGATCCGGCTTCTGCGGGACGAACCCTGGCTCAACAGCCATGACCGCGCCTTCGAGGACTTCATCAGGGTGCTCGACCGGAATGGCGGCGGCAGGGTGTTTGAGGCATCAACTGACACCGAAATTGATGCTTTCCTCAAAAAAAACCTGCCCGCCGCTCAGGCAGCACACGCGAGGCGGCATCTCAGCTGAACCGGTTCCAGCCACTCCAGCCTCCCTCCGCCTCAATATCTGTTCCCATCAGTCAGGTGGGCGGACGGTGCGTCTGCCAGAGCGCGGTCGCCGCGCAAGGGGGCGGGTCTTTGTCAGCTCTGATCGTCTTTAGGCGTCATACCTACAGCTTCCCCTTGCGCGCCGCCCTGGTGCGCTCCGGCTGAGCACCTCCTCGCCGCCCACCCGACTGTCGGGAAAAGAACGCGGGCGGGGAAGGAGACTGACATGACTGACCAACTCGCAACTGCTGCACCTCTTGCAGCCACCGCCGCACCCGCGCAGCCCGACAGGCCGCGCATCTACGTGGCCTGCCTTGCAGCCTACAATTCCGGCTGCCTGCATGGACGATGGATCGATGCGACCACCCCTGAAGAGATTTGGGAACAGGTCCGCGCCATGCTTACGGATTCGCCGGAGCCCGACGCCGAGGAATGGGCGATCCATGATTATGAAGGCTTCGAGGGCGCGAACCTGTCCGAATACGCCTCATTCGAAACCGTTTGCGAGCTTGCCGATTTCATCGAGGAGCATGGCGAGCTTGGCGCGAAACTCATGAGCCATTTCGGCGACGACCTCGCCGAGGCGCGCGCCGCCTTCGAGGACTATGCGGGCGAATATCGCAGCGCCGCAGACTTCGCCGAGCAGCTGCACGAGGACACCGGCACCGAGATTCCCGACTCCCTTCGCTACTATATCGACTGGCAGGCGCTGGCCCGCGACATGGCGCTGAATGGCGAGATCATGGTGTTCCAGACGGGCTTCGACGAAGTCCATGTGTTCTGGAGCCGCTGACATGAGCTTCACACAGCGCTTCCAGCCCTTCGTTTGCGAGGGCGACAGCATCTCTTGCGAGGTCCAAGGCTTCGAGATCACGGCGCGGATTGTGCGGGACGATTGTCCCGATGCGCCGGATGAGCGCCAGGATGGTTTCTGGCCTTCGCTCTACAAGGATGTGCCGGGATTCATCGGCCCCGGACCGAACCACCGGCAACGCTTTGCCGAGGCGCTGGCCAAGGCCGAAGCCGTCATGGCGGCATGGCGCAAGGACGAATGGTGCTATTGCGGGATCGTTCTTTCCGTGGCGCTGGAGGGCGTCACGCTGGACGCCCATGCCGCCAGCCTTTGGGGCGTCGAGGCCAACTATCCCGATAGTGACAACGCCTATCTGACCGAGGTCGCGCAGGAGCTTTTACCCGAGGCGCTGGACGCAGGACGCAACGCCGCCCGTCGCCTATGCGCGGCGCTGGAAACCAGCGGGGCGCGCGCCTGACGGCGCGCCCCCAATCCACAAACCCCTCAACAAGCA
This sequence comes from Henriciella mobilis, assembly GCF_003576285.1. NCBI lineage: Bacteria > Pseudomonadati > Pseudomonadota > Alphaproteobacteria > Hyphomonadales > Hyphomonadaceae > Henriciella > Henriciella mobilis. Next base: position 48,682 of record NZ_QWFX01000012.1, on the reverse strand, counting down.
AGGAGCCAGATCATGGCCCAGCCCATTCTCAAAACCATCCCCCTGTCCGAGCTTCGGATTTCAAAACTCAATATGCGCCACAGCCGCAAGAAGCCGGACGTGTCCGACATATTGCCATCCATCCGCGAGAGCGGAATCCGTCAGACTTTGCTGGTCCGCAAGGAAGGCGATCACTATGGCGTCGTCGCCGGACGGCGGCGCTATTTTGCTCTGAAAGAGATCGAGAAGGAGACCGGCGAGACCCCGTTTGTGCCTTGCGCGATCATGACCGAGGACGACGCCGCGAGCGCCATCGCAGCCTCCGTCATCGAGAATGTCGGACGTCTGCCAGCCTCTGAAATGGAGCAGTACACCGCCTTCAAACGCCTGCATGATGAGGGGCGCAGCGTGGACGAGATCGCTGGCTTCTTTGGCGTCACAGAGCTTCTGGTGCGCCGCGTTCTGGCGCTCGCGTCGCTCGCAGAACCGATCCGCAAGCTCTATGCCGAGGAGGAGATCGACCGCGAGACGATCCGCGCCCTGACGCTCGCCACAGAAGACCAGCAGGCCGAATGGCTGCGGCTTTACGAGAGCGAGGATGAGCGCGCACCACGGGGCCGGAACTGCAAGGCTTGGCTCACCGGCGGGGCGATCATCACGACCGACAAGGCGCTGTTCGACATCGCCGACTATGAAGGCCAGATCACCGCCGACCTGTTCGGCGAGCATGGCGTCTTCGCCGATCCGGACGCCTTCTGGAAGGCGCAGTCAGCAGCCGTGGCGCAGAGCATTGATGCTCACATTGCAGACGGCTGGAAGGACGTTGTCTGCCTTGAGCGCGGGGCCTTCTTCCATCGCTGGGATCACCAGACGCGCACGAAGAAACAAGGCGGCAAGGTGTTCGTCGAGCTACGCCATGACGGCACCGTGACCTTCCATGAGGGGTTTATCTCACAGGCCGAGGCGCGGCGGATGGAGACGGCGAAGTCCGGCGATGGCGATGCGCAAGCCGCACCGGTCAAACCGGAAATGTCAGGCCCGATGGCGGAATACATCCTGTTGCATCGCCATGGCGCAGCTGCGGCCAGCCTTGCTGCGGAGCCTTCTATCGCGCTGCGCCTGATGGTCGCCCATGCGATGACCGGCAGCGCACTCTGGAATGTCCGCACCCATGAGTGCGCCAGCCGCAAAGAGGACACATGCGCCAGCCTTGAAGGCTCGCAAGCCACCGCAGAGATGGAAGGAAAGCGCGCCCGCATCGCGGCCCTGTTCGAGGCGCTTGGTGTGCGTGGAGACGCCCGCCGCAACGCCGACGCCTACCGGCTTTGCGAAATCTTCGCCGCCTTGCTCGCCATGTCGGACGCGGAAGTCATGGAGGTTCTGGCCTTCACGATGGCGCAGACACTCGAAGCAGGCGGGCCGGTCGTCGAGGCCGTACTGCATGTCTGCGAGACGGACTTATCCGAACATTGGAAGCCGGACCCAGCCTTCTTCGACCTTCTGCGCGACAAGCGCGCGATCAATGCCATGGTTGCTGACATCGGATCGAAGGCGCTGGCGGAATCCTGCGCCAGCGACACCGCCAAGGTCCAGAAAGCAATCATCGGCAACCGGATCACCGGCAACGGATGCGAACCCAATCCCCACTGGCGGCCCGCATGGATGCAGGTGCCGCCCGCCCGCCTTATCGAGGGTGCAGGCTCACCGCCCGCAGATTCATGGGCACGGATTGCGGGCCTGTTCGAGCGCGGCGAAGACATTGTCCGGGCCACGACGCAAGCCTTCGATCGGCCACACGCCGCCTGAGTTTTCAGTCTCCTCGTCAGGCGGATGACGGAGCCGCCCGGTGACAGTCGCCGGGCGGTTTTCCGCGCACTGATTGATGCAACCTGGGCGCAGGCAGAGGGTTCATTGATTGAATTGCGCCGCAAAAAAATCGCCCCGTCTTTGGGTCTCGCCTGGCTTTCCGAAATGTCGGCCAGCGTTGGTTCATCCGTTTCCAACTGATGCGCTCCGAACCCCTCGTTCCCGTCTCATGCCGTGTGACCTGGACGACGCCTGTCGGGCCTTGAAACCGGCCCTTTCGAAGAATTTTCCCCGCCGCTTTTCACCCCATGGCGCGAGCGCCATGGGGACCCCGAATGCGCGGCTCCTCGCGGATCAAAATTCTTCTCCGGGCCGGTGCTCTGCTGCGCTGCGCCCGTGCCGGTTCAGGCCCGCCCTGCGCCGTCCTTTCGGTCCGGCGTCGACGGGGACAAGGGGTCCCCGGGACGACATGGAAACGAAAGGAACCACACCATGGCCAACGCACTCGGATATGTCTCTGAGACCAAGACCGGCTTCGAAGGCGCTCTTGCAATGATGAACCTCTCGGCTGCCATCCGCATCGAGAAGAATGCGGAGAAAGCCGCCGACGGACAGCCCGACTACCGCATCTTCGCCGGCGAAACCTCGACCGAAATCGGCGGCGGGTGGCTTCGCAAAGCCAAGGCTTCAGGCCGCGAATATGTCTCGATCACGCTCGCAGACCCGCAGATCGGCCCGCGCAAGATCTACGCAAACCTCGCCCCCGTGAAAGGCAAGAAAGGCCGCCACGTGATCCTCTGGAACCCGCGGGACTAGGGGTCCGATCCATCGCCAATGAGCCGCTCCGGAGATCAGCTCCGGGGCGGTTTTTGCGTGCTCAGGAAGGGGGGAGAAAATGCGCGGGCGCGATTTTCTCCGTCCAAATCGGCGCAGTTCGCGGCAAGTCTTTGCCAAGCCTGCAGGAAGAAAAGGAGCGGCTGCAATGACACGAAACAGACGGAATGACGATGACTGGCCGGAGCTTCTCACCGTGACAGAGGCGGCAGAATTCCTGCGCCTGACACGCTCGACACTCGATCATTATCGCTGCGAGGGACGCGGTCCCATCTACCGCAAACATGGCGCACGGGTCTTCTATCCGAAGCCCGATCTCATCGCCTGGTCAGAGCGCAACGCCTGTGCCTCCACATCTGAGAAGATCAGGAACACCAAATGAAACGCCGCGCACTTCTGATGACGGGCGCGGGCATCGGCCTTGCTCTGTTCGGCCTCATCTTCTCCCCCATGGACAGGCTGATCTGGAACCGGACCGGCAGCGCGCCGCAAGGGCTTTACTGGCTGAGCGACGAGCCATTCACCCCTGGCCGATGGGTCGTCGTCTCAGCCAGGAGCGCTGAAGCGCAGTGGGCTGAGGAGCACGGATTTGTCGGGCGGGATTGGCCTTTATTGAAGCAGGTAGGCGGCCTTCCCGGCGATGAAATCTGCCGCTCTGGCGTGGACGTTTCGATCAATGGAAGGCCCGTCGCGAGGGCCCGGGAACGCGATTCCATGGGCCGCGCCCTGCCGGTCTGGCAGGGCTGCGTGCTCCTTGATGAGGAGCAGGTCTTCCTTCTTGCGCCGCATCCGGACTCTCTCGACGGGCGCTATTTCGGGGCCATGCAGCGCTCCGATCTCGTCGGCGTGGCACGCCCGCTCATGACTTCGGATGAGTGACGGGACTGCAAGCGCATGCAAAGCGATGCAAGGCGGTGCAGCGAATGGACAAGCGAACCCGGTAGGGCGAGATTGAAGCAGTGGCACCACATGCCACCTAACGCCTTGTCTGCACATCTCATTTTTGGAACCCTTTGCACAGCATTGCGGTGCACGGGTTTCCGGCAAGTCTCAGATTTATCGAGGGTTTTTCTGGTGCACGGGCCGGAGGCCGCGCCATGAGCGAGGAGACGCCCTTCACGCCGCGCCTCGGGCGGATCGGCGATCAGGGGAAAGGCTCAGGACGGCCGGCTGCGCGCAAGCTGCGCCGGGCGATCGCAAAGCTGCCCAGGGCGACGAGGGCAAGCTTCACAGGGGCGCGTTCTGGCGCCGGGCGCGCCGCCGGCACGCGCGGGCTCCAGACCGGGCGTCTTTCACGTCTGCATATGCGCCGCGTCGTGGTGAAGGTTCATATCGCACGCGGCGGACGCTCCGGGCCGGGTCTTTACCGTGCCCATCTTGGCTATCTGCAGCGCGACGGTGTGGACAGGGACGGCGAAGGCGGCGTGCTCTATGACCGGGAGAGCGACAGTGTCGATGCGCGGGGAATTCTGGAGCGCAGCGAGCAGGACCGTCACCAGTTCCGCATCATCGTCTCACCCGAAGACGGCGCGCGCCTTGGCGATCTGAAAAGCGCCACCCGAGAACTCATGGCGCAGATGGAGCGTGACCTCGGCAGGCGTCTCGACTGGGTCGCCGTCGATCATCACAATACAGGGCATCCGCACACTCATATCGTCATTCGCGGACGCGATGCGCGCATGCGCGATGTGGTGATCGCCCGCGACTATTTGATGAACGGCCTTCGCGAAACCGCCGAGGACCTCGTCACGCAGCGGCTCGGTCCGCGGCGGGCGCTGGAGATTGCGCAGGCGCGTGAGAGCGAAGTGAGCCAGGATCGCTGGACCGGGATCGACCGCGAGATCGATGCGGCTCTTTCGGGCGGGCGTATCGAGCTTGATGACGCGAGCGGCAGCGGGGCACGGTTCGACCGCGCGGTGAAACTCCAGCGGCTTCGGCATCTGGAATCCCTCGGCCTCGCAACGCGGCTCGATGAGCGGGCCTTCGAGATGAAAACCGGCTGGCAGGACAGACTGAAACGCGAGGCCCGGCGGGGCGACATCATCCGCACGCTGGCGGCGGAATACACGCGACAGGGACGGGCCGTGTCCTTCATCGAGGAGCTGAAGCCGGAGGCCGGACCGGTGCAGGGACTTGTGAAGGCCTATGGCCCTGAGGATGAGCTGCGCGACACGCGCTTTCTGCTGGTCGAGGATTTTGGTGGCCGGGTCTGGCATGTCCCGGCAGGCGCAGTCGATATGGCGGCGCCGCCTGTTGAAGGCGCAATGGTGGAGCTGAGGCGGGCGAGCACCGTGGCCCGCGCCTCCGACCGGGCCATCGCGGCCGTAGCGGAGGCTGCGGGCGGCATCTGGTCGGAGGCGCTGCATGCGCGCCACGATCCGGGCTCGAAACCGGATTACCGGCTCTCCCTGAAACGCAGGCTCGAAGCCCTGCGCCGGGCCGGGATCGGCGCGCGGCTTGCCAGCGGCGAATGGCAAGTGGGTGAGGATTTTCTGGAGCGGGCGGCGAGCCATGAGGCGCAGCGCGCAGGCGGGGTCCGCCTGGCGGTCCTGTCCTGGGTGCCCGCCGAAGAGCAGGTTCACTTTCGAGGTGAGACCTGGCTCGATCGGTCGACAGATGCGGAAGCGCCAGCCGAAACGCAGATCGGCAGGCTCCGGGCACAGCGACAGGCATGGCTCCGTGAGCAAGGCTACCTTGGCGAGGGGCAGGACCGCCTGTCAGACGATCAGCGTGCACGTCTTCGGGTCATGGAGCTGACACGCGCCAGCGCCGCGATTGCGGCGCGTTCGAACCGTGAGGCGTTGACACTTCAGCCGGGCGACGGGTTCGAGGGCAAGCTCGAAGGCCATGTCGATCTCGGGGCCGGACGCATGGCGATTGTCGGCAATGCCAGGGAGTTCACCCTCGTGCCCTGGCGCGAGGCGCTCGGTCGACAGATCGGCCGCGAGCTGAGCATCCAGCGCACCGCGCGGGGCCTCTCCTGGAGCCTCGGCATGGAGCGGACGCGGGGCTTGTCGCGCTGACTCCATGCAAGTCTTTGCAGGAGATTGCACGCTTTGGCGCGCTTTGCGGCTGGGCGCACCTGCCCGCGCGCGACCATTCTGGGAGCCTACAAAACCTGCTCCCGGAAGGACCCGCCATGACCGGCACGAAAATCCTCATCGGCCAGATCGCGGTGGTGTTTGCGCTCATCATCGGTGCAGTCTGGCTCGCCACGCAAGTGACGGCGGAGGCGCTGGGCTTCCAGCCTGCGCTCGGCGCGCCCTGGTTCTTCGTCGGCGACGCGCCGGTCTACAAGCCCTGGCGGCTCTTCCAGTGGTGGTATGCCTATGAGGCTTATGCGCCGGAGGTCTTCGCGCGGGGTGGCCTGATTGCAGTTTCCGGTTCGGCGCTCGGATTTCTTGCGGCGATCGCCGGTTCGGTCCTGCGCAGCCGCCATGAGCGCAACGTCACCACTTATGGATCGGCGCGCTGGGCCAATGGTGCAGACCTCAAACGCGCAGGGCTCCTGGGAGAGGACGGCGTCTTCCTCGGGCGCTGGCGCGGGCGGTATCTGCGTCATGCCGGACCCGAGCATGTGATGGCCTTTGCGCCCACGCGATCCGGCAAGGGCGTGGGGCTCGTTGTGCCGACGCTCCTCTCCTGGACCGGCAGCGCGGTCATTCACGACATCAAGGGCGAGAACTGGGACCTGACTTCGGGGTGGCGCGCGGGCTTTTCGCGCTGCGTACGGTTCGATCCGACTGACCGGCGCAGCCCCCGCTACAATCCGCTGATGGCGGTCAGGCGGGGCGAGCACGAGGTGCGCGACGTCCAGAACATCGCTGACATTCTCGTCGATCCTGAAGGCTCGCTGGAGCGGCACAATCATTGGGAAAAGACCGGGCACGCTTTGCTCGTCGGCGTTATCCTGCATGTGCTCTATGCCGAAACCGACAAGACCTTGTCGGGGTGCGCGCGGTTCCTGTCCGATCCGAAGCGCTCTTTCGCCGTCACGCTGCGCGCCATGATGACGACACCGCACCTGGGGACGCGCGGCGTGCATCCCATCGTGGCGCAGGCGGCGCGGGAGCTTCTGAACAAGTCAGAGAATGAACGCTCCGGTGTTCTTTCCACCGCGATGAGCTTCCTGTCGCTTTATCGCGATCCGGTCATCGCCGAAGTGACGGGCCATTCAGACTGGCGCATCGAGGATCTGGTCGGGGCAGGTGAACCCCTGTCGCTCTATCTCGTTGTTCCGCCTTCGGACCTGTCGCGCACCAAGCCGCTGATCCGGCTCTTCCTCAATCAGATCGGACGCAGGCTGACCGAACAGCTTCCGGACAAGGGACAGAGGCAGCTTCTCTTCATGTTGGACGAGTTTCCGGCGCTCGGGCGGCTCGACTTCTTCGAGAGCGCGCTCGCCTTCATGGCGGGCTACGGCATCCGCGCCTATCTCATTGCCCAGTCTTTGAACCAGATCGAGAAGGCCTACGGGCCCAACAATTCGATCCTCGACAATTGTCATGTGCGGATCGCCTTCGCGACCAATGATGAGCGCACCGCAAAGCGGATATCCGACGCGCTCGGCACGACGACGGAACTCCGGTCCCAGAAGAACTATACCGGCCACCGGCTCGCGCCCTGGCTGTCACACATGATGGTCTCGCGCCAGGAAACCCAGCGCGCGCTGGTCACGCCCGGCGAGGTCATGCAGCTCGCAGCGACCGACGAGATCGTGATGGCGTCGGGCGCGCCGCCGGTTCTGGCCAAGAAGCTGCGCTATTTCGAGGACGGGAATTTCACGCGGCGGGTTTTGCCGCCTGCGTCTGTCGAATGGACCGGCGATGCCTCCGCCGCCGCCTGGACGACATGGGTTGCCCCGCCGGTTGCTGCCGAGGCAGCAGAACCGCGTCCCGGCGAGACGGACGGCCTTGCGCTGAAACGCACCCGCGAGCCGGAACATGAGATCACGGCTGAGGCTCATCGTGCAGAACCTGAACCCGAATTGTCACCGGATCCGCAGGACGGCGCCGATCCGTCCGATGACCGCAACCTCGAAACCGTCCGACGCGCTGTCGCCGCCGATCGCGGTGATCCTGATTTCCTGCCGGAGTTCTGATCCCATGGGAAAGCCACGTGTGAACATTCGAATTTCAACAAAACTTTACGCCCAGCTCTGCGAGGCGGCCGACAGACCCGGCGCGACCAAGACCGCCATCGTTGAGGACGCGCTCAGGGCCTGGTTCGATCCAGAGGCGCGCTCGGTCCTCGAAGAGCGGCTGCTGGCGCGGGTGGATGCCTTCGACCGACGACAAGCCGAGATCGAGCGCGATGTCGCCTACACCTACGAGACGCTCGCCCACTACATCTACTATTGGCTGACCCGCACCGAACCGATCCCGGAGGGCGATCGCGATATCGCCCACGCCCTCGGCCAGAAGCGGTTCGATCATTTCATCGGTCAGGTCGCGCGGAAGATTGGAGGTCGCGATACACGGAATATCGATAGGTAGGCCAGGTTGCCTTCACACCGCCCATGAAAAGTCGAGTCGCCGCCGCGGCGGTAAGGGGGGGAGCAATTGGAAACGAGGGATCGGCATCTGCAGATCCGAAAGCGGTCGACGTCGTGATGAGCGACAACCGAGATGGCCGACGTATTGCCGCATCCAAGAATGTTCCCGAAGGATCATGTCGCTGCCTCAACCAATTGTTCCTGAGAATGTCCGCCCTTGTGGGTCTCAGTTCGGTTGTGCCTCAGTTTGAAATCGAGGAGCCTTCCACCCTTGGGCGTAACGGCGCTTGTTGAGCGAACCAGCCGGTCGTAATGTTCTGGCCATCAGAGCTGGATTGGCCCAAAAGCGACATTGAACCAGCAATTGCTTGGAGTTTGGCGCCGAAAAACGCCATTCCCTTTCGGACAGAAACTCAGTGGCACGTCAGGTGCCGCGATGTTTCGTTTGTGTGCCGATCCGCGACTTTCGCGGGAGTTCCTCATTTCAGTCCGGCCAAAGACGAGTCAGGACTTCAGATTGTCGCTAATTGTCAAAAGCAATGCCGTTGCTTTGGTCAGATCATTGCGCGCGACCGAGTCGAAGGCTTGCGATGCAACACGCTCGGCCGCTCGCTCAAACTCTTCTGCGCGCTGGATCGCCAAACGGGTCGGAATAATCCGCCAGACACGTCGGTCGCCAGCATCGCGCACACGTGAGACGTAACCTGTGTTTTCGAGATGATCGATCAGCGTGCCGACAGATGGACGCGCAATATCGAGTGTTTCCGCAAGTTGCGTCTGGGTCGGGCTCTGCAGCCTGATCACGTAAACAAGCAGGTGCCACTGTGATCGCGTCAGGCCAATCGCTGCCATTTCCTGATCGTATGCCCGGCGCACTAGGCGGGTGACGTCACCAAGAAGGAAGCTGAAATCTATTCTGGGATCTCCTTGAAGGACGGCAGCGGGCGACCGAGTGGGCGACGTCATACGTTTCTCCATTGACGATATTTGTAAGGTAACTTAATAAGAGTATCCTTACAAGTAGCCAAAGCGGATGGGTATTTTGAGCAGTCGTGACGGGTATCTTCATGCGCAAGGGTTGAAACTGGCGCTCAGTTCTTTTGGCGATCCAGCTGCCCCGCCGGTGATCTTTGCCCATGGCGGAGGGCAAACCCGCCACGCCTGGAGCGGCGCCGCAAAGACGGTGGCATTTGAAGGCTATCGCTCTATTGCCTTGGATCTTCGCGGACACGGTGAAAGTGATTGGGCTGCAGATGGTGACTACTCTCTGGAAGCTATCGCGCGGGACCTTATTGAGGTTGGTGAACACGTGGCGCGTGGTGGTACGCGACCGCATGTGGTCGGCGCTTCGCTTGGCGGACTAGCAGCCATAGTTGCCGCAGGCATGTTGTCACGCGATGCGTTTGAATCGGTTACGCTGGTCGACATTACGCCGAACATGGACGCCGCGGGTGTCACCAAGGTTGTCGGGTTCATGGGCGCGCATGTTCACGAAGGCTTTGACTCACTGGAACAGGCCGCTGATGTGATTGCCACCTACCTACCACACCGTCCCAGACCGAAAGACCTTGAAGGGCTGCGCAAGAACCTTCGGCAGGGCGAAGATGGGCGTTGGCGATGGCACTGGGACCCTGCATTTATCACCGGCGTCATGCGCCGCTCCGGAGTTGCTCACACCGGTGATCTGGAGCAAGCGGTTCGGGACATCCGTGTGCCGCTTCATCTGATCCGTGGGCGTATGAGCGAGCTGGTTTCAGAAGACTCCGTCGCGGCGTTTAGATCCCTCGCGCCCCAGGCACATTACACTGACGTTGCAGGCGCAAGACATATGGTCGCCGGCGATCGCAACGATGTGTTCATCGAAGCGGTTGTGTCCTTTCTTCGAACGATACGAGAGCAGACCCCTGTATGAGTGATTCCATGCTCAGTCTGGAACAGGTGCAGGCTGCACTCGAAGCGGCACCCTTCCATCGTTGGTTAGGGTTGAAGGCGATCAGTACGGACCCGGAAAAGCTGGTGCTGGAAATGCCATGGAGAGAGGAAGTGGTTTCCAACCCGCGGATACAATCCGCCCATGGCGGTGTCATCGCTGCGCTGATTGATCTTACCGGATTTTATGCCCTGCTCGCCTCGGGTAACATGCCTGCCGCGACGGCGGACTTGCGGGTCGATTATCACAAACCGGCCACGCCAGGAACGCTGAGTGTAACGGGAAGAATTGTCCGTCTGGGGGCAACTCTCTCTGTCGCCGAAGCAACTGTAATGAACGCCGACGGAGCCCTGCTTTCGAGCGGGCGCGGCGCCTACCTGATGCAGGGGCGTTCGTGAGGATTTGTGCGACACTTTCACTTTGTGCGATTTTCGTTCTGGTCTCTGGATGCCGGGACGCAGAGCCTGAAGGGCAAGCCGCCCCTGCGGCGGCCGGCGTTACCGCTGAAGTCGAGACCCGGGTTGTCCAGGTTGAAACGGTTTCCGCAGAAACGGTCATGCGGGACGACTATTTGATTGCATCCGGGACCATTGCCGCCAAGCAAACCAGCAATATCGGCGCGTTGGCTGAGGGGGTCGTTGAACAGATTTTCGTCCGGGTGGGTGACAGGGTTCGTAAGGGCGATCCGCTCTTTAGAACCCGGCAGGTCGATTATCAGCGCAGCCTCGTCGAAGCCGAAGCAATGCGGGACGTTGCCCTGGCCGAAGTTACAAGCGCACAGACACTCGTGGACCGCTACACGCCACTCGAAACCAAAGGCTTCGTCTCAGGTGTGGTCTTTGACAATGCCAAAACCGCCCTGGAGGTTGCCGGCGCCAACCTTCGACTCAGGGAGACAAAAGTGGAAACCGCCAAGCAGGCGCTCCGGGATACAACCGTCCGCGCGCCATTCGATGGCGCCATCACAGCTCGCTATATCGATGAGGGCGTGTTCATGGCCAACCGCTTCTCCGGAATGGGCAACTCCGCCGTTGTTCAGGTTCAGGAGTGCGGGATTGCGGCAGCGATCTTGTTTGCGCCTGAGTCCGAGCTCGCGCGTTTGCGGCTCGACTTGAAAGGTCATCTCTACGTGGATGGCCGCAGTGATCCGATAGAATCACAGATCCTCATCTTGAACGACCGAGTTGACCCGACTTCGCGGATGGTAGAATTCCGCATGGCATTTGCGAACCCCGATTGCGCAGTCAAAGCCGGTCAGTCGGTCCGCGCCGAGGTGAAAGTTGATCCCCGGTCAGCCACCGTCCTGCCGCGCAGAGCAATCCAAGGTGCGGGCGAAGATCGATACGTCTACCTTGTCACAAACGCGCAAGCTAAGCGACGTCCCGTAAAAATCACAGACATCGATGCTGATCGTGTAGAGATTCTTGACGGGTTGACGAGCGGAGAAACAGTCGTGCTGACAGCCTCGGAGCCGCTGTATGACGGCGCCAGGATTGAGCTCACACCCTCATGATGTGGCTCGTCGATATTTCGATCCGCCGCGCCGTATTTGCCGTGATGCTCATCGCATCCTTGGTCGGCCTCGGCGTTATGTCGATGGGACGATTGGGCGTCGACTTGTTTCCCGATGTTGAATTTCCGTATGTCAACGTGACAGCGACGCTGGACGGGGCCTCTGCGGAAACCATGGAGTCGGAAGTCACCGACATCCTGGAAGAGTACATCAACACGATCGACGGAATTGAAACGCTGCAATCCTTTTCCAGTGAAGGGCGCGCGCAAATTCTGATCGAGTTCAATCTGAGTTCCAATGCCCGCGAGAAGGTCCAGGATGTTCGGGACAAGGTGCAGGTCGCCCTGGCAGAATTGCCTCCGGATATGGATCCACCCATCGTGGACAAGGTCGATCCGGACGCGGCGCCGATCATCTCCGTCATGATCGCCGGCGATCTGCCAATCGCCGAGTTGACTGCGTTCGCCGACGATGTGGCAAAGGAACGTCTTCAACGCCTCGACGGTGTGGGCGCCGTGAAATTGGTCGGGGGTCGTGAGCGCGCGGTGCGCATCTGGCTCGACAATGAGCGACTGAGGGCGTTTGGCGTCACGGCGGATGATGTAAGGCGTGCGATCCAGAGTGAGCATGCAAAGCTTCCCGGCGGGCGGATGGAAACTGCTGCCCGCACGCGGGAGTTTGGTGTCAAAACTGTCGCTGAAGTTACCCGTGCGAATGGCTTTGCAGACTTGCCAGTCGCCTATAGGGAAAATGGCGTCACAATCCGAATTTCTGATGTCGCCCGCGTGGAGGATGGCCTGGAGGATGAGCGCTCAGCGGCATTCTTGAATGGCAGACGAGGTATCTCGCTCGATATCAGGAAACAATCAGGTCAGAATACTGTCGAGGTCGCGCACAAGGTCAAGGCCGCCGCAGAAGACTTGCGCGCGCTTGCGCCCGCCGGAGTAACGATTGTCGCGACAAGAGATGTGTCGAAATTTATCGAGAGCTCAATCGAGGACGTCACTCATGACGTCGTGATTGCCATCGGGCTTGTCGTTGCAGTGACCTTTGTTTTCCTCCTGAATTTCAGAGCGACGATAATCGTAGCCCTGGCGATCCCGACATCCCTTGTGGCCACTTTTTTTGGCTTTTATCTTCTGGGGTTTTCGATCAACGTCCTGACGCTGCTTGCACTCACCGTTGCCATTGGGCTGCTCGTTGACGACGCCATCGTCGTGATCGAAGCGATCATGAAAGAGCTGGAGGAAGGCAAGTCGCCGCCTGAGGCCGCGCTGGACGGTACGCGCAAAGTAGGACTTGCCGTGGTTGCAGGCACAGCGGCCACGCTTGCCGTTTTTGTTCCGATTGCCTTCATGGATGGCATCGTAGGACGCTTCTTTTTCCAGTACGGTCTGACGATCGTGTTTTCGGTGTCGGTCTCTTTGCTCGTTGCTTTGACACTCACGCCAATGCTTGCATCGCGCATCCTCACATCCAGTGGCGTTTCACCCGTCTTTCGGCCGCTCGAAGCCTTCTGGGACTCAACTGACCGGGCCTATGCAGGTCTCGTAAAGCTGGCCGTTCGATTTCGCATAGTTGTGATTCTTATTGCGTGTGCCTCGGTTTTTGCCGGTGCGTGGTATGCAGCTCGCGTTCCTTCCGGTTTTACCTCGCGCGCCGACAGGAGCGAGTTTCAGGGTTCGATCGAGCTGCCGCTGGGCACTGGCGTTGTTTCTGCGCTCGACGCCGCGCAAAAGATTGATGCTGAACTCCGCAAGATCGAGCACGTTGAAGAAGTGTTCGTCTCGATCGGGGCAGGCGCGCAAGCCGAGGCCCGTGTCATAGATCTATACGCTTCCTTGACACCGAAACAGGAGCGCCAAACGGGTCAGTTTGAAATCATGGACCAAGCGCGGAAAGCCATCCGCATTGCATCCCCTGAGGCGGTTAAGATATCCGTGCTTGAAGTTCCGTGGGTCAGCGGGACGACCTCCGGTAGCTCGGACATCGACTTGTTGTTAAAGGGATCTGACCTCAACTCCCTTGCGCAATATGGCGATCATCTCGTGCGTGAGATGCGTGCCCGACCTGATTTTGCTGATGTCAGAACCAGCTTCGAGAGCGGTCGACCGGAAGCACAGATTCTGTTTGACCGAACGCGGGCCGGGGACCAGGGCGTTTCCGCTCGTGCCTTGGCGGATACAGCCCGGATTGCCCTGGGCGGACTCGATGCAGGAACCTTTGAAGAGGGCGGAAAGCGATATGATGTGCGCCTGCGTCTGGAGGAAGACCAGAGGGAAAGCGTGCGGGATTTTGATCGCATTCAAGTGCGCGGTGCAGACGGGCGACTGGTAGATATTGGAGCGGTTTCACGTGTTGAGTTCGCTTCCGGCCCGTCGCAAATTGATCGATCAGACCGCGCCCGGAAGATCTCGGTGCTTGCCAGTTCTGCAACCGGTGTTTCCCTGGGTGAGGCGACAACCACATTGATCGAGGTGCTTGAAGTCAACCCACCGCCGGCTGGCATCACTTACTCGGTCGGCGGCATGTCGGAACGCATGCAGGAGACCGCCGGCGCGATCGGCTTCGCGTTACTGCTCGCCTTGCTGGCGCTCTACATGGTGCTTGCGAGCCAATTTAATTCCTTCGTACAGCCGCTTCTGATCATGGTAACGGCGCCGCTCAGCTTCTCTGGAGCATTCGCCGGGCTATATTACTTTGGACTAGAATCCTCCCTGTTCGCACAGATTGGCCTGATCGGACTGATGGGGATCGTGATGAAGAATGGCATCTTGCTCGTCGACCGCGCAAACCAGTTGATCGCGGAAGGAATGACAGAAAGAAACGCGATCCTTCAAGCTTGTCCCGAACGACTTCGCCCCGTTCTCATGACTGCCTTTTCCGCAATCTTTGGCATGGTGCCAGTCGCATTGGCGACCTCGGATGGAGCTGAGTGGCGCAACGCGCTCGGCGCGCTTCTCATTGGAGGGTTGACCTCTTCAACGATCCTGACGCTTGTCGTCATTCCAGCGGTCTTCATGATCCCTAGTGATGTTGCCAACGTCGTCAGAAAGCTAACGCGGCTGTTCCTATGGCCGCTCACGCGGTTAAGACGCGGCGAGGATGCTGCACGATCGGCCGCCCTTACCGGCGGGGCAACAGAAGACGTCATTTGATGGCGAATTATTGGTGCCGGTCACTGTGGGTGGGATTTTATTTGGTCAATCTTGGCGGATTGCGCTGAACAAATCAAAGTTCGCAATTTCAGTGAGAAGGCCGAATAGCAAACGGTGAGATACCAATGCTGCGTTGCGTCTGCATTCGGACGGCTTAGGCGATGTTTTGCGGTTTAGAACTTTTTCAACTGAATCGACGAGTTCATTTCGTCCGATGGCAGTGTCAGGGCAAACGGCCTTGAGAATGCAAATCCAGCGGCGTAGCCTCTGCAAATGGCCCGGTGCCACAACAAATCGTTTGGGTCCGAACCTGGACTACTGGAGAAACTGATGACCATGCCGAAGCCCGTCGATCCCGTCCCCGCGGCAACCATGCTCCTACTTCGCGACGCGCCGGAGTTTCAGGTCCTGATGGTCAAACGCCATCACCAGATCGATTTTGCCTCCGGCGCGCTGGTATTTCCCGGAGGAAAGCCTTCGGCCGGGGATGAAGCTCTCGAATGGGCTAATCATTGCGAGGGCTGGAGCACTTTCGACGATACGCAGCGCACTTTGCGGATTGCCGCGATCCGCGAAGCGTACGAGGAAGCCGGCATCCTGCTAGGCGATTATCGTGACGGAGGAGCGTTCGAGGATACATGTGATCTTGAAAGCCGCAAAGCGGTGGAGCGAGGGGAGCGCGAATTTCTTGACGTCGTTCGCGAGGCCGGTGTGCACCTACGCCTCGATCGGTTAAGCAATTTTGCAAGGTGGATAACGCCCACCTTCATGCACAAGCGCTTCGACACACATTTCTTCGTTGTTCGCGCGCCCGAACGCCAGATTGCCGCGTGCGATGGATACGAAACCGTCGATGCGGAATGGCTTTCGCCGCACAAGGCGTTGGAAATGGAAGCCAGCGGCAAGCGAACCATTATATTTCCTACACGCTTGAACCTGCAACTGCTGGCCAAATCTGCGAGCGCAGCGGATTGCGTGGCGCAGGCTGAAACCCGCGATATCGTAACAGTTCTGCCTGAAATCATTCAGCGAGACGGGAAGAATGTCCTCACTATTCCCGAAGACGCGGGTTACGGCCCCGCCTACGAAATTGTGGGCTGACGGCAAGCTGCGAGTGGCGAGAAACCTTCGTCGTCAGTAACCGGACAATCGCGCAAAACGGTCCCTGAGGTAGCTTGACGACCCCCAACTCGCCTCGAGCACGCGAGCACGCTTGAGGTAGAAGCCGACATTGAATTCGTCGGTCATCCCGATGCCGCCATGCAGCTGGATACCCTGATTGCTGATCGCGTGCAGTACGCGATTTGCCTCGGCCTTGGCGATGGTCGCTGCACGCGCGACTCCAAAACCGCTGTCGACTGCCTGTAAACCCGCCTCGACCGCGGAGCGCATCTGCGTGAGGTCGGCGAACAGATCCGCCATGCGATGTTGCAGCGCCTGGAAAGTAGCGAGCACCTGATTGAACTGCACACGCTGCTTCAGATAGTCGAGGGTCGTGTCGAACACAGCTTGCGCCATGCCGAGCATTTCGGCAACGGAAAGCACGCGCGCCCGGTCGAGCACGTCGCCAAGCAGACTGTCGCCTCCGCCCTCGAGCTTCTCGGCGGCAGCGCCAGCGAATTGGATATCGGCGTGGCTGCGCTGATCGGTGAGCTTGCGCGTGGTCAGTGAAACGCCATCGCCCTTTTCGACCAGGTATAGGCCGTCCTTGGCTGCGACCACGAAGAGGCTGGCGCCATGCGCCTCGTGCACGAATGCCTTTTTGCCGGTCAGCTTGCCGCCCGAAACGCTGGTCTCGATTGCGGAGGGATCGCAATGCGCTCCTTCATCGACAGCCAGCGTTGCCACGGTTTCGCCGCTGGCGAGCCTGGGAAGCCATTTGGCCTTCTGCGCGTCGCTTCCGCCGAGCAGGATTGCGCTCGCCGCGATGATTGTGGCCACCAGCGGACTTGCGGTCAGCGTTTTGCCGAGTTCCTCGATCACGAGGCCGGCCGACAAGAAACCGAAATCTGATCCACCATGGGCCTCGGGAATGATGATCCCGACCCAGCCCATTTCGGCCATCGCGGCATAGGCGTCAGCGTTGTAGGCCTGCGGTTGGCCTGCTGCGCGGACTTTGCGGAACTCGGATACCGGGCTTTCCTTGGTCGCCCAGTCGCGCGCCATGTTGCGCAGCATTTCCTGTTCTTCGCTGAGAACTGCCATTGTCCTTGCTACCCTCGCTTACTGGTGGTCGAGCATGCCAAGCACCCGCTTGGCAATGATGTTGTTCTGGACTTCGGTCGAACCGCCATAGATCGTCGCTGCCTTGCCGAAGAGCCAGCCGCGCACATCCTCAAGTTCGTCATTGCCAAACTCGTCGCCTTCCCAGCCGAGGCCCTGAAAGCCGCGGATTTCGATCAGCAACTCGCTGCGGTCCTGGGCCAACTTGGTGCCGACCTTTTTCAGAACCGAACTGATCTCTGAAACGCCGCCTTGCGCTTTGCTTTCCTCGACCGCACGACGCGCGGTGAGCAGGAAGCTGTTCCAGCGGATCTCAAGATCGGCGATCTTGTCGCGCAGGACCTTGTTGACGAGCGCGCCATCACCGCCGGTTTCGCAGTATTTCTTGGCGATATCGCCAAGGCTCTGGCCCATCATGCCGGCGAGGCGCCCTCCGCCCGAAATGTTCGTGCGCTCGTGCTGAAGCAGGCGCTTGCCGATAGTCCAGCCCTGGCCTTCCTTGCCCACGAGATTTTCCTTCGGCACCTTCACATCGGTGAAGAAGGTCTCGCAGAACGGGCTGGTTCCGCTGATCATTGTGATCGGGCGGACTTCAACGCCGGGTGCGTCCATGTCGATCAGCATGAAGCTGATACCTTTGTGTTTGTCTGACCGGTCGGTGCGGACGATGGCAAAGCACTTGTCAGCCCACTGGCCACCGCTGGTCCAGGTCTTCTGGCCGTTAATGAGGTAGTGATCGCCCTTGTCGACCGCGAAGGTCTGCAGGTTTGCGAGGTCTGATCCGGCATTCGGCTCCGAGTAGCCCTGGCACCAGCGAATTTCGCCACGGCAGATTGGCGGGATATGCTCCAGCTTCTGCCTTTCGTCGCCGTATTCGAGCAAGGTCGGGCCGAACATCATCACACCCATTCCGCCGATCGGATTGTAGGCGCCGACCTTGGCGAACTCATGCTCGATGATCCTGGCCTGGCCTTTGGTCAGTCCGCCCCCGCCATATTCCTTGGGCCAGGTTGGCGTGCCCCAACCACGCCCGCCCACGGCTTCTCGCCATTTCTTCTGGACAGGGTTCTCGTCGGTCGGACCGTCGAGCCCGGCCATCATATTGCCCGTGCCCTTGAGTTCGTCAGGGAAATTGGTGGCGAGGAATTGCCGCACTTCGGTGCGAAACGCGTCTTCGCTCGTCTGGACATCGGATTCTAGTTGTGTTGGCACGGAAACCTCCGTTCAAAAATCAAATTCGTGGCACCCCACTCGGACGACAAGGCCGCGCTCTGGCTGGTCAGTACTGCTGCGCAGGAACGTGCAAAACCAAACCTTCCATCGCAGCTTCCATGGGTATCTGGCAGGCGAGGCGACTGTATTCGCTGGCCCCTTCTGCAAATTGCAGGAGTTCGGCCTCCGCTTCGCCTTCCTTCAGACGACCCACCTTGTCGATCCAGGTCGGGTCGACATGGACATGACAGGTCGCACAGGCGCAGGCCCCGCCGCAATCGCCGTCGATGCCCGGCACGCCGTTGAAAAGCGCCGCTTCGCGCGCTGTTTCGCCCTCAGCAATTTCGACTTCCCGCCGCGTTCCATCGCTGGATACGAACGTCACTTTGACCATCATAAACTCCGTATTTCTGCTTTGGTAAATCAGCGGGCGTGCAGCCGCACCGGCAGCTTGGTGATCCCACGCACAAGGGTTGAATACAGGCGCTCGGGTTGGCCGGTCACTTCGACCTTGGCGAAGCGCTTGTGAATCTCTTCCCAGATGATCCGCAACTGCAGTTCTGCCAGCCTGTTGCCCATGCAGCGATGGATGCCATAGCCGAATGACAGGTGATGGCGCGGATTCTTGCGGTCAATGATGAACCGGTCGGCCTGGTCGATAACCGTGTCGTCGCGGTTGCCCGACAGGTACCACATCACGACCTTGTCGCCCTTCTTGATCTGTTTGCCGCCGATCTCCCATTCCTGAAGCGCGGTGCGGCGCATGTGAGTCAGCGGCGTCTGCCAGCGGATGATTTCCGGCACCATGCTGGTGATCAACGATGGGTCGTCATTCAGTTTGCGATATTCGTCGGGGTTCTGATTGAGGGCGAGCACACCGCCGCTGATTGAATTGCGCGTGGTGTCGTTGCCGCCCACGATCAGCAGCAGGAGGTTACCCAGAAATTCGAGGAAAGGCATATCCTTTGTCGCCGGGGCATGCGCCATCATGGAAATCAGGTCGTTCCTCGGCGGCTCATTGACGCGCTGATCCCACAGGCCCTTGAAATACATCGCGCACTCGATGAGCTCTTCGCGCCTCGCTTCGTACGATGCGACGATGCCGGTTTCAGGAGCAGCGGTTGTGACATCAGACCAGCGGGTGAGCTTGCGGCGTTCTTCCCACGGAAAATCGAACAGGGTAGCAAGGGTCATCGTGGTCAATTCGATCGAGACCTTGTCAACCCAATCAAATTCCTCGCCGATCGGTAGATCATCGAGAATCTGACACGCTCGTTCGCGGATTGTCGGTTCGAGCAACAGCAAGTTGGACGGTGCCACAGCGGGGGTGACGGCCTTGCGTTGCTGGTCGTGCTTTGGAGGATCCATGGCGATGAACATTTCAAGTTCGAGCGCACCTTCCACACTATGCATGTCCTGGATGGCGATACCGCCGAGCTTTGCCTCCGATGAAAAGACTTTGTGGTTGGTATCGACGGCCATGATGTCGTCGAATTTGGTGATCGACCAGAAGGGTCCGACATGGCTTTCACGGCAGTAATGGACTGGCTCCTCCTTGCGCAGCCGGTCGAAGAACAGGCCGATCGTGTCCTGCTGAAAAAGGCTCGGCCGAGAGACATCGATTTCGTCGATCGGCATGGCCGCGATTTTTTCGGCAGTATCCAGCTCCATCGTGTCGATGCTCATGTCTTGTCCTCCATACCCAGCAAGCAGACTCACCTCGTTTGGGGATCGTTAGGGAATTTGCAGGCCGTGGTCAATAAAGCTTATAAGGATTATTGCAAGATTCGGTCAAACTGTGAACTGTTTAGGAAAGCTCTAGACATATCCGCCGATAAACCCTTATAAGGATTTATCAGAGGAGCGATTCCCGGAGATGCAACCGAAGGTCGATGATTCCAGGAAAGCCAAGCGCGCGCTCACGCTTGCGCATGACATCGTACGCGATATCGAAGCCGGGGCGCATGTTGCGGGCGACAGGTTGGCGCGCGAGGACGAAATGCTTGCGCGATACGATGTCGCTCGAGCGACTTTGCGCGAAGCGCTCCGCTTCCTTGAGCTTCAGGGCGTAATCCATCTTCAACTGGGCCGTAGTGGCGGCCCGGTGGTCGCCCGCCCGCAGGCCGGTGATTTTGCGAATAATCTTTCTCTCATCCTGCAATTCATGGAAGCAGACCTCAGGGGCCTGCTCGAACTGCGCGAAGCCATAGCTCCGAATGTTGCAGCCTATGCCGCCCAGCGCGCGACCACGGGTGATCTGAGCGCACTTGCCGATTGCCTCAAAGAGCTGGAGCGCAACGAAGCCAGCAGCCAGTTCGAGGAACTGAATCGCCGTTTTCACGATATGCTCGGCTGGGCCAGCGGTAATCCGCTTTTCGGCCTTCTGACTTCCGCGTTGCACATGCTTACCCGCAAATTTTCGCTCTCGCTGGGGTATTCGGCGCAAGAGCGTGCGGTCCAGTTGCGCTTCTTGCGCCGCGTCCTTGAAGCTGTGCGCAAGGGCGATGCCGAAGGAGCGCGGCAGTCGATGGCTCGTCTCGTGGCGGGCTCCGCCTCCTATCTCGCAGAAAGAAGCCCTGAGCTTGTGTCCCAGAAGGTCAAGTGGGGGCAGACGTAAAATAACAGGCGCCCGTGGATGGCGCAATTTGGAGAAGGTAACACGATGGCACTCAAGAGCCACATTTGCGAAATTCTCGGGATCGAGTACCCGATCCTTCTGGCCGGGATGGGCGGGGCCAGTATCCCCGCGCTCGCGGCTGCAGTATCTAATGCGGGGGGGCTTGGCGTTCTTGGCGCTGCGGCCTGCTCGCCGGACCAGTTGCGTAGCTGGATCCGCCAGACCCGCGAGCTGACCGACAAACCGTTTGGGGTCGATACCCTTCTGCCTGCCTCCGTCAGGCGCGGTTCGGCCCCGCAAAGCGGCGCCGTGCCCGAAAACCCGATGGCATTGCTTGGCGAATACCAGCAGTTCACCCGCGATTTCATGGAACGCGAG
This sequence comes from Henriciella mobilis, assembly GCF_003576285.1. Taxonomy (NCBI): domain Bacteria; kingdom Pseudomonadati; phylum Pseudomonadota; class Alphaproteobacteria; order Hyphomonadales; family Hyphomonadaceae; genus Henriciella; species Henriciella mobilis. The sequence continues at coordinate 27,538 of NZ_QWFX01000012.1, read as the reverse complement.
GATCTGCCCGAAGTGGATGCCGCAATGGCCATGCGCGCGGCTGGCGCGCCGGAAATGGGCAAGGGCGGGCCGCAGCTGTTCTCGCGGGAGTTTTTCGAGGCGCAGATGGAAGTTGTAATCGAGGAAAAGGTGCCAGTCTATGCCGCCGGCCTCGGCAATCCCGGACCGTGGATGGACCGCCTTCATTCGAATGGCACCAAGGTCATGGCGGTGATCGGCAAGGTCAAACATGCCCAACAGGTGGTCGATTCCGGTATCGACATGATTGTTGCGCAAGGTCACGATGGCGGCGGACACAACTCCCCGATCGGAACCTTCTCGCTGATTCCGCAAGTGGTCGATGCGGTGGGGGACCGGGTTCCGGTGATCGGAGCGGGTGGAATTTCCGATGGCCGCGGAGTCGCTGCGGCGATGATACTGGGCGCTGTGGGCGCGTGGGTCGGCACGGCGTTCCTGGCAACCGAAGAAGCCGGCATCGAACGGTTCCAGAAGGAAGCAATCACCGAAAGCGGCGATGCAGATACCATCGTCAGCCGCTCGATGACCGGCAAGCCCGCGCGCATGATCCGCAACAAATGGGCCGATGCCTGGGTTGCGGCGGGCAAGGAACCGCTTCCCATGCCTTACCAGTCGATGATTTCAGGGCCGGTCATGGCTTCGGGCATCAAGGCTCAGCGCAAGGATATCATGCCCGGCTTCGCGGGGCAGGGAATCGGTCTGATCCATTCGATCCGTCCAGCGGCAGAGGTCATGCGCGATCTTGTCGACGGGGCCGAAAGGGCGCTGGCTGACACCAGATTTTATTCCTGAATTCCGGCAAGACGGGGACGCGGTATGAGCGCTTCACAGACCTTATCCTTTGCCGACAAGGCCGCCATAACGGGTGTGGGCGAAACCGTATTCGTGAAGGGCACCGAACGGACTGCAGTGGACATGATGCTGGAAGCCTCGCGCCGCGCCATCGCGGATGCCGGCCTGAAACCTTCCGATATCGACGGCATGGTGCCGCCGCCGATTTATACTACCTCGGAGGAAATGGCCGCCAATCTCGGCATTGATGTGCTGCGTTATGCGGCCACCGTTCACATGGGTGGCGCCAGCCCGACGACGGCGCTGCAGAACGCTGCGATGGCGATTGCCAGCGGGCTTTGCGATCACGTGTTGGTCACGCTCGGTTGGAACGGCTATTCCGCCCTCAGGTCCAAGCCGGGTGCCCCGCCCACTCGGGCGATGAACATGAACACGCTGACCAATACCATCCAGGGCTATTACATCCCCTATGGTGTGTTCCTGCCGGTGCAGATGTATGCTTGGCTGGCGACCCGCCACTCGAAACTTTACGGCGTGGGTGCGGATGCGATGGCGGCCGTCGCGCTGGCCTGCCGTCGTCACGCGCAGTTGAATCCGCGCGCCTTTACCTATGGGCGCGCACTCGACGCGGAAACCTATCATTCAGCGCGCTGGATATCCGAGCCCTTCCGCCTTTACGATTGCTGCCTTGAAACCGATGGGGCCTGCGCGGTTGTCATATCGCGAATGGATCGGGCCAGGGATATGCCCCATGTGCCCGTCAGCATCGCCGGTGCCGCGGAAGGCCACCCCTATCCCGCCGACGACATCCCGTCGCGGCCCGATCCCTTCAAGATCGGCCTTAGCTATGCCGCCCCGCGCGCTTTCGATATGGCTGGCGTCAAGCGCGAGGACATGGATTTCCTGCAGATCTACGATTGCTTTACCTATGTCGTCTTGCTGCAACTGGAAGCGATGGGGTATTGCGAACCAGGCGGACAGGCCGAATTCGTCGCCAACGGCCAGATTGAGCTGGGTGGCCGCTTTCCGATCAACACCCATGGCGGCTTGCTCAGTGAGGCGCATGTCTGGGGCCTCAACCACGTGGTCGAGGCAGTGCGTCAGCTTCGTCACGACTGCGGCGAGCGCCAGGTGCCGGGAGCCCAGACCGGCCTCGTGACCGGTTGGGGCGACCTAGGCGACGGCAGCATCGCCATTCTCAGGAGGTTTGCATGAGCAGCGAAAGCGATCTGCCCCCCAAAATGCGGCCTTCCGCGCAGATGGTGCCACCCAAGCCGCGACCGCGCCCACAAGACCCGGTTGAGCAGGAATTCTGGAAGAGGTGCCAGGACGGCCATCTCTATTTCCAGCGCTGCGGCTATTGCGGCAGCTTCCGCCACTTGCCGCGCTATATGTGCGCAAAGTGCGGCTCGCCGGAATTTTCCTGGGAACGCAGCAGCGGCAGGGGCACGTTGTTTTCCTGGACCGTAACCCACCAGGCCCTCCACCCGGCTTTTGCCGCCGACATCCCCTTCGTGGCTGCGGTGGTTGAATTGGAAGAGGGGGTGCGCATGGCCACGCGGCTGGTTGGTTGCGATCACGAGCGTCTTGCGCTCGACCTTCCGGTGGTCGTGGAGTTCGAACTGATCGGTGAGGACTTCCGCCTTCCTGTTTTCCGCCTGAGTGAAAGTTAGAAGCGCCATGGATCTCGAATATGGACCCGAATACGATGTCTTCCGCAAGCAGGTGCGGGCCTTTATCGAAGCGCACAGCCATCTTGCTCCGCCTTCTTCTGACCGGGCGGCCCGACCTTCGTCCAAGGCGGTCGAATGGCAGAAGCTGTTGATCGAGCATGGGTATACCGCTCGAACGATCCCGCAGGCGTATGGCGGCTATGGAGCGGAGCCGGACATTCTCCAATCGCGCATCATCGCAGAGGAATTTGCGCGGGCCAGGGTGCCGGGCGGACTTTCCAATCAGGGAATCTCGATGTTCGTGCCGACTCTGCTCGAACTCGGCACCGAGGAACAGAAACGGCGCTGGATCGAACCCACGTTGAAAGGCGATGTTGTCTGGTGCCAGGGCTATTCCGAACCCGGTGCCGGGTCGGACCTCGCCAATCTCAAGACCAGCGCGCACATCGAGAACGACGAATTTGTTGTCAATGGCCAGAAGATTTGGACCAGCACCGCCAAGCAGGCCGACATGATCTTCTGCTTGGTCAGGACCGAACCTGACGCGCCCAAGCATGGCGGCATTTCCTACCTGATCTTTTCGATGGACACGCCGGGCATCGAGGTTCGCCCCTTGAAGACGATGACCGGTCATGCCGAATTCAACGAAGTGTTCTTTACCGATGTCCGGGTCCCCATGCATCAGATCGTCGGCCAGCGGGGCCAGGGCTGGTTCGTGGCGAACGCAACTCTTGGCCATGAGCGCGGAATGCTGGGCGATCCCGACGCGCTTGAAAACCGGCTGGAGGCACTGATCGCGCTGATGCAGGAAGAGCGTTTGGGCCAGGGTCGCGCGATCGACAATCCGGTACTGCGCGACCGGCTGGTGGCACTGCAGGCCGAAGTGGCGGCGATGAAATACAATGGGATGCGGATCCTTTCGAACAGCCTCAGGGGTGAGCCGGGCGGCATGGCGAAACTGATCGTCAAGTTGCAAAGCTGCGAACTCGCTCACCAGATATCCGCGCTGGCAATCGACGCCATGGGCGAACTGGGCATTCTCTATCACCACAGCCCGCGTGAGCGGGAAGGGGGGGCGTGGCAATGGAACTATATGTTCCAGCTCGGTCTCATCATCGGCGGCGGCACCGCCCAGATCCAGAAGAACATCATCGCTGAACGTGGCCTCGAAATGCCGCGCGAACCGAAGCTGGCGAAGATTTCGGATGCGGCGAAAGCAACCGCAGACATGCCGCGTCACAAACAGGGATCAGCCTAATGGATTTCGGACTTTCTCAGGACCAGCAGATGCTGCGCGATGCCGTTGCGCGGTGTCTTGCGGATACCTGCCCGCTCGATCATGTCCGCGAATGTACCGAGCGTGACAATCCGCTTAGCGACAAGGTGCTCCGCGCCGTCCAGGACCTGGGAATTCCCGGGATGCTGGTACCGGAAGAGCATGGCGGCCTCGGCATGACCCTTCTCGACGCTGCCATAGTTGCGGAACAGCTCGCCTATGCGGTCGCGCCAGTACCTTTTCTCGCCAGTCATGTTCTGACGCCTATCGCGCTGAGCGAGGCAGGCAGCAAGGAGCAAAAGGCCCACTGGCTGCCAAAGATCGTGAGCGGCGAGGCGCGTATTGGTGTCGCGATTTCCGAGACAATCGAGGTGCGCGACGGCGCGGGGGTTTCCTTTGCTGCCGGGAAGCTCAACGGCACCGCCCTGTTCGCACTCGATTTCGAAGGAGCCGATGCCTTCATCGTCGCCGATTCCGGCGGCAGGCTGCACCTTGTCGGTGCCAAGGCGTCGGGCCTGAAGGCTATCGCGCTGACGACCATCGATCGGACCCGCAGCGTCGGGGAGTTGCGGTTTGACGGGGCCGAAGCGGAACCACTGGCTGATGATGGGGGAGCTGCAGTGGGCCGGCTGCGCGCTGCGGGGCGTGTGATCCTCGCCGCCGACAGTCTTGGCGCAGGTCAGGCCATGATCGAAAAGGCTGTCGATTATGCTGGCCAGCGCGAACAGTTTGGTCGCCTTATCGGCAGTTTCCAGGCCGTAAAGCACATGTGCGCCGAGATGGCCGCGCGGCATGAACCGTGCCATTCGCTCGTCTGGTACGCCGCCCACGCCTTTGACGCAGTTCCGACAGAGGCATCGCTCGTCGCCTGCCACGCGAAATCACACACCGGCGAAGTCCATCGCTTTGTCGCCCGCACTTCCACCGAAGTGCATGGCGGGATGGGATTCACGGACCTGATCGGTCTCCACTACTGGTTCAAACGCATTGGATTCGACCGGCAGGTGCTTGGCGGACCCGAAACGGTGCGGGCCGAGGCGGCAGCACTGCAAGGCTGGATCAAGGCCGCGTAACACACTCGTTGAGGGGGCGTCCGAGACTGGCTGCCCCGTCCGGCAGGGAGAGGGAACATGATCGACTGGAACCTCGGTGACATTCTCGACGCTGTCGAGCCCGCCATGCCTCAGGACGCTCCGGCGCTGATACACGGCGACCGGATCGTCACTTGGCCCGAAATGTCCGCGCGCTCGAATAATATCGCGCGCGCGTTGCGTCAACGCGGAGCGTGCGATGGTGCCAAGGTGGCCTTCTACATGCGCAACCGCCCCGAATATGGCGAGCTGATGGCGACTTGTTTTAAGGGGCGCTTGACCCATGTGAACATCAATTACCGCTATCGCGCCGAAGAAGTTTTCTACATTTTCCAAGATTCTGACAGCGAAGTGATTGTTTACAGTTCGGAGTTTCGCGAATGCATCGTCGAACTCAAGGATAGGCTCGAGAAGGTTCACACTTTCGTCGAAATTGGCGACTCTTCCGAAATCGCGTCTTTTGCGAGTCCCTATGAGACGCTGGCGGGAAAAGGGGACGGATCGGCGCTCGGCATCGAACGCTCACCCGACGATTTGCTCTTCATCTATACCGGCGGCACGACCGGGATGCCGAAAGGCGTGATGTGGCGGCACGACGACATGCGCAAGGCCCAGCTGGACGCACAGAAGTTACTGGGCCCGGTTCCGCGGACGCTGGAAGAAAATGTTGCGCTGATCGAGAAAGAGGGGCCCGGCAGGCGCACTCTCTCCGCCTGCCCGCTCATGCACGGGACGGGCTTCATCACCGCGATAGGTGCGCTCATGTCGGGCGGCGCGATCGTCACGCTGACGGCCCCTTCCTTCGAAGCTTCAGAATTGTGGGATACGGTCGAAAAGCACCAGGTGGAAAGCATCGCAATTGTGGGCGACGCCTTTGCTAAGCCAATGCTTCGCGCGCTCGAAGAAAACGCGGGCCGCTGGGATACCAGGAGCCTCGTCTCCATCATCTCGTCCGGCGTGATGTGGAGCAAGGAGATTAAGGCCGGTCTATGCAAGCACATTCCCCAGGTCGTGCTGATGGATAGTTTCGGCGCCTCCGAAGGGCTCGGCTTCGGCCTCTCCGTCACGACTGCACAGGGCGGTACGAACACCGCGAAATTCGGGATTGGCGAATTCTGCGATGTCTTCGACGAAAACGATCAGAAAGTCGAACCAGGAAGCGGCGTGCCTGGCTTTATCGCCCGCAAGGGGGCCATCCCCGTGGGATATTACAAAGATCCCGAAAAATCCGCCAAGACATTCCGCACAATCGATGGCGTGCGTTATTCGATTCCGGGTGACTGGTGCCGGGTAGAGGCCGATGGAAGCCTTACCCTGCTAGGCCGCGGCAGCGTATGCATCAACACTGCTGGCGAGAAGGTATATCCAGAAGAAGTCGAGGAAGTGCTCAAGACCCATCCCGCCATCGGTGAAGCGTTGGTCGTAGGTGTAACGGATGAAAAATGGGGCCAGGCCGTCACGGCCGTCGTCCACCTCAACCACGACGTCCCGTTCGACGAGCAAGCTGTCAAGGACCATGTGCGCGATCAGCTGGCAGGATACAAAACGCCCAAGGCCATATATCCGACGGAAAAACCCCTGCGTGCATCCAACGGCAAGGCCGACTATGCAACGGCGAAAGCAATCGCCGAACGTTTGACGGTCGCACCGTGAGCCAGCGGGAGTCTCCTGATTACGACGTTGTAATCGTCGGTGCCGGCTTCAGCGGGATATACCTGCTCCACAAGTTGCGTGACGCTGGATTCAACGTGTTGCTGGTGGATGCTGCGGCCCAGCCCGGCGGCATCTGGTACTGGAATTGCTATCCAGGCGCACGAGTGGATTCACAGGTTCCGCTTTACGAGTACTCTATACCTGAAGTGTGGAAATCATGGGCCTGGAGCGAGCGATTTCCCGGTTGGGAAGAGCTCAGAGCGTATTTCCGGCATGTTTGCGATACGCTCGACCTTTGGCCCATGATGCGCATGGGGTCTGGGGTCAAAGGCGCGCACTATGAGAAGGAGACGAAGCAATGGCGTCTGCAACTCGACAGCGACAAAACTGTTTCGACACGGTTCCTGTTGCCCGCTCTTGGTTTCGCATCAAAGCCGTATGTCCCCAATTTTCCCGGCCTTGAGGATTTCGAAGGCCAATGGTTTCACACGGCGCGCTGGCCGCAGCAGGGTGTCGATCTCAGCGGACGTAAGGTTGCCTTGATCGGCACCGGTGCAAGTGGTGTGCAGGTCGCGCAAGAAGCTGCCAAATCCGCATCGAAGCTGACCCTCTTTCAAAGAACACCAATCCTGGCGCTGCCTATGCAGCAGAAGAAGCTTTCGGCAGAAGACCAGGAACGGGACAAGAAGGGCTATGCCGCGATCTTCGAAACGCGCAAGCAGACGAGCGGAGGATTCGAATGCCAATCGCTAGACGTATCGGCGCTCGAAGTTGACGAGAAAGCGCGCACCGCGCACTTTGAAGATCTGTGGCAACAGGGCGGCCTCAGGTTCTGGTATCACAACTTCGCTGACTTGCTTACCAACCGCGAAGCCAACCGGCACGCCTACGATTTCTGGCGCGACAAGGTTCGCGCAAGGATCGCCGATCCCAATCTGGCCGAGAAACTCGCCCCATCCGAACCGCCGCATCCATTCGGTACGAAGCGGCCATCGCTTGAACAGGGATATTACGAAATTTTCGCGCAAGACAATGTCGCGCTAGTCGATCTCAAGGCGACTCCGATCATCCGGATCGGACCGCACGCTATTGCGACCGAAGACGGCGAGATGGAATGCGACCTCATCGTTTTCGCCACCGGCTTCGATGCCGGGCGCGGCGGGCTGATCGATATGAACATCAGGGGGACGAACAGCCTATCACTGTCCCATGCGTGGGAAGACAGAGTACGCGCCTATCTGGGAATGGCGGTGTCTGGCTTTCCCAATATGCTGTTCGCATACGGGCCACTCAGCCCGTCGGGTTTCTCAAACGGCCCGACCAGCGCAGAGATACAGGGTGACTGGATCTGCGACTTTCTGGTCTGGATGCGGGAAAATGGTGTCGATCTTTTCGAAGCCGATCCGGCAGCTGAAACGGGCTGGACCGAAATGGTTGCCCAAGCAGGCGCGATGACACTCTTTCCCGAAGCGGATTCTTGGTACATGGGCGCAAACATCCCGGGCAAGGCGCGTCAACTGATCAATTTTCCAAGCGTGTCTGGCTATGTCGCACGCTGCGAAGATGTAGCGAATGTGGGGTACCGCGGCTTCGTGATCGACAAACCCACTAGCAAGGAACACTTAACGAAATGAACGTATTGTCCAAGATTGGAGATTTTCCCGACGACATCGACCCTGTCTGGGCCGGCGATGGTTCGCATCTGCCGGAATGGTTTGTGTCGGCCCTCAAGGTGCCGCGCGAAGAAGGTTATGTTGAGATCGACGGTGCCAGGACGCACTACTTCCGCTGGGGCGACCGGAAAAAGCCGAAAGTGCTTATGACACATGGCTTTCTCTCCCACGCCCGTTGCTTTGCCTTCATCGCTCCGTTTCTCGCAGAAGATTACGACGTGGTGGCGTTCGATCTCGCCGGCATGGGCGACACGGAGATGCGCGGGCAAGCCGATCCCGCGGCTAGGGGGCGCGAGTTTGGTGAGATTGCCGAGGCACTCGATCTGTTTACAGATGGCCACAAACCCACCATCATCGCGCACAGTTTCGGCGCGGGCGCAGCGCTGACAGCCGTGACCCTGTCGCCCGATGCTTTCTCCGGCGTCGTGATTTGCGATCTGATGGTCATGCGAGCCGAGCTCCTCGATCAATACTGGAACCATCGCCGCTCAAGCCCGGGATCAGGTGATCCTGACAAGCCCAACCGGCTCTATGCGAGCTATGAAGAGGCGCGCAAAAGATACGTCCTTTCTCCGCCCCAGCCAGTCGGCGAGCCGTTCCTCCTAGATTACATGGCGTATCATTCAATGCGACGCGACGGAGACGGTTGGACATGGAAGTTCTCACCCGAGGTATTCCGACGAAGCAATAAGTCCGACGAATGGCTCACAATCGGCCATCGACTCGTGAATGCGCCGGGCCGCAAGATCATCGTTCATGGCGGAAAGAGTCAGCTCTTCACCAGGGACTCGGCTGACTACATCCGCGAGCTAGGGGGCGGTGACATTCCGATAATCGCCGTACCTGAGGCGCGCCACCATTTGATGCTCGATCAGCCATTAGCTTTTTTAACTGCGCTCAGAAGCATTCTCTCCCTTTGGGAGGCGCAGGCACACCCAAGGTGTGCGTGAAGGACAAGCGCGCCGAGATCCACGGGCGGATCACGGCGTACCAGGCTCAGATCGCGCAGGCGAAGCAAGACCTGGCTCATATAAATGCGTCGATCCGGCTGTTCACCGATATCTGTGTGCGCCATCTTGAGGTCGATGGCGAACTCACAACCCGGGATCTCGCTGAGCGGGTGATGATCGAGCGCCGACTTGACGCGACGGATACCACGCTGCGCAATTCGGTCGTCTTCAAGGTCGTCCAGGCCCTTCGCCATGCCGCCCGGCGCAAGCATGTCCGGATGGTGGAGAAGCGCAAGGGCATGTGTCTGGGCACCAGGCGATGCTGTCACGTTGCGGGGCGTTGCCAGTAGATGTTGGCATCCAACACCCGTTCGATCAGGACTCAAATCGCTTGCACCGGGAGAGCCGTCCATAGATATAGAAGTTAGCCGAGCTGACACCATGACGCTGGCACGCGTCTGCGGCTGCCATGCCTCTTTCCTCTTCAGCCAGGGTCGCGATGATCTGTTCCCTGGTGAATTTGCTTTTGCGCATTGTCTGTCTCCGTTGCGACAGGCTCTCCATTCAAATGCGGGACCAAATGGATATCAGGTCACACTCTATGAATGCATGTAAATCAGCGCGGTGAACCGACGCCGATCGGCGCAATATCCAGTTGATTTTGCTAGAGGTGCAGGGGTCCCAATTTGACGCCGATTTACAATGATACCGCAGAACATCGAACGACCGGAATCGGCAATCAGTTGTGACCGGCACCTTCCGGCGAATATCCGCCTCACACCGGTCCCATTGCGAACGGCAATCCTGAGGCCTTTTCCGGCCGCAAGCTGCAGCGGAAGATTCAAACTGAGACACCACCTAAACACAGAACTGGTTGATCTGAGACTATGAAATAGGCAAGGCTTTTCGTTTGGGCTCCTAATCTTGGAATTCTATGCTATCAGCTAGTTCGACGCCTAACCGCGCGTCGAACTAGTGAGGTCCGCAAAACTGTGGACCAAAATCCGACCGAACTGAGGACCAAAAATTGACTTTCATGCACGTATGTGTTTGAATATATTGGATAAATAATATGGATCGTGGCACGTCACTCGCGCCAAACTTGACCACCTAACCCTCTGATTCAGAAGCAGAAAAATTCTGCAAGAGCGCGATGCGTCGGGTTGGGCGCGACATTCGGGGCTCGAACCTTGAACACCGCGAATAGGCATCCCGCGCTTTCGTCGTTAGCCTGTTTGGCAACAAGCCTGACAATGAATATGCGATGACTTTTCTGCTCCAGCCCGTGAAGAATGATGAGCCTGCACTTGCCGGTGCGCCCATGATTGGCGCGGCTCAGAAGCTTCTGGCCTATCTGGCCGAACATGAGACGATCGGCCTGACGAAGGGCAAGGCGTTTCAGAGGAAATTCGTTCACTGGGCGGCTGCCGAGTTCGCCTGGCCGGGCTGGGAAGAGGACAAGCTGTTCCTCGTCAACAAGGTTCTGAATGAGTACGATTTCCCGCCGCTCGAAGCCCTGCATTTCGTTCTGCTGAGACTCAAGCTGATCCGGCATTACAAGCTGACCTGTCGGCTCACCAAGGCGGGCAGGGACATTGCTGACCAGCCCGGCGATCTCTTCAACCTGATAGCGCCGTTCTGGCTGTTCGAGGTCGATCATGCCGCGGCGTCCCGGATGCCCGAGCCGAGGCTTGGCAACTGGGATGTGTTTCTCGGTGTGCTGAATACGGAGGCGGCGCCAGGCGTGACATGCGGCGCGCTTGGGGAAATACTTTACGGTCCGCCGGACGTCGGACAGCCCTATGACCGCATGCCGAGAATGATCTGGTCACAGGTGCTTCAACCGCTGTGCTGGATGGGGTTACTGGCCGAGACGATGTCAGATGAGCGACAACAATTCGCAGATCGCGTCTACAGGACGACCGATCTTTGGTCGGAGGCCTTTCGGTTCCCGTTTGATGGCCAGGTCGGTTTGGTGACGCTGCATTAAGTGCGTGCTTCGACCGATGGGCGACCAAGGTCTGCTCAATGAGGGGCGGGTGGAGTGTAGCCTTCGTGAGCCACAAGGGAGCTTTAGGAGGCCACGAAGATGACATAGAGGAATCTGTTAAGCCGACGCTGAGCCGTCGACCTCAGTTTATGTCAAGGGCGGCCTTCAGATAGGTCCAGATATCGGCAACGACCGTGCCCAGCGGAACGCCTTTGAGTTCCGTGCCGTCGGCGTAAGTCAGCCACTGCCTTGCTTTTGCCGGATGCTCTGCGAACGCAACGGAGAGACCTTGGGGTGGTTCAGTCGGGATAGATGTGTTTCGGCGATCGAACGTCGCCGCAATGGCTGCGCGCAGGTCTGCCGGATCGATCTTGGTCGCTCTTGGAATTGCCCAGAGATCGTAGAAGTCTTTCATGCGGCCGTTAATGAGACCGAGCGCGACGACCGCCTGGAACTTCTCCGCGATCACCGTGGCAGGTGAATAGGCGCGTATGCGCGCGGCTTCGAAATCGAGGATCGATCCGTATTCGATCTCATAGTGTGGGTCGGGCAGGGCGTCGCCGAAGCCAAGATCTATGGTGATCGGAATTTCTGTCTTGCCGAGATGGGCCACCGTGCGGAGACGTTTGCCGCCATAGACCTGATCTTCGCGGATGTCCGTCGTGGTGATGGTGTCGATGCTGAACTCAAGACCGTCGCCCGTGTCGAGTGCCAAGATTTCGGCAAAGATGGAGGTCAGCGCTGCATCGCTGGTTTCACCGAATGCAAGGAAATCAATGTCGCGTGTGAAGCGGCCGGGATCGGTGGTCCAGAGGGTGACCAGCATTCCGCCTTTCAGGACGAATCTGTCTCGGTGCGGAGATTTGGAAAGACGGTAGATGAGACGCTCCAGGCCAAACGCCACAAGAAGGGTCTGGAAGTCGCGGCCCTCTGACCGGGCAAGGTTGAGGAGGCGCTGGCGCACCGAAGCTGCGATGTTCGTTGGTGACTTAGCCATTCGAGGTCAGCGCCTCCAGGTAGGGGCGCATGATCCTGGCAGCGCCATAGTCCGCAGCGGCCTGCATCAGGACGGCCGGCGTGGCCTTGCGTTGATCGAGGGCCGCCTTGAGCGCCTCGATCGCAACCGACCGATCGACCAGTTTCGGATTGCGGAAAGCATCTGCAATCGATTTTGGCACGGAATAGATGCGCACCTGCGTTCCGCCGATCCTGTGTGTCTCGATGCCGTCCGAAAAATAGGGCTCGCGGAACCTGACGACGCGCACGGGCGGATAGGCGATCGACGGCTCCCAGTCCTTCGCGCCAATCGCAAACCAGACCTTGCGGGGGAGTTGGTCTGTTAGACCATGAAAGGCCAGTGCGGAGAGAAGGCAGATGACCGACCGCGGTGCCCGCTTGGCGACTTCCGCCAGATTGGTGTTGAGGTCTGCTTCCGCATCGGCTGCCTGATAGAGGCCGCGACCAATCCGGACCACGTTGCCGGCTTCCACCGCCCTTGAGATCGCGGTGGCGCTGACGCCGATCTCCCGCAGCTCGAAAGCGCGGGCGATGTCGTGATCGCGGAGATAGGCGAGGAGCCTGTCCTGCTGGGTGACGGGGTGTGAAGAGGCGTGTTTCATATTCTCGGACAAGATGCATTTCTGTCCGAGGTTATGTAACACATTGATTGGCATTCGTCGAGCCGGTGATAAGAGCAGTCCGGCCATGATGCGATCGCAAGCTGGAGCCGACACCGTAATTCGGCTAAGGTCAGGCTGTGCACTGGAATCGTGGCAACTGCAACGACGCGTCATGCGTGCATCATTCAATTTGCCTACGGAACGATATTGCCGGAATCGGCGACGGTAGTTTTCCACAGGTTTTTTTGCAAAGCGTTGATTCAAAACTATAATTTCAGTTCTTTCATCATCGAGTGGGAGTGAGGGGTTCACTCCCGCGTTGATTCAAAGGCATCACTCCGGGCACTCGGCTGTCAGCTCTGCTGCGAGGCCGGGGCGGAGCTGTCCGAACATGCGGGTGAGGCTGGCGGCAAGCTCGCACCGGCGATTGTTCTGGTCGAGCACCGGATCAGCGGCAAGTTCGGACATCAGGTTGGTGATGCTTCCGGTCTCCGCTTTCATGCCGCTGCCGCCAGCCTGGGGGGTGTCAAACACCATGGTTGCCTGGCGGTCGCTGGCATCAATGGCTTGCCAGGCGGGGCACGTGCCCCCGGAGAGGAGCGCGTCTGGTCCACCGGTTGCGAACCGGGTCCAGCAGGCCATCATTGCCTGTGAAAGCGCCATGCGCCCGTCTGCATTCCTGCGTGTGAACAGGCGTTTGTCGAGACGCCCCATGAAGTTCTCGAAGTGGCCGAAGACAAAGGGGATCTCAAGGCTGTGCGCCGCACCGACCAGCTGGCCGAGATCACTGAGACCGACCCGCGCGCCTTCATCCCAGTCAAAACGGTAGGTCCGCACGGGCCCAGTGCCCGCTTCGGCGAGTTGCTGCGCGAAGCCGGAAACACCAATGGCGCGCCAGACACCTGACATATAGCGGGAAACCGCCTCATAGTGGTCGGCATCGCGCGCGACAGGGAACAGAAAGAGCGCCTTCCGTGTCATGGCCGGGTCGAAGGCGAGCAGGTATTTCGCTTCATCCCGATTGGAGCCGATGATCAGAGGGAGGTTCCGGCCAGCCTGATGGGCCGTGATCGCATCGGCCAGCGGCTGATCGGCCAGCGTGATGTCATCGCGGATGACCGCCGGCGTACGGCCGCTGCGATAGGCGTCGAAAATCGCCTCGAGGGGCGCGGCTCGCAAAGCGGCGGCATCCGGCTCCATGTGTTCGGTAAAGGCCTGGCCAGCCGGTATGGCGCCTACGATTTGCAATCCCCGGCCATCCCTCGCAATGTCGAGGGGAAAGCTCGCGGGAAGGCCACTCTGGGCAACAGCCGCCCGGTAGAGGCCGTCGGCTGCTGGCATGGCAAGCAGTGCAAGAACGTTGTTGGCGCCAGCGCTTTCGCCAAACAGGGTGACCGCGTCCGGATCGCCCCCAAAGGCCGCGATATTGTTTCGGGTCCAACGCAGGGCCTGGACAAGGTCCAGCAGGGCAAAATTGGCGATACCGTCTTCCAGCGCCGGATGCGCGAACCAGCCGAGCGGTCCCAGTCTATATTGCACTACGACCACGACCACATCGCCGGCTTCCGCGAGTTTCGAGGCATCATACTGCTCGGCCCGCCCCCAGACATTCGAGCCGCCATGGATCCAGACCATGACTGGAAGGGCGGAAGATGCCTTGGCGTCGGAAGGCGCGTAGATGTCGAGATAGAGGCAGTCCTCATCGCCGCGCAGCGTGCCCTTTTCGATACCCATCAGACTGTCGAGCCCGTTTGTAATCTGCGGGCACCAGCTGGCATGCTGCAGGGCGCTGAGTGTTTCGCTGCGCGGCATGGGCGGTTCGGTGGGTCGCCAGCGAAGCTGGCCGACTGGCGGGCTGGCATAAGGAATACCGAGCCAGGTGCGTGCGCCGTTTGGCGAGGCGCCGCCGATGACATCGCCTTGTTGGGTTTGTACCATCATGGTGGGCTGCGGCGCGAGCGGGGCGGCATGAGGCAGCGGTGGCTTTGCGCACGCAGCGGCCATGAAGAGCAGGATAAGCGAGACAAGGCTCAGTCTAGAGGCCAAGATTGAACTCCCTTTCGAATGGCAGCTGCATCGACAGGGCCCGTGGATCGCGCGCCGACCGGGCGACGGTAATGGTGTGGAGGCCGGACTCAATCCGCCAGGTTCGTTGGCTGGCGTCATACCAGGCAAGGTCCCTCGGCTCGACGGTAAAAACGGTTTCGGCACTTTCACCGGGCGCAAGCGGCACGCGGCTGAAACCGCGCAGGCTCTGCTTCGGGCGCGGCGCAGCCTTGCCCGGCCAGCCAATATAGAGCTGTGGTGTCTCTATGGCTGCCCGCGTACCGGTATTGGTGACGGTGACCGCAACGTCCAGCGCGCCATCCTCCCGCCGGCCGGCCCGAAGCCCGCTGTATTCGAATTGACTGTAAGTCAGGCCGTGGCCGAAAGGGAACCGGGGATCCCTGCCGTCACGGTCGAACAGGGCGTAGCCATGCCAGTAGCCATATTCGGCATCGTGGGCTTTGGTGTCGAAAGGCGGATAGTGACTGGCATCCCGGGCGACCGTGAAGGGCAGGCGTCCCGAGGGACTGACCTTTCCGAAGAGAAGGCTGGCGAGCGCGTTGCCGCCCTCCATTCCGGCATAAAAAGTCTGGATGGCTGCCGGGGCTGCATCCATCCAGTCCTCCACCATCACGGCCGAGCCTGCCACGACGACGACGACGGTGCACGGATTGGCGGCTGCAACCTGCCTGATGAGGTCAACCTGCGCTGGGGGCAGGCGGAGATCGTTGCGGTCGCCACCCATGGTCTGGCCGTTGCTGCGCTTGCGCGCGCCATCGAGGATGGAGGTCAGGTTTTCGGGAATATCCTCCTGGCCGAGATTGATGTGGCTGGGAATATATTCGCCTTCCTCCACGGCCGTGTAGCCGACAATGACGATGGCGGCATCAAAGGCGTCTGCGGCCTTGCCGGCGGCAATTGGATCCGCCTCGTCGCCCGCGAGCGTGACCCGATCGGTCCCGAGAAAGGATGTCAGGCCCTTCAGCGGTGTGACCACATAGGGCGGATTGACCCGTGAGGAGCCGCGATCGCCAGTGTTCTCGAGCGTTGCGAGCTTTCCGAACACGCCGACCCGCCGCACCGACCTTTCGTCGAGCGGAAGACTGTCGCGGTTCCACAGGAGCACGGCCGACTGTTCGGCGACCTTGCGCGCAAGGCCGGTATGCTCGCTGCAGGCGACCAGGCTCATCGGGTAGGACGGGCGCGGATCGTCTGCCTTGGTAACCTGCTTCAGGGTGCGCAGGATGCGCCGGACGGCGGTGTCGATGGCGACTTCGGCAATGTTGCCCTTTCTTACTTCGGCAAGGAGGTTGTCGCCAAACCAGGCCGGCTCGGGATTTTCCACATCCAGTCCGGCTTCGGCGGCGTGAGGGCTGTAGACGCCAAGCACCCAGTCGGAATGCACAAAGCCTTCAAAACCCCATTCATTGCGAAGGATCTGGGTGAGAAGGTAGTGGTTCTGGCCGCAGTACGTGCCATTGACCTTGTTGTAGGCGCTCATCACCGACAGGCATCCGGATTCGATGATCTTGCGAAAATGCGGCAGGTAGATTTCCCGAAGTGTGCGTTCATCGACATGCACATCAAGATTGAAGCGCGTATTCTCGATACTGTTGAGCGCGAAGTGCTTCACGGTCGAGATGACATTGTGATGCTGACTGCCCTGGGAGAGGGCGCGGCCCATTTCGCCGAGATGGAATGAGTCCTCGCCATAGGTCTCCTGCGCGCGGCCCCATCCGGGATGACGCAGCACATTTACGCAGACCTGGCCGAGCAGGTTCACCCCTTGTGCCCGCGCTTCCAGCGCCATGGCTTCACCCACCCGCCATTCGAGGTCACGGTCAAAGGTTGCGCCGCGGGCCATGGAGCAGGGAAAGCAGGTCGAGTGCCCGACGATCACGCCTCGCGGACCATCGCTGAATTTCAGCCCTTCGATGCCTAGGCGCTCATTGGCGCCGCCGGCAGGATAAGGCTTGGCGCCCCACTTCTTGGATTCAGCATGAATGCTATAGAACCCGCTCCCGGACATCATGGCGACTTTTTCTTCCAGGGTGAGCCTGGCAATGATTTCGCCAATGGTCATGCTCTGGAAGATGCTGTCCTGGCAGCCGGTCTCGTCGGACATTCGGGGTCTTTCGGTCGTCTGGAAAAGGGAGGGGCCGGTTCAGGACCGGCCCCTTAGGCCAGTGGGAGAGGGGTGTCAGAAGGAGGCTGTGAGCCTTGCGCCGACATAGCGTTCGAAGTCGCGGGGCAGATACTGGCTGATGACGCCAGCATAAAGAGGATCTGCGAACACGTTCGAGGCATAGGTCTCGTCGAGCAGGTTGCGCACGAAGACAGAGGCGGTCCAGCCACCGTCATCGGCCGTGATCCCGGCGCTCAGATGCAAGAGGCCATAGCCGTCCTGCGTCGTGTTCGGGTTCTGGTCGAGCTGAAACTGGACATCGCTCTGCCAGCTGCCATCGAGCTGGAAGAAGCCGTCAAAAGGCATGCTTGCGAGAGGGATGTCCTGACGCAGGCTTGCGGTGAAGCGCCAGTCCGGCGAGTTGGGCAGCTCCTCGCCGGAGAGGTCCTGCGCACCGTCGACGCAGCCCTCGGCCGGTGTCTGGCCGCGATAGCACTGGGCAAACGGAAAGCTCTCCACGGTGGCATCTGTATAGGCAATACCCCCCTGGAGCAGGGTGTTGTCGGTCAGAAGGGCCGAGGCGTCCAGCTCAATGCCCTTGGTGCTGACCTTGCCGGCATTGGCAACCACAATGGTGGAGGCAGCCACGTCGCGTTCCTGGGCCTGGAAGTCGTCATACTCGGTCCAGAAGGCGGCGGCGTTGAACTGCAGGCGGCCGTTCGGCGTCTGGACTTTCAGGCCGGCCTCATAGCTGTCGGACACTTCGGCATCGACATATTCGGTCGACTGCGGCGCAGTGAAGATGACGTCGAAGGCGCGACCCTTATAGCCGCGAGCATAACGCAGATAGGTCATCACGCTGTCGGACCATTCTTGGCGAACACCGATATTGCCCACAAGCGCGGTGTCGGACGTATCGCCATCAATGTCCGCCGGCGTACCGGCCGAACCGCCAAGCGGGAAGTCGCCCGGAAGTAGGGTGTTTGTCGGATCACGGAAGACGCGGTAGTCGAGCGTCTCATTAATCACCCGCAGACCACCGAACAGGGTCGTGCCCTGGCCGAATCTGTAGTTACCGCTGGCAAAAGCCGCATAGTTCCGGTTGCCGACCGAGCCATTGAACTGGCCACTCTGGCCGACAACGCCAAGCCCGGTCAGGGCCTCGATGCGGCGGCGAAAGGAGCGGTCGAGGTCGAGCTGGAACAGGTAGACGCCGAGAACATAATCGAACTTGTCCCATTGCGGCGAAGCCAGGCGGAATTCCTGCGAGGTCTGCGAAAGACTCGTCTGGCCGCTATTGAGGTCGAAGGTGATGACACCCGCGATCGGGTCTTCGAAGTCGAGGGCATCGACATCGATATTGTTCTCGAAATCCCACTCACGGAAAGCGGTGATGGAGGTGAAGGTAAAGCCGTTGTCGAACCGGTATTCCGCCTTGCCGGAAAGGCCCCATTGCTCTGAATTGTTGTAGACGGGCGCGTTCAGCTTGGTCTGGTTGTTTTCAGGACTGGCCACGACAGGGTCCAGCAGTGCGTCCAGTGTGGCGCCGACAACGGGGTTGAGCGCGGTGGACGTGTCGCGGATCTGATAGGCGCAGCAGTCCTGCTCGGTGTCCCGGAAATCAGCAATGAAGGTTAGGTCGAGCGCATTGCTCGGCTGAACGAGAAGCTTCCCCCGCACGCCCCAATTGTCATAGCCATTGAGGTCGCGGCCGTCCGACACGTTCTCGATATGGCCCTTCTGCGACTTGGTAAACGCGGTCAGGCGGCCCAGGACGGTGTCGGTGATCGGTCCTGAGACCGTGCCGCGAAGCGCATATTCCTCTCCTTCGGCGACGGTTGCATCGATCTTCCCGGACAGGGTGTTTGTCGGGGCCTGCGTCGTCACGGCGATCACACCGGCCGAGGCATTCTTGCCGAACAGGGTGCTTTGAGGGCCGCGCAGGACTTCCACCCGCTCGACATCGACCAGGTCCTGGAAGCCCTGGCCCTGGCGGGCAAGCACGACGTCATCGACGACGAATGACACGCTCGGTTCCACGCCCGAAGAGAAAACCTCGGTGCCGACTCCGCGGATACGCACTGAGCTGTTCAGTTCGTTCGAGCTCTGCGTGAAGGTCAGGGACGGCACGAGCGTCGCGAGGCCCTCGATCGAGGATACGCCGGAGTTTTCCAGGTCCTCACCAGAGCGGGCAGACACGGCCACCGGCACGTCCTGAAGGGTTTCTGGCCGCTTGGTCGCGGAGACCATGATGGTGTCAAGTTTTCGCTCGGTGTCGTCGGCGGTGTCCTGCGCGGAGGCAGGGGTGGCCAGACAGGTGCCGAGTGCGATGCAGGAAGCCGTAATGGCAAGGCGATTATGAAGCATTGAATATCCTCCCGGTAAACTGGCTTCATCCAGTTTTTCATCCAAGTGGATGGATTCCATGCAAAGACGGCCCTGTCAAGCGGTCTGACGGAGACGGCTTTTCTAGGACTTCAACCAGTCAGGAATGGCCGGCCAGTCAGCGCGGATCCGGGACGGGTCACGCAGCAGGAAGGCGAAAACCGAGTCGATATGAGCCTCGATCGCCTGGGGCGAGAGCATGTCGACGCCGTAGAGTTCGCGGGCTTCGGCAGCGAGAACGAAGGGCATCTGACAGATGGATGTGATGATGAAAATGAGGGACGGATGCCAGGCATTGGGGAGATTTCCTGCCTCCATGTGCCGGCGGGTCGGGCCCGCATAGACGGCGTGTCCCGGCTGGATGAAATTCTCCACCATCCAGTGCAGGCGAGGCCCGCCACGCACCGATTCGGAGATCATGATGCGCGCGTGCTCCGGGTGCTTCGCACAATAATGAATATAGCGGCGAAGGAATTCGCGGTACCCTTCGATTGTGTCCATCTCCGGTGGGGCGCCGTTCTCGAAACCAAGCTCTGCACGCAGGCGTTCGAACATGTCGGCGACCGCCTCGCGCCAGAGACTGTCCTTGGTGCCGAAGTGGTAGCGGATCATGGCATGCGAGGTGTCGGCATCGGCGGCGATGTCACGCGTATTGGCTGCGTCGAAGCCTCGCTCGGCGAAATGATGCCGGGCAACATCGAGAATCCGGGCGCGTGTGGCTTCGGCCCTTGCCTGCAGGGGTTTGCGTGCTGTCTTTCCCGCCATTACCTAGTCTCCCATCTGCATGGTGCAGGTGTTAGGACCTAACCCGAAACCTGCCTTTGTGCACTTTATCATCACAAAAATATTCCAATTGGATGAAGTTTTGGGTTAAGGCTGCCCGAAACGACCAGGGAGGTAGAGTGTGAATCGTGAACCGTCAGAAGGCGGCGCGGTCGGGATGAACCGCGTGAAGCTCGGCACCGTCATTGGCTATGGTGCGGGCGATTTCGGTCTCAACCTGTTTTATACCGGGCTCAATCTTTACCTCCTCTACTATTATACCGACGTCGTGGGGCTCGCGCCGGGCATAGCCGGTTCGCTGTTCATGGTCGCGCTGCTCTGGGATGCGGTGACCGATCCAGTCATGGGCGCTGTCGCCTCGCGCACCCGTTCACCATTTGGCCGCTACCGGCCCTACATTCTGCTCGGTGGCCCCTTGCTCGGGGCGAGTTTCGTGCTGCTCTTTGCAGCGCCCGTGCTGTGGCCAGCTCAGCCAGTGATCGCCTGCCTGCTGACGCACCTGCTGTTCCGGTCGGTCTATACAGTATTCGCCGTTCCCTATGTTTCGCTCAGCGCCGCAATGACGACCAGCGGAAACACGCGCACATCCCTTTCTGGCGCCCGGATGCAGTTCGCGACGCTCGGTGCCATCGCAACCGCATTCCTGACGCCTTGGCTTGCCGAGCAGCTTGGCGGTGGCAGCCTGGTGCGCGGCTACATGATGACGGCGGTCATCTACGCCTTGCTGGCCGAAGCCGTCTTCCTCGTGACCTTCTTTTCCGTACGAGAGCGGGCAGATATCGGCATCCAGCGCCTGGATTTCTCGGCCTCGATTCGTGCCGTGCGGGGCAATCACGCATTCTGGATACTGTTCGCGAGCGTGGTGATGAGTGTCGTGGCCACAACCGTCTTTACCAAGTCGATCATCTACTACACGCATTATGTGATCGGTGAGGCCGGAATGGTGCGGGAGGTGCTGACACTCTACACGATTGCTGCTGCGGCCGCCGTCCTCGGCTGGACGCTGCTTGCCAGGCGAACCTCGAAGTCGCTCGTGCTGACCATCGGCCTCGCCTTCGATGCCGTCGTCTTTTTCCTGCTCTTCCTGATTGCGCCGGAAAGCAAGCCGCTGTTTCTCGGCTTCGTTGTCCTGGCCGGCATCGGCATGGCGGCGACCATCGTGGCCTTCTGGGCGATGCTGCCCGATACCGTCGAATATGGTGAGTGGAAGACAGGTGTGCGCGACGAGAGCATCTTCTTCGGTCTTTACCAGTTCTCGCAGAAGGCGGCGTCCGGCCTCGCTGTGGGCGCTGTTGGCCTGATCCTCCAGGCGATTGGCTATGTCGCCAATGCCGATCAGACGGCGGACACGCTGGTCGGCTTGAGGGTGCTCAGCTTCGCACTTCCAGCGGCTGCCATGGCGGCTGCGGCGGTGATCATCGCTTTCTATCCAATGCGCGGTAACCGGCACAGCACGATCGTCGCGCAGCTCAAGCTGAACGGAGACCGGTAATGCTTCGCAATCTGCTGACCGCCCTGGTGCTGCTGGCCGCCGCGGCCTGCCAGACGATCCCCGGCACGGCCGGTCCGGAGGGCGGGCGTCCAAACATCCTGCTGGTTGTCTTCGAGGATATGAGCCTCAAGGTCGGCGCATTCGGCGACCCTGTCGCCACCACCCCGGTCCTCGATGCCTTCGCGCAGGACAGCCTTCTCTATCCGAACACTTTCACAACGGCGGGCGTCTGCGCGCCGTCGCGGGCCTCACTGATCACGGGTGTACACCAGCAGACCCTGGGCGCCCAGCACATGCGGACGCACGCCTTTCGGACGGAATTCGAGCCGTCAGGGTTCGACATTGGCTATGCGGCCGTTCCGCCGCCGGAGGTGAAGGCCTTCCCGGAATTGCTGCGCCAGGCGGGATACTACACCTTTGCCGGCTATGGCGGCTGGGCCTATTCGAACAAGAAGGACTACCAGTTCGGGACGCCCTTCACCGTCTGGGACGACGATCGCGAAACGGCCAGCTGGGATGGGCGCAGGCCGGGCCAGCCCTTCTTCGGCATGGTCACCCTTGTGACGACGCATGAATCCTTCCTGTTTCCCGTCCCGGCGATTCGCGACACGCCGCTCGCCCGTACCGTTGCGGCACGAAACGAAAAACTGCTCGCCGGCAAGACGGCAGTCACCGATCCTGCCGACGTGATTGTCCCGTCCTGGCTGCCGGACGAGCCTGGTGTCCGCCAGGAGATCGCGACTCAGTATGACAATATCGCCTTTACCGAACAGAAGCTCGCCACGCTTCTTGAAGATCTGGACCGGGCCGGACTTGCCGACGACACGATCGTGATCGTCACCACCGATCATGGCGATGGCTTTCCGCGGGCAAAGCGCTCGATTTACGATTCGGGCATCCGCGTGCCGCTGATGATCCGGTTTCCGGACAGGCGTGGCGCCGGCGAGGTGCGCGATGAGCTGGTGAGTTTTGTCGACCTCGCCCCGACTATCCTGTCGATGGCGGGAGCGCAGGCGCCCGATTGGCTCCAGGGGCGGACCTTCCTGGGCACGGGGCGGGATGCGCCCAATACCTATGTCTTTGCCGCCAGCGATCGGATGGACCAATGGATGGACCGCAGCAAAGCGGTGCGCGATGCACGCTACAAGCTGATCCGGAACTACATGCCCGACGTGGCGCTGCTGCAACCTGTCGCCTTCCGCGAGGAGCTGCGGTCGATGCAGGCGTTTGAGCGGCTGCATGAGACGGGCGCGCTCAGCGAACTCCAGGCGAGCTATCTCGATACGCCGCGCGCGCCGCTTGAGCTTTATGACTTGAAGGCGGATCCCGAGGAAACGCACAACCTCGCGGACCAGCCCGCGCTGCATGCCGTCCGCCTGCGCCTTGAAGGTGCGCTCGATGACTGGCTCGGTCGGACACCGGATCTATCTGCCTTGCCGGAGGCCGAGATGGTCGAGGCGATGTGGCCCGGCGGCCAGCAGCCGGTCACCAGCGCGCCCGTGATCGGCGTTTCCGGCACGGTCCCGGCGGACCTTATCCTCACCTCTGAAACCGAGGGCGCGTCGCTTGCCTGGCGCCTGCAGGACGATGCCGACGGGGGCTGGCAGATCTACACGCCCGGAATCCGCCTGCCAGCAGGCGCCTGCATCGAAGCCCGCGCGGTCCGCTATGGCTATCGCGCGAGTGATATCGCCGCAAGCTGCAAGCCGGCCGAAGGCGTCCCGACGATCATGGAAGGAGACAATTAGTATGCTACTAAAACATACGAAACTCGCCCTTGCAGGCCTTTTCATGATTGCGGCAGTCTCACCGGCGCTCGCGCAATCGGACGCTGACACCGAAGGTGCGGCCCGGACGCTGCCGCCCCCGCCTGTGCCCGCAGACGCCCCGGACCATGCCGCCATTCCGCTCGGTGCGGTGGCAGGCGATCAGGCGCAATGGGAAAATTTCCTGGATCAGCTCACCGTCCGGAATGTCACCGCTGCGGAACTCTATCCCGTGCTGCCAGGTCCCGGACGGGCTAATGGCAAAGCTGTTATCGTTGTTCCGGGCGGCGGCTACACATTCGTCTCGGTGGAGAATGAGGGCTTTCCCGTCGCAGAGCGTCTTGCCGCCGAAGGGTATGTGGCCTTCGTCCTGAAATACCGGACTCGGGAAACACCCGAGGCGGCGGACGCTTTTCTGGCCCTTGTGGCGGAGCGTGCGTCCCAGATGGGGACGGTAGACCTCGAAGCCTATGAACCTGCCGTGTCGGATCTGGCGGCGGCCATGGCCTACGTGTCGCAGCACTGCCCGGACTATGGCTGTGCGGCGGACGAAGTGAACCTGATCGGGTTTTCCGCGGGCGCGCTCTCCGTCATCCGAATGCTGGAGGCGCCACTGCAGGATGTCGCTATCGCTTCGGCAGCGCTCGTCTATCCGCCGCTGACGCATACGGTGCGGGCTGTGACGAAGCCGCCGCTCTTTCTGGCTGTCGCATCTGACGATCCGTTCTTCAGGCAAGGTGGTTTTACCCTCCCGCAAGCCTGGTACCGCGCCACAGGACAACTCGAATTTCATCTTTACGAGCGTGGCGGCCACGGCTTCGGCACGCTGCGCAAGGGCGCGACGACCGAACGCTGGCTGGATCAGTACGTCGCGTGGCTGTCCGTCCAGCCTGCAGAGGACGGATGACTTGCGACAGCTGATGTGGCCGACGGCCTCGCGCTCTTCCGTTTAGAGAGAGGCCATGATCCCGCGGCTGGGCGCGACCTTGTTGTCGAGGAAGTCGCGCCAGGTGTCGGCGATGGCATCCGCGCCGCTGATACGTTCGACGGTGATTTCGCTGGCAGCAGAGCGCGCGAGGCGGGCGCTGGCTTCGCCGGCCTTGTTGTAAAGTACGCCCGGGCCCCATTCCTTGTTGCGCTTGGCGATCTGGGCCGGTGCAAAGAAGAACGTCGGCTTGGCGCCCGGCAGGTCCTTGGCGACGCCGCGCTTTTCCCAATGGGTTGCGCCGACCATACAGCTTTCGACCATATTGTCGCCAAGGTGCCTGTGCAGCTTTCCGGTCAGCTCGCGATTGCCGGACATGTCGACATAGGCCGTCTTCACCGACGCATCGACAGCGGCCTCCTCGCCATAGAGCAGGATGTCGTCGCAGCAATTGAGGCTTTCGACGAAGGCCCGGTTGCCGGGGGAGGTGAAGCCGATGACGCGCGGGCCGTCTGGGCGGTCCTCATGAAGCAGCTGGGCCAGGCCAAAGGCAGTCTTCGAGGAGACCGATCCGATCACGATCTGCTTGGCGCCGAAATAGTCATTGTCGGTGAGATAGTCGTAAAGGACATACGAGGTGATGAAGAGCGGGAAGTAGAGGCAGCGCTCATCCTCCAGCGCCTGTATGGCTTCGGGTTCGCCGGCGAGACGGCGGTAATTGTTATAGACCGCGGCGAGGTCGGCCCGGTGCGGGGAGGCCTCCATGAAGGAGTCGTCGCTGACCTTTCCGACGGTCAGGACCGCCTCACTGCTCATCGGGAAGTAGCCGTAGAGTTTCTCGCCGACCTTTATGCTGTCGGCCTGCGACTCCACCACCTTGCCGATCCCCCAGACAGGCACCTTGCCCCAGCCTTCCTCGGCGGGGAAGAAGCGCCAATAGCCGATGGCATCGCCTGAGACGGCATAGCTGACATTGTTCGAGGTGATGGCGAATTTCTCGACCGCGACGCGGATCTGCCGGGGGGCAAGTATCTCCTGTGGCCGCTCGATCGCGCGCGTCTTGCGATAGTCCGACCGGTTGACCAGCAGTTCTTTGATATCCGACATCTTTTATCTTCCTCCCAGGACAGGCTTTTCCCTGTAAAGACCATGGGCATGCACGGGGGCGCAAGCGCAAAGCAAACTTTCCGGCCGCCGAGAAATAACTTGAACCGCGCGCCCGCTCTGCCGAGAGATAGGCGCAGGCATGACAGGGAGGCCTGCAGCGTGGCTGAACACGCCGAATCCGGCGCTGGCGATGAGGACACCGAGATCCTCGGTATCCGGATAAGTCATCCGGACCGGGTCGTGTTCGAAGGCCAGGGCGCAACGAAGCGCGCAGTTGCCGAGTATCTTGCCGGCATGGCGCCGCGCATGCTGGACCACCTCCGCGACCGGCCAACGAGCCTTGTGCGCTGTCCTTCGGGGGCGGGCGGCAAGTGCTTCTACCAGAAGCACCACACAGGCTCCGTTCCCGACGAGATCGGCGAGACGCAGATCGAGGAGAAGGATGGCGACCTCGCAAGCTATCTCGTCTTCAACTCGGCCGAAGCGCTGGTCGCGGCGGCCCAGATCGGTGCGCTCGAATTCCACATCTGGGGCGCGCGGACTGACAAGCTGGAGCGTCCAGACCGGCTGGTGATCGATCTCGATCCCGATGAGGGCCTTGGCTTCGATCCTGTGAAAGATGCTGCATTCGAGGTCCGCGACCTGCTGGCGAAGGCGGGCCTCGATTCCTGGCCGCTGCTGACAGGCGGGAAGGGGATCCATGTCGTTGCGCCGCTGCAGCGCCGGCAGCCCTGGGAGACGGTGAAGGCGGCGGCGAAGGGGCTTGCCCGGCAGCTCACAGAAAAGGCGCCAGACACCTATGTCGATGAAGCCTCCAAATCCCGGCGCAAGGGCCGGATCTTCATCGACTGGCTGCGCAATGAGCGCGGCGCCACGGCGATCTGCCCCTTTTCCCTGCGGGCGCGTCCCGGTGCGCCGGTTGCCACACCTGTCAGCTGGATGGAACTGCCGGGCATCGAGACGGCGAATGCCTATACGCTGTCGACGATTGGCCAGCGACTTGCCGCGCTGAACGCTGATCCCTGGGAAGGCTATTCCAGCACCCGCCAGTCGATCAGCGCTGAGACGCTCACCAAGCTCGAAAGCGGTTGAGAAAACTTCCGCTGGGGCAGTGGTTCGCAAGCCGCGCTCGTTGATCTATCAACGCCTGCAGATTGACCGTGGCACTGTCCCGAAGAGGACGGGGCAGCCCCCGAGGAGGAAAACAGGAATGGCTATCAAGACGCGTTTCACTGAAGAGTTCGGTATCGAGCACCCCATCGTTCAGGGGGGCATGCAGTGGGTCGGCTATGCTGAGATGGTCGCACCCGTCGCGAATGCAGGCGGTCTCGGTTTCCTGACGGCGCTGACCCAGCCAACGCCTGAGGACCTCGCCAAGGAAATCGCGCGCACGAAGGAAATGACCGACAAGCCCTTCGGCGTGAACCTGACCATCCTGCCGGCCATCAAGCCGCCGCCCTATGCCGAATACCGCCAGGCCATCATCGAGGGCGGGATCAAGATCGTCGAGACGGCTGGCTACAAGCCGCAGGAGCATATCGACCATTTCAAGGAACATGGCATCAAGGTGATCCATAAATGCACCGCGGTTCGCCACGCGCTGTCGGCCGAACGCATGGGCGCCGATGCGATCTCCATCGATGGGTTCGAGTGCGCCGGCCACCCTGGCGAGGACGATATTCCCGGCCTGATCCTCATCCCGGCGGCTGCCGACAAGGTGAAAGTACCGATGCTGGCCTCCGGTGGCTTTGGCGATGGGCGCGGCCTCGTCGCGGCGCTCGCGCTCGGCGCGGACGGCATCAATATGGGCACCCGTTTCTGCGTCACGAAAGAGGCGCCGATTCATGAGAACTTCAAGAAGCAGATGGTCGAGAATGACGAGCGCGACACCAAGCTCATCTTCCGGACGCTCCACAACACAGCGCGTGTGATGAAGAATGCCGTGAGTGAGGAAGTCGTTGCCATCGAGGCCAAGGGCGGGGCGAAGTTCGAGGATATCCAGCACCTCGTTGCCGGTGTGCGCGGGCGTGCGGCGATGGAGAAGGGCGATGCCGACGACGGCATCTGGTCCGCCGGCATGATCCAGGGCCTCATCCACGATATTCCGACCGTCAAGGAGCTGATCGACCGGATTATCGCGGATGCCGAAAAGATCATGGATGAGCGGCTGGCGA
>NZ_QWFX01000011.1:0-42494 GCF_003576285.1 Henriciella mobilis | reverse complement strand
TGCTCTGCCCCACAGGGGTGGTCCACCGGTAATGTTAGTCCGGCGGTTTCCACGTAGCGGCGTTCATGCCGCTACCTCGTCACAGTAAGGCGGTATGAACGCCGCGGGCAAGATGGTTTGTGGAGCGGGTGGCCGGTAGCCCAGAGAAGAGTGTGGGCGCGCGGTGTTGTAGTGCCGCCGCCAGGTTTCGATCAGGACTTTGGCCTCCCTGAGATCATAGAAGATCTCCCTCGCCAGCAACTCGTCCCTGAGCTTGGAGTTGAAGCTTTCGCAGTATCCGTTTTCCCATGGGCTTCCCGGTTCGATATAGAGCGTCTTCACGCCGATACGTGCCAGCCAGTCCCGTAGAGCTGTGGCGATGAACTCGGGGCCATTATCGGAGCGGATATGCTCCGGCGGGCCATGATGCACGAACAGCTCGCCCAGCGTGTCGAGCACATCACGCGAGTTGAGCTTGCGTTCGACGCGGATGGCGAGACATTCGCGGGTGAACTCATCTATGACGCACAGCATGCGGAACACCTTGCCGTCATGGGTGCGGTCCTGCACGAAGTCATATGACCAGACATGGCCCTTGTGCGCTGGCCGAAGTCTTACGCACGAACCGTCATTCAGCCAGAGGCGTCCACGTTTCGGTTGTTTCATTGGCACTTTCAGCCCCTCACGCCGCCAGATGCGATAGACGCGCTTCTCGTTCACATGCCAGCCATCCCGTCTCAGCAGGGCCGTGATCCGGCGGTAGCCATACCGGCCGAACCGTTCCGCCAGGGCGATGATGGCTGCTGTCAGCACATCCTCGTCCTGACGCGGCACGCGCGGCTTGCGCTGAGTGGAACGGTGCTGGCCGATCACACGGCAGGCCCGGCGCTCGGTTGCGCCGAGTGTCTCAACCACATGATCGACCGCTTCGCGTTTGCGTGAAGGGCTTAGAACTTTCCCTTGATGACTTCCTGAAGGATCTGGTTGTCGAGGGTCAGATCGGAGATCGCCCGGCGAAGCCGCGCATTCTCCTTCTCGATCTCCTTCATCCGCTTGGCCTGGCCAACCTGCAGCCCGCCATACTCCTTGCGCCACCGGTAGTAGGTCTGCTCCGTCACGCCGATCGAACGCACGGCCTGACCCGTCGTCTCACCGCGAGCAAGGCGCACCTCCACCTCCCGCAGCTTCGCAATAATCTCTTCAGGCGTAGATCTCTTGCCCATGTCTCAGCTCCATATCTGAAGCCGGAACTAACTCAAATAATGGACCACTTTTCAGGGAGCAGACCACATCGTTTGCGCGCCTCTCAACCCATCAACAAAATCGCTTCTGTGGTGGTTCGCCGAGCGGCTGACGATCCAGAAATCACAGATGCCCGTTGCATCTTTTTGTACGTGGCAACTCCATCGTACAGATCTCGTATCGACTCATGGTCTGCGTTGGTCAGGACCACTTGAGCGCCTCTCGAAGCAGCTGAGCACAAGCAGTCTCGCAATCGCTCCTGATCCGACCAACTAAAAATATTTTGATTGTATTTAACGAAGCCATTCAAGTTATGAGCAACGGTATAAGGCGGATCCGCAAATATCAGATCTCCCCGCCCCGCTCTATCGATAGTCTCTTCAAAATCACAGCAAATAACTTCTGCGTCACGTAGAGCAATACTGATTTCCGAAAAGTCTTCGTTTTCGAAAATAACCTTTGACTTAGTTCCAATCGGAACGTTGAACTCACCCTTCAAGTTTTCTCTGTATAGTCCATTCCAGCACGTGCGATTTAAGTATAGAAATTGCGCTGCACGAGAATATGGAGTTCGGCGCTTCCTCGCTCTTTCAATATAATAATATTCTTTGCTGTGATCCCGTTGCATCTGTTGGAGGGCGCTGTAAACCCTTTGCCAGTCTGACTTTATAGCATTGTAGGTTTCGATGAGCCGCGAGTTTGCGTCTGAAAGTATCGCAGAATCGGGAAGAGTATGAAAAAATACTGCACCACCGCCCAAAAAGGGTTCGATGTACCGTCCATCGAACTCAGGCAATGAAAAGCCAGCTTCTCCGACTAACCATCGCTTGCCGCCAGCCCACTTAATGAACGGTTTCACTAACTTACCCCAAACTGGCCCAGACGAAACTTAAAAGTGATTTCTCCGAGTTGTCCAATATCCCGCCTAAAAAATGGTAATTACGGGACTAACATTCGCCAGTTTTGTGAACGTGGGCGATCAGCATATCACTCCCGCTCCACATAAATCTCAGCGCCCTGAGCCATGAATTCGGCGCTCTTGGCCTTCATGCCCTCTTCCGCCTCTTTCGCCTGGCGCTCGAGGTCTGCCTTCTCATTGTCAGTCATGCCGGCCGCATAATCCCTCACTTCCGCCGTGATCTTCATGGAGCAGAATTTCGGGCCGCACATGGAGCAGAAATGGGCGACCTTGTGGGCCTCTTTGGGGAGGGTCTGGTCGTGATAATCGCGGGCGGTTTCGGGGTCGAGGGAGAGGTTGAACTGGTCCTCCCAGCGGAACTCGAACCGGGCGCGTGAGAGCGCATCGTCGCGGATCTGCGCGGCGGGGTGGCCCTTGGCGAGGTCTGCGGCGTGGGCGGCGAGCTTGTAGGTGATGACACCGACTTTCACATCGTCGCGGTCCGGCAGGCCGAGATGCTCCTTCGGCGTGACGTAGCAGAGCATGGCCGTGCCGTACCAGCCGATCATCGCCGCGCCGATGCCGCTCGTGATGTGGTCATAGCCGGGCGCGATGTCGGTGGTGAGCGGGCCCAGCGTGTAGAAAGGCGCCCCGCCGCATTCGCGCAGCTGCTTGTCCATATTGATCTTGATCTTGTGCATCGGGACGTGGCCCGGCCCCTCGATCATCACCTGGCAGCCCTTGGCGTGGGCGATCTTGGTGAGCTCGCCGAGGGTTTCCAGCTCTGCGAACTGGGCCGCGTCATTGGCGTCCGCGATGGAGCCGGGGCGCAGGCCGTCGCCGAGGCTGAAGGAGACATCATAGGCGCGCATGATGTCGCAGATGTCCTCGAAATGGGTGTAGAGGAAGCTCTCCGTGTGGTGGGCGAGCATCCATTTGGCCATGATCGAGCCGCCGCGCGAGACGATGCCCGTGACGCGCTTGGCGGTGAGGTGGATATAGGCCAGGCGCACGCCGGCATGGATGGTGAAATAGTCCACCCCCTGCTCGGCCTGCTCGATGAGCGTGTCGCGATAGATCTCCCAGGTGAGGTCCTCGGCGACGCCGTTCACTTTTTCCAGCGCCTGGTAGATCGGCACGGTACCGATGGGCACGGGGCTGTTGCGGATGATCCATTCGCGGGTGTTGTGGATGTTGCGGCCCGTCGACAGGTCCATGACATTGTCGGCGCCCCAGCGCGTCGCCCAGACCATCTTGTCGACTTCTTCTTCCACTGAGGACGTCACGGCGGAGTTGCCGATATTGGCGTTGATCTTGACGAGGAAGTTGCGGCCGATGATCTGCGGCTCAAGCTCCGGATGGTTGATATTGGCCGGGATGATGGCGCGGCCTTTGGCGATCTCGTCGCGCACGAATTCCGGCGTGATGAAGGGCGGGATCTCGGCGCCGAAGCTCTCGCCCTGGGCGATCTGCGCTTCCGCGTTTTCGAGCATTTCCTGACGGCCGAGATTCTCGCGCTCGGCGACGTAGATCATTTCCTTGGTGATGATGCCAGCGGTGGCAAACTCATACTGGGTGACCGGCTTGCGGTTGGCCTCGCGGTCGGCGTCGGTGCGCTTCGGGTTGAGCGCGACACTGCCGGTCGGGTCGAAATTCGTTGCCTTGAGCGGGCGATGTTTCGTGGGGAATTCGCGGGCAAGATGCTTGCCGGAAACCCCGCCATTGTCCTCCGGGCGCACGTCGCGGCCTTCATATTCCTCGACGCCGCCGCGCTCCAGCACCCATTCGGTGCGGTGGCGGGCAAGGCCCTTCTCGACATCGATGGTGACCGACGGGTCGGAGTAGGGGCCGGAGGTGTCGTAGACCGGCACCGGCTCTTCATTGGCCGACGGGTGCAGGTCGATCATCCGGCGCGGGACGCTGAGGCTCGGATCGGCCTTGGGATGGGTGTAGACCTTGCGGCTCGCGGGCAGCGGGCCGGTCGTGACTTTCGGGGTTGAGAAGTCGGACTGAGGGGTGGGCTTGTTCATGATGGGGGACTTTCAGTTAGTCAGATTCTTCCGGACAGGTCGTCCAGTGCGATTGGAGAAGCGTGGTCCAGGCTGGTGCGCCCTCCATGGTTTCCACAAGGCGTAGGCTGAAGTCGTCATATCCAGGGTGATTGGGTCGCTGGAAATACGCCTGGACAACGTGTCCGGAGCGGGCATCGAGCCAGAGGTCGCCCTCCTCGATACCGTCGCCGGTCACTTTGAACATGTTCCACTTCGCCAGCCCGTCGTCTCCGAGTTGGGAGTTAGAAAATTCGGCATTGTAGTCGCCGAGGATCTGAAATGGCGGGGCATCGTCGGCAGGCCAGGCCAATGCAAGGCCGAAGGTGAAGTCCTCCGTTCCCTGCATGCCTGCCGGCCCGAACAGCGCAAACTCTGCAAGGTCGAAGTCATACATGCGCCAGGGCGCGGGCGGCGCGGTCTCCGCCAGTTGCGGCTCCGTCCCGTCAGGGCTGCCGAAGCGGATCTCAATCATCCGCGTGTCGGGATCGAACGTCAAAAATGCCTGGGCGACCTGTTCGCCATTCCGGTCAAGCCGGCCGCCTGTCATGGTCAGCGCTTCGCCCGTCTCGGGATCAAAGGTCGCTGTTACGAGTGCCGCATCCGTGCACGGCGCCTGCCGCTTCACAACGGCGAGCTCTGTGGGGCTGACAAGGTGGACGTAGATGTCCCTCGGATTGGTCAGATCATGATTGGAACGCACATAGTGCAGGGTTGTCCCCGGCTCCAGCGCCTGCGCTTCTGGCAGGATTTCCGGATCGCTATTCGTGCCTGCACAGGCGCAGAGCAACGACAACAGAGGCGGCATTAGCCATGCGAAGCGGTGTTTCTGGAGCGTCATTTCTCATCCTTCCGGCTCTTATAGGTGAGCGCCATGGCGATGCAGTGGCGGAGGGGCTCGAGCGGGAGCGGCGCGCCGAGGGGCAGGCGGATTTCGCGGTTGCCGATGAGGTCGAGCGTTTCGGAATAGTGCTCTCGCCAGTCGTCGAGCAGGCTTGTCTGACAATTGACGAAGAGGCCGACGACATCCGGGCGCTTGTCTGACCAGGCGAGGCGGATCGTGGTGCCGGCCTTGTTCAGGTAGGACGGCTCGCCCCATTTCAGTGTCTCGGTGATGGGGCCGGTTTCGGGCAGGGTTTCGGCGGTCTCGAAGACGAGGTCGCGGAGCTTCAGGAGCTGGATGCGCGCGGGCTTCGGATAGCGGTTATAGACCGCTTTCACGGCGGCCGGGATATTCGGAAGGGTGACGCTGGCGCCCAAGTCTTGCTCCGTTCCTACGCCGGTTCATCCCGGATCAGGTTCAAAGGGTGCTCAGGCGGCCATCTTTGCGATGGGATCATTCCGGACGGGAAACCGTTTCCCACTTTCCCTGAATGATCCTCGGCCCGATCTCAGCGCTTGCCATGCGCGCCCCTCGGATATGGTTGACCCTAACGGAAGTGGCAGGCGCTGCATAGGGGCAAGCGCTCAGCCGGCCTCGGCGAGGATGGTGTTGGCGCGCCGTCTTATGTCGGCAATGGTGTCGTCTGCCTGTTCTGCGTCCGACCTTGGGACTTCGGGCAGGGTCTCATAGGCGTCGAGCTGGCTGAGCGCGGCCTTGGCCAGCTGCTCCGGAAGGTCATCCGGGGCGGGTGAGCCGTCTGGCAGGGGGCGGCCAGAATAGGCCTGCGCGAAGTCGGCGAGCTGCACATAGTATTCCGCGACGCCTTCTGCGATCGGGCGGCCGGCCGCCTCACAGCGGTCACGCAGCAGGTTCAGCCGGTAGACATTCGGTAGGCTGGGAATGACGGCGCCTTGCTGGTCGACCTGCTGTGCAAGCTGAGCAATGAATTCGTAATGTGTCTCCACTTCTGCGGCTAGTAGATCGGACGAGGCATACGGACAGGCCGTCTCGTCCGGGCCGTCAAACCCGGTATCGTAAATGCCCTCAAGCATCCGCTCGAACATGGTTTTCACGACAAATCCCTGGAGGATCTGCTTGGCGAGGTCGATCTGCGACGCGCGGGCTTCGGCCTGCGCTTCGGCCCGCTTTTCCGGGGGCGTCCCCTTGGCGTAGGGCCAGCTTTCGGCCGCATCGTCTGCCATCCAGCGGCGTTCGACATTGCGAAGGGCGTTTGATGCGAAGACAGCCTTGCGCGCGACGCCGTCGCTGTCCGGTTCGAAATCGATGAGCAGCCAGGCCGCCATGGCAACGCGCAGCTGGACCTCGATATTGCCGGGACAGGCCGAATGGAGCGACTGGACGTCGGCGTTCAGTGCCTCGGGCGGGCCACTGTCTGCTGGCAAGGCGTCGATCCGGTCGAGCAGGGTTTTGACCTGCTGGAAGGCATCGTCTGGACAGGTCGTTTCAGCGGCCTGCGCCGCGGCGGCGAACGGCAGGCCTGCGAGTGCCATGGCGATGGCGAGCGGTCTGATCATGGGCGTCCCCTCAATGCGTTTCAAAGAGGGTAGGGCGATGCCCGCATGGCCTCAAGCCGGGCGCTGCAAGGGGGCCGCCGGCTCAGGCATTGGCCTCGAACTGCTCAGTATCCACGGCAAACCAGACCGTATCGGCATGGGCGAGCAGCGTGCCGTCCGGGCGGTAGAGCGCGGTGCCGGCAAAGTGCTTGCGGCCCTTTCCGCCGGTGCGCCAGGCCTGGATGATCAGTGGCTCGCCGACAGGCGGGCGCTCTAGGATTTCGGCATTCATCTCACCCAAAAGCGCGCGGTCGACATCCGGCAGGGAGAAGCCGCCCGGACAGTCGAGCGCGCTCCAGAGGATTTCCGGCCGCACCAGCCCGTCTTCGCCGCCAAAGGTCTCGTGCGGGGTCCAGACCGTGGCGGCGGTTTCTCCGTCGTCGAGCTGCCCGCAGAAGATGCGCAGGCCCTCGCCCTCTGCCCGGTTGCGGCCGCAGACAAAGCAGACCGACTGCTCACCGGCGCCGAAAGGCCGGGGGTGTTCGCTGGCGTCTTTCGCTGCCTCGAAGGAGGGCGCCGGGCGCGGCGCAATGGACGGGGCTTCGGGCCGGGCCGTCATGATCACCGCGTCGCCATCATGCAGCGTGGTGATGCCGTCCTCGCGGCGCATCGCCAGCGGGCGATTGAGCGGGATCGGTGCATTGATCCGGATCGTGTGCGGGCCGTCGAGGTGAGCGGCGAGCAGGCCGGCCGAATAGCCGCCATTGCCGCTGCCGGGCGGGCCATTGAAAGCGGGCGGGATGGTAATGGTCGTCATGCGAGGCCGTCTCCAATCCAGTCGTTTATGGCATCGGCGTGAATATGGGTCGTCGAGAAGACCGGCACATCGCAGTCGCCGTCTTCGAGGATCATGCATAGCTCCGTGCAGCCGAGGATCACGCCATCGACATCGTAGCGCGCGACGAGGGCCTGCATCTCCTTGCGCGAGCTGTCCTTCACCACGCCATTCACGAGTTCGTCGAAGATGATCCGGCCAATGATGTCGCGGTCGGTCTGGCTGGGCACGACCGGGTCGCCGTCATAGCGCTGGAGCAGGGCCGGGCGGAAAAAGTCGCCGCTCATCACCCAGGGCGTGCCAAGTAGCAGCGGGCGGGCGACGCCCTTCGCCTGCATCGCCTCGGTGAGGCTGTCGAGCATGTGGATCACCGGCAGGCCGGTCTCTTTCGCGACGGCCTCGGCCGCGACATGGGTGGTGCCGGAGGTGATGGCGATCGCTGTCGCGCCGGCGGCCTTCAGCGCATTCGCCCCTTTGACGACCTCCGCTCTGAAGGCGTCCCAGGCGTCGTCATGATAGTGGCCGATCATCACGCCATAATCGAGCATGAAGAAGACGCAGCGCGCCGAGTGCTGGCCGCCCAAGCGGGTGCGCGCATGCGCGTTCAAGAGATCGAAATAGATCTTCGTAGCTTCGGGGCTCACCCCGCCGATCAGGCCGACAAGAGACATGCGCGCGGTTTATGCGCTGCGTCCCGGTTTGTGAAGCCGCGTATGAAGGCTTCAGTCCTCTTCTGGGCAGACGACGAGACTATTGGATTTCATCACGCTGTCCCACGCCTCCAGTTTCCTGAGATTAGCAGCTTCAGACTCCTCGGCGCCCGCATTGGCGCGGTACTCTTCAATCAGGGCGCGTCCCTTGTCGGCAAGGCAGGCCGCATCGCTGTCCTTGTCGAGGTCGGTGAGTTTCTCGGACATGTCCATGAGCGCCTTCATTTCCTGCATGGCAAGCGGACGTGTCTGTTCCTGGCAGTTGATACGAAGTGTCTCGAGCCGCGAGAGTGGAGCTTCGTGATTGAACCCGTCAGCCCGGGTTCCAAGGGCCGACACGATCCCTTCAGCCTCGCGAAGGGCGCGAATCTGGCCCCGGCTCGAATAGGGACAAGCCTCCACATCGGCATTGAACCGGGAACTGATCTCATATTGCCTGGAGGCCCCGATCAGAACGGGCAGGAGTTGCTTCTTCAGCATCTCGTCGACATTCGTCCGCGTATTCTCGGTCGTGTAGGTAATCGGGTCGTACTGGCCGACCTGAACCGTTACGGGCGCCTGCGCGGGCGCATTATCCTGCGCGATTATGG
Source organism: Henriciella mobilis (assembly GCF_003576285.1). Classification (NCBI taxonomy): domain Bacteria; kingdom Pseudomonadati; phylum Pseudomonadota; class Alphaproteobacteria; order Hyphomonadales; family Hyphomonadaceae; genus Henriciella; species Henriciella mobilis. The sequence goes on along the minus strand of NZ_QWFX01000011.1, from coordinate 33,795 downwards.
TATCGAAGGCTTCTGCGAGCACGCGGGGCGCCTGGTCGGACTGGGCATTGCCGAGACGCATGCCGATATCGGCGATCAGGCTCGCAGCGAGGCTCAGGGCGATCCCGTTATCCGGGCACTGTCCGACCGCGGCCGTCGCAACGCCGTATGGCTGCCCGAGGTTTTCATACTGACCCGTGGAGAGGCCGATCATCGTCGTCAGAAGCACCTTTTCGGCCCCTTCGGGACAGGGCTCCGGCGTTTCCATTCCACCTTGCTGAGACATGGCGCTTGGGACGACGGCTAATACCAGTCCAAGATATGCGATTATGCTGACCAGCGTGCGGAACATATTCTGCATCGTATGCTTTTCTCCTTTCGCGATTCGAGGCGTCGCGCCCTCCCGATCATCAGCTCTAACAGAAAAGCAGCTGACGGCCAGGTAGCCGCTTGCCCCGGCTCAGCTCACCGGGATCAGCCATTTATGCTTCATGCTCTCAAGGCTTTCGGCAATGTCATTGTCCTGGACGCGGACTGTGTCGGCGTGACCGAAACCCTTCTCATAGTCGAGGACGGAAATAACCGTCGGCATCACGCGGAAGAAAGCCGCGCCGCTCAGTTCCGGCAGCTCCATGGCCGGAATCTGCGGAAAGCGCCGGACCATCAGCCGCGCAATCTCATAGGTCTCTTCATCGCTGGTCACCTCGCGCGCCTGTCCGGCCAGCGACAGGCCGCGAATGTGGGACCAGTCCTTGTAAGGCGGTGTCATGCTGATCGAGACCCGCGGGTCGCGCCGCATGTTCCTGGCCTTCTGGCTGTCGGTACCGACGCCGAAGAAGATTTCGAGGCCATCATGGACGAAGGACACCGTGGTGTTCTGGGGAAAGCCGTCCTCGCGCAAGGTCGCAATGGCGAGGTCCTGGCAGGCCTCCATGATATCGACGGCCTTGGTTCGCAGTGTGTCCTTCATGTGCGGGCTCCCATGCTGACAATAGCGCCCATTTTTCAGGGATCGCGCCGCGGGTCCTTGATCCCCGTCAAACGCCGCCGGTCTGTCAGGCTTAACGGAAACCCGCCTTCCATTAACCTTCTGTCGACCTCGATGCGCGAGCTTGCCCGCACTTGCGAAGCAGATCTGGAGACAACCCATGGCCATAGCGACCGCAGAAAACGCCAGCTCGAAGAGCCGGGCGAAGACGAAATGGCGCCGGTTCAAGGTCGATCTCTGGCTGACCGACATGAACCTCACCGAGCTGGGCATCATGAAGCATACCCAGCATGAGGCCGCGTCCGACCAGTTCAGCCATGACATGGAAATCATCGGCCAGGTCCGTGATGGCGGCGAACGCACGGGCGTGCTCGCCTACCGCAAGGAAGCCTGGAAGGAAGAGGGCGGCTTGAAGCGCCGGCTGGTCATCAAGCAGTTCACCGATTCGATGAACTGGAAGGCATCGATGGAGCTGATGATGGGCCGCTCGATGCAGCTCTCCATGGGCGCGCGCGGGCTGCCGGTATGTGCCTACACGATCAACCTTGCGCGGCACGACCAGCTCGTCCAGCTTGAGCGGTCAGCCCTGAAGTGGCCTTTCCTGCCAGAGTATTTTTCCTTCTTCCTGGAGACGCGCGACGGCCCGAAATTCTACAGCCTGCGCCGCAAGGTCTTCGCGATCGGGGCCGATTATGTGCTGTATGACTGGCAGGGCCGGAAGATCGGCGTGCTAGATCACCGGGTCATCAATCTCGGCGGCTCATGGAAGGTGAAGATCCGGGATTCGGAAACCTACGGCCCGCTCGAAACCGTGATCCAGCTGTTCTGCACCATGCTGCGCTACAATCACGATGTGCGCAAACACGTGAAGCGTCAGGTGGGCGATATCCGCAATGGCAAGACGGCGCGCGCACTCGACCATCACGAGGCCAATCTCTACCACAATCCGCGCAAGTATCGCTGATCAGGCGGGGCCTTGATCCTCCGACAACATCGTCGAAATCTGCATCGTATGCGTGTTGAGGACGCCTTCGGTGCGCTGCACGACATCGCGGACATAGGTCATGAAGTCATCCGACTTGCGGTACATGACGAGAACCAGCATGTCGAAGGATCCGGACCCGTGCACGATCCAGATATCCCGGAGCAGGATCGGCAGGTCCTGCGTCTCCGATCTTTCCAGCGACCAGAGCAGTGACTGCTTGCGGATATTGTCGGCAATCACTTCCTGCGACGGCTTGGGGCCAACCTTTCCGCCCTCGACCCAGCGATTGTACTGAACGTTCAGTTCCGCCAGGCTGATCGATACCGCGATCATGCCGGATTCGGGCAGGTTGATGTTCTTGTGGTCGCCGTTCGGGACGATCACTTCCTTGAACGCGCCCGCCGAGATCATTCGTCCGACCGCCTTGGCGGCGTTGCGCTTGCGGGACTCCGGCAGGCTGGCCTGTGCATCGCCGCGCGGATGATCGATGTAGCGCGCCAGCCGCAGTCTTGAGGAATGCGCAATGGCGAGTTCGGCGGAATCGACGAATTCGGACCGTTCAGGCCGCCTCGGCATGATAGCGGCCAGTGCCGTCAGCAGGCGGTTGAACGCCTCACCCTTGCGCGTCGGCGCCTTGTCGTCCGTCATGTGTGATGTCCCCATCCCTTTGCTACATTTGTACCATCGGGCTTATTACGTTTGACGGCGACACTCAATCGCTATGTGTGCTGTATCCGGGTCAATCTGCCTTTAAACGCGGCATTTGCGTCTTCATGTCCCTCGTTAGACCAGAATTGGTGCGCAAGAAGACGTTTCAGGCGCTGGCTGCCGTGACAATTATCCGTGGCGTGACGCATCGGCTGTCCCGCCGGGCCAAGTGTCTGCTCAGCCGCCCTGCAGGTTGTGGGCTGTGAAGTCGAGGAAGGCGTCCCAGGACTGCTGGTCGGCATGCTCGCGGTAGCGGTCGGAGCCGAACACCGTCCAGGCATGCGGTGCGCCGGAATAGATCTGCACCTCATACGTCACACCAGCCGCTTCCATTGCGTCGGCCGCCTGCGCGGCGAGCGCGTTCGGGATGCCCGCATCGGCCCCGCCATGCATGACCAGTATGGGTGCATCCGTCTTCGAATAGTCGGCGCCTTCGGGCGCATCGAGGCTGCCATGGAAGGTCGCATAGCCGGCAATGCCTTCGCCTTCGCCGGAGCGGGCGAGTTCCAGCGTCGCCCCGCCGCCGAAGCAATAGCCCATGACAATGGCCTCGTTCTCGCCAGACACTTCGCGGGCCTTGGCGATGCCGCCGAGAATGCGGGCGCGCATCATGTCGCGATCACCATAGAGCTGGCCGACCAGTTCCTTACGCGCTTCGGTCGTGTCCGGGCGGTTGCCGGCGCCGTAGAGATCGACGGCGAAGGCATCGTAGCCTTCATCGGCGAGCATTTCGGCGCGGGTCTTTTCGTAGTCATCGAGGCCGCCCCAGTCATGGATGATGATGACAAGCCCCTTCGCCTCGCGGGTCGCCTCGGCGAGATAGCCTTCATAGGTCATGCCATCGACATCATAGGTGACGGCCTCGCCGGCCTCAGCTGAGAGGGCGAGCGCGGCGGCGGCGGTAAGCGTGGTGAAAAGCGTACGGCGCATGGTGGTTTCCTTCCCTGATGGTGCTGTTCCGGGCGTCCTGAAGGTTAACCTAGCGCGCTGGCACGGCGTTCCAAATCACGATCATGAAACATCGACCGCCCGCCATTCCCCCGGCTTCAGTCCGTCCAGCATCCAGTCGCCGATCGAACAGCGGATGAGGCGCAGCGTCGGATGCCCGATGGCTGCGGTCATGCGGCGGACCTGGCGGTTCTTGCCCTCGCTGATATTGATCTCCAGCCAGCAATCGGGCACCGACTTTCGGTAGCGGATCGGCGGGTCGCGCTCCCAGAGGCCCGGCGGCTCATCGATCAGCGCCACGCGGGCGGGACGGGTGCGTCCGTCCTTGAGGTCGAGACCGGTGCGGAAGGCCTGTAGCGCGGCTTCGTCGGGAAGGCCCTCGACCTGCGCCCAGTAGGTCTTTTCCATCTTGTGCTTCGGCTCGGCGATCCGGGCCTGCAGCTTGCCGTCGTCGGTCAGCAGGAGGAGGCCCTCACTGTCCCGGTCGAGACGCCCGGCCGGATAGACGCCGGGCACGTCGATATAGGCTGACAGGGTCGGGCGGGTGGAGCCTGCCGTGCCCTTGTCGGTAAACTGTGAAAGCACGCCATAAGGCTTGTTGAAGGCGATCAGCATGGGCCGGGTGTGCCCCGGGGCCGCCGAAGCATCAAGCGTCTTTGCCGTACGCCCTCACCTGCGCACACAAGAAAGCCCGCCTTTCTGGCGGGCTTCCGGTTGCTTTCCAGCAATCAGCTCATCCTACGACATGTCAAAGGTCGCGAGGTATTCGCTGAGCTCGATATCGCCATCGGAGTCGGCATCATAGTCCGAGAACTGCTTGGTGCTGTCCTTGGAGCGGTTCTGCCAGTCGCTCCACTCGGCTTTCGAAATCACACCGTCATTCTCGTCATCAATGGCGAGGAAGACCTGGCTGGCCTTCAGGGCCGTGACCTCGGAGTTCATCTGCGCCTTCGTCCAGTCCTTTTGGGAGACGTCCATATGGTCGCCCTTCATGTCCATCTCGGCATGGTCATCCTTCTTGTCCATGTGATGGTCGGCAAGGGCCGGCGCGGCGGCAAATGCGGTCGTTGCGGCGAGTGCAGTCATGATACGTTTCATGGCTTTCCTTTCCTGTTGTCTGCTTACCCAAACAACGGGAAGGGGGTTGGTTGTGTTCCGAGTTTTCTCAGGTCCGCCCGGCCCGGAAGGCCCTATTGGGCCGTTTGGGCATCTTTGAGGAAGTCCGCTTTCATTGTGGCGCGGATGTTACCCATCGCGATGTGAAGTCCTTCCCATTCGCTGCCCGAAGATGGCAGCGCCGCGAATTCCTCGGTATAGTCGAAGGCGGCCTGGGCGTAGGTGAGAGCCTTTGCCTCGTCGCCGGCCTCGCGGGCCGAACGCGCGGCCCGCTCATTCACACGGCCGAGCGCGGCGACAATGTTGGTCGTCTTGTGCGGGCAGGCGCCCTTGAGCGCCTCCAGCCGCGTCGTCACGAAATCGGCGGCTTCGTAGGGCGAGGTCCAGGCAAAGCCGTCAATCTCAAACTGGACGCTCGAATTATAGGCCGTCACATAGGGGCAGGCCTCAAGCGTTTCGGTTTCGAAGATCGGGTGGACATGTCCGGCTGCCGCCAGCTTGGCGAGGTCCGGGAAGACTTCCTTCTTCAGGGCGCCGAAAGCCTGTCCGTAGGGATAGACCGTTTGCGCCGTCCCGTCCGGCAGGGTGACTGGTTCCGCCGACGAGCTGCCAATATGGGCTTCGGCGGCGATCGCCGTATCATAGGCTTTTGACAGCAACATGAGCTGGTTTTCGGCTTCGGGGACGGACTTGCTGACCATGCCGTAGAAGAGGCTCGCATAGGACTGGACCGCGCTGTTTTCGGGGCAGGCTGCAGACGCGTTCTCCGCAATGTTGAACAATTGCTGGACGTCCGTCAGCTGCCCGGCAAGGACGGCCATCTGGACATTGAACATCTGCTGCACGGCATCATCCGGGCAGGCCGGCGGCGTGGCCGCGTCTGCTGCTGTCTCGTCCGCGTGAGCGACGGGCTGCACCAGCCCGCCCAGCGCCGCCAGCGCAGCAATGATTCCGATCCGCATAGAATGCGTCCTCCACCTGATTCCGGCGAGTTTAGTCAACCGCCAGTCCGACGCGCAAGCCGGTCAGGCCTCGAACTGGCGGTTGATTGCGCGGGCCCGCGCTTTCACCGACGCGGCAGGATCGGTCAGCGCAGCCTCAAGCGCCGCGCGCGCTTCGGGCATGGCATTCTCCCTCTGGCGCGCCACCTGGCAGGTCGCATCGAGCGCCCAGGCGCGCAGGAATGGCCGTTGATGGCTGCGCAGGGGCCGCAGCCAGGCGATGAGCGTGGTCGCATAGTTCGGCGGGATGTCGAGAAACCGGATGGACTGGCAGACATGCAGCTGCGCGCCCCAGGCCGTCACCGCGACAAGGGTCTCGATCAGCTTGCCGGTCTGCGCCGGTGAGAGTGTCTTTCCCTGCTCAAGGTGATGCTTGATGAGCCAGGTTGCGGCCGCCGAGACATTGTCCGTTGCGTCCGCGGCCAGCACGATCAGCGTGTCGGCATAGTCGTCTCGATGGCCAAACTGCGTACTGACGCGCTCCAGCGCGCTCGCGGCGAGCGGCTGGCCGGTGTCGATCGCCTCCCTGATCGGCCCTCTTAACATCGTGCCTCGTTTCCCGGATTCTGACGTCCGTCCTTGGTGGAAAGTAGATAGGCCGCGCCGCGCGAAGTCCACCCTGGCGCTTGTGATTTGAATTGACGGCGCGCTGCGAAGCCGGTGAAGCTCTACGGCAATAAAGGGAGGACTGATCCATGACCGCGATTGAAGCCGCCGTACTCTACACGGCGCTCTGCCTGCTCCTGATGCTGGCGCTGAAAATGAATGTCGGGCGCGTGCGCGCGAAAGAGAAAGTGATGTTCGGCGATGGCGGCAAGGAGCCTGTCCAGCGCGCCCAGCGTGTGCAGGGTAATGCCGTCGAAGACGTGCCGGTGACGCTCGTTGGGCTTGTCGGGCTTGCCCTGCTCAGCGCACCGGTCTGGCTGGTGCATGCGCTCGGCGCAACGCTATTCCTCGCGCGGGTGCTGCATGCCGTCGGCCTCGGCGGCTCGTCCGGCGGATCGCCCGGGCGTATGTGGGGCACGCTCCTGTCGCTGGTCGTGATGCTCGCGACCGTGATTGCCTGCCTGTGGTATGTGGTGGTCTAGCTCAGAAGACCGCCTGCACATCCTTGGTCCAGCCGACATGAACATCGGCGCCTGTCTCGATGACGGGGCGCTTGATCAGTGTCGGATTGGCGATCAGCAGCTTTTCGGCCTTGCCCTGTTCGACGGCGGCCTTCTCGGCCTCCGACAGGCCCCGCCAGGTCGTCGAGCGTTTGTTGACCAGCGCGTCCGGGCCGACGGCCTTCAGCCATTGCGGGACCTTCGAGGCGAGGTCGGTATCGGCGCGGATATCGACCATCGCCACATCATGGCCGGCCTTGTCGAGTTCGCTCATCGCCTTCTTGCAGGTGTCGCAGTTCTTCAGGCCGTAAAGCGTCAGGTTTGCCATTGCGCGCTCCTCATCTCGTGTTCCGGATATCTGACGGGGGATATCGGGTCATTTGCCGGTCTTGCCAAGCGTCAGCGCGGAACGCGTCGGCGCCTTGCGGGTTAACCATGGCAAGGAAGCCGGCCGCTCAAGGCAGCCGGCCAGACCAAGGGAACATCACGCCATGGGCAAATTTCTGTACGGACTTATCGTCCTTTTCGCTTCCGTCTTTCTCGTCTTGCTGATCTTCTTCCGGATCACCGAAGGCTCCTTTGCCGAAGCCGGGGCCCGGATGGACCGGATCATGGGTGTAGCGGCCGAGGAGACCAGCCAGGCTGCCGAGGAGATGGCTCGTGAGACCGACGAGGCCATCCGCGACCTGAACGATGGCGACTAGTCTCTCAGGCTGAACAGGTCTTCGACCCGGCAGCCGAGGGCGCGCGCGAGTTTGAGGGCGAGCACGGTTGTCGGGACAAAGACGCCATTTTCGATCGTGTTGATCGTCTTGCGGCTGACTGAAACCTTTGCGGCAAGATCTGCCTGGGTGAGGCCGGCGGCCTGACGGTAATCCTTCAGCGACGTGGCAAGGTCTGGATGGTCAGGCACCCTTTCCCTCCAGCCAGGCGAAAGTGAACATCGGCGTCACGATGCCTGCGGTCAGCAGGACGGTCACTGTGTCCTTCGCGTTGAGTTCGGTCATCCGCGAGAGGAGAAAGAACGTTACCGTCAGCAGGATCAGTACGCTGTATGAAATCGAGAAGGACGTCTTGCGGTTCTGCTCGACAAGTTCGTCCTCAAGCGCGGCTTTCGACGCAGGATCGAGCTTGGAGCGGGCAAAGGAGAACGTAAAAAACAAGAGCCCGGCGACCCAGACCAGACCGGCCGCCGCGCCAAGCAGCGCCATCCAGCCATGACCGTCTGCGGCATAGGCTTCCGCAACCTCAAGATCGGCCAGCGTCCAGATGGCAAAAGACAGCCCCAGCAGGATGAGCAGCCAGCGCCGGCGGACCGAGAGTTTTTCCGTGTTTGTCATGAGCATGCCTCTGTGTAACCTTCGCGTTACACAATGGGCGCTTCTGAAAGTAACGTCAAGGTTACAAACTGCAATTAGTTTTCATCGACATAGACCTCGCCATTGAGGTCATCGAGCTTGGTCTGCAGGTGCGCGCGGACATCCTCGACCGCCTGGTTGTAGACGGTGGGGCCAAGCGTCTTGAGCATCCGGTCGAGGATTTCACCTGCCCGGAAATCGCTGAGGGTTTCGTCGAATTCTGTCGAGAACAGCGTCTGCAGATGGCCGATCAGCGCGTCGCGGCGTTCGTCACTGAGCTGGATCTGCCTCATTCCACCACCCCGACAATCGGACCCATATCGAGCCCGGGCTCGTTTCGTCCGATCATCGGAGCATAGAGGCGCGAGACCTGCCCGTCGAGGAAGAGGGCGTTCGGCGCATCGAGCCTGTCGCGGAACAGGCTCGCAAATTCGTGGAAGGTGACCGCGCCGTCCGAAATCGCGAAATACACCGTCTCGCCATCCTCGCTGACGCCGACGCCATTGCGCCGCTTGCGGGATGTGCCGTCGGCATTGATCGAGGGGTGGATATCGCCATCAATGACCAGCATCGGGCCGGACTGGGTCGCATAGTCGGGGTCGATTCCTGCCTCGAGATAGGCCTCCGAAACGCTGACGCCCGCCTTGCCCTCATCGATCCAGAACACGCCATTCGGCTTCATGTGGAAATTGCCGGGCCCGTCATTCGTATTGACCGTGGCGGTGTCGCCGGAGCCGGTACGCAGGTATCCGACCGGGCGGCGGTCATCATGGTACATGCCGCCATTCATCGCGAAGACGAGCGTGCCGCCATCGGCTTCGACGGCCTCGGCCAGGGCGTCGAACTGCAGGTAGGGCACGCCGTCATCGCCGGTATAGAAAAGGCGGATATCCTCGCGCGCCGCGTCAAAACTGCACACGACATAGGGGTTCGATCTGTAGGTTAGCTCGCGGCAATGGTCGCCGGCCTCGTTGCGGACCGGCAGGTCACACGCTGACAGACCCGCCGCCAGCAAACCGGCGCCAACCGCTCCCAGCCAGCCTGTCATCGGTTTGCGCAAATCTGCCGCCTTTCCTGAGGGATCAACGCCCTCGAATCGATTCCGATCCCTCTGAAATGGAAGGGTTCGCCTGATCGATCAACTGCCCGGAAACTGTGGCATTCCCGAGGCTTCGGCTGCGATCAGGCCGAGGCCTCGGCTTCATAGGCCTCATTGGCTTCGAGCCATGCCTGCTCGGCCGCATTGAGCGCGTCCGCGAGCCTGTCGCGTTCACTGCCGAGCGACTGCGCTTCAGCCGGATCGCGGTCATACAGCGTCGGATCGGCGAGCTTCTTGTCCAGTGCCGCGAGCTTGCCCTGCAGGGTGTCCATCTCGCGCTCTGCGGCTGAAATCCGCTTGCGGATGTCGGCTGTGGCGCGGCGGATCTCGGTTTCCGAGCGTTTTGGCGCTGGAGGCGGCGGCGGAAGCAGGGCCGGCGCGCCACCGCCCTCGCGGGACTTGTCGGCTGCCAGCACCAGCGCGCGATAGTCCGACAGGTCGCCATCATAGGGCGCCGCCCGGCCCTGATTGACCAGCCACAGCCGCTCAGCGGTTGCCTCGGCCAGATAGACATCGTGGGTAATCAGCAGCACCGCGCCCTGATACTCGTTCAGCGCGAGGATCAGAGCCTCGCGCGAGTCGATATCGAGGTGGCTCGTCGGCTCGTCGAGGATCAGGATATGCGGGGTCTTCAACGCCGTCAGGCCGAGCAGCAGGCGGACCTTCTCCCCGCCCGACAGCTTCTCGACCTTTGTTTCCGCCTTGTCACGGTTGAAACCGATCTGGGCGACAATGGAGCGCAGCTGGCCCTCGGTTGCGTTCGGGCGCATGCGCCGGACATGATCGATGGCGTTCTGGCCGGCCGACAGCTCATCGAGCTGGTCCTGGCTGAAATAGCCGATTTCCACCTTGGGCGCGGCCACGCGGTTGCCGTCCAGCAGCTTCAGCCGGCCGGCAATCGCCTTCACCAGCGTCGACTTGCCCTGGCCATTGGCCCCGACAATCGCGATCCGGTCATCATTGTCGACGCGCAGGTTCACGCCGCGCAGCACCGGCTGTCCGGGCGTGTAACCAAGATCGGCATCGTCCAGCACGAAGAGCGGCGAAGCCAGCTTCTCCGGGTCCGGGAAGTTGAAGGGATGGGTGCGCTCCTCGAGCGGGATGACGATATCCTGCATCCGCTCCAGCATCTTGATGCGCGACTGGGCCTGCGTCGCCTTCGAGGCCTTGGCGCGGAAGCGGTCGACAAAGCTTTGCAGATGAGCGCGCTGCTTGTCCTGCTTGGCCTTCTGGGCCTGCGCCAGGGCGAGCTGCTCGGCGCGCTTCTTCTGCCAGCTGTCATAATTGCCGGCATGGACGGTCAGCTTCAGGTGCTCCAGCGCGAGGATATGCGTGACCGCATTGTTGAGCAGTTCCCGGTCGTGACTGACCAGCAGCACGGTATGCGGATAGCGCTTGAGATAGCTTTCCAGCCAGGCGGCGCCTTCCAGGTCGAGATAGTTGGTCGGCTCGTCGAGCAGCAGCAGGTCCGGCTCGGCAAAGAGCACGCCGGCGAGGGCCGCGCGCATCCGCCAGCCCCCGGAAAATTCCCTGCAGGCGCGGCCAAGGTCGGCCTGCGAAAAGCCGAGGCCGGTGAGGATCGAGGCGGCCCGCGCTTCGCCCGACCAGGCGTCTGTCGCGGTCAGGCGCTCATGCACTTCGGCAAGCTTCATCGGATCGGTTTCGGTCTCGGCGGCCTGCATCAGGGCATGGCGTTCGGTGTCGGCCTGAAGCGTCTCGTCGAGCAGGGTGCGGTCCGAGGCCTCGACTTCCTGTGCCACCCAGCCGAGCTTGGCGGCCTTGCCGATCCGGATGGCGGCGTCGGCATCCTCGTCGGCCTCGCGGATGAGGCGCAGCAGGGTCGATTTGCCGGTCCCGTTGCGCCCGATCAGGCCCACCTTCCAGCCAGCCGCCAGCGTTGCCGATGCGCCATCGAGCAGCATCCGGCCCTGGATCCGGTAGGTGAGGTTGTCGATCGTAAGCATGATGGGGCCTGCTAAGGCTTCAGCGGGGCGGCTTCAAGAGCGAAGGCGAGTGACGGGTTGAGGCCGAAGGGCGCTCCCCGGTAAACGGCCCTACTTCTTCTTCGTCAGCTTCCGCATCAGGCCTTCCTGCGCGGTCGAGGCGACCAGCTTGCCGTCGCGGGTGTAGATGGAGCCGCGATTGAAGCTGCGGCCATTGCCCGCCTTCGGGCTGTCCATCGTGTAGAGCAGCCACTGGTCGGCCCGGATGGGGGCGTGAAACCAGATCGCGTGGTCGAGGCTCGCCGTCATCAGCTTCGGGTTCAGCCAGTGCAGGCCGTGCGGGCGGAGGCTGGAGCCGAGCAGGTTCATGTCGCTGACATAGGCGATCAGGCAGTGGTGCATCGGCGCGCTGATATCGACCTCGCGCATCGTGCGCAGCCAGACATGGTTCACATCCGATTTCGGCTTCGGATCGAACGGGTTGATCGCCGATATTTCCTTCATCTCGAAAGGCTGCGGGCGCGTCCAGTGGGCCAGCTGGTCGGCGGGAATCTTGTCCTTGAACGCCTCGGCCAGTTCAGCCCGGGACTTCAGTTCTTCCGGCTGTTTCACCTCGGGCATCTTGTGCTGGTGGTCCCAGCCATCCTCGTGGACATGGAAGGAGGCGGACATGTTGAGGATCTGCTGGCCGTGCTGAATGGCGACGACGCGCCGGGTGGTGAAACTGCCGCCATCGCGCGAGCGGTCGACCTCATAGATGATAGGGATCTTCGGGTCGCCCGGGCGGATGAAATAGGCGTGCAGGGAATGGCAGAGCCGGTCGTCCTTCACGGTCCGGTAGGCCGACGCCAGCGCCTGGGCGATCACCTGCCCGCCGAAGACACGTTCGCGGCCAACCTCATGCTCCGGCGTGAAGCCGCGGAACAGGTCGACTTCCAGCCGCTCGACTTCGAGAAGGGCTAACAATTCGGAAACAGCGTCAGTCATATTCAATAGGCTTTCCCATCAGATCTTAACCACGCGCGCTTAGCATCCCGGGCTGCACGTGGAAACCGGCATGCGGGGCCAGAAGCAGGCAATAGCCCATCCCCGCACCGCGCCGGAAACTGGAATGATGGTGATGGAAATGTTTGACGCTGTGAAGCGGGAATGGACCGCGATCAACGTATTGCTGCGCGCGAAGAAGTGGCTCGACCCGGTCACGAACGAGTCCGCAGACCTCCTGGCAGACGATCTGGAAGCAGCGGTCGACCGCCATCAGGGCCGTGTCGCCTTCCGCTTCGAGGATCGCCAGATGAGTTATGGCGAGCTGGATGCAATGGCCAACCGCGTCGCCCATTGGGCCCTGTCGGAAGGTCTTGCGGCAGGCGACTGCGCCGCCATCTTCATGGAGAACCGTCCGGAATATGTCGCCGCCTGGTTCGGCCTCACCAAGATCGGCGTCATCCCCGCCCTGATCAATTCCAACCTGTCGGGCGAGGGCCTGGCGCACTGCATCAACATTGCCGGCGCGAAGACCGTGATTACCGGCGAGGAGCAGGACGCGCAGGTCGAGAGTGCCAAACCCTTCCTGACCGGGGCGCCGTCTGTCTGGTCGCTTGGCGGCTCGGCGGGCGAGGACCTTGCGGCCGATCTGGATCACCACAGCAGCGACCGGCCATCGCGTGAGCTGCGCGCGCATCTGACCAATCGCGACATCTGCTTCTATCTCTACACCTCCGGCACGACGGGCCTGCCCAAGGCTGCGAAGATGTCCCATGCACGGGTGCGCTCGATGATGCGGACCTTCATTTCGCCCTGCAATACGACGGCGAAGGACAAGGTCTATGTCACCCTGCCGCTCTACCATGCCACGGGCGGGCTGTGCGGGGTCGGCATCGCGCTTTATACTGGCGCCGAAGTCATCCTGCGGCGCAAATTCTCGGCCAGCCATTTCTGGGAAGACTGCGTGCGCCATGGCGTGACGACCTTCGTCTATATCGGTGAGCTCTGCCGCTACCTGATCAACCAGCCGGAAAGCGCAATGGAGCGCGCGCACAAGGTGCGCTGCGGCTTCGGCAATGGCCTGCGCATGGACATCTGGGACGATTTCCGCACCCGGTTCGGCGTCGGCAAGATGATCGAGTTCTACGGCTCGACCGAGAGCAATGTGAAGCTCATGAACTTCGATGGCACGCCGGGCGCCTGCGGGCGGATCCCGCCTTATGCCGCCAAGCATTTCGATCACATCGCCTTCGTGCGCTATGATGTCGAGACCGGACAACCCCTGCGCGGCGAGGATGGCCTCTGCCAGCGCGCCGCGATGGGTGAGCCGGGCGAGGCCATCGGCCGGATCGGCGAGGATGCCCGCACGCGCATCGAGGGCTATAACGACCCGAAGGACACCGAAGCCAAAGTGCTGCGCGATGTCTTTGAAAAGGGCGACATGTGGTTTCGCACCGGCGACCTGATGCGTCAGGGCGCGCATGGCTATGTCTATTTTGTCGACCGGCTGGGCGACACGTTCCGCTGGAAGGGCGAGAATGTCTCGACCAATGAAGTCGCCGAAGCGCTGTCGCAGGTGCCGGGTGTCGAGACGGCGAATGTCTATGGCGTCACCGTGCCGGGCACCGAAGGCAAGGCCGGCATGGCCTCGGTCACGGTCAGCGGCTATCTCGACTACAAGGATTTGTTCGACCGTCTGTCCGCGCGCCTGCCGAAATATGCCGTTCCGGTCTTCATCCGCGAGCAGCAGCAGGCCGAGACGACGGGCACGTTCAAATACCGCAAGGTGGACCTCGCCAAACAGGGCTTCGACCCGGAGGCCGTCGAGGATCCGGTCTGGTATCACGATCCCGAGACCGGCGAATATGTCCGCCTGACGCCTGAGGAATTCCGCAAGATCGGAAATGGCGGCGTGCGGTTCTAGGACTTGGTAGCGTAACCTGCAGACAAAAAAAGCCGGACGGTTGCCCGTCCGGCCTTCAGTGTCTCTCGAAAGGAAAGGGCCTTACTCGGCCTTTTCCTCTTCAGCTTCGGCTTCAGCCTCTGCTTCGGCAGGGGCTTCTTCTTCAGCCGGTGCGTTCTTGGCTTCCTCGGCAGCTTTCTTGGCTTCTTCCTCAGCTTCCTTGCGGGCAGCTTCCTTGTCAGCCTTCTCCTGCACGCGCTCTTTCGCCTTCGTGCCCGGCTCACCCTTTTGCGGGTTGTTGCCATGCTCCCAGGCGACGACCGGCTTGCCGTCGACTTCGATGGCGCTCAGGAAGCGCGCAACGCGGTCAGTCGGCTTGGCGCCTTTCTTGACCCACTCGGCGGCCTTCTCGCCGTCGATCTGGACGCGGTTTTCAGAGTCCTTGGGCAGGCGCGGATCATAGGTGCCGATCTTCTCGATGTAGCGGCCATCGCGCGGGGCGCGCGAGTCGGCAACGACAACGCGGTAGAAGGGGCGTTTCTTGGACCCGCCGCGGGCGAGCCGGATTTTGAGAGCCATGGTGTATCTCCTTAAGTGTCTTATGGCGTCTTCGTGAGTGTCTTGCTCGTGGCTGATCGCTGGCTGAAGCCAGCGGCCACTGCGCCTGCGCCTTGCTTGTGGAGGGCAAGGTCGGGGGCGTGTTCTTGTGGGAGGCTCATTCCTGGCCCTCCCGGATTTTCTCGTGGTGGCGAATGACTTCGGCCACGATGAAATTGAGGAATTTCTCGGCAAAAGCCGGGTCGAGCCCGCTTTCTACTGAGAGCTGGCGCAGCCGCTCGATCTGGCGCGCCTCGCGGGCCTTGTCGGCCGGCGGCAGGTCATGCTCGGCCTTCAGCACGCCGACCTGCTGGGTCAGCTTGAAGCGCTCGGCCAGCGTATGCAGCAGGATCGCATCCATATTGTCGATGCTGGCGCGCAGGCGCTCGAGTTCGGGGATGGCGCTCACTTCTTCTTTCCTCCGCCCATGCCGGGGGGAAGTCCGTTGCCGCCGAGGCCGGGGAGCTGGCCGCCGCCCATGCCGCCGGGCAGCGCTGCGCCCTGACCCATTTTCGCAATGTCGGCCTGTGACACGCCCGCGCCGCCAAGCGCGTTCATCATGCCCTTCATGCCGCCCTTGCCGATCTTCTTCATCATGTCCGCCATCTGGCGGTGCATCTTCAGCAGCTTGTTGACGTCCTGCACGCTGACGCCGGCGCCGGCGGCGATGCGCTTGCGGCGGGACGCGTTAAGCAGGGCCGGCTTGGCGCGTTCCTTCTTCGTCATGGAGGAGATGATCGCCTCCTGACGCTTGATCATGTTGTCATCCATATTGGCCGACGCCATGGCCTGCTTGGCCTTCTTGGCGCCCGGCAGGAGCCCCATGATGCCGCCAAGGCCGCCCATTTTCTGCATCTGGCGAAGCTGGTCGGCAAGGTCGTTCAGGTCGAACTCGCCCTTGCGCATCTTTTTCGCCATGCGCTCGGCTTTTTCCTGGTCGAACTGGTCGCCGGCCTTCTCGACGAGGGAGACGATGTCGCCCTGTCCGAGGATGCGGCCGGCCAGCCGCTTCGCATCGAAGGCATCGAGCCCGTCGAGCTTCTCGCCCGTGCCGAGGAACTTGATCGGCAGGCCGGTCACTGCGCGCATGGAGAGGGCCGCGCCGCCGCGCGAGTCGCCATCCATCCGGGTCAGCACAAGGCCGGTCAGCGGCAGGCGCTCATGGAAGCGCCTGGCCGTCTCGACCGCGTCCTGGCCGGTCAGCGCGTCAGCAACGAGCAGGGTTTCCTTCGGCTCGGCGATCTTCGCGATCTCCGAAGCCTCGGCCATCATCTGTTCGTCGATGCTCGTGCGGCCGGCGGTATCGAGGAAGAGGATATCATAGCCGCCGAGCTTGGCCGCCTGCAGCGCGCGGCGCGTGATCTCGGCCGGCATCTGGCCTTCGACGATGGGCAGCGACTTGACGTTCTCGCCCGCCTGGTCCGCCAGGATGGCGAGCTGCTCCATCGCGGCCGGACGGCGCACGTCGAGCGAGGCGAGGAGGACCTTCTTCTTGTCGCGATCGGCCAGTCTCTTGGCGATCTTGCCGGTGGTGGTGGTCTTACCCGAGCCCTGCAGGCCGGCCATCATGATCACCGATGGCGGATTGTCGACGCGCAGGCGCGTTTCCGCATCCGGTCCGCCGAGCATGTCGACCAGGCCGTCATGCACAATCTTGATGACCTGCTGGCCGGGCTTCACCGAACGGATGACTTCCTCGCCAACCGCGCGTTCCTTGACCTTGGAAATGAAGTCCTTGACGACCGGCAGCGCGACATCGGCTTCCAGCAGCGCCACGCGGATTTCGCGCAGCGCAGCCGTGACGTCTTTCTCCGACAGGGCGCCGCGCCCGGTCAGTCCGTCAAATATGCCGCCTAGGCGGTCTGTCAGCGCGTCGAACATCGCGTCACTCCATGCTTGCCTGCAATTGCCTTACAGGTAAGCGCTCATACCGTTCACGCAAAGCGTCGCGACCCCGCTGAGCGAAACGTCGCCGAGCAGGGACTTCGCCAGGTTCATGGCCCTGGAAAAGTGCGCTTGTACCTTTTGCGCGTGATTTAAGATGCGCCCTAAAGCACGATAGCCGCTTGAAATCAAGCGCCCGGCGCGGCTTCGAGCTCGCCGATCTCGCCGCCCATCCGCATCAACGTCGCGCGAATCTCATCGGCGATCAGGGAATAGACGACGACGTCGGCCCAGCTGCCATCAGCCATGCGCGAATAGGCGCGCAGGACGCCTTCGCGCACCATGCCCCAGCGGTCCATGACGGCGATGGCCTGTTCGCTGCGCATCGACATCATCCATTCGACGCGCCGCGCGCGCCATTCGAGCGCCCGTTTCAGCATCAGATAGTTGATATGCGCCGACATGCCGATGCCCCGGTAGCGCGGATCGATCCATGTGTAGCCGATCCGTACGCGGCGGTTCAGCCGGTTGGGATAGAGATAGGCCGCTATGCCGATAAAGGCGCCGGTTTCGCGCACGATAACGGCAAGGGCCTGGCCGGTCCCCAATTCGCCCATCCGCATGGTGTAGTCGAAATAGGCTTCGGGAGAATTGCCCTCTGGTATGAGCGGCATCAGCTTCCAGATGTCGTCAGCCACCCCGCATTCGAGCAGCGCGGGCCGGTGCTCTGCACCGAGCGCTTCCAGCCTGATGAGGCTGGTTTCCAGTCCGGGGGCGCCGAGTTCCATTTCGCTCGCATTGTGGCTCAGCCGCCATCGCCTTGCAACACGCGGCCGGGCCATTCCTTAACTATAATTTACCGGCCGGAGCCGACCCTGCGGTGCGCCCCGGCCAGTCTCGATTCGAGCCGGTCAGGCCGCGGCGGTCTCCGCTTGCAGGACGCACGCCACGGCGTTGATGACGGACGCAATACGCAGGCTGGCCTGGATCTGTTCCGATGTCATGCCAGCCTTGCGCAGCTCGGCTTCATGCGCGTCGAGGCACATGCCGCAGCCATTCACGGCGGACACGGCCATCGAGAACAGTTCGAAATTCGCCTTGGAGATGCCCGGCGCACCGATGACGTTCATCCGCAGGCGGGCGGGCAGTGTCTTGTAGGTGTCGTTCGAGACCAGGTGGACCGAGCGGTAATAGACATTGTTCATCGCCATGATGGCGGCGGCGGCCTTGGCAGCCTTGGCCGCTTCCGGGCTCAGCTTGCCTTCGGCCTCGGCGGCGATGTTCTTCACGATGTCCGGCGAACCGACCGCATAGGCGCAGGCGAGCATGCAGCCATATTTCTGCTCATCGTCGAGGATCGTCTCATTGGAGAGCGAACCGATATTGAGCTTCAGGTCCTTGGCATAGTCGGGCAGGGCCGACTTCAGTGTGTCGATCGTCATAAGAAGATTTCCAGAATGTCTGATAAGTTGCAGGTCGAGAAAAATGCGCCGCCCTTGAGCAGGTCAGGGGCGGCGCCAGTTGTCTGTCATGATGATGGAGGCGGCAGGCAGGCTGCCGCGTTTAGACAGAAACCTTATTCAGCCGCGATGTTCAGAACGTCGCCACCGATGGCGCGGTTGCACGGGCACAGCTCGTCGGTTTGCAGGGCGTCGAGGACGCGCAGCGTGTCCTGCGGGTTGCGGCCGACATTCAGATTGTTGACGTAGACGTGCTGGATGACGCCATGCGGGTCGACCAGGTAGGTCGCGCGATAGGCGACGCCTTCTTCCTGGTTGCGCACGCCGAGGCCGTCGACCAGCGAGCCGGTCGTGTCGGCGAATTGCCAGATCGGCAGTTCGTGCAGGTCCTGGTGGTCGCGGCGCCAGGCAAGCTTGACGAACTCATTGTCGGTCGAGCCGCCGAGGACAACGCAATCGCGGTCTTCGAACTCACCGGCGAGGCGGCCGAATTCGGCGATCTCGGTCGGGCAGACGAAGGTGAAGTCCTTCGGGTAGAAGAAGATGACCTTCCACTTGCCCTCGAAGCTGTCCTGCGTGATCTCTTCGAATGCGCTCTCGCCGTTCTGCTCGTGCTGCATGAATTTCGGCTTCACGCCGACGACTTTGAATTCCGGGATCTTTTCGCCAATTCCAAGCATGGGAGGTCCTTTCACTGTGAACTATTATGCATATTTGCAGCGCTGACCGCTGTCGTGATGCGGCAATGGCATGCTGCGGTGCAAGAAATCCAATTGATAAATAAAATTCCTGCAATAGATTAGGTCTATGCATTTACCGACCCTCCGACAGCTCCAGTTCCTGTGCGCCCTGGCCGATGAGAAGTCCTTCTCGCGGGCTGCCGATGTGTGCAATGTGACGCAGCCGACCCTGTCTTCCGCGATCAAGGAAGTCGAGGCGATCCTCGGCGTCCAGCTGGTCGAACGCGAAGCGCGCGGGGCCTCGCTGACCCGCGCCGGCGAGGCCGCTGTCGAGCGCGCCCGGGCGATCCTGTCCAGCGCCGCAGACCTTGTCGCGGCCGCCCACCAGGCCGGTGAGCCTCTGACCGGGCATTTCCATCTCGGCGCCATTCCGACGCTCGCCCCCTATCTCCTGCCGCGCACGCTCGCCTCGCTGCGGGCCAGTCATCCCGAGCTGAAGCTCTACCTGCGCGAAGACCAGACCGACCGGCTGCTGGAGGGCCTCCGAAACCGCACGCTGGACGCCGCCCTGATCGCGCTGCCCTGGCCGGCCAGCGGGATCGAGACCGAAGTCCTGGGCGATGACGAATTCCTGTTCGTCGGGCCGAAGGATCACAAGCTGTCGAAGGCAAACAGCCTCCAGCCGGACGACCTGAATGGCGAGGACGTGCTGCTGCTGGAAGACGGCCACTGCCTGCGCGACCATGCGGTGTCGGTCTGTTCCCTGTCGCCATCGAGTGCGAGTTCCGATGTCGGGGCGACCTCGCTGGCGACGCTTGTGCAGATGGTGGCCGGCGGGCTGGGCGTCTCGCTGCTGCCGCGTATTGCCGCCGATGCTGGCGTGACGGCGGGCACGGATGTCACTTTGCGCACCTTCGACAAGCCGGTGATCGGCCGCCAGATCGGGATTGCCTGGCGCGCCGGATCCCCGCGTGAAGCCGAGGCCCGCATGATCGGCGAGAGTGTGCGCGAGGCACTGTCGACACGAAAGGATGCAGCGACGCCTTAAGCGTCGTGCGTCACCGTGCGGTCGATTTCCGCCGTGACATTGTCCTCGGCCCGGAAGATGTCCTCATCCAGGTCGCCCTCCCATTTTGCCACCAGCGTCGAGACGGCGAGGTCGCCGGTGATGTTGGTCACCGTCCGCATCATGTCGAGCAGCCGGTCAAAGGCGAATAGCGGGGCGAGGATAACGAACATCTGCTCGGGCGTGGCACCGACAACCCCCAGCGTCGTCGTGGCAAGGAACAGGCTGACGGATGGAATACCGGCCGTCCCGATGGAGACCAGCGTCGCCATGACGGCGACGGTAAAATACATGCCGATCGACACGTCGATGCCAAGCGCCTGCGCGGCGAAAAGCGCGATGAGCCCCTGATAGAGCGCGGTCCCGTCCATGTTGATGGTCGAGCCGAGCGGCAGCACCGATGAGGCGACCGACTTGCCGACGCCGAGGTTCTTCTCCGCGACGCTGAGGGTGACGGGCAATGTCGCGCTGGAGGACGAGGTCGAGAAGGCAACGAGCTGCGCATCGGTAATGCCGCGATAGAAGGGGATCAGCGGCAGGCGGCCGACCACCTTGATCAGGAAGCCATGCGTCAGCAGCATGTGCAACGCGCAGGCGAGGTAGAGCGCGACCGTCATCAGTGCCAGCGAGGAGACGACGCTGAAGCCCTGGTCGGCCATCACCCATGCCATCAGGGCGGCGACCCCAAATGGCGCCGTTTCCATGACGATCAGCGTGAGTTTGAGGATCGCCTCGGAGCCGGCATCGAAGACTTTCGCCATCGGTTTGCCCGCCTCGCCGGCGAGCAGGATGCCGATGCCGAACATGATGGCGAAGAAGATGATCGGCAGCACGTCGCCATTCGTCATCGAGGCGACGATATTGGTCGGCACGATGGAGAGGATGGTGCGCATGATCGACTCGTAAACGCCGACCTGTTCGAGCGCGCCGCCACTTTCCAGGCGCGCCTGCGTCTCGGCGATCTGCTCCGGGGTCACCGATGACAGGTCGTAGCCGTTGCCCGGCTGGAAGATGGTGCCCATGATCAGGCCAAGGGTGACCGCGACCAGCGTCGTCATCATGTAGATGCCGATGGTCCGCCCGCCGAGACGGCCGAGCTTGCGCGGATCACCAAGGGCGAGCACGCCAGAGACCAGCGTCAGGAAGATCAGCGGCACGACCAGCATGCGGATCAGGTTGAGGAAGAGATCGCCGAGCGGTTTGAAAATCTCGGCGATCTCCCGCGACCGGGCAATGCCGTCATCATGGCCGAGCGACGATATCATCCCGTAGCGGACCGCCGTGCCGATCGCGAGGCCGATCGCAAGGCCAATCATTACGCGCTTCCAGAGATCAATCCTGAACCAGGCCTTCATCCCGAACCCCTTTCAAACCACCAGATTGGGGCGCAGCCTAGACGGCGCCGCGCTGAAATCAAATCGGCTTGTGCGGATTGACGGCGGTTTGCCGTTTCACACGCTGGCGGAACCGTTTACAAGCAGGCGCACATGGACTGGATCGACCGACTTTCGACGGGCTGGAAAGCCTGGGTGCTGCTCTTCGCGCTGACCATCACGGCGGCCGCGCCGGGGGTTTTCAACCTGCCGGCGCTGGACCGGGACGAGAGCCGTTTTGCGCAGGCCTCCAAGCAATATCTCGAGACCGGCGACTACATCACGATCCGCTACCAGGACGAATACCGCAACAAGAAGCCGGCCGGCATTCACTGGCTGCAGGCCGGTTCGACCGCAGCGTTCGGCGAGGGTGAACATCTGGACGTCTGGACCTATCGCGTGCCGAGCTGGATCGGCGCGGGGCTGGCAACGCTGATGGTGTTCTGGGTCGGCATCGCCGCGATCGGGCGACGGGGCGCATTTATCGGCGCCGCCCTTTTCGGCTCCAGCCTGCTGCTGACCTCCGAAGCGCATATCTCCAAGACAGACGGCGTTCTCGTCTTCCTGATCACCGCTGCCATGGGCTGCCTGCTCCGGCTCTACCTGCGCAAGGACAATGACAGGAAGCTCGCCATCGCCTTCTGGGTGATCCATGGCGCCGGCTTCCTGATCAAGGGGCCGGTGATCTCGCTGGTGGCCGGCATGGCGCTGCTGGTACTGTGGCTCTGGGACCGGCGTGACCATGACTGGATGAAGAGCCTGGCCTGGTGGCCGGGGCCGCTGATCAGCGTGCTCATGGTGCTGCCCTGGTTCATCATGATCCAGATCGCCACGCAGGGCACCTATGTCGAAGGGGCGGTCGGCAAGGATTTGCGCGACAAGCTGGTGACCGCGTCCGAAGGCCATGGCGGCCTGCCGGGCTATCACCTGATGCACCTGCCGGCCTGGTTCTTCCCCGGCATCATCCTGGTCCTGCCAGCCATCCTGCTCACCTGGCGCTACCTGCGCCACCGCACGCTGGAATCGCTCGGCGATGTCGACCGCGATGCGCTGAAATTCCTGGTCGCCTGGTCGCTGACGACCTGGATCTTCTTCGAGCTGCTGCTGACAAAGCTCAGCCATTACATCCTGCCCGCCTATCCGGCCTTTGCGCTGCTTTGCGGCTGGGCGGCGGTGAAGCTGATGGAGGGCAACCGCGCCCCGGTCGCGCGCTGGGTCTCGACGGCTTTCTTCGTGATTGGCGGGGCCGCGCTTATCGCCTTTACCTCGCCCTGGGCGATCGAGGCCCTGCAGGCCGACAAGGCGGGCGACTTCAAGACCGTGGGGGCCGACGCGGTCCTCGCGCAATGGTCCGGCTCGACCGATTATCCGCTCTTCCTCTGGTGGATGGGGCTCGGCGCGACCGGTCTTGCCGCCGTCGCCATGCTGGGCCGGCGCATCAGCTGGGCCGTGGCGGGCGGCGTTGCAGCGGCGATTCTGCTCGGCTGGCAGGCGCGGATCTATGTTCTGCCGACGCAGACCTGGGTGCAGGCGACCGAGACCGCGAAGCTCGCCCTGGCTGATGTCTGCGGCATCCCGCGCACCGATTGCGGCGAGACCAAAGGGCCCGACCGCGTCCTCGCGCTTGGCTTTGCAGAGCCGTCCTACGTCCTCACCCTCGGCACGCAGAACCTCCACCCGCCGGAAACCCCGCTCGAACTGCCGGAGGATGAGGCGGCCTATCCGGTGGTCTACCTCGTCAATCTGGAGAACCGGACTGCGCAGGAAGACTTCCCCAAGGTCGAAGCCTCCGCCGCGCGCCTTGGCCGGTGCGAGACGCGGTCTCAGCCTTTCTATAGTTTAAACTATTCCAATAATGACCCGTCAGCTTTTATTGCTGTACGCTACGAGGCCGATTGCCCGGCCGATTGACGGGAACCGTGCGCGCGGCACGGCGTTTCCAGCTGGGTGAGCCGATCTGGAGGAGGAAATCATGGATCAATCCCGACGCCGCCTTCTGGCCCTTGCCGGAACCACCGCCCTCGCCGCCCCGCTGGGCGGTTGCGGCACGCTGCTTTACCCTGAACGCCGCGGCCAGACGGGCGGACGGCTCGACACCGCCGTGGTCATCCTCGATGGGCTTGGCCTCCTGCTCTTCCTGGTGCCGGGCCTGATCGCCTTTGCGGTCGACTTCGGTTCCGGCGCGATCTACCTGCCGGGCGGCTCGCGCGCCGATGCGGGCGACGATCTCACCACCTACCGCTTTGCCGGCGACCTGACCGAGGAAAAGTTCGACCGCGCCTATGAGCGCCAGTATGGCGAGAAGCGCGACTGGCGCTTCGAGGATGCCCAGCGCATCGAGGTCTCCGACGTCGAAGAGATGCACCGCAAGCTCGCCGCGATCCGCAGCTCCGGCACGGTGCGGCTGTAGCGCCAGCGCCTATTCCGGCAGCGTCATCCGCGCCGTCACCATTTCGGTGATGTCGAGATCGGGATGCGCGACCAGCAGTGTGCCATCCAGCGCGTCATCGTCGATGAAGCGGACAATATCGGCCTTCACCTCATCGGGGTTGTTGGCGAGATAGATGTAGATGTCGGTCTTGAAGGAGGCGAGGCGTTCCTTGCCGAGCAGGACGAAGCGTTCGCCTGATTGCCGGTAGGCCTCGGTCATGTCCTCGCTATCGGCCTCTAGCTTCAGCTCGGCGAGTTCCTGTTCCTCGGGCGACATGATCAGCCGCCTCTGCTCGAGATTGGCAAGCCGCATGTCGAGGTCCCGGCGCTCGCCCGCGAGCCTGTTTTCATCCGCGCGCAGGCGCTCGCCCAGGTCGGCTTCGCGCGCGGCCTGGTTGCCGCTGAAATAATAGACATCCTTGGCGTGCACATAGCGGATGACCGGCGGGCGGTCCGGACCGTTGGGGACGTCCGCGCCCGGGCCGGACTTCATCATCTCCCCGATCGGCGCCGAGATGTCATAGGCCGGATTGAGGACAAGGAAGGACGGCCCGTCATCGTCGATGGGATCGACCAGGATCTCGCCGATCCCGTTCGCTTTCGCAAAATCACGCATGAAGGGGCGGGCATCGGCGCGAAAACCGGCCTTGGCCGTGCGGGCGAGCTGGTCGACCTCCTCATTGGCGCGGACATTCAGGTCGACGAGCCGGTCCTGCAGCTCGGCCAGTCTCTGCTGTTGCAGCAGCAGGGTTTCTTCCGGCCAGACCGCGCCGTCCTGCGCGATCCGGGCCTGCTGGGCGCCGATCTCGGCGGACTTCGCCTCGATCTCGCCGCGCCAGTGGTCGAGCCGCTCCTGATGGAAGTCGTCCAGCTGGTAGCCATAGACGGACATGGCCGCCTCGTCGTCAAAGGTCACGGTGACGGTCTGCGCGGCGGCCGGCAGCGCGATCGCGGCAAGCGCCGTAGCGATGGCAAGTCTCATCATGCGTCCTCCCACTGGAACAGGGGTGGAGCGTTACACGTGAGAGGCGAAATGGGAAGCGCCTTTACCCCCGCGGGTTGGCATAGCCCTTCACGCGCTCTTCGTCGCTGAGGCTCGCCCACCAGTCGGCATAGGAGGACTCAGACGGCGCCTTCATCGTCTCGTCGGGGGCGCAATCGTCCCACCAGACCGGGCCGCGCTCGCCGAGCGCCTCCTTGGCCGCGTTGACCGCGCGCCGGGCACGTTTCAGCTGCGCCTCATTGTGCTGGACTTCCTTCACCTTGCGCCGCGCCGCCATGAGCTTCGCCGTCAGCGCCTTGCGGCCCTCGGGCGTCAGGCGCGGATCGGAACAGCGCCACAGCTTGCCGGATGCCACGAAATAGCGGCCATCGGGGGTGTGGGGATAGTCTTTCAGGGCCATGGCGCGGGGATGTGGGCCGGATGGGCGGGGAGGTCAAGCGGGGCGGGGCAGGGCTGCGGCGCCCTGCACCCTTCTCCTCGGGGAGAAGGGCCGGGGATGAGGGGGAGCAATATTCGCCGCAAGCGGTACATGAGCGGGGCTCTGCTCCGATGGGACCGTCGCTGCTGTCCCATCAGGCCGAGAGGGCTGTCCCCCTCACCCCTGCCCCTCTCCCAAGGGAGAGGGGAATGCGTCGCGATTACCGTTAGTTGGCCTGCTCAACCGCCCGCCGCGGATACCTGCGCAAGCAGGTATCCAAGATGCTTTTTGGGAGAAAATCGAGACGATAGCGTCTGGCGCTACCGGACCGTCCTGGGTCCCCGCTTTCGCTGGGACCGGCGGAGAGGATGTTAGACATCCACCTCCGCCTCAAGCGCGTTGTCCTGGATGAATTCGCGCCTTGGCTCGACGATGTCGCCCATCAGGCGGGTGAACATCTCGTCGGCGTCGTCGGCATGGGCGACCTTGACCTGCAGCAGCGTGCGGGCATTGGCGTCGAGCGTCGTTTCCCAGAGCTGGTCGGCATTCATCTCGCCGAGGCCCTTGTAGCGCTGGATCTTCAGGCCCTTGCGGCCGGAGGCGAGCACCGCCTCGAACAGGCCGACCGGCCCGTAAACGTTGACCTCGCCGGCCTTCTCATTGCGCAGGATGGACGGCTCGACATAGATCGGGCGGATCTCGTTGGCGAGATTGTTGAGCCGGATCGCATCCTGGCTCGCCAGCAAGGTCCGGTCGAGCACGGCCTTCTCCTCGACCGAGCGGACTTCACGGCGCAGCACCAGGCTGCCCTCGTCGTTGAACTCGCCTTCCCAGCAATCCTCGCCCTCTTCGGCAAACAGGTTCAGCCGGTCGGCGGTTTTCTGCGCTTCGGTGTTGGAGGCGCCCGCAGCCAGCGCCCCGGCAATCGCGGCCTGCTCGACCATCGGGCCGGGCGCGCGCAGCTGGAGACGCCATAGCGCCTGCTTGAACTGCGCTGCCTTGCGGACATTCTCGCGCAGGTCCTCACCGGCAATCTGCGTGCCGTCGGCCAGGATCAGCGTCTCGCCCGTCGTGCCCTCATTGATGAGATAATTGTCCATCTCCAAATCGTCCTTGAGATAGCGCTCCGAGCGCCCGCGCGTCACCTTGTAGAGCGGCGGCTGGGCGATGTAGAGATAGCCGTTCTCGATAACCTCCGGCATCTGACGATAGAAGAAGGTCAGCAGCAGCGTGCGGATGTGGGCGCCGTCGACATCGGCGTCCGTCATGATGATGATCTTGTGGTAGCGCAGCTTGTTGATGTCGAACTCGTCGCGCCCGATCCCGGCGCCGAGCGCCATGATCAGTGTACCGACCTGGTCGGATGAGAGCATCTTGTCGAAGCGCGCGCGCTCGACATTGAGGATCTTGCCGCGCAGGGGCAGGATGGCCTGGTTGGAGCGGTCGCGCCCCTGCTTGGCCGAGCCGCCAGCCGAGTCACCCTCGACGATGAAGAGCTCTGATTTTGATGGGTCTTTTTCCTGGCAATCGGCCAGCTTGCCGGGCAGGGAGGTGATATCGAGCGCAGTCTTTCGGCGGGTCAGCTCACGCGCCTTGCGGGCCGCTTCGCGCGCGGCGGCGGCCTCGACAATCTTCTGCATGATGTTCTGGGCTTCGCGCGGATTTTCCTCGAACCACTCCGACAGCTTCTCGCCCATCAGGCTCTCGACGACCGGGCGCACCTCGGAGGAGACCAGCTTGTCCTTCGTCTGTGAACTGAATTTCGGATCAGGGACTTTTACCGACAGGACGCAGGTCAGGCCCTCGCGGGCGTCGTCGCCGGAAATCTCGACCTTTTCCTTCTTCGCGATACCGGTTTCGGTCGCATATTTGTTGATGATCCGGGTCAGCGCGCCGCGGAAACCGGCAAGGTGCGTGCCGCCATCGCGCTGCGGGATGTTGTTGGTGAAGCAGAGCACCTGCTCGTGATAGCTGTCGGTCCAGGCGAGCGCCGCCTCGACAGTGATCCCGTCCTTCTCGCCGACGGCATAGATCGTGTCGGGGATCAGCGTCTGGCGCTGGCGGTTGAGATGCTCGACAAAGGCCTTCACGCCGCCCTCATATTCGAGCACGGATTCGTAAGGCTCAGGGCCCCGTTCGTCGCGGAAGACGATGCGCACGCCGGAGTTCAGGAAGGCCAGTTCGCGCAGCCGGTGTTCCAGCGTCTTGCGGTCATATTCGGTCATGGTGAAGGTCGACGGGCTCGCCATGAAGCGCACCGCCGTGCCCGTCAGCACCTTGCCATTGGCGCGCAGCGGACTCTCGCCAACCTCTTTCAGCGGCGCCTCGACCTGGCCGCCTTCGATGAAGCGGACATAGTGCTCCTTGCCGCCGCGGTGGATGCGCAGCTCCAGCCAGTCCGACAGGGCGTTGACGACCGAGACGCCGACGCCGTGCAGGCCGCCCGAGACCTTGTAGGAGTTCTGGTCGAACTTACCGCCGGCATGCAGCTGGGTCATGATGACCTCGGCCGCCGAAACGCCTTCGGTCTTGTGCATTTCGACCGGGATGCCCCGGCCATTGTCGGTAATCTCGGCGGAGCCGTCGGGATACAGCGTGACGGTCACTTCGTCGGCATGGCCGGCCAGCGCCTCGTCGATCGCATTGTCGACGACCTCATAGATCATGTGGTGCAGGCCGGACCCGTCATCGGTGTCGCCAATATACATGCCGGGACGCTTGCGGACGGCTTCGAGGCCCTTCAGGACCTTGATGGAATCGGCGCCATATTCGGGCATGTTTTCAGCTGTTTCAGCCATGGGGTTCTGCCTGCCTTTTGTGATTCGTCACAATTCTTTGAAATTGTAGAGGATTCGGGGCCAAAAGGGAAATCCTGGGCACCCCTGAAAACCCCTTAAAAACAGGGCCTTACAGGGGCGTGTGCAACTGTTTGCAGGGGCCGGTCCGCAAAGTCCCGAAAATCGGCGGAATCCGGGCGTTCCGGGCCGTCGCCAGCGGGGCCTCAATCCTCGAAAACGGGGGCTCTTTTCTGGGCGAAAGCGGCGGCGGCTTCGGCAAATTCGGGCGACTGGAGCTGGGCTGCGAAGATCTCGCCCTCGGCGCGCATCTGGTCGGCAATTTCGGCGGTCCGGGAGTTGATCAGTGCCTTCGACTTGAGGATGGCCGTCGGTGCGGAGGCGGCGATTTTCTGCGCCGTTGCCATGGCGGCACCAAGCAGTTCCTCATCGCGCAGGACACGCGAGACGAGGCCGCAGGCCAGGGCTTCGTCTGCCGTCAGGATGCGGCCTGCCAGCAGCACTTCATTGGCCATGGAGCGGCCGACAATGCGCGGCAGCAGCAGCGACGAACCGGCTTCCGGTACCAGGCCAAGCTGGGTGAAGGGGGCGCGGAAATTCGCCGACTGGGCCGCGAAGGAAATGTCACAATGCAGCAGCATGGTCAGGCCGACGCCGATGGCCGGTCCGTTCACGGCCGCGATGATCGGCTTGTAGGCATCGCGGATCGCATTCAGGAAGCGCGTCACCGGCGGCGTCCCGCTTTCGCGCTCTTCCATGGACGCAAAGTCGGAGAGGTCGTTGCCGGCCGTGAACATGTCGCCTTCGCCAGTGATGACGATGGCGCGGACGGCTTTGTTCGTGTTCGCATCGACAATCGCGTCCGCCATCTTGCCATACATCGCCTGGGTCAGCGCATTCTTGCGCTCGGGCCGGGCGATGGTGATGGTCAGGATGCGGTCGGAAAGGTCGAGCTTGATATGATCGGTCATGGCGGTGTCCTCGGTCAGGTCTTGGCGCTTATTGAGCAGGATGCGCCGCGCCGGGCAAGCCATGCCCCTGCGGCGGCGGGGCATTAGGGAATATCACGGATAGCGCGTGCGCGCCGGGCGGTGTTGATGGCGCTTATGAGACAAGACTGGATCCCATTCGCCTGCGCCGCCGTGCCGCGCTATACGAGCTACCCGACCGCGGTGCAGTTCCACACCGGCATTGCCGAACCTGCTGCGAGCGACTGGGCAGCCAGTGTCGATCATGACGATCCGATTTCGATCTATGTCCACGTGCCTTTTTGTGAGCGGCTGTGCTGGTATTGCGGCTGCCACACCAGCGTGCCGAACGGCTATGGCCGGATCGAGCGTTATCTCGATTACCTGCACAAGGAGATCGAGCTGTGGGCCAGCCGCCTCGGGCCGCATGGCGGGGTCAGGCACCTGCACTTCGGCGGCGGCTCGCCCAACGCCCTGTCGGCGGAGGACTTCGTCGAGGTTTCTGAACATATCTGCGAAGCTTTCGGTCTCCTGCCGGAGGCCGAGTTTGCCGTCGAGCTGGACCCGCGCTCACTGACGCCCGAGCGCATCGCGGCCATGGCCGTGAGCGGTGTGACACGGGCCAGTCTCGGCGTGCAGACCCTGGCGCCAAACGTGCAGCAGGCGATCAACCGGGTGCAGTCGCGCGAGATGATTGCATTCGCGGTCGAGGACCTGCGCGAGGCCGGCATCCCCGCGATCAATATGGACCTGATGTATGGCCTGCCGCACCAGAGCGTCGACGATGTCATCGATGCGGCCTGCTTTGCGGCGGCCACCGGCGCCGACCGGGTCGCGGTGTTCGGCTATGCGCATGTGCCGTGGTTCGCCAAGCACCAGCGCGCCATCGATTCCGCCGCGCTGCCGGGCGTGAATGAGCGGTTCGACCAGGCCGACGCCGTCACCGAAACCCTGACATCGGCCGGCTATGCTGCCATTGGCCTCGACCATTTCGCGCGGCCCGGCGACGAGATGGCACGCGCGGCCTCCGAGGGCCGCCTCAGGCGCAACTTCCAGGGCTATACGACCGATCCGTGCGAGACGCTGATCGGCCTCGGCCAGTCGTCGATCTCGGCTTTCCGGCAGGGTTTCGTGCAGAACACGAAGGACCGCCGGGCTTGGGAAGACGCTGTACGCGAAGGCCGGCTGGCCAGCGAAAAGGGCCTCAAGCTTGGCGCCCAGGACCGCCTGCGCGGCCGCGCCATCGAGGCGCTGATGTGCAACCTCTCCGTCGACACGGCGGCTGTCTGCCGGGAATTCGGCCTTGCCGAGGACAGCCTCGATTGCGCGCTGGAACGCGCCCAGCCGCTTGAAGTGGCGGGCCTTTGCGCGATTGACGGGCGCCGTCTCACCGTGCCGGAAGAGGCGCGCACCCTGCTGCGCACCGTGGCGCGCTGCTTCGACGAATATGTGCCCCGCGCCAATGCCGAGCCGCGCCACGCCAAGGCGGTCTGACCCGGCTTGCGCCTAGGCGCCGGTCTCGACCTCGAGCGTTTCCAGGCCCCGGAAGAAGGGCAGGGTGCGCCAGACAAGCGGCGCATCGGCAAGCTTCATGTCCGGATAGCGCTCGAACAGTTTCACATAGACATGCCGCGCCTCGATCCGGGCCAGCGGCGCACCGATGCAGATGTGCGGCCCACCGCCAAAGGCGACGTGCGAGGGCCGTTTGACGGTAATGTCGAACCGGTCCGGCTGGTCGAAGGTCGCGGCATCGCGATTGGCCGAGGCGAGTGAGCAGAACACCGTCTGGCGCGCCTTGACCGGGCAGCCGCCAATCTCCCGCTCATCCGGCGAAATCCGCGAGGTTGCAGAGACGGGTGCCTCATAGCGCAGCACTTCCTCGACGGCCTGGCCGGCTAGGCCCGGATCGGCCTTCAGGGCTTCAAGCTGGTCGGGATGGGTCAGGAACAGCCAGACGCCATTGCCGATCAGGTCCGTCGTCGTGAGGTTGCCGCCAACCAGCAGGGCTTCCAGGTTCCGCCGGAGCTCCTCATCGCTGATATCGGCCTCGCCGGTCGCCTGCAGGGCGACCATGTCGCTGACGAGATCGTCCTGCGGCTCGGCCCGCCGCGCTGCGATAAGATCGTCAAAATAGGCGTTGATGGCGTCTGCCGAACGGACGAGATGGGCGGTCTCTTCCTCGGTCCGCACCGGGTTGAGCGACAGGATCACCCCTTCCGACCAGTCGCGGAACTCCGCCAGCCGGTTTTCATCGACGCCAAGGATGCGGGCGATGACCAAGACGGGGATCGGCACGGCGATGTCGTTCATCAGGTCGAAGCGGCCGCTTTCCGGCGCCGCCTCGATGATCTCGTCAATGATCGCCTCGATCTCGGGCTTCATCTTCTGGATGCGTGCATAGAAGGCTTTCGCCAGCGGCAGGCGGATGCGGGCATGATCGGGATCGTCGAGGAAGAGGATGGAGGGCTGCTCCATCTCGCCGCTCTCCTCATCGACCAGCCGGCGCGAGAGCGAACCCTCCTCAGCCTTGCTGGGAAGGCGCACATAGCTGCGGTCATTCACTGTGGCGCGGATGTCCTCATAGCGGGTCAGGAACCACGTCTTCGCCATTTCGTCGCGCATCACGGGGCAATGTTCGCGCAACTGCTTCAGCGGCGTGTGCGGGTCGCTCCGCGCATCCGGATCGAAGGCCGATACCTGGAAAATGCTTTGGGGTATGTCTTTTGGGTTCGTACCGTCGGCCATGTTTTTCCTCCCTTTATTCTGTTTTGAGGCATCATAGCGCCAAATCGCCCGCATGGCTTGGTTTGCGCGGCGTCACCGGTACCGGGAATTGAATTGACTTCCTGCCGGGAACGTCAGACTCCTTGATGCATGGAGAGCATGAACAGGCTCATTGGCCGCTACAGGGGACAGATCAAGGAGCGCGCACGCCTGTCGCGTTACATCCTTGTGCTTGCCATCATGGCGACCCTGACCTGTTTCGTCGTCTTCGTCTCGACCCTGTCGGGCAAGTACCCGCTGCCGATGGGGGCGGACCTGTTGTCCGATAATCCCGAGCGCCTGCTGGGCGCCACGAATTTCTTCATGATGACGGCTGTCGGCGCGGCGCTGAACATGTGGCGTTTCCGTCAGATGCGCATCAAGCTGATGATCGCCGAAGCCTTCATCCGCGAAAATGACAATGACACGGCCATGAAGCTGCTGCTGGAGCCTGTCTTCGGCGACCAGGTCTGGCAGGATAACCAGAACAAGGCGCCGAAAGGCCGCATCCGCGTGAGGATCCCGCGATGAGTGAAACAACCGACGAGCAGCGCATCACTTCAGCCGACCTGCTGGCCGAGCTGCGAGAGGAGCAGCAGAGCTTCCGGTTCCTGATGACCGCCCTGGCGGCGATCATCGGCATGGCTGCCGTCATCGTGGCTGGCAGCGTGATCTATTTCTACAT
Organism: Henriciella mobilis; assembly: GCF_003576285.1. Lineage (NCBI taxonomy): Bacteria > Pseudomonadati > Pseudomonadota > Alphaproteobacteria > Hyphomonadales > Hyphomonadaceae > Henriciella > Henriciella mobilis. The sequence goes on along the minus strand of NZ_QWFX01000011.1, from coordinate 1,555 downwards.
GGAGCTGTCCGGGCTGAAGTCGCAATATGCCGAGCAGACCCGGCTCAACGAGATGAATCTGCGCATCGTCGCCGGCGAGGCCGGGCGCCAGCGCGAGTCCACGCAAGCCGCCATTGTCGCCATCCGCGAAGAGAATGAAGCCGCCCGCCGGCAGGCCGAACTCGCCCGGGAAATCCAGCGGGCCGATTCGGTCAAGCAGGCCGCCGGCTACAAGGAAAACGCGATCGAGCTCGCGCAGAAGCACTTTCTCGGCATCCCGCTCAATGAGGTGACCTCGCAGGTGATTGCGGTTGTGCTCCGCGCCGACGGGACCGATGGCGAGCTATTGTCGTCGGCCGACCGGCTGATGTTGCATGCGGCGCTTGAGGATTGGGGCGACCAGAACAGCGAGGCGGTGCGCACCGCGCTCAACACGCTTTACCAGGACGGTGAAAGCCTGGCTGACCAGGCACGCGGCGCGGCTGGTCTTGCGGCGCTGGAATATCGCTCTGCCAGCGACAGTTCGCTGGGCTGGAACCGGGGCTGCTCGACGGTTGTCGACTATGTGAACCAGGCCTCTGCGCGCGGCCTCGAAGCGCCAATGCTGTTGCTCTGGAAAGGCCAGTGCCTGCGCAAGCGCGGCGATGCGCTGACGGCCTACCAGGCCTTCAGCAAGGCGGCGACCATGCTGGAAGGCGGCGATTTCGAGGAGACGCTGTTGCACGCCCAGCTCGCCCATCACGGCGTCGGCACGACGCTGGTTGCCCTTGTCGCCAGCGAGGAACTCCCGCCCGGCGAGGACTCCGAGACGGCGCTGCAGGAAGCCCTGTCGGAGCTGCACGAAGCCGCCCGCATCCGCGGCGAGCGCGGCGCAACCTCGGTCGGTGTAGCCTACACGGAAGAGAATATCGGCTTCATCCATATCCTCGACCGGGACTGGCAAGCCGCGCTTGAGCACACCAAGCGCATCGACGACATCCTCCCGCTCGCCTGGAACCTGACCGTGCGCCACATCGCAGCAATGGAGAATGAAAAGGCGCTGAAGAGCGCCGGGGCTTCGCGCGACGAGATCCGCAAAATGCAGACGATCCAGAACGATACCCGCCTCGTGCTCGGCCTGATGGAATGCAACCAGATCGACCGGCCTGAGCTGAAGCGCCTCTTGCCGCCGCGCTACAGCAGCACGGTCGACGACCTCTCGCGCCACTGCGATGCCGACGCCGGCGGGTCGCTCTAGAGCGGTCTATTCCCCTCTCCCCGGGGGAGAGAGACAAGGGGTGAGGGGATGCAGCATTCCGGCGGGCGCGAGCGTTGCCAAGCCAGTCCCCCTCATCCCCGTGCTCCGGCGCATCGACATGCGATGCTTCTCCCTGCGCACTCTCCCGAGGGAGAAGGGAGAGGCGCTAATTCATCCCACCCCCACAAAACCCGTGGTCCAATTCGGGCCATGCTGACCCGCGCCTGGATTCTTGAAACGCTGGCCCTCCTGCCGCTCTACTATTGGCCGGTCTTCTTTCTCGAGGTCTGGCGGTTCGAGCGGTATTACCGCGCTTACCGGGCTGCGAACCCGGTCGGC
>NZ_QWFX01000010.1:0-56741 GCF_003576285.1 Henriciella mobilis | reverse complement strand
CCTTCAACAAAAAAGGGCCGCTCCCGGAGGAACGGCCCTTGATGTCTTGTGTCAGCCCCTTGCGGGGCGACAAGCACCTGTCCGATGCTTATTCCTTGACCGCCGAGACGACGCCGGCGCCGACGGTGCGGCCGCCTTCGCGGATAGCAAAGCGCAGGCCCTGGTCCATCGCGATCGGCGTGATCAGCTCGACGTCCATTTTGACGTTGTCGCCCGGCAGGACCATTTCCTTGTCCGCCGGAAGCGTGACAACACCCGTCACGTCCGTGGTCCGGAAGTAGAATTGCGGACGATAGTTCGTGAAGAACGGCGTGTGACGGCCACCCTCTTCCTTCGTCAGGATGTAGGCCTCGGCCTCGAACTTCGCGTGCGGCGTGATCGAGCCCGGCTTGCAGAGAACCTGGCCGCGCTCAACACCCTCACGGTCGATACCGCGGATCAGCGCGCCAATGTTGTCGCCAGCCTGGCCCTGGTCGAGCAGCTTGCGGAACATCTCCACACCGGTCACCGTCGTCTTCTGCGTCGGGCGGATGCCGACGATCTCGACTTCCTCGCCAACCTTGATGACGCCCGTCTCGACACGGCCGGTCACAACCGTACCGCGACCGGAGATCGAGAACACGTCCTCGACCGGCATCAGGAACGGCTTGTCCAGCGGACGCTCAGGGGTCGGGATGTACTCGTCGACCGCTTCCATCAGCTCGAGGATCTTCTTCTTGCCGATCTCTTCGTCACGGCCTTCGACAGCCGCCAGCGCCGAACCGGCAATGATCGGAATGTCGTCGCCCGGGAAGTCATACGAGGACAGAAGTTCGCGAACTTCCATCTCGACCAGCTCGAGCAGCTCCTCGTCATCGACCTGGTCGACCTTGTTCAGGAACACGACCAGCGCCGGAACGCCAACCTGGCGGGCCAGCAGGATGTGCTCGCGCGTCTGCGGCATCGGGCCGTCAGCTGCGTTCACAACCAGGATCGCGCCGTCCATCTGCGCCGCACCCGTGATCATGTTCTTCACATAGTCCGCGTGGCCGGGGCAGTCGACGTGCGCATAGTGGCGCTTGTCGGTCTCGTATTCCACGTGCGCGGTGTTGATCGTGATCCCGCGGGCCTTCTCTTCAGGCGCGTTGTCGATGTCCGCATAGGACTTCGCCGCACCACCATAAACTTCCGCCAGCGTCATCGTGATCGCCGCCGTCAGCGTCGTCTTGCCGTGGTCCACGTGCCCAATCGTACCAATGTTCACGTGAGGCTTGTTGCGCTCAAACTTTGCCTTGGCCATTTATGGCTTCCTCTTAACTGTTTGCAGTCCGGCCCGCCGGACAGTTCTTGGGTTTCCCATACAGCGGGCCTTTGATTCCCGTTGAAGCGGGCGACATACACACGCGCGCGCGTGCTTTCAAGCGTCCATCGCAATTCGCACGCACAAGAGCCCGCCTCGCACTTGACAGCAGGCACTGCCGCGTGTCCCTGCAACCTCATGACAAGTGCAGCAGAATTTCACGCTTTCGGCACGAAGGAGACCTTCGAGACCGAAGCCGCAGACTGGATTGAAGCCCGCCTTGAGGATGCCCTGTCCCGGCGCGGAAAGGCCACCCTCTTCTGCTCCGGCGGCTCCACGCCGGGCCCAATTTACGAAGCACTTTCCGGGCTGAACCTCGATTGGGAACACGTGACGATCGGACTGGCTGATGAGCGCTGGGTCGATGAAACCCATGAAGCGTCCAATGCGGCGCTCGTCCGCCGGACCTTGCTGAAAGACAAGGCCGAAGCGGCGACCTTCCTGCCCATGAAGACCGAGGACAACAGCGCATTCGGCGCTGAAGCAGCGCTCGAGCGCACCTATGGCGAGGCGGCCAGCGTCATCGACGTCCTGGTGCTCGGCATGGGTGAGGACGGCCACACCTTGTCCTGGTTTGCCAACGCCAAAGGGCTCGGCGCGGCCACAGATCCGGGCAATATGCTCTCAGTCGCCGCCATCGACGCGCCAAAGTCGAAAGTGACCGGTGAAATCACCGAGCGCATGACGCTCACTTATCCCGTCGTAGGCAGGGCGCGGAACATCCTGCTCCTGATGTCGGGGGACAAGAAGAAATCCGTCTTCGAGGCCGCCAATCCCGAGCATCCTGTTTCCCTGATGCGCCGCGCCGCCGGCAAGGCCCTGACGGTCTTCTACCGTTCCTGACACACGTTCCAAAAGCAGGCCATTCAATGTCACTCAAGCACCATGCAGACCGGCTGAAAGCCGAATCCTTCAAAACCCTTGTGAAAGCCCGGGCCGGCAAAGCCATGGTCAGCGCGCCCGGCTGGCAGGCTGACCTGTCGAGACATTACCTCGATGAGGCCGCCGAAACCGAACTGGCAAAGGCGGCGGCAGAAAAGGATTTGGGCGGAGCAATCGAGAGGCTGTTCGCGGGCGAGACGGTGAACCCGTCTGAGGGCCGCGCGGCACTGCACTGGGCGCTGCGCGCAAAAGCGCCGGCCTTCGAGGCGGCCAGCGCGGTTCGGGATTCGGTGAAGACTGCCGACGCCTTCGCCGCCAGGATCGCCGACGGTCATGCGACCACACCTTCCGGCAAACCCTTCTCGGCCGTTGTCCATATCGGCATTGGCGGGTCAGATTTCGGCCCGCGTCTCGTCGCCGACGCGTTCCATGACCAGCGGCTGCCTAAGCTGGAGCTGCGCTATTGCGCCAATCTCGATCCGCTGGATCTCGACCTCGCGCTGGAGGGCCTCGATCCAACGCGCACGCTGATTGTCGGCGTGTCCAAATCATTCGGCACGGAGGAGACGCTCTACAACCTGTCGCGGGCGCGCGCGTGGGTGAAAGCGGCGGTCGGCGACAAGTGGGCCCATCACTTCGTCCTGGTTACGGCCAATCCGCCGCGTGCGATAGCCTGGCTGGGCACCGATGACGGCACCATTCTCGACCTTCCTGAAACAGTTGGCGGACGTTTCTCGATCTGGTCGGCCGGCTCGGTCGCCTGCTCGATCGCCCTGGAATCCGATGTCATGGATGCGTTCCGTGCTGGCGCAGCCGACATGGACGCGCATGTCCAGACAGCGCCAGTGGGCGAAAACCTCGCCATCCGCCTCGCGCTACTCGACTATTGGAACAGCTCTTTCATGGGGTTCGGGGCGCGAGCGCTGCTTGCCTATTCACGGCGGCTGAAACTGCTACCGGCGTACCTGCAGCAGCTGGAAATGGAATCAAACGGCAAATCTGTGGGACCAGACGGCGAATCCGTCGGGATGGAAACCGCTCCGCTTCTCTGGGGCGGCGAAGGCACGATTGGCCAGCATTCCTACCATCAATGGCTCCACCAGAGCCCGGCCATCATGCCGACGGAGTTCGTATTGGCGCCGGGCGCAACAGATGATGCCGAAGGGGTCACCGGCCTGACGGCGCATGCGCTTGCACAGGCTGAAGTGCTGGCCAATGGCCGCACCCTCGAAGAAGTACGCGCCGAAGAGCCGGAGCTACCGATCGAGATCGCCGCGCAAAAGGTTCATGCCGGTGGTCGTCCGTCGACCTTCCTGCATGCCCCATCGCTGGATCCCTACCGGCTCGGCAGCCTGATCGCACTGTTCGAGCACCGAACATACCTTGCGGGCATCCTTTGGGGCGTGAACAGCTTCGACCAGTGGGGCGTAGAACGCGGCAAGACCATGGCCGGCCGCCTCAAGACTGCCCTTTCCGGCGGCGAAAAGGCCGACGATCCCGTAACCGCTTCGCTGATTGCCCACCTCAACGACTAGATGAATTAGCCGCCCGCTGCGCCGGGCCAGCAACTAAAAAAACCCGGCCACGCTCATGGCCGGGTTTCCTGTTGGGATGGCGAGCCTCGCAGCGGGCCTTAACTGATCTTGTCGACCTGCGTGAAGTCGAGATCGACCGGCGTGGCGCGGCCAAAAATTGAAACAGACACTTTCAGGCGGCCATTGGCTTCGTCGATTTCCTCGACGCCGCCTTCGAAGCCCTGGAAAGCGCCTTCATTGACCCGGACCTGCTCACCGATCTCGAAGGAGACTTGCGGACGGGCGCGCTCGGATGCCGGCTCGTCAGCGGTACCGAGAATGCGGTCAACCTCGCGCTGCGGGACCGGCAGCGGACGCTTGCCGCCTTCGGCACCAAGAAAGCCTGAAACTTTCGGCGTGTCGCGCACAAGGTGGTAAACATCGTCCGTCAGCTCGGCCTTCAGCAGCACGTAGCCGGGAAAGTAGCGCTTTTCCACGGTCTTCTTCTTGCCGCGGACGACTTCGACAACCTCTTCAGTCGGGACTTCGATCTCTTCGATCAGTCCGGACAGGTTCTTCAGGTCAGCCTGATCGCGGATGGCCTGGGCGACCTTCTTTTCGAAGTTCGAATAAGCGTGAACGATATACCATTTGGCCTCGGCCATGTGCGTGGCACTCCTTGAATATTTTATGCGCCCAGACCGGTGAGCATGCGGATCAGCACGCCGATGATCTGGTCAGCCATGAACAGGAAAAGCGCGACAAGGATCGACATGATCACGACCATGATCGTCGCCTGTATAGTCTCGCTCGGCGAGGTCCAGGTGACCTTGCGGCCTTCTGCCTCGACCTGACGTACAAACGTCACCGGGTCCACGCTTTTTTTCTTGTCCTTATCGGCCATCAAACGATTCCTGAAAGTCGGGGGTGTGTATCGGCCTTAGCCCTATCCGGCAACGCCATACTCCGCATTGGTCTCAATGTGAAGTCATGTGGGTGCAGGAAGTCCGGGCAACAAGCAGTTTATCGCGCAGCATCAGTGGCCTGACCATTCCCGGCCGGCAAGGCCCGGCGTTTCGACCTGCAGCGCAAACAGGCTGCCCGCAAAGGGCTGGGCGTCCATCTGCCAGGCCGTCAGCCCGGTCCGGGCGGTGGTCACATAAAGGGTTTTCAGGTCCTTGCCGCCGAAGCAGCAGCCGGTCGGACGCGAGGTAGGCAGCTTGACGATCCGATCAACGGCCCCGTCCGGCCGGTAGCGCACCAGGCGGCTGCCATCCCACTCGGCATTCCAGAGGCAGCCCTCTTCATCAATGGCCGATCCATCGGGATAGCCCGCCCCGGCGCTCGTCGTCGCGAAAACACGCCGGTTTGACAAGGCTCGCGTATCTTCATGGTCGAAGGCCATGATCTCCTGCTCGGTGACGTCGCAGGTATAGAAAGTCTGCCCATCCGGCGAAAAGCACACAGAAGACGGGATAATTACGCGCGGCGCATTCAGCGGTTCGATCGCCCGGTCCGGGGCGAGCCGGTACCAGGCGCTCTTCGCATCAGCCTCGTCGCCATCCATGGTGGCAAACCAGAAGCTGTTGTCGGGCGCCACGCCGCCGCAGTTGATCTTGTTGCCCTCCGGCTCCCCCTCCAGTGTGATGAGGCGCGTATACTCTTCCGTCGACGGGTCGAAGAAGCCAAGCTCGAGATCCCCGGCCATCAGCAATTCGCCTTGCGAAAGGGTTATGACACTGGCCTTGAGCGGCAGGTCGTATCGCCGGGCATTGGTGGTCTTCGGGTTGTAGCGGTGAAGCTTGGCGCGCTTGGGGTCGACCCACCAGAGCAGACCCTCGCTCGGGCTCCAAACGGGGCTCTGGCCCAAGAGGCAACTTGTTGGCGCAACGCACTGTGGCTCGTAAAGGCTCATCCACACTCCATAAGGCGCGATGCCCGACAGTAAAAGCCGGTCCTCTGCGGACCGGCTTTTGCCCTAAGTCGATTTCGTCATCAATTGATGAAATTTCCTGCGCTCGCACATCTTGGGGCGAAGCGATCAGCCCGCACTAGGGCGCCGGGCGCGCCGCAAGCCAGACGGCATGCACCAGACCCGGCACATAACCGAGGATGGTCAGCAGGATGTTGATGAGGAATTGCGTCCCGATCCCGCGCGAAAACGCCACACCGAGCGGCGGCAGGAGGATCGAGAGAAGGATAACAAGTATGCTGCCCGAAGCGGGCGCTGTATCGGAAGTCGCCATGTCTATCTCCATTGAATTGAAATGGGGCGGCGCCCTTTCGACCGCCGCCCCAGTCTGAAACGATGTGCGTCGCTGGCCTACAATACGCTTCGGCCGCGCACAGCTCTCGCCACGAAGCTCAGCACGAGAAGTGCGAGGAAGACGAAGAACAGGATCTGCGCGATACTGGCAGAAGCGCCAGCGATACCGCCGAAGCCGAAGACGGCAGCGATGACTGCAAGAATGAAAAAGGTAAGTGCCCAACCAAGCATGATAAACTCCTTCTGAGGTATGTATGAGTCGGCCTTTCGCCGATGCTTGGTAAACGGCCACATGGTCTTTCGGGTTCCCGAAAATATTCTTGGAACATTTGCCGGGGCGGCTTCGTTCAAGCAGCACTATTCACCAAGAAAGGACTTCCCCATGAAGAAGAACCCGTTCCTCGTCGCTGGTCTCGGACTGCTCGCTCTGATGGCCGCTGCCTGCAACACGATTGAAGGTGCCGGCGAAGACGTCGAAGCCACCGGTGACGCAATCGACCAGGCTGCTGAAGACGCCTCCTGAGGCATTCAGCCAGGCTAGTAGACACGATGTGCGGTCTTCCTGTTGGAAGGCCGCACTTTTTTGTTTGAGCGTAAGCCAAGCTGGGCCGTGGGCGGCGTGGCTCCTGACGTACCGCCTGGGTTCAGGCGGTTTCCGTTGGCTTTTCGGACGGGATATAGGTCAGAAGGTAGACGGCGGGTTTTATTGATGCCCTGACGGCCTTGCGCTTGCCAATATGGAGGCAGGTCCAGATCGCCACGCAGGCCACGCTCACCATCGAAAAGACCACGTCCAGCCTGGACATGCCGCCAAGCCGGCGGAAGCTGCGTTCAAGGTCCCCGAGCGGCCCAACCGCCGGGACGTAGTGACGCTTAAGATGGGTTAACCTCTGAGCCATGCCGATCTTATACGCTCCAGTCGGCGGCAAGTTCCCGGCGTCGGAACGGTTTTTCTGTGGCGGCGTTAAAGTCTGCATCTAGGTTAATCTCGAAAGGCTGTTTCATGGGCAGCAAACATGGCCCCTCGATCAAGGATGACGATGTATATGACGCGCTCCGCGAGGAGGGGTACTCCAAAGGCACGGCAGCGCGTATCGCCAACGCCGAGGCAAATCCGTCCATGCATCCCGGACGCAAAGGCGGCAAGCATCCACCATATGAAGAATGGACCCGCGACGAGCTTTACGACCGGGCTGCGGAACTGGATATCAATGGACGTTCGAAGATGAACAAGAGCGAGCTGATTTCAGCACTCCGGGACAGCCGATGAGTCGCCTGGCGGTCCTGATCAATCCACGGTCCGGCAGTGTTCCAGCCGACGCGGAAAGCCAATTGCGCCACGCACTGGAAGAGCTTGGGGAGTCCGCCGAGTTCCAGCTTCTCGACCAGGAGGATATCTGCCAGCCGATCGACGAATGCTACGACACCCGCCCGGACGCTGTGATCGTCTGGAGTGGGGACGGCACCGTCGCCTGCGCTCTTGAACGCGCGGGCGCCGATGGTCCGCCGATCCTGCCGCTGCCGGGCGGTACGATGAACCTCTTCCACAAACAGATTCACGGCGATGCCCTGGACTGGCGAGAGTGTCTGGAGAAAAGCCTGAAACAAGGACAGCAAATCGATGTTCCAGCTGGCTGTGCAGGCGATCGGCGCTTCTACGTCGCAGCCATGGCAGGCAAGCTGACAGATCTCGCTGGCCCGCGCGAGGCGCTTCGCGGCGGGCGGGTGTTCGAAGCAGTGGAAAGGCTGGCCGGTGCAGATGTCCTGGACTTCACGCACGCGATGCAGTTCAAAATGAAGGATGCCCAAGGCGCGGAGGCGTCCGGGGTTGCGACCGCCGCCGCAATATTTGTAGGCACGCAGCGCGACAGCGAGTTCGAATTTGCTTTCATCAACCCCGACAACACGCTCGAGCTGGCATCGGCTGGCATTGGTGCGCTCATTTCCGACTGGAGAGAGGCGAATGGCGTTACCACGCTGAAAGCACCTCGCATCCGGCTTGAGGACTCCAAGGGCTACGACCTGCGTCTTACATTGGACGGGGAACCTGCGCGACTTAAGTCAGGCACGGAGTTTCACCGTATTGCGAAAGCAGGTCGCGCCATATCTGCCGGGTATGAATGACACGCATCGTCCAGATAGCTGATATCCACTTTGGAACGGAGAATCCCGTCGCGCTCGAGGCCTTCGAGGAATCGATTTCGGAGCTTGGCGCGAGTGCTCTCGCCATTTGCGGCGACCTCACCCAACGCGGCAAGCGCTCGGAATTTCGCGCGGCGCGTGACTGGCTGGACCGTTTCGACCTGCCGAAGCTCGTGGTTGCAGGCAATCACGATACTCCGCTCCTGAACCTGTATGAGCGTGTGGTCTCGCCATTTGACCGGCATGACGATTATTTCGCCGACCTGTCCGGCCCGGTCGAACTGGATAGCGCCATCCTTGTTGGCATGAACACAGCCCGCGGCTGGCAGACGCGCAGCAACTGGGCGGAAGGATCCGTCAATCTGGAAGATCTGGAATCGGCGATTGCCGACGCCCATGCTCCGGAGATGGCTGGCAAGACCTCGTTCCTTATCTGCCACCACCCTTTCCTCTCACCGCCGGATGCACCGCTACGAACAGCCACCAAGCGAGGCAGGCGCGCCAGCCGCCGGCTGACGCAAAGCAAGGTGGGCTTTCTGCTGACCGGACACGTCCATGCCCCTTCTGTGACCGTCGTGGACCACAAGGACGACGCTTACGTTGCCGTCTCGTCCGGAACGCTTTCAACGCGGCTGCGCGAACATCCGGCCAGTTTCAACGTTATCGACCTGGCCGCGGACGCTTGCCGCGTGACCGTTCACAACCTGCACGGTGATCGCTTCGTCCCGGCCAAACCACATACGCTGGCCCCGCATTTCGGTCAGCCTGAGTCCCATGTCAGGGTCACGGCGCAATCGGACTAGAAGTTCGTTTCTTTCTTCTCGGGAGGAAGCGCCGGCATTCTCAGCTCGACACGGAACCCCTCCCCTGGCTTGGAACTCGTCTTGATCGAGCCTCGAAGCTGCTTGGCGAAAGCGGTCATGAGCCGCGACCCGAGCCCCGTGGATCCATTGTCCGCTGACGCGTCCAGATCAACACCGTCACCATCGTCGATCACATCGAGTACGATCTCGTCTGCGTCTTCATAGAGGCGGATCGTGATGACACCGCCATGGCCGCTGAAAGCATACTTCGTCGCATTGGTGACGGCTTCGAGAATGAAAAGCGCTATCGGGATCGCGTCATCCGCTGGCCGGTCGATCTCGGCGATCTCGCTGTCAATTCGCACACCGGTTTCATCCATGCCGAGCGCTCCGGCCAAGTGGGACAGGAGTGCTTCCAGGAAGGGCTGCATGTGGACAGTTTCCAGCCGTTCATGCTGGTAAAGCGTCTGGTGGACGATCGAGAGCGCGTCGATCCTGTGCCGGGCTGCGGAGATGACTTCCCGCGCTGCGCTATCCTTGACCTGCCGACGCTGCAGATTCAGGAAGCTCGCAACAATCTGAAGATTGTTCTTCACCCGGTGGTGGATTTCCTTCACGGCCGCGTCGCGCGTCGTGATGGCGGCGCGAAGCGACGCATCGCGCTCCGAAATCCGGTTTGCCATGCGATCGAAGCTGTGCGCGAAATCGGCAATCTCGTCCGGCGCGTTCTCAAACTCATTGCCGATGCGGAAATTGTAGTGACCCTCGCCATAGATCAGCGCCAGGCGTCGCAGGCGGGCCAGCCATTTCAGCACCAAGCCGTCAACCGCCAGCCATGCGGCTAGCAGGGCGAGAGAAAAAGACAGCAACGGGATACCGACGGACTCGATAGGCTGTAGCGAAAACTCACTGAAAAGGCCCGGCGAAGGGCGGGAAATGATCGCATACATGCGGTCATCCACAATCGATCGCACAACGACATCGAGTGACCCGAACTGGCGCGTCGGTGTCACGAAAAGGACGCCATCCGGATCGCCTGTCGACTGCTCGATCCAGTCTTCGTTGACCGCAACGATGCGGGCGCTGCCGAAGACCTGCCCGTCGCCATCGGAAATGGCAAGCTCGACATCTTCCGGAAGGTTCGTCAAGCGGATGGTTCGCACCAGCTCGTCCGTCCTGAGCGGAAAAGCCACCGCGCCGGCGAACTCGCCATTCTCGTCATCAATCCGGCGTAGCACTGAAAAAAGCCATGCCTGGCTGCGCGGACCGAAAAACGCATCCGTTCTTACAGATGGCTTGCCAGCCTTGAGTTCGGCGAAAGCGGACGGCTGGGCAACTGTGCCGGAGGATTGGCCGACGGCCGAACAGGTGACTTTGCCACCGGCATCGAAGGCAACAATATTCGAAAGCTGTGGAATGCGCGGCGCCAGCGTTTCATAGACCGCGCTGCATTCACCGCGCGCAAGGTCAGGGAGGTAGATCTGTTCGAGCGTGTCGACCGTCGACAGGACTTGTTCGATCTCGTCGATGGCGCGGTCAGCGATTTCAATCAGCTGATTGCGCCGCTCAGCCATGCTGTCCTGAGCATTGAGATACGATCTGAAGCCAGCAAAGATCAGGATCGGCGTCAGCGCTGCTGCGATCGTAAACAGAAGACGCAGCCGGAGCGAACCCCGCTTCGACTTCTCGTCAGTTGTTGGCGTCTGCCGGGATGTCACGCGAGAGCTCGTCCGCCTGTCTCATGATGTCTTCAAAAGCCTCGGACGCACTGAGCTCCGAGTCACCAGAGAACCTTGCCTGATTGCTGTCGATGATTTCAACCAGTGCCTTGCGGGCCCGGCTGACGCGGCTCTTGATCGTGCCGACTGCACAGCCGCAGATTTCAGCAGTTTCCTCATAGGACAATCCGCCGGCGCCGACGAGGACAAGTGCCTCGCGCTGGTCTTCGGGTAGTACACCCAGAGCATTTCGCAATGCCAGAAGGTCCAGCGCCGAAGACGTATTGTCGCTGGCGACGAGTGTTGCTTCTGCAACTTCCGGGTCAAGCTGTTGGCGGCGCCAGCTGCGGCGCTTTTCCGAATAGAAGAGATTGCGCAGGATTGTGAACGTCCAGGCTTTCAGATTGGTGCCGGCTTGATAGCTCTCTCTCGCCTTCCAGGCCTTCAGCATCGCCTCCTGAGCGAGGTCGTCGGCCGCTGTTGCGTTACCGCATAAGCTGCGCGCAAAAGCGCGGAGATGGGGAATGAGATCAGAGAGTTCAGCCTTGAACGCCTGATCATCAAGTGTCGGCTTGGTCAAATCAGTCTCTATTTCTTTTCGCTGGATTTGTCGGCCTGCTCAAGCAAGTTGAGAAACTCGTCGGGAACGGGCTCGCTTGTCACGTCATCATAAAGCCGCCGGAGTTGATCACCGATGCGCTTTTGACGTACGCGGCGCGACCGATCTGCCTCGGCGTCCGGCTTGACTTCCTTACTACCCATATTCTGTGCTCGATAACTCATGGATCCCTGGATTTGTCGTCGTACAGCCCATTAAAGCGCCCACCGACACGAAAGTTCCATCCTGCCAAAAAAAAACTGCACACCCTTGCAACCAAATGTCAGGAGACAAGTTATTGGTGTGAAGACAATTACGAGGGTAGCGATGAGTCTCGTCGAAAAATTTGGTCCGCATCTTCCTTACCTGCGCCGTTACGCGCGCGCCCTGACGGGCAGTCAGGAAAGTGGTGACTCCTATATCAGGGCATCCCTGACAGCGCTGGCAGAAGATCCAGGCCAGGTCAGTGAAGATCTGCCTCCCCGTCAGGCCTTGTACCGCTTCTTCCATGCGATCTGGGGCACCACCGGCGCACGGCTTGAAAAGATGGACGATGGCACGGTTTCGCCGGATGCCCGACTGCAATCCCTTGCTCCGATCGAGCGTCAGGCGTTCCTGCTGACCGCGCTCGAAGGCTTTCAGCTGAGTGAGGCGGCGACGATCCTCGACACGACCGTCGAAGAGGTCGAGTCTCTTATCGCGCAAGCGCATCGCGACATTGAATCGACCCTCAAGACAAAAGTGCTGATCATTGAGGATGAGCCGATTATTGCCGCAGACCTTGAAAGCCTCGTTGAAGAACTTGGTCACGAAGTCACCGGAAACGCGACCACGCATTCGGAAGCTGTTGCCATGGCAAAGGCCAATCCCCCGGGACTGGTGCTCTGCGACATCCAGCTGGCTGACAATTCGTCAGGTATCGATGCCGCGCACGATATCCTCAAGGAAATCGACGTGCCCGTTATCTTTATCACCGCGTTCCCGGAACGCTTGCTGACAGGTGAGCGTCCGGAACCGACCTACCTGATCCCGAAGCCGTTCCAGGAGAATACCGTCAAGGCCGCGATCGGCCAGGCCCTGTTCTTCCATCCATCGGAAAAATCGGTCGCCGCCGCTTGATGCGGCGGCGTTGGCCCGGTCCGAATTCAGGGCCGTCCCTCGCCTTGAACGAAATCACCGTCCAGCTTTGGCAGGGCGTCGGTCAGCGCGTTCTCAAGAACAGAGATCGGGCGTCCCGAAAGGATGGCACTGGCTCGGAGCGACAGCTTCTCGACCACCAGCAATGAAACGGCGACGCGCTCGACGTAGGTCAAACGGCTAACGCGATCGCCGAGCGAGCCGTCGCCGCGGCCTGCGCGATGCAATACGATGACGGCGCCCTTCCTGTGAAGGGCATCCTCGAACGCATCGAAACCCAGCTTGAAGACATCCATTTCATCAATGTCGTCGGCATGCCGGATGGCGCCGCGTGCGCGGACGAACGCATCGCTGAGGATTCCGTCTGCGAGCTTCTGGTCCCCCGTAAGGATCAATCCGATCCGCCGGAGTCGTCTCAGGAGCGGCTCGCGCTCGGCTGATGAGGGGGTCATCGAGCGCACGTGTAATTCTCCAAACCTCACACAACCATAGCGAGGTGTTTCACCTTCAGCTCTAACCTGGATCAAGCTGAGAGAGCTTTTTTGCAGCCGAGCGCTTCGAACAGGCGGCTGAAACACACGCAAGCTCAGGACTCGCACCGGGACCATCGCCGAAGATTCATCGGGCGGTGATGGAACACGCCCGCCCGGCCGCCGTTACTTCTACACAGGATCACTAGGATTTCAGGAGACAACAATCATGGCTACGAAAGCAGCAACCCGAACAAATGGAACGAACAAGGACCTGACGGACGATGCCGCCAAGGCCGCGGCCAACGACGTCGAGGCCATCAAGGACGACATCGCCAAGCTTCGCGAGGACCTGCAGTCGCTTGCCGGAAACTCGACGACATATGTCAAAGGCCGTTCAACCGCCGAGATCGACAAAGGCCTTGAAAGCGGCCGCAAATATGCCGCCGAAGCCAGTGAAAAGGCCCGGACGGGCAAAGACTACGTTGAAAACAAGGTCCGGGAAAATCCCCTCGCTGCCGTTGGCATTGCCTTCGGTACGGGCGTCCTGCTTGCTGCCCTTCGCCGCAAATAGGCTGGCGGATGGACACCACAAAACTTCGTCTCGTGGCCGGTGCCGGCGCGGCCTTTTTCGGCTTCGCCGGCCTTTCGGCGTTCACGATTGCCGCTGTCATAGCGCTCGCCCCGCTGATCGGGCTTTTTTGGGCAACCTTTGCCGTTGCGAGCATGCTCACGGCGATATCGCTTGTCTGCGTCGTGGTCTTTCTCAGGCCTCGCGAGCGGACCGAGGAGGAAATTGAAGATTTTGAGAATGTGACAGCCGATTTCCTTGCAGACCTGCCATTCGACACCGTCGCCTCTCTCGTGGAACGCCGCCCTATCAGCGCGGCCACCCTGGCGATGGCGGCCGGTTACCTGATCGTCCGTCATCCGGATCAGACCGCTAAAGGCTTGCAAAAGCTCATTGATGAAATGATCTAACAGGCAGATGCCTGAACCTGAGAACCAGACCGGATACTTCCTGCCCTGCCGAATTGAGGATGTCGCCTCATGCTAAGGGCCGCCCTGCTTGTCGTGTCTGCGCTGACCACTGGCGTGACCGTGGGCCGCAAGGCGATCTCTGGCGCGATCAACAAGAAAAAGAAGTCGATCATCGAGCAGGCCGCGAAGGATGCGCGGCATCGCATTCGCGGGCATGCGGAAGAATATCTCCGCGAAAGCATCGCGACCTTCGTCACGACCGTGTTCGTGAAGGCCATGATGCTGATGGCGGCATGGCTTGGCTACCGGCTCGACCTATACAACCACACCATATTTTCGATCGCGGTGATCGTGCTGATCGTGATCTTCCTCATTCGCGATGTGATTGTCACGTTTCCGAGCGCGCGTTTCGTCGTGTCGAAACTGCACGACTATGGCTGGCGCCCGCGCAAGGCTGTCAGCGAGGTTGTCGCTGCGACCGTCTTCGAGCAGGTCCTCGCGGAGGCAAAGGGCATGGAGACCGGCCGCACGACGAAGATCATGATGGCGCTTGGCGGCCACAAGATGGATGACATGACTCAAGAAATCGCCAGGGAGGTCGCCGGGATCGCCCGGGAAACCAGTTGGCATGACCTGCGGCCCTTCATCCTGGCGGCCGCGTCGAAATTCATCGTGCTGTCCGCACTCTATTCAGTCTTTGCCTTCATCCTCGTCCGAACGGCCTGATCCCGGCGACCTGGATCCGCCAACGCCGCGTTAACCACTTTTAAGATTTTTGATTCGGCGCGGGAACGAATCCCGCAGGCCCCCGTTTTCTGTTGTGAATTCAGCAGCAAAGGGAGCGTCAGAATGGCCGTTTCCAGACTTTCCTTCTCCGCATTGATCCTCGCCGCCCTCACAACAGGCGTGGCGCAGGCGGACTCCATGAAACTGACGTCGGCAGAGCACGAAACAGTGGTGCAGGCTTGCGAGCTCGGACTGCCTTTCATCCCGGTGGAATCCGACTTTGGATACCAGACGGGGCAATTTGCGCTGCCGGTCTCTGACGACGGCGGCGACGTCCATTCCGCGATCATTCTCGAAGAAGCTTCGCTGCGTACCATCCCTGAATGCAAGGGCGAGGTAGAAGACGCCATCGCCCGCCGCGACGATGCAGAGGACACCCGTAGCTCCTGATGCGTCAGATATCGGCTTGTGTGCAGCATGGTGCGGGCGGCCGGGCTTGAACCGGCAAGGCCATACGGCCGAGGGATTTTAAGTCCCTTGCGTTTACCAATTTCGCCACGCCCGCCAACAGCTTCGCAGCCATTCGCCTCATAACAAGATCAGGGCAAGCCGCAAGGAAAAGCGCCAGCGCCCGCTAGGCGACGCGCTCGAAGATGGCGGCCAGCCCCTGCCCACCCCCGATACACATGGTTTCCAGCCCATAGCGGGCTTCACGCCGGTCCATCTCGTTGAGCATGGTGGTCAGGATACGAACGCCGGTACAGCCGACCGGGTGGCCGAGTGAAATACCGGAACCGTTCGGATTCAGCCGGTCATAGTCGCCATCCTCGAAACCGAGCGCTTTCGTGCAGGCCAGGACCTGAGCTGCAAACGCTTCGTTGAGTTCGATGACATCGATGTCGGAAATCTTGAGCCCGGCACGGTCCATCGCCTTCTGCGAAGACGGGACGGGACCGATCCCCATGACGGCCGGGCCGACACCGGCGACGGACCATGACACGAGACGCGCCAGGGGTTTCAGGCCATATTTGTCTGCCGCCTCTCGGGTACAGACGATGCAGGCTGCTGCGCCGTCATTCTGGCCGGAGGCATTGCCTGCCGTAACCGTTGCCTCCGGGTCGGTGCGACCCTGGATCGCCCGCAGGCTGGAGAGTTTCTCGAGCGTGGAATCGGCGCGGATATGCTCATCCTTCGTCACGACCGTATCGCCTTTCCGGCCCTTGATCGTGTAGGGGACGATTTCCTGGTCGAACTTGCCGGACGCCTGGGCAGCGGCCGCTTTCTGGTGAGAGTTGTAAGCAAACTCGTCCTGGGCTTCGCGCGTGATCTGGTATTCGCGGCGCAGATTTTCCGCCGTTTCGATCATGCCACCGGGGACGGGGTAGTTCTTGCCGCCGGCGGTGTAGCGGCCGCGGGTCAAGGCATCGTACATCATCAGCCCGTCGCCCTTGATCTGCCAGCGCATATGGTTGGAGAAGAATGGGGCATTCGACATGCTCTCTGCTCCGCCCGCAATCATCACATCGCTGGCACCAGTCCCGACTTGCATGATGGCGTAGATGACCGCCTGCAGGCCCGAACCGCAGCGCCGGTCAATCTGGAGACCGGCCGTCTCGATCGTCAGGCCGGCATCAAGCGCGACCATCCGTCCGAAGGCTGGCGCTTCCATTGTGGGATAGCATTGCGCAAACACGCAATCCTCAACCGCTTCAGCAGGGATCTGTGTCTTGTCCATCAACGCCCGCAGGACATGCGAGGCGAGGTCGTGCGCCTGGACGTCCTTGAAACTGCCTCCGAAACCACCAACGGCCGTGCGAAGCGGGGAACAGATAACGACGTCTCTCATGAATGGCACTCCCTTAGGTTTTGGGGTGCGTTACACTGGAGTTTCAGCGCCGTGGCAAGAGCGAAGACGTCGCAACTAGCTCGCGTCGGGCTCGCCTTCTTCTGAAGCGGCTGCAGGCTTATTGCGGGCGGAGGCTTCGGTATTCTCTGCCGAACCCGGCAGAAACGGCTCAATTTTCTCTGGTGGCGGCGGCGCAGTTACCTGAAGCTGCTGCTGGCGCACACGCTCGATCTGCTCGCGGTCGCGGTCGACATGAGCGCGCAGATCGTCGATTGCCGTGCGCGGCCCGAACCGGCCCTCCGATGTGAAAGAGGATTCAACGTCGGAGCTGTAAGCCCCCGTCGCGCCTTTTTCGTTACTGGTTGCGATCTGGCCGGCGGCAGAAAGCGCCAGTGCAGTGGGAAGGGCGACAGTCGCAAGAGGCTTGGCGAACGGCATGGGGGGGCTCCTTGGTTTTCTACGCAAGTAGCCCCGACCGTATCACGCCAGGTGTTCTGGACTTCCTGAATAACCGTTCATGAAGAAGTTCTAATTCTGGCCGCGCCCGCGTTCGGTCACAGCCTTGCGCGCCTCTTCCACGCTATCGGCTGTGACGCCGGCGGCGTGCGCCTTCGACCGCTCAACTTCCATCTTCATCGCCTCGCCGAAGCTGATGGCGAATCCGTCGTCGATGACCTTCTTGTACTTCCGCAGCATGTCTGGCTGACAGCTGGCCATGTCGTGTCCCATCTGGATGGCGGCAGGCAGCAATTCATCAGCCTTGTAGACGCGGTTCACCAGACCCCAGCGCTCGGCCGTCTGGGCATCCAGGAAATTGCCGGTCAGCGACAGCTCCTTCGCCCGGCTGATGCCGATCAGGCGCGACAGGCGCTGGCTCAGCCCCCAGCCCGGCATGATACCAACACGCGCATGCGTATCCGCGAACTTCGCATTCTCTGACGCCAGCAGCACGTCGCACATCAGCGCCAGTTCAAAACCGCCCGTGATGGCAAAGCCATTGATCGCCCCGATGATCGGCCACTGGAAGCCCGCCAGCGCCTTGCCGAGGTCGATTTCGCCGCCATCGGCACCGAGCGCGAAACCGGTCTGGCCAGCCTCCTTGAGGTCGATCCCGGCGGTGAAGGCCCGCCCTGACCCGGTGAGTACGACGGCCCGGACATCATCATCCTTCGACAGCGCCTCAAAGGTTTTCACGATCTCGCGGCGCAAGTCCCGGCTGAGCGCATTCAGTGCATCCGGGCGGTTCAGGGTGACGACGGCGACAGGACCGTCCTTTTCGACGAGGACAATTGGGTCGGACATGGTTTTTCTCCGGCAGCATGACTAATTTCTTCGGGCAAGACTTAGACTGCTCCCTATCCCATCTCCAATAGGCAATCGATGACCAAACCCCCAGCCGATGTGAATTACACTTTCGACGACGCACAACTCGACCAGTTGTCGGCCTATGGCGAGGTCCGCCACCACAAGGCGGGCGACCTGCTCATCGAAGAGGGAGAGTCTCGTTGCGATTGCCTGGTTACGCTCTCCGGGCACACCAACATCTTCATCTCGACGCCGGAAGGCGAACGACGGATGGGCTGGATGGAGCGCGGGCAGTTTGCGGGCGATATCACGGTGCTGACGGGTCAGGCCTCGCTTTCACGCGTCGAGATGGGCGAGGAAGGCGACGTCCTGCATATTGCGCATGCTGACTTCCAGCGGCTTCTTGTCGAGAATTCGGCGATCTCCGACGTCTTCGTACGCACACTCACGGCGCGCCGGGCCTTCGCCCACGAGGCCGCGCATGGGTCTGTCATCGTCATTGGTGATGCGCATGACCGCGACGTGTTCGCCGCCCGGGACCTTCTGTCGAAGCATATGGTGCCGCACCTATGGCTAGACCCAGCCACCGATGCGCTGGCCAAGCCGATCATGGAAGCCCGGGAAATCACCAACGACTCGCTCCCCGTCGTCATCAGGGGGCGCTCGCGGATCCTGTCCCGGCCGAGCATGTCGGAGCTGTCTGAGGCGTTTGGCCTCGACCTGCTGCCTGATGGAGAAACAGTCGATGTCATTGTGGTCGGCGCCGGACCAGCGGGCCTGGCTGCGTCGGTTTATGCGGCCTCCGAAGGTCTCAGCGTGATCACCCTCGATACCGACGCCCCGGGCGGTCAGGCGGGCACGTCTTCCAAAATCGAGAATTACCTAGGCTTCCCGATGGGCGTGTCCGGACGTGAGCTCGCCGCGCGCGCATCAATTCAGGCCCAGAAATTCGGCGCCCGCATTGCCGCGCCGGTAAAAGCGATATCGCTCGACAGGAATGGCGAGATCTATTGCATAGGTCTGGAGGACGGGCGGAACATCTGCGCACGCGCAGTCGTGATTGCGACCGGCGCGCAGTACCGCCAGCTACCGATTCCGAACCTGTCTCGCTTTGAGGGACGCGGGGTCTATTACGGCGCGACGCCGATGGAAGCACAGCTTTGTGGCGGCCAGGATGTTGCAATCGTCGGGGCTGGCAACTCCGCCGGCCAGGGCGCCGTCTTCCTGAGCCAAACGGCCAGGACCGTGCACCTGCTCTACCGGCGCGCAGACATCCGCGAAACCATGTCGGAGTATCTTGTCCGGCGCCTGGAAGAAACGCCGAATATCCATCTCCATCCGTCGTCCGAGATCGAAGCCCTGCATGGGCTCGACGGCGCGGCGCCCGAAGACGACAGGCTGATCGCAACCACCTTTCACAGCAAGGCCACTGGAGACAGCAGGCGCGTCGAGATTCCCTTCGTGTTCCTGTTCATCGGCGCGGCACCGTTCACCAGCTGGCTGCCAGAGCATATGAGCTGCGATGAGAAGGGCTTCGTGAAAACCGGGCCGGATCTTGCCAATATCGACCTTGTGCGCGCAGGCTGGTCGCTTGATCGCATGCCCACCCGCTATGAGACGAGCTGGCCCCGGGTCTACGCAGTGGGCGATGTCCGGATCGGTTCGGTCAAGCGGGTCGCCTCGAGCGTCGGCGAAGGCTCAGTGGTCGTGAGTGACATCCACCGCGCCATCGCGGAACTGGGAGCCGTTAGCGATCCTTTGCCGCGCGGCGCATGATCCAGCGTATCAGCGCCAACAGGGACAGGCTGAGCGCCAGCAGTGCGGCAAGCACCAAAAATCCGAACTTAAGTGGTGTCAGCACATTTTTCAGATCCAGCAGGTCTGCGCTGCCAGACAATGCAAGCGCCTGCACTGTATTTTCGAAGAGATCCACAACTGCCGCTGCGAGCGCTGGGAGCATAGCCCACCCGCGATAGCGCGCGGGCACGAACCGTCCCGCCAGGCCGGCAAAAAAAGCGCCATAGGCGATCGGATACGCGGTATCATTGAGTACGCTTGCCCAGAAGTGCGCGGTTTTCTGGACGGCAGACATCTCCTCCAGGCGAACCCGAGCCGCCTCACCGGTTGCGATCATGTCGAGCAGCGGTCCGTCGATCAGCGCCTGCACCGGCGCGAAACTGAGGCCGATCAGCACCATCAGTACAAAACTTGTTATGATGGCCGGGACAGAGGTCAGCCACCTGAGCAATGCACTCAACTTGCCTCTCCCTCGATGACTTCGCTTTCGCGGCCGACGCCGCTGACCAGGGCAACCAGTTTTTCTCCCGCTTCCCTGAGCTTCGCCTCATCCGTCGAGCGGGCGATCAGCGCAACGCCGTGGTCTGTCACAGAGCGGAACCATGGGTATGAGCCGAGACTGACCCCTTCCAGCTCCTCATTGAGACGTGACAGCTTCTCGGCCACATCGCCTTCGCGAAGGCCGGCCGACCGCACCGTCAGGCTCCGCACCGGCACGCCGCGCTCGAGGCGGTGGCCAATATCCTGCAGCATGCCCTGCACGATCGAAGGCACGCCGGCCAGCGTAAAGACATTGCCAGTCTGGAAACCCGGTGCGCCAGAGACAGGGTTCTCGATCAGGCTAGCGCCGTCCGGGATTCGCGCCATACGCTGGCGCGCTTCGGTAAATTCGGTACCGATCTCGTCATATCTGGCCTGCAGCATCGCCATGACGTCAGGATGCTTGCCGATCCCCACACCGAACGCCGCAGCGATGGCGTCAGCGGTGATATCGTCATGCGTCGGCCCGATCCCCCCCGTCGTGAAGACGTAGGTGTAGCGCTCTCGCAGGGCATTCACTGCCTCGACGATGCGCGCCTGCACATCAGGCACGATCCGGACTTCTTCCACCGGGATGCCATAAGGCCCGAGAAATCCGGCAATATGCTGGACGTTGATGTCGCGCGTGCGACCGGAAAGGAGTTCATCGCCTATCAGGCAGATTGCGGCTGTCGGTGTGCTCATGGCCTATCTCTAGCGCCGCCATGATCCGACAGCCAGTACAAGATATGCAACCGGCAGGTTTTGCTGCGGTCGGCGTTTCCCTGGAGCATCATGTGCCCTTCAATCTGCCGATGCCACTGCCGTCTGGATCACCCCTTCTCCCGCAGGAAGCAGCGCTTCGTAAACCAGCCTTTGAGACTCGCCGCGAAAGTCGGCTGGCTCGCCGGGCAGTGCGCCAAAGCGCTGCACCATTCCGATGAAGAAAAGGTCGTTGGCGGGGTCGATCCAGAACCAGGTGCCGGCAGCTCCACCCCAGTAATAGGTGCCGGGCCCGACAGTGGCATTCATCGCTTCCGGATCGGTAATGACACCGAAATCGAAGCCGAAATCATGCATCGCCTCTTCAAGCGCGGTTGTACCCGAGAAGGTCACGCCCGTGCCCTCCGGAAGGTGGTTGCGGGTCATGAGCGCGACCGTCTCCGGAGAGATGATCTGGACATCGCCTAACGAACCACCATCCAGCATCATCTGGCAGAAGCGCGCATAGTCCGAAATCGTCGATGCTAGGCCAGCACCGCCAGACGGGAAACCAACCGTCTCCTCGCGAAGCTCGAAACCGAGGAAATCCGGCGGGAACGCATTCGGCACGAACCGTTCTTCCTCTTCGGAATAAGCCATCAGGTCGCTCAAACGGGAGCGCTTCTCATCCGGCACGATGAAATCGGTGTCTTCCATACCGAGCGGGCCAAACACGTTTGCCTTGAGATAGTCGTCGAAACGCATGCCCGAGAAGTGCTCAACCAGGTAGCCCTGGATATCGACGGCAACGGAATAGTACCATTCGTTGCCCGGCTGTTTCAGGAGCGGAATGGCGGCGACCTTGTCGATCATCGTCTCCATGTCCGGCGAGGTAAGCACTTTCTGTTCCCGGAATTGCCGATTGGCGTAGTCAGCCCCGCCAAGTCCGTAGGCAAAGCCTGCAGTGTGGGTCAGCAGTTCCTTCATCGTCGGTGAATGATCGGGTTCGACCAAAACTGGAATGCCGTCCTCAGTCTCGTCTTGCAGCACCATGAGATCGGCGAATTCCGGAATGAACTCGGCTACCGGGTCGTCCAGCTCGAAGTAATCGAGCTCATAGAGCTGCATCAGCGCGACGCCCGTGATCGGTTTCGACATGGAGTAGATCCGGAAGATCGTGTCGTCCGTGACGGGTGCTTCCGGCTCAACCTGGCGCAGGCCATAAGCCTGATAGTGCGCAACCGCACCATCTTTCACGAGCAGGGTCTGCATGCCAATGACGTGGCCCTCATCGACATAGGCCCGCATCTTTTCTGCCAGGGCTTCCAGCCCCTCATCACTGAATGCTGCCGACTCGCCAGCCTCGAGAACCGGCCAGTCAGCCGATACCGCGCTTGCGCCTGAACCTGTAACACAGCCTGCGCAAGCGGCCAGCACCGCAATGGCGGCCGCCATCGCGCCCGATCGTCTGATCATTGAAGCCTCCCCGGACATTATGTCATTGCGGTAATCGTGAAGCACACCCTCCAAGGCCGCAAGCACTTTGCCGAAGATTTGAAATGAGAGCCCGTCAGGGCTCGAAGTAAGGCCGGTCGCCTGCAATCGTCACACGCTCCATCACGCGCACATCCGGCCAGTAGTCGCTGGCGGCATAGTGCTGGCAGGCGCGATTGTCCCAAAACGCCATGGAGCCCGGTGCCCAGCGGAAGCGGCACTGATACTCCGGAATGGCGGCCTGGGCGTAGAGATGCTCAAGCAGCCAGTCGCTCTCCTTTTGTGACAACTCCTTGATGTGACTGGTGAAAGCCGTGTTCACATAGATCAACCGCTCACCGGTTTCCGGATGGGTGCGGATGACCGGATGCTCCATTGGCGGATACTTCGCGTGCAGCTCTTTCGGGTCTTTGCCCAGCCGCCGGGCGAATACGCGGGCGATATCGTGCACCGCTGTCAGCCCGCAGCAG
This sequence comes from Henriciella mobilis, assembly GCF_003576285.1. NCBI lineage: Bacteria > Pseudomonadati > Pseudomonadota > Alphaproteobacteria > Hyphomonadales > Hyphomonadaceae > Henriciella > Henriciella mobilis. The sequence goes on along the minus strand of NZ_QWFX01000010.1, from coordinate 34,032 downwards.
AAATCCTTCATCTTTTCCGACAGGCCCTCATAGGCTGCCACCATATCCGAGAAAAGCGTGTCGCCGCCGACGGCCGGTAAATCTATGGCGCGCAGGATGGAGCCGAGTGACGGCTGTTCGCGCCAGGTCACATCGGAATGCCAGGCGTTCTCCTGCCCCTTATTGTTCGCATTGTGAGTGATGCGCAGGATCTCCGGGTTTTCCTGGTCCTTCGGTGTTGCCGGATGGATTTCCAGCTCCCCGAAGCAGCGGGCAAACTCGATATGCTGCTCCGCCGTGATCTGCTGGTCGCGAAAGAAAACGACCTTGTATTTTAGCAGCGCTGCCCGGATGTCGGCGATCAGAGCGTCATCAAGCGCCTCGCTCAGATCCACCCCATGCAAGACGGCGCCGATCCGCGGTGTCAGCGGCCTTGCTTCAAAGCGCGCAAACGCTTCAGCGCCAACATGGACATTCATCTGATTTCCTCCCATTTGTTCTTGTCTTTTATGCGAGCTTATGCCCAATCGCGCCATTCGGGAAGGCTGGCGCCAGAGCGCTAGAGGCACGAGTCAGTTGCGGGTGTGGAATCCGAACCCGAACACTGCCATATTCATTGCGTAATCAAAGGCGATGCCTATCCCACCAAGCCCGGACCAGACCGACATGACTGAAGCTGAACTCATGATGCCTATGCGGACCGGAGAAATCCGGATCCACGATGAGGAAGGATTTGAGGGCATGCGCCGGGCTGGCAAGCTTGTCGCCGAATGCCTCGACATGCTCGTGCCTGAGGTAAAACCCGGCGTGACGACCGCCCATCTGGACGATCTGATCCGGGAATTTGTCCTCGACCATGGTGCCCAGTCTGCCACGATCGGCTATCGCGGCTACCGCCACGCCTCATGCATCTCGCTCAACCACGTCATCTGCCACGGCATACCGGGCGATCGCCCGCTGAAGGATGGCGACATCGCCAATATCGACGTCACGCTGATTCTGGATGGATGGCATGGCGACCATTCGCGCATGTATGCGGCCGGCCAGCCAAAGCGCAAAGCCGAGCGGCTGATGGACGTAACCTACGAAGCGCTGATGGCCGGGATCGCGGCCGTGAAACCCGGTAATCGTTTCGGCGACATTGGCGCAGCCATTTCGGCCATCGCAGCCAAGAACCGCCTGTCCGTGGTCGAGGACTTCTGCGGCCACGGCCTCGGGCAACTTTTTCATGACGAGCCGAATGTCGTGCACTCCGCGCGCGCCGGAACCGGGCCGGAACTGAAGCCCGGCATGTTCTTCACGATCGAGCCGATGCTGAACATCGGCCGCAAGGATGCGGCGATCCTGCCGGATGGCTGGACGGCCGTAACGCGCGATCGCCAGCTCTCTGCCCAGTATGAGCATTCGGTCGGCGTCACCAAGGACGGCGTTGAAGTGTTCACCACCTCACCCAAAGGCTGGCACACGCCGCATACGGTGAAGCTCTGACCGGCTACTCGGGCGGCGCGTAGTAGGGCGCAGCTTCCTCCGGCATCATTTCCATGGAAATCGTGATCCCGTGTTCGGCGGCAAGCTGGCCGATGACGGCTCCTACCGCTTCAGCAGACTCCGGCTTCGCCTCCGCAAGACGCGGGCTGACACTTTCCATGAAGGCTTCGAACGAACTGCCCGTCGTCATCATGACCAGTTCGGTTTCGCCATCTGAACCATTCCAGAACATGTGCGCATGGCCGCGGTTGAGGGCCGCAAAGTCACCGGGGTTGAGGCGCAGCACTTCTCCATTGGACAGAACGTCCAGAGTGCCGGATGTGACGTAGAAGTATTCGTCTTCATGGGTATGGGTGTGCGGCGGCGAGCCCGGGCTGCCCGGCGGAAGGATAAATTCGTAGATCGTCACCGCCCCGGCCGACTCCTCACTTGAGAGCAACAGGCGGATGGGGTGGAACGGATTCTCGACGCTCTCACCCGTTTCAGCGCGGACCAGCTTGTCCGGATGGTCGGCAACTTCAGCCACCCCTTCGTGTTCATGTGCATGCGCGCACGCCCCCGTCGCCGCCAATGCAGCCGCGGCAAGAAACCATTTTGTCGACATTGTTGTCCCTCCACTCCATTTTCCGTGCGCGCCAGTTTTCACAAAGCCCTGCTTCGCGCAAGCTTGACGCGACCACCCCATTCGGAACATAAAAGGAACACGCATTGGTTGGGAGGTATGGATGAGGCAGGTGGAAGAAGCGCCCTTGCTGGGCCTGGATGCGCCTCAGGCGATCTCGGCCCCTAAGCCCCATTGGCAAGGCCATCGCGACCGCCTTCGTACAAGGCTGGTGGAACGCGGCGCCAATGCGCTCGAAGATTACGAGCTTCTCGAGACCCTGCTCTTCGCCTTCATTCCGCGTCGGGACGTGAAGCCGGTTGCCAAGGCGCTGCTGGCACGGTTCGGTTCGCTCAGCGGAGTGCTCGCCGCCCGCCCGGCTGATCTGACCAAAGTGGCCGGCGTGGGCGAAACGGTCGCCGCCTATCTCAAAGCCACCGCAGAGATTGGTGCCCGGGCGAGCCGTGAAACACTGAAATCCCGGCCGGCTATCTCAAGCTGGACCGCCCTTCAGGACTATGTGAAACGCGAGCTGCAGCATGAGGGCCGCGAGCAGTTCCGCGTTCTATTCCTCGACCGTAAAAACCAGCTGATCGCGGATGAAACCATGGGCCATGGCACGGTCGACCATGCGCCAGTCTATCCGCGTGAGATTGCCCGGCGCGCACTGGAACTTCAGGCGTCCAGCCTGATCCTGGTCCACAACCATCCATCCGGTGACCCGACCCCCTCTCGCGCCGACATCGACATGACACGCGAGGTGATTGACGCGCTCGATGCGTTCGAGATCACGGTGCATGACCATCTGATAGCCGCGCGCTCCGGTGTGCTGAGCTTCCGTGCCCAAGGGCTGATCTGAGCCATCCTCAGTCGCAGGTGACGGCGAAGATGGCCAAGCGCAGGAAACATCATTAAGGCAACGGCATCGACAGGTTTGAGGCAGTCATCCTCGCCAACGCTGTCAGGCCGCCGTTTATGAGCGGCCAAAACGATCCGGAAGCCTTTTAATGACCGACCATCCCGCCATTGCCCCCGCCCTGGGCCAGGCTCTTGCCGCCCGTGGCTATGACAGCCTCACGCCTGTCCAGGCTGCCATGCTCGACCCGCAGATTGAGGGACAGGACCTTCTTGTTTCCGCTCAGACGGGCTCTGGCAAGACAGTTGCCTTCGGGATCGCAGCCGCATCCTCGCTGCTGGCTGGTGGAGACCGCCTTGGCCATGCCGGCCACCCGCTGGCGCTCGTCGTCGCGCCAACCCGTGAGCTTGCCGTTCAGGTGCACCGCGAACTTCAGTGGCTGTACGCTGAGGCCGGCGCCTCGGTCGCCTCCTGTGTCGGAGGCATGGATCCGCGCGACGAGCGCCGGGCCCTTGCGCGCGGGGCGCATATCGTTGTCGGGACACCGGGGCGGCTCGTCGATCATATCAATCGCGGCGGCCTGGTGCTCGACGCAATTCGTGTGGTCGTGCTCGACGAGGCCGACGAGATGTTGAACCTCGGCTTCCGCGAAGAACTCGAAACCATCCTGAAAGCAGCCCCCGAAGGACGGCGTACCCTGCTCTTCTCGGCCACTGTGTCGAAGCCGATCGCCAGGCTCGCGGCAAACTTCCAGCGTGACGCGGTCCGCGTCAACACGATCTCGGAAGCGAGCCACCATGCGGATATCGAGTATCGCGCGCATGTCGTGGCGCCGCCCGATACCGAGAATGCGATCATCAATGTGCTGCGCTTCCATGAAGCGAAGAATGCACTCGTCTTCTGCAAGACCCGCGCGAATGTGAACCATCTTCTGGCGCGCTTCCACAATCGTGGCCTCAGTGTCGTGGCGCTCTCGGGCGAACTCAGCCAGACCGAACGCACCCATGCCCTGCAGGCCCTGCGTGATGGCCGAGCGAATGTCTGCGTGGCGACCGATGTCGCCGCGCGCGGGCTCGACCTGCCGGACCTTGATCTCGTCATCCACGCCGACCTGCCGACAAACCAGGAAAGCCTGCTTCATCGCAGCGGCCGCACGGGCCGGGCCGGGCGCAAGGGGATCAGCGTGCTCATCGTGCCTTTCAAGGCGCGCCGCCGGATCGAACGTCTGCTCGGCGATGCAAAGGTCGAGGCAAGCTGGACAGAGGCGCCGGGCGCTGAGGATATCCAGCGCCGCGACGACGAGCGCCTGTTGAACCACCCTTCACTCAGCGAACCGGTCTCTGCCGCCGACAGCGAGATGGCTAAGGCCCTGATCGACATTCACGGCGCCGAACAGGTTGCCGCCGCCTTCGTCGCACTCCACCGCGCGAAGCGGTCAGCGCCGGAAGACCTGATGCCCGTGCCGGAGGATCGCGGTCCAGCCAGAGACGGAGATCGCGATGCCCGCCGCAAGCCGCGCGAACAGCGTGCGCCGAGGGAGTCCCGTGACGATTTCGAGGATGGCGTGTGGATCAACCTGTCTGTCGGGCGCAAATCAGGAGCCGAGCCGCGCTGGCTGTTGCCGATGCTCTGCAAGTCCGGAGGGCTAGACCGCACTCAGATCGGGGCCATCCGCATCGAGGAGTCCCATAGCCGCGTCGAGCTGAAACCCGACAGTGTCGAGCCATTCTTTGCCACGATCGGCGCCGATGGCCGGCTTGAGAAATCGATCACCGCATGGCGCGAGGGCGACGAACCGCCAGGCCGGGCCGCCTATTCCGGGCAAAACGCGGCGCCCGCAGCATCTGCCGACACGACGAAAAAGAAGAAGAAGAAGCCCAAACCGCACCGGGGCGACTGGTCGCCGGAAGAAAAGCCGCGAAAGCCCCGCCCCACGCCGCCTTCAGAACTTGAAAGCCAGCCCCGGGACAAAGCGAAGCGGTCAAAGCCAAAGAAGCACCAGCATCGCCCTGGTCCCTCTGGCATGAGCCCGCCCAAGCGGCCGAAAACCAAGCGCCCAAAATCCTGAGGGCCGACTGGACGCTGTGCCCTCCAGGTCACAGCGGAGCCTGATGGTCGATTTGTTTCCCGCTTCCGGTTGACCGGGATGCGGCAATCTGTCACTTGCCCCGCCTCATTCAACATCAGGAGCGAGCGATGAGAGATCGCACGGTCAATCTGAAGGCATATCCCGCCGCCCTGCCACAGGGTCGCGAACTTATGCCCATGGAGGATGTTGGATGACGGGCTGACTGTCAGCCCAGCCGGGAAGCCCCGGTTTATACGCACCCTCCACGCGCTTCAGCCTGGAGGGTTTTTCTTTCTCTGCCATTCAGGTTGCCGCGTGGAGGGGTGAGGTGCGGTCGCGCCAGCGATGAGACGCTCCAGTGGAGCGTTTCAAGCAACGAACGAGATCATGACTTGCATGATCTCTGGCGACACACTTCACACCCAAAGCAAAGGAGGGCTCGTCTGACGAGCAAGACAAATGAGTGATTTTGAAGTGATCGAGACCGCGCGCGGCGGGACGATCAAGGCCTGGGTCAAGGGCGTTCCGGTCGAGCCGGCCGCCCGCAATCAGCTGGAGAATGTGGCGGGGCTACCCTTCGTCCATTCCCAGCTGGCGGTGATGCCGGACGTGCACTTCGGGCGCGGCGCGACCGTGGGCTCGGTGATCCCGACGAAGGGGGCCATTATCCCGGCCGCCGTCGGCGTGGACATCGGGTGCGGCATGATGGCGATCCGGACCAGCCTGAAGGCAGATCACCTGCCCGACACGCTGAAGCCGGTCCGCCGGGCCATCGAACGGGCGATCCCGGTCGGCAATGGCAAGGGTGGAAGCCACAAGCACGTCCCGGCCATGGCCGAGACGAAGCTCAAGCACTCCGGCCTGATGGACCGTTTCGACCGCATTCGCGAGCGGCATGGCAAGATCAAGTCCGCCACCTACACCACGCAGCTCGGCACGCTGGGCGGCGGGAACCACTTCATCGAGCTGTGCCTCGACGAAGCCGGTGATGTGTGGGTGATGCTGCACTCGGGATCGCGCGGGACCGGTAACCGGATCGGGACCTACTTCATCGAAGAGGCCCGCCGCGCGCTGGAAACCCGCGTCCTCGGCTACCACGTGCCGGACCGTGACCTCGCCTTCTTCGTCGAAGGTGAGCCGCTGTTCGACGACTATGTCGAGGCCGTTGGCTGGGCGCAGGACTATGCCCGCCTCAATCGCGAGGTGATGATGGCCCGCGTCCTGATGGCGCTGCGGGAGACGTTCCCGAGCTTCACGACGGACAAGCACGCGGTGAACTGCCACCACAACTATGTGGAGAAGGAACACCATTTCGGCGCCGACGTCTGGGTGACCCGCAAGGGCGCCGTACGCGCCGGCGAGGGAGAGCTTGGCATCATTCCGGGCTCGATGGGGGCAAAATCCTTCATCGTGCGTGGCAAGGGCCATGCGGACTCCTTCTGCTCCTGTTCGCACGGGGCTGGCCGGGCCATGTCACGGACCGAAGCACGCAAGCGCTTCACCGTGGATGACCACATCGCCGCGACCGATGGTGTCGAATGCCGCAAGGATGGCGGTGTCGTCGACGAAACGCCGATGGCCTACAAGGACATCGACGCCGTAATGGCAGCGCAGTCCTCGCTGGTGGACGTCGTCCACACGCTGCGCCAGGTCGTCTGTGTCAAAGGCTGACCTGATGAGACAGAGGATCCGGAAACGAGAAGGGCGGCCCGGCGGGTCGCCCTTTTTTCTGAGCCATGCAGACCTCGAATAGGCCTTATCTCCAGCCATGGCTGGAACGAGGCGCGCGCGGCCTTAGTTGCTGTATCGACAGAGACACGATTGGAGCATCGGCATGGGCCTTCTGAATAATGGCATCTGGCAGGACAAATGGTACGACACCGGCAAGACCGGCGGAAAGTTCGTGCGGTCCGAAAGCCAGTTCCGCAACTGGATCACGCCCGATGGCGCCGCCGGCCCGACCGGTGACAGCGGCTTCAAGGCCGAGCCGGGCCGATACCACCTCTATATTTCCTATGCCTGCCCATGGGCCCACCGGGCCCTGATCTTCAGGACGCTGAAAGGGCTGGAAGACATGATCGATGTCTCCGTCGTCCACTGGTTCATGGGTGAGAATGGCTGGACGTTCGAAAAAGATCCCGACGGCCTTGTTGGGGACAAGCTGTTCGGCTCGAAGTTCATGTACGAGATCTACCTGAAGGCCGACCCGCACTATACCGGCCGGGTCACCGTACCGACACTCTGGGACAAGAAGACGGGCACCATCGTATCCAATGAGTCGGCGGACATTATCCGGATGCTCAATACGGCCTTTGACGGAATCGGTGCAGCGCCGGGCGACTACTACCCGGAAGACAAACGCAGCGAGATCGATGAGATCAATGAACGCGTCTATCACACTGTAAATAATGGGGTTTACAAGTCCGGTTTTGCGACATCGCAAGCCGCCTACGAGGAAGCCGTCTACCCCCTGTTCGAATCGCTGGACTGGCTCGATGCGCGCCTGTCGCGCTCGCGCTTCCTCAACGGGGACACGCCGACAGAGGCCGACTGGCGCCTCTGGACGACACTCTATCGCTTCGACATGGTCTATCACGGCCACTTCAAGTGCAATATCCGCCGCCTCGCCGACTACACCCACCTCTGGCCCTATGCCCGTGACCTGTACCAGTGGCCGGGCATCCGCGAGACCGTCAATGCCGATCATGCCAAGCGGCACTACTATGAGAGCCACGACATGGTGAACCCGACGCGCATCGTGCCAGCCGGGCCCGACCTCGACTGGGACGCACCGCACGGTCGCAGCTAGGCACCAGGGTCCCGCAAGGAAAACACTGGACTCAGAATCAGTGAGGCATCACCTTCCTCCCAAAACGAGGACGGGAGGAATCAATCATGAAGTGGATCGCTTCTGCAGGAGCGGCGGCCCTTATGGCGTGCTCAGTGGGCGCTCAGGAGGCCGACACCTGGTATCCTTCAAAGTATGGCCCGGATGACCGCCTCGGCGCGGTCGCCAATCTCAGCCCGGAAAAGACGGCTGAGGCAGCCCAGCTTATCACAGAGGGCAAGACCTATGCGCTCGGCGTAATCACCAGCCGGGAGACACCCGCCTATCCGCCGCGCCGCTACGATGTCTATGTCATGCAGCCCTCGGACGGGTCTGGCACGCCGCTGGGTGAGAACAAGGCTGTCGGCAATGATGACCTTGTGCAGACTTTCGTCGGGATAGGGAGCCAGATCGACGGCCTCGGCCACATGGGCATCGATCACTACTATTATAATGGCCTGCACGTTTCGGATTTCGTGACGCCGGCCGGCCTGACCCAACTCGGCACGCAGGACATTCCGCCCATCGCGACGCGCGGCGTCCTGCTCGACATGACCAAAGTCTTCAATGCCGATCCGGTGCCGGATGGAACCGCCTTCAACCAGGCCGAAATCGAGGACGCCGCGAAGCTCGCCGGCGTGGAGATCGGCAAGGGCGACGTTGTCCTCTTCCACACCGGCGCAATGGAAGCCCATGAAGGATCAACCGAACTCATGGCCACCCATCCGGGGCTCGGCGTGCAAGGTGCGGATTATCTTGCCGGTCTTGGCGTGGTCGCGGTGGGCGCTGACACGGTCGCCCTCGAGGCCATTCCGTTTGAAAACCCTGCCCGTCCCTTCGAGGTCCACCAGACGCTGCTGGCCAAGCATGGCGTCTACATCCTCGAGAGCATGGTCACGGAAGAGCTCGCAGGCGACGGCGTGAGCGAATTCTTCTTCTCGCTGGGTGTGCCGCGTCTCAATGGCACGGTGCAGGCGATCATCAATCCGGTGGCCATCCGCTAGCCGGTCCATGCAACATGAGCAGGATGCGCTGGCGCCATTCACCCTATGGGCGCAGAGACTTGCCAGCGCATCAGCGAGCGTCAAGAAGTAGAACAATACAAGCTGCCCCGCAGAGTGGCGGCACGGAGGGAACTGCGACATGACTGATACGACGGCCGAACAGCATCAGGGCCACATCACCGGCTTCGGGACCAAGGGCTACCGCACCTATGTTCTGCTTTCCCTGATGCTGGTCTACACGCTGAACTTCATCGACCGCACGCTCATCTCGGTCGTTGCGCAGCCGATCATCAACGAGTTTCAGCTGAACGATACCCAGTGGGGCCTGCTGTCCGGACCGCCCTTTGCCCTGTTCTACGCGCTGATGGGCATTCCCATTGCGATGTGGGCCGACAGGGCGAACCGCGTCATCATCATCACGCTCTGCATCATCATCTGGTCCGTCATGACGGCGCTGTGCGGAATCGCGAGCGGCTTTATCTGGCTCCTGATCTTCCGCGTCGGTGTCGCTGTCGGTGAGGCCGGCTGCACTCCGCCCGCCAACTCCCTCATAACCGACTATTACCCGCCGCGAAGCCGGGCCGGCGCACTGGGCATCTACTCCATGGGGGTCACGATTGGCGGCGTCCTGGCGCAGCTCTTCGGCGGCCTGATTGCCGGCATTCAGGGCGAAGACTTCGGTGCCTGGCTGGGAACGATCGGCCTCGGCGGCCTTTTCCCCGGTATTGACTGGTCGACGGTCGGCGGCTGGCGAATCGCTTTCGTCGTTGTGGGCCTGCCCGGCGTCGTGATTGCGCTGATCATCCTGCTGACAATCAAGGAGCCGCCGCGCGGCTATTCCGACCCGCCTTCGCTGGACAGCCAGACCAAGGCCGGCTTCTTCGATGCCTTCCGGGAGTTCGGGAAGAAGCCGACCTTCTGGTGGCTTTCCCTTGGTGCCGCTTTGGTTGCCTTCGTCGGGTATGGCCTGATCAACTTCCAGGCGCCCTTCCTGCAGCGGGTCCACGGTATCGGCGTTCGCGATGCGGCGGTGCTCTACGGTGCGCCGCTGGCGGCTGTCGCGGCTGGCGGGACCTTCCTCGGCGGGTTCCTGTCAGAAAGGCTCGAAGGCCGGTTTCCGCGCGTGGCTGCCTGGCTGCCCGGTGTGGGGCTTCTGGTTTCCGTCCCCTTTTATATCGCCGCTTTCTTTGCGCCGACCCTGTCACTGGCGTTCATGCTCTGGATCGTGGCAGCCATCGCCCACTATGCCTATCTCGGCGCGCAGTACACGGTCGGCACAGCCATTGTGAGCCCCAAATCGCGGGCAACCACTATCTCCGTCCTGCTGCTCATCGTCAGCCTGATCGGTAATGGCATCGGGCCGCTCTTCGTCGGCGCGATGAGTGATTTCTTCATGGGCATGGAGATCAACAATGCTGGCCTGTCGAGCATGGCTGCGGACTTCAATCCCCGCCTTTGCAGCACGGATCCCACCTCGCTCGGCGAGACGGGTCCCGAACTCTGCCGCGCCTATGCAAACGGGCTGCGCTACTCCATGGCGGCCACCGTGCTGTTCATGATTCTCGCAGCCGCCTCGTACTTCATGGCTGCCGTGTCCTTCGGGCGCGACCGCTATCGCGGCGACGTCCCGGCTGCCGGCATGAGCGTCTAGCCAAAACCTTGAAACGGGCCTGGCCACCTGCTCTGGTGGCCAGGCCTTTTCTTCACAGGTGAAGTTTTTTCACCTGTGCCCTACGGAAAGTCTGGCCTCGGCAATCCCGATCTGCTTTCCTTGTTGAAACTGCTGAAAAGTCGCGGCGGACAAGCGACCCACACAATGAGACGGGAGGCCGAGATGGCGACAGTCGACACGACTGCCGATACAGTGAGCGACATTAATACGGGCTTTGGAAGCAAGGGATACCGGGGCTTCGTGCTCGGCTCGCTCCTGCTGGTCTATATCTTCAATTTTATCGACCGCTCGATCATCAACATCCTTACAGAGCCAATCAAGCAGAGCTTCCAGGTTGAAGACTGGCAGATGGGCCTGCTCGGCGGACCGGCGTTCGCGATCCTTTATACCATGCTAGGCATTCCGATCGCACGGTTGGCCGAACGCTTTCACAGGGTCTGGATCATTGCGATCTCTGTTTTTGTCTGGAGCCTGATGACCGCGCTCTGCGGTGTCGCAGTGTCATTCATGGTCCTGTTCCTGTTCCGGGTCGGCGTGAGTGTCGGCGAGGCCGGCTGCACACCGCCTGCCCAGTCTCTGATCGCTGACTATTTCGCGCCATCCAGCCGGGCGACAGCCGTGTCGATATACGCCCTCGGCGTCCCGCTGGGCGGCATGTTCGCGGCTGTATTCGCCGGTTTCATCGTCGGCAATCTCGACGGTCCGTCGCTGGCCGCGATGTTCGAAGCCTGGGGCTGGAATTGGGCGCTTGGCCTGGCCGACTGGCAGAATGTCGAAGGCTGGCGTGTCGCCTTCATACTCGTCGGCATTCCAGGCATCCTGCTCGCTTTCATCGTCAAGATGACAATCAAGGAACCCCCGCGTGGCTACAGCGACCCGCCGGAGTTGCAGCAGCTTGAACGGGCCAGCATGGGCGAAGCCTTCAAGGTCCTTTCGAAGAAGACGACCTTCTGGCACATCGTGGCGGGCGCGACGGTCGCCTCTTTTGTTGGCTACGGCGTTGCCCAGTTCACAACCTCCTTCCTCGTGCGCACGCACGGACTGGATCTTCAGACAGCCGCTGTCCTGTTCGGCGTGATCATTGGCCTGATGGCAGCGCTCGGCGTCTTCATGTCGGGCTTCCTGGCGGACAAGATGGCGAAGCGGTATCCAACGGCGCTGTCATGGATGCCGGCGCTGGGGATGGGCCTGTCGGTACCGCTCTATGCGGTCGGTTTCCTGGCCCCGACCGTCTGGCTTGCGCTGCCGCCGCTGATGGCCGCCGCCGCGCTACACTATTTCTATCTCGGTCCGATGTACGCCATTGTTGGCGGGGTCGTGGACAGCCGCATGCGGGCGACCTCGGTGGCCATCACCCTGTTCATCGTGAACCTTCTGGGCTACGGGCTCGGGCCGCCGCTGATCGGCTTCCTGTCGACCGCGCTGAAGGGCATGTTCCTCGCCGGAAACGACCTCGGCCTGACACTTGAAGCCTGCAAGGTGACCACGGAACTGTCGGCCGAAGCGGCCGCCGCCTGCGCGAACGCAAACAGTGAAGGCCTGCGCTGGTCGATCATTGCCTTCTGTTCGCTCTATGCCTGGGCTGCCATCCATTATCTTCTCGCCGGCAAGACCTTGCTGCGTGACTTGACGATCAAGTCCAGCTAGCGGAGAGGCATGGCAGTCTATACCAGCGTCAGTGACGACAAACTCGCAGCCTTCCTGAGCGATTATTCGCTTGGGAAGGCTGTGTCCTTCAAGGGTATTGCAGAAGGCGTCGAAAACTCGAACTACTATCTCGAGACCGACAAGGGGCGGTTCATCCTGACCCTGTTCGAGCGCCGGGCAGACCCGAAGGACCTGCCCTATTTCATGGCGGTCAAACAGCACCTGGCAAAGAAAGACTTTCCCTGTCCTGAACCCATCGAGGGCAAGGACGGTGTGGTCCTGCGCGAACTTGAAGGGCGCCCGGCTGTCATCGTGTCCTTCCTGGATGGCCTTTCGCCCAACCGCCCCAATACCGCTCAGTGCCGGGCGCTGGGCGAGAACCTCGCCCGCATGCACCAGGCCCTTCAGGACTTCACCATGGAGCGGCGCAACACGCTCGGCCCGGCAAGCTGGCCTGTTCTCTGGAAAGGCAGAAGCGCAACAGCCGAAGACCTTCAGCCCGGGCTGTCCGCCCTGATCGAAAGCGATCTGGACGCCACCGCCAAGGCCCGCGCCCAGAGCCCGGACCTGCCGCGCGGGACAATCCACGCCGATCTCTTTCCGGACAATGCCTTCTTCATCGGCGACGAATTCTCCGGTGTTATCGACTTCTACTTCGCCTGCACGGACGCGCTGGCCTATGACATCGCTGTCTGCCTGAATGCCTGGGCCTTCGAGGATGGCAGTGAGTACAACTTCTCCAAGGGCGCGGCCCTGCTTGCCGGTTATGAGTCGGTCCGTCCGCTCGAACCATCCGAGCGCGACGTCCTGCCGACGCTCTGCCGCGGGGCGGCCCTGCGCTTCTTCATGACCCGCCTCGTCGACTGGACAGACACCCCGCCCGACGCGCTTGTCCGCCCCAAGAATCCGCTCGACTATTCGGCCCGGCTCGCCTTCCACCGCAAGGCTGTATCAGCGTCAGATTACGGATACGGCGCCTGAAACTTGCCACGCGCAAGCCTTCGGCATGCCCGATTGTGACGTTTCCATGCTTCAGGCCGCGTGGCATGCTGGCCGCCTTGGAGGGACGCAATGGCCGAGTTCGGACCGAATGGCGCCGCAATAGGGTCGGGCGATCCCGTTTCTGACCGGGATTATGCGCTGACCGATGAGAAGCCGAAGATCCGGCGGGTGCTGCTCGCCTGCTTTCTCTGTGGCATCTGCGCCAGTATCTCCGTCGCCCTCATTGCCGCCATCACAGCTTTCGTCTTCAGTTCGGCAACATCTGCCTTCGGCATGCCCGCCGCGGAATTCGGCGAACGCAGCAACTTCATGAGCGGCGCCTTCATGGCCGTGATGATGGCCGGTTTCAACTGGGTCGTGTTCTACATCGTCATCCCGGTAACCTGGGTAATGCTGTTCTTCTCGATCGGACTGTTTCCCCGCCGCGGCATTCTCCGACATGCGCCCTACTACCGCTGGGGCGCCATCTGGGGCGCGTTGCTGGTTGGAGCGCCGACAGGCATATTCGGCGTCGCGGCGGAAAATCAGGGCGCCTTCCTGGGCGCCTTGCTGACCGGGCTTGCCATCGGCTGTGCCGCGGGCCTGCTATGCGCCTCGCTTTTCCTCGCCATCGTCCGGCCGAAACAACAGCTGAGCCTGCCTGCTGCGGATGTGTTCTAGGCGAATGCGACGGCTTGACGCCCGGCGCAAACGGGGCAAGCGATGCGTCCCATGTCGAAACTGATTGAAATCTGGACTGATGGCGCGTGCAGCGGCAATCCCGGACCGGGCGGCTGGGGCGCCGTTCTGTTGTGGGGCGATCACCGCAAGGAACTCTATGGCGGAGAGTCCGAGACCACGAATAACCGCATGGAACTCATGGCGGCCATCGAAGCGCTGAACGCGCTGAAGAAGCCCTCAAAGGTGCGCCTGCATACGGATTCTGTCTATGTGAAGGACGGCCTCACCAAGTGGATCCACGGCTGGAAACGCAATGGCTGGAAGACCGCTTCGAAAAAGCCGGTCAAGAACAAGGACCTATGGCAGGAACTGGACGAGGCCTGCAAGCGCCACGACATCGAGTGGCGGTGGGTGAAGGGCCACGACGGCGACGAAGGCAATGAGCGCGCAGATGAGCTCGCCCGCCTTGGTACCGCCGAGGCCCGGATCACAGATTAGAGGCCGGTCAGCCAGCCTCTCCGGCGACAACCGAACACTGACCCTCATTATCGCGCAGATCACGCCGAACGCCGTCGACGAACTCGCCGGCAATCTCGAACTCGGCCATCGAGATATCAACCGTCTTCTCTTCCGTGCGGCCTTCAACCTCTTCCTCGATCATCCCGGCGGCCTCTTCAAGGCCGAGGCCTCGATCCTCGCGAAGTCCGACAATCGTCGAAACGACCTTGCGGACAGTCGCCTGGGTCGTCTCGCCTTTGTCAGCAAGCGTTGCGGCATAGCAGTCGCAATAGCCTTCGACGCTGGAACCGTATTCGGACAGGTCGGCCTCGATATCGGCATCGCCGGTCAGCATGGCCGTGCAGGCCGCGATGTCCTGAGCGGCCGGGTCTGGCTGTGTACAGGCGGCAGGTAAAAATATGGCGGCCGCCAGAAAGGCGGCGGTTCGATAAGACGTCATGGATTTCAGCTCCCTGTTGCTGACAAGGCTTTGCCTATTCAGCCGGTACAGACTCGCGCGTGCCAAGGAAACCGCGAAGACGGTTCTCGATGATGTCATGCGCTTCGGCCATGATGCGGTCGATGAGCTCCTTGCAGGTCGGGATATCATGGATGAGACCAGCGACCATGCCGCAGGACCAGGCGCCCGCATCCATATCGCCCTCGACCATGATCTTCGGATAGACGCCAGCGACTTCTTCGATGATGTCCTCGAACTTGATGTCGGAGCCGAGCCGCTTCTCCTTCTCGAGCAGGCGCTCAACGCCGGCATTGTTCAGAACACGCTCCGTGTTGCGCAGCGGGCGCATGACGAGGCGGGTGTCGAGTTCGCTCGCCGCAACGATGGCGTCCTTCACATTCTGGTGGACCGGGGCCTCCTTCGTCGCAATGAAGCGAGTGCCCATATTCATGCCTGAAGCGCCCATGGCGAGCGAGGCCACAAGCGAGCGGCCATCGGCCTGACCGCCGGAGGAAACGAACGGAATTTCCAGCTCGTCCGCTGCGCGCGGCAGGAGGATCATGTTCGGCACATCGTCCTCGCCCGGGTGGCCGCCGCATTCGAAGCCATCGACGGAAACCGCGTCGCAGCCAATGGACTGGGCCTTCAATGCATGCCGGACGGCCGTGCACTTGTGGATCACCTTGATGCCGGCGTCCTTGAGATGCGGCAGGACAGCTTGCGGATTGTTCCCGGCCGTCTCGACCACTTTCACACCGCCTTCGATGACCGCCTTCACGATGCCCGGATAATCGGGCGGCGTGGTGGATGGCAGGAAGGTGATGTTCACCCCGAACGGCTTGTCAGTCATGTCCTTGCAGCGCGCGATCTCATTGGCGAGGTCCTGCGGCGTTTTCTGTGTGAGGGCCGTGATGATCCCCAGCCCGCCGGCATTCGACACAGCTGCGGCCATCTCCGCAAAACCAACATAGTGCATGCCGCCCTGAACAATCGGATGCTCGATCCCGAACATCTCCGTGATTGCTGTTTTCATTGTCCGTACCTCCATTCTTTGGAGACACAATGCCAAGACAGCGGCAGAATGCGCAAGCATTCCTGTAGGGAAGCTCGACGCCATGTATTTGAGGCGGGACGGATCCAAGCGTAAGCTATTGTGACCGGGAGGAGAAAAACATGAAAATCTTCGTTCACGGCGTACCTGACACGCCTGCCATGTGGGCCCCTTTGATCGAGGCACTCGGGCTTGATCCTGCCATGACACACTGCCCCGCCCTGCCAGGCTTTTCCACGCCCGTTCCCGAGGGATTCGACTGCACCAAGGAAGCCTATGCTGACTGGCTGGTCAGCGAAATCGAAGCCCATCGCCCCGAAGGCGGACAGGTCGACCTGGTCGGACATGACTGGGGCGCCCTGCTCGTCATCCGCGCGGCGTGGCTGAGGCCGGACCTGGTGCGCAGCTGGGCGGTTGCGAATGCCCTGCCCGAGCCGGAGTACAAATGGCACCGGACGGCCCGCATCTGGCAGACGCCGGTCCTGGGCGAAATGTTCATGGCGATGACCGGCAAGAACCGCCTCGCCGCTGCCCTGACCGAAGCCGGGATGCCGGAAGCCCTGGCCAGGGAGGAAGTCTCTCATTGGACGCCGGAAATGCGCAAAGCCATCCTGAAGCTCTACCGCTCGGCCCGAAATGCTGCCGAAGAGTGGACACAGGACATGGACCGGCTGCCACAGCGCGGCATGGTGTTCTGGGGTGATGACGACCCGTTCGTCCCGGTTGAAACCGCCGAACGGTTCACTGAGGCGCTGGGCGTGCCTTTGCACCGTCATGCCGATACCGGGCACTGGTCTGTCGTCGAGAAGGCCGACCAGCTGGCAGAGAAGCTCAGGGGACACTGGGCCTGAGCGGGCATTCCCTTGGGAGAAGCGGACGCAGCGTCACGCCTTGCAGCCCCGCGCCTGCATGAGATGATCCGTCATCCAGCAACAGGACCCTCGCCATGAACCTGACTTTCAGCCCGGCCGAAGAATCCTTTCGCGACGAAGTGCGCACGTTTCTAAGTGAAGCCCTGACGCCGGACCTGAAGCGGTATGCGAGCCGCATGACCAGTGTCTATGCCCAGAAGGACGTCGCGCTTGAATGGCAGGCCATCCTTGTCGAAAAGGGCTGGGCCGCGCCGTCCTGGCCCGTCGAGTATGGCGGCTGCGACTGGTCGGTCGCCCAGCACTACATCTTCGATATCGAGATGGCGAAAGCCGGCGCGCCGCCGCTCAGCCCGATGGGCATCGGCATGTGCGGCCCGGCGCTGATCGGCCATGGTTCAGAGGCGCAGAAGGCCCACTACCTGCCGCGCATCCTGTCGGGCGAGGACTTCTGGTGCCAGGGCTATTCAGAGCCGCATGCCGGCTCGGATCTCGCCGCCCTGACCATGTCGGCCGAAGCCGATGGTGACGCCTTCATCTGCAACGGCTCGAAGATCTGGACCACGCATGCCCATGAGGCGAACATGATGTTCTGCCTCGTGCGCACGGATGCCTCGGGCAAGCCGCAGCAGGGCATCACCTTCCTGCTGATCGACATGACAGCGCCGGGCGTGCGCGTCGATCCGATCATCATGCTGTCTGGCGAGCATATCCAGAACGCCGTCTTCTTCGACGATGTGCGCGTGCCCAGGGCCAATGTTGTCGGCGAGGTCGACAAGGGGTGGACGGTCGCAAAATACCTGCTCGAATTCGAGCGCGGCGGCTCTTCTTACGGCCCGCGCCTCTTGCAGCGCCTCGGCGCCCTGCGCCGTGTCGCGAAAGACCTCGGCCGGCTGGATGCCGCCCTCAATGCCCGGATCAGCGCGGCGGAGATCGAGGCTGGTGCCCTGGAGGCGGCAGAGCTGATGATGATGTCGGAACTGGCCGGCGGCGGGACACCCGGCCTCAAGGCCTCGATGATGAAGATCAAGGGCACCGAACTCAGCCAGCATGTCACCGAAATCGCGCTCGATATTGCCGGCGCCCATGTCGAACCCTTCCAGCCGGAACATACCAGCCCGGGCGGCCCGGTCGTGACGCACCACGGCTCGAACCAGGGTCTTGTCGGCCCGGACAGCCTCGTCACCGTGGCGGCCAAATACCTCAATGACCGCGCCGGCTCCATCTATGCCGGCTCAAACGAAATCCAGCGCAACATCCTCAGCAAGGGTCAGCTGGGGCTGTAAAAAAAGCCCCGCCAGGTCACTGACGGGGCTTTCTGATCTTAATTTGCTTCGAGAAACCTACTCGTCCATCGCCTCGAGTTCGGCCTCGTGGCGAGCGCGGTCCTTTGCGCCCTTGGCGTCTTCGTCGCGGTCAACCAGCTCGATGACGGCAACCGGCGCATTGTCGCCATGACGGAAGCCGGCCTTCAGGACACGGCAGTAGCCGCCATTGCGGTCCTTGTAGCGCTCGCCGAAGACGTCGAAGAGCTTCTGGACGGCTTCCTTATTGCGGACTTGCGAAATGGCCTGACGGCGGGCCGAAAGGTCACCCTTCTTCGCGAGCGTGACGAGCTTGTCCATGATCGGCTTCAGCTCCTTCGCCTTCGGAAGGGTCGTCACGATCTGCTCGTGCTCGATGAGCGAAGCGGCCATGTTCGCAAACATCGCCTTGCGGTGCGATGAGGTGCGGTTCAGCTTGCGATGTGCAATTGCGTGGGCCATTTGCTTGGTCTCCTGCGCGCCCTCCCGGGCGGACTTTTAGAGGTGGTCGTCGTATTTCTTGGCAAGTGCCTCGATGTCTTCCGGTGGCCAGTCCGGCACTTCCATGCCGAGGTGCAGCCCCATGCCAGCGAGCACTTCCTTGATCTCGTTCAGCGACTTGCGGCCGAAGTTCGGGGTACGGAGCATTTCCGCCTCGGACTTCTGGATCAGGTCACCAATGTAAACAATGTTGTCGTTCTTCAGGCAGTTCGCCGAACGAACAGACAGTTCTAGCTCGTCGACCTTCTTGAGAAGAACCGGGTTGAAGCCGAGATCGGTTTCCTCGCTCGAGGACGTCGTTTCGGTTTCCGGCTCGTCGAAGGTGATGAAGAGCTGAAGCTGGTCCTGGAGGATGCGCGCGGCATAGGCCACGGCGTCTTCCGGCGTGATCGAACCGTCGGTCTCGACCGTCAGCGTGAGCTTGTCATAGTCGAGCACGGTGCCTTCACGCGTGTCTTCGACCGTGTAGCCTACGCGGCGAACCGGCGAGTAGATGGCATCGACCGGGATGAAGCCGATCGGGGCATCTTCCGGACGGCTCTGGTCGGCCGGGACGTAGCCCTTGCCGGTCGCAACCGTGAATTCCATGCGGACCGAAGCGCCGTCGTCGAGCGTGCAGATGACGAGATCCGGGTTGAGGATCTTCACGTCGCCCGAGGTCTCGATCTGGCCGGCCTTCACCTCACCCTTGCCGTCAGCCTTCAGGATCATGCGCTTCGGCGTATCCGAAACCATGTCGATGGCGACCTGCTTGAGGTTGAGGACGATGGTGGTCACGTCTTCGCGAACGCCCGGGATGGACGAGAATTCGTGCACAACGCCGTCAATGGACACGCCGGTAATGGCCGCGCCCTGAAGCGAGGACAGGAGAACGCGGCGAAGCGCGTTACCGAGAGTCGTACCAAAACCGCGCTCAAGCGGCTCGATCACGAGCTTCGCATGACGGCGCGGGTCCCGGCCCGCCTCAACCTTCGGACGGTTCGGGCGGATCAGTTCTTTCCAGTTACGGTCATTCACACTGGTCGCGGTATCGGCCATTCAAGGCCTCCTTGCTGAATTGATGGAAGTCGCGGGCTGCCTAGACGCGGCGGCGTTTGGGCGGGCGGCATCCATTGTGCGGAATCGGGGTGGTGTCACGGATGGACGTGATCGTCAGGCCAGCAGCCTGAAGCGCACGCAGGGCGCTCTCACGGCCGGAACCCGGGCCACGGACATTTACTTCGACAGTCTGGAGACCATGCTCCTGCGCCTTCTTGGCGGCATCTTCAGCAGCGACCTGGGCCGCATAAGGGGTCGACTTCCGCGAGCCCTTGAAACCCATCGTACCGGCGGACGACCAGGAAATTGCATTTCCCTGCGCGTCGGTAATGGTCACCATCGTATTGTTGAAGCTCGACGTCACATGCACAACACCTGAGGAGATGTTCTTGCGGGCACGGCGGCGAACGCGGGTCGTATCACGAGCCATTCGGTCTGATCCTACTTCTTCTTACCAGCAATCGGCTTTGCTGGGCCCTTGCGGGTGCGGGCATTGGTGTGGGTCCGTTGGCCACGAACCGGAAGGCGCTTGCGGTGGCGAAGGCCACGATAGCAGCCCAGGTCCATCAGGCGCTTGATGTTCATCGAAACTTCACGGCGTAGGTCGCCCTCGACCATGTAGTCAGCATCGATGGTTTCGCGAATCTGGATCACTTCCGCATCGGTCAGATCCGACACGCGGCGTGCCGGCTCAATGCCGATCTTCTCGGTGATTTCGCGGGCTTTGGCCGGGCCAATGCCGTGAATGTAACGAAGCGCGATTTCCACACGCTTGTTCGTCGGAATGTTTACGCCTGCTATACGGGCCACGGGCCTCTCTCCTGAACTGCCGAAAGCGGGCTCGGCGCGAAACGAAACCCAACGTCTCGCGCGCGCGAACCCGACCTCTTAACGAAGTGCGTCGTTATAGACGTGCAAATCGCCGCGTCAACTGGTGAATTGCGGCTTTATGCGGTCTGTTTCAGCGCCTGTTCGACGCCTTCTGTTACCTCTTCAATACTCGCCATTCCGTCGACTTCGCGGAGGATTCCGCGCTCTGCGTAGAACGGCAGCAGCGGGGCGGTGTCCATGTTGTATTTCTCAAGCCGCGCCGCGAAGGTTTCGGGATTGTCGTCCTTGCGGCCCTGCTCTGCGAAACGCTTGGTCACGCGCTCCATCAGCTGTGTTTCGTCGACGACCAGACGGATCACGCAATCCACTTTCGAGCCGCGCTTTTCAAGCAGATCGTCGAGGGCCTTCGCCTGGCCGACCGTGCGCGGGAAACCATCGAAGATGAATCCCGCCGCCGACTTGTTCGTCTCCAGCTGCTCGTCGATCAGGTCGATGACGATCTCGTCCGAAACGAGGCCGCCCTCATCCATGATCCTGGCCACGCGGTTTCCCAGCTCCGAACCCGAAGCGCGCGCTGCACGCAGCATGTCCCCGGTTGAAAGCTGAACATAGCCGCGCTGCTCGACAAGCCGCTTGGCCTGCGTGCCCTTACCGGCCGCCGGTGGACCGAACAAAATCAGGTTCATCGTCTACGCTTGCCTCCCAGCCGCGATTTCTTGATCAGCCCTTCATACTGATGAGCGATCAGCTGGGACTGGATCTGTGTCACTGTATCCATCGTAACGGATACAACGATTAGAAGCGATGTGCCACCGATGTAAAAGGGGATTTCCGGTACGTAACGTCTCAGAATTTCAGGCAAGAGACAGACAAAGACGAGATAGACAGCGCCGATCGTCGTCAGGCGGGACAGGACATAGTCGAGATAGGCCGCCGTATTCTTGCCCGGACGAATCCCCGGAACGAAGCCGCCATACTTGCGCAGATTGTCCGCCGTCTCCTCCGGATTGAACATGATGGAGGTGTAGAAGAAGCAGAAGAACGCGACCAGGACACCGTAGGTGATGATGTAGGTCCAGCTGCCCGGCGAGAAGTGGAGCGCCAGCCATTGCAGGATGCCCGGATCGGTCACGCCACCCTGCGGATCCACTGTGCTGCCACCGCCGAGGCCGACCGCTGTCAGCGGAAGCATCAGGATGGCGATCGCAAAGATCGGCGGGATGACGCCGGATGTGTTGATCTTCAGCGGCAGGAAGGAAGACTGCCCTTGCTGCATCTGGTTGCCGACCTGACGCTTGGGATACTGGATCAGGATCCGGCGCTGCGAACGTTCGATAAAGACGATGAACAGAAGGATCGCCACGACGAGCAGCACGATGGCGAGCACGAAGACAACATTGATCCCCTGCTCGCGGCCACCGGCAAACAGGTTGAAGATCGCCTTCGGCATCTCCGCAATAATGCCGGCGAAGATGATCAGCGAAATACCGTTACCGATGCCGCGGGCGGTGATCTGCTCACCCATCCACATCAGGAACATGGTGCCGCCGACAAAGGTCGTCACACAGGTCAGGACGAAGAACCAGGGCGCGAGCCCCTCATGGGCGAAGTTGGCAAGCCCCATCGAAATGCCAAAGCCCTGGAAGAAGGCGAAGCCGACGGTCAGGTAGCGGGTATACTGGTTGATCTGCTTGCGCCCAGCTTCCCCTTCCTTCTTGAGCTTCTCAAGCGAAGGCACCGCGCTGGTCATCATCTGAACGATGATGGATGCGGTGATGTAAGGCATCACGTTCAGCGCGAACACACTCATCCGCTCGACGGCGCCGCCGGCAAACATGTTCAGGCTGCCCAGCATGCCGCCGGACTGTTGCTGGAAATATTGCGAGAACGCTTCCGCGTCGAGGCCAGGCACAGGAATGAATGTGCCGAGGCGATAAAGAACGAGAATGAACAGCGTGAAGAGAATTCGGGCCTGAAGGTCCTTCGCCTTGGCGAAGGTGCCGAAATTCATGTTTCGCGCCATTTGTTCAGCGGCTGTGGCCAAGAGACCCTCCTCCCGGAAAAGAAATCGCCGCCAACATTGGCGGCGAAATGCTATTTGTGAAGGTGTGTAGACGAAAAAGCCGCGACTTACTCTGCTTTTTCAGCAGCTGCGGGTCCCGTCAGCGTCACCTTTCCACCGGCCTTCTCGATCGCTTCGACCGCAGCCTTGCTGGCACCGGTCACCGTGATGTTCGCCTTCTTCGGCGCTTCACCCTTGGCGAGGAGGCGGATACCGTCCTTGACGCGGCGGACAACGCCGGACGCAACCAGCGTCTCTTCGGTGATGTCGTCGGCCTTCAGCTTGCCGGCTTCGATCGCCTTGGTGAGACGGCCGAGATTGACCCAGGCGTGGTTCTTCGAGTTCAGCGCGTTAAAGCCGCGCTTCGGCAGACGCATGTAGACCGGCATCTGGCCGCCTTCGAACCCGTTCAGGGCGACGCCCGAACGTGCCTTCTGACCTTTGACACCGCGGCCGCCAGTCTTGCCCTTGCCGGAGCCGACGCCACGGCCAACGCGGTGACGGTTCTGCGTCGAGCCCGCATTGGGAGAGAGTTCGTTGAGTTTCATCGCTCTATTCCTGACTGGCGTTGAAAGGGTCGCCCCTATACGCCTACTCTTCTACGACTTCAATAAGGTGGGACACCTTGGCGATCATGCCACGCACGGCCGGGGTGTCGTTCAGCTCGCTTTCGCGGCCAATCTTGTTCAGGCCGAGACCGACCAGCGTTGCGCGCTGGGCCGGCTTGCGGCGGATCGGGCTACCGGTCTGGCGCAGCTTGATCGTGTCTGCTGTCTTCTTCGCCATCATCAGTTCCTTTCACTAAAATCAGGCGGTTTCGGAAATGCCGGTTTCGGAGGCGCCATCGGTGCGGCGGCCAACGATATCCTGAACCTTCAGGCCACGCTTGGAAGCGACGGAACGCGGGCTCGCCTGTTCCTTGAGCGCCTGGAAGGTTGCGCGAACCATGTTGTACGGGTTCGACGAACCGGTCGACTTGCCGACAACGTCCTGGATGCCGAGCACTTCCATAACGGCGCGCATCGGGCCACCAGCGATCACGCCGGTACCGGGAGGCGCTGCGCGCAGGATGACCTTGCCGGCCCCCCAGCGGCCCTTGCCGTCATGGTGCAGCGTACGGCCTTCGCGCAGCGGCACGCGGACCATGTTGCGCTTGGCATCTTCGGTCGCCTTGCGGATCGCTTCCGGCACTTCGCGGGCCTTGCCCTTGCCGAAGCCGGCGCGGCCCTTCTGGTCACCCACCACGACGAGCGCGGCGAAACCGAAATTCTTGCCGCCCTTCACGGTCTTGGCGACGCGGTTGATCCCAACCAGCTTGTCGACAATCTCGCTCTGCTCTTCCTGGCGGTCATCCCGGCGTCCGCGTCCGCGGCCGCGACCTCTGCCCTGTTCGTCTGCCATATCGGACTCCTAGAACTTCAGGCCGCCCTCACGGGCGGCATCTGCCAGGGCTTTCACCCGGCCGTGGAACATGTAACCGCCGCGATCGAAGACAACGTCCTCGACACCGGCTTTCTTGGCGCGCTCGGCGATCAGCTCGCCGATCTTCTGGGCGGCAGCCGTGTCGCTGGTCGACTTCAGCTTGCCGCGCAGGTCCTTTTCGAGCGTCGAAGCGGAAGCGACCGTAACGCCGTTCTCGTCATCGATGATCTGCGCCGAGATATTCTTGTGCGAGCGCGCAACCGAAAGGCGCGGCTTGCCATCGGCAATCTTGCGGAGCTTGGACCGGACGCGCTGGGCGCGGCGGAGTGTCTTTTCGCGTGTCGTCTTCATGGCGATTACTTCTTCTTGCCTTCCTTGCGACGGACATATTCGCCGGCATAACGGACACCCTTGCCCTTGAAAGGCTCGGGCTTGCGGAATTGACGGATCTCGGCGGCAGCCTGGCCGACCGCCTGACGGTCCGCGCCGGACACGATTATCTCGGTCGGCTTCGGCGTCTCGATCTTGATGCCGTCCGGAGCCTTGAAGATCACGTCATGCGAATAGCCGAGCGACAGCTTCAGGTCGTTGCCCTGCATCTGCGCACGATAACCGACGCCGACGAGCTCGAGCGACTTGGTGAAACCGTTGGTTGCACCTTCGACGACATTCGCTGCGTTGGCCCGCGCGGTGCCCCACTGGGTCCGCACTTTCGGGTCAAGCGCTTCGGCAAAGGTCATCTTCTTGCGACCTTTGGCTTCGTTCGCCTTGATACGCTCATTGGCTTCCTTGACGAAGTTCTCGCGCGGCATGATCGACACTTCGCCATCTTCGAGCTTGGCCGTAACCAGCTCGGAGACAACGATAGCGAGCTCACCCTTCGGGCCCTTCGCCTTAACCTGGTTGCCCTCGACGGTCACTGTCGTGCCGTTCGGGACCGGGATCGGGAGTTTTCCAATACGGGACATGTCAGTTCATCCTCGTCCTAGAATACCCGGCAGAGAATTTCACCGCCGACATTCTCAGTACGGGCAACGGCGTCGGAGATGACACCCTTGGACGTGGAGAGAATGGAAATACCCAGTCCGTTGCGGACCAGTGGCAGATCATTCACCGACGAGTAGACACGGCGGCCTGGTTTCGAGACCCGGCGGATCTCTGAAATGACCGGTGCACCGTCAAAATATTTCAGCTCAATCTCGACATTGCGATGGCCGTCCTTCTCGACTTCCGTGTAGCCACGGATGAAGCCCTCGCTCTGCAGCACATCGAGTACTCGAATGCGCAGTTTCGACGAAGGCGAGACGACTTTCGTCATGCCACGCATCTGCGCATTGCGGATACGGGTCAGGAGATCGCCAAGGGGATCTGAGATGTTCATCCTGGTCCTCCTTTCCTACCAGCTGGACTTCACGAGGCCCGGCACCATGCCGAGCGAGCCAAGTTCACGAAGCGCAATGCGCGACATCTTCATCTTGCGATAGTAGCCGCGCGGACGCCCGGTAACCTCGCAACGGTTGCGGATCCGGCTCGGAGCCGAATTGCGCGGCAGTTCAGCCAGCTTCAGGCGGGCCTGGAAGCGCTCTTCCAGCGGACGGTCCTCGTCCATGGCCGCAGCCTTCAGCTTCGCCCGGCGTGCCGCGTATTTCGCGACCATCCGGCGACGCTTTTCATTCTTTTCAATTGCGCTTTTCTTAGCCATTACAATTCGTCCTCAAGCGCTAGTTCCGGAACGGGAAGCCACAATGCGCAAGCAGCGCCTTGGCTTCTTCGTTCGTTTTGGCGGTGGTGCAGACAATGATGTCCATACCGCGAATGTCTTCGATGTCGTCATAATTGATTTCCGGGAAGACGATCTGCTCTTTCAGGCCCATGGCGTAGTTGCCACGGCCGTCAAAGCTCTTGCCGTTCAGTCCGCGGAAGTCTTTCACACGCGGCAGGGCCATCGTGGTCAGACGATCGAGGAACTCATACATGCGATCGCGGCGAAGCGTGACCTTGGCACCGATGATCATGCCTTCGCGCAGCTTGAAGCCGGCGATCGACTTGCGGGCCTTGGTCGGCACAGGCTTCTGGCCGGAGATCTTCTCCAGCTCGGCCAGGGCCGTCTTGATCTTCTTGGAGTCAGCGACAGCTTCGCCAACACCCATGTTGATCACGACCTTGTCGAGCTTCGGAACCTGCATCTCGTTGGAGTATTTGAACTCCTCCTGCAGCTTCTCGCGGATCTCTTTCTTGTACTTCGCCTTGAGGCGGGGTTCATAATTCTCAGACATCGATCGACTCGCCCGAACGTTTGGCATAGCGCGTCTTGCGGCCATGCTCGTCTACCTTGAAACCGACGCGGGTCGGCTTGCCGTCGCGCGGGTCCATGATCGCCACGTTGGAGACATGGATCGGCGCTTCGAACGTCTTGATACCACCCGGGTCCATCTGACCCGGCTTCTGGTGACGCTTCACGACATTCACACCCTGAACGACGACACGGTTCTCAGCCGGGATCACCTTCAGGACTTCGCCCTTGGCGCCCTTGTTCCGGCCGGCCGTGACGACGACACGGTCACCTTTTTTCACCTTGGCAGCCATGGTTACAGCACCTCCGGAGCCAGTGAGACGATCTTCATGTGGTTCTTCGCGCGAAGCTCGCGCGGAACCGGGCCGAAGATCCGGGTTCCGATCGGTTCGCCATTGTTGTTCACCAGCACAGCAGCATTGGTGTCGAACCGGATGACCGAACCGTCGGGGCGGGTAATGTCCTTGGCAACGCGAACCACGACAGCGCGGCGAACGTCGCCCTTCTTCACGCGGCCGGTCGGAATTGCTTCCTTGATCGAGACCACGATGATGTCGCCAACCGACGCATAGCGGCGGCCCGCGCCACCCAGCACCTTGATGCACTGGACGCGGCGAGCGCCGGAATTGTCGGCGACGCGCAGATTTGATTGCATCTGGATCATGCGTCAGCTCCATCGCCCGGAATGACTTCCCAGGTCTTCAGCTTGGAGCGCGGCGGGCACTCCTGAATGGTGACACGCTGCCCTTCGACGGCCGAGTTGGTCTCGTCATGGGCGTGATACTTCTTCGAGCGGCGCACGATCTTCTTCAGAACAGGATGCAGGAAGGTGCGGTCGATACGGACCACAGCCGTCTTGTCCTGCTTGGTGGAAACCACGACGCCTTCCATTACGCGTTTCGGCATATCTTATCTCCTACGCCTCGGCTTCCGTCTTGGCCTGCTCGGCAAGAAGGGTCTTCACGCGCGCGATCTCGCGGCGGACTTCCTTCACGCGGGCCGTTTTCTCCAGCTGGCCGGTGGCCTGCTGGAAACGGAGGTTGAACTGTTCCTTCTTCAGCTGCTTGAGCTGGTCGCGCAGCTGGTCGGTGCTCTTGGAACGCAAATCAGCGATGCTCATCTCTAGATCCCCTCAATGCGCTTGATGATCTTGGTCTTGATCGGCAGCTTGGCGGCGCCGAGGCGCAGAGCCTCCAGAGCCACAGCGTCCGGAACACCGTCGATCTCGAACAGGATACGGCCAGGCGACACGCGAGCGACCCAACGGTCGACGGAGCCCTTGCCCTTACCCATGCGGACTTCGATCGGCTTCGCGGAAACCGGCGTATCCGGGAACACGCGGATCCAGACCTTGCCCTGACGCTTCATTTCGCGGGTCACGGCACGGCGGGTCGCCTCGATCTGGCGCGCGGTGACGCGCTCCGGCTCGAGTGCCTTCAGGCCGTAGCTGCCGAAGGAAAGCGTATAGCCGCCCTTCGCCTTGTTGCTGATCCGGCCCTTGAAAGCCTTGCGGTATTTTGTGCGTTTCGGCTGCAGCATCGTTTACGCTCCTGCACCTTGCGGACCGGAAGCCGGGCCGCGCTGGTTTGTCGAACGGGCACGGGCCTGACCGGAATCTTCGGCCTTACGGTCCTGTGCCATCGGGTCGTGCTCCATGATCTCGCCTTTGTAGATCCAGACCTTCACACCGATGATGCCGTAGGTCGTCTCTGCTTCGGCGGTACCGTAGTCGATGTCGGCGCGCAGCGTGTGCAGCGGCACCGAACCTTCGGCATACTGCTCGGTCCGGGCGATTTCTGCGCCGCCAAGGCGGCCAGCAACCATCACGCGGACACCGAGCGCACCGAGGCGCATCGAGTTCTGGATCGCACGCTTCATGGCGCGGCGGAACGAGCCGCGGCGCTCAAGCTGGCGAGCAATGTCTTCGGCGACCAGGGTGGCGTCGATTTCCGGCTTGCGGATCTCGACCAGGTTCACGCGAACCTCATCTTCCGTCATCTTCGACAGCTTCTTGCGAAGCACTTCGATGTCGGCGCCCTTCTTGCCGATCACAAGGCCCGGACGGGCGGTGTGGATCGTGACAATGCACTTCTTGTGCGGACGCTCGATGACGATGCGCGAGATACCGGCCTGCTTCAGCTGGTCCTTGATCGTCTTGCGGATTTTCAGGTCTTCGTGGACGAGACGGCCATAGTCTGCCGTGTCGGCATACCAGCGGCTGTCCCAGGTCCGGTTGATACCGAGACGCAGACCGACGGGATTGATCTTCTGGCCCATTATGCGGCCTCCGCTTCAACTGATGTGTCGCGCAGCACGATGGTGAGCTGCGAGAAAGGTTTCATGATGCGCGCGGCGCGGCCACGGGCACGAGCGCGGATGCGCTTCATGACCAGGTTCTTGCCGACATGCGCTTCCGCAACGACCAGGCTGTCAATGTCGAGACCATGATTGTTCTCGGCATTCGACATGGCCGAATAGAGCACCTTGTACACGTCCTTGGCAGCGCGCTTGCGCGAGAATTTCATCTCGTCCATCGCACGCTGGACCGGAAGACCGCGGATCTGCTGAGCCAGGAGGTTCAGCTTCTGCGGGCTCGAACGGTACATGCGCAGCACTGCGCGCGACTCGTTGGACGCCTGCTTCGGAGGATTCTTCGCCTTACCCATGGCTTACTTCCTCTTCGCTTTCTTGTCGGCGCCGTGGCCATAATAGGTCCGCGTCGGCGCAAACTCGCCGAACTTGTGACCGACCATTTCCTCGGTGACGAGGACCGGCACGAACTTGTTGCCGTTGTGCACCTGAAAGTTCAGGCCCACGAATTGCGGCATGATGGTAGACCGGCGCGACCAGGTCTTGATTACTTCGCGGCGCTCGGCTGCGTGGGCTTTCTCTGCCTTCTTGAGCAGGTAGCCATCGACAAACGGGCCTTTCCAGACGGAACGTGGCATCTTCTCTTCGCTCCCTAGCGCTTCGAATTACGGCGACGGATGATGAGACGATCCGAGGCCTGCGTCTTGCGGGTCTTAGGACCGCGGGTTTTCTTGCCCCAGGGCGTAACCGGGTGGCGGCCACCCGAAGACTTGCCCTCACCACCACCGTGCGGGTGGTCGACCGGGTTCATCGCAACACCGCGGACTTTCGGGCGCTTGCCGAGGTAGCGCGCACGGCCAGCCTTCGACAGAACCCTGTTCATGTTGTCCGGGTTGGACACGGCGCCTACGGTTGCCAGACAGCTGTCCGGAACCATGCGAAGCTCGCCGGAGGACAGTTTGATCTGGGCATAGCCCGCATCGCGACCAACGATCTGCACATAGGTGCCGGCCGAACGGGCGAGCTGGGCGCCTTTTTGCGGCTTCAGCTCGACATTGTGGACGATTGTGCCGACCGGAATGTTCTTCAGCGGCAGGGTATTGCCCGGCTTGATGTCAGCGGTCTTGGACGTGACTACCGTATCACCGACAGCCAGGCGTTGCGGCGCGATGATGTAGGACAGGTCGCCGTCCTCATACTTGATCAGCGCAATGAAGGCCGTGCGGTTCGGATCGTATTCCAGGCGCTCCACGGTCGCCGGAACGTCCCAGCGGTTACGCTTGAAGTCGATCTTGCGATACAGGCGCTTCGCACCGCCGCCGATACCGCGAACCGTGACGCGGCCACGGTTGTTGCGGCCACCAGACTTGGTGAGGCCTTCGGTCAGCGCCTTGACGGGGCGACCCTTGTGCAGTTCCGAGCGGTCAACAATGACCAGCTGGCGCTGGCCGGGTGACGTCGGATTGAAAGTCTTGAGTGCCATCTCGCTCTCCTACAGTCCGGTCGTGATATCGACGGACTGACCGTCCTTCAGGGTGACAATCGCTTTCTTGAAGTCGGAGCGGAAGCCGACCTTGCCGCGGAAGCGCTTGGTCTTGCCCTTGACCTTGATCGTGTTGACCTTGGTCACGTCGACCTTGAACAGCGACTCAACAGCTTCCTTGATGTCCTTCTTGTTGGCGGACAGCGGAACCTCGAAAACGATCTTGTTCTCTTCCGACAGAAGTGTGGACTTCTCGGTGATCACCGGCGCCAGGAGCGCGTCGTAATGTTGTGCTTTCACTTCAGCCATGACTTACTTCCCTTCCCCGGCCTTCGCGTCGAAACGCGCGCCGATGCCTTCAAGGGCATCCTTGGTGATGACCAGCTGCTTGCGGCGCAGGATGTCATAGACATTCAGGCCAGCGACCGGCAGGACATCGATGTTCGGGATGTTGCGGGCAGCCTTGGCGAAGTTCGCATCGACCTCGGCGCCGCCGATGATCAGTGCGTTCTCGACGCCAAGCGCCTTGAACTTGGCCGAAAGCTCTTTCGTCTTGGCTTCGTCCAGCTTCGCCTCGTTCAGCACGATGAGCGAGCCTTCCTTGACCTTGGACGACAGGGCATGCGCCAAGGCCAGCTTGCGGATCTTCTTGGGAAGATCGTGAGCGTGGCTGCGAACGCGCGGGCCGTGTGCGACCGAACCGCCAACGAAGATCGGCGCATTGCGCGAACCGTGACGGGCGCCGCCGGACCCCTTCTGACGGATGAACTTCTTGGTCGTGACGGAAACTTCGTCGCGCGACTGGGTCTTGTGCGTACCGGCCTGGCGCTTGGCGAGCTGCCAGCGAACCGTGCGGTGCAGCAGGTCGGAGCGGATGTCTTCCAGGCCGAAAATGGCCGGGTCAACCGTTGCCTTGCCTGCGGCCTTGCCGTCGAGTGTCTTGACTGCGAGTTCCATTATTCACCAGCCTCCGCATTCTCGGCGTCTGCAGCTTTTGCATCGCCACCCTTGGCACGGAAGGAGCCAGCGGCCGGCGCGTCGTCCGGGCGGGCCTTCTTCACGGCATCGCGAACTTCAACATAGGCGCCGTCATGGCCGGGGATCGCACCCTTGACCAGGATCAGGCCGCGTTCGGCATCGGTACGGACGATTTCCAGGTTCTGGATCGTGACGCGCTCGGTGCCGTAATGGCCAGCCATCTTCTTGCCCTTGAAGACCTTGCCTGGATCCTGGCACTGGCCAGTGGAACCGTGGGCACGGTGGGAGATGGACACGCCGTGCGAGGCACGCAGGCCGCCGAAGTTCCAGCGCTTCATGGCGCCCGAGAAACCGCGGCCGAGCGAAACGCCGGCAATATCGACACGCTGGCCAACCGCGAAGTGATCAGCAAGCACTTCGGCACCGACGTCAGGCATGTCGCCATTGACGCGGAACTCGACCAGCTTGCGCTTCGGGGCAACGCCCGCCTTCGCAAACGCTTCGCGCTGCGACTTGGCGGTGCGTTTCGCCTTCGCGTCACCGGCACCCATCACGACAGCCTTGTAGCCGTCATTGCGGGTTACGGTGGTCTTTTCTTTCTTCTTGCCGCGGTTCACGGAGACTTCGCGATCCTCATCGGTGCGAAGGCCGACAACCTGGCAGCCATCAAGCGAAAGAACCGTCACGGGAACGTGGCGGCCGTCTTCGTTGAAGATACGGGTCATGCCAAGCTTCTTGGCAATGACGCCTGTGCGTTCTGCCGGAAGTGCCATCTTAGCGCGCTCCCTCGAGTTTGATTTCGATGCCGACGCCAGCCGAAAGGTCGAGCTTCATGAGCGCGTCAACGGTTTGCGGGGTCGGATCCACGATGTCGAGAATGCGCTTGTGCGTGCGAATCTCGAACTGGTCGCGGGACTTCTTGTCGATGTGAGGCGAGCGGTTGACCGTGAAACGCTCGATACGGGTCGGCAGCGGGATCGGGCCGCGAACGTCAGCGCCGGTGCGCTTCGCGGTGGAGACGATCTCTTTCGCCGACATGTCGAGGGCGCGGTGGTCGAACGCTTTCAACCTGATCCGGATATTTTGTTTGTCCATCGTACGGTATCCCGTCCACATGAAATGTCGCGCCAAGGCGCACGCGTTGAAGCGCCCGGACGCAATCGGCTGAATTGTCTAGTTCGGTGGGAAGCGTTTGCCGATCAGAGGCACAGCCGACCCTTCGAAGGGCGCGGTGTATGGGATTGTTCGGGGCTCGTCAACACTGCATGACGGATTCTTTGCAGCGGGTTGCACCCGGCGGGATCGCGCGCGATGGCCTGAACCTCAAACGGTGCTATGGTCACGACCGTTCCACGGACTGGCAGAGGCGGATTTTTACCGTGAAAGACGAGTTGCTGGAAGCCGCCAAAGCGGTTCGCGAAAAAGCCTATGCCCCCTATTCCGGCTTCAAGGTCGGCGCGGCCATCCGCTCGGCGGCCGGCATCCATGTCGGCTGCAATGTCGAGAACGCCGCCTATCCCGAAGGCATCTGCGCCGAGGGCGGCGCGATCACCTCCATGGTCGCTGCCGGGGATACGGAAATCTTCGAAGTCCTGGTGTATGCCGAGGCTGACACGCCGGTCGCCCCCTGCGGCGGCTGCCGCCAGAAACTGGCCGAATTTGCCGGACCGGACGTGGTGGTCAGGCTTGCGGGTGCCGATGGCGTGACGACCGAAACGACCATGGCCGACCTTCTGCCTGCCGCCTTTGGCGCCGCACAGCTGAAATAGTCACCAAAACTGTTCTGGCTCGGCTTTTTGGATCGGAGCCCATTTGCGCCTCCGATTCCCGGAAACGAGCCTCATGGTCCTTCAACAAAAAAGGGCCGCTCCCGGAGGAACGGCCCTTGATGTCTTGTGTCAGCCCCTTGCGGGGCGACAAGCACCTGTCCGATGCTTATTCCTTGACCGCCGAGACGACGCCGGCGCCGACGGTGCGGCCGCCTTCGCGGATAGCAAAGCGCAGGCCCTGGTCCATCGCGATCGGCGTGATCAGCTCGACGTCCATTTTGACGTTGTCGCCCGGCAGGACCATTTCCTTGTCCGCCGGAAGCGTGACAACACCCGTCACGTCCGTGGTCCGGAAGTAGAATTGCGGACGATAGTTCGTGAAGAACGGCGTGTGACGGCCACCCTCTTCCTTCGTCAGGATGTAGGCCTCGGCCTCGAACTTCGCGTGCGGCGTGATCGAGCCCGGCTTGCAGAGAACCTGGCCGCGCTCAACACCCTCACGGTCGATACCGCGGATCAGCGCGCCAATGTTGTCGCCAGCCTGGCCCTGGTCGAGCAGCTTGCGGAACATCTCCACACCGGTCACCGTCGTCTTCTGCGTCGGGCGGATGCCGACGATCTCGACTTCCTCGCCAACCTTGATGACGCCCGTCTCGACACGGCCGGTCACAACCGTACCGCGACCGGAGATCGAGAACACGTCCTCGACCGGCATCAGGAACGGCTTGTCCAGCGGACGCTCAGGGGTCGGGATGTACTCGTCGACCGCTTCCATCAGCTCGAGGATCTTCTTCTTGCCGATCTCTTCGTCACGGCCTTCGACAGCCGCCAGCGCCGAACCGGCAATGATCGGAATGTCGTCGCCCGGGAAGTCATACGAGGACAGAAGTTCGCGAACTTCCATCTCGACCAGCTCGAGCAGCTCCTCGTCATCGACCTGGTCGACCTTGTTCAGGAACACGACCAGCGCCGGAACGCCAACCTGGCGGGCCAGCAGGATGTGCTCGCGCGTCTGCGGCATCGGGCCGTCAGCTGCGTTCACAACCAGGATCGCGCCGTCCATCTGCGCCGCACCCGTGATCATGTTCTTCACATAGTCCGCGTGGCCGGGGCAGTCGACGTGCGCATAGTGGCGCTTGTCGGTCTCGTATTCCACGTGCGCGGTGTTGATCGTGATCCCGCGGGCCTTCTCTTCAGGCGCGTTGTCGATGTCCGCATAGGACTTCGCCGCACCACCATAAACTTCCGCCAGCGTCATCGTGATCGCCGCCGTCAGCGTCGTCTTGCCGTGGTCCACGTGCCCAATCGTACCAATGTTCACGTGAGGCTTGTTGCGCTCAAACTTTGCCTTGGCCATTT
>NZ_QWFX01000009.1:0-1607 GCF_003576285.1 Henriciella mobilis | reverse complement strand
TGGCGGCGGCGGCGGTGGCGGAGGCGGCGGCGGTGGTGGCGGCGGCGGGGCGCCGAACTGGTACCGCAGACCAACCGTCACGCTGTGATCGCGGTATGCCCCTTCATAGGCCACCGGAATCCGGGGATTGCCGGCCGTTCCCGGGCCGCGGCCCGCGAAGTCCAGATCTTCGGCGACGAAGAACTTGTAGCCGAGGTCGAGTGTGATCTGATCGGTCACATCATAACCAACACCGGCCAGAAGCTGGTAAGCGATCGACGTGTCGGAATCGCTGAAGCCATTAACCGTGACAGGCGTATCGTCGGGCAGGAGCGCGCTCAGGCTGAAGGCCTTGGCGTCAACCTGGGCAAGGCCGATACCAGCACCGAGATAGGGCTGGACCTGGCCTTCCGGGTTGAAATCGTAAAGACCGTTAAACATCAGGTCCCAGATACCGATCTTGCCGTCGGAACCTGCATCGTAACGGTAAATCGCAGAATCGACCGGCGGGCCGCCATTGATCACGCCGTCCGGATCGAGCGATCCGCCACGGTAACCAATCGTCGATTCAAGGCGGAAGCCATTGTCGAAACCATAGCCGAGGCCAAGCTGACCACCGACCAGACCGCCATCGAGGCTGGAATCACCCCCGAGGGAGTAAAGCGAATCGGCTTCTGGATCGTGATCCAGCGTGCCGTCGAAACTGTAACCGAGATCAGCACGGCCATACCAGCCGTCCTGCGCTATAGCGACATTACCTGCCGACGCCATAGCGGCCGCAGCTGTCGCGCACATCAGAGTCTTTTTCATACTCATCCCCTTTTGTGAGCCGCATGGGCACTATTGCCCACCGGCCGCAGAGACTTACGGACCATTCCGTATGACTACTCGTCTATAGAAGATTTGTTCCGTAGACGAGGGCGAGAAAACGACTTTTATATGAAATTATTTGCAGGTTTGCGGCCTGGCCCGGCCGAAATCGGAGCGCTCGGCGACCCCGAACGTCCGCAGCGACCTTCTACTTTGGCTTCATGACCGCCCTCGGCCCCAATCATCCCCGGAGTTTCCAACAGTCTGCGCCATAAAAAAATGGCCCGGCGCATTGCCGGGCCATTCCTGTTTCTGGTTGTCGGATCGGCGTCCTAGCGGACGATGATCGTGACTTCCGAACGACGGTTCAGCGGCTCGCGAACACCGTCGCGCGTCGCCTTGGCGAGATCGTTCTCACCGCGGCCTTCGGTCGAGATCATGTCAGACCCGATGCCACGCGACGTCAGCGCTGTGGCAACAGAAGCCGCACGGCGCTGCGACAGGCGAGCGTTGTAGGTCGCCGCACCCGACGTATCGGTGTGACCAACAATCGTCACCGAGCCCGGGGCACAGTCTTCACGCGCCCGGATGTTGGCAACGGCCTGGTCGATCACCGCAGCGGCCTGGCTCGTCAGGTCGGAGCTGTCCCACTCGAAGTAGACCACGAAGGCCTGGTTCAGCGTCGAGCAGGCTGCGACCGGCGCTTCCTCAACCTCTTCCGGCGGCGGCGGTGGCGGCGGCGGAGGCGGTGGAGGCGGCGGCGGTGGCGGCGGCGGCGGTGGCGGAGGCGGCGGCGGTGGTGGCGGCGGCGGGGCGCC
>NZ_QWFX01000008.1:0-9270 GCF_003576285.1 Henriciella mobilis | reverse complement strand
GTGGTCTGCTCCCTGAAAAGTGGTCCATTATTTGAGTTAGTTCCGGCTTCAGATATGGAGCTGAGACATGGGCAAGAGATCTACGCCTGAAGAGATTATTGCGAAGCTGCGGGAGGTGGAGGTGCGCCTTGCTCGCGGTGAGACGACGGGTCAGGCCGTGCGTTCGATCGGCGTGACGGAGCAGACCTACTACCGGTGGCGCAAGGAGTATGGCGGGCTGCAGGTTGGCCAGGCCAAGCGGATGAAGGAGATCGAGAAGGAGAATGCGCGGCTTCGCCGGGCGATCTCCGATCTGACCCTCGACAACCAGATCCTTCAGGAAGTCATCAAGGGAAAGTTCTAAGCCCTTCACGCAAACGCGAAGCGGTCGATCATGTGGTTGAGACACTCGGCGCAACCGAGCGCCGGGCCTGCCGTGTGATCGGCCAGCACCGTTCCACTCAGCGCAAGCCGCGCGTGCCGCGTCAGGACGAGGATGTGCTGACAGCAGCCATCATCGCCCTGGCGGAACGGTTCGGCCGGTATGGCTACCGCCGGATCACGGCCCTGCTGAGACGGGATGGCTGGCATGTGAACGAGAAGCGCGTCTATCGCATCTGGCGGCGTGAGGGGCTGAAAGTGCCAATGAAACAACCGAAACGTGGACGCCTCTGGCTGAATGACGGTTCGTGCGTAAGACTTCGGCCAGCGCACAAGGGCCATGTCTGGTCATATGACTTCGTGCAGGACCGCACCCATGACGGCAAGGTGTTCCGCATGCTGTGCGTCATAGATGAGTTCACCCGCGAATGTCTCGCCATCCGCGTCGAACGCAAGCTCAACTCGCGTGATGTGCTCGACACGCTGGGCGAGCTGTTCGTGCATCATGGCCCGCCGGAGCATATCCGCTCCGATAATGGCCCCGAGTTCATCGCCACAGCTCTACGGGACTGGCTGGCACGTATCGGCGTGAAGACGCTCTATATCGAACCGGGAAGCCCATGGGAAAACGGATACTGCGAAAGCTTCAACTCCAAGCTCAGGGACGAGTTGCTGGCGAGGGAGATCTTCTATGATCTCAGGGAGGCCAAAGTCCTGATCGAAACCTGGCGGCGGCACTACAACACCGCGCGCCCACACTCTTCTCTGGGCTACCGGCCACCCGCTCCACAAACCATCTTGCCCGCGGCGTTCATACCGCCTTACTGTGACGAGGTAGCGGCATGAACGCCGCTACGTGGAAACCGCCGGACTAACATTACCGGTGGACCACCCCTGTGGGGCAGAGCAACCGACAACCATGCATCAGCCTCCCCGAACGAGCGAACCGTGATGGATTCGCGTCGTGCGGATAGTTCGCCAATTCGAACAACGGCGTCAACGTGTGGTGTGTCGCTTTGAAGTCTCGGCCGAGATGAAGCTAACCCTTATAGAATTTAGAGCCGGTCTGCAGCGTGTATGAGTTCTGTGAATGCGTTTAGCGAGTTTCGAAAGTGCTCCCAGTAGCGCTGATTCAGCTTTTCAGAAGTCGCCGATTTAAGCACAACTTAGCCGGTTGAAGAGTCTCGTGCTCGATTCACCATTGCCGTTGGAAAGCAAGCTTGACAGCGGTGTAAGGGAGAAAACATTAGCGGCGCGACTTGTTTGAAAAAGAAGTCCGCTCATTCGCCCCACCGCGAAATGAGCGGACTACTCTTATACCCACCCGAAGTCGCTGTGCTCAGGACATATAGTCCGGCATGTGCGTCCAGATGCTCTCTTCGCCGGTTAAGTAGATGTTCCGCGCCAGGACGTGCAGAGGATATTCCCATTCTGGACAAATCCGGCAGGAGGCCTTGAAGATCTCCTCGCGCTTATCTTTGTCATCAATGTCCATCTCGATGAAGAGGGGGATTAGGACTGCTGGATCGATGACGAGAAGCTTGGCGAGCGCGGGAATATGCTCCCAGCTCGGCTTTGCTTTTCCGTCGAGCCACATCTGTACCGTGTTCGGACGTGAGTAACCGAGCTCCTCAGCGACTTCATGGATCGTCATGTCGCTCGCTTCGATCATGTAAGCAAACCAGTGGCGGAAGCGCTCGCCGGAGTACTCGGGGTCTGCGAAGTTGAGATTGGTCATGTTTCACCTCGTGTTTCGTGTTTGCGATGAGGTGAAATTAAGCTTTCTAAGCAGTGCTTTCAAATGGCAAAAATCAATAAAAACAAGGCATTGTTAGTCATTTGTGAGTGAGAAAAGTATGAGGGACGCTGACAGGTTCTACAAAATCTGCCGGCAATGCTGTCTTGGCTGGCCGAGGCCGCCTAAGACTTGCTTTCATTGATGAGCGGTGAAAGCAGCAGATAGCCTGCCGCGAGCCACTCCTCTGCCGCTCCATTGGTGAGTTCCAGCGATCAGCAGGCCTGGTTCGACTATGAGACCATGCTCGGTGTCTTCACCTGCACCTGTGTTGGACGAGCATTTCCTTTACCATAGAGATTGACCTCAAGCTTCGAGATCGCGTGCACAAGCGCGTTGGGTCCGTATTTTATCTGACCGGTGAACTCGATATTCGGGAAGCGCGCGAACAGTTGCTCGTAAGCGACGCGCAGCTGCATTTGCGCCACGCGCGCGCCGAGACACTTGTGAATACCGTGTCCGAATGCGATGTGCTTGCCGACATTGTCGCGCGTCATGTCGAACACGTCCGGGTTTGGGAACACTTCACGATCCCTGTTGCCGGCGCCATACCACATGACCACTTTCTCATCCTTGGCGATACGCTGTCCGTTGATCTCCGTATCTTCCAGAGCCGTGCGACGCATGTGCTTGACTGGAGACACCATTCGAAGAGCCTCTTCCGACATTTTCGGGATCATGGACGGGTCGTTCAGGACGATTGCACGCTGATCGGGGAATTCGGTCATCAGCTTGATCGTCCCCGAGAGCGAGTTCCGAGTCGTATCATTGCCAGCGAAAATTATGAGCAGCCAGGAGCCGTCGAGATATTCCTGCGGGAGCTCATCGCCTTCCAGCTTTGAATGCGCGATAACCGTGAGAAGGTCTTCCCGTGGATTGGCACGCCGGTCTGCCATGACGCGCGCGCCATAGTCGAACATCTCTTCGACAACGGTCTTGAAGCGAAACGGGAAGAGTGGTTCGCCGAGAAACGTTCTCAGCGGGTTGGACATGAACTGGCTAGCCATTTCGAGATAATGCATCCAGTACACAATTTTTGGCCGATCCGCTTCATCCACTCCGAGCATTTCGCAGAGCGTGTAGAGTGGTAGTTCATTCGAGAAGACTTTGACAAAATCGACGACAGGACCGTTGGCCTCCAGATCATCACACAGACGATCAACTTTTCCGCGTACCTTTTCTCGAAGTTCAGCCACGTAAGCGGGAATGAAGAAATCCTTCTGCTGGATCCGCATCTGCATGTGTTGCGGCTCGTCCATGCTGATCAGATTATCCATGGACGCGCGGATCAGTATCTCAGGCTTCCAGTGCCTGCGCTCCGGCACAGCGAGATTGATCCCGCCGCGTGCGGAGGAGAAAATACCCGGCTGAAGCTCTACAGCCTTGATGTCTTCATACCTTGAGACCGACCAGTAACGCGAAGCGCCACTGCGCATTTTCGACCACATGACTGGCGCCTCTGTGCGCATGCGCTCGTAAAGCTCATAGGGGTGACCTCGCCGCCATGAATTCGGATTCGACAATTCGAAGTCGGTCTCAAGTTCGGGGTAGATCGCTGGGAAGGTGGGTGTGGTTTGGCCAGTATCTACGGCTATCTCATCGCTTATCAGTTGCATTCTCTTTGCCCTCCTGGACGATCCTGAAACTCAATACCGATGAGTCGCGTAAGGGAAGTCAAAAGTCCGCAGTTTTCATCCGCTGATTGGCTTCTTGTATCGGATCCGTGAAAGCTTTTTCAAGGCGTTCCATGTGCACCGCGAGCCAGTCAATCAATTCCGGCCAATTCCCTTTGTCGTAGCAATCTGCGGACTTTGCATACTCGATCTTGCTTAGCTTCTTGTCGTCGATGCGTTTCCAGGTCAGCAAATCGCCGAACGCTTTCTCAATGTCATCGCGCTGCTTGTAAAGCTGGTCGAACAACCACTTGTTCTCCGAGGCATTTGGACGCTGAAGGCAGATTTCCACGCGCACTTCGTCCTTTGTAAAAATGAGGTGAGCCACGCATCCGGTTACGCCGGTACCCGTGGAAATCCAGGTATCCTTTTGTGGCGAGACTGTATTGTACCGGCTTAGACCGCGAGCTCTAAGTGTCTCAAGCGCTTCTTCCCAGAACTCTAGTCGGAGGCGATGGCTTCGCCGTTGCGCACCCTGCGCGCTCTTCGCTTCTGTCTCTTTCTCAACCATGCTGATCATGAAATCTGCCGCCTCAGGCGTGGGAATAACTTGCTGGATGTCGACCAGTAGCTCTGAAGCAAATTCGTATGGCGTTAACTTGAAGCATCTCGCATCTACATGATGCTCACGGAGCCAGAGGACGGTCGAGGTTACTTCCTTGCGAAAGTTGGCGGCGACAAACATCATTCGCTGACCATTGCCGGAGTTCAGGACTATCTCTTCAAGGTCTTCGACTTCCAGGAATTCGCAGATGGCCTCTAGCGCATTCCCGCCGCCGCAATAGCGATTAAGGTAGTGCTGGTAGATGTCGATAATCTGCGCTTTGGTGAGGCTCGAGCAATATGCGGCATATTTCAGCGCTTGCCACGTCACGTCGCGACCGGAGTCGTCGAGCTTGTTTTCGATCACGACGATTTGGCCGTCCTTGTCGAGCGCAAGCAAATCCAGTCTTTCGCGGGTGTCGGCAAATTGATCAAACTCCTTTTGAATGATCAGCAATTCTTCACCGAGTGCGTCGGGTTGATTTGCGATCCATTCCTGGACGTGCTCGCGTTCTCGAAGTTGAAGGTCGCTGAACCGTTTTTCGATCAGCTTGTGGATTCTGTTTTCGGATCGGTCGACTTTGAACACTCAGTGGCCCCCTCAATTATCGACAATTTAGCGCATGCCTTTTCCCAACTTAGCGTTCATTCCTACAATGATTTCGCGCACAAGCGGGGAGACTATCATGCTGGACCTGATCGACGAGATTATAGAGCACCCCTTTAATGTCATAGGCTTAGGTGACCGTGAGAAGTTTCACACTGGGATGCTTAGTTACTTGATCAACCAGCTTTCTCCGGAAGCGTCGATGAAACTTATCTCGGTTATGTGGAACAGGCCAATGCCTACGCATTTGCCTAGTCGTATCGTTGCTGAGGTAGAAGTGAAGTCCACCGATCTCGTTATTTCTTGTGATGGTGCTGTCACGTATGTCGCTGAGATGAAGCTTAAGTCCCTTCTGCATGGCAATCAGCAACTCGACTTCGCACGAAACTTTCCTGCAGCTCAGGCGACAATCTTAGGTCTTTTCGAGAAGGCGCCTTACGTCTCATTTCCGCGATTGCTTACAGAGAATTTCGCTGACCGAGGCGCGATTGAGGGAATTGAAGACGATGCTCAAAGACTCATCCGGCTTTGGCTTAACTACCTCGAGATGCTCTCCAATCTAACGCAGCAATTCGAAGATCTTGGTTTAAAATCCCTGCCTGATGCAGACAGGGTAAGGGATCGCCTTCGCGTGGCTAAACTGGAGGGAATATTTGAGGCCTGGCGCCACTGGCTTGTCCAGGAGAAGCTCGCAGACCTTCCAGCCGGAATGCGCGTAAGTGAAAGCAACACACACGGTCGACATCTGACGGATTGGGGACGGAAATTTCGAGGAGTCGAGCTCGGAATTCAATGGCAAACCGATTCCGCGAAGCTCTTTGCCTCGGTACCAAATGACGCGTCTGACGATATGAGATGCACTCGCGATAAATTGCTAGAGGATGCCTTGACGGTGTACTGTTCCGAGTTCAACGAACGGACTGGTTTCTCGCTAAGCAACGGTAAGTGGTTTAGGTCGGCTACGGTAGGGAAAATCGATTGTTTTCGAGACCTAGGCGTTGCTGTTGCTGAGCTCAGGCCTCGGATAGAATTCGTAAACAGATATTGTGATCAGCAACACTGATTTCCGAGTTGATCACAATATTATTGATCCACATCTCAATCACGCAGGTTCACCGCAAGCGCGTCGGCCTTTTGGACCGTCGCTTCAATAGCCTGCTAGGCTTCAATGATTTTGAGCCGCGAAATCATCTACATGGAGCATCGAGTGAAGATCGGTACCTGGAACGTAGAATATGCGTACGAGCGGCGTCTGGATGCGATCCGGACAGTCATCAACGCGAACCCGGCAGATATCTGGATACTCACCGAAACGCACGATGATCTTGTGCCGGATGGCTGCGAATTCGTAGCGCACTCACTGCCTCGACCGCGCAACTGGAACGGCATACGCGGAGGTAGTCGCTGGGTCTCCATATGGAGCCGTTATCCCATCGTTGAGCAGATATCTCTAGACGGTGCCGACGAAAAACGAACAGTCATTGCGCGCATTAAGCCGAACGGCTCGAGTACGCTTTTGGTTTACGGAACTGTGTTGCCTTGGAAAGGCGATGAGCAGGTTTTCAACTGGGATAAGCATCACAGAGTTATCGGCGAACAGGCCCGAGAATGGCGCGAGCTCAAAGAACGCTATCCAGACGCCGATCTGGTTATTGCTGGAGACTACAACACGGATATGGGAACCGGACGCCGCTATGGGACGAAGCGAGGTATCGCGGATCTAAACAAGGCTTTGGACCTTTGCGGTTTGTATTGCGCGACGGCACCAGATCTTCTGCCTGAGAACGCTCTAACTCACTGGCCGATCGATCATATCTCGATACCCAAGCGATGGCAGACTTTCACCAACGTTGCTGCCGCGTGGGACGCGAACCGAAAGGTTCACTCCGACCACAGTGGATTGGTATTGCAGATTGATCCGCAATAGGGGTCAAAAGCTAGTGGAAAAGCGCTCGAGACGACTTGTCGGTTAAAGAGTGTTCTGCATTTGTTCGTGTATGGAATTCGACGCCATGCAGCAGCTTTCAGAAGATCCGCGCCTCGCCGGACTGGTAATCCAGTGTAATGATCAGAGATGTGCCAGGAGAGCATGGGTCGATTTTGTTGACCTGCCGCCCACCCTTACACTTAGAGCGCTAAGGCGGCGCTCTGTGTGCTCCTGGTGTGGCTCGCTGAGAGGCTTTGGGATTGAGGTCGAGCTGCACTCCGCCACGGTCACCAAACCGGGTTCAGACATTCATGACCTTTTGAAAGCTCGGCAGGAGGCACGCAATCTCCGTGACTTCCTGGTCGCACATCCGTTCGCTGTGACCTTTCACGATGGGAAGCGAGCCGCCAGATGGCCGTCGTCGGACTTGCTCGACGCTGCCCATGTGCGATTAGGCTTTACGATGTGCAATCTATACTCGATGACAACGAACCAGGAGGCCATGCGGCGGCTGTTCAGTGCGACCGACCGGCTAGGCAACCAGCCGCCACTCCCTGGTATTTTTCCCGACATGGACGTGCCTATTGTCAAGCACAATGGATCTACGCGTGAACTGGTTCATGCGCGATGGGGATGGAACAAAGCCAAGTTCGGCTGGGTCACAAACATTCGAAACCTGGACGGCTGGCCATGGAAGCATGTTATTCAGGATCGGTCACAGCGCTGCCTCGTGCCGGCGTCATCCTTCGCGGAGTACCATCCCACCGAGAAGACGGAGAAAGGCCATAAGGCGGCTGTCTGGTTCAAGCTGAAGGGTGATGAGCCTAGACCGCCATTTGCCTTCGCAGGCTTCTGTCGCCGGTGGGACTGGGAGAAAGATGGACTACGGAAGAAGGCCGACGCTTCGTTGGCCGAGGATGGCGTCGAAACGCTGGCAATGGCCTTTCTGACAACAGAGCCGAACGAGGTTGTGGCTCCGATCCATCCGAAGGCTCAACCGGTCATTCTTACGAAAGAAGAAGAGTTCGATGCCTGGCTCACCGGAGCGCCGGAAGACGTGAGGGAACTTCAGCGGCCGCTCGAAAGCGATGCACTGGTGGTCTGCTCCCTGAAAAGTGGTCCATTATTTGAGTTAGTTCCGGCTTCAGATATGGAGCTGAGACATGGGCAAGAGATCTACGCCTGAAGAGATTATTGCGAAGCTGCGGGAGGTGGAGGTGCGCCTTGCTCGCGGTGAGACGACGGGTCAGGCCGTGCGTTCGATCGGCGTGACGGAGCAGACCTACTACCGGTGGCGCAAGGAGTATGGCGGGCTGCAGGTTGGCCAGGCCAAGCGGATGAAGGAGATCGAGAAGGAGAATGCGCGGCTTCGCCGGGCGATCTCCGATCTGACCCTCGACAACCAGATCCTT
This sequence comes from Henriciella mobilis, assembly GCF_003576285.1. Lineage (NCBI taxonomy): Bacteria > Pseudomonadati > Pseudomonadota > Alphaproteobacteria > Hyphomonadales > Hyphomonadaceae > Henriciella > Henriciella mobilis. The sequence goes on along the minus strand of NZ_QWFX01000008.1, from coordinate 953 downwards.
CAGGAAGTCATCAAGGGAAAGTTCTAAGCCCTTCACGCAAACGCGAAGCGGTCGATCATGTGGTTGAGACACTCGGCGCAACCGAGCGCCGGGCCTGCCGTGTGATCGGCCAGCACCGTTCCACTCAGCGCAAGCCGCGCGTGCCGCGTCAGGACGAGGATGTGCTGACAGCAGCCATCATCGCCCTGGCGGAACGGTTCGGCCGGTATGGCTACCGCCGGATCACGGCCCTGCTGAGACGGGATGGCTGGCATGTGAACGAGAAGCGCGTCTATCGCATCTGGCGGCGTGAGGGGCTGAAAGTGCCAATGAAACAACCGAAACGTGGACGCCTCTGGCTGAATGACGGTTCGTGCGTAAGACTTCGGCCAGCGCACAAGGGCCATGTCTGGTCATATGACTTCGTGCAGGACCGCACCCATGACGGCAAGGTGTTCCGCATGCTGTGCGTCATAGATGAGTTCACCCGCGAATGTCTCGCCATCCGCGTCGAACGCAAGCTCAACTCGCGTGATGTGCTCGACACGCTGGGCGAGCTGTTCGTGCATCATGGCCCGCCGGAGCATATCCGCTCCGATAATGGCCCCGAGTTCATCGCCACAGCTCTACGGGACTGGCTGGCACGTATCGGCGTGAAGACGCTCTATATCGAACCGGGAAGCCCATGGGAAAACGGATACTGCGAAAGCTTCAACTCCAAGCTCAGGGACGAGTTGCTGGCGAGGGAGATCTTCTATGATCTCAGGGAGGCCAAAGTCCTGATCGAAACCTGGCGGCGGCACTACAACACCGCGCGCCCACACTCTTCTCTGGGCTACCGGCCACCCGCTCCACAAACCATCTTGCCCGCGGCGTTCATACCGCCTTACTGTGACGAGGTAGCGGCATGAACGCCGCTACGTGGAAACCGCCGGACTAACATTACCGGTGGACCACCCCTGTGGGGCAGAGCA
>NZ_QWFX01000007.1:0-77602 GCF_003576285.1 Henriciella mobilis | reverse complement strand
TCGCCAGCCGCTCATCCATGATCTTTTCGGCATCCGCGATAATCCGGTCGATCAGCTCCTTGACGGTCGGAATATCGTGGATGAGGCCCTGGATCATGCCGGCGGACCAGATGCCGTCGTCGGCATCGCCCTTCTCCATCGCCGCACGCCCGCGCACACCGGCAACGAGGTGCTGGATATCCTCGAACTTCGCCCCGCCCTTGGCCTCGATGGCAACGACTTCCTCACTCACGGCATTCTTCATCACACGCGCTGTGTTGTGGAGCGTCCGGAAGATGAGCTTGGTGTCGCGCTCGTCATTCTCGACCATCTGCTTCTTGAAGTTCTCATGAATCGGCGCCTCTTTCGTGACGCAGAAACGGGTGCCCATATTGATGCCGTCCGCGCCGAGCGCGAGCGCCGCGACGAGGCCGCGCCCATCGCCAAAGCCACCGGAGGCCAGCATCGGTACTTTCACCTTGTCGGCAGCCGCCGGGATGAGGATCAGGCCGGGAATATCGTCCTCGCCAGGGTGGCCGGCGCACTCGAACCCATCGATGGAGATCGCATCGGCGCCCATGCGTTCGGCCGACAGCGCGTGGCGAACCGCGGTGCATTTATGGATCACCTTGATGCCATGTTCCTTGAAATGGTCGATATGCTCCTGCGGCTTGTAGCCAGCCGTCTCGACGATCTTGATCCCGCCCTCGATGATGGCCTGGCGGTATTCGGCATAGGGCGGCGGCTTGATGGCCGGCAGGATGGTCAGGTTCACGCCGAAGGGCTTGTCGGTCATTTCCTTCGTGCGCGCGATTTCCTTGGCGAGGTCCTCAGGCGTCGGCATTGCCAATGCCGTGAGCATTCCCAGCCCACCGGCATCGGAAACCGGCGCAGCAATTTCGGCATAGCCAACCCATTGCATGCCGCCCTGGACGATCGGATGCTCAATCCCGAACGCCTTCGTGAAACGTGTTTTAATCGCCACTGTCTGGTTCCTTGACTGGTCGAATGTGTGCGTGAGCCCTGCCTCAGCGGCTGGCAAAAAAGCCGATCTTGTCATCGCACCGTCAGCCTGCCTCGCTATTGGCAGGGCTTGTTATTGCATGTTGATGGCCGTCTCGAACGCGGGACGTTCCGCAATACGAGAGATGTAACTCTGGAGATTCGACATACCGTCGTCCACGCATCCAACCCGGTTCGCCATAAAGCAGGCATGGCCCAGCATGATGTCTGCAGCTGAAAAGCTGCCCGCCAGATAATCCTTGCCGTTCAGGGCCTCATCGACAGGCGCAAGTGCCTTCGACAATAGTTTACGGGCCTGATTCAGCACTTTCTCATCCCGTCTCTCAGGTTTCAGAAGCACGGTCTGCACAACGATCGTGTTGATTGGCGGCATGACCATCCCCTCGCAATAGTGAAACCATTGAAGGTATGCGGGAAACGCAGGATCGGAGACGGCTGGCTTTAGCCCGCCGTGTCCATGACGCTCAAGGATGTATTCAATGATCGCGCCCGATTCGTAGAGCATCACATCGCCGTCTTCGAGCACCGGCACCCGCCCGAGAGGGTGACGGGACCGATGCTCTTCCGATTTCAACTCATCGGCACGGAAGCTCATCTTGTTGAGTTCATACGGCAAGCCCAGTTCCTCGAGCAACCAGACGATGCGGCCGGCGCGCGAGTTTGGGGCGAAATAAAGTTTCAGCAAAAAATGCTCCTTGGTCGAATTGTATGAACAGAGATGTGTTCGAGCTCTACCGTCCCCAGCGGTGGGACAGGCGGACAAACACTTCCCTGCCTTTTGATGGGAAGCCGGTAATGTCTGGCGCCCCTACTGTATCGGTTCCTTGTCCAAAACCGCTGAAAGGATCTATGCCAGTCGCGTTATAGGTGATCTCATCGGTGAGATTCCGGCCCACGACTGATACCTGCCAGCCCGACCGGTCCGAAAACAGGGTCAGCGAGGCATTTAGCTTGGTCCAAGCATCTTGTTTGTCCTGCGGTGACAGGAGCAGATTACTATAATAGTCGCTAGAGTAGCTGGCCCCCAGCGTTGCGGTGAAGTTTAACCAGTCAGACAGCGAGCCTTCATAGACAGCGTCCAGCGAGCCCGTCCATTCCGGCGCATTGTTAATTTCCCGACCACTATGGTCCTGACCGCGGAAAACGCCGGCGACCAAATTCTGATCGCATCCGGCTGCAATGGACTGACCTCGATAGCAAGGCGCGATGAATGAGTCGAACTCTGCCTTGTTGTATGCAGCGGCACCACGCAGCGTCATCCCTTCGATAGGTGGAAGCCACGCAAAATCAGCCTCAATGCCTTTAGCGCTTGCTTCAGCAGCGTTGCGTATACGGAATGTGAGCGTCGCCACTGAATCACCTTCCGGGCCGCCAACCTGAAGATCGGTATATTCATAGGAGTAAGCTGCGACGTTGAGCGACAAGGTCTCGTCAGCGAGAACCCATTTGCCGCCCGCTTCGAACCCCTTGACCATTTCCTCGTCAAAGCCATTGGCGAAAGAGCCTGGCGCAGCCATCAATATCGTACTGTTGGTGAAACCTGGATCGATCCCACCGGACTTGAACCCCTCCTTGTAAGACGCGAAGAGAAGAGCGTTTGCAGACGGCTCATAGCTCACCGTTACCTCCGGCGAAAAATTGCTCCAGCTGTCCTTCGGCTTCTGCAGATTGTCGGTCACATCAAGTCCGGCAGCAATGAAGGTCACTTCCTTCTCTTCCTGCGAATAACGCGCTCCGCCAGACACGGCCCACTGGTCGCTGAACGCATATTCAAGCTGGGCAAATATCGATTGCGCATTCTGATCCTCGAAGACATCTTCGCGCGGGAACCTTAGCGGTTGAAAGGACGGCGGAAAAATCGGAAGGGCGATGACCGCGTCGGTTCCGGATTCCGACTCCTTCCATTCGGCGAAGGCACCGACCATGAAATTGAGTGGACCATCGAACTCCGATGTCAGGCGCAACTCTTGGGTCGTTTGCTGTACAGCAAATGTAGCCGCAGGAACAAGTGTCTGAACTGCCGGTCCAACCGAAGGATTTTGGAAGTTGTACTCATCGAAATCCCAGTAACCGGTAAGAGAGGAAAGGGTAAGCGACGGCGTCAATTTGAAGTCCGCCTCGATCGTCGCGAGATACTGAGTATTGTCCCGTCTTCCAAGACCGTCAGACCCACGTGCGTCGGGGCTGAGCGCGATGATTTCAGCGGGCGCTCCTCCAAGATAGATATCGCGTGTCCCCTTGCGGCAGGGAAAGTCGGGCTGAAAACCCTGTGGCACACCAAGTGGGCAGTAGATGCGTTGATTGGCTGTCGCCGACCCGCCAGTTGTCTGCGCATCGCCATAAGCAAGTTTGGCCACGGCGGAGAACCGGTCATCCGGCTGGAATGTCAGAGTGCCGCGGATGAAAGTCTCTTCGCCTTGAGGATACTGGTCCACGCTCGGAGGAATGACCAGCGAATTACCGGGAGCATCCACCGTCCGAAGGTTGAAATAGCCGTCCAGGTCAGCGAACCGAGCGACGAGCCGTCCCCCAACTGTTTCAGAAAGCGGCCCTGAAAGGATGCCTTCGACATAGCGATCCCCGGACTCAGTTTCGTACCCGACGGCTGCGAGAGCTTCGAATTTATCGCCGGGATTGCGGGTCTTGAGGGAAAGAACGCCGCCAGGGCTGTTCTTGCCGAAAAACAGCGCCTGCGGCCCGCGGAGAACTTCGACCTGTTCGAGATCGATCTGGCCGAGCTTTCTCACATTCAGCGAGGCAACCTGCATGCCGTCCACATTGATCGCGACGGTCGGATCGACCAAAAAGCCAGACACGCCATTTCCGATACCGCGAAGCGAAATCGTTCCGCCTACGGACGTTGTCGATTCGGCGACAAGGAGGCCCGGCGTGTAGGTCGACAGCTCATCGATGCTTTCAATCCGGTTCTGTTCCAGAATGTCCTGGCTGTAAGCGTTCAGCACGACGGGCGTATCGCTAAGTGTCTCGTCCCGCTTGCGAGCTGACACCGTGACCGTGCCGAGACGCCGCGCCTCGTCCGCCAGCCCATCGGCGCTCTCCGCATCGCTCTCCTGCGCCGTAGCAAGCTGGGCTCCGGCAAGACAGGGCAAAGCCCCAATTGCTGCGCAGCAAAGGGCGCGCGCACTAATCTGAAGATGCTTCCTCATATGTATTCCCTCCCGGAATCTGGCACGTTTTTGTTGTCTGTGCCTTGAAACATTTCGCGTTTAAGGCGCATCGAAGTCAATTCACGGAACAGACCGAAAAAATGCACAAAACGCATCTCGGAAGGGCTTGCGGGGGCCTTAAAATTTGCGCGGAACACAGGCGTAAGACGGCGCCTTCGCGAGGCGCCGGATAGACAAGACTTCACTGCCGGAAGGTATCAACCCTTGTGAAGGATACCGTTCTCGAAAAGGTCCTCGACAATCGCAGTGTCATAACCCAGCCAGTCGCCGAGAGCGGCCCCAGCATCTTTCCCTTTCGCGGACAGGCATGCACCTCTTTGCACGCCGCTGTTCAGCGAGGAATACTTGTAAGGCGACTGGATCGTCAGCGCTTCTTCGCCCTGCTCTGTCGAGACCGGAACGAGCACACCGCAATGGTTTATGCTTGGGCCATCGAAAACATCATGGCCGGGCCGACGCACCTTGCCCCAGGGAAGGTTCAGGCCGTCGAGCGTGTCAGTCAGCGCACCAAACCGGTCAAAGGAGAGAAGGAACTCGGCGATCTTCCGGCGTTGAAAGTCAACCGGTTGATCCCGGCATCCTGATGCCGCATCGCATGGCGCAATCAGCCCCGCTTCCGTGAATACCCGCCAGAGAACAGCGACCGGCCCAGCGATCACCAACTGAACACCTTCCGGACCATCCCAGAATCGGTAGAACCTGTCCTGGTGGGACGCATCCCATTCGCCATCAAGAGCAAGGTTTGCGAAGTCGTCCATGGAGTGGATCGCATTCAGCATGGAAATGTCGATATGCTGTCCAGCGCCGCCATGCTCGACATGCCGCAGCGCAGCCAGCACGGCGATCACGCCATGCAATGCTGCACTTGTATCGCCGATCGACACTGTGAGATCCCGCAATTCGCCACCCATGCCGGCGTTCTGGCGCGCGATTAGCCCGGCCTCGGCATGCAGGAGCGGTGCATAGGCGCCCCGCTTGCGCTCCGGTCCATCCTGCCCGAAGCCCGAAATCGACAGCATGATCAGTTTACGGTTGGCCTTGCTCAATTCTTCCCAACCAAGCCCTAGCCGCGACATCACGCCGGGCCGGAAGTTCTCGATGAGTATGTCGGCCTCAGCCGCCAAGGCTAGCACTAGGTCTGCGGCGCCCTTCGCCTTGAGGTCGATGCATATGTTCCGCTTGCCTATGTTCTGCTGGACGAAATAGCTGGACGCAGCACCGATCGGTCGTCCCATCTTTCGGGTAAGGTCCCCTTCCGGGGGCTCGATCTTGAGCACGTCGGCACCAAGATCCGAAAGCAGACGCCCGGCATACGGCCCCGCGAGAACGCGCGAAAGATCAAGCACCTTTAGGCTGGCCAGAGGAAGGGCTGTTGCCTGTGGTTCGGCTGGAGGCATGAAAACATCCGGCATATTCGGGTCCATATTCAATTCGCGAGGCCGGAATATTTCGCCACGACCGACTTCGCCCACTCATAGTCGGGCTTACCATTCGGCGCGCGCTGGACCGCGTCGGTCAGAAATACCTCTTTTGGGACCTTGTACCCGGCGATGAGATTTCTCGCGTGAGATAGTATCTCTGCCGTGTCAACAGGCGCGGCTACGGCGACCAGGGCTACAACTCGCTGCCCGTACCGATTATCAGGCTGGCCAATGACAAGGCAGTCGATGACGAGCGGATGAAGCTTTAGAGTCTCCTCGACCTCCTCGGGATAGACCTTCTCTCCAGCAGTATTTATACAGGTCGAGCCGCGCCCAAGAAGCCGAATGCTGCCATCGTCTTCGTAGGCGGCATAGTCCCCCGGCACGACATAATGTACGCCGTCAATCTCCGTAATGATCTCTTGGGTCTTCTTCGGATCCTTGTAATATCCAATCATGGCACTGGGCGACGCAAGACGACCGGTTTCGCCCGACCCCGGTTCAATCATACGTCCGTCATCGGATATTATCCTGGCGTTGGCGTTTATAGTAAACCTGCCAGTTTTTGCCTCGTGACCCCTCCGAGTCACAGAGCCGCCCATGGCAGCTTCTGTTGAACCGATGGCGTCGATCAGTGTGAAATCGCCATGCCTCAACAGCCCCCGCTTAACTTCGCTAGACCACATCACACCTGAAGAAATGATCGTCCTCAAGCTGCTGACATCGTAGGGCCGCCCATCGCTGGCTGCGATATCGAGTGCTTCGAGCATGGGTACGCCAAATGCATCACCGACAATAGTCAGGAAGGTCACGCGGTGTTGCTCAACCAGCCGCCAGATCCGGTCGGCATCGAGACCGAGCTCGGGAATGGTAAGGACGCAGCCGCCGGCCAGCTGCGGATTCATGGCGCCGACCCAAATCCCCGTACCGTGCATGAGTGGGCACACAACGAGACTCACCGGAAGCGAGCTTTTGGACAATCCGATTTCCAGCGCAGCAGGAACATCGTCCAGCGTGTCCGGCGTCGGCATCCCGAACATGCGATACCCTTGGGCCAGGTGTTTGCACGTCGCACCGTTGCGAAACATTACCCCTTTCGGAAGCCCGGTCGTTCCGCCAGTGTACAGAATATAAAGATCGTCTGCTGATTGCTTGCGGCGCGGAAGCGGTGCATTCGTCTCCAAGACAGTATCGTAGCGGAGCACACCCGAAGGCGGGTCGCCAGCCTTCCCGTCAAGCGGCGCTTCGACCAGTATCTTCAGTCTCGGTAGGCTGGGCGCGACATCCGCGATAACTTCGCGATAAGCATCGTGATAGACCAACACTTCTACATCAGCGTTGTCGAGCAGATAGGCAAGCTCCTGCTCGCGATAGCGGTAGTTCACATTGATCGGGCTCGCGCCAAGCTTGAAGGCGGCAAAATGGCTTTCTAGGTAGACGTTCGAATTATGCATGAGCAGCCCTATCTTGCTGCCCGGCCGGATGCCAGCGCGGTCAAGCGCGCCAGCCAACCGCGCCGCTCGATCTTCATAGTCTTTCCAGGTGCGGGTTGCGTGCGAATCAATGAGGGCAACCCGGTCTGGTATGCAGTCGGCTACACATTCGAGCGCATGCGCAAAGTGCCAGTCTGTCGCCTTGCCCATAGAGTACCTTCCCACTTTTCTCGGCCGCACAAGATTCACCCGCACGGCTTTGCGCCGCTTGCTGGGAACAGTTCAGCAGATTGGGGTCGTCAGGCCATGACACAGGGAGTCGAAATAATGGACATCGGTGATCACCGTCAGATAGGTCCCGGCCTGATGTTCTAGAACTCAGGGGGCGCTGCCGAGGTCTCCGCCAGTTGCGAGAATCCGGTCGAGACGAGCCCTCAATGAGGGAGAGCCCTGCAGCAGCCGGAAGAAAGCTTCGGCTTCAAGGTCCAAGGCCTCGTCAACCGACTGGTCGAAGGCTGCTTCGCAAAGCGACTTGATGAAAGCCAGTGAGTCTCGAGATCGTGTCGAAAGTTCCCCGGCAAGCGCTAGCGCACGATTGCAGGCGTCTTCGGCAACTTCATGCACAAGACCGGAGGCAAGGGCCTCGTCAGCGTCCAGTATTGCGCCAAGCATCAGCAATTGGCGTGCTTTGGCTGAACCGATCAGGCGCCCAAGGCGCACAGTTCCGCCCGCACCGGGGATAAGGCCAGCCCGAATTTCCGGAAGTCCGATCTGGCGGCAGGACCGCGCTGCGATCCGCAGATCGCACGCGAGCGCAAGCTCCAGCCCTCCGCCCATGCACGTGCCGTTGATGGCCGCTATAACGGGCTTGGAAGACACAGAACAGGCATGGATAAGCGCGTTAAAGGGGCTTTTCTTGAAATCGTCCAGCGACAAGCTGCCTGACCGGACCATCCGCGCTGCGCCGGCAATCGTCTCCACGTCGAAATGCCTGACGAACACGTCCTCTGTTCCGGTCAGCACAATGGCACGTGTTTGGTCAAGCGATTCAGCATTGCGAAACGCTGACAACAGCTTTGCCGCCAGTTCTGGAGTCATTGTGCCGGCCTCTTCGGTTTGGAAACGGATAAGGCTCACGGACCCGCAATCTTCAGTCTGTACCTTCATGCCAGTTGCCCCTGCTGTCGAGGCTGGTTTCTAACCGGCAGAAGGGCCAGAGCCAGCGCGGCCAGGACATACCAGCCAATCAGCGACACATATGCCGAGTGATAGCTGCCCTGCACTTCGAAGATCCAGTTGGTCAACGGAAGCGCAATAAGACCAAAGGGCATGAGCATCGGCATGTTGGCGCCCATAATCGTCGGGAAGGATTCCCGGCCGAACTGGTTGGCCAGAAGGATCGCCCAAAGCGGTGCGGTGCCGCCATATCCAAAGCCGAACACAACGGCCGCAACAAGCATTCCCTCATAGGAGGTGTTCAGCAGTAACAGCACCACGCCAAGGACCTGGAACAAGACTGCCAAGGCGACAACGAGCTTGAGATTGAGCCGATCGGCCAGCATCCCCAGGACGATCTTCGCGATTGCGCCAAATACCGCCGTCAGCGCAACGACGGATGAGGCACGCATTTCGCTTATTCCGAGATCAGTCGCATAAGCAGGAAGGGAAAGAAGTACGGAGGCGATTCCGAGGTTACACGGCCCGACGATTAGCGTGATCAGCCAGACGTCCCGTGTAGCGAGCGCTTGCCTGAAAGTCCACGTGACGGGCTCGGGCGCCTTGGGCGCCTTCGCAGAAAAGGTACCATCGGGCGAGAGGCCCACTTCCTCCGGCGTTTTCACGGCAAACAACCAGATCATAGGAACAAGCACCAGGCCAGCAGCTGCCCCGCATACGACGAAGGCCGTCCGCCAACCGAGCGTAAGAAATAACCAGGTGACGACTGGAACGAGAACGGCAGCACTGATGCTGATCCCGAATTGCGAAATCCCCATGGCTAGGCCGCGACGGCGGTCGAACCAGTTTGCCAGAAGGAGGTTCGATGGAATGGCGGTCAGGCTGACAAGGCCGAGCGCCACGCCGCCACCGAAGACGACGTAAAGTTGCCAAGTCTCCTGAATCAGCGACATCGACATCAGTCCGAAAGCCAGAGCGCAGGTGCCTAATGTGAGCATCCGGCGGATTTGCACCTCCGCATACAGGCGGGCAATCATTGGAGCGACGCAGGCCACAACGATGGCTTCGATCGAGAGCGTCAGCGAAATGCTGAAGCGGCTAGTCTCCAGCGCCTCCGCGAGCGGTTTGAGGTAGACGCCGAAGGAATAGTAGACGAGCCCCATGGCGATGAACTGCATCACGAAGGTGAATCCCACGACATACCAGCCGGGAAAGATGGCCCGCCCCTGTACTGGCGGTGCAAACAGACGGTCCTGAAACCGATTAGTCACGGGCACCTCCAAAGACAGGGCGGCGTTTTTGCCGGAAGGCTCGAATGCCTTCCGGCATGTTGCGCGGGATGAGCTCTGCCTGGTGTGACGTTTCCAGAGCAAGCTGCTCGCTGAACGTGTTACGCAAGGCCGCGTCAATGGTCTCCCGGGTCCGCCGTACAGCGGCCGGAGAGGTGGCCATCAGGATGCCAGCGAGCCGCTCGACTTCCTGGTCGAGCATATCGTCATCCACACAGTTCCAGATTAGCCCCCACTGGGCGGCCCGCTCGGCAGGCAGGCGCTCGCCCAAGAGAGCAACCCCGAGGGCTCGCGCCCGTCCTATCCGGCGCGGCAAGTTCCACGTTGCCCCCATGTCCGGAACAATTCCGAGTTCGGTACTGAAGGTTGCAACGAAGAATGCCGACCGCGCTGCAATTGAAATGTCGCATGCAAGCGAAAGCCCGAACCCTCCGCCTGCAGCCGGTCCGTTGATCCGTGCGAGCGTCGGCACAGGGCAGGCAATCAGGGCGCGCAGGGTGTCATCAAAGGTCGTGTCAGCGGGATCGTAGACGGGCCGCGAGCGCACCCTATCCGGCCGATCGCCGCCGGTCCGGCTCGGCGGACTAATTAGGTCGGCGCCGGCACAGAATGCCCGGCCGGAACCTGTCAGGATCACGAGGCGGATATCCTCGTTCAACCGGACATCTTCCAGAGCGTCCTGAATCGCCGTCATCAAGTCGAACGTCATCGCGTTCATTCGCTCCGGACGGTTGAGCGTGATCGTCGCGACGCCGTCACTGACGCAATAGCGGATCGGAAATCCCTCGCTTGCCATAGGTTCATTCTCCTTCCAGGCGGCCACGCCCCGACGGTCCCGGCCGCGAAATCACCAGGTATCCACGAAGGGATACTTATGTCGCTTTCCGCGCTCCTGCGGCGCAAGACGATTGAGACCGGCGGCGATCCAGTCGCGGCTCATCGCCGGGTCGATGACATCGTCCAATCCTCCGCCAGCCGCAGCATTGACGGCTCTCGCCTTCTCTTCGGCCTCAGCCACACGGCGTTCCAGTTCTGCCTGACGGGCAGTTTCATCGCCGATTGCCTCCAGCTCTTTCCTGAAGCCAAGCTTCACCGCACCCTGAAGGTTCATCGCGGCAAACTCCGCCGTGGGCCAGGCGAGCGTGAACAGGCCATTGAGCGCACATCCGCCGCACATCGCCAGCACACCGAGCCCATAGGCCTTGCGGATGACGATATTGAACAGCGGCGTCGTGAGGTTTGCTCCCGTATTGAACATGCGCATGGCGTGGCGGACCAGCGCGGTGGCTTCCACATCGGGTCCGACCATCATTCCTGGGCAGTCGATGAGGCTCAGCACCGGAATGTCGAAGGCATCGCAAAGCTGCATGAATCGCGCGCCCTTGTCGGCACAATCAGAATCGATGGCGCCGGCATTCTCCATGGGATTGTTCGCGATGATTCCAACGGGATGCCCCTCCACGCGGGCAAACGATGTGATCAGCCCGCGACCGAAGTGCTCGCGGATTTCGAGGACCGAGCCGATATCGGCGACCAGTTCGACAATCCGGCGCATGTCATAGGCACGCTTGCGGTTCTCGGGAACGATATGGCGCAGCAGGCGCTGGTCGTGGCTCTCCCAGTCCGAGGTTCGCCCCTGGAAGTAGGAGAGATATGTCTTCGCGGCCGAGACCGCTGCGGCCTCGTCACTCACCAAGATATCGACGGTGCCGTTCGGCACCTGGACGGACATCGGCCCGACCTCCTCAGGCGCATACCGGCCAAGGCCGCCGCCCTCAATCATGGCCGGGCCCCCGAGGGCGATCGTTGAGTCTTCGGTCGCAATGATCACGTCGCAGGCGGCAAGCAGGGCCGTATTTCCGGCGAAACACCGGCCATGATTGACCCCGACCAGCGGAACACTCCCTGACAGGCGAGAAAACCGGCTGAAAGTCGGTATGTCGAAATAGACTTCGGGTCCGGTATCATCTTCCCCCGGACGGCCGCCACCGCCTTCGCTGAACATGATGACGGGATAGCCGAACCGCTCGGCCAGCTCGAACATGCGATCTTGCTTGCGGTGACCGCGATTCCCCTGCGTTCCGGCAAGGACGCTGTAATCATAGTGCAGGACCATGGCCTTGGCCGCCGCCTCGCCGAACAGCCCGGAGTTGACCGTCGCTGTGCCGGCAACGATCCCGTCGCACGGCGTCTTCACACGCAGCTCGGCAGCGCTGAGGCGGCCGTGCTGCTGCGCGACGATCAGCGGCTCATATTCCAGGAACGACCCCGGATCGACGAGATCTTCAATGTTTTCACGGGGCGTTCTGCCTCCCTTCTCGTGTCGCCGCTTGACTGCGTTCGGTCTCGCTGCGTCGAGTGTGATAGCATGCCGATCGAACACATCCTGCAAGTCAGGCCGGATCGTGGCGGGATCGATCGCGTCCTCGCGCATCTCGGCTACATCGGAACCCCCGGTGATGTCGATCCTGGCAACCGTCGCACCCAGAGCAACAAGGTCGCCTGCACTGACAGGCAGATCGACGATGATGCAGTCATGCTCTGCAGCGATAGCGTGTTCCATTTTCATGGCTTCGAGGACGGCAATAGACTCCCCCTTTTGCAGGCGGTCTCCTACGCGTGCTTCAACGCTGACAATGGTTCCCTGAACCGGGGCAATGACGAGGTTTGCGTCGACCTCACCACCATGTTTCGGCAGAAACCTGTGCCGGTTGGCGTCAGCACTTGCGTCCTTTGCGGCACCTGCAGACCTTGTTTGTACAAACCTGCTGCGTGCAGGATTGGCGTGGTTTTGAAGCAGCTCTTTAAGGGACTGCTCGACCCATCTTGTATGGATACGGCCAGTCCCGGCGTCAGAATGGGCGAGTATTGCCTGCAACAGGCCGATATTGGTCCCGACGCCGGTAATGCGAAACTCCTCAAGCGCCCGTATCAGGCGCCGGACTGCCAGACCGGTATCCGCATCGGTGTGGCCAGCGATGACCTTGGCGAGCAGTGAATCATACAATCCGCTCGTTTCGTATCCAGCATAAGCAAAACCATCGGTCCTTATGCCGGGACCGCTCGGCGGGTCGTAGGCCGCCAGCTGTCCAGTGCAGGGTCGAACCTGGCCATCAGCGCTTATGGTTTCCATATTTATCCGCGCTTGTATGGCCACTCCCCGTACCGGCGCACCTTTGCCGGGCTTGAGGCCGATATCCTGAAGTCGGGCGCCGCCCGCCAGCCTGATCTGGGATTGGACAAGGTCAATGCCGGTCACGACCTCCGTCACAGTATGCTCGACCTGGAGGCGTGGATTGGTTTCGATGAAGACGACGCGCGACGTGGCCTCATCGACCAGGAATTCGAACGTCCCTATGTTTGAAAACTGTGTGGCACCAGCCAGTGCCATCGCGGCTTCAATGATCTTTGCCCGAAACCCCTTGCCAAGATCGGGAGCAGGCGCGATTTCGACCAGCTTCTGATTGCGGCGCTGCAGGCTGCAGTCGCGCTCTCCGAGATGAGCAATCGCTCCAGAATTGTCTGCAACGATCTGCACTTCGATGTGCCGGGCATGCGGCAGAAACTCTTCGGCATAGACGCGCTCATTGCCGAAGGCCGTGCGGGCTTCCGATCGCACCGCCTTGAGAGCCTCGGCGATCTCTTTGCGGTCGTGAACAATGCGCGTCCCTCGCCCTCCGCCGCCGGCAACGGCCTTGATGATTGCCCCGCCCCCGCCGAGACCGTCCAGGAAGTCCGCTGTTTCGGCTTCACCGACATCACCATCGATGCCGCGCGGCGTCTCGACTCCGGCCTTGGCGGCCGCCTGACGCGCCGCCGCCTTGTCGCCGAAAAGCTTCAGCAGATCCGGTCGAGGTCCGATGAAGGCAAGGCCCGCATCGACGCATTGCTGCGCAAAATCGTGATTTTCCGAAAGGAAGCCGTAGCCTGGATGGACACTGTCACAGCCAGATTTCAAAGCCGCTTCAACGATAGCGGCACTGTCGAGATAGGCGGCCGGTCCCTGACGGCCAAGGTCGATGCTTTCGGCCACCATACGCGTATGAAGGCTTTCGGCGTCGTCGCTGCTGTGAACGCCGACACATTCGATATCCATGTCTATCGCGGCCCGCGCGACGCGCACGGCGATCTCGCCCCGATTGGCGATCAGGATACGGCTGAGACTCATGCGAAGGCATCCCGAAGGGCCGCGAGGATAGACTGGTTCATTCTCCGGCTGATTGCCGCCTGCGGCACATAGGCCTCGCCGCCATGATACATGCCGGGAAAAATCTCCAGATGGCAGCCCGTGCCGGCCGCCTCCAGGTCTGCAGCAAACCTGACGATCTCTTCGCAGAAGAGGTCTTCGGCACCGACGAATGCGCTGGCCGGCGGCAAGCCGGTGAGATCCGGGTGCCGGGCCGGAACGGCATAGGCAGACAAGGCGCTCTTGTCCGCATCTGCAAGGTACATCGACCAGGCGCTGAGCGAGGTCTCGCGCGACCAGATGTAATAGTACCGCGACTGCGCCAGTTCGCCTTCATGCCGGTTGTCGATCATGGGATAGAGCAGCAGCTGGGCCCGGAGCGGAATATTGCCGGAATCCCGGTTCCGTAGGGCGAGCGAAGCGGCCAGCCCAGCTCCGGCACTTGCACCGCCAATAACGATTCTACTCGCATCAATGCCGAGAGCACCGCTTTTCTCGTAGAGCCAGCCGAGCGCAAGCAGGCAATCCTCAAGTGCTGCAGGAAAGGGCGATTCCGGCGCGAGCCTGTAGTCTACCGACAAGACCGTGCAGTCGAGCTCATACGCGAACCGGCGCGCCCGCTCGTCGCCGGGAAATCCCATCACATAACCGCCGCCGTGCATCCACAACAGGGCCGGCTGATCCGGCCGGTCCGACTTCCGGAAGCGGAGTAACCGGACGCTGTGCTCCCGACCCTCCGTGACAAGTTCATCCGTCAGGACCGGGAATGCAGGTGGCCGGTCTGCCCCCGCAGCCAGACGGTTCCGCAACGCCTTGATCGTGTCCCGGTTGATGACGAGCTCTGGGAAC
The DNA here is from genome assembly GCF_003576285.1 of Henriciella mobilis. Taxonomy (NCBI): domain Bacteria; kingdom Pseudomonadati; phylum Pseudomonadota; class Alphaproteobacteria; order Hyphomonadales; family Hyphomonadaceae; genus Henriciella; species Henriciella mobilis. The sequence continues at coordinate 63,058 of NZ_QWFX01000007.1, read as the reverse complement.
ACTTGGAGGAAACCACGCAGTTCAGGGTCGATCCGCTCGAGTTCAGGCCGGCTCATTGCGGCCTCCTGCGATAGCCAGCCCGGATTTTGGTACACCCCACGACCGAATAGAGCGCTGCCACCAGGGACTCCGCGCGCTCATCGACGCGGCCGGACTTGCTCAGCCGGTTCATCGTATACCCGAAGCTGAGCGCAAATTCCGGGTCTGCAAAGGCAAGCGAGCCGCCGGCGCCGGAATGGCCGAAAGCCCGGCGGCCGAGGGCAAGTCCGGGCGGGGCGCTGGGCCGGCCAGCGTTCAAATCGCGCATCTTGTTGAAGCCGACCGTCCAGGCGGTCGGTTGCAGTGTCGTCCGGTCAAGATTCGTGGCAACCGATATGGACTCCATGTCAGCCAGCGTCTCCGGCCCGGCATAGACCTGCCCGCCTTCCCTGCCCCCTGTTGCGAAGGGGCGGAAAGCGCCCGCGAGGGCTCTCGCATTCGTAATGGCATTGGCAGCGGGTATCTCGGCGGCATGGCTATCGCGCGTATCGGAATGGACACGGCCCGTCATCGGGTCCGTGACGAAGCCGCTGAGCCAGCCCCCATCATTCTGGAGCGCAAGTGCGGAAATGGATGCGTCGTCGGCAACAGAGCGTTCGAAGATCTTCCCGAACTGCGCGCCTATCGGTTCCGCGATGATGGGTGCGATGCGGGGCTCAATCGCTTCGGGCAGACCGCACCAGACATCTAGGCCCAGTGGCTCGGCGAGCAGCTCCTGCAGCAGCTGTCCGAAAGTCTTGCCGGTGACCTGACGCATCATCTCGCCGACGATCCATCCCCAGGTCATGGCGTGGTATCCCACCTCGCTGCCGGGTTCCCAGAAGGGCGCCTCCTCGGCAATCAGGTCACACATGTATTCCCAGTCATAGAACCCGTCAGGTCTGACCGGTGTCCGCAAGGCAGGAAGCCCGAGACTGTGATCGAGCGCCATGCGCACCGTGGCATCCTGCTTGCCGTTTCGTCCGAAGGCCGGCCACACATCGGTCATTGGCGCCGCCGGATCGAGCTGCCCCCGGTCGATCAGGATGCCTGCAACGAGCCCCACCAGACTCTTCGTCGCCGAATAGACCAGCGAGACAGTATCGGATTGCCACGCAAGTTGCTTGTTCGGATCCGCAAGCCCGCCCCAAAGATCGACAACGGTCTCGCCATCAAAGGAAACAGAAACACTTGCACCGATTTCGCCATGAACCTCAAAGTTCGCTACAAAAGCATCCAGCACCGGTGCAAAGTCATCCCGGCAGAAGCCTTCGACCTGGCCCCGCCCGTCGGAGAGCAGCTTCTGAACCCTTGCGATCATTTCAGCTCCCCTTCCATCTCGGCGCACGCTTCTCGACGAAGGCGCGCGGGCCTTCCCGGATATCGTCGGACCGGAACAGCGCCTTCACGGCTTCAAGTCCGTCCTGCACTTCGAACTCCTCCCTGACAGTGCGGACCGTTTGCCCCGAAGCGACAATCTGCTTGGAGGCGCGCACGGACATCGGGCTGCAGGCAAGGATGTCCTCTGCCCATTTGTGAGCCGCTGGCATCAGATCGCCCGCAGGCACGACATCGTTCACGAACCCCATGGCACGGCCTTCTTCGGCACTGACGCTGCGACCCGTGATGATCATCCCCATTGCCTGTTTCTGACCTATCTGCCTCGGTAGCCTCTGCAGTCCGCCGGCAAGGGCGGCGAGCCCGACTTTTGGCTCAGGCAGCGCGAAACGGGCATGATCGGCTGCGATAATCAGGTCACAGGCGAGTGCAATCTCGAAACCGCCACCGAACGCAGCGCCATTCACTGCAGCGATAACCGGTTTGGTCATGCCCCAGCGAGCGGTGAGCCCGGCAAACCCTTTTCGCGGTGGATCCGGCCGCTCGCCATTGCGCATCGCGTCGGCTGTGAATTTAAGATCGTTGCCGGTGCAGAAGGCCTGTTCGCCAGCACCGGTCAGGATGGCCACCCACTGGTCGGGGTCGGCCTCGAACGCGTCAAAGGCCTCCGAGAGCTCCTCGTTTGCAAGCGGATGCAGGGCGTTCATGACCTCCGGCCGGTTGATCGTAACAACCGTCAGGCGGCCATGCGTTTCGACTTTGCAGAACCGGGGCGCGCGCCCGGTGCGCGGCCTCGCAGGCCCTGCCTCCCAGACCAGGTGACCGAAAGCATCGGTTCGGGTGAACCCTTCCGCGCCGATGGGTGATTGCGCGGGGCTCAACAACAATTCCATCGTCTGCTTGTCATCAGGGCGCACCCGGGCGATGACCCTGCTCCCATCCGGAGCTCGCAAGATTGCCACGCCGAATTGTGCGCGGGCCAGCCTGCCATACTTGACCGTGAAGGTCTCAAGTTCCGCAGGGCCTTCGTAACCATCCAGAATGGCCGGAACAGGTCCACGCGCATGGTCTGCGGCCTCCTGCCAGGAAGGGTCACCGCCGCAATCCTCATATCCGCCCTCTTCTGCGGACAAGACAAGGGCATGATGCTTGGTGAGCACACCGCCTTGCGCGTAGAGCAGACCTGTGCGGGCTGCGCCGCTCCGCATCTTCCGGACCATGGCGGCTGTTGCATGCGACATGTAGTTGTTGAGCGGACCGCCAAAGAAAGTCAGCCCCCCCGTCACGCTCGCGGGCACGTTTTCCGGCAGACCCTTTTGTGACAGAGCGCTCAGCGCAAGCTTCGGGACAACCGGGAAACAGCTGTAAAGCTCCAGGCAATCGAATGTGCCGGCCGACCCGCCGACGGAGTCTACCACCGCGCCCATTACAGTATCCAGCGCGGCACACCCATCGAACCGGTCACGCATCAGCGCATCTTCCGGCTCCGCCGCGAAAGCGCCGCCCCGAATGAAGATCAGGTTAGAGCGTTCAATGCCGAGGGCGAGCGCGTGCTCGAGACTTGTGACGATGATCGCCGCAGCCTGGTTCACCATGGGATTGGCAACCATGAACTTGGTGTACGGGAAAGCGATCATGCGGTTGGCGGGGCTGGCCACGGCGATCTCTTGCGCTGACGGAGCGGACCGGCTCCAAGCAAACTCGTTCTTTGCAGCGGATCGGGCCATGCCGGCCCAGATCTGTGACGCTTGTTCCTGCGCCTCGGTCGGGGAAATCCCCGAGGCATGCGTCAGCGCATTTTCGAACAGAGGATACAAATCTGCCGGGTCAGACACCCCGGCCTTTCGGGCGGCCTCATGGACTTTCAGAACTTCAAAGTCGCTCCGCAGCCGCTCCCCCGCCGGTGCGCGTTCAGTCCAATCCAGCCTTATGCCGGCCTGACGCGCCTTGCGCAGACTGTTCAGCGCTTCGCCCCCCACAATGGCGGCGGTTTCCGCCTCGCCAGACGCAATACGCCGGGCGGCAGCGTGGATCAGCCGAACTGGAGTGTCGCCTCCGAAGCTCTCATTGACGGCGCAAGCGGGATTGATTTCCAACCGGTCACAGAGCTCACGGACAGGGTTCCGGTAAGGCCAGCTCATCTGCCCAACGAGGTAAACAGATGTCAGGGCGGCCAGCAGGGACCGCCCGCCGTCAGCCTCAGCCGCGCGCAACGCCGCCGCCATCAGCTCGACAGGCTCCCTTGCCTCCTCGATGCGATCGGGACGATCTGTCACTTCACCGATTGCCGCGATGACGGGCGTGCGAGTAGACAGTCTCTTATTCGTGGCGGGCATTCGCACCCTCCTCTGGCGATATCCGCAACAGAAGCTTGCCCCTGTTTTCCCCTGAGTACAGCATGTTGAGAGCGTCTGGTGCCGTCTCGAGTCCATCGACGATATGGGTCCGCGTCTTCAGGCGGCCGGATTGCACCAAGGCGCCAAGCTCCTCCAGCGCAGTCGGAAACTGCTTTCTGAAGTCGCTCGCGATGAACCCCCTGATTGTGAGGCGACGCATCAGGACCCGTCCAAAGTCTGAAGGGCCGGGGGCAGGACCGTCGAGATTGTATGAGGATATGAGGCCGCAAACCACCATCCGGCCAAAGTCATTCAGCCGCGCGAAGACCTCATTCATTATCTCCCCACCGACATTCTCAAAGGCGAGATCGATTCCATCCGGGCACAAGGCATCCAGCCTGCCCCCGATCGGCTCGGACCGGTAGTTGATGGTGCCATCCACGCCCGCCTCGTCCCTCAGCCAGGCGCACTTCTCATCCGAGCCCGTAATTGCAATGACGCGGCAACCGTCAAACTTCGCGATCTGGCATGCGACGGATCCCACAGCGCCGGCTGCGGCGGACACAACGACGGTCTCCCCCGCTGCCGGATGGCCAATCTCGCGGAGACCAAGCCATGCCGTGATACCCGTCGGCCCAAGGACGCCTGCATAATCCGACAAAGCCTCGCCAGCGGAAGGCTGGATGACCCGCGTCATCGCCGCTTCGGCAATCGTGTAGGTCTCCCAGCCACCAAAGGCCGGCGACACTAGTTTTCCCGCCTCAATGCGATCCGACGCGGACGCTTCCACAATCCCGTAGACAAGCCCGCGCATGACATTTCCGATCTCGACAGGCGGCATATACTGGTCTTCGTCACTCATCCAGATGCGTGATGAGGGGTCCAGCGACAAATAGACATTCCGGATGAGGATCTGCCCCGGCATCAGCTCAGGGACAGGCTGTTTTTCCAGTCGCAGGTCCCCGGCGGCGACCCGCCCCGCCGGGCGGCGGTCCAAAATCCACCGCTGATTAACTCTCTCTTGCTGCACCATGCTGCTATCCGTCTGTCATTCAGCGGAGGCGGAACCATTCTCAGGTCAGCAGTATCGGCCAGGCGGTGGCGGCAGGGCTTCAAGAAACCCGTACATCCAAATCTGATCCGGTATTAAGGACTCATTGCGCACCGTATTCAGGGTTGCGATTCAGAATCCCGATCTGCCATTTTCCTATCCTCGGGTCTTGTTTACCGGCAACTGCGCGAACGCGCAGACCGAAACAGGACCGCGACCTCCCAACTTGCATTCTTGATCTAGGCAGACTGCCTGTCGCCGCCAGTTGCCACAATGACGTTGCCTTGCCCAAAAATAGACATTGCATTACACATTGAGCGATGCAGAAAGCCCCCGAAGACCTTAAGGCCTCCACGATTTCTTCCCGGTTCGTGGTGGAAATGCTCCAAGGAGCCAAATCCAGGGGGCTCGATACGCGGCAGATTCTCAGGGAAGCATCGATTTCTTCCGAGATACTCGAAGTGCCCCGTTCAAGGATTACATTTACCCAGTTTTCAAGTCTGAGCCGGTCTCTTGCCCGACTGCTGCGAGATGAGACGTACGGATTGACACATCAGCCGCAGCATCCCGGCACATATCGGCTGATCTGCTTCAGTGTCATGAATGCCGGAACTGTGGGAGAAGCAATCGAGATCTATCGCAGCTTCATCAATATTCTCGACAACAGCTTCAGGCTGGACCTCACAGCCGAGGGCGGACAGGCAACATTGCGCCTGCAGCGGCTGCCTGGTCGTCAGATCCTGAACAGCTTTGCCATCGAGCATCTGTTTCTGACCCTGTACCGGACGATTTGCTGGCTTGCGAATGCGCAAATTCCCATCGTCAGGGTCGATCTCGACTATGATCCGCCGGTACATGAAGCCGAGTATGGCTACATATTTTACAAGGCACCTGTCGTGTTCGATCAGGCCGCACCGGCAATGATCTTCAGCGAGAAAAGCCTCAACCTGCCAAACCTGCGCAACCGAAGTGACCTGAACGACTTCACAAAAGACACATCTCTTCGGCTCCTCTCCCAAACCTACAATTCCGACAATTACTCCATGCGCGTCCGTCTATGGCTTTCGAAGATGCTCATGCAGGAGAACTATGCGCCGGACATTGAAACCGCCGCGGACCATTTTCGGCTTCACCCTCAGGCACTGCGGCGCAAACTGAAGAAGGAGGGTTCATACTACAATGAGATCAAGACCGAGGCGCGCCGGGACATGGCGATCAATCTGATCAGCCACAAAACAGACACGGTCGAATCGATCGCCTTCCAACTTGGATTCTCAGAATCCCGAGCTTTTGTGCGCGCATTCAAATCTTGGACGGGCCTGACACCCCTAGCTTACCGAAAAATGAGCAATCAGTTGTGATTCCCAATTTTCAACTAAAAATAAAAACGCAGACTCTTCGACTTAAGTCGTCTCGGGAAAGACGCCCATAATTTAATCCAGCATGAGATTTGTCAGAGCGAGTATGCTGTCCGGCTTTGAGCGCAAATTGGCAGGCTTTCTAGCTTAGCCAACCGCGAAACAGCCATATAAGCGCGGGCATGACAATGTAGGTCATTAGAACCACGATGGCCCCGACAGCTATGACGGTGACGAGAAAATCCTGATGCGGAAGCATTCGGGACAATAGGCTGGGGATCAAATAGACAGGGGCTAGAAGCCCCACAAAAGTGAGCACCGCCATTTTGTTTTTCGGAGGCGGTTTGCAGTCGGGTTTTGCATTGTTGGATGGCATGGACACTGCTCATCTCCCTGTCTATTCCGGTGTCGATATGCGCAGCGGCGGAGCAATCGCGCCGCCTCGCGAGTTTCGAAACACTAGCTGGACCTTACTTGCTCAATGGCGCTGGCCCGAACCTGGCCAGCAAGTGTCGCCCAATCCATGTCGAGCGCAGAGTATAGCTCGAACGCTTTCGGCAAGGCATTGTCTGCAAGGATTTCGACCATAAGACTCGATCCATCAGCGACAACGACTCCGCTCTGAACGAGACGTGCAATCCCGGTTTCCCGCTTGGTGAGATTGAATGTGCCGCTTGCATCGACGGCGACGTAGGCTTCGTAACCTTCTCGGACAGCTCGCATGGCCGGAAGTGCAGCACAGACTTCTAGCGACACGCCTGCAAAGATTAGCTTGTTCCGACCAGTCGCGCGGATCGCAGCCTCAAAGCGGGCATCGTCCCATGCGTTCACCGTGGTTCGGTCGATAAATTCTTGGCCTGGCAGCGCAGCCTGCAACTCTGGAAAGGCGGGGCCCCACAGCGTGTCTGCCGACGTCGTTGTGGCTACGACAGGGACGTCAAGCACGCGCGCCGCCTTGGCGAGGCCAACCACGTTGTGCTTCAGTTCGGCAATTGAGAAATCTCGTATGCCGGTCATCAGGCCGACCTGGTGATCGACTAGGACGACGGCCGCATTCGCCGAGGTTAGCGGTTCGGGGTTATGGTGATTCAAAGACATTTTCTGCTCCTTTTTGAGTGTCTGAGCGGCTTGGTTTTTAGACTCAGCTTTCGTCGATCGATCCGAGTTTGCCGGCTGCGTGGGCGGCGAACATCGCGTCAACTTCTTCTTCCGAACTCATCGCGAAAGGCCCGCGCTGCACGAAGGGTTCGCGCAAGGGTTCGGCCTGAAGGATGACGAACAGGGCTCTGGAATTTCCGGTGATGATCGTGGCTTGGCCGTTTCCCTTACCGGTCAGCGCGATTGAAGCGCCGCGCCCCAGGGATAGCGATGTCTTGTCGTTCTGGACCTCGATCGATCCGCCTACACTCAATATCCAGGCGCTGTACCCCGATGGGATTTGATGCTCGAAGGATGCCCCCTCGTCCAACTGCACATCGAGAACGGTCATCGGGAGCGCCGGCGAGTCCGCCCCCGTATGTCCGCCGCTTTGCCCCAGCATGAGGCGCGCACGATACCCGTCGCCAAGAATCTGCGGCATGTCTGAGGCTTTGACATGAAGGGACTCTGGTGTGTCGTACTTCATGCGCGCCGGCAGGTTCACAAAGACTTGGAGCGCATGCGTGCGGGCGCCAGGACGAGGTTTTTCGTCATGTACCGCACCGCGCCCGGCCTTCAGCCAGTACAAATCGCCCGGCATCAGATCGATGTCATGGCCGAGACTGTCCTTGTTGTTGAACGCGCCTTCGCTGTCTTCAAACAGTATGGACACAGCCGACAGACCGGCATGGGCATGAGGCCCGAAAGTAGGCGCTGTCATTGTGAAATGATCCACCATTATGAGGGGATCCATCGATCCGGAAAACATCGTGTGCCTGAAACTCAGCGCTTCGAACCCGGTCCCGACGAAGAACGGTTTTCCTTGAACCGGTGACAGTTTTTCGCTGCCCCTATTCTCGCCTGGTTCTCGTAAACTCTGGGCCATTGGACTTCTCCTCTTATGCGAGAAGAACGTAGCAATGGAACAAAGTGGCTAGAATTACCTTTTCTTGGGACTTATCGTTCTGTAAATAGAACTATGATCCAGGATCCGACGTTCGATCTGAACGACTACGTCTATTTCTATCACGTGGTTGAACAGCGAGGATTCGCGCCTGCCGGCCGGGCGCTGGGCGTCCCCAAATCCCGCCTCAGCCGCCACATACAGCAGCTGGAGACCCGTCTGGACGCGCGGCTTATCCAACGCACGTCCCGGCAATTTGCAGTCACCGATGTCGGGGCCGAGTTTTTCCGGCACGCCAAGGCGGTCGTGGAAGAAGCTCAAGCGGCAGAAGCCGCGATAAAACGGCGAAGCGAGGCGCCGCAGGGCAAGGTCCGCATTTCCTGTTCGGTGGGTGTTGCGCAGTTTGCCCTCCAAACACTCGTCTCGGACTTTCTGAGGCAGCATCCGAAGGTCGAGATCGGGCAATTGGTCACAAATGAAATGGTCAATCTGATCGATGCCGGCATCGACCTGGCGATCAGAGGGCATGTGGAAAGCTTGCCCGATTCCAGCCTTATCCAGAAGCAGGTTGCGAACGTGGAGTGGTGCCTGTTCGCGTCTCCCCGCTACATAGAGGAGTCCGGCGAACCATCTACGCCCGAAGACCTGAACGGCCAAAGCGGACTGTGCCTTGGCTGGCGCAAAGACATTGATCAATGGCGCCTGCGTTCGAGCGGCAATAAATCGAAGATCATTCAATTTATCCCAAGACTTAGCAGCGACGATATGGTGACGCTCAAGGAAGCGTGTGCTGCAGGTCTGGGGATCGTCTCCCTTCCCGCCTATGTCTGCGCAAATGATGTAAGGATCGGCCGGCTTCTGCAGGTACTGCCAGAGTGGATCTCTGGCGAAGCGACGCTCAGCCTTCTGCAGCCAACACGGAAGGGCACCACGCCTGCAGTGAAGGCGTTCACAGAGCATGTAGCCCGAGAATTGCCTGAGCTTGTCTCGGTCAAATGACCACACGCCGCGGCTAGACATTCGTACAAAATCACGAAGCTTGGTAACTCCGAGACATCATGTGGGGATTATAAACAGCTCGATCACCTAGACTACACCCTGCCGGACGCGCGAACCTATTGGACCGCAAAGACCGTGACTGCAATACCCTATGTCGCTGCCTCTGTTCTGCTAATCGCGAGTGCTCAGGTTTGAAATCAAACCTTGCAATCCATTACCATTTGAAATGATAAAGTCGATTTCTGTTTCCGGGATGATCCGGACGTCTTCTATGGGCGCAGAAGGAGACATTAGAGTTTCTTGCGAACGCGCTGAATTCGAACGAAATCAAGCGTTCCGGTTAGATCGGACCAATCTTGGGAATGGAAGTCGAGACTGCATTCATCGATGCCCCAGCGGAAATCGCTGCGTTTTTTGAGAGGGACGAAACAGGGATCTATCCCTTTGATGATCTTTCGTGTTGCGCGGACGCGCTGACCGATCCTGCTGGTGCTGTCAGTCTAATGCGACCCCTTCTCCAGCATCGCTAGGCGCACCTGATCCTATCCAGCCAGAAGCTGGCGCCATTCTTGGAGAGCAGCGTCGCGGTTTGATTTGAAGGTCTGTCGGCGGTTGATGTGGCGGTCGAGATTGAAGTGATTATGGAACGAAGCGTGGGTCGAAGCGAACTTCTGGAGGTTTGACATCCGCCTGAACCTCAGCATCGCCCGCTCTCGTCGTCGGAATGGAAGGTGGCTGTTTTCAGCCCGATTATTGATGTGGCGACCGACCTCCTGTCGGTCTTGGTTGCCAATCTCTTTCATCGCAGCGCCGTAGGACCGCAGCCGGTCCGTGACGATGGTTCTGGGCGCGCCGTAGCGCTTCATGGCTTTCTTCAGGAAGCGCAAGGCCGCTGATTTAGCACGTGTTTTCGTGACGTAGCTTTCGAGGACTTCTCCCTCGTGATCGACTGCACGCCAGAGATAATGCGTCTCGCCTCGGATCTTCACGAAGACCTCGTCGAGGTGCCACTGCCATTGCGTGATTTGGCGCATGTAGCTTGCCCGCCGCACCGGGATCTTGCCGGCAAACATCGGCCCAAACCGATCTACCCAAGTTCGAACACTCTCATGGCAGACGTCAATTCCACGCTCGTGAAGGAGGTCTTCGACGTTGCGAAGGGACAGCGGAAAACGAACGTACATCATGACCGCGAGCTGGATAATCTCGGGCGACGTTTTGAAGTAGCGGAATGGATTGCGGGTCATGAAGCGAAGCTAGCGAGGCTGCCCTCCTCGCTCAATCGGCCTGTTCTCCTGACAATGCCTCACCGCAAGCTGGATGATCTCATGCGACGTCTTGAAGTAACGAAAAGGCGAGTTGGGCATTCCCTACCCTGGCGCATCCGACGAAATCGGGAAGTTCCGCTGACAATGCCCCCTTCAGAGCAACTCGACAACTGCATCATGATTTCCGCATCGACAGGCGACATCGGACATGCGGGCCTTCACGCCAGTGCCAAGGTCGACCACCGGTTCAGCTCTGACCTGTCTAGATGTCAGTCGAAGCTCATCACCTTCGGCCGAACCTGCCCATTCACGGGAGTCGAGATGGAGGTTGCCGCTCGCACAGTCAAACAGCAGTACCGGTCCAGCAAGAACGCAACGTCGTGCATCTAGACCTGGCATCGCTTTTACATCCTCGTAGGCGTCCGGCCGTGCCCAAATCGTCCTGCCCTTGAACACGCGTGCCGCATCGTGGCCCAACATCTTCAGGCCATCAAGCGTTTCCCTACCAACGCCCATCATCGCCACCGGATTGAATTGACGACTAAGCGATTCAACGCGCCCCGCATCGTACGGGCTGAGATCAGCGTTCGTGCCGTACATTCCCAGAATCTGGACAGCGTATTCGAAGGGTGCAAACTGAATGACTTCTGGTGTCGTCGAAACATTGGTGATCACGCTGCCGGGACTGAAACCGAAACTTTTCAGCGTACGGACCATGTTCACGCCCGCACGGTCGAGTTCGGTCCGGCGCGACCCATAAAAGTGCATTCTTCCGCCGACCGTATAGCTGCCGATGACGTCTGGCCGTGGTGTATTCATGACTTTGTTACCCGTGGAATCTTGTGAGGAGGTCCAAGCTTCAGTAATTCCTGTTCGTCGACGAGTTCGACAATCAGAGGCACACCAATCTCACTGGCGATTTTGTCATGAAGCCGGCCGCGAAGGGCGTCAGGCGACCCCGCAAGTCTCTCGGTGTTATAACCGATGCGAAGTTTCAGCGTGTCCATTTCCCGATGTGTACGGACGATCTGGAACAATGCTGCACGCGTTTCGCTCTCATTCTCAACCAGCCCCATGATTTCGCGAGGCAGAATGGAACGACCCTCAACAAGGATCTGATCCGTGGCGCGACCGAGCAGGTTGAATTTTGCATGAGTGCGTCCGCATCCGCAGGGTGTTCGGTCGATGACAACAAGATCCCCGGTTCGATATCGCACCAGCGGCGAGAGGCGATCCACCAGCGTTGTTACAACGAGTTCGCCAACTTCTCCATCTGCGACCGGTTCAGCAGTGATTGGATCGACGGCCTCAATGAAAGCGAGGTCCTCATACGCATGAAAACCGTCGTGCATGCGACATTGGCTGGCACCAGCAACATCGCCAAGGCTTGTAGTTTCGAAGATTTCCAATCCCCAGGATTTGGTCAAGTTCTTCAGCCTTTCGCCAAGGGGCTCACCGCCAAAGACCGCGCCTTTATAGGACTTGAACACGTCGACAGGATCGTCGCCGGTCTTTTCGAAATATTGCTCCATCGCCAAGATCAATGGTCCTGGGAATATGCTCATTGTGACCGGCCGATAGATTTTTGAAGCCTCGATCAGGCGAGGAATTTCTGTCGGTGACATCGAAAAGGCAATCTCGCACAGACCGAGTTCCATGGATGCACGACGCCTGTGACCTCCGCGAAAAGTGAACATGATATGGCAGATATGATCGCCGGGGCGCGCGCCGATATGCCAAAAATCACGACTGTAACTTTCTTCGGAGGGCATGCGCCGCCAATTGGGCACGGGCGTTGGATCTCCGGTTGTTCCGGACGTCGTTCCAATCGAAACGGTCTGACCCGGAATGCTCACGCTCATTCCACCCGATGGGTCACCGTTACGATCGCGAAACTCGCGGATATCATCCTTGGTGATGAACGGCGCCTTTTCCATGAAATCAGCGGTCGACTTTATGTCGGATGGACTGACCCCCGCTCTTTTCCATACTTCGTTTATCAGGGGGGCATTTTCGAAAGCATGCCGACTCATCGCCGTGATTGCGGCTTCCTGATGCGCGTCGAGGAATGAACGCGGCGCAACTTCGATCGGATCAAGTACGTCTGGCCATTCTGCTTGTGATTGTGACGCCATGATTGGTCGCCTCCTCCCTTTTCGGTGCCGGCTTTAGCCGACTTTTGGATAACCTCCGCCACCGTAGGCTTGGTCAACCTTGGCCCGGTCAACAACTCCGCCTGGACCGCGCGGAAGCGCTTGAGCGAATTCAACAATCTTCGGCTTTTTGTAGGATGCCAGGCGTTGGCGGCAGTGCTCGATGAAGTCCTCGGGCCCATGTTCGCTGCCAGGCTTCCTGACTATGATGGCCTTCACATTCTGGTCCCAGGTCGGGTCCGGCACACCAATGACGCAAACATCAGCGACCCCGTCGTGAGTTTTAAGGCAGGCCTCGACTTCAGCAGGATAAATGTTTTCGATGCCAGATTTGATCATCGTGGTTTTCGGCCCGACGAAAACGATTGATCCATCCTCCAGCCGCCTGCCCAGGTCATTGGTTCGATGCCATCCATTAACGACTCGTCGGGCGTTTTCCTCGGGGCGGTTCCAGTAGCCGCACATAACGAGCGGACCTCGCGCCAGGATTTCTCCCGTCTCGCCAATCGGTAATTCCTCGCCATTATCATCGGCGATCTTTGCCTGGAGGAAAGGCGATGGACGGCCGGCCGCTTCGCCTCCCATCCATTTGGTGATCGTCAGGCCGCCGATTTCCGTCTGGCCGTACCCACCCGGTGCACTCATCATAGGTGATGATCCAGGCATCACCAGAGGGATCCTGTAATCGGACATTTGGGCATCCCTGAAGATGCTCGAAACGTCGTATTTGCCATCCTTGTTGATAGCCCGCATCTGTTCGATCGTAGGCGGCGCAATAAAGGCATGGGTAAGCTTTTCGGATTCGACAATCTGCAGGAGTTCTTCAGGATCAACCCGGGCCACAAAGGCGTTCCGGCCTCCGGCCATGAATGTGGCGAGTGCGCCCATCAGCACACCGACATGAAACATGGGACCTGATACGAGGTAGCCTGATGTTTCCGTAACCCCCTGCCCCACCTGGTTCAACCAGGACACAATCAGCAGGGATTCATGACTGAGCAGAGCTGCGCCGGGTTTGCCGGAAAACCCGGCCGTATAAATCGCCAGCAAAGGCTTTGATGTCTCAACAGGGTCGAACTCCCTTGTCGGGTCGGCAGTCGCAATCAGATCCTCGTAATTCGTTTCGCCTTCACAACCATCATGGCAGATCCAGTTAGAATCAGGACGCCAAGCATCCCGGGCCCCGCGATTGATTTCACCAACATCCTTATTTTGCCACAGGACGACCTTGGGATCGAAATCATCCAGCGCAAACGCGATCTCTTCAGACGACCATCTCCAGTTTGCTGGACACATGATTGCGCCGACCCGGGCACTCGCCAGAAGAGCTTCCAGAACGCGGAAGCTATTTTGTCCAAGCCATAGCACCCGGTCACCCCGGCCAACGCCATGATTGCGAAGAACCGTGGCAAGCCGATTTACACGGTCGTCGACTTCTTGGAATGAAAAGCGGTGAGCACCATCGACGATGGCGGTCAGGTTCGGGCGACACCGCGCCTGTTCTTCCAGCAGATCACCCAGCCCATAGGCATGGACACTGAGATACGGTGCAAGCGCCTGATGCTGTTTCATGACACCTTGCTCCTTAAACTGGTCGGAAAACTGGCAACAGCCAGCCATCCTGAATCGGGTTCCAGTCGACCTTGACCTTCATGCCAATTTCGACTTTCTCCGCGTCGATGCCGACAAGATTTGACACGAGGCGGGCGCCAGGGGCACCGTCAAGATCAACAACAACCGGGACATAGATGAGTGGCTCGCCAGAATATGGCGAGCGGGTACAAATCGCGAAGCTGAAGACGGTCGCAGTCCCAGGCAGCTCGGGCCAGTTCATTTCCCGACTCTGACACTCAGGACAATAAGGCGTCGGCGGCATACGGAAATGACCGCATTTTGCGCACTGGCAGGCCGTGAGTTTCTTCTCCCTAGCCATCTGCCAGAAGGGCTCTGTCGACGTGTCTGTGCTGATCGCAATCTTGTCGCCGGGCAGCAATTGCGCGGGTCCATATTCCAGAGACATATCAGGCCCTCCTCAGAATGCAGCCGGACACGGGAAGGGACGCTGGCCCACCGGTTACGAGAGCGAATTCGGCGTCGTCGACCTGATTCACGGCAACCCCTCGCAATTGCTCGACCGCCTCGCGGGTATGGGTGGCCCCGATAATGTAGGCTTCCGACAATTGGCCACCATGAGTGTTTACCGGAATCGAACCGCCCTTGTAGCGAATGGCGCCGCTCAGAACGAAATCATTGCCCTCACCCTTTTCGCAGAAGCCGTAGTCTTCAAGCTGCATGAGAACCATCGCGCTGAAATGATCATAGATCAGCGCCACGTCCATATCGGCAGGTTTCAATCCGGATTGTTGCCAAAGGCGATCGCCGATCGGTTTGTGTCCGGAGGATCCGAAATGAGGGTCCGGCATGCCCATCCAGGCAAAGGCTCGCCCCCATTCGCGCTGCCCGCCATGCGCTGCCGCGTGGATGAGGACCGGCTTTTGCTTCAGATCCCTGGCTCTTTCTGTACTCGTCGCGATCCAGGCCACCGCACCGTCCGTTTCGAGGCAGAAATCGAGTCTGCACAGCGGGTCGGCCAGCATCGGGCTGGCAAAATACTCTTCCTTTGTCAGCGGGGTCCGCCGCATCGCGCCTTCCCGGTTCAAGGCATTCTCACGCTGGCTGATGACGATTTCAGCAAATGCGTCCCGCGTCGTGCCGTAGAGATGCATATGCCGGCGCGCGAGGACGGACATCAGATGGCCCGGCCCGACAAGGCCGGAAGGCTGCAGGAACGAATTTTCAGGGCTGGGCGCGCTCGCGCCGAATACAGTGCCAAGGCGCTGCTTATACTGCTGCAACGCCATGACGGTAACGACATGCGTCGCATCTTCATTCATGATGGCCGCCGTGGCGAGGCCAACAGCTCCAGCTGCACCGCCGCCGCCACTCGTCAGCGCCGCGGTAAATTTCACCTCGGGAATACCGAGCATTTCCATCAGGGACGCTGTGTCAGCCTTGTCTCCATAGCCCATCTGGGCACCAGAATAGTAGGCGAATCCGTCAATCTGTTTGACCGAAATACCGGCATCGTCGCAAGCCTTCAGAATGGCTTCGCCGACCATGTCGTTGATTGTGCGCGGATGGCTCTGTCCGCGGACATAATAGTCCGTTGCCCCGACGCCGACGATTGCGCACCTGTCCTGATTGATCCAGACCAAAGCTGGCCTCCCTATTATCGGATCCTCGGATCACTTATATAACTAGGTTATAGATAGACAGAATGCGCTTTGTCCAGCGCTACACGCCAGAAATTGCGATAAATCGACCTAAGAGAAGTGAAGGCGGCGGTATTTGCCACCAAAGTAGAGCAAGGGGTCTCGCCGCGGCTCAAACTTTGCGCGAAGCACTTCACCAATCAGGATTTCATGGTCGCCACCGTCAACGATCTCCTGTTGGCGGCACTCGAAGTTCGCCAGTGCCCCATTGATGAGGGGCACGTCATGGTTCCCCCGCTGCCAGGGGGTTTGGGCAAACCTGTCTTCACCTGGTTTTGCGAAGGTGTTCGAGATACCTTGCTGCCCTATGTGCAACACGTTGACGCCGAAGTGCGACGCTGCTTTCAGGGAGCTGAGAGATCCGGCCGATTTGGCGATGCAGACTAGCAGTAGCGCCGGATCAAGAGACACTGATGTGAAGGAGTTGGCCGTCAGTCCGATTGGCGACTGTTCTCCAGTCATGGCTGTAACGACTGTGACCCCCGTCGCGAAGCAGCCAAGCGCATCCCGAAGGGTTCGCGCATCCGAACCGGATCTATACTCAGGCGTGAACCTCGGAACTCGCCGCTCCAGGAAATCGACAATCGCGGCATTGAAAAGATCTGAGCGTTCTTCTGTTACAAGATGACGCGATTCCTTGATCTCGGCGAATTCCGGATTCTTGAAGCTCTCAAGAAAACGAGTCGCAGCTTCATGTTCAGTAAGCTCTGAAAGCGCACCCCTGACGAAAAGGACAGGAAGCTTGATATTGGTCGCGCTGCGCGTGATGCGGGCCAGGGTCGACTCGATATCAAATCCATCCAGAAACCGAACATCCCAGGGCAATGATCCGGCGTCCGTTTCAGCGCGTTTCTTGAGCGCATCCGATATCTTCCGAGCCTTCCTCACATCTATTTCGGGCGGCGCATCAACCAAGACCAGACCCGTTGCAAGGTGACTGCCCTCTTCACCAAGTGCGACACTGGCGATCCAGCCGCCAAGCGAGGCTGCAACAATGACCGGCCGCGACCCAAGTTCATTGAGGACGGACTTGAGGTCGCCAACATACGCATCCAGATCGTAGCGCCCGTCTTCGGGCCAGTCGCTTTCACCATGGCCGCGCAGGTCAAGACTGATGACATAGCGACCGGCCTTGACCAGAGACTCCACGGTTGGCTTCCACATGTCCCGTGTCTGGCCTCCGCCATGCAACATCAGGACTGCGGGGTCCTCGGGCCATCCCTGCACATCCGCCTGAAGTCGTGCCCCTGCGAACCCGATATATTCCTGAAGTGGCATAAGATCTTCCTCCCTCATTCATGCTTTCGCAGATGCATCTCTGTTCAACCATTCGGTAATCATTCTGGACCGCCGCTTGATCATGAGACGAGCGATCTCCTCATCTCTCGCTAGTACAGCATCGCAAAGAGCCAACTGGAGCTCGCGGGCGCGGCGGCGATCTTCCACTGTCTGGAAGAAGCGCAGATTCTGTTCCTTGCGACCAAAGGTGTAGCCGATCTCGATAAACAGCATGAAAGCAGGGTTGCCGCTCATTTGCGCCAACAGCCTGGCCAGCTCTGTTTCCTTCCTGATCAAAAGGTCGGGCGTTTCATCAGTCTGCAGCGCGTTTTCTGCATCCGCTCTAAACATGGCAAGCTTCTGCCAAAGCCCGGCATCGGCACAGCTACACGCCGCGGCAGCCGCTTCTTCTGCGAGAGGAAGAGTGACCGCCTGGATATTTTCAATTGTCGCTCCTTTTAGCCGAAGATACCGGGCGGGCGCCCTGATCACATCAACAGCATTGGGGCGCGATGCAAAGAACCCTCCGCCTTGCCCCTTGCGAACGTCGATCATGCGGTCTGCCGCCACAAGCTTGGCTGCCTGACGCAAGGTTGGGCGGGATACGTCGAAACGAGCGAGCAGGTCTGGCTCGGAACCGAGAAAATCGCCCTCGCCAGCGGTCATGGACATTTCGGTGAGCTGGCGTGCGGTTCGCTCCACGAGCGAAAGCCTTGTTTCATCAGGTTCGTCAAACGGCATCATGCGATCTCCGATATAATAGTTACCTTTTAGGTGAGTGATATTAAATAATCAATGTTGATATTTGTGGAACTTAGTTATATTAGTTACCCATTAAGGCGGACTGGATGAACCGCCCCAACTAAGCGGAGTGTTCCATGCAACCATTCGTATTCAGCGCAGACAGCCATGTCGTCGAACCGAATAGCCTCTTTCTCGACGGACTTCCGGCATCGCTAAAAAAACACGCGATCCACGCCTACAAGAAAGACGATTACATCATCACCGGCACCGAGGACAAAACCATCTACCGACTCCGGGTTGGTAAGAAAGGCGAGAAGGAACTCGGCGACCGCGAGCGGCGCGGCGTTCGGGAAATTCCTGGCCGAATCCTCGACATGGAGCTGGATGGCATTGATGCCGAAATAGTGTTCCCATCGCTCGGCCTCTGGCTTTATTGCCTTGATGACCCGGAGGCTGAAGCTGCCTCGTGCCAGGTTTATAATGATTGGAACCATGACTACTTTGCCGACCATCTTGACCGGTTCGTCAGGTGCGGTGTCCTGCCAGTTCTAGATTTCTCCAACACGATGGCTGAAATGAAGCGCCTGGTCGGCATGGGGATCAAAGCGGCGATGCTTCCCGCAGTGACACCGAAAGCGATTGCCAAGTATAATGACCCTGCCTGGGATCCGGTCTTCAATCTGGCAGGCGAGCTTGGCATGGTCTTCGTGCTGCACACTGGCACAGGACTTGAAACCGTAATTCACGAGCGCGGGCCCGGCGCGGCCGTCATCAATTATTCAAATCAGATGAATGACGCCATCAACTCGTGCCAGTACCTCGTCGCCGGCGGTGTGCTCGATCGTAATCCGAAGGCAAAAGTAGCGTTTATCGAAAGCGGCGCAAGCTGGCTCGCAGCCGTTGCCGAACGCATGGACGAAGTCTACGTGGCGCACCATCATTTCGTGCATCCGAAACTTTCAATGATGCCGAGCGAGATCATCAAGCGCCAAGTATACGCCTCCTTTCAGCACGATCGGGCCTGCATCGTCCATCGCCATGAAATCGGCGTTGAAAACATCATGTGGGCGTCGGATTATCCGCATGCAGAAGGCACGTTCCCGAAATCCAAGGAAATCGTCGACGGGCTGTTCGCAGGCATCGATATTCCAGAGCGCGAAAAGCGACTTATTCTCGGCGGAAATGCAGCGCGCCTGTTTGGACTGAAGAATCCCGCTGTCGCCGATCTCGTTGCTAGCTGATCAAGGTTTTCGGGAGCAGTGGTTTCTCCTCCCGTCCGGTCTTCACTCTGATCTGCCAAGCGGCGACCTCCGGGGGTGAAGGCTATAACTCGATGGACCTGGCCTCGTGGGCCAGGTCCTTTTTTTGCTCCGATCATAAAGTTTATTCAGATGGCAACTGTCGCGTTCTCTTTTTCTTTAGCCCGCGCGACTGAACGTGCTGCCATGATGCAGGCAAATGCGCCAACGATCAGGCCACTGCTCATCGTCAGCAGAGCATATCGAAGCGAATTTGCGCCGAATGCCTGCGAATAGGCGTCACTTAGCGCACCAGCGACTATGAAGCCGAAACCAATGCCAGACAGAATCACGATGGCATTCATCAGCGAATTAATCGTCGCCCGCATGCGAACCGGAACCAGGGTAAATGTCAGGGCAATTGTTGGCGCCATCCATAGTGTCATGGCAAATTTGAGCACGACAAAACATACTATCGCAGCATAGGCATTAGGCAGGAGGGCAAACCCAGCTGCGAAAGGCACAGCGATCAGCAAGCCGCTGGCGGCAAGAATAGCATTGAAGCGGGGATGCCTGCTGCCATACTGATCCCCAAGCCAACCGGCCGTCAGATTGCCGGATACAAGTCCGGCAAGGATAGCCCAGCCAAACCAGGTGACCTCCTGCATGTTGAAGCCATGCACACGTTGCAGGAAGGACGGCCCCCACATCAGGAACCCGAACCCGGTCATGGGGACGGCTATACAAAGTAATGCGAGCCAGCGAAGCGCGGGGGTTCCCGCAATGATGCGGACAGCTTCGCCAAGAGGTATTGGAGCATCATCCGTCTTGCTCGAAGACGACGCTTCCAATTTCTCCTTCCGGCGTGGCTCCGCCGCGAGGAAATAAACCAGCAAGGCCAGCAGGATGCCCGGAAGACCGATGGCAATAAATGTGTGTCGCCAAGACAGGAACGTTGCCAGCCAAGCCGTCAGGACGACGCCCACAGACAGACCGATCGAGCTCGCCGCCTGGATCGTTCCAAGAACCAGGACTCTTCTGTTGTCTGGGAAGATTTCAGCGGCCAGAGCAACGCCGGCCGGTCCCGACCCGGACTCGCCGACCGCAATTCCCATCCGGGCAATCGCAATGTGCCAAGCGTTTGCAGCAAGACCGCAGGCGGCTGTCGCCAAGCTCCAGAAACCGAGACAGATCGCTATAACCAGAGGCCTGTCCGTGCGATCGGCGATGCGGGCAATCGGAATTGCCGCCAGGGCATAAATGACGCCAAAGACCAGTCCGCCAATGAGACCAAGAACCGTGTCATTCAGCACGAACTCGGTCTTGATATCTTCCATCAGCACAGTGAAAGCCTGCCGGTCGACGTAATTGATAATGGCGACAAGACCGATGAGCGCCAGCGTCAGATTTCGTCGAAAAGGCGATATCGACTTCGCTGCTTCGCTTTGTGGTCGCGCGGGCAAAGGCTGGGTCGCCATATATCTATCCCCCGATCTCTTTTAGGAGATCGCCAAGCAGATCCGCGGTCTGGTGCTCTCTCAGCGCATCTATCATGGTTGTTGCCCGGCGGCGGACCGCAGCATCGGCATGCCCGTACCCGCCTCGCGTATAAGTCTTCATGTGGGCATCCCACGAATCCAGAAGAAACAAGGCATATAGGCGGCGGGCGTAGTCTTCCTCCAGCTTCACGCCGTGGCGCTGCAAGGACATCAGGTAGGATGATATGAGCTTGTCTTCGAACTCTGCCCTTTGATCGCGAGTGAGGGCTGACAAAACAAAGTAAGCAACATCCCTCATTGCGTGCGACCGGAACACAACCTGCCAATCAAACATTCCGGCTTTTCCATCAGGATAGGCGAAACTGTTTCCAAGATGGCTGTCACCATGAATCAACGTCAACGGTTGGCTGTCCCACCAAGCATAGACGTTTCGAAATACCTCTGACCATGTTCCAAGCAGCGCACGAATATCTTCGGGTAGGGCCTGACCAAGATCCGTCTGCAGATAGGCGCTACGGGCCTGCACGAATGAAGCTTCGTGCCATCGCGCGCCGAATTTCAAAGCGCGGGGTCGCACCCATGCAAGGTCGGTTTGAAAACGGTCGGTTTCCCAATATCGCGCGTGCAATTCTGCGAGGGCCTCAAGAACTGCACATGCATGTTCGAATGAACAGTCATGATGCATCCAGTAGGGCGTCAGCCCCCGATCCTCGAGTGTCTCAAGCACTAGAATAAAGCGTCCGCCGGCCCAGGACTTCCCGTAAAAGCTCTGCGGCGCGAGATGCGGAATTTCATCGCGCAGCTCGTTGTAAAAGCGCACTTCCGCTTCCGCCATGTGCAGCATTGACAAGGTTTCCCTGAGATAGGGTTGAGAGGGCGTTGCCTTGATGAAGATAGACGCCGGCAATCCAGCGGCACGGCCCTGCGCATTCCAACTTAGATTCCATTGACGCCGGTCGGTCATTCCATCATGACCTTGCTTCTGCACGGCGTTCTCTAACAAGGCCCCGTCGACATTCCCTCCGATCACGTGCCCAAGCCACTCCGAAGAAATCTTTTCGGCCGTGTGAACCTCTTCGATATCAAGAGAGCGAGCATGGGCCGCTGCCATGTCAGCGACCTCCAGTCGATCAAGCGCCTCACGATGGAGCGCTTCTAGTAATTCTGGCGACATGACACAGCTCCCGATCTCAAAGCATGAAGGCGGGGTCTTCAGGCCCCGCCCTCTGTTCCCCCCGAAATTAGCTCCGGGTTACCGTTGGCCGAAACGGTAGGTCGCCGTGATCCCATAGGTCAAAGGCTCGCGTGGGATAACCGACGCATATCCAAGACCGCCGATCAGGAGCGTATTCACGTACGCGTCTTCGTCCGTGAGGTTCTTGCCCCAGACCGTCAGGTCGAACTGGTCCGTCACTGACAGAGTCGCCCGCGCGCCGAGGATGCCGGCTGCTTCGCCGATCGCTACGTCCGTAACCTGCGGCAAGGCCGGATTATTGAATCCGTCATAAGGGGTTTCGCCCTGCCACGAATAGTCGAGACGAGCTGTGAGGTGACCGAACCGGGTTGGTGTTTCGTAGATGCCAGCCAGGGTGAACATCTCCTCCGGGACATAGGTGAAGTTCTCGTTCGAACGATCATTGCCCTGCCCGTCCACGAATTTGTCGTATTCCGGATTGTTCAATGCAGCCGATGCCTGGAACGTGAAATTGTCACTGAGCAACGCCACCAGCTCGGCTTCGATACCCTGATTTGATGCTTCAGCAGCGTTCTCAAGCAATGTATAATTGATGCCTCGACCATCGGTGAAGATTGTTGACCGCTGCAGGTCCTGCACTTCGTTGATATAAGCAGCGACGTTCAGGCGAACGCGCGACTGCATCAGATCCGCTTTGAAGCCGACTTCGACCTCATCGACAATTTCCGGATCAAAGGGCGCCTGGGTTGCAGTACTCACGGCGCGAAGCTGCTGGCCACCGGCCCGGTACCCGTGACTGAACTTGCCATAGATGAGCCAGTCATCATTCGGACTATAATCCAGCCCGATCATGTAGGGCACCTCTTCAAATTCGTCCGTGCTCTTGGGCGCGACGCAATCTGGCGGTGTCGCGACATCGACCAGACAAAGGTTCACAGCTCCGGTGGCCCGGACAACCCGAACGCCCGACGTGGTGATCCCTTTTTCGTCTTGCGCGAAACGCAAGCCAGCGTTGAGGTTAAGCTTGTCAGTCAGCTCGTAGGTACCCTGAACAAAAAGTCCGAGGCTCTGATTGTCGATGTCACCAAAGAAGGTTGTATCGAGTGGATTGAGCGGGGTCAGCGCGATCGTCGTTGACGAATCAGTACCCCCTTCCTCGAAATAGGTTGCGCCGACAACATAGGAGAGACGACCATCAAACGCCTCTCGAGCAAGCTGGACCTCAGCGCTGAACTGATCGAGCTCCTGTGTCAGCGTCGTTGCGTGAACCGGCCAGGGCGAACCATCAAGGTCGAGCTGGTTCTGATTTTCAACTTTCCGGTAGCCCGTAATGAAGGTCACTTCACCAATGTCGGTCGACCACACCGCCTCACCTGTATAGGTCTCGGTACTGATATCGATGAACGGAGCTGCGTTGAGCGCCACCTTGCTCTTGCCTTCGCTTGGCCCGGTCAGGTCAAGATAATTGTCGACCGTAACGAATGGCGTTGGAATGAATGTACTGAGCAGGCGCGGGCCTGGTGTGGGAGGAAATGGATAAGCATAATCGGTGACAAAGACACCTTGCCTGGTATCTGAATCGTACCATTCACCGGAAACGGTAATGTCCAGGTCGTTGCTCGGCTTCCAGCGGGCCTTGATCCGGCCCTGCGTATTGTCACGGTTCTGGTAATCCTGACCGGTCAGCACGTCTTCAACATAGCCATCACGCTGACTAACTTGCAGCGCGCCGCGAACAGCAAACTTGTCCTCAACGATAGGAATATTGACGACTGCAGTTCCGGTCCTCTCACTCAGATTGCCAACACGTCCCTGCAACATGCCGGAGATACCGCCGCTGAGCACTGGATCGTTTGTATTCAGCAGCACAGCACCGCCAGTCGTATTGCGGCCGAACAGCGTCCCTTGGGGGCCTTTCAGAACCTGGACATTCTGAATGTCGAGCAGATCCTGGTTTAGGCCATATGCCCGTGCCCAGTAGAGCCCATCAACGTAAGTGCCGATGGACGGCTCCAGTGTCGCCAGAACGTCGTTCTGGACTTGTCCGCGAATGGAGAGAGCGAAGGAGCTTGGATTGGCTGTACCCGGCACAGTTGCGAAACCGGGGGTGAAGGCGGCAACATCCGAGAACTCGACAGCCCCTTGAGCCTCAAGCTCCGCCCCATCAAATGCCGTAACAGCGACGGGCACATCCTGGAGGTTTTCTTCGACTTTCCGCGCATTGACCGTAACCGTGCCCAGCCGGCGCGTCTCTTCGGGCGCACCATCGTCGCCTTCTTGAGCATGAGCTGGCGCAAGCGAGACAGTTGACGCCAGAACGGCCAGCGACGCACTGCCAAGCCATATTCTCAGATTTCTCCGCCCGGAACCGGTGCAAAATTCAACTGCAGTGTTTTGTTTAAAAGACATATTTTCCTCCCATGGGTCAGATCAATTGCCCGACCTTCACTACTTGTATAACTAGGTGTACCCTGCAAAACAAGACGCAACGTCAAGCAGGCATCAGTTTTCTTGTTTCGGCTGCGCTTTTTCGATCACACTTATTGCACGCGGAATATCGGCCAGAGCCCTCAGGACATCATTGAGATGCGTGCAGCCAAGTGTGCCGGGCAAGGTCTCGATCACGTCCCGACGAAAAGCGCTTATTCGCTTGCCGAGCAAACGTTCCGTATGCCCCACAGCTCCTGAACATGCTGCATAGGGCAGAATTCTTGGGTCGGCTTCGAGGCTCGTCAGTATGAGATCCCGAGGGTCTATCAGCGCATCAACCCGGTATTCGTGGACTGCAACGCGCCCTCCGCCAGGGTCGGTAGCGCGGTCCTGAAACCCTGTTTGGACCGCAATGCCGACACTGGTAGCCGACACATCCAACCAACGCGCCCGCCGCATGCCAACACCGGTCTGCCGCGGACAGACATGCAGGCCATCATGGTCGTCAGGGTTTCTCAGGTCGGGAACAGGCGCGGAGGACTGTATGTCATGTCGGGGCGTACCCTCTTCCGTCAACGATCCGGCACCCGGCCGAAAGCCAGCGCAGATACCAACCATTTTGGGCAGTTTCGGCCTATCTGAAGACGAGCGCGATTCCGCCCACAGGTCAGTCCATCTTGACCAAGCCCAACCCGCAACCAGGCTCGCTCCTGCGAAATCGTCGAGCAGCTGATAGATAACTTTTCCATCAGCCTGCTGCTCGGCGAGCGCTTCAGCGAGCAGGGCGCGCGAGTGCCCGCCGGCACGAGCCCCGACGAGCTGTTCAATGCCACCAACAAGCGGGTCGCACGCTATTTCCAGTATCTCTCGACGCGGCGATGCAGTGATGTCGAAGCGAGCTTCGTCGATCACTTCAAAGCTCTTGGCATCCGATCCCGTGACAATGTCGCGGCCCAGCCCGACCATCTTCATTGGTCCTTGCCGCCCCTCCGGCCAGCTGGTGTCGATCGATGTCGTGCGCCTGAAGGAGTTTGCCGACCTTGCGGGAATATGACCGCCGGGCGAACGAGGAGCTTGAGAAACCGTATCGGGCAAGTTTTTTTCTTCCATCAGCCTTATCTTGGTGCCATGCGAATGGCGCCATCCAGCCTAATGGTCTGGCCGTTGAAGTATGAGTTGCGAACGAATTCCATGACCAGCGACGCAAACTCTTCCGGATGCCCCAGTCGCTTGGGAAACGGAACTGAAGCCGCAAGCGATTCAAGCACCTTTTCCGGCACCCCGAGCATGGGCGGAGTACGGAAAATACCCGGCATGATGGAGTTGATCCGAATACCTTCATTCATGAGATCGCGAGCGATTGGCAGGACGAGGCCATTAATCCCAGCCTTTGCCGCAGCATAAGCCACCTGCCCGATCTGTCCGTCTTGCGCAGCGACAGATGCTGTCAGCGTAATGACGCCGCGCTCCCCATCCTCAAGAGGCTCAAGAGTTGCCATGCCGGCGGCGGTCATCGCCGCGCATCTGAAGGACGCTACTGTGTTCAGCTTGATAACCTGTTCAAACCTGTCTGTTGGACACCGCTTGATCGCGCCGGTTTCCTTGTCCCGTGAGATGATCTTGCCAGCATTACCGCCACCGGCGCATCCGACGAAGATCCGCTCCTGACCGTTGGCAGCACGCGCCTTTTCGAAGCCGGCTTCACAGCTGGCTTCGTCCATGACGTTCACCTCACAGAAGACAGCGCCGATTTCTTCGGCGGCAGCCATGCCTTTCTCGGCATCGATGTCGAAAATTGCGACTTTCAGGCCCGCATTCCTCAACGCTCTGGCCGTGGCATTTCCAAGCCCGGACGCCCCACCCGTCACAATAGCAGCCGTGTTTTGATCGACCTTCATTCAGCAGATCTCCTCGTTCACATTTCTCTAGTTATATAACTAGGTGCTACTTTTCGGAGTGGGGCGCAAACAATTTCTTGAGCGGCAACGTGGCAGGCTTCATGCTTGGCGTTCGAGGAATGTCATCGACGATGCGGTAGTGAACAGGCACCTGATAGGGAACCAGGCGCTCGCGCAGATAAGCGCGCATGTCGTCACTCTTCAGCGCCTCGGCCCCATCTTTCAGGATAATGGCTGCGGCAGGCACCTCGCCGAGACGTTCGTCAGGGACTCCGACAATTGCTGCTTCGCGAACTGCTGGGTGAGACTCTATCGCCCTGACAATGTCATCCGGATGAACCTTGAAGCCACCGCGAATAATCGCATTGTCAGCGCGCCCTCTGATGAAAAGAAATCTGTCTTCATCAATCACTGCCCGGTCCGTGGTCCGCAGCCAGGACTCGCCCGTCCCGAGCTGGGCCCCTTTGAGTTCCAGCACACCCTCTTGCCCATCTGGCAGGACCTTCCCTGATTCAGGCTCAACAATCCGAGCTTGCAAGCTCGAATGAAGCCGTCCGGCAGCGCCCTTCTTGTCTCTCCAATGGGCCTTGAAATCAGGAAGAGACCAGGCGGCTACGGCGCCTGCGAACTCCGTTGCCCCATAATTAGAAAGGACCGGAACCCCATATTTTTCGAGAAAGGTATCCACGACATCCGGCGATAAAGGCGCCGTTCCACTGATGATCGCCGACAGGCTTGAGAAGTGCTCCCGTGGGAGGTCTGCTTCAATCAGCATTCTGAGCGCGGCTGGTACGGCCGGGGCCACTTTGGGCCTATGACGGGTCACGGCCCGAACCCAGTTTTCCACTGAAAAGCGTTCAACCAGGCAAATCCTCCGGCCCGCCATCAGAGCCCCAATGACACCATAAATGCCACCGATGTGGGTTACCGGATTCAGTATCAGTGTCGTTGAAGAGCGAAGCTTGACCTCTTCATCAGGATCGCGGCTTTTGTCATGGCTCGCAATTGCAGCGAAGCTTGCGTCGAAGGCCGATCGGCTGAGGGGGACGCGTTTTGGTTTGCCAGTGGTCCCGCTTGTCAGCATTTCAATTGCGACATCCCCATTAGAACCAGCTGCCGCATTTCGACCAGTGCGCGCCAGCTTCACCGTCTCGAGGTCTGGAGCAATCTCAATTACGCTAGCATCGAGAAGATCGATCGCAGCCTGAACGCCCACCCGCTCGAGATCTGACGGCTCGCCAATAACAAGTGGAATATCAAGCGCCTGAATATCAGGACCCAGAGTTTCATCCGGATAAACCGGATTAAGAGTGACGAGACAACGATCCGACGCGAGCACCGCGAGTATGGATGCAACATGACCTGGTCGGTTGTGCAGCAACGCACCAATCCGCGCGCCTTGCGGGAGACCCAGTTCTGCAAAGATCACCTCAATGTCGTCGACTCGGGAAGCAAGTTTCCCCCAATCAATCCATTTTTCATTGAAGTCGATTGCCTTCGCGGCGCGATCAAGTGCCATGACCCGCCTCAGTCTCTCGGTTATCTCCGCCATATCTTACGTCTCCTGCCCTCGTACTACCAGCCTATACCTATATGACCTAGTAATCGAGCTATATGACAGGAAACATCGATGCCCCCGCGCGGACCGAAGGCTAGCCCTTGTCTATCGCGGACTGAAAACAATTGGCGAGCCACTGTCTTGTCGCTGGATCAAGCGGGCCGGTCATCGACGCGAGCGGCAACAGACTTCGATAGATAAAGAAGCCCGAAGCCACCATCATGACCCGGGCCGCGCGCGTTTCAGCATCATCTTCTCCGAGCCACGCCGATAGCGGCACGACAATCCGATCCTGCAACAAACGCAAAGCCATGGACTGCAGGCCCGCTTCGGCCGTCGAAAATATCAACATTGACAGGGGATTCACCCGACCTCGATCGGGGCTTAAAAAGGCGCTGACCACCTGCTCGCCGAATGATTCACGCGATGCGGGCATGAGGGGACCAGCATCAAGTGAAGCTTCTAGCGCCGCTTCGAAGAGTTTTTCCTTCGATCCAAAATAACGGCTGACAAGGGCGGGATTGGCTCCCGCCTTAGCAGTAATCTCCTTGAGTGATGCCTCTGCATAGGGCCGTCGTGAAAATATTTCCTGCGCGGCAGAAAGGATGGACTGGCGTGTCCGCTCAGGATTCCGCCGCCTGACACTGTCTTCCATGTTTGACCTGGTTAGATACCTATTGACCCGCAAGTAAATCTGAATTTACTTAATGGCACAAGAACGGGAGGGAGAACAAGATGGGCGCGATGCCAGAATCCGACATTCCTGAGCATGTCCCGCCAGAGAGGGTCGTCGAGTTCGATTTCTATAATGACGCACGCATCCAGAAGGACATTCATGACGGTCTGATTGCGTTGCGATCTGAAGCGCCCGGCCTGTTCTGGACCCCTTTCAATGGCGGACACTGGGTCGTTCTGGATACGAGCGCGATCTCGACTGTGCTTCGGACGCCGAAAGTGTTCTCAAGCCGTCAGCTTCAGATTCCACCTCGGCAGAACGCCCCAGTCATGATCCCGGAATCGCTCGATCCCCCTGAGCATTTGCTCTATAGACGCCTCATGATGAGCTGGTTTGAACCGCGCCAGATTGCGCATCTCAAATCTCGCGTCGATCACTGGACCAAACATTTCGTTGCAAACGTAAAGGACAAGGGCGGATGCGAATTCGTCGAGGCTGTCGCCTCCCGTATACCTGTTACGGTTTTCATGGAGTTCGTTGGCTTTCCACTCGACCGACATGAAGACTTTCGAAGTCTGATTGACGGCATGTTCAGGTCCAGCTCACCGGAAGAGTCACAGACCTATGCCATGAAGATCATGGGCGAGCTGCAGACCCTGATTTCGGCGCGCATGGACAAGCGCGAGGATGACCTTCTCTCTCGCCTCATCGACGCAGACTTTGAGGGCCGCAAACTCACATTCGAGGAGCTGATGTCGATCGGCTTCCTGCTGTTTCTCGCAGGGCTCGATACGGTGACCAATGCGATGTCATTCGGCACGCGCCATCTCGCCCGATATCCAGACTTCCAGACACAGCTTCGCGCCCATCCTGAACGATGCGCCGAAGCAGCTGAGGAGCTGCTGCGCCGGTATACATTTCCGAACCTGCCAAGGCAGGTCGCCAAAGATACAGAACTCGATGGCGTCGCGCTCAAAGCTGGCGAAATGGTTCTTTGCGTCATCGCCATGGCCGGTCTCGACGAGTCACTCAACCCAAACGCCACGGACGTCAGGCTGGATCGCGAAAAGCGCAACCATTTCGCATTCGGGTATGGCGGGCATACCTGTCTCGGCCGCCACCTGGCGAAAATGGAGCTTGAAGCTTTCTACCGGCATTGGCTCGCCGAAATTCCACCCTTTCGGATCGATTCCTCAAAGCCACCAAGCGGCGTTCGAGGCGGATCCGTTATGGGTCTCTCATCACTACACCTGACCTGGTCCTGAACCTAAACCCCATCATAGAAGAAACACCCATGCCCGATATAACCGCCCTGGCTCCGATAAAACTGCGCATCGGCCACACTGACCTAGAAGAAGGCTCTGGTGGCACTTATCAACACCTCAATCCGGTGACACAAGACGTGCAGGCTTCGTTCCCGCTTGCAGGAAAAAAGGAGATTGACGAAGCAGTAGCAAAGGCGGAGACGGCCCGCGAAGCTTGGCGAACGACGCCCCCCGAAGTGCGCCGGGACATTTTGTTCAGGCTCGCGGATCTCATCGAACAGAACGCCGAGGCCTTTGCACAGCGCGGCGCGATCGATGGCGGCACACCGCTTATCAACGGGTTACGGATGGTGGAAACATCGGTGGCTTGGGCCAGGTATTATGCTGGCTGGTGTGACAAGCTTTCAGGCGAACTCATCTCCACGCTCGATACAAGGGGTGAGTTTTCCTACACAGTGCCCGAGCCAAAGGGCATTGTCGGCATCATCATTACCTGGAATGGCCCCCTCATTTCGCTCTGCATGAAAGTTGTCCCCGCCTTGGCTGCAGGTAATTGCTGTGTGGTCAAACCGGCGGAACTGACGCCGTTTGCACCTGATCTGTTTGCAACGCTCTGCCGCGAGGCCGGCATTCCAGATGGCGTTGTCTCAATCCTGCCCGGCACAGGCGAAGCCGGACAGGCGCTGGTTGCGCATCCGAAAGTAGCGCTGATCTCGTTCACCGGTGGTCCGATCACGGCACGGAAGATCATGGCGACCTGCGCCGAGCACATCAAACCGTCGATAATGGAATTGGGTGGCAAATCCGCTTCACTGCTATTTCCAGACGTTGACATCTCGGCAGCTTGTCAGCGCGCCATCTTCTGGACGATTGGCATTATGGCTGGCCAAGGATGCGCGCTGCCAACCCGTCTGCTCGTCCACGAGGACGTCTTTGACGAAACCGTTGAAAAGCTCAAGGCGATTGCGTCTGGGTTCAAGGTCGGCGACCCTTTTGAAGAGGGCGTCTTGGTCGGCCCTGTGATCAACACCGCTGCCCGGGACCGCATCATGGGCATGCTCGAACGGGTCAAGTCGAATAACAACGGAAACATTGTCTTGGGAGGAAACCTTTGCGGCGGCCCACTTGCCGGGGGCAACTTCATTGAGCCCACAATCATCGTTGACGCTCCACTGGATAGCGAGATTTCCCAGCAGGAAATCTTCGGGCCAGTCTTGCTGGTGAACCGTTTCAAAGATGAGGACGAGGCAGTGGAAATGGCCAATGCAACGGCTTATGGACTAGCCGCCTATATCCAGACCAATGACCTGAAAAGAGCCCATCGTCTATCGGAAAGACTCGTTGCAGGGGGCGTCTACATCAATGGCGCGACCCAGATCAATCCACATACACCATTCGGCGGCGTCGGTATTTCCGGTTTTGGAAAGGAAGGCGGCCGCGCCGGGATTGATGCTTACCTACACTACAAGACCGTAACGATAGCCAACAACTAGGGCACCCTTATATGATCAAGCCCACCGCTGTTCATGCTGTGCGTTTCTTGTCGGCAATAGCCTGGCTGCTGACTGCCTTCATGACCGTCCGTGCAATAAGTCAAGCCGGACTATCGGGAGCCGGAGCGCTCTTTTTCGGCGACTTTGTCCATCCATGGCGCGGCCAGTTTAATCTGGATTTCGCATGGCATCTGGTCTTCATGGCTGCCTGGGTTGCGTGGCGTGAAACTGCTTCCGTGAAGCGTATTGTTTTTGGGCTGGCCTCTATCTTCCTTGGGGGCCTCTTTTCGTTCGCCTACATTTTCGCCGCATCTTTTGCGCCAAACGCCTCGATCCGTCGCTTGCTCGTCGGACCTCCCCTCACCACAAACAAAGGATAGCCGATATGGCATTTTCACTCGATCAATTCCGTGTCGACGGGCAGGTCGCCATCGTCACTGGCGCTGGCGGGCGCGGCAATTCAATTGGCCGGGCATATGCACTTGGCCTTGCCAGTGCTGGCGCGAAAGTCGTCGTCGCAGACCTTAACAAAGAAGGTGCGGCAAAGGTCGCCGACGAGATCAGGCAATCGGGTGGAGAGGCGATTTCGGTTCAGGTCGACATTACTGATCGATCCAGCGTGAACGCCATGGTGGCAGAGACCACGGCCGCATTCAGTGGGGTCGATATCCTCGTGAACAATGCCGCCCTCATGGTCGAAATTGTTTCCAAACCGGCCATTCAGATCGATCTTGAATCGTGGAACAAGGCGATTGCGGTCAATCTCACAGGGGCGCTCAACTGCTCTCAGGCAGTCGCGCCGCTTATGGCTGAACGCGGTGGCGGACGCATCGTTAACCAGGTTTCCGGCGGCGCGTTTCCCGCACAAACAGTGTATGGAATCACAAAGATCGCACTCGTTGGACTGACAACCACGCTGTCGCGGGAGCTGGGCAGCCAGAAGATCGCCGTCAACGCAATCGCGCCTGGCAATACCATGTCGGACGCGGGCGCGACCCTGACGCCTGAGGATTCGCCCTTTGTGAAGATGCTTGAAGGTATGGTGACGTTGCGACTGCGCGGTGAACCCGACGAACTGGTCGGTGCACTTCTTCTTCTTGTTTCTCCGGCCGGCGGCTGGATTTCCGGACAGGTCTTACACGTCGATGGCGGCTGGATCCTGCGCCCCTGACATGAATTGGCCTATGGATGCCCTTGCTGACAATCCGAGCGATCTACGCCGAGACAAGCCCCATAAACATACGCGGCGTAGTCGCTGGCGAGATAGGCCGCGAGCGCACCGAGCGCACGTAGCTTCTTAAGCGGTCCACCGTACGCATAATTGGTCGCGATCGCATTTGCTCTAAGCCTTGGGCCCGACAGTTCAACAAGCGCCTGCCTTACATCCGTCCCGGCAGGCTCGAGCAGCAAGAATGCACCATTCAGCTCCCTGTTCTCGAGATAAACCGTAAACGCCTTGCCATATGCGGTTGCAGCAACATCCTGGCCGCCAGATGCATGCAGGACGATGGTGACCGGGTCCCTGGCCGCCTTTTCGGCAGCTTCAATTGCGCCAAGCGCGGCGGCCGGGTCTGACGTGATGGGTCCTCGCGCGATCGTTGCGCCGGCCGCCGCTAACTCATGGGCGGCTGCCTCAACCCCATCTCCATGACCAACGACAACGCACACAGGATCATCAAGCCAGCTCGGAACTGTGCGGCTCATACCATTCCCCCATCAAGCCTTAGCCTTTGACCATCGATCTCACGGGCATAGGGAGAACAGAAAAAGGCAACGGCCCATCCGAGCTCGAAGGTCCCGCCGGCCCGGCCCACCAGACCTTCCGCGCCTCGGCTTAGATCAACCTCAATATGATTTATCCGAAATTGTCTCGTCCCGTTTGTAACCTGGTCCGATTTACCAGGAGACGAAATGATCACACAGTTTCGCATAATTCCCGGATCGGACGGATCCCCTTCAAAAGCCTTGAGGAATGCCGAAAGCACTTTGTCATCGACGTTAACTGGAACCATGTTGTTTATGGGTCCCAAGTCCCCGGCGGCCTTCCTGAGAAGGCTACTTGGATCTGCTGCCCAGACTGCCTCGAGGCTCTTTCGGCCATGCCCGGCCGCAATGCCCGAAACCCGTTTTGCGGCCGGTAGGTCGGGCCCGACTGCGGCGACCGATGCGCCTACAGATGCGAACGCATCGGCAATAGCCTGGGCGCTTTCGCTTCCGTCAGACAGGATCATCACAACGTCTTCGGAAAAGACCGCATCTGGCAGAAAATTGCGGTCCGGCCCAAAAGCGGGCGGGTCAAGTTTAAGCACATGTTCGCTCATCGCTTCCGGTCTCCCTTTGCTGGAATTTCGTGTTTAAAGTCCGCGCGCGATCAACACTTTCATGATCTCATTCGACCCGCCGTATATTTTCTGGATTCGGGAATTTCTGAACTGGCGAGCGATGGGGTATTCGTTGACATAACCATAGCCGCCGTGGAGCTGTAGGCATTCGTCAACGACCTCCCACTCGGTATCGGTCACCCACATCTTGGCGATGGCCGAGGTATCATTGTCGAGCGTGCCGGCGATTGCTTTCTCGATGCAATCATTCACGAAGGTTCGCGCTACGACCGCTTTCGCCTTGCAGTCGGCGAGCTTGAATTGCGTGTTCTGAAAGTCAAACACAGGCTGGCCGAACGCCTTGCGCTCCTTTGTGTAATCAATCGTCCAGTTGATCGCCTTTTCCATGGAAATCACGGAATTCACAGCAATGATGAGCCGCTCTCTCGGCAACTCGGCCATGAGCTGGAAGAAGCCCTTTCCTTCTTCCCCACCAAGTAGGTTATCAGCCGGAACGAAAACGTCGTCGAAGAAGAGCTCCGACGTATCCTGTGCTTCGTGACCAATCTTGTCGAGTTTCTTGCCCCGACGGAATCCTTCCAAGCCTTCGGTTTCGATGACCAGGAGCGAGACGCCACGCGCTCCTTTTGTCGGGTCGGTCTTGCAGACAACAACGATAAAGTCAGCAATCTGTCCGTTTGAAATGAACGTCTTTGATCCATTCAACCTGTAGCCATTCCCATCACGAACAGCCGTGGTTCGAATGGCCTGCAGGTCAGAGCCGGCGCCCGGTTCACTCATGGCGATCGCGCATACCCGGTCACCGGAAACGAGTTTCGGAAGCCAGCGTTCCTTTTGCTCTTTTGTGCCGTGGAGCTGGATATAGGGCGTGACGATGACGTTATGCAAAGTGATTGCAAACCCTTCCAGACCTAGGCGCTGGCAGGTCTCGCACAGGACGATATCATGGCGAAAGTCTCCGCCAGGTCCACCATATTCCTCGGGCACGCTAACGCCCAGAAAGCCGGCTTCTCCCACCTCTTTCCAGAATTCACGCTCGACCTGCCCATCCTCGACCCATTTGGACACGCGTTCCGGGGGCGCAGCGCGAGAAAAGAACTTCTGAGCTGCGTCTGCGAACATGCGGATTTCCTCATCCTGCATGAACGCGGCCTCGGGGAGTTTGAGATCGCTCATTCCGGTATCGCCTTCCTATCGCATCTATCGCGGCGGCGCCGCGACCAGTTTAATAGAAAGCACACCTAGTTAAATAACTCAATGCGCAAGGTAGCGCTAGTGGCGACGATTGCGCAGCTCGACCTTGAGCACCTTGCCGTTGTCATTGCGAGGCAACGTATCGATTATCTCAAGAAATTCTGGAATTTTCTGGGAAGCTACGCCTTGCGCACGGTAATGGGCCTGCATTGCGTCCAAGGTCATAGTCTCGCCGCTCTCCATCTCGACAAAAAGTTTGATGCGCTCGCCCAGACGGTCATCGGGGACAGCAACCGCCGCCGAATCGCGAACTCCTGATATCAACCGAGCGACATCCTCGACATCACGAGACGAGATATTCTCACCGCCCCTGATGATAATGTCCTTCTTTCGGTCAGTGATCAGAAGGAATCCATCCTCGTCCAGACGACCTACATCGCCGGTGCGATACCATCCCCCCGGAAGAAAGGCCTGCTTGTCGAGGTCCTTGTCCAGATAACCCAGGAAGCGTTCGGGCCCTCGCGTGAGGATTTCCCCGGGCTCGCCAACAGGCAAATCACTTCCAGCCTCGTCGACGATCCGGATTTCGTTTCCGTGCATTGGGCGGCCTTCGGTGTGGAGGCGCTTTTCCAGCGGGTCATCATTAGCCGCCATCGTCACGGTCGGATGCTCACTGGACCCGTATGAGTGAACCGTCACAATCCCTCTATCCTCGCACGCCTGGACCAGTGCAGCAGGCACAGGCGCCGCGCCAAGGACGTAGCTTTGAAGACTGGACAAGCTACGCCCATCCTCTTCTGCCGCGTCAAGCAAGCCAGCCATGTGGAACGGCGTACCGGACGATGTGGTCGCCTTGTGCGTCTCAATCAGCCTGGCGGCTTCCGCTGCGTCCCATTTCTCCATGACAATGAGCGGCGTACCGGAAACCAGAAAGCGCAGCATTTGCAAAGCGCCTGCGACGTGTCCGGGCGGCCAGGGGCAGAGGATAGTCTCGTTGGAAATGTCTGCGCGAGCAGCTTTTTGGGCTTCAATCTCGCCAAGCAATGTGGACGCAGAATGAAGGACGCCTTTCGGAGCCGATGTCGTACCCGATGTGAAGACCATGAAAGCAACGTCGCGACTCGACGTTTCTGCAGGCGTCGTTCCTGCGCTTTCGCTTTCTTCGAGCGCATGCCAACTGCTGGGAGCGGAAGGGTCGACGAGGAAACGGTGATTCAGCGCCGGCAAGTCTCCGCAATCTTCGAGGAGACGCGCATAATCGACGCCCCGATAGCTTGTAGGTGTCACGATGACGGATGCCCGCGACTGGCGAAGGATGAAGCTCAATTCCCGGGTCTTGTAGATTGTCGAAACCGGCATGAACACCGCTCCGGCATAGCTTGCCCCGATAAAGGCCGTCAGCCATTCAGGCCAGCCTGGAAGCATGGTGGCGACCACGTCTCCCTTGCCAATTCCCATGGATTGCAGGGCCCGGCCGACACGGCAGCCCTTCCGGTAGATGTCGACAAGCATCATCACGCGTTCGCCGGCGTCGGGTGAATGGAACCGGATCACGGCCTCCGGTTGCTTTTCAGCCGCCACCGCAAAAGCGTTTATAAAGCCCCGGTCAGTAGGCATTGATGGCATCGACGACGCGTTCGCCTTCGCCAGCTCTCGCCCAAGATGCGTGAGCGTTCTTCAGGTGCAGTCGCCAATGCGCCACGGCAGCCTCTTCTTCTTTGTCAGCAATCAGCTTAATAAGCTTGCGATAGGATTTGATCGCACTGTTAAGCCGCTTCTTACGCGCGTCCTTTTCAATGGGGTCACGTCGCATAAGGTCCGCTTTATGGTTGGCCATCAAATCCTGAAGCAGCTGCGTGATAAGGGTAAGAGTCTTGTTCCCTGTCAGCTTCACAAGCAGGCTGTGGAATTCCGCAACGCCTTTAGTAAAGGCGTCTATCCGTTCGTCCTCAATGAGGGTGACAAGGTATTCGCAATGCTCACTGAGGGCCGTCACAGCAGCCTTATTGTTTCGCATCCGGCAAAGGCTTCGTACCGTGAACGGCTCGATTGCCATCTGTGATGCGTAAAGATCTGCAATTGTTGTGCCCTGAGATTGAAGGATATAGCCTGCGTATCGTGCAGCAACTTCGACTTGAGGCTGATGGACTTGCGCGCCTGATCTGGAACCACGAGTTACGCTGATGAAGTTCTCAGCTTCCAGTATACGATAAGCCTCTCGCAGAGTCGGACGTGAAACGCCGAGTGTTTCCATAAGCTGCCCTTCAGGCGGCAGCGTATCACCTTCCACAAGTTCACCTCTGACGATTTGCGCCCGGATCTGGTCAGCAACGACTTCCGATGTCTTGGGTGTGCGAATACGCGGGGTTGTCCCTTTCCGGGCTCCGGTACGGCTACTTACTGCAGTCGTCTTGGTGACCATGTCTCAATTCCTTCCGCCATACCTGTCTATTAAGCAGCGCTCTTTCCGCTTTGTGACATAATATATATAACTAGGTCTAACAGCTTGATCGTTTATTTGCCAGTTTGTGGCGACGGGACAGTCCAGGGAGCAATAGCATGTCGCATCCAAGGGAACACGCCGCGCGAAACCCCGACCATCCAGCCGTAATAATGGCCGCGAGCGCAGATTGTCTGACGTATGGCGATTTGGAGGCAAAAGCAAATCAGGCCGCCCATCTTCTTCGAGAGCTCGGCCTCAATGCCGGCGACACGATTGCCATCTTCCTGAAGAACGGTGTCGACTATTTTGTAGTTTATTGGGCCGCCCAGCGCATCGGCCTTTATATTGCTCCCATTTCAACATCCTTCAACGCAGACGAAGCCGCCTACATCCTGTCCGACAGCGGAGCACGGGTATTGGTCACAAGCGCAGACGTGCAGCACGCCAGAAACCTGGCCGAAGACCATCTTCCCGAATGCGTAGAACATGTCTTCTCGATCAATGTCAGCCTCGCGGGCAGTGATGACTGGCATGCCGCGATCTCCGGACAGCCTTCGCATCCGCTTCCGAATGAAACTGCCGGATTCCACATGGTTTATTCATCGGGCACCACCGGCAAGCCGAAGGGCATTCGCCAGCCTCTGTCAGGCGGCCCCGCAACCGCGCCTCACCCGCTCGCCGAAAGGGCGAGGGAGAATTACGGCATAGGACCGGATACCGTCTATCTCAGTCCAGCCCCGCTTTATCATACCGCACCGCTGGCGTTTTCGACCTCATGCCATCGCTTGGGGGCCACGGTAATTGTCATGGAGCGATTCACGCCCGATCGTGCGCTTGCGGCAATCGAAAAATACAAGGTGTCAGTCACCCAGATGGTGCCAACCATGTTCGTCCGTATGCTGCGCATGCCGGAAGAGGAAAGGCTGAGCTACGACGTGTCGAGCCTGACAACACTCATCCACGCGGCCGCTCCCTGCCCTGTCGACATCAAACACCAGATGATCGAATGGCTCGGTCCCATTCTTCTGGAATATTATGGTGGCTCGGAGGGCAACGGATCGACATCCATCACATCTGAAGAGTGGCTTAAAAAGCCGGGCTCCGTAGGCAGGGCCAATTGGGGCACGATCCACATTTGCTCGGATGATGGAACGGAGCTGCCCGCCGGCGAACCAGGACTTATCTATTTCGAGGGTGGCTGGGACTTCAAATATCTGAACGACGACAAGAAAACCCGCGAGGCACGTCACCCAGATCACCCCGGCTGGTCGACACTGGGTGACGTCGGTTATCTTGATTCAGACGGATATCTGTTCCTAACCGACCGCAAATCGTTCATGATCATATCGGGCGGGGTAAACATCTATCCGCAGGAAATCGAAGACAGGCTGATTTCCCATCCGGGCGTGCTCGACGCGGCCGTAATCGGCGTGCCGAATGCTGAGATGGGCGAAGAGGTGAAAGCCGTAGTTCAGCCAGTCAATGCAACGGATGCGAACCCAGACTTTGCTGACGCGCTCATCGAATGGTGCCGGGCGGATCTGTCAACGGTCAAATGCCCGAGATCAATCGATTTCGCGGCATCGTTGCCGCGTGGCGAGAACGGCAAGCTCTACAAAAAGAAAATTCGCGAAGCCTACTGGGCTGGTCACACTTCAAGGCTCGTCTAACGTTCGGAGCCAGTGCCACCCGGCAAACAGTCCACGGATGCCGCTGGCTCGGAACGTTTTCAATTGTCACGACCTCCCCGTTCGAGCTGACAATCAGGCTAGCTCAGCTGCTCGCGCGGCGACTTGCGACTCCAGACCTGCTCTCTTGAAAAGCCTTGCGGCGTTTCCGCCAAGAATGGCCACAAAATCATCTGCACTAGCATCCGGATTTTCTTCCATCATCCGCTGCACAACATTTCTGGAGAACGGGAATGTCCCTTCAGAATGAGGATAGTCGGTCGCGAACAACAGGGCTTCAACGCCGACCCCTTTCCGGGTTGCGACTGATCCCACGTCATTCTGCAGGGCGCAATGAACCTGGTCGCGGATGATTTCGCTCGGCAGCCTCGACAGCTTCGGATGCACAACGGGGGCGTGCCCGTGATAAATCTCATCCATCCGCTCGGCCAACCCCCACAGCCAGCCCGCAGAATGCTCGGCAAAAAGGATATGGGCGTTCGGGTTACGGTCCAAGACGCCTCCAGCCACCAGCTGGGCAATGATGTCGA
Organism: Henriciella mobilis; assembly: GCF_003576285.1. Taxonomy (NCBI): domain Bacteria; kingdom Pseudomonadati; phylum Pseudomonadota; class Alphaproteobacteria; order Hyphomonadales; family Hyphomonadaceae; genus Henriciella; species Henriciella mobilis. Next base: position 23,753 of record NZ_QWFX01000007.1, on the reverse strand, counting down.
CCGCGTCATTCATCTGGCGGGTATAGTTGAACATGGCACTGCCCGGCCCTTTCAGGGCCCTTATGTCTGTCACGCCGACGCCAGTATGGAATACAAGCGGAATGCCATGGTTGCCGGCAAAGGCAAAAATCGGGTCCCAACGCGGGTCATTGTAATTGTTCATGCCCTCCCAGAGGCAGAAGGCTGCATAGCCCATGGCGGCGGCGCGCTTGCATTCAACGAGGGCATCTTCAAAATCGATGCAGGGGATCATGGCGGCGGGCACCAAGCGCCCGTCGGACTCTGAACAATAATCCCAGGCCCAGTCATTGTAGACCTTGCAAGCTTCGCGCTGACCGTCGCGGTCAGCTATTCGTGGTAGCATCAGGCCGAGAGACGGAAAGACGAGTTCAGCATCAACCCCGTCTCGGTCCATATCCTCAAAACGCAGATTCAGGTCGCGAGCGCCTCGCCGTGTTGTATCGACTTCATTTGACATCGCCTGCTGAGCAAATCCGGCATCGCTCTGGCCGGTCTTGTGGCTATGAAAATTCGCTTTGACCTTCAGGATGACCTGATCTCCGATCCGCGTAATCCTGTAGTCACCATCTTTCTGGCCATTGATTGCATACTGTTTAAGCGAATCCGGCATGGCACGCGTGAAGAGATCGGGGGGCTCCGCAATGTGCGCGTCGCAGCTGAACACGAAAGGTCTCATCGGCTTTCTCCTTAGACAGTCAGATGACACCGGAAAGAGTAAGCACGCCCCCCCAAAACCGGAATAAGGAACACTACGTAATTAGGTACCTTTTAAAGGGCTAATTATAATAATATCAGCCACGAGGCGAAATTATAATAACTAATAGAAACCTTTTAATGACGTGATGCTCTCATTTTGACGAGTCTGTCATCGAGAATGGCATCCGCCTCGCCAATGATCCGGTCTACAAGTTCCTGAACTGTCGGAATATCGTGGATCAGGCCCTGGACCATGCTTGCCCAAAAGACGCCCTTCGAGAGATCTCCCGTTTTCAGAAGTTCGCGTCCTGCAGAGCCGGCAACAAGTTCTGCTACGTCCTTGAACTTCGAGTCCGGTTCTGCCAGCCGACGTACAACCTCGTCTGACACCTCGCTCTTGCCGACGCGAGCCGTATTCTTGAATTTGCGGAAAATCAGATGCGTGCCGCGCTCGTCATTGTCGACGTAGGCCTGCTTCACATTGGGATGGATTTGCGCTTCCTGGGTTGCGCAAAAACGCGTCCCCATATTGATGCCGTCGGCGCCAAGCGCCAAGGCAGCAACCAGTCCCCGTCCATCCCCAAAACCGCCTGAGGCAATCATGGGAATTTTGACCTGATCAGCAGCGCAGGGAATAAGAACAAGGCCGGGAATATCATCTTCACCGGGATGTCCCGCGCATTCAAAACCATCAATCGATATAGCATCCACACCCTTTCGCTCAGCAGACAGGGAATGGCGCACCGAAGTGCATTTGTGCAGGATGCGAATACCGTGCGGTTTCATCATGTCCCAAAATTCGGCCACCGCTGACGTTCCGGCCGTTTCCACAATCGTCACACCACTCTCGATGATGGCATTCGTATAGGCGGCATAGTCAGGAGAGTTCATCGTGGGAAAAACGGTCAGGTTCACGCCGAATGGCTTGTCCGTCATCGACCGGCATTTATCGATCTCTTCTCTCAACGCATCGGGAGACGGTTGGGTTAGCGCAGTGAGGATGCCCAGTCCTCCAGCATTTGAAACTGCTGAGGCCAACTCGGCGACGCCAACGCTCTGCATGCCACCCTGTACGATTGGGTGCTCGATATCGAGAAGCTCGGTAATACGTGTCTTGAAGGCCATTTGCAGCTCCCTGAAATTCGACATACTTATATGACTTGGTTATATAATTGTCTATCAAAGAAGGATATGGGGAATGTCGTCGAGAATAGCGCAATTTGGCCTACGCTTACCTCTTATGGCCGCCCCCATGTCGATTGCTTCTGTTCCGGCGCTCATAAAAGCTTGTATGGAAGCCGGCATTATCGGTTGCTTTCCTACCCACAATGCAGCGCAGGATCGCGGTCTGCGCGCCTGGGTCGAGGAGCTGCTCGACTTTCAGCAAGCGCTCCGCCACGCAGGCGGGTCACCGCCAACCTTTGCGGTCAATATCAATGTTTCCCGCCACAAGCCCGCTGACCGGCTCAAACATGAGATCTCGGTCTGCAGAGCGTCGAGATTACCAATCATAACCAGCAATGCCGGGAACCCGGCCGAGCTCGTCAAACAGGTGCATGATTGGGGGGGCATCGTCATTCACGATGCAACGACAGTCGAACAGGCCGAGAAGGCGGTCGCTGTCGGCGTCGATGGACTGATGCTGGTCTGCGCAGGTGCCGGCGGCCTTGGCGGCCTGCTCAGCCCCTTCGCCTTTGTGCCCGCAGTCCGCCGCTTCTTCGACGGAATTATCCAGCTGGCAGGCGGTGTCGCCAGTGGTGAAGGCATCGCGGCCGCCGAGCTTCTTGGAGCAGACATGGTCTGCATGGGTACCCGCTTCATCGCGACCAAGGAATCGGGTGTGCCACCGGGTCACAAGCAAATGCTGGCAGAAGCATCACTATCGGACGTCTGTTGGACTGAGAGATTGGTTGGGATTGGAGCGAATTTCCTCAAACCCTCGCTTACCAATCATGGAATCGACCCGAACGGCAAAGGCGACGCCCGTTACATCCTACCAGATGGAGTGAAGCCGTGGCGAGACGTCTGGAGTGGTGGACACAGCACCGCCCTGGTCGACGACATTCTTTCCGTCGAAGACGTTATTTCGAAACTAGAGCGCGAATATGTCGCCGCTCGATCATACCAGATTGCTCCTGTGGACTGACTACCAACCGGCAAGCGTAGCGGCGCGCTCTCGATGGACTGAGGGACTGCCAAGCACAGCCCGGTCAAAGACCGATCGCCGGAACCAGATATTCAGTCCGTATTCCCACGTGTAACCTATACCGCCATGCGTCGCGATGGCGTCGCGGGTCACCTCGACGAAACGATCACACAAGTGCGCCTTTGCCAGCGCAGCCGTGCGAGATGCATCTTTCTGTTCCTCGTCCCAGGCATGCGCGGCATACCAGACGAGCGAGCGAGACGGCTCCACGTTAAGCGCCATAGTCGACAACTGGTGCTTCAGGGCCTGAAAACGGCCAATCGGCTGACCAAACTGCTCACGCTCCTTCGCATAGGAAACCGACAGATCCGTGCAGTATTGCGCGCCGCCGAGCGCGTCAGCCGCGATCAGGACCAGCGCCGCATCAAAGAGGCGCTGGACCAATGGATCACCCGGCTCGAACAGAGTGTGGGCGGCAGCTTCATCGAACTTAACCGCTGATGCAGGCCTGCTGCGATCAGTCGATCGATGACGGTTTATGGCTACCTCGTCGCCCGCTTCAACGAGCGCGATCCCGCCATTCTTTGTGCCAGTCAGGAAGAGACTGGCCGCGTTCGCCGAAGGCACAAAACGCACCTCGCCGCGAGCGCTCTTTCCATCCGATTCGACACTCCAACTCTCCGGCAACCAGTTGCCGCCAAATGCAAATGTCGAGATTGTTTTACCCTTGGCCACCCCATCGAGAAAAGCATCCCTCGCCGTCTCATTGGTTGTGGATGAGAGGGCGATAGCAGTCAGGAACTGACCGATGAATGGCCCCGGGGCCGCAGCACGTCCAAGCGATTCCGATACGAGGGCTGCCTCTAGGAGGCCAAGGCCCGATCCGCCCAGCGCCTCAGGTACCATAAGGCCGAAAAATTCCAGCTCGCTGACCGCAGCCCAGCTATCGGGTTCGAAATCACCTTCGCCATCAATGAATGCATCGAGTTTTTCACGAGTCAGGACTTCTGAGACCACACCGAAGAGCGTGTCCTGTATGGCGATCTGATCGCTGTCGAGATGAAATCTCATTGGCCTCGCTCCATGGCAAGGTCGCGGGGAAGGTCGAGGCCCCGCTCCCCGATAATGTTTCGCTGTATATTGGTCGTGCCGCCAGCGATCGAATTGCCAAGCGAGCCCATGATCTGATCCAGCCACTTTTCAGGGCCGCGCCCACGCGTGCCGGCTGGCGCTGGCTCGACAAGGCCCTCATCACCAATGAGATCCTGCGCGGTCAGAGCGATATCGTGACCGATTTCCGTCAGAAGAAGCTTCATCATCAGCGAGATTATCCCTGCCTCGTCGCCATGAATGGCATTCGACATGATCCGGTATGATGAATATCGGTGAGACATGACCCAGCCCTCGATCCGCGTTAGCGCCTGGCGGACTTCGGGGTCCTTGATGGCCGGCTGCCCGTTGCGGGTCATTTCCTTGGCAAGCTCGACCAGTTTTTCAAATTGATTGCCGAGCATTGCCGCGGAACCGATCGACGCGCGTTCGTGCTTCAGCGTGGTACGCGATACATTCCAGCCCTGCCCACGTTCGCCGACAATCCAACTTGCAGGTGTTTCGGCATTATCAAAGAAGAATTCAAAGAAGCCGCTCTCGCCTGTCATCTGGCGAATGGGTCGGCGTGATACGCCGGGCTGATCCAGATCAATCAGAAGATAGGAAATACCATCATGCTTACCGGCATCTGGCTCCGTGCGGACCAGCGCGAACATGTGTGTTGCCTTGCCGCCCTGGCTCGTCCAGATCTTCTGGCCATTGATGATCCACTTGTCACCAACCAGTTCAGCCCGAGTTCTGACGGACGCCAGATCAGAACCAGTCCCCGGTTCTGAATAGCCCTGTCCCCATATATAATCCCCTGCCATAGTCGGCGGTATGAACAGCCTTTTCTGCTCTTCGGTTCCGCGCTCCAGCAAGGTCGGCACCAGCATATTCATGCCGTTGCCCGGTACTTCCATAGGCGCCCGTGCCCGGGTAAATTCCTCTCGGATGACCTGCGCCTTGATCACATCGGGAGACTGTTCCGAACCGCCCCACTTTTTTGGAATTGCCCGGTAGAGGTAGCCCGCTTCAGTTGCCGCTTTTCTGAAGGCAGCCACATAAGCTTTCATGTCACTTCGTTCGACGGACTGGGGCGTCCATCTTTCCTTGATGAAAGCGCGAACTTCCTTGCGAAACGCTTCCGCAGCCTGACCATAGCTGAGATCCATACCTATCTCCCGGTGATTTTCGTCGCGCGGCGTGTCCAGAAGGCATCGAGCGGTTCACGAAGTTCGGCGAGAGCGTGGTCGCGCAGCTCATTCCGTCCGTCAAACCGGCTGGCCGTGACCGTTGCCTCAACGTCGTAGCAACTGACTCGAATGTCCTCGAAATCCGTCACGGCTTTTCGCTTTTCATGGCCTTGTAGATCCGAGCCGTCGCTTGCGTCGACAGGCCCATGAAAAGGCTTTCCTGGTCGAGATGGGCTTCAAACTGCGCATCCTCGGCGAGATTGAGATTCGCCTTCATGTAGCGCCAGCCCATCCGCGGCCCGGCCGCCATTTTCTTTGCGAACTTGAGCGATTCCTCGCGCAAGGTTTCGTCCGGAAAGACCCGCGTATAGAGCCCGAACGCAAGCGCGGCGTCCGCATCGAACTTTTCGCCCATGAACATAAGTTCACGCGCCTTCGCTGTGCCGAGGATCTTGGTCCAGAACCAGGTCGAACCGAAGTCGCCGCCCCCCCCAATCCGGTCAAATGCCGACAGGAAGGTTGCGGACTGGGCCGCGAAGCGAAGATCGCAGGCACCCGCAATGCCGATACCAGCGCCCGCGACTGGACCATTGATCATGGCAATGGTCGGTTTGCCCATTTCGTGCAGAAGACGTGGCGTTTCCATATGAGACCGCAATCTAGCGTGTCCCTGCTCCACAGGACCACCAAGTTCCGGTGTCACATCAGCCGGCGCCCGGTCACCTTTAAGATCGCCGCCCGAACAGAAGCCCCGACCGGCACCTGTGATCACGACACACCCAACAGCGGGGTCCTGAGCCGCCTCGCGCGTCGCATCCGCCAGCGGCGCCATGATGGAATCGTTAAGAGCGTTGAGCCGGTCTGGCCTGTTCAACGTGATGATCCGGACGCCATCAGTGTCTTCAACGAGGACCGTTTTCTCGTCGCTCATCCCTTTGACAGTTCCCAGTGGCGGGCCATCATTCGCGCCGCTTCTTCAGCAAGGTCAGCCGGAACTTCCGGATACATCGCCATTCTACCTTTCTTGGGCAGCGCGATGGTTGCTGTTGCCTTGACGGTGACCTCATCGCGCTGATTCACAAACTGCGCCATAACGTCGATCAGCGCTTGGCCGTTTTCCTCGCGCTTGCCGACAACTTCACCCGTGATGAACTGGGTGTCGCCCATATAGTTGAATTTCCGGATTTCATCATGGACGTGCGTGATGATCCCATCGTCTCCGGCCCAGTCCTGTAGATAGTGGAAGAGATAGTTTTCACGCATGACGCCGTAATCATAAGCCATCGGATTACCGATTGCCTGCGCCCAGACCGGATCCCAATGGAGGCGCTGGGCAACGTCGGGAATTCCCTGCTCGTTCTTGATGTAAAAGGGCGCAATGCGCTGTCTGTTCTTGTAGGCAAGCCGACCGACCGTCGGCGCATACGGAACAAATCCGTAGCCTCCGGAATGGAAACAGATAACGTCCGTGACAGTCAGCGGCCCCTTGGCCATTTTGCCGAGACTGTCACCGACCTCCACATCGTCCCAATAGCGGGGCACAGCGCCACGCACCTGTTCCTGCTCATAAACAGCATCGATGGCGGCAATATCCTCATCGGTATAGGTTGCAGGTTCGATATGGCTATACTTGCCCTTTTTCTTCGCAGTCTTGCGCTCTGTCAGAATACGGAGAATTCGATAGACGGCCACTACCTCCGCATTCTGATTGACCTTCACATCCTTTCGGACGCAAATTACAGATCGTCCGCCGAACTCCGAACTTTTTACCTCGCATGTCTCGTCGCCATTGTACGAGTAAATCGTATCTCCGGGCCTCATCGGCCGATAGAAATCCCATTTCGAGCCTGACACGAAAACGTGGATGCCGCGGAAGAGTGACTTTCTCAACTTCTTGATATGGTCGGGCGTCGGGTCGCCTTTCATTGGCGAGTTTACCGAACCAATCATCATCCCAGGCGCGATCACGCCGCCCCAGCGCGTTCCCTTCGCATAGTCCGGATCGCAAAAGAGCGGATTGTCGTCCCCGCAGCCATGCGACCAGTTACGGATATTGTCGACCGTTGCGGTCTGGTTGTACTCGCGATGTTTCGAAGGCGACATGAAACCAAGCAACTGGTTCTGCCGCTCGATATCTTCATCGGTGATCTCGTACTCGGTGGCCTTTTGCCATTCTTCGCTTTCGAGGATGTCAGACTTGCTCTTGGCCATCTCGGGCCTCCCTGTTTTATACGTTTGCGTGATCGTTTTCAGCCGCAAGGAACATGTCCCGGACACCAGGCAAAGCCGGCTTCAGGGACGGAGTGCGCGGAACGTCCTCGACGACCTTCCATCGCACGGGCACCTGGTAGGCAGTGAGGTGTTCCTTAGCGAATGCCTTGAGCTCGTCATCGCTTGGTACTGACGCGCCTTTCTTGAGCATAACCGCACAGACCGGCACAGCACCCAGGCGCCTATCGGGTATACCTACGACGACTGCTTCCCGAATGGCCGGATGCTTTTCCAGGGTCGCGGCGACATCGTCCGGATGGACCTTGAATCCGCCCCTGATAATGGCGTTGTCAGCCCGGCCTCTTATAAAAAGAAATCCGTCTTCGTCGATCACGGCCCGATCAGTCGTCCTTAGCCATTTGTCGCCAATGCCGAACTGGCGCGCCTTCATCTCCAGAACGCCCTCTTCGCCGGGCTTGAGAAGTTCACCAGTCTCAGGATCGACGACACGTCCTGTCACACCTGGCTGAAACCGACCGACACTACCGGGTTTGTCCCTGTAATACTTACGAAAGGCACCGAGCGACCACCCGGCCACGGCACCCGAAAATTCCGTCGCCCCATAATTCTGGAGAACCGGTAAGTCGTAGCGGTCAAGGAATTCCTGCGTGATGGCCGGATCAAGTGGCTGCGCACCTGTTCGCAAGGCTTTTAGGCTGGAGAAAACATCCGCCGGCAAGTTTGCGTCGAGGATCATTCGCAGTCCGGTCGGGACAGCGCCAGCGACCACCGGACGGTGCCGGGTCACAGCGTCGACCCAAGCTTCGACCGAAAACTTTTCGACAATGCAGAGCTTGCGTCCACCGAGTATAGTATTGAGCGCGCCCCAAAGCCCACCAATGTGAGCCATAGGATTTGTCAGCAGCTGTACGCCGCTTCGCAATTGTGGCGGATCATCGGGTGAGCGGTCCTTCTCATAGGACATGGCAGACCGAAAACTCTCGATGAAAGCATCGCGCTTCAAAGGGATACGTTTGGGCGCACCTGTCGTACCACTTGTCAGCATTTCGATGATGACGCCCGGCTGGGTATAGACTGTTTGTGTGCCTGTTATCCGCTCAAATCCAGGCTTCAGACCCGCCCCCTTCAGCACGGATTTTGTCTCTATGACCGCTGTGCCCGCCTTTTTGAGCACGGGCAGGATGCCCGGCCGCTCGAGATCGGAGCGGGTTCCGATGACCACGGGAAGATTCAGGCTCTCGAGGTCTGCCCTAAGCTTGTCTTCCGGGAGCATCGGATTGATCGAGACCATAACCCCATCAATCCCGACCGCGCTTAATACACCGGCCAGCACATCGGGATGATTACGAACAAAAACCCCTATTCTGGCCCCTTCGCCGAGTCCGAGCCCGTCAAGCTCGGCCTTTATTGCCCTGATTGTTCGCGCAAGATCACCCCATGAGTACCACTGGCCCTCATAGTCGATGACATCTTTAGAATGATCAATATCGAGAACGCCATTCAGCAGGTCCGATAGAAATGACATGAGTGAGCCTCCGGGACCATTAAAACCGCGTTCCCGATTTCTTATATAACTAAGTGCACCTTCTGAAAAGGGGCAAGGCTTGAATGTTGTATTTTATTTCAGTTGATCGAACGGTACGCCCTTATCGGCGCGCATTTCTCCCGGCATGCCAAGAACCCGCTCGGAAATCTGGTTTCGAAGCACTTCATCGGCACCGCCTGCGATACGCAGGGCAGTAGACCAGATATAGTCATGCCAGATTTCCCTCGTGGCGACGGCGTCACTATCCGGCGCGAGTGCATCTGTGCCTCGAATCTCCATCGCCAGTCCTGACGTCTTCTGGAGACGGCTTGCATAGGTGAGCTTCATCATCGACGCTAATGCCCCCGGGTTTTCACCGCGTGACACCATGGTTCGCAGACGCGCCTGGAAATACTTCGCAGCGCGCTCTTCTGCATATGCGGTTGCAAGCGAGAGGCGAACAGCTGGATCATCGAGCGCTGTGGCCCCATCCCGCGGCGTCTGCGCCGCATACTGCATCAGCTCCTCGATCCGCCCTTCTTCACCCTGATTGAGCCGCTCGCCCATCAGCACCGTCATGCAGCAGGCCCAGCCCTCACCTTCCGCTCCGATCCTGCAGTCTTCTGGTACTCGGACATCGGTAAGGAAGGTTTCGTTGAAGTCGGATGCGCCGGAAATTTGACGAATGGGTCGCACATCCACGCCCGGCGACTTCATATCGAGAACAAAGAAAGTAAGCCCCTTGTGCTTGACCACTTTGGGATCGGTACGCACGACGAGAATACCCCAATCGGAATGGTGCGCCCAGGACGACCAGACTTTCTGACCGTTCACTACATAGGCATCCCCATCCTTTATCGCCCGCGTGCGAACGGCCGCCAGATCCGAGCCTGCGGCTGGTTCGGAAAACAGTTGGCACCAGGTCAGCTCGCCTTTCAGCGTGGGCTCAACAAACTTTCGGATCTGATCTTCAGTACCATGCTTGCCGATGACCGGGAGCGCCATGCCAAGGCCGATGCCTATATATGGACCTTTTGGCAGATTGTACTTGCGCTCCTCCTCATCGAACACAACGGCTTCAATGATCGTTCCGCCGCGCCCACCAAGCGATTTCGGCAACAGGATACCGGCATAGCCGCCATCATATAGCTCCCGTTGCCAAGCCTTGCCCCGCGCCACTTCCTCGGAGTCGTCCAGCACGGCTCCGTCCGGCAACTCGTGTGCTGGCGCGTGCGCGGCGAGCCAGGCTTTGACCTCAGACCGGAATTCGGCCTCTTCAGCCGTGTCGTTGAAATCCATGTCAAGCGGCCTCCATCTGATTGCCCGGAATCTGGCCGACAAGCCTGTCAGCCCAATACTGGCGCGGCCCGAGTGTGAGCGCGAGCGTGCGTTCGCGGCGATAATGAAAGTGACAGTCGGCCTCGAATGTATAGCCGATGCCGCCATGTATCTGTAGGTTTTCACGAGCTGCCTGCTCATAGGCGTTGCTTGCGCTCAGGCGTGCGGCAGAGGCTGCCACGGCGAGGTCATCCGGCGAGTTATCTGAAGCCCAACCCGCAAAGAATGCATTGGAACGAGCAAATTCGGTTGCTACCAATATATCGGCGAGCTTGTGCTTGATTGCCTGGTAGCTGGCCAAGGGTCGTCCAAAAATCTGGCGATCCATAGCGTAGTCTCGGGCCATGTAGACGCAGGCTTCTGCGCCACCAACGGCTTCAAAGGACGTCTGCACCGATATCCGGTCGATCAGGGATCGGATCGCTTCCTCGTCGTCCACGCTTGCATCCAGCAAGGAGGCGGGCGCGTCATGAAATTCGATCGCAAAATGGGCGCGAAGCTGGTCGAAGGAATCAAGCTTCCGGCGCGTTACCCGATCTGAAGTGAGGTCCACCGCCGCGAGTGCGGGCACTCCCTTAACGTTGCAGTAGACAACCGCCATCTCCGCAAGGCCAGCGTCTCCGACAGGTGTCTTGATGCCGGATACTGTACCGTTTTCAAAGCTGACCCCTGCCCCGCGCGGCCACCAACCTTGGCGCCCCTCAGCATGCGCGAGGGTTCCGACGGTGTCACCAGATGCAAGACGCGGAAGCCAGACCTCTTTCTGATCTGCGCCCCCGAATGTCTGGATCGCGTCTGCGGCGCAGACAATCGACGCATAGAAGGGCACTGCAGCAACGGCGCGCCCCATCTCCTCGCTGATGACGCCAAGGTCCAGAGCACCAAGGCCGAGGCCGCCATACTCTTCGGAAATACTCGCTCCCAGAAAGCCAAGCTCTGCGACGGCGCGCCAGAGCTGCTCGTCCGATTCTGCGTTGCCATCAATAAGCTCGCGAAGCCGGTCCGGCGGGGATAGCTCGGCAAGCAGGCCTCTGGCCTGTTCAGCCAGCATCTTCTGCTCTTCAGCAAGGTCGAAATTCATGCTTGCCTACCCTCCTTGGCGTTTTACGCATAATTACCCACTTATATAACTAGGTCAATTAACACTTCCCGTTTTGAAGGCATCATGTCAATCTGAATAACAGAACAGAAATCCAAGGGAGTCCCTGATGAAATTTGAAACAATCCTGTTCGAGGTGAATGATCACGTCGCCACAGTTACCATCAACAGGCCTGGCGCGATGAACTCATTCACCCGGCAGATGATGTCCGACTTTTCCACAGTCTGGCGTCATATTGCCGAAACGAGTGATATCCACTGCACCGTGTTGCGCGCTGCGCCGGGTCGGGCGTTTTCGAGTGGGGTCGACGTCAAGGCCGCAAACCAGCCAGGCGGCGCTGTGATGCATGACGATATCTGGGTTGCCGAAGATCCAGGAGAACAGCTGGGTCCGAAGTCCAACCGTTGCTGGAAACCTGTCATTTGCGCCGTACACGGAATGGCCGCCGGCGGGGCGTTCTACTGGATCAATGAGAGCGACATCGTAATCTGTTCTGAAGATGCAACCTTTTTCGACCCACATGTCACCTATGGCATGACGGCGGCGCTCGAACCGATCGGCGCCACCTACCGAATGCCGCTCGGCGACGTCATGCGGATGACCCTTCTTGGAAATGACGAGCGCATTTCGGCGCATACCGCGTTGCGGCTCGGTCTTGTTTCTGAGGTTACTCCAAATGAGGAATTATGGTCACGCGCGGCGGAACTGGCGGCAATCATTGCGTCCAAGCCACCGGCTGCAACAGCCGGATCGGTCAAGGCGATCTGGGAATCCCTCGATATGCCACGATCCGTGGCCCTCAGAACCGCGCTGAAATATTGCCAGATCGGTAATCCGATAGGCACTGCACAGGTCGATAGGGCTGCCATTATGGGAAAAGCCAAGTCATTCACAACTCGATGACAGAGATAGATCCATTAGGCTTGCCGAATTCTTTCACTTGTGTAACTAGGTAATACAAATAAACCTTGTGTGAGGATTTCGATATGCCGGAAGCATACATTATCGACGCCGTTCGTACCCCGCGAGGGATCGGCAAGGTGGGGAAAGGATCCCTGGCCCATCTTCATCCTCAAGTACTGGGCGCGACCGTGCTCAAGGCCATCAAGGATCGCAACAATCTCAAGACCGATGAAGTCGACGACATCATCTGGGGCTGCGCAACCCAGGTGGACAAGCAGGGCGCGGACCTTGGACGGATGTCCGCCCTTCTTGCAGGATATGATGTGAAAGCCTCTGGTGTCACTCTGGACCGGTTTTGCGGCTCTGGCATTACCTCTGTCAGCTTCGGCGCCGGTCAGATCATGTCAGGCATGGAGGACCTCGTCGTTGCCGGCGGAACTGACATGATGTCCTTCACGGCCTCACTGGCAGATCCGACGCGTCTGCCCCTCATGGACAAGGACAATCCGCAACTTCGGGAACTGCATCCTCAATCCAATCAGGGTGTGTGCGCCGACGCCATTGCAACGATTGAGGGCATCAGCCGCGAAGCAACCGAAGAGCTCGCTGTCGAAAGTCAGAAACGTGCAACAAGAGCCATAGCGGAAGGATGGTTCGAAAAGAGCCTTGTAGCCGTCCATAACGAAGACGGCTCGGTTGCACTTGATCACGAGGAATTTCCTCGTCCCAACACAACCAGGGAAAGTCTTGCGGGCCTGAAAGCTTCCTTTGCCGCTCTTGCGGACATCCCTGTCGATGACAAGGGCAATACGTATCGGTCGCTGATCAACAAGAAGTATCCCGACGTCGATATCCAGCATATTCACCATGCTGGAAATTCCTCCGGCGTGGTTGATGGATCGGCCGCAATTCTCTTGGCTTCGCCTGAATACGCGAAGAAGCACGGTTGGAGACCGCGGGCCAAGATCGTGACCGCGGTCAATGTCGGTGACTGCCCGACCCTGATGCTCAACGCGCCCGTCCCTGCTGCGAAAAAGGCCCTTCAGCGTGCCGGTCTGACGAAGAACGATATCGATGTGTGGGAAATCAACGAAGCTTTCGCCGTTGTGGCTGAAAAATTCATCCGGGATCTCGACCTGCCGCGCGACAAGGTCAACATCAATGGTGGCGCGATGGCCCTCGGCCATCCGATCGGCGCGACCGGCTCGATCCTTATCGGCACCGCGCTCGACGAACTCGAACGGACAGGAGGCAAGTACGCGCTTGTCACCATGTGCGCTGCGGGCGGCATGGCTCCTGCCATAATCATAGAACGTCTCTGAGCTGCTCCGGCTTCGGTGAACTCAGGAAAAGTCCCTCTGTCGCGATCAAGACTGTCTTTCGTCTCAGAGACGCACTGGTGACAGGGTCTTACAAGGTGTGCAACAAGCTGGAGCATCCGAGTGATCTCACAAACAACAGTCAGAGGCCCGCTCAAGGGTGTGAAGGTCGTGGAATTTGCGAGCATTGGCCCGGGCCCATTTTGCTGCATGCTCCTCTCGGACATGGGGGCCGACATCCTCCGCATCGACCGACCATCTGGTGTTGCTGGAACAGGCCCAAACCCCGTCCTGCAGCGGGGCCGTCCCTCGATTGTTTTGGATCTGAAATCGCGGGGCGGCCTGGCGCGCGCGAGGCAGGCTTGCGCAATTGCAGATGTCGTGGTCGAGGGCAATCGGCCCGGCGTCATGGAGCGATTGGGTCTGGGTCCGGACGACCTTCACTCTATCAATCCATCCCTAATCTATGGCCGCATGACGGGCTTTGGACAGGAAGGGCCGGATGCCTCTCATGCCGGCCATGATATCAACTATCTCGCCGCGACCGGCGCACTTCATGAGCTGTCTGAACCTGGTCGGCCACCCAAGCCTCCACTCAACCTGCTTGCCGACTTTGGTGGCGGAGCGCTCTATCTCGCGCTCGGAATTGCGGCAGCTTTGTTCGAGCGGACCTCATCCGGAAGAGGACAGATCGTAGATGCAGCCATCGTGGATGGCGTGACCAGTCTTCTTGGAATGGTCACGGGCGCGTACCAATCTGGTTCCTTGAAGCCTGGATATGAGCAGAACATCCTCAGCGGCGCAGCGCCCTTCTATCGCACATATGAATGTTCCGACGGTCGCCATGTCGCCGTCGGCTCTCTCGAACCACAATTCTACGCGCGCTTTTTGCACGCCATGGATGCAACTGACTTTCTTGAATTCGAGCAACGCGACACTGGCCACTGGCCCGCGCTGACCGCGCTGCTTGAATCCAGGTTCAGGACCAAGACAGCCGATGAGTGGATGGAGGTGCTCGTGCCGCTCGACGCCTGCATCAATAAGGTGCTTACGCTCGACGAGGCCCAGAAGAGCCCCGCTTCTCGCGAGCGAGGGATGTATGCGAATATTGGCGGGTTTGAGCAACCCGTTCCCGCTCCCCGTCTTTCGCGCACACCCTCGGCCATTCAGTCACCAGCCGCCGCGCCCGGTGAAGCCGGCGAGCAAACTCTTCTTCGCTGGAAAGAAACGTCACCTAGCAATCCTTAGGAGCCCCCAAGCCATGCCACGTGCCGCTATCGTCAGCCCTGTTCGAACACCAGTTGGTTCCTTCGGAAAATCGCTCCTACCCGTCCCCGTCGAAAAGCTTGGCGGCATTGTTACACGCGAAGTCCTGAAACGTTCCGGTATCGAACCTTCGCTTATCGAGGACGTTGTCTTCGCGCAGTCCTATGCAAACAGCGAAACGCCATGCGTCGGCCGGTGGATAGCGCTTGATGCGGGACTTCCAATCGAAGTACCGGGGCTGCAGATCGACCGCCGCTGCGGGGGCGGCCTTCAGTCCATCGTCACAGCCGCAATGATGGTCGAGTCGGGGGCATGCGACGTCGTCCTTGCTGGCGGCGTCGAAAGCATGTCCAATATCGAATACTACACCACGGATATGCGCTGGGGTGCACGTTCGGGCACCACCCGCTTTTACGACCGACTGGACCGTGGTCGCGAACGATCTCAGCCCGTCGAACGCTTCGGACCGATATCCGGTATGATCGAAACAGCCGAAAACCTGGCGCGCGATTTTCAGATTTCCCGGGAAGACGCCGACGCATTCGCGGCCCGGAGCCATCAGAGAGCCGCAGCGGCCTGGGAGAGCGGCAAATTCGATGATGAAGTCGTTTCCGTCGAAGTTCCTCAACGCAAAGGGGATTCGATTACCTTCGATCGCGACGAGGGTGTCCGTGCCGAAAGCACGCCGGCGTCTCTAAGCAAGCTGCGTGTCCTGATGAAGGACGGAACCGTGACAGCTGGAAATGCTGCGCAGCAGAACGATGCCGCTGCCGCCTGCCTTGTCGTTTCCGAAGACAGACTCCAGGAGTTCGGACTCGAGCCGATGGCCTTTCTGAAGGGGTGGTCGGCGGTAGGATGCGATCCGTCGAGAATGGGTATAGGCCCTGTGCCGGCAACCCGGAAAGTGCTCAAGAAGACCGGCCTTTCAATTCACGACATGGGATTGGTTGAGATAAATGAGGCCTTTGCCGCTCAGGTTCTGGCTTGCCTGAAAAGCCTGGACTGGGATGACCAATCCATCCTCAATGTAAATGGATCCGGCATTTCCCTTGGTCATCCTATTGGCGCTACCGGTGTGCGCATCATGGCCACCCTGTTGCATGAGATGAAGCGTCGGGACGTCCGCTATGGACTTGAAACCATGTGTATTGGCGGTGGGCAGGGAATGGCTGCGATATTCGAAAGAGCCTGATTAATCACGCTGACATCACCAGTTGGCCATCGTGAAAAAGCCGGAAAACTCTAACCGGCAGTGGTCCAGACTTGGGTCTCAAAGCACAAACAATGTAAACACGGTCTGACAGTGCGGGGAAGCGCGGGACGAAGGAAAGCAAAGCTTCTCAATGTCTGCTTTCGGGATCTAGCGGACGGCAGAAAGTAAACTCTCAGCTTTTTCGATTTTCCGTACAGCATTTTCGATCCGCTCCCTTAAAGCCGCCAGGCTAAGCGCAATCTCGCGCTTGCCTGACGCCGGCGCCTGCGCCGGCAGACCAGCGACCAGCGCTTGCTCTAGCTCGGCCATCGCTTCAACGACCAGTGCTCGGATTGGGTCTAGTTCGTCCATGTCGGCCACATGGCGCGACCTCACGCTACCAGTCCACGCAGCTTTTTCGACAGCCGCTGGACTTGCCGCGCATTCGGAGCATTGCTGTCTTCGACAATATAAAGCGCGGCCCGGTATCGGCCCGGGCTTGTCTCAGTGGGAGCGGATGATCGCGCCCACAATCCAAAGGAGACAAGCCATGACTGATCAACACACAATCGACGCCCCGAGAGACGGCACCAAGGAAGCGCGCCTGGTCGCGGCCCTGACCGGTAAAGGCCAGACCCTCAAACATCTATCCAACTTGCTTGCCTGGCAGCCACACACGGTCCGCGCTGCGATGACCCGGCTCCGCAAGCGAGGCTACGTCATCGACCGGATCGCAAAGACCGAAAAGTCTGCCGCCCGGTTCAAGCTGCGCGGAGACAAGGCGTGAGCCGGACCGACTTCAAGCGTCTTTCGCGAGACGACCTCATCGCTTGCTGGACCGAGATGATCGGTTCAGCGCCGCCGCCCAAGCTCCGCTCGCCCATGATGGCGAAGATCCTGACCTGCGAAAACCAATGGCAAGCCTCGAGTCGGCCACGGGCGGCGCTTGTTCGCAAGCTGCGACGGCTAGCTGGGTCCGCGGCCGACAGCACCTTGCCGGCCAGCAGCGGCCAGCGCCTCATTCGGGAATGGAACGGCGTCGAGCACACCGTCGATATCACCGAGGCCGGCTATCGCTGGAACGGCAAGACCTGGCGATCGCTGAGCGCAATCGCCAAGGAGATCACCGGGACCAAGTGGTCCGGGCCTCGCTTCTTCGGTGTGCAGACATGAAAAAGGTCCGCTGCGCCATCTATACGCGGAAGTCCTCCGACGAAGGCCTCGACCAGGCCTTCAACTCGCTCGATGCGCAGCGGGAGGCCTGTGAGGCCTATATCCGGTCGCAGCGACACGAAGGCTGGAAGCTTCTGCCGCAGCGATATGATGATGGCGGGATATCCGGTGGAACCATGGACCGCCCTGCCCTTAAGGCCCTTCTCGCTGAAATCGAAGCCGACCGCATAGACATGGTCGTCGTCTACAAGATCGATCGCCTGACACGCTCGCTCGCCGACTTTGCCCGGCTGGTCGAACGGTTCGAGGCCACAGGCGCATCCTTCGTCTCGGTGACCCAGCAGTTCAACACGGCCTCCAGCATGGGCCGGCTGACGCTGAACGTCCTGCTTTCCTTCGCCCAATTTGAGCGGGAGGTCACGGCCGAACGGATCCGCGACAAGATCGCGGCCTCCAAGAAGAAGGGCATGTGGATGGGCGGCGTCCTACCACTGGGCTACGACAAGACCGATGGCGGCCTCGTGATCAACAAGTGTGAGGCTGAGACGATTAGAACCCTGTTCGAGACCTATGTCGATCTAGGCACAGTCCGGAAACTGAAGGACTATGCCGAAACTTCAGGACTGCGAACCAAGCAGCATGTGTTCGCCTCGGGCCGTGTGGCCGGCGGCAAGCCATTCACAACGGGCCATCTTTATCAGCTGCTCTCCAACCCGCTCTATCGGGGTAAGATCAAGCATCGTGACCAGGTCTATGATGGCCTGCATGAAGCGATCATTTCGGAAGCGCTTTGGGGCCGGGTTCAGGAGACGCTCGCGAACAACCGTGTGGCCAGGACGACAAGGAAGAATGCCGCCAATCCCTCCCCACTCGCTGGCAAAGTGTTCGACGAGAATGGACGGTCGTTCTACGCCCATCATGCTCAAAAAGGGCAGCGGCGATATCGCTACTATGTCTCAGCCGACGATGAGCTGCGCTTACCCGCCATCCAGCTGGAACAGGCTGCGTTCAATGCGCTGATCCATCACCCTGACGTTCGACAACAATCCGCTGATGTCGCACCATCGCAGCGCGAAGCGCTGGAACAGATCGACCGGCTGGTGGTTGGTCCGAAAGAGCTCGAAATCCACCCCGCCGGACAAGAGAGCGCCCACCCAATCCGCGTTCCATTTATGCAACGCCGCCGCGGCGTTGAGCGGAAACTCGTACTCGAAAATGCTGGCATGTCTCGAAAGGTCGATCGGGCCCTGATCCGTCGGATCGTCCAAGCCATGGATTGGCTCGACGCCATCAAAGCCGGACGCGCGATCAGCGACATCGCAGCCGAGCAGAATGTTTCGCCATCCTACATCACGCACAATCTGGATCTGGCATTTCTGTCGCCGAGAATTCTCGAAGCGATCAGTGAAGGACGCCAGGCGCCTCACATCTCAGCCTACCAGCTTTCCAAGATTTCGATCCCGGTGAATTGGGAAGATCAGGAACCGATTTTCCTGGGCTGATCGGCTTCCCTGATCCATTGGTGAAGCTTCCCTGTTATCTCGGAAAAATTCCCTGTTCCTGAAATTAAATTCCCTGTTCCTGCGTTTAGGGAATTTCGCCCAAAACCCCAATGGTGACGGGCGATTTGGAGGAGCCAGAATCCGGCATTCCCTGTTAAATTCGCGAAATTCCCTGTAAATCGGCCATTATCAGGGAATTCCTCGCCAAACTTGACTGAAAAAATCGGCCGCGGAGACTTTTGCCTGAAAGGCGACAATTGGTTCGGAATGGAGACGGGAAATCCCGAAATCAGTCGCTGATAGCGCCGGCAAGTCCCGGAATTATCGGGACTATTCGGGGACGTCTCGAATTCGTTGATTTTCGGGAAACTGGCTGGCGGAGAGGAAGGGATTCTTACCCACCACACATTTTTCTCTATAATTTACATAAGCTTGTTATTTTACAGTGACTTGTGTTGAAATATTTTCACACACATTGCATCACAATCAGATGTCCAAACCCCTTCCCTACATCATTCGAAACCCGAACGGTCGATTATATTTCCGGCGTCGTTATCCGGCCAAGGACCGACGAGCCAACCCTAATCTTCCTGAGGCATTTCAGGTCAGTTTAGGTACATCAGAAATCGAAGAAGCGCTGCCTGCCTGGAACGAAGCGCTGGCAACCTACAAATCGATTTGCGCTCAATTGCGCGAAACGGTCGATCCGTCATCCAAGAAAATCGATACCGCTACGCGTCGTCAGAAGCTGATAAAGCTGCGTGTCCCCAAACGGTCAGAGATACGACTATCCGTCGAACGGTGGTATACTGATTATTTGGCTCAATACAATTTCGACAACGACCTTCGGGACAATCGTGAGTTTGGTCATATCGGCGGCAAGATTATTGGCGGCTTAAACGAGTCGATTTGGGACGATCGGCTTGAGAAGCTCAATCAGACCCTTCCTGAGAGAAGCGCCGAGTTCGCCGCCGAAATTTGGGAACGGAACAACTGGGACACGACTGACCAGGACGAGCTTATTGAATACACTGTGGACCTTCTCACTAGGGCTGAGAAGAGAGCGATCAAGGTTATTTTCGAGCGTGCCGCCTCGAACGACATCGAGTTCGAGTCAGATCGACGACGCAAAGAAACCGAGCGGAAGCAACGAGACTTCACCATTCATGATGCTATCGAGGATTATAAGCGTAGATTTCCCGAAAAGACCGACATGCTGAAAAAGCTTGAGGCGGCTGGTTCCGCCTGGCGCTCATTGATGAGCTACGAGGAGCTCAGCAAGATCACCCGTAGCGATGCAATCGACTTTATTGATCTAATGGGACAAGTTCCAGCTCGCTACGACTTGCGCTTTAAGGGGTTGCCACTGAATGCAGCGATCGACGCTAACAATCGACGAGAAACTCCATATCCGCGCCTTAAAGCGAAAACGGTAAAGACAAATTACATCGGTCCACTGAGCACTGCAGTCACCGAGGCGGTGACAAGGAAATTGGTTTCTACCAATCCATTCTATGGCATCAAAGTAAGTGGCTCGACTAAACAAGCACCGCATCGCCGTTCATTTTACATAGATGAGCTGCGGCTTATATTTAGCCAACCTGTCTTTACAGGATTCCGCGACAAAGCTCGCAGAAACAGACCTGGCAATACTCTGATCAAGGACCACTTTTATTGGCCGGCGATCATTGCACTGTACACCGGCCTGCGGGCTTCGGAGATAGGAGCACTGACACCAAGCAGCCTTCAGTTCGTCGATCCCGTACAGCGATTGAAGCCTTACCTCGAAATAAAGGGAACCAAGACTGACAGCGCATACCGCTGGGTGCCAATTCACCCTGATCTCGAGCGACTAGGTTTCATCCGATACATTGACGAACAGCAAGCTATGGGCAGCGAGCGCCTGTTTCCGGGCTGGACTGCACCAAAGGGCAAGAAGCTGTCAGACGCTCGCTGCATTCGGAACTTTAACCTTAAGGTCGCAAGTGTCGTCGGAGGCTCGCCTAATCCGAGCTTCCACTGTTTGCGTCACACGTTGTCGACGGAATTGATCAACACACATTTCAATCCAATCCACAGACGCTTTGTTCTCGGACATGCAGTAGCCAAGAAGGATATTTCTGACATCTACTACACGTCGATGATGGACAGGATTTACGACGAATTCGTTGTCAGCGTTCGGTACGAGCAATTGGACCTACCCAGTCAACTCGCGTGAGCACAGGGTTTGCAATCGCGGATGTGGAACGCTACCGCATCCATCATGCGAACACCGACCCCGGCTGATATCAAAAAAGCTAAACGGAGAATCGACAATAACCTTGAGGCTGGCATGCGTCGGGCGAAGCGACGCAAGCAGAGTGCGCTGGAAAAAGAAGAGCTCAAAGCTCAACGAGCTAAATACGCGAGCGGCGCTGCTGAATCTCCGACACTACCGCCGCGTGCCAGCTTGGATAGAGACGAAAAAACCCTTCAAATACTGAGCATTGTAGAAGATGAGGCCACTGATAGCGGTGGCTATGTATTAGTTGATGCGCTCGCACAAAAATTTCTCAACGAGCAGAATCTCATCAACATCAAGCTCGCTACAGTCCCGCTAACATCCTTCGATGACCTACTAGTCCAAATCACTCGGTTGGCCTCGTCCCCAGATCCGAAAAAGAAGAAGGTTCTGAAGAGACGGCTCAAACTGAGGGAGAAGCTGACCAGGCAAAAAGTTAGGGTCTATGGTTGGGATAAGTGCACTCACCTCCTTCGGTCTTGTTTCATCAGCTGGGCAATGAACCCTCAGTCGATCGTACCATTCACTGTAAATCTTTCGGACAAAGCGATCGACGGCGCAAAACTCGCAAAGACTGGCTTTGCAACCCACCTCCAAGATCGTCTCAGGAGCACTCTCAAGCGTCGGCTCGGAGGCCATGCTCCTGATTTCTGGTTTGCCGTGGAGCGAGGCTCAAAGTTTGGCTTTCATTTGCACGGCGCAATCGCATGCGGAACAGACGCCAAGATCCAGGCACAAACGAAAGCAGCTCTTCAATCATTCAGCGGCTTAAAATCCAGCAAGGCCGTGGAGCTGAGTGCAGCCGGGCCTCGTTTGCGCTGGTCGGAATACTCTCTGAAACACAGCGTGACGACGCAGAAACTAATCAATGGCGATAACTTCTCGTGCACACTTGGATGTCGTCGGCAGGGTAAAGCAATGTACGAAGCTTTTCGATCCGAAGTCAGACAATGGATGAAAGCGTGAGCCTCGGCGATGCATAGGCTATCCCGAGGCTCTGCCAGGATCATCGATGTCATAGAAAAATCGCAACCTGCCAAACCGGAGTGCCGCCAGATTTTCCCGCGCACTGCCACACTCCCTTATAGTTACTCAATCGCACAAACTGCAATGGACGCTACAGTGATAGGCGCACAAACCGACAGAGAAGGCCGCTGACGCGCGCTTAAGGCCTCCAGCGCACTCTTAGGCCTTTTTCTACGAACCGCGCTGTGTGAGCTTATGTGTCGTTTCTAGCCGTATAAGTAATCTCAGACCTTCAGGTTGGATCTTTATTCACCCCGTGAATGCGGTCTCCAAGGCGTCCGGTTCAGCAAAATCAAAAATGGTGATTATTCCCGCTGAAGGAGATTTTTCTTGACATTGAGCGCGTGAATTTCCTGTAATCTTGGTTAATTGCAAAGCCAAATGGGGGGGGACGCGTTTATGGCTGCACTAGGAAATGTAGTTTGGCATATTCCTTTTCTGGGATTTATGACCGCATTGGGAATGTTTCTGGTTGGCGGTGCTCTGCCCCACAGGGGTGGTCCACCGGTAATGTTAGTCCGGCGGTTTCCACGTAGCGGCGTTCATGCCGCTACCTCGTCACAGTAAGGCGGTATGAACGCCGCGGGCAAGATGGTTTGTGGAGCGGGTGGCCGGTAGCCCAGAGAAGAGTGTGGGCGCGCGGTGTTGTAGTGCCGCCGCCAGGTTTCGATCAGGACTTTGGCCTCCCTGAGATCATAGAAGATCTCCCTCGCCAGCAACTCGTCCCTGAGCTTGGAGTTGAAGCTTTCGCAGTATCCGTTTTCCCATGGGCTTCCCGGTTCGATATAGAGCGTCTTCACGCCGATACGTGCCAGCCAGTCCCGTAGAGCTGTGGCGATGAACTCGGGGCCATTATCGGAGCGGATATGCTCCGGCGGGCCATGATGCACGAACAGCTCGCCCAGCGTGTCGAGCACATCACGCGAGTTGAGCTTGCGTTCGACGCGGATGGCGAGACATTCGCGGGTGAACTCATCTATGACGCACAGCATGCGGAACACCTTGCCGTCATGGGTGCGGTCCTGCACGAAGTCATATGACCAGACATGGCCCTTGTGCGCTGGCCGAAGTCTTACGCACGAACCGTCATTCAGCCAGAGGCGTCCACGTTTCGGTTGTTTCATTGGCACTTTCAGC
This sequence comes from Henriciella mobilis, assembly GCF_003576285.1. Lineage (NCBI taxonomy): Bacteria > Pseudomonadati > Pseudomonadota > Alphaproteobacteria > Hyphomonadales > Hyphomonadaceae > Henriciella > Henriciella mobilis. The sequence continues at coordinate 611 of NZ_QWFX01000007.1, read as the reverse complement.
CCCTCACGCCGCCAGATGCGATAGACGCGCTTCTCGTTCACATGCCAGCCATCCCGTCTCAGCAGGGCCGTGATCCGGCGGTAGCCATACCGGCCGAACCGTTCCGCCAGGGCGATGATGGCTGCTGTCAGCACATCCTCGTCCTGACGCGGCACGCGCGGCTTGCGCTGAGTGGAACGGTGCTGGCCGATCACACGGCAGGCCCGGCGCTCGGTTGCGCCGAGTGTCTCAACCACATGATCGACCGCTTCGCGTTTGCGTGAAGGGCTTAGAACTTTCCCTTGATGACTTCCTGAAGGATCTGGTTGTCGAGGGTCAGATCGGAGATCGCCCGGCGAAGCCGCGCATTCTCCTTCTCGATCTCCTTCATCCGCTTGGCCTGGCCAACCTGCAGCCCGCCATACTCCTTGCGCCACCGGTAGTAGGTCTGCTCCGTCACGCCGATCGAACGCACGGCCTGACCCGTCGTCTCACCGCGAGCAAGGCGCACCTCCACCTCCCGCAGCTTCGCAATAATCTCTTCAGGCGTAGATCTCTTGCCCATGTCTCAGCTCCATATCTGAAGCCGGAACTAACTCAAATAATGGACCACTTTTCAGGGAGCAGACCAC